>CAMWLQ010000032.1 GCA_947175195.1 uncultured Clostridia bacterium | reverse complement strand
ACCGCGATTGTAAATAAATTTTACAAGGAGAAACTTTTATGGCAAAGAAACTGAATGCTGTTGTAAAATTACAGCTACCCGCCGGCAAAGCCACCCCGGGACCGCCTGTAGGTTCCAGCTTAGGCCCGCACGGCATCAACATTGCAGGGTTCGTTAAGGAATTCAACGAGCGCACCAAGGATCAAGTGGGACTTATAATCCCCGCGGTGCTCAACATCTATTCCGACCGTTCGTTCACGTTCGTGCTCAAAAGCCCGCCCGCAGCTGTTCTTATCAAAAAGGCGTGCGGCATCGAGAGCGCGTCGGCAAAGCCCAATCGCGACAAGGTTGCCAAAATAACCAAGGCGCAAATCGAGGAAATTGCAAAGCTCAAGATGGCGGACCTCAATGCGGGATCGCTCGAAACGGCTATGTCCATGGTTGCGGGCACGGCTCGCTCTATGGGAGTTGTGGTGGAGGACTGATATGAAACACGGAAAGAGATATACAGCCGCCGCTGCACTCGTAGACAGCAGCAAGCTTTACGACACCAACGAGGCGTTTGCCAAGATACAAGAGATTGCCACCGCCAAGTTTGACGAAACGATCGAGGCGCACATCAAGCTCGGCGTTGACCCCCGTCAAGCCGACCAACAGGTGCGCGGCACCGTCGTTCTTCCCAACGGCACAGGTAAAAGCGTGCGCGTACTCGTTATAGCCAAGGGCGAAAAAGCGGACATTGCCGAAAAGGCAGGCGCGGACATCGTCGGCGCGGAAGAGATTATCGCCAAGATCCAGAACGAAAACTATCTTGACTTTGACGTAATCATCACGTCGCCCGACATGATGGGTCAGCTCGGTAGAGTGGCCCGTATCCTCGGTCCCAAAGGCTTGATGCCCAGCCCCAAAGCCGGCACGATTACCCAAGACATTGCCAAGGCGATTGCCGAAACAAAAGCGGGTAAGGTCGAATACCGTGTGGACAAAACGGCTATTGTGCACTGCATCATCGGCAAAAAGAGCTTTGGCGCGGACAAGCTGAAGGAAAACTTCGATACGCTTATGGACGCCATAATCAAGGCAAAGCCCGCAGCTGCAAAAGGCACTTACCTCAAGAGCGTATACGTCACGCCCGCTATGGGTCCCGGCGTTCGCGTAAACGTAAGAGCATAACAATAAAGTACTCAAACAGGTTTTAATAGCGAGATGACACTCGCGCCCAAGACACAAGCGGAAACTTAAACGACCATTCGGTCGACTTGTCGAGGCACTCAAACGATTTAACGGTTTTTTACGTTGGATTTTTTGCGACGCTCGACATGTTCAAGCGTCGCTTTTCTTTAAATCTTCAAGGAGGTTAAAATGTCGGAACATAATATCGATCAGCGCAAAGCATACGTTGCCGAGGTGGTTGAAAAAATCAACAATTCCTCGTCCGTAGTTTTGGTCGATTACCGTGGTATAAACGTTGCTCAGGACACCGCTATGCGTAAAGCATTGCGCGACGCGGGCGTTGTGTATCACGTAATCAAAAACAGCGCGCTTTCCCGCGCGTTTGAACAGACGGGTAACACCGGCTTTGACGAATACTTCAACGGTCCCACCGCTGCGGCGTTCGGACCTAAGGACGATCCTGTCGCGCCTTGCCGTATTCTTGCCGAGTACGCAGGCAAAACGCCCATGACAATCAAGTGCGGCGTTGTGGAAGGCAAAAAGTTCGACGAGAACGGCGTAAAATCGCTCGCAAGCATACCCGAAAAACCCGTGCTTTTGGCACAGTTGCTTGGCTTGCTTACCAGCCCGATGCGTTCGTTGGCTATTGCGATTAGCGAAGTCGCAAAACAAAAGGCATAACCTAAGCACGTATGCATCGTGCAATAGTTCGTCAGCCTTCGCGCGGTACTCGGTCATTTAGGTAGGTCTAAACTCCCGTCGTCCCGCGCTCGGACTTCCTGCTCTTGCACGCGCCTACGCACTTAGGAAACAACAAGTAAACAACCAATTTCGAATTCAGAATTCATAATTCCGAATTCAACGAGTGGCGTCGTAAACGCCGAAACATTAGGGCAAAACGATAGAGGCCCACAAAAAAATTTTTAAGGAGAAATAATTCTATCATGGCAGATTTGGATAAGATGATCGAAGAGATCGAAAAAATGACCGTTCTCGAGCTTAACGACCTTGTTAAGAAAATCGAGGAGAAGTTTGGCGTATCGGCAGCGGCTATGGCTGTTGCAGCTCCTGCGGCAGGCGCCGCGGCTCCCGCAGCGGAAGAGCAAACCGAGTTCACCGTTGTGCTTAAAGACGTTGGTCCCAACAAGATTCCCGTTATCAAGGTTGTTCGTGAGCTTACCTCGCTCGGCCTTGGTGAGGCGAAAGCGCTTGTCGACAACGCTCCTTCCACCGTTAAGGAGAACGTTGGCAAAGCCGAGGCGGAAGAAATCAAAAAGAAATTCGCCGACGTTGGCGCTACCGTCGAACTCAAATAATCGAGTTTATAATAAAACACCCGTGCAAACCGCGCGGGTGTTTTTTTAATGCAAAATTGAATGTGATAATGACAATACATGTATGCGGCGGGTCGCCCTTTTTGCCTACACCCCTCCGCTGCGGTCGGGGTGATGGGAGTATAAACTTTGCTATTCTTTATAGTAATTTACGAAAAGTAAACTCTAACACCCATCATTTCGACCGTAGCGCGATAGCGCGTAGCGGAGAAATCCAGGCGCAGCCGCATAATTACTTAATCGGTCAATCCCAATAAATAATCGGCGGAAACGTCAAGAAATTGGCATATAGCAAAAAGCGTATCGATGCTCGGCTCGATTCTTCCGGATTTGTAATCACTAATACACTGTTTTGTAACATGTACGGCATTTGCGAGTTCCACTTGGGTAACGTTGGAATACCGCAGACATTCACAAAACCTTTCTTGAAATTTGGTTACACTCATAAATTCACTTGTTGGTTATCATATAAATAGTTGACGGTGCACATGAGATAGTTTTTTTTTGGGGGGGGGGTATCAAATTTAAACGTTTTTTAATCCGTCAATGTAACCCTGCAATAACATTTTTTGTTTGTCGGATAGGGTGCGATATTTATTGATGAAATCTATCTCGTCATCAGTTAAAATTTCGGTCATTTTGCGCGTTGTTTCCGAATATGTTTTATTACCATATTCATCGCTACGCCCAACAATAAAGTCTACGGAGCAACCGAAATAATCCGCATAGGCAATAAGACTTAGAATGTGCGGCTCGCGTTGTCCGTTTTCATAACACGCAATGGTTGCTTGCGCTATATTTAGCTTTGCGCTTAATTCTGTTTGTGTTAAACCGCTTTCAATGCGCAATGCCTTTATTACACTTGCAATATTCATATGTAAACATGCTATCACAATTGTAATATTTTGTTTGACATTATCACGAATGTAATGTATAGTATAAAATATTGCGATTGTAATAATACATGGAGTACGCTATGTCAACCGAAGAAAATACATGCGACGGTCAATGTTCGGATAAAATGAATAGGTGTATAAATTGCGTTCATTATAGAATGCTGTTTATAAGGCATGGCGGTAGATATAAGGGTTTTCAAAATGAAGGCTTTTGTATCATGAAAACAAGTGTGATAAGCAAGGACGGCTTTTGCGAGGTATGGCAAAAAAGAAAAATCGACCAAGACTTATATGAGAGAAAGCATATCTCGGTGTTAGATAATTTCGGTACTTTTGTATTAGATTTTGATGAATAATTAATACAACTTATGATTTCGGAATTAAGGGGGGGGTAATAACGTAACATGTATGCGGCGGGTCGCCCTTTTTGCCTACACCCCTCCGCTGCGGTCGGGGT
>CAMWLQ010000031.1 GCA_947175195.1 uncultured Clostridia bacterium | reverse complement strand
GGGTGTTCGGATTTATTCGCAGTTGGTGACCCCAACGGGACTCGAACCCATGATTTCACCGTGAAAGGGTGATGTCTTAACCGCTTGACCATGGGGCCACAGTGCTGTTATTCTATCACGGTTTATATTTTTTGTCAAGCGATTTTACTATATTTGACAAATACTACTTTTAGTTCGAAACAATCCGTTTTATATTAATGATAACTACGTTCGAACTTAGATCGCCGCGCCCGATTATGAAAGTGTTTGTGCCGTTTTGATTAATCGAGGGGAGTTCGGCATCTTGGAGCAGCACCGTCACGTAATCGCAGTTTAGCGGAATACTTAACAATACCTCGTCGTCAATAGCAAATGTAAGCGCCGTTCCGTTGTAAGATAAATCGAGTTGGTCGGTTTTTTGCGGCAAACGCAAAAGTGCGTACTGTTCGTCATCAGGCTGTACGACAAGTATTATATCCGTTGTTGCGGTGTAGGTTACGCCGTCGTACACGATTCCGTCGTTCGCAACGGTTATTGGCAAACCATTCCAAGCCCAGTCGTCGCCAATCACGGAAAGCTCTCCGCAGTCAACCCCGTCAAACTCGATCGTCTCGTCGGAGATTTGTATCACATGCTCCGACGTTGCATATACGCCAGTTAGGTCGGGCAGTATGACCATTGTGCAGTCTACAACGCACGGAAGAAACTCCTCCGAAACGACCACGACCGAAACGGTGTGCCTACCCACGTCGGTAAACATTGTTTGTTCGGAAATATATTTGACCGACTCGGCAAATTCAAAGCCGTGCGGTTTTCCGTCATAAGTAACATACTGACAGCCGAAAGAAATCGGGTTAATGTCACGATTGGATAAGTCGACCCGCACCTCGGTAATATCATTGGAATATCCGAACGCTTGCTCAAAGCATAACTCGATATAATCCGTAATGTTTCCGCTTTCACAGTAGTTGTAATTCGGAACGGAAAGGAGAGTGTCGTCGCCGAGTTTTATGACCGCGGCTCCGTCGACGAAAGAAACGGCAAGCTTGCCCGACGAATCGGCGCAAAAGTAAACGTTATTGTCCGAAACAATCAGCCTGTACACATAATCCTCATCGGACAACAACTCAAACGTAAGTTCTTTATAAGTCAACACGCCGTCGGCAACGGAGAACGGCTCATCGCCTATAAAACCGATGTAGTCCGCGGAATCAAATGTGGCAGTATACGGCGAAAGCTCGACAACGCCGTAAGCTTGGTTAAAGTATCGACCGTACACGGCGGATAATATTGTCAAGGTGCACGACGATTTGTAATAGCCGTAATCGCGTTCTACGCTGTAATATATTGTATATTCTCCGATTTTCGTAAACGACGGAATTTTCGACGAAAAAGACAATCCGTCGGTGGAGTATAGAACGAAATCGGACGGCAGCAATCCGTCTATGGTTACGGTATGAGGCTGCCCGTCGTATGTTACCGATATGTTTTGTGCGGAAACGTCATTCAAAACGCACGGCGAAATGGACACGACAGCGGACGACGAAAACTCTTTGTAGCCCGAACGGTTGACCTTAAAATAAATTGTGTAGTCACCGGGGAGAGTGTATGTGGGTTGGGTTTCGGAATAATTTTTGCCGTCGGTAGAGTACAAAACGGAATCGGTAGTCAGCGTATTCGTGACTGTAATGGAATGTGGCATGCCGTCGTAAACAATAATCACGTCGGACGCGAAAACACCTGCAATGGTGCGGTCGGAGGATGATTCATTATTTGCGCACGCGCAAAAAGTAGCCAACGAAAAAATCACACCGACAATGATTAACAAGCGTCGGAGTATGCTTGTAGTTCTCTTTAGTTTCATATTTATATTTTACCGCACGTTGCTTTTGCCGTCAATATATTTTGTAGTTTTTTGTAGATTATTTTTTTGAAAAGTATAGAAAAACGCTTGATAAATTTGTGGTTATTAGTTATAATTGCGCAATGTAAGACTGTGGTTGTATTTATATAGGAGAGATAAGATGAAAGATGAAGGAATAAGGGTTAGCGAGATTGGAGTAATGTCGGATAAAAGTTTGGATTATAACATTTTGCGTGGGCGTGAAAAGATAGGCGAAAATTTAATAGAAATCACTTATGGCGATACGCGAATATTGGTCGAGCTGGGTAAAGCGTTGGATGGCAACGGCGACCAACTCGAGCGGGAAATTTTGAATGAACATTACTCGGCGGTTGTAGTTTCGCACTATCACGAGGACCATGCGTGACTAATAAAGTACAAGCGTGATTGTCCTGTGTATATTGGCAACGGAGCGTATCGGATTGTCAAAGCAATGAGCGAGTATCGCGGCAACGAATTGCCCGAAAATATTATCACATATCGCAACGGGCTGACATTTAAAATAGGCGGAATAAAAATAAACCCGTTTCTTTGCGACCATTCGGCGTTTGACAGTTATATGCTGTTATTCGAGGCGGGAGGGAAAAGCATATTCTATACGGGTGATTTTCGATTCCATGGCAGAAAGGATAAAGACAAATTGCTGACCGCTTTGCCGAAGTCTGTTGACGTCCTGATTCACGAGGGCACTAACATAGGAAAGAATGCTTGCACGATGACGGAATCCAAGCTTGAAAACAAGGCTGTTGGAATAATGCGGGCTACCGATTCTCCCGTGTTTGTGTTGCAGTCGGGGACTAATATCGATAGGCTTGTGAGCATTTACCGCGCAAGCAAGCGTAGCGGTAGAATTATGTATATGGATAATTATACAGCGATTATTGCCGCGGCGGCGGGTGGTTGCATTCCGCGTCCAGACGTGTTCGATGACGTAGTCGCATTCACTCCTCGTGCGGTGAGAGATGCGCGAAAGGATATGTTTTTTGCCATACAAAACAAGCGCGGACTGCGTGGTATTGCAAACGGCACAAAACGTTTTACAATGCTTGTTCGTCCGACAATGCTCGATTATATCAAAAAACTATTCGCGACAGCCGATATAAAAGAGGGCACGCTGATTTATTCTATATGGAATGGCTATAAAGAAACCGAGTCCATGGCTGAATTTTTAACGGGCGTGCGGGGACTGGGAATGAAGGTTATAGACCTGCACACCAACGGTCACGCTTGCGCGGAAGACGTAGAGCTGTTAAAGAAAACTGTAAATGCAAAGCAAACTGTTTGCGTCCATACCGATAAGACGATATAATATTAACAAGGTGAATTTATGGCATTCATAAGAGAGTTTAATGCGACACAAATACAAAAGATGACGAACGGCGCAAATGCCGAGCTGTTTGCTAAACTGAAAGCCGATGTGTTTAGAGGTAAGGTATTCCCTGCCGTAAGAAAAAACGAACTGCACTTCTACTATAAGGGCGGATGTCTTTATAAGTTTTCGGGTGGTTTGTTTAAGCGAGATAATAATTATGAACGTTACGGTGGAGATACCGAAGGATTGTCCGATTACGAAACGTTCAAAAACCAAGTTAGACACAGATATGCCGACTCCAATGGGAAGGCAATGGAAAGACAACTTTTAGACGGATTGTATTCGTATACGTACGGCGCGCAATGCAAGTCCAATGTTGTTGTGCTCGATATTGAAATTAATTTAAACGGCGCTGTCGGCGGCGGCAAAAAGTGTGACATGGTGCTTTTGAATACCCAAACGGATGAAATTATGTTTGTTGAAGGCAAGGTGTTTTCAGACAGTCGTGTTCTTGTTGCAATCCCGTTTATTCCCGAGGTGGTTGCGCAGGTGAGTACTTACACTGCGGCAATCGTGGAGCAGCGGCAAGTTATAATCGAGCAATATGCAAACCATATACAAATAGTCAACAGGCTTTTCGGCACGTCATATCGTCCTTCGAAAAAACTGATTGAGCCGGCAAAGCTGCTTACTTACAATACGCCGAAATGTCCGACGGAAAACGGCACATACAGTATCGATAAAATCAATAGGGGACTCGGCAGCAATAATGTGTTGTGGGTTGAACAAAACTACAACCCTACGCTTGACGTTATTTGGCGGTCTTTGGCACTGTAATTATAAAAAGAAGTATGAATAAGTAACCGAAAACGCTTGACAAGATAGGGGTGCTGTGGTAAAATCTTATTAAGCACCGTTTCGCGGTGTTTTATTTAGCGACTTTTCGGAGGAATGTATGGAACCTAGAAACATACGCATAACGCTTGAATGCACCGAATGCAAACAGCGCAACTACGACACCACGAAGAACAAAAAGAACGATCCTGACAGGATTGAGCTTAAAAAGTACTGCCGTTTTTGCAAAAAGCGCACTGTTCATAAGGAAACCAAATAATGGCGGACGAAATCAAGGAAAATTCCGCCCAAAAAGGGAACAAGGATAAAAACAAAGGCAAGAAAAGAAAGGAGCCCGGCAAGGTACGCCGTTGGTTTAAGGATTTCTTTTCCGAGCTGAAAAAAGTTACGTGGCCGACGTTTGGCAAAGTGCTCAAACAGACCGGCACAGTGCTTTTGGTTACAGTTTGCTTTTTGCTTGTAGTATTGGCGTTCGACTCGCTTTTGGGTTATTTGTACAATTTGCTGCTTGGCGGACTCAGTGCGGACAGCGTAACGGCGCTTAGCACGCTTATCGGCGGCGGAGGAGGGTTGTTATGACCGAGCAAGAACTTCCCGAAGCGCAGTGGTTTATTTTGCATACTTATTCCGGCTACGAAAATCTTGTTAAGGTCAACCTTGAAACGGCGTTCCAAAAGAACAACATCGAGGACAGGCTGATAGATATTCGCATCCCCATGGAAGATATTGTTGAGGAGAAAAACGGCAAGCGCAAGGTTGTGCACCGCAGAATGTTCCCCTCGTACGTACTGGTCAAAATGATTTATACCCGCGATATGTGGCATCTTATTACGGGCACGCGCGGCGTAACCGGCTTTGTCGGACCGCAGGGCAAGCCCACACCGCTCACGGAGGACGAAATCCGCCGTATGCAGCTGGAGAAGGTCACGGTAAGAACGGACTTTGCGGTAGGCGATTCCATTCGCGTCGTAAACGGACCGCTCACCGATATGACGGGCGAGATCAAGAGCATAAACACCACAACCGGCAAGTGCATGGTAGACATCAACATATTCGGACGGCTTACGCCGGCGGAGCTTGATACTTACCAGCTGGAGAAGGTGGACCTTTAAATTCGAGCGCGTATAGTTCGCGTGATACGGCGTCTTGGGTCATGTAGGTGGGTCTACACTCCCCGTCGCCGCTCGGACTTCCTTGTCTAACGCGGCTCTCCGCACTCTCATATGAGTCCGGTCTATACCGAACAAAAAAGCGCGAAAGCGCAAACCTATTACTACTACTTAGTTACTATTCCGGGAGAGGGGACAAAACCTCGTAAGTACCGCGATTGTAAATAAATTTTACAAGGAGAAACTTTTATGGCAAAGAAACTGAA
>CAMWLQ010000030.1 GCA_947175195.1 uncultured Clostridia bacterium | reverse complement strand
TGGCACCACCACCGGGAATCGAACCCGGGTCTTCGGCGTGAGAGGCCAACGTCCTAACCTCTAGACTATAGTGGCTCATTACTTTGTAAGTATAGCATAAGCGTATTTAAAAATCAACCGTTTTAACGCAATTATGCAAAAAAACAATTAATTTGTTTGCGTATTATTTTCGGGTTGTTGCTCGGATTGTTCCTCGGAGGGTTGTGCAGGCAATTCCTCGGCAGGTTGTGCCGTGGCGGCATTTTGCTTTTTTTTCATTCTCGTCCAGTTTATAAATCCGTACGTGTCGTAAATAAAGAACAAACAAAAGCATACTACTATGGGCAAACACGAGGTGTCGGTTGCGGCAACCATTGACCACAAAACTATACGCACAATATCGTTGCAGGCATATGCAAGACCGTAAAACGGGCTGCGCAAAACAGTAAAGCACGCCGCCATCATGCTCAGTGCGACCGATACGGTGCTTATTGCAAGGTTGGACGTGCCGAGCGCGCGCAGTATAAAGTAGAACGCCACCGTGACGGCCGCCGAAATTACGCCGACTATGGTTACCTTTTTTGTGTTGAGCTTGGCAATGGATATGCTTGAGCTGTCTTTGTACGGGTGGCGCAACCAGGTTACTATTGCGTATATTGCCGCGGGCGTGCTCATGCCGAGATAGGTTATCATCTCGCCGTAGTATTTGGTAAAGTACGATACTATGCCGTAGCATACCGAAAAAATCACGGTCAAAAACTGCCCCACGACGTTGCCTTTAACAATAAACATCAGCATTGTTATGCCGGTTATCGACGAAACAAGCGTCATATAGTCTTGCGATCTTGTAAGGAAAAATGTGAGAATAATAGTCGCGAAAGCAACTACCCACAAGCATATATCGAATTTTGTCAGTGCTTTAAACGGGTTTTTCATAAGCTCATAACAATATATCATGTCATACCGTTATTGTCAATAGGTTGTCCAATAAAAAATGCGGCGAGTCGCCGCATTTTAGAAATAGCTATTTCATAAAGAATCGCACAAGCTTGTCCTTGAATTTTGAGTACGGTGTATAACGTATAGGCATGTCGAGCTTGGTGGATTTTTTGAGTATGGACTTGCAGTGCGAAAAAGTCATAAATCCGGTCTTGCCGTGATAGCTGCCTATGCCCGAAGTGCCAACGCCGCCGAACGGCATTTTTGTTGTTGCAATGTGCATGATTACGTCGTTTACGCATCCGCCGCCGAACTGTACGCGCTGCAATAATTTCTTTTCGGTTTTCTTTTTGCCCGTAAACAAATAGAATGCAAGCGGCGTGGGGTGGGCGTCCAATATCTTGTTAAGCTCGGACTCGGTGGAGTAGGTGAGCACCGGCATAATCGGTCCGAAAATTTCTTCCTGCATGGCGTTGTCGTCGAGCGTTGCGGGATAAATAATTGTGGGCTCTATTTTTTGTTGCTCGTCATTATATCCGCCGCCGAAAACGATATTGCCGCTAAGCAAATTCTTTACGCGGTTGTAGTGGCGTTCGCTTATTATCTTGCCGAAGTACTCGCAGTTGAGCGCGTCGGGATATAGCTTGTTAATGTACTTTTTCATGCACTCGACAAGCTTGTCGGCAATCGATTTGTGCGCCACAATGTAGTCGGGCGCTATGCAGGTTTGTCCCGCATTGAGCAGCTTGCCGAACACAATACGCCGCGCCGCAAGGTCTATCTTTGCCGTTTCGTCCACGACGGTGGGGCTTTTGCCGCCCAGCTCGAGCGTGACGGGCGTAAGGTTGCGGCTTGCCGCCTCGTATACCTTTTTGCCGACCTCGGCGCCGCCGGTAAAGAATATGTAATCGAACTTGCAGTCCAATACTTCGGCGTTTGCGCTTTCGCCGTAAATGCACGTGACGTATTCGGGCGGGAATACCGATTCGACTATTTCCTTCATCACGCGGCTTGTTTGCGCTGACGCCCGCGACGGCTTGAGCACTACCGTATTACCCGCCGCGACCGAATCGACAAGCGGTTGCATTGCAAGCAGGAAGGGATAGTTCCAAGGTGCTATTATGAGCGTTACGCCGTAAGGCGAGGGCAGTACGTAGCTCTTGGACGGAAACTGCGCAAGCGGCGTTCCGCGGCGCGACGGCTTTGCCCATTTTTTTACATGCTTAATCGTGTAGGACAGCTCTTCCAAGACCATACCTACTTCGACCATGTACGATTCGGATGCCGATTTGTTGAGGTCGGCTTTGAGCGCGTCGAGTATATCCTGCTCGCGCGCTTTGATTGTAGCTTTGAGCGATTTAAGGTATTTCAGCCGTGTGGCTACGGGCAGGGTGTTGTGCGCGTTAAAGTATTCGCGTTGCGTATTTACTATTTGTTCTATTGTGTTCATTACAGTTGCACCTTGTGATATAATTTTTTGAGTTGTTTGCGGGAGAACAGTTTGGGAACGGGGTAGAGCGGATTGCCTTCCTTTGCGGCGTACTTGGACATTTGGTCGATGTCCTCGTCCTTTATCTCGGTAAACCCGCGCGGAATGTTGAGGTAATCGTTCATCGAATACACCCAGTCTATAAACTTAGTCGCCGCGGCTTGCTTGCTGTCGGACTTGTCCGCAATGCCGATTTCGCGGGCGAGTATAGCCAGCTTTTTGTGCGCCGATTTGCCGTAGCTTTCCAGTACGACGGGCAGCAGCACCGAGCAGGTAAGCCCGTGCGCAAGTCCGTACTTGCCGCTAAGCGAGTGCGCGACTGCGTGCACGTACCCCACGTAGCTTTTGGTAAAGGCTATGCCCGCATAGTGCGCGGCATACAGCATATTGCGCCGCGCGTCGGCGTTGGTGGGATCGTCGTAGCAGGTTTTGAGATTGCCGTGTACAAGCTTAACCGCCTCGATTGCGTTGCGGCGCGTGTCCTTGGTGGTTGAGCGCCCTATAAACGCCTCCACGGCGTGGGTGAGCGCGTCCATACCAGTGTACGCCGTTACCGTTTTGGGCAAGCCCAACGTAAGCTTATAGTCGAGTACGGCATAGCGAGGAATAAGCGGAAAATCGTTTATTGCAAACTTGCGGTGCGTTTCTCCGTCAGTTATGACCGAGGCGATTGTGGTTTCGCTGCCCGTGCCTGCAGTAGTGGGAACGGCAATCAACAGCGGCAGCTTTTTGTGCACGTGCAAAATTCCCGCCATAGCTTTTACGCTCTTTTTGGGTCGGGCGATACGCGCACCCACGGCCTTGGCAAGATCCATAGGACTGCCTCCGCCAACGGCGATAATGGCTTTGCACCCGTCGGCAATGTACTGCGCTCGCGCCTCCTCAACTGCCGCAATGGTAGGATTGGGCATGGTCTTGTCGTAAATGCTGTACCCTATGCCAGCTGCGGAAAGCGCGGCGGTCAGCCCGTCCACAAGTCCGCATTTCATAACGCCGCCGTCGGTCACTATAAACACGTTGTCTATTTTTTTGTCTTGGAGTACTGCGGGAACGTCGTCTACCGACTTTAATATTTCGGGTTGTCTGTACGGCAGAATGGGCAGCGCCACCTTGAATACAAATTGAAAAGTCCTGCAATATAATTTGTTGAATATGTTCATGAGTTGTCCTCTCATTTTAATTGATACTAAAAGAATTATACAACTTACGGTGGCAATATTTACCTATTATCCCGAATATAATTGTATATATATTTAAAAACATTAAAAAATGCCACATAACTGCGATTATGTAACATTTTTGTTTGCGGCAAATATTTGTGATTTGCAATTATATTCAGCTCTATAAAAAATTAATTGCGGTTGAAATAAAGTGCAGTACGGTAAAAACAGTAATGGGAATGATTGCGATAAGGTTTTTACGATCGATTGCGTACAACATAAACGCGCAGCAGGGGAAAATGCACAGGCAAACAAATACGCCGCCGTTTGCTATGCCGCAGTAGTACACTGCCCAGCAAATACAGTACGCCAAGCATGCCGCCGCGGATAATATTATCAACACCGAAAGCTTAAGCTTTTTTGCGGTGGTGTTTTTAATCGCGCACAGCGTCGCCAAAATAAGCACCTGAAAGACGGTGGCAAAAATATCGAGTATTTCAGTCTTTGACGCGTTGCTCAAAATATCGTGCGGCGCGGGTACGAAAAACCAAATTATATTCGGCAGCATTATTATCAAGAACAACACTGCCGCGGAAATATTAAAACCGAATCTATGTTCGCCGAGTTTCATGGTTAATTATTTTTTTGCTTTAATTTGTACTCTTTTATGCACTCGTATATCAAGGTGTGCGCCACCTCGACGGTTTCCACACCGCCGTAAGATATGCACATGTCTTTTGTTTTTACGGTAATCGAGCCGTGTTCGTAGGATTTGTGTAAATACGGGTTAGCCGTATAATTATGCGCTCTGTTGCAGGTGACGTCCACTATATCGGTCGGCTTGCAGCGGTAGCCGTCGGCAAAAATGAACTCGTCGTTATCGTACACTATTAAGTAGTCGGGTAGCTTATTGCGCAATCTTTTTGTAATGGAATTGTACAGCATATACGCTACACTTCCGCCGCAAATAGCAAATAATAACAAAGCCAATACAACATCAAACAAAACGTTGTCCGCAGTAAACCAGCCCAAGGCAATGCTCATTGTAATCAGTGCAATATCGGTCACTATCAGTAATGCGTAAATCACAATATCTATGTAATTTAAGTGCGTCGGCGCCTCGCGTTTTCTTGCGATAATTTTCATTTCATACTCCTAAAATGTCCTTGTATAATATATCACAAACATTTGTTAATATCAATATTATTTAAACATTAAAACGAGTACGCCTATAAGTGGTATTAATGCGGCGATAATCGTGCACAGCATACTGATAAACGTGATTATCTTGTTGTAACGCTCGTTTTGATTTTGCTTTTTTATTGCTAACACCAAACAAACGATATTTACTATAATCATTACGGCGCATACAGCTATTCCAGCCGAAAAAAGCGGTATGTTGCGCTTAAAATACAAGGCGTTAATACCGATCGTGCAAGCACAAAAAACTATGTCCAAAATAATAGCGGTAGGTGAATAATCCTTTTTCATAACGTTTCCCTGTTTTCGTCGTTTTGATTATTGCAAAACACTGATTTCAACGTGCGGCGGGTCAGTATGTACATGCCAATATCGGATATTATGGATAACACAAGCGAGGTTATGACGGTTACACATGCAGACAGCATATCGGTCGAACTGTCATGAATAAGCAAAAGCACTTCCGGTGTGATTGTAAAAAAGCATAGCAACAACGTAATTGTGCCGATGGCTATAGCAAGCTGTTTATGCTTTTCAAAACGGTTAGCTACAACCAACGCAATCGGGATTATATATAAGGTGGCGGCAAAGATTATTATATAAAGGAAAAACTCGACAAAGTAAGCCCAATCGGTAGGGAATGCCGAAAACAGTTTACCTACCGATTCCCACGCAAAAGTCGATACGCACGCAAGCAGCAAAAGACCGGTAAATACAATAAATATCATAAATGCGGTAATGCGTACACCGAGGAAAGCATTCAACGACTGTGAGCTTTCCGCATTCAACGATTTAACGCCGTCGTAAAACGATTTATATGCGTGGACCAAACCGCGTACAAAAAATGCGAGAGCCGCCATTATAAAGAAGGCACCCCCGGCTATCGGTCCGTTCATTTCGATGGGATTGTCGTCGAACAAAAATATCAAACACGCAATGGCGCTTATCACACCGAGCGTCAACAAATACGGCCACAAGCGGCGAAGATAGTGTTTAAGCTCGCGCGCTAAATTTTTCCCGAACATAAAAACCTCGCAAGGTCGAAAAAACATCGAAGTTTTATATCGATATTTTGCCGACCGTTAATCGTCAATTATATTATATAATCCTATTATTAAAAGTCAATATGAAAAAGATTAGAATATGATTAAAAAGCAGTTGTAATCGGTTGATAAAATCGCACGGATAGGCTATACTGAGATATATCAATAATTTGGAGGTTGCCCGACATGGACAAAAGTTCACAGGAAATTGCAACCGTAGATAATAAAGCGCATTTAGGTAAACGCAAGAAAATCGACGGGACAAGACGAATTACTTACAGGGCCGTTCTCGTAGCGCTTGCGCTTGTGTTAAAGCTTGTAGGTCAGGTTTTACAGTTCGGAAGTTTCAAAATAACTTTCGTGTACATGCCTTGGATAATTTCGGCAATAGCCATGGGACCGTTGGGCGGTATGACGGTGGTATTCCTTACCGACCTTATAGGCACCTTTATACTATCGACGGGCGGATTTCCGCTGCCGCTGCTGGTGCTGTCAAACGCGTTGATGGGGTTGCTGATGGGGCTTGCGTTCAAGATTCCCAAGATAGATCCGCGGCTCAAGCTGCTAATAGGCACGGTGGCGATTACGCTTATTTGTACGCTCGGCATATCCACATTCGAGCTTGCAAGGGTGTACGGACTGCCCTTCAAGGTAGAGTTTGTAATACGGCTTTCCACGCAAGTGCCCGTGCTCGTGCTCAATGCCGTAATAGTAGGATTTTTATTGCCGCTGCTCAAAAAACTGGGACTTATGGACTGACGGAAAATAATAAAAACGCGAACTTAAACGTCCGCGTTTTTTTTGTTGGCAGGGGATTAAGCTTGTAACTGAGTATCATTGTTTAGCGCTTTTGAACGGGTATCCATATTTCGCTTTTGTAATCGTTCGAATCCATATCGCCGTCGGGATATACCTCTATGTCAAATTCGCCGGTAGGGCGGTAGTCGACCGTCGGGAAAAATTCGGTGGTAACAGCGTGCCAAGTTTGCTGAATTGCTTGCGGCATTGCGCCTACGCACTCGAACACCGCCCACGTCCGTGCGGGTATTAAAGTCTTTTTCAACCCGTCGGGTACTTGCGTGTTCTCGTCGCATAACACGGCGACCGAATAGTCAAATATATCGCCGTCGTCTTTTTGCCCGTAGCAAATGCCGTAAACCGACTCTTTGTCGCTTGCACTGCCAATGAGTCGGTCTACCGTCCCGTCGCTATGGCATTGTGCCCAAAACGCTGGGACGCTAACGTTGTTTTCGCCGTCGCGCACACTGTGCTCGCTTATCTTTTCGAGTACGTAAAACGCCTCTTTTTTGATAATTTTGTAGTTCATTGTGGAGCTCTAACTTTATAGTTTTTCTATTTTTATAGTTGCATTCTTGTCAACATTTTCGGAAACAGCGCTATTATCGAGTTTTGGCTTTATGCTGTATTCATCCAAAACGCCGCTAAAATATAATTATAAAAATCTAATATATCATTGTCTTGTTCAATAGGAAAGTGGAAATATAAGTAATTTCCATCGTTATACTAACGGACACATTTTGCAGCTTTGTAAATCATATCAAAACACTCTTTTTGTGTTTTACGCAAAGGATACAATTTTCGTCTATAGTGATTTTTTTCAATTAAAACATATTAGTCATAATTCTATTATATAAAACTATTTTAAAAAGTCAATATAAATATGATAAGAATATGGTTAAAAAGTTGTAAACAAGCAAGTTATATGACGTCGCGTTTTAACCGTAATGAATATAGCTTGCCGCAAATGCTTTTATGAGTTGTAGTGTTAGCATATAAAACAATTTTTAACTAAAAGAATTTTAGCGTACGCGGATACGATTCTATGATTAATAAGTTCTTATAATCGCTTATGCAAGTTTTAATAATTTTTCATTCTATTTGTTTAGTATGAAACATTATAT
>CAMWLQ010000029.1 GCA_947175195.1 uncultured Clostridia bacterium | reverse complement strand
GAACCTGTGACTTCTACCATGTGAAGGTAGCACTCTCCCGCTGAGTTAATTGCCCATATATCACCGCAAGCAGCATTCCGCCGCTCACAGCGTAATGTAATTCTAACACGATATTGCATTTATGTCAAGCAAATAAACTGCGGATTTTGGCATTGTCCGCATTTTGCGCCCATACATTATACCATGGCAATTATATGGCTGATTATGCTTAGCGCGTCGCTGGGACTGATGATATTTACCGATCCCGCCGCCGCGGTCAATTCCATGATTACGGGCGCGCATGGTGCGGTGGAGCTGTCGCTTAACCTGCTTGCGCTGTACGCGTTTTGGCTGGGATTCTTTTCGCTTATCGAGCGGTTGGGTTTATCGCGCGGGCTGGAAAAATTGCTCCGTCCCGTTATATCGCGGCTGTTCCCCTCTTGCGATACCGAAACGCGCAAGTACATTACTATGAACTTTTCCGCCAACCTTTTGGGGTTGGGCAACGCCGCCACGCCCATGGCGATTTCCGCAATCAACCGCATGGACACGGGCTCGCCGCGCGCCTCCACCGATATGATTATGCTGACGGTTATATCCGCAACCAGCCTGCAGCTGCTGCCCACCACCGTTATCGGCATGCGCGCCACCGCAGGCTCGGCTAACCCCGCCGATTTCCTTTTCCCCTCGCTCGTAGCCACAGTACTTTCCACCGCCATAGGCATAATCGGCGTAAAAATTTGTTCCAAAATATTCGACCGCCCCCGCCGCAAGTCACGCCGCGCCAAAGCTAACGCGACGGACAACCCCGCGACGCCGCTCCCGCTTTATTCGGTATCGCCGCCCGCTCGGCATAAAAAACGCGTGCGGAAATCCAAGCGTGCAAAAGGCGGTGCGACGTGAGCGCGTACATAATTCCCGTTATATTCCTTGCCGTGCTTTTGCTGTCGTACGTGCGCCGCCGCGAGCCTTACGGCGGATTTATAGACGGAGCGCGGCAAGCGGTTGACCTTACAATCAACGTTTTCCCCTACCTGCTCGCCGTCATGGTGGCGGTGGAGGCGTTCCGCGTGTCGGGCGCGTCGGCGTACCTTGCCAACGCATTAGAGCCTGTACTCGGCGCAGTGGGCTTGCCCAAAGAGCTTGCCGAGCTGATGTTTCTCCGCCCCGTGTCGGGCGCGGGGTCGCTTGCAATCCTCGACGGCATTTACGCCGACTACGGACCGGACAGTTATATAGGCAGGTGCGCGTCGGTAATTTACGGGTCGAGCGAAACGATATTCTACATTTCCACCATTTACTTTTCGCAGTCGCACGTGCGGCGGCTACGCTATGCCATTCCCGTCGCGCTTGTCGCCACGATTACGGGCTGCGTGGTCGGGTGCTATCTTTTGCGGTTTTTTTAAAACCGACGCCGCTCTGCGGCACCCTCTCCTAAGGAGAGGACTTAATATTCAACGCATAATACTTGCGTAATTACACATGCTAATTGCGGAGGTATTTTACTTATGAACACAACCGAAACAACGGAAACGCAAACCAAGGAAATGCAAACCAAAATCGAGCGCGAGGTGGAGTTTTTAAAGCAGCTGCACCAAGCCGCGCAAATGGGCAGGGACACGCTGGAACACGTAAACAACAACATCGGTCCCGGGGAGCTGCGCACGGCGGTAGAAAAGGATATATTCGACTACTCGGACGTATGCGCACAAATCACGCGCAAGCTTGAGGAGCGCGGCGAAGAGCCCAAATCGGTGGGCAAGATAGCGCGCACCATGGCGAGCATGATGATCAACTTTAAAATCAACGACGAAACGCCCGAAAGCGAGGTCGCCAAAATGATTATTGACGGCACGACAAAGGGCGTGACGGAAAGCATATCCAAGCTGTCGGAGTTTGCCGATATAGACAACGACGTGCTTAACATTGGCTACCGCCTGCTTTGGGTGGAGCAAAAGAACATAGACGAGATGCGCAGGTTTTTGCACAACTAAGCGCATATTCGTTTGACAATACGTTTTTTGCGTGATACAATACAGTTCGCAATAGACGGTCATCGGAGAACTTTCGGTCCTAACCGAAATAGTTGATAAGATGTCGAGTGGGCTCGGTTAATGATTTGCCGAGCTTTTTCTTTTGCAATACGCAACCATTATTAAACAGCGTAACCACTATGCGGCGGGTCGCCTATACCCCTCGACTACGCTCGGGGTGATGGGAAAAGCCAAACCTGTATCCACATCATTTCGACCGAAGTGAGCGCAGCGAACGAAGTGGAGAAATCTAGGCGTTAGCCGCACTATTAATAGGTTGCAATACGTAGGGAGCGTATATGTCCGCGCAAATCCACATTTCGGATCACTTCACGTTCGGCAAGCTGTTGCGGTTTGCCCTGCCGTCGATAATAATGGTGATATTCACATCATTGTACGGAATTGTCGACGGTCTTTTCGTGTCCAATTTTGCGGGCGACGGCGCGTTTGCCGCGGTCAATTTGTTTTTGCCCATTTTCTACATAGCGGGATCGCTGGGTATGCTTTTGGGCAGCGGCGGCTGCGCCTTGATAGCCAAGCTGTTCGGCGAGGGCAAGGACGACGCGGCGCGGCGGATATTTACCGGACTTATAATAATAGTTACGGGCATCGGCGCGGCTATAACTATGGCAAGCGTTTGGTTTATGCCGCAAATATCTATCCTTCTCGGCGCGCGCGGCGAAACGGCAAAGCTATGCTCGCTGTACGGAATGATAATGACTTGCGGGTTGATACCGTTCTCCCTTCAATCGTTTTTTCAATACTTTTTCGCAGTGGCGGACAAACCCAAGCTCGGACTGTTCATAACGGTAGCCGCGGGCGTGACCAATGCGATTGGCGACTTTGTATTTATGTACGCGTTCAAGTGGGGCGTAACGGGCGCGGCGGTCGCCACGCTCATAGGCGAATGTGTGGGCGGTATAGTTCCGCTCGTGTGGTTTATTTCCAAGAAAGGCAAAAATTTATACATAGCCAAACCGAGCTTTGCGCCCAAAACAATAGGCAAGGTCTGTGCCAACGGCTCGTCCGAATTTTTGACAAGCGTTTCCGTTTCGCTTGTCAGTATGATATACAACTTTCAACTGCTTAAATACGTGGGCGAGGCAGGCGTTGAGGCATACGGCGTTATAATGTACGTGTCGTTTATTTTTATCGGGTGCTTTTTGGGTTACTCGGTCGCCACCTCGCCCATCGTCGGCTATCACTACGGCGCGAGCAATACGGACGAGCTTAAAAACGTCTTCAAAAAGAGCTTGATATTTTACGCCATAGCCGCCGTGGTTATGACAGCGCTTTCGGCAGCGCTTGCCACTCCGCTCGCCTATATTTTTGTAAACTCGAATAAAGCGCTGCTATTTATGTCGGCAAATGCGCTGCGAATCTTCTCGTTCTCTTTCCTTATAAGCGGATTCAACATTTTCGCGTCCGCGTTCTTTACCGCGCTCAACAACGGCGTTGTATCGGCGGTTATATCCATGGCGCGCACGCTCGTGTTCCAAGTGATAGCGGTGTTTGTAATGCCGCTGATGTTCGGACTGAACGGAATATGGAGCGCAACTATTGTTGCCGAGCTGCTGTGCTTAATCATTTCCGTCGTGTTCATTATCGTCAAACGCAAAAAATACGGCTACCTATAATAATTCCGCATTCCGAATTAACAAAGAATATTTCCGCCAAAATTCGACATAATAGAATAGAGGAGGAAATGACCAATGGAAAAGCTGACATCCGGCAAGATTGCGCCCAAGACCGGCGAATACAATATCGTTTCGGAAAAGGGCAAGGTTCTCGGCACGGTGCGCGTTAAAAAGGGCAACAGAATGCCCCCTACGCGTCACTCGGGCAGTCACTTCGTTATAGGCGACTAACCAAAACAAAAAACCCTCGGAGCGCCGAGGGATTTTTTGTGAGATATTTTCAGCATGTTTATTGTTATTCTACGCTCTTCAGCGCCTCGACCATGGAAATGTTTTTTATTCGAGTATTGAACATAAGCGTCGCAAGCAGCGAGAATATAAAGGTCAAAAGCATACAGCCTATCGCCACGTACCAGCTTAAAAATCCGGATATAAACACGTTGAACGACGAGGCAAGCGCAACCAGCCACACCATAAGTCCGTACCCCAGCGGCAAGCCGAGCAAGCAGCCCAAAAGCGTTATTACCATATTTTCCACCAGTACCATTGCCGCGGTTTCCTTAGGCTTGTAGCCAAGCACCATTAGCGTTGCGATTTCTCTTGTGCGCTCTTTCAGGTTGGTCGCGGTTATGTTGTAGATTACCGCTACCGCCAACACCGCCGCGCCTATCACAAACAGTACCACCGCATAATCGAGCATTGCCATTTTGTCCTTGAGCGCGCCGTAGGTATCGGCAAAAGTCCGCACGTCGCGCACCTCGTCGTACCCCGCAAGCGCCGCAGTCGCCGTATTGAGCGAAGTGCCGCTCTTTACCCTTACGTATGCGGTGTCGGCGTACAGTCCCACGCCGTAGTTATCGAATATGCCGTAACTGCAATAAACTTTTTGCTCAAAATATTCGTAGATTATATCGGTAATTTTTACGTCGAACTCGATTGCGCGATTGTCCAGCGAGTACCCGCTGACCGTGACGGTATTGCCCTTTTTGACTCCGAGCTCGTCGGCAAGCGCAGTGGGAATGGCAAAAGTATCGTCCTTTATATCGAGCCGTTTCTTTCCGCTCAAATCGGAAAACAGTCTTACGCAACCATAGTCGGCGTACTTATACTCACCCGCTTGCGCGGTAGTCGGCAACGCCATAACCGTCATGTCCGCCGTCTTGCCCTTGTACGAAAACCGTCCCGAAAAGTCGGGCGCAAACGTGAGCTTATCCATATACTCCGCGCCATTTTGGTCGGAGATTTCGTCAAAGTCGAACGTGCGCAAATCGACGGGCGCCTCCACGACCAAAGTCAAGTCGTAGCCGCATGACGCGTCATAGCGGTCGAACGAAAAGTCCATATTGTCTTTGAGCCCGATAAGCCCGATAAGCAACGCCAAGCACCCGATTATGCCGACGGACGACAATAGCATGCGAATCTTGTGCAAAAACATATTGCGCAAATTCATTTTTGCGCCGAAACCAAGTCTTTTCCACAGCCCCGTCCAGCGTTCGGCGAGTATGCGCTTGGTCTTTTTGGGCGGTTTGGGACGCATCGCCTGCGCGGGGTTGACTTTGAGCGTGCGGTGGCATGATATGAACGCCGCAAGACACGCGAGCGCCGCCGCCACGACAATGCCGAGTATCAAAAACAGCGGGCTGACGTGCGAGGGCGTGGGCGGCATGCAAAACTGCCGCGCGTACAAAAAGTCTATCAAATACGGTATGATAAATATGCCGAGCAGTCCGCCCACCGTGCCGCCTATCAAGCACGCGAACAGCGCATAGAATATATACGAAAAATACACACTGCCCTTGCTGACGCCCAACGCCTGAATAACGCCTATTTGCGTGCGCTGGTTGTCCACCGTTTTGGACAGCGAAATAACGGTTATCGCCGCCGCCACGGCAAAGAACATGATTGGCAGCACCGCCGCAAGCGCGGTGATTGTGTCGTGTATGCTGTCGAACGCCACCACTGCGGGAAAGCTGTCCCGCTCCAGCGCGTACATAAACAGCCCTGCCGCCTTGTTGGGCTGCATGAGCATTCCCGTAACGTCCTCGGCGCTCGAAAGCGAATACCTGCCGAACAGCTTTTCGTAATCGACCTTGCCGCCCGCAATAACCTTTATGCCGTTATATACCTGCACCGTTGAGGCTATGTCGGAAATCGCTATTGTTTGCGCGCCGCCTGCAAACGGCAGTACAAGCGTTGCCCCGTCGGTAAACAATTCAATATCGCCGTAATTTACTTGCGCCGCTATAAACTCGTCGGGCAGTGCCGAGGTGTTGCGCATATTTACCTTATATATTACGTCGGGCGAATGATAAATGCCGCTGACCGTAAAGTCATAGTGGATAGGCTCGTAATCAAGCTCGTACTGCGGCGTTTGCTCGCCCGAGCCCTGTATGCTCATGGTAAGCGTTATCTTTGATACGGTGGCAATATCGAACGACAGCTTGTCGCCCACTTTAACGCCAAGCTTGTCCGCCGCCACTTGGTCGATAATGATTTCATTAGCACCCGCGGTCGGGAGCTTGCCCGAAATCATGTACGGCAAATCGATGCCGTCCGTAAGCGTCGTTACGGTCACGTCGCGGCGAATACCGCTTATTCGGGTTTGCGTGTAAAACGTATTGTAGCCCGCCGCAACCTTTACGCCGCCGTCCTTTGCTATCTCGTCAACCGCCGGCGAGTTCACATACATGTATTCCGCGTATGCCGTGGCGTAATGCTGCGACTTGGCGTAATCGTCCACCTGATCGGTAACGGCGTTCGCGCCCGCCGTAATTCCGGCAAAAAAGAAACAGCCGATTATTATTACCGCAACAATCGAAATAAAACTGCCTATGGTTTCGCGTATGTCGCGGAACGTTTTCAGTAGTATGTATTTAATACAATAACTCCTTTGTCAGCGGATATAATTATTTTTTGTCACTCCGAACGCAGCGAGGAGTCTCAACATTATTACTAATTCTTAATTCCGAATTAATTTCTACCACTCAATGCTTTCTATCGGCACGCGCTCGGCGTTGTATTCCACTTTTTCCACCTTGCCGCTGCGCATATGTATAACCTTGTCCGCCATCGGCGCTATCGCGCTGTTGTGCGTAATCAGGATAACCGTTTTGTCGTACTTGCGGTTGATGTCCTCGAGCAGCTGCAAAACCATTTTTCCGGTCTTGTAGTCGAGCGCGCCCGTAGGCTCGTCGCACAGCAACAACAACGGATTCTTTGCAACCGCGCGCGCTATCGCCACGCGCTGCTGCTCCCCGCCCGAAAGCTGGCTTGGAAAGTTTTTTGCACGCTCGGATAGCCCCACGCGCTCGAGTGTTTCGGCGGGGTCGAGGTGGTCGTCCACCACCGACGCGGCAAACTCAACGTTTTCCAAAGCGTTAAGGTTTGCAATAAGATTATAGAACTGGAACACAAACCCGACCTTTTTGCGCCGAAAAAGCGTGAGCTGTTTTTGCTTGTATTCGGTTATATCCTCGCCGTCAACAATCACGTTGCCGCCCGTCGCGGTGTCCATGCCGCCGAGAATGTTCAGTACCGTGGACTTGCCCGCGCCCGACGCGCCGAGCACAACGACAAACTCGCCGCGCTCCACAGTAAAGTCCACGCCGTTAAGCGCGGGTATCTCTACCTCGCCCAGCTTGTAAATCTTGCTGACGTTTTTGAATTCTATAAGATGCTCGCTCGCGGTCGGAGCGATAGTCGAATCGGCTTTATCGCGTTTTTTCATTCGATCCCGCCTCTGAACATTTTCGATGTGCGGTACTCTCCGTAATATGCGTACCAGCGTTGCTTTAATTCGGGCATTGGCATTAACGCCGTAAGATCGTAGAGTATTCCGTCGATAAGCTCGGAAAGCTGCCGCTCGCTGTCCGTCGCGTTGGAAATCGGCATGGCGTACACCGAGTCGGTTATAAAGTCGAAGTACACTTTGTCCTCCGCCGCAAACTCGTCAAACGCATAACGCACCGCAGCGAGCTTTTCGTCACGGTCGGCGTTGTTCTTGAGTATTACGCCTATTTCCTGCCGCAAAAGCTCCAGCCGATCTATGCTCAACATGCGCACAATCTCGTCCTTGCTCGAAAAGTATACGTATACCGTCGCCTTGGAATACTTTGCCTCCTTGGCGAGTAAATTCATATTCATTCCGTCGTAACCGCGCTCGGTGAGCAAACGGTCGGCGACCTCTAATAACGCTTTGCGGTGGTAACGCGTTGCCGCCGCCTTTTTCTCCTCTGACATGATAACCTCTGTTTATATTGTAACATATACACGCCGCAAAGTCAATAAATTAGGTGTTATACCACCATGGCGCGCCATGGTATTGCGTGCTGCGTGGGCATTACACCCAATTTGTCGTCGTCGCAAATTTGCTACCGCAAGCGGGCAAGTTTACTCCTCGAAATAACCCCGCCTCTTTTGGAAAAGAAGTGGGGTCGGCATGCTTTATAATTTTGTCACTACGAGCGGAGTGAGCAGTCTCAACTGCATTTACCTTCACTGTGGGGAAGGCTATATTTTTAATTCCGCATCACGTTTTGCAAGGAACACCGAAAACGCCAAAAGACATTCGGCGGGATAATACGTTGCAAGGCACAGCGCGCCCACGTATTTTTCGATTGTGGAAAACACGTTGAGCAACAGCATGAGGTCGGAAAAGAAAAACAGCAGACTGCCGATCATAATAATAAACGTCAGCCATGACCGCTCCACTGCAAAGTTGCATACCGCCTTGCCAACCATCATGGAAATGACGACCGCGTAGACAATGCACACTATTTCCATTGCTATGTCGTCCGAAAAGTCGAATATGGGCGCAAGCGTTATGAACAGCACCGCCAGGAACGCTATAAACGCGCCGAACAAAAAGTCGACAAAGGTAAACTTGCGCAAAAAGCAGTACGATACAAAAAACAGTATATGCCCGATTGCAAACAGCACCGCGCCGGCTATAAAGTGTATTTCCAGTATAACGTCGCCGAGCATAGCAAGAAACAGCCCCGCTACCATTATCGAGGGAAATTTAAAATTATCATGCTTGGTCAAAATAAGATAAACAAGGTTGACTCCGCCCATAAGCGCGAACATAAGGCTTGTAACCACCTTGATCGAAAACGCGCCGTAACGAATGTACACACCGTTGAATATCGATATAAACAACACAAAAGCAAGATTGGCCGCCAAAATAACGGTGTTTATATCCAATGACTTTTTATTTTGCTCCATAACCGCCTCCCGAATATCGGAAATAATTAACCAATATTTCTTTGAATGATACCACCCGATCGGCGGAATGTCAACGAATTGCGCAAAACGCTTTACTTTTTCCCCTGCATACTATATAATAAAGCTGTTGTTAATATTCGGAGGCGTATCGAAGCGGTCATAACGAGGCGGTCTTGAAAACCGTTTGGCGGCAACGTCACGGGGGTTCGAATCCCTCCGCCTCCGCCAACG
>CAMWLQ010000028.1 GCA_947175195.1 uncultured Clostridia bacterium | reverse complement strand
GATAGTGGTTTTCAAGCGTCTTGCAAACTTCTTGGAACTGCTCGTAAACTTTGGGGAATATTTCCGCCATTTTCGCGATAGGCATGGGAGTGCGAACGCCTGCAACAACGTCCTCGCCCTGAGCGTTGGTAAGGAACTCGCCCATAAGACCCTTTTCGCCCGTCGCGGGGTTACGCGTGAACGCAACGCCTGTGCCACAGTTGTCGCCCATGTTGCCGAACGCCATCATTTGTACGTTTACGGCAGTACCCCAAGAGTACGGAATGTCGTGGTCCATACGGTAGATGTTGGCACGGGGGTTGTCCCAGGAACGGAAAACGGCTTTGATAGCCTCGAAAAGCTGTTCCTTCGGATCGTCGGGGAAATCTTTGCCAAGCTGCTTTTTGTACTCGGCTTTGAACTGCATAGCAAGCGCTTTAAGGTCGTCGGCGGTAAGATCTACGTCCTGCGTTACGCCCTTCTTTTCCTTCATCTCGTCGATGAGTTTTTCAAAGTACTTTTTGCCGACCTCCATAACGACGTCCGAGAACATCTGGATAAAGCGGCGGTAGCAGTCCCAAGCCCAACGGGGATTGTTCGACTTAGTCGCTATTGTATTGACAACGGTTTCGTTAAGACCGAGGTTAAGAATGGTATCCATCATACCGGGCATGGATGCACGTGCGCCGCTACGTACGGAAACAAGCAAAGGATTCTCCTTGTCGCCGAACTTTTTGCCGCAAATTTGCTCCATCTTGTCGATATAGGACATTATTTCCTTTTGGATGTCGGCGTTGATTTGGCGACCGTCCTCGTAGTACTGAGTGCAAGCCTCGGTAGAGATTGTAAAGCCCTGAGGAACGGGAAGACCGATATTGGTCATTTCCGCAAGGTTGGCACCCTTGCCGCCGAGAAGATCGCGCATTTTGGCGTTACCTTCGGTAAAGAGATAGCAATATTTTTTTGCCATTATTTTGTTCTCCTTAAAAGTAGATTTTTTCCACTGCATATTTTACCAAAAACCCCATAAAAAGGCAAGCGATTTTACGGGGTTTACTCGATTTTATGATTTTTTTATAGCTTTTGATTATTATGCGTACAAGTCGATTGAATCGACGCTTTTAAGTCCTGTATCGAAATTGCGCTCAAATTCGGCGCATATGTACTTTAACGCGCGGCGGGATAAGTCGTTATCATCCGACAACCTATACCCCGTTTTTTGCGCGTAGCCCAACATTTGTATGGGCGTTTGCGGTTGGTCGCTGTACGCATACGCCTTGAAAAATCCAGACAGCTCCATTAGCCGTAGCATATATACCGCCGCTTGGTAGTACGGATTGCAATCGGGCTTTAAGTTGTATATCAGCTTTAAAAATTCCAAAAATAATTCGGCGTGAGCCTCGTCGTCGCAAATGGACGATACCGTCGCCTCCGCCGCCACCGACGCCGCAGTAAAAACCTTTAGGTCGGTGCAAAGCGAAAAACCGTCACGTATGAGCAACGGTTCGATTGGCGTCAAAAATGCGCCCTTGCCCGTAAGACGTGTATCGAATACCGAAAATTCCTGCGCGAACGGCTTTAACTTTGCCTTGGCTTTTTTTACGCCCGTAAGCTTAACGGTAACAAGCCCGTGCTCCGCCGTCAAAACCTTGGCAAGCCTATCGTTGTCGCGGTAGTCGCTCGTTTTGAGCACCACGCACTTGTCGGTAAAATCGACCATCTCCACCTCTTACGGGTGTTTTGCTTGGGGAACACCCGTACAGTTATTTATCCGAATTTTGCCAACGCTCGTCACGCGCTTTTACGTACATAGAATAGTACTGCGGCGCGCCCGTGGCGCAAAACAATTCCCAAAACATTCTCTCCTCGCCCGTCATAACTGCCTCCTAAAAACGTATTTATTTTAGTTTACAGTTCGGCGAGAAAAAATATTCGCTGATTATATTTTCTATCAATAGCCAATGTCTTTGAGTATATCCGACCTATCGCGCCAGCCCGGACGGACCTTGACGAACAGCTCCAAATACACCTTGCAATCCAGCATTTTTTCTATATCACGCCTTGCCGAGGCGCCTATGCGCTTTATCATTTCTCCGCCGTCGCCTATCACTATTTGCTTGTGCGACTGCTTGTCAACGATTACGTCGCATGATATTTTGACCGGCTCGTCATCCTCCTGCACGCTGCGCACGCTTACGCCGACGCCGTGAGGGATTTCATCCTGCAAAAACAGCAACGCCTTTTCGCGCACAGCCTCACCTATCAAGAATTTAATCGGGCGGTCGGTGTACTCGTCAGGCGGGAACAAAAACCCGCCGTCCTTACATTCGGAAAACAACGCCGCTTTCAGCACGTCTATATTGCGACCCGTCCTGCAGCTTGTGGGGATTACGTCCTTGATTGAACGCCCTTCCTTGCGCGACATGAGCGGATTGAGCTTTTCCAATATCGGATAAATTCCGTCATACCCTTTTAGGTCGGTTTTGTTTACCGCGACGTACAACGGCGCGCGCGTTTTCAACCGCTCGATAATCAGTTTTTCATCAGCGTCGGTTATGCCCTTCGTGCTATCCAGCACTACAAGCACGACGTCCGCATCACCGCCCAGTGAGCTTTTTATGCTCTTGTCCATATGCTCGTCCAGCTTGGTGCGCGGTTTGAACATCCCGGGGGTGTCCAAAAACACTATTTGCCGTGCGCCTTCCGTGCAAATACCCGTAATCCTGTCGCGCGTAGTTTGCGGCTTGGGCGAAACAATAGACACCTTTTCGCCCACTATGGCGTTGACTATAGACGATTTGCCCGCATTAGGTCTACCGACAACGGCAACAACAACCGATTTGTCCGTTTCGGCAAGGACCTTTTCCTCAACCTCGCGCATCTTGTCCTTGTCCGCTTGCTCGATATGGTCGTAGCCGAGCAAGTGCAACATACCGTGAACGAACAAATAGTTAATCTCGCGTTCGCCCGTGCCGTACTCCTCCGCCTGCCGCGCGGCGGCGTCGGTGTTTATTGCAATATCGCCCAATACGACAGCTTTAAGCATACCGTCGTAATCGGTGGGATAGTTTTTTTGCGTAAAATCGGTAATCTTGTCGAGCGCGGGATAGCTGAGCACATCGGTCGTTTTGTCTATACCGCGCGTCGATTTATTAAGCTCTTGCATTTGCTCGTCGTTGACGACGGTTATATCTACCGCCGCATCGCCCTTGAGGTTGAGCATATTGAATATTATTCCCGCAAGCCGAGCAAAGCCCGCTTGCACGTCACCCGTAAGCCTAAACATTTATTCCGTCTCGATTTATGTTGTATTTTATGCGTTTGTGGAACAGTCCGCCGTACGCGCCGACTATGGCAAGCCGAATGGCGGTTAAGTCCTTCATTGTGATTGCGCAGTTATCGAACTGCCCCTGTTTGAGTCGATCGTCTATCATACCCTTGAGCAGCTTGTCCACCTTGTCGCCCGTAGGGTTGTCCATAGCGCGGATGGCTGCCTCAGCGGAATCGCAAATCATTATTATAGCGCCCATCTTGCCCGTAGGGATTTCGCCGTAATAACGGTATTCGTCCATATCCACTTCGCCGTCGGTGAGCGACGTCGCCTTTTTGTAGAAATACATAATAGGCAGCGTGCCGTGATGCTCTATAGTGATGCGTGCGACCTCTTCCGGTATGCGGTGCTGCTTGCACAGCTCGTAACCGTCCACGGTGTGCTTGCGAATAATCTCCGCCGACACCTCGGGCAAAATCTCGTCGTGAGGGTTGTAGCCCGCTTGGTTTTCGGTAAAGTATTCCACATTGCCCAGCTTACCCACGTCGTGATAGTATGCGCATGCCCTTGCAAGGTACGGATCCTCGCCTATCGCGTCCGCACAAATTTCGGCAAAGTTGGCAACGGCAAGGCAGTGATTGAACGTACCGGGTGCCTCCGTGCTCAGCCTGCGGATAAGCGGCGCTTTGTGGTTGATAAGTTCCATAAGCTTAAAGTCGCTGGTAAGATTGAATATCCATTCCACAAGCGGCACGATAACGGCAGTGAGCAAGAACTCGCCCGCCACCGACAAGCCTATATACATTATGTTATTTACAAACGGCGTCATGTTCAGTCGGTACGTTGACAGCAATACAAAGTACACAACTATGATTACGCAACCCGTAACGAACGTGCGCAGCAACGACATGATGCGCGTCATGCTTGACGGAAAGCTGTACGTTGCGACCGCGCCGCCTATAAGCCCAGCTATCAAAGTGAACGCAACCGCGGGAAAGTCGCCGTGCTCGAGCGTTGCCACCAACACGAACAGCGTGACAAGGCAAGAGAAAATATTCAGCACAAACGCGTCGCGTTTTTTGGAAAACGGCAATATCAACATCGCGGTGAGCGCAACGCAAATGAGGTACGCGCTAAACGACAAAAGCACAATGTTTACGACAACGACAAATGTGAACAGCGTCATCATAGCGCCTATGCGTTTGAGCGAGAACAACAATTCCGCACGCGACACTATGATATAAATATACAGCGCAATAATAACGAACAAAAACACAAACGCGTACAAAGCGTATGCCTGCGAATCATTAAGTCCGAGTATACCCGAGCCGGTTGCGACAAAGTGAACAAACACCACCAGCGATATGTAGATTATCGCATAAACGATGGCAAATATACCCGCAGTCCACCAGTACGCGCTTTGCGGCGGTTTGTACGATATATTTTTACTCGGTTTTTCCGTTTCCACTGTGATTTCTCCTTTGCGAATGTTTATTGTATGCTTTTACTATTTTCATTACCAGCCCGTGGCGCACAACGTCGTCATCCGAAAGATGAACAAACGCAATGCCGTCCACATCCTTAAGAACGTCTTCCGCGTCCACAAGTCCCGATTTCTCGCCGCGAATGTCTATTTGCGTTACGTCGCCCGTAACAATAACGCGGCTGCCCTCGCCGAACCGAGTCAAAAACATCTTCATTTGTTCGGGCGTGGTGTTTTGCGCCTCGTCGAGTATGATAAATGCGTGCGACAGCGTCCTGCCGCGCATATATGCGAGCGGCGCAATCTCCACCGTGCCGCGCTCTATAAGCTTGTTATAGTCGTCGCCGAACATTTCCATAAGCGCGTCGTACAACGGCTTTAAGTACGGGTCGACTTTCATTTGAAGATCGCCCGGCAAAAACCCGAGCTTTTCGCCCGCCTCTATCGCCGGGCGCGTGAGAATAATTCTATCGACCAAGCCTTTTTTAACGGCGTTTGCCGCCATTGCAACGGCAAGATACGTTTTGCCCGTTCCCGCCGGACCTATTGCAAAAGTCAAAAGATTGTTGTTTACCGCGTCGATAAACTTTTTTTGGCGCAACGTTTTGGCGTAAATCTTTTGCCAATGCGCGTTTACGCACACCGCCTGCGAAGTTATGTTGTCCAAGCTCGACGGGTCGGCGGATAGAATATCGTAATACTGTTTGACTTTGTCGGGGTCTATGTTTTCGCCGCGACGCACCGCAAGACACAGCTTGTCCAACAACAGTCCAGCCATTTCGGCATCGGCGACGTTGCCCGAAATCTCCACGCCGTCACACGTAGTACGAACCGTCACATTGATTAACGATTCCAGTGCTTTTATATTGGCGTCGTACGCGCCGAACACAGCGCGGATTTCGTCGTTTTTAAACGATTTAGTCAAACTTATTACTCCGTATTATTTTGCTCTTGGTCGGGCACTTGCCGCCCTCTTGAAATGACCGTTTCTCCCGTTATGAATAAATGTACCGAATACAGCCCTGACATCGATTGCTCCACGTTGTATGAATAGTCGAACTCTCCGTCAAACCGCATACTTTCTATCTTGGCTTTTGCAAACTCCTCCGCCACTTCCTCTATGTCGCGCTCGTATTCCACCGCCGCCGTTTCGCGGTACGTGTAAGTAGTTACATACAGCGGAACAAGCACGTCGTAACGCGAGGTGTGCGACGAAAGCTCGTAGGACTTGTACGGCGGTTTACCGCCGCCCATTTTCTTGCCGAACAGCGTGTATACGGTTTTTACCGCCGTCCTGCCCGTGCGCCTGTACTCCACCGCAGTCATAGGGATTTGCGCCGTAACCGTAATCGCGACCTTGCCATAAATATCGCAATCGCAATCGCCTGTATACATCAACTCGCCCGTCGTGGAATACATCTCGCCGTTTGCAAGCACGTCGCCGCGCTTGACCGCATCGCCGCGCTTGACCTTGGCGGTACCGCTGCGCATTACTATCCTCGTGACTGTAGCGTCGTATTCCGACGTATACTCGCCGTAACGCATCAGCGACGTACTTTCGGTCGATTCCAGCACGTGCACGTGCAGCGTTGTACCTATTATCTCGCACGACGCGTCCGATATGCCGTCCATACCGCCCAAAACAGCAGCCACTTTTGAGGTAAGTGCGTCCGACTTTTTACAGCCGACGGAGATGCCGTCACGCTTTAGCTTGCTTTCTATAGCCGCCGCGGACAGCTTGCCGTTGCCCGTGATTTGCACTCGCCAAATATATCCGTATGAAATGTTCAAGCCGATTACGGACAACGCCGCGCCCGCAATCAAGCCAATGCGCGCGACCGAAAACGCCAGTCTTTGCGCTATGCCGTACGTCGCATTTATTCTATGAGTATAGCACATTTCACTCAAAATAGCAACAGCTTTGCGCAAGTCTTTTTTTCGTATTTTGAACAGCGTTTCACCGTCCGAAAAGCGTATATCCGTCACCTTTACGCCGGCTGCGGCAAGCCGTGTTACCACCGACGTTTTGTCGCCCTTAACAGCCAGCTCGGCGCGCGGGATCAAGCCAAAGCCGTTGTACTCAAACCCCGCCTTATTATTTTTGAGCTTAACCCTGAATTTGGCATACACAGCGGCGCGCTTTTTTTGCCGTTCCGCCGCGATTTTCGCCTTTTCTTGCCGAACTGTTTCTTTAATGCGTTGCCGCTCGCGCTGCTGCGCTTGTTTTTGCGCTGCAGCTTGACGCTTGGCGTTTGCATTTGCGACCTTTTTATCGCGGCGTAGCCTTTCCGCCTCAGCCCTGTTGGCACGGCGCAGCCTTTCCGCCTCGGCTTTTTTGCTCGCCTTGTTTACGTCATGTTGCGGCTTAACCGATTTGTTTTTCATAAATCGGTCACCGTGTACGAACAAACTTTTCCCACTATCGCCGCGCAATCATCCGACAGTTCTTTTACCGCCAGATTTTCGCCCGCCACGGTAATAAGCCCGGACGGGATTTTGAATATCATTTCTTTTTCGTCAATTTTAATAGGGCGCGCGCCTTCTATGTAAAAAGCGTCGCGCCCGAATATTACAGCTTGGAATTTATATTCCGGTGTATTTGAAAATATTTTTGCCGCTTGCTCGATAAAACTCATAGTGTTCTATACTATGACTTTTGTCGGCACGGTAGAACGATTTAGCTTGCTAATTATCGTCGTCAACTTTTTCGACGATGATTTTGTCCTGCGTGATTTTGGTTATTTTGACGCGCTCGCCTTGCATAATCGGCGTAAAGCTGCACACAACAAGGTTGACGTCGTTGATAGTAGCGTTGCCCGTCAAATCGATAGGAGTATTTGCCACGCCCACACTGTCTATAAGTCCGCCGTACTTGCGCGAACGCTCACCTGCCTTTTCCATGCGCGCAACCTTTAGCCAATCGCGCTTTTGCGTAATAAGCGATACGCAGTGCACGGCAAAAAGCAGTACCGAGGTCAAAAGCACAAACACGAACGCCTCGCCCGCCGAGCCGTATACCATGCGCACGCAAAACGCGCCGCCAATCAGCGACACGCCCAGTACGTACGCAACGCCATGCATGGGCTGGAAAAACTCTATGCAAAACAGTATAAAACCCGTAATCCACAAGCACACCGACACCATGTCGATTGTGGTGAACAGTTCTACAAAGCTTTGAGCAAGCGTCATTACACCACACCTCTTTTGAGTACGGCGTTATAATAGAACAACAGCTGCTGGACATATCCGGCATACGCACCGTACCGCGCCATCAAGCGCGTGCGCGACTGCGACTCCGTTTCCATTCCAACACGCTGGGTCTTGAACATCCAAGTGTCTATGGGGAAAACCTCCAGCCTGCCGAGCGCGAACAACGAAACACAGTCGGCTACCTTTTGCCCTACGCCCGGTAGAGTTTTGAGCATTTTTTGCGCGTCCACGGTGTTTGCTGCGTACAGCCTGTTAAGCAAATCGGTTTCCGCACAAATCTTTGCCGTGTCCGCTATGTATTGCGATCTATATCCGCAGCCCATAGCGTCCAGCCTGCGGCGGTTGATACCCGCAAGCTGTTCGGGCGTGGGAAATTTGTCGCCGAACTCCGCACAAATCCTGCCTATAATGGTTTTTATGCGCGGGATATTGTTGTTTGCCGAAATTATAAACGAAATTATAGTTTCGAACAACGGCTGGTGAAGTATGCGCAACGCGCCGCAACATTCAAGCGCGGGAGCAAGCTCGGGAAAACGGCTGAGCTCGCGTTTAGCTCGGAGAACGTCACGATCGAGATTAAAGAAGTTGACAAAGTAATCTACGGCAGTTGTATTAATGATGACCGCGTCACCGAGCGAACAAACGTCACAAGTATACGGACCCGATTTAATGATATATCCGTCCGCCGTTTTTTCGTAACGAAAAAACTGACCACATTCTATGGTGGCTTTGACGTCTATATCGGCACCGTCCACTATTATTCTGTTTGCTTCGGTTTTGTACATAAATCAAATACCTTGTTGTGATTTATATGAAAAAGGGGCTTTTTTCGCCCCCTTTGACATAGTTGAGTCTTAAATATTAGTATTGTTGTTTGACGGCGAATATTACTTAGCCGCGGCAACCGGATAAACGCTTACCTGCTTGCGGTCGCCCTTGTTTTCAAACTTGACTTTGCCGTCCACAAGCGCGAACAAAGTATCGTCGCCGCCGCGACCTACGTTCTCGCCGGGATGAACTTTCGTGCCGCGCTGACGAATAAGAATATTGCCCGCAAGCACAAACTGACCGTCCGCACGCTTAACGCCGAGGCGCTGCGCGTTACTGTCTCTGCCGTTTTTAGTCGAACCGCCGCCCTTTTTGTGAGCGAACAACTGAATATCTATAAACATTTTACGTTTCCTCCAATTTGAGATTTTGCGGATACCCGCTCGATAAATCTTGTAGTCCCAAGTACATTGCTCGGATTATTACATCGGCGTCGTGACCGTCGGGAACGTTAAACTCGAACAGTCCGTCGTCGCTCTTTTTGTAAGCGACGTCGCCATATATATCCGATATTGCAAGGTACGCCGTTTGAACAAGCGTTGATACCGCCGCGCACA
>CAMWLQ010000027.1 GCA_947175195.1 uncultured Clostridia bacterium | reverse complement strand
GCCGTTACGTGCGCACTTACCTTGGACTCGTCCAAAAAGGTGAGTGTGGACAGTGTGGATTCGGCGGGTGTATCGACCTCGGCGAACTACAGCAACCTGACAGGTAGTACTTTAAAGACGTACATAAGCAACGGTAGTTTCACCAACGGCAACTATGTTGATTATACGTATAGCGGCGGATATCGTTCGGTTATACTTCCGCGTGGCACGTACAAGTTCGAGCTGTGGGGCGCGCAGGGCGGATATAACGGCAGCTATGCCGCAAACACCGGCAATGCGACCGGCGGTAAGGGCGGTTATGTGAGCGGTCAAATTACATACACGGCCGATACAACCATATATATATATTGCGGCGGCACGGGTGCTGGCGGTACAGGTAGTATCGACGGCTCCAACTATACCGTTAAAGCCGGAGGCTACAACGGCGGCGGTCAGGGCACCGGTAGGGCAGGCTCGGGCGGCGGCGGCGCTACCGACATCAGAACGTCCACCAGCATCAACAACCGCATAATCGTTGCTGCGGGCGGCGGTGGCGGCAATTCTACCAGCTATACCCAAACCCATGTTTCCAGCGGCACTCTTTATTACGGCGGAAACGGCGATACCTCTCCCAAGCACGGCTCCAGCTCCAGCTGGACAAACGACGAGGGTGGCGGTGGCGGCGGCTACTACGGCGGCGCGGTCAGGCACGGCGACGACCCCATCAGCAGCTATTGCGGTTCTAACTATATCAGCGGTTCATTTACCAGCACAAGCAGCGGTTACGGCAATGCCAGTGCTACAGGCAACGGACATGCAAGAATTACTGCAATCAGCGTAAACCAAGCGCCTGTGTCCAGAAATGCGTCTATAACATTGCCCGTTCGTACCGGCAGCACAATGAGTCAATCTATCCTTGCCAGCACTTTGGCGTCCGACAGCGACTATGCTAACATTTCGGGCGGCAGTGCAAGCAACGTATACTTTACAAACGGCACTTCCGGCGCTTACGATACGTTTACCACAACTGCTAATGACAGATTATATGTAAATTCGGCATGCAGCAAGACGGCAAGCGAATACTTTGACTGGACGTGGGGCGGATCTCCCTACACCACTCTTACCATTACCAAAATCAAAAAGTACCCGCGCGCAGGGTATGACGGCTGCACCACAAACGGAACGATTACGCTGTACGTAAAGATACGTGACAACTTCGGATCGGGAACGGCGTCGCGCGCATTTGCAGTTATTCCGTTCACGGTTACCGTGCCGGCAAATACAATTACCCAACGCACAAACGCCGCGGCGGACGTTATTACGGCTACCAGTGCGGGCGGACATAAGCTGTATTTCGGTTTGTCCAAAACGGCAACTGCGCCTGTAAACAGCGGTATCGATACGACAAATATCTATAATCCGCTTGGCGTCAATAGGTATACGGCAATATTCGATCAGCCGCTTAGAATGGGCGAGCCGGTCAAAATCAACGCGTCAGATCTTATCAAGGGTTTCAGCAACAGTCTTGACAAAATAGTAGCGTCGTGCAGCAGTGTATCGGCGATTTCCGGTACTGCGAGAAAGTACAAGATTTCGGAGTACGACGCCACTCCCGCAGGTACCAATGCGTACAATGCGGCAAAATCCAAGCTCGCTTATGCGTATGATACGCTTACTTTTGAGTGCGTAACGCCCGATCCCGCGTATCAGGTATTTACCGTAACTGTGTACGAGGTGGAAAAGACGCCCGTTACTGCACTCGGTCTTAGCAATGTAGAGGCAAATACGTCCACCAATGCGGGCGGCAAAACTGCTATTACAGTGGACATTGTGTTCAAAATGGACAACACTCGTCCAGTAATTCGCAATGATTTGGCAAGCGGTCCGGTAGTTACTCTCGGCACGCTTGCGTCTACGTCGGTTACGCTTAATCAATTTTACAAGGATATTGACTGTGCAAACAGCAATATCACCAGCACCTCGCATACTATCCGCGAGGTTATAGTGCCTACGCATGAGTTTGTTCAGGTAAACAAGTACGGCGAGTTCCAAACTACGCAAAACTCCAAAAATAGCAACAAATCGTACTTTAACGTGCTCGCCACCACGACCCCGACGGATAAATTCGCCGACGTCCTTACCACGGGACAGTTGAAAGGCGACGCCTACAAAACGGGTTTTGAAAGCTGGTATATAAGCAACGGCTCGGCAAATACCGACAAAGCGTATATTCAGTATTCGTTCAGCAACGACACGCTTACCATTACGGGATTGCGCGCCACATATTCAATGTACAATACAAACCGTACGTCGCAATCGGCGATTACGGGCGGCACGACGACCAGCCCCACCACCACGGCGAGCGTAGCAAATGCAGGACATTTCTACATACTGTTGCGTGTTCAGGACAAAAACGATACGTCCGATAGCGGTATTTGGTTGCCGCTCGGTATACAAGTAACCAACCGTGCACCCAATACGATCGACCGCGAACGCAACGGCGCGGGCGCGAGTGAAATGCCTACTGCCAACGGCGACGAGGGCGACACGTTCTACTTTACACCTATGGGTATAACAATCAACCAGCAAATCAATCCCATAGGTTTCTATAAGAATGCTAACAACCAATATACTTCGTCCGGCTTAAGACCGCTTGCCGCGGACGCCGACAACTACTATACAGCCAATATGCTCAACGGTCAAAGCTTGACGACGGCAGGGCAGACGTCTATCGGTAAGCTTAACGAGCTTGTAACAATCAAGTCGTCAATTACCGAAATACAAAACTCCATACCCGAAATAAGCTATTATTGCACTGTAGAGTTTATAGATATTTATATCCCGCAGTCGTATTTCGGCGGGCGTGTAGCTGTGCCGGCAAACAGTACGGTAACATTGTCCGACTTGGGCGGTACTGCGTGCGTAAAAGTTCAAGGTCTTAAGATTACGCTCAAAAACTGGACGCACAATAGATTCTTGCACCTTAAGGTCGATATGAAGGACACTGCAAACGCGACTTGCACGTCGTATATTGCGGTGAACGTAAGCAACAAAGCGCCCGAATATTTGGATAGCAACAAGGTGGCACAGCTCGATTACACCACCAACGGCGTAACCGTTCAGTCTACCTATACCAAACCGACGGGTGACGGCGTGGCAACAATCAAATACCGCGTACCCGCACATTCCACCATTTTGATAACGCCTTACGACTTGGTGACCGACAGTGACATGCTTGCTTATCTCGGAGCAAATGACCTTGAAAACGGATTTACGCTCAACGGACTAAGCGGCACGTACAACGGCGGCGTATTGCACGTTGCGGGCGACGGTTATAACGGCTCGGGAACGAATATAGAGGCTCTTGCTACATCGGCCAATACCTCTACTGCGAACAACGGCTACAACTATGCCGGCGCATCATATACATCAAACCTGTTCAACATGATAGGCGCTTTGCAGGGCACGCGCACGTTTAGCAAGGTAACGACCAACAACAGGTTCGGCACAACTGCGAGCGGCTCGACTTGGTTAGACAGGCTGTACTTTGCTCGTTCAATCGACGGCGCCAGCGCCAACCTTGACGGATTTTCGTACAATCCGTATGCCTCCACTGCAAACAGGACGTCTTTCTCCGCTCCTGTAGTTGCGGGCAGCGAATTTGTTACGTATGCGTTCGGCACGCAAATATCCTATAAGGCAGCAGGCGCTGCAAGTGCTGCAAGCTATAACTTGGATTACGCAATCATCACGGCAACCAAACGTACTGCAAGCGGCTCGCCCGCAGTAATAGAGTTTACTGTGCGTGACCGCACGGGCGCAAACGCAACTGGCGATTCGTACGGTATTCAAAAGATACGTGTGGAAATAGACGTAATCAACAGCTCGCCCAGAGTACAGTACCCCAATAAGTACTTTACGCTTACTACCAATCCCATTCAAAACTATGACGTCAGGGATTTGTCCAATAATCAAACGACAGGGTTTATAAACGACGCGGTCAAACCGTCCACAATGGTCATTTATGCTACCAACGGCGGCACCGATTTGTCTAAGAACTTGCTCATAGACAACGAGGACGGCGAGGTTTGGTTTGACGTTTCCGGCGGCTGCCAAGTAGTTGACAGTCCAGACGTAAGCGGCAGCGAGAGTGACTCTGCGGGTCGTTCGTACAACGGCAATTATGTTAATGTCACGATTACTACCAATGCTATAACCGTAACCGCGCTTAACTCCACTCAAGCCGTGCAAAACCTGTACATAAGATTCTATGCAACCGATGGTAGATACGGCGATAACGGATTGCTCGAAAGATCGGAGTGCTATATTCGCATAGAGGTCGTCAACGCCGCGTTCAGTTATAATACGGGCGACAACGGCTTTGAAAAGGTTGCGCTTGACCAAACCAATACCAATTTCCAATATTTGTGGAACGTAGAGAGTATAACCTCGCAAGATAGAACGCGCACACGTTTCTTTGTTTCGGGCAGCGGTGCTGCGGATGCGGTGCGCTCGACGTACAGCGCATCGGCAGGTCAAATCAAGTATTTGGTCAGTGATACCGACGCACTTCAGGGCGTTGTGCTCTCGGCTGCTACGTCGCCGAGCGCAACCGCCGCAACTAATGTCGGGTATGTCAATGCCGACGTAAATGCATCGGATAAAGTGACAGCATACCGTAATGCAGTGCCGCAGCTCGGTACTACAAATAACTGGTCGAATTCGGCTGCCGCGCTTATTGCCATAAGAAACGGCAATGTATACGATACAACCAACTCGTTAAGCGACAAGGTCGATTTAGACAACACCGATATTGTCTACTTTATAAAAGGCGAAAACAATTCCTACACGGCGTACCTCGCCAAAACGTTAAAGGCGAGCGGTAATTTCGGCGACGAGAATTTCCGCAATCAGTTCTTTGACGCCGCAGGTAGGTGGAAAGTTACCGATTGGGCGATAATGGTTAAGCCCCAATCCGCATCGGACGCAGGCATGTATATCAATTTGCGCTTGTCCATGCGTGACGAAACCGCGTTGGGTGGCGATACGGCAAACAAGGCGACCGCTTACAAAGCGGGTAGTGCCGACCCCGTAACCGTTTTCGGCAATCAAATGCTTTCTTACGATTTGTTCATCAACGACATAGGCATAGTGCCGTATACCTATTACAATCAGTTTGACGGATATTATACCGTTGCCGATCCCGCCGACGCGAGCGGAACGGTGTATGTACCCACATACGACGGCACCAAAAGTTCGCAATACGACGATGACAGCACAATAACTTCTTTGTACCATGTCGGCAATGCGATTACCACGACGGGTTCGGAGGCGCAGCTGCTCACCACGCGTACCGCAGGCGGTACTGACGGCACGTTCGCAGGCGTTCATGCCGGTATGGCGTACACCCGCGCAAATGCCGAGGCTACCAACGGTTTCAGCTTTGATGTACGCGCGGGCGGCACTATAAGCGCGCAATACACCGAAAGCGCGTTCCGCTATTCCGATACAATTCAGATTTCGGGCGAAAGCGATGTGTACACGTACGTGCCCATGAGCTATTTCGCGCTCAAACAAGGCTTTGCCACTATCAACGAGACCGACGGAACAATATCGTTCCCGACTAACTCGTACGTATCGTACGACATCGGATCCGAAAACGGCTATGACCGTCGATTCGGTTACAGGCAAGCCGTAACGATCAGCGACGGCGTAAACACTTGGTCGGGCGGGGAGACAAACCCTTACGTTACGATCGAAGAATACGACATCGTAGACAACTACAAACAAGAAGACGCAAACAAATTTATAGACAGCCCGTACTTGAACAACTGCCTGTCTATTCCTACTTACTTGGCAGACGGCACCACCGAGGCGTTTGTTTCGCATGCCAAGACCAACAGCTATGCGGCGGATATAGTGGGTGCTAACGGACGCATAATGTATCTTGCCGACCAAACGGTTGTAAACCGTGACGGCAAGTACGGCTTGCAAGAGCATATGTTCGGACTTAAGCTCAAAAAGAACAAAACACGTGCTCAGGCTGCCTCGTTGACCATTACGATCAAAGTTGTTCAATGCTCGTTCGACAGCGCTACCAACAAGACAAAAGCAAACTATGGTGTAAACAAGGCTCAAAGCACAGCCGAGGTTACGTTCAAGCTGGAAATCGGTAACAGCCCTATCAGCCTTAAGGCATCTAACGATGACAGCGGCGTTACGTATGAGATTAAAAAGTCCAACAACCAGCCCGGCGCAGGATACTACACCCAGCTTTTGGATTTGACAACCGATTCGCCTACGCAGTACATTGCGTTGTCGCGCGGCACATCGGTATCGGGCGCCAAAAAAGTTATTCAGTATGAGGACGCCGACGTCACTTACAAAACCGAAAACGGCAGGGAGGTCGTCGACGAAACCAAGTCCGACACCGCCAAATTCTCGTACAACTCTTTGCGGCAATTACAAAGCCTTTCCGGACGCGACCGCGTCATGGAGTTGACCGGCAACAGTGCCAACACAGATATTACGTTTGCCAATGTTTCTACTGTAACTACCGGAACGGGACAAAGTGCAGGAAAACCCGCACAGCTGTCCATTTCCAACTATCTCAGCGCATGGGATAAGAGCTCGATAGAAGGAATGTCGGGCGACTACAGACCTAACGGCGGCATCTACGCATACAACGACATACAGGGCTTTGATAATTATTTCTCGGTAGGTTTGTCGGCGGATGCAACAACCTTATCGATTACTCCCAAAGCAAAGACCACTATTAATGCCGACATGATCAGCGGCAATGTTGCCGACTACTATGCTCAGCGTGGACTTAAGCTAATCGATCCTTCCAACCACCTTAAGGGCGCATATTATCCGCTTAAAGTGCTTATTTACGACGATCACGGCGACGGATTCGAATCGGCGTCGTACGTAGCGTTGGAGATTCAAATTGCAATCAAGGGCTCTGCGGCAAAGCTGTCCGACAACCTCGAAGACTACAGCTCGCAAACCAAAGACGGCAGCAAAAAGGTCAATGTTGCGCTTTCTATCGGTCAGCCGTACACGCTCAACTTGGCACACGTCATCACCGGTGGCAACTTGCTCAAGACAACCAGCAACAATATTTTCTGGAAAGCCGATTATGACAAGCTCAAAGCCGACGTTGACGACGGCTCTAAGTATGCTGCCGACCCGCAACGCCGTTTGGACGATATGTTCAGACTTGAGAGCGGCACGTATTTACATTCGCCGTTCGAAAGCGCCGATAATATTCAAACCTATTCTACAAACGCAAGGGATTTGGAACAGGCAAACAGCGATTTGCGCAACGGTAGGGCAAAGTTCTCCTCCAATCCGAGCTATGAAGGTATTCGCACATCCAATTTGCCCGACGTAATAATGTATATGGGCTACTATCGCCTCAGCGGCGGTGCGCAAGTGCAATCCGACCTCAAGCGCAATGATGTGCCTATCGACAACAACATTATTTTCCGTGTGAATAGACGTACTACGTACCAAACCACGGAAAACAACGTTACTGTTTCCAAACAGCAAAACAGCTTTACGTTCGAGCTTAGCTTTGAAGACAGCGACGGCAATAAGACCAAAAAGCTTTACGTAAATATAGACGTCATCAACCAAACGCCCAACATTCGTACTAAAGCAACCAATGCGGCTGCCAATATCCAAATGCAGGTGGGCGACAGGTTTACCGTGCTTACCACGCCGTACAATAGATTTGTAGGCTCCGAGGCGCTTGATACGGACTCGGCTTACACAACGCCTACGGCGTCCGCACGTGCGTCCACTTCGTACCTCTTGGTCAGCAACAGGGCTACCAACAGTTACGCGGGAATCACCGAGGCAAACCTTCTCGGGCGCAACGCGGCTGTTCCGTATGAGCAGCTTACGGAAAGAGCAATGGACGGCGAGTTGGGACTGCACAGCTACGATCGCGACGGCGGTAGCAACCAGCATCTCGGTTATATCGCGTTGGCTGACGACGACATGCCGTGGGGCTTGCGTATAGAATCGGTCAGCTACTACGACGATAAATGCTTTGAGCCTACCAAGCGCTCGGACGGCATTCCGCTTGAGGGCTCCAACACGAGTACCGGCACAAACTACTGCTTAGACGTTACAATTCAAGCAAGAGCGGTATGCAATAATATGCCTATCACGATTACGCTTGTCGATTCGGATATGGCGATTGTCACGTTCACAATGTACGTAACGGTAGTTAGCTCCAAGCCCGTAGCAATAGATTACGGCGATACTCAGCACAAGCTCAACGCAGCACTCAGCCCCGTGTACACTACCGTCATGGAACAGCAACAGCTGCAACACGGCATCTACAGCATGTACATGATTTCCGACAACGTAACCAACAGGACGACAACGGAAACAATCAACAATGCGTCTACGGTTACGTCCACGTACAAAGAGGTAACGCTTACATCCGGTAGCAGGGTCAAGGCATACGGCAAGGTAAGACTGCCTATCGACGAAATCGCTTACGATCCCGACAGCGGCGACGTACTTGCTTTGTACAACGAGGATAGAGGTGCGGACGAGGCGCCGTACAACGTAATGTCGCTCAACGGGTCCGCTTTGAATAAGAACGGAAACGTATACTCTAACGACATATTCAGGATAGAAATTTCCTCCGATTACAGATGGTTTACGATAGAGTGCAATACGTACAACAACCAGAGCGACATGGACGTGCTCAGGTTCTATGTACGCGACAGCGGTAACAACGTGTATGAAAACGCGATACCTATTGAAATTCGCATTTGCACCCTTTACTCGTCCATCACAAACGACGCGCAAATGACCAACACCGCTATCCGTCAGGAACAGTTCCAGCGCGGCTCTATAGCGTCGGTCAACGTCAAGTCGTTCGACGATTACAACGGCACAAGCATCGATCTTCCCACGGACGAGGTGGAGCTTAATAAGATTAGGGACGTACAAAGCACATTCCAGTTCCTTACTTATCCCGATATGCCCGCGTCCGTCGATCAAACCGCGACAAGCGCAAAGCCTATCAACGATCCCGACGTTGTCAAAAACAAAGCCAACCTCAATTACGAGCTGCGCATTTATGCGTTTATGGCTAATGTGAACGGCAGCGAAAGCGAATTCGAGGCTGTTTCGCTCGAAAACATTTCCACGCTGTTCAACCTTAATGCGTCGATTGTCAACAAAAAGGTGCTTGCGCTCAAGTCCGACACAGATTTGCGCGACAACGCATATCTTAACGAAAAGCAAATAGGAATTAACAATTTCCTTATCGGCGGATTCTATTCGGACGGTGTTGCAATCACCAACGTAAACCGTTCGCTCACGCTTTTCCTTCAACGTTACTTTATGTTCGAGGTGGGCGATGACGGAGTTTCGCTCAACTTTAAACCCATTTCGGCAAACCATGGCGTCGATATTCCGCTTTACGTACAAGTCACAAAGTACGTCAGCGACTCGCGCGCGGTATTGCCCGCGGACGTGGACACCGTTTGCGGCGATATATTCTACGTAAACGTTCAGGATTCCGCGCCCATTGCCACCGACGAAAACGGCGTGCTTAAGTTCAGCGGAAAGGTAGGCGACAGCGCAATATTCAAGCTGTACGACACCGAAGATCCGTTCGGCTCGCTGTTTACCGATTCCGACATAAACGACTACGTTGTGTATGACGGCTTTGTTTCCGACAGGGTTTTGACTCCCGACTACACCAAGGCAATGCAAGCGGCTACCGCCAAAGAACTCGATTGGCGCGCCGTGGAGTCCGTGGATAAACCGCAGGCGGTAACGATTGCCGTAAACAACAGCGACGTAGAAGTCAACGGTATTCCCGCATACTCCGTCAAGATTACCATCAACAGGCGTATCGACGAGAGAGATAGCAAGGGCAATTACCTCGACAAGGTGCCGCTGCCCGTAATAATCTACGGCAAGGACCGCGGTGGCTTGACTGCGTCGGTCGAAGTGGAAATAACCATTGAAAACTCCGATATAGACATTGACAAGTCCAAGATAACCGAGGTTACGGCGGATCCCAAAAACGGTTACTATCAGCTTTCCGTCGACGAGAGCAAGGATCGTTCGTACTTTATCGACGCATATGTGGTACCCGGTAAGACGCTGACTCCGTTCTACTTCGTGGATAAGGACGATGCAAAAACATGGATTACCGACCCCGACTACAAGAGAATGCGTACCGATACCGATTCCATGCGCTTGGTCGGCAAGGAAGGCGCTACATCGGAAACCTACCTTATGTACGGCAAAACGCTGAGCGTAACGTCGGCTAAGCAAAGCGGTAATGTTGCTACGATCACGCCTATATTCGGCAACGACGTAATGCCCGAGGATGCTAACCACTTTGTCGGTTTCAGCATAGAGGCGCACACCGCCAACCGCGAAATCGACGACGCGACTGCGACAATGCGTATTATTGACCGTAGCGGCGATCCCGAAATAACGACCAACGGCTTTACCGTAACGGTGCGTATACACATTCTCAACGCACCGCCTACGCTGAAGGACATCGACAAAAAGCCGTTTGTTGTTACCGGCTCATCCACTAAGGACGGCGATCCGATTGTTGTCGACATCAACGACTATGTGGAAGACCTTAACAACGACAAGCTTAAGATTGTCGGCGTATCGGCTGTATACGGTGACTCCGAAACGAGTAATTTGCACTGCGAGCTTGACAGCGAAAGCGCAGGCGACCTTGTGAACATAGCAATATCGGACAACAACACGACATGCTCGTTCATACCCAAAAAGGGCTATTACGGCGAACAAACAATAAGCATCATGGTTGCGGATATAATCGAGGGCGACGACACCGCGTCCTACGGTGTTGCGGAGTTCACGATCGACTTTGTAATCGGCTACAACATTGCCGACGAAAAGCTTAACGATATAACCGCTATCCGCAGCTTGCCTACCGTTGTTAAACCGTCAATGCTGTTCAGGGAATTGTCCGACACGTACGGAATTAAGGACCATGCTACAGAACAGCCCGGCAAGTTCAACCCCGGCGCGGATTACGTGATTACCGATTTGTCCGCCTCGGGCGTGGTTGTGCGCAAGGACGGCGACGACTGGGTATTCGTAAGCGATAAGGTTGCCGATCAGGTCAAATTCAACGTAACGTTCAAGAACAAGAGCGCGGTCGACGATCCCAACGTAAAATCCATCAATATGTCGTTTAACGCGTCGATTGGCAAGAACCACGAGCCTAAGCTTTTGGATAACTTTAAAAACCAAAAAGAAGAAGGCTACTTGTTCCAAACCGGCAACGGTCAGTACGACTTGAACAACAACGGCACGGTATTGCTCACTCCCAGTATGCTGTTTAGCGACGCGGATATTGAGGTCGGCGACAAGCTTACGTTCGACGCTAAAACCATTTCCGTATCGGCGCCCACCATATGCTCGGTGCGCGTCAGCGATGACGGAACGCAGCTGTACTTAACGTTCAACTGCCGCGGCGAATGCGATCTTACTGTCGGTGTTATGGACCTTACAGGCGAAACCACCAAGGTTACGTTCAAGGTCAAAAATATCGATAGACCCGATCCGTCGTTCTGGGATAAGATAGTAATAAGCTACGAGGTTTATCCGTTTATATGGTGGGGCGTAGGCGCAGGTATCTTGTTAATTATCGCTCTTATCATACTTATCGTGCTGTTGCTCAAGCGTCGTAAACGTAAACGCGAGGAGCTTGAGGCAATCCTTATCTCCGAAATGGAATTGGAAGAGCAAATGATGCGTTTGGGCGCGGGCAGTATGGGCGCTATGCCGTATCAGTCGTACGGATATTTGCCGCCTACCATGAACATACAAAACGATCCCAACCTAATGCTCGGCTCGGGTGCCGCTGCGCCCACTCCCGGTGCAATCGGACTCAACCCCGGCGCGCCCGGCGACAACGGCGTACCTACCGACTCCGATATGTAATGTAAATTAGTTAAAGCAAGCGCTCCGACGTTGTTGGGGCGCTTGTTTTTGTATGCGTAACCGACTGTATTTTTTACAATTTATACAAAAAGGTCTATGATTTATTTAAAAAAGACTTGTGTTTTATTTTAAAATGGATTATAATTAAAGAGACGCGAGAGTTATCGCATAACGCATTTTAATATTCGGTAATATTTCGACAGCAAACGAGCTTTGTCTTTTTTGTGCGGATAAATATATTTGCGTGAGTTTTTCACGATATAGATTAATAAAAAAAGAAAATATAGTCGCATTTATGCAGTAACGCAATAAATGGACTGATAACGGAGGCAATATTTTGCAACAAAAAAAATTCGTTGAGCCTATGCTTAAGGTTATATTTTTGGGCGGCGTAGGCGAGATCGGCAAGAACATGACCGCGCTTGAGTTTGGAGAGGACATTATCATCATTGACTGCGGCTCTACTTTTCCCACTTCGGACACGCCGGGTGTCGATTTGATTATTCCCGATCCCGCGTACCTAATGCTCAATAAGGACAAGATCCGCGGCATTGTGATTACGCACGGACACGAGGACCATATCGGCTCTGTACCGTATTTCTTGAAGGAATGTAACGTGCCCGTGTATGGCACAAGACTTACGCTTGCGCTGATTGAAAACAAGCTGAGAGAAATGCGTATTGACAACGCCAAGCTAAACGTTGTTCAGCCAGGCAATACCGTCGCGCTCGGTCGTGCGTTCAAGGTCGAGTTTGTCAAGGTTTCGCACTCCATAGCGGGATCGTGCGCGCTGTCTATATCCACGCCCGTCGGCACGGTTTTCCATACGGGCGATTTCAAGGTGGATTACACACCGATAGACGGAAATATGATAGACCTGCAGCGCATTGCGGAAATAGGCAAGCAGGGCGTGCTGCTGCTGCTGTGCGAAAGCACCAACGTCGAGCGCCCGGGCACGTCCATGAGCGAGGCGACGGTCGGCAGGTCGATGCGCAACATATTCAACGAGAACAAGGATAGGCGATTGATTATTGCAACGTTTGCGTCCAATATCCACCGCTTGCAGCAAATTATAGACTTAGCTGCGGAGTTCGGACGCAAGGTCGCGTTCAGCGGTCGGTCGATGATAAACGTTGCTGAATGTGCGGCAAGGATAGGCGAACTCAAGATGGACCGTTCGCAAATAATCGATATAGAAAAGGTCAAGAACGTAGACGATAAGGACTTGGTCATACTCACCACGGGCAGTCAGGGCGAGCCTATGAGCGCGCTCACTCGTATGGCGGCTGACGAGTTCTCCAAGGTCAAGCTCGGCTATAACGATACAGTCATACTTTCCGCGCACCCTATACCGGGCAACGAGCGCATGGTGTATTCGGTAATAAACAATATTTATCGCCATGGCGCGCGCGTTATATATGAGAGCTTGGCGGAACTTCACGTATCGGGACATGCTTGCCGCGACGAGCTGTCGCTTATGCATGCGCTGCTAAAGCCGCAGTATTTTATTCCCGTGCACGGCGAACACAGGCACCTGCAAAAGCACGCCGAGCTCGCCGTGGCGATGGGCGAAATGCCGTCGCACATAATAATCACCGATATAGGCGACTGCGTGTACGTGTCGCACAAGACGTTCAAGATAGGCGAGCAGGTCGCGTCGGGCAGCCTGTTGGTTGACGGCTTGGGCGTAGGCGATACGGATAGCTCTGTGCTGCGCGACAGAAAGCATTTGGCGGAGGACGGATTGCTGATTGCCGTTATATGCATCGACGAGCTTTCGGGCACGGTTTCGGCTATCGATATAACATCGCGCGGTTTCGCATATGACAAGGACGGAGTGGACGACTTTTTCGACGCTTGCCGCGACAGCGTGGCGCGTATGCTTTCGGGCTTGGACTTGAGGGAGTGCGACAGGAATACGCTCAATAACACGATAAGAAAAGAACTGAAAAACTATATATTCAAACAAACCCGCCGCAGCCCCATGATTCTACCTATGGTTATAGATTGTTAGTATGATAAAACCCGAATTGTTAGCCCCTGCGGGCGATATGAAAAGACTGGACGTCGCGCTCGAGTACGGCGCGGACGCCGTGTACTTGGCGGGCAAAACGCTGGGTATGCGCGCCGCGTGCAAAAACTTTGACTACGACGAACTGAAAGCGGCGTCGCTTGCCACGCACAGCAGGCGCAAAAAGTTTTACGTCACGCTCAATATTTTTCCTAATGACAGCGATTTCGACGGCGTGGACGAGTATGTGGATTACTTAAAAAGCTTGCACGTAGACGGGCTTATTGTGTCCGATTTGGGGCTTATTAATCATTTGTTGAAAAAACACCCTAACGTGCCTATACACGTGTCTACGCAGGCAAACGTTACCAATAGCAGGGCGGCGCGTATGTACGCCGATATGGGCGTAAGGCGCATTGTGCTTGCTCGGGAATTGAACTTGACGCAAATACGCAATATTCGCGACGCATTGCCTGACAGTGTGGAGCTGGAGGCGTTTGTGCACGGTGCAATGTGCGTGTCGTATTCCGGGCGGTGCCTGCTGTCCAATTATTTGACAGGGCGGTCGGCAAACCGCGGCGAATGTAATCAGGCGTGTAGAATGTTGTTCAAGCCCGAATGCAGCAACGAGGCGCTGGAGTTTGTAGAGGACGACGGCACGTATATATTCGGCGGCAACGACCTGAACATGATAGAACACTTAAAGGAGGTGTACGACGCGGGCGTTACGTCGTTCAAGATAGAGGGCAGAGTAAAGTCCGAATATTATGTAGCGTGCATAGTCAACGCATACCGCAAAGCGCTTGATGCAAGCTTGAGCGGCAAGCCGATAGATGCGTATGTCAAAGAAACGGCAAAGGCGCCCAATCGCGGGTTTAATACGGGATTTTATTACGGTCAGCCAGTGCATGACGAAAACCCTTCCAAGTACTACGAATTTTGCGGCATAGTAATGCGCGACCAAAAGGACGGCGCAGTTGTGGAAATGCGTAACAGGTTTAAGACAGGCGAGAGCTTGGAGGTGCTGTCCGCGGACGATAAATACTTGAACAAAATTATAGAAGTGCCGATTATGGAGTACGAGAACGGCGAGAGGATTACGGACGCAAAAGTTCCCGCAAAGCGCGTAAAATTGCTGGGCGTAAGACTGCCTGAATTGGCGATACTTCGCCGCCCGCAAAAGTAATCGTTGGCGCAAACAATAGTAAAAAGCTTGCGTTTACCGCAAAAAAATGCTACAATACTTTTGAGATGACCGGACGGTTGCGTTTTTAACGAGGAAAGTCCGAACACCGCAGGACAGAACGCCGGCTAACTACCGGTGAAGGC
>CAMWLQ010000026.1 GCA_947175195.1 uncultured Clostridia bacterium | reverse complement strand
ATTATAAGTGTCTTTTTGGTTTTTTTAACCGGTGCAAGCTCAATGACTTCATCCGAAATAGGCATACTACACCTCTCGTATATTAATACGGATATATAATAACATTAATCGGCACGGTTTGTCAATAATTACAAAGACTATACATAAAGTAATTTTAAAAAATTATATGCCTCTCGCCTTTCGAGTTTTACGCGGACACACGCGCATGTGTATAAATTTGAAAAAACAATGGATAAATCGTTGACATTTAAATATGCCGTGTGATAGAATTAAAGCCGTCAAAACAATTCAATTTTCAGGAGAGAATTATGCTGGCAGAACAAATACTTGCAATCAACGCCACTACGCGTAAACTTTGTAAGAACAGCGAAAACGGGGCTATAATTTCCCAAAAAATGCGCTTTCTCTACTTAGTTCGCAACGAGATTTTAGCGCCCAAAGCGCTTGTAAACGAGCTGTGCATTGCCAAACCCAACCTCACCATTCTTGCGCGCACCATGGTCGCCGAAGGTCTTATCGAAAAAATGCGGGCGGACGAAGATATGCGTTCCGTGCATTACAAAATTACGGACAAAGGCTTGGCGGAGCTTAACCGCATGATCGCCGCACTCGAGGATTCGGTCACGAAACAGCTTAACCTTGACGATAACGGCGTGAAAAAGGGTGAAGAATTATTAGAGACAGCCTTAAATTTCCTTAACGGCGCACTGTAATACTTTGCTTTTCCCCTACCCGTTTATGTATACAACACTAAAGCGCCGTACTGCATTGTTGCATGCGGCGCCTTTTTTAAAATTTGTTTTGCCTTGACACTACGTATTGCCCTTCGGCATAAAATAGTGGCATATGAAATCCTTATCCGCTTTTGCCGCTATCAAGCGCGACCTTAACGCAGTAATGCTGCACGACCCCGCAACCAAGTCCAAGCTGGAGGCGGCGCTGTGCTCAAGCGGACTGCACGCGCTGGTAATGTACAGACTGTTTCACTTTTTTCACGTTCACAGGTACTTTGTTACAGCACGCATACTTTCCGCGCTGACGCGGCTGCTTACGGGCATAGAAATACATCCCGGCGCGGTCATAGGCAGCGGAGTTTTTATAGACCACGGCACGGGCGTGGTAATCGGCGAAACTGCGGTTGTCGGTGACAACGTCGTTATATACCAAGGTGTTACGCTGGGCGGCACAGGCAAGGACAAGGGCAAGCGCCACCCCACCGTGCAGGACGATGTAATGATCAGCTCGGGCGCCAAGGTGCTTGGACCGTTCACCGTCGGGCGCGGCGCAAAGATCGGCGCTGGCGCGGTCGTTTTGCGGGAGGTACCGCCAAACGCAACTGTAGTGGGCGTGCCTGCACGAATAGTAAAAGTGGACGGCAAGCGAATAGACGACCAAGCCGATACACAGACCGCGGAGCTTGCAAACCGCATTAACGTACTGGAAAAGAAATTGACCGAAATTAAAGCCGAGTTAAATCGGAACAACGGAGAATAATATTTTTATGGACAAACTGAAATTTTACAACACATTAACACGTCGCAAAGAGGAGTTATCTCCCCTGTCACCGCCAGTCGTAACCACGTACTCGTGCGGTCCGACCGTGTATAACTACGCGCACATAGGCAATCTTCGCACATACGTGTTTATGGACGAGCTGCGCCGCACGCTCAAATATGCGGGCTACACTACCAAATCGGTAATGAACATAACCGACGTGGGACACCTTACGTCCGACGGCGACGACGGCGAGGATAAAATGCAAACCGCCGCAAAAAAGCAAAATAAATCGCCCGAGGAGATAGCCGCATTCTATTCGGCGGTGTTCTTTAAAGACCTTGAACGCTTGCACATACTTTTGCCTGAAATAATAGCAAAAGCAACAGACAATATCGACGAAATGATTGATTTTGTCAAGGTATTGTGCGACAAGGGCTACGGCTACGAAACGGACGACGGGATTTACTTTGACATTTCCAAGTTCGACGGCTACGGCAAGCTTTCGCGCTGCAACATAGAGGACGCCCTGGCGGGCGCGCGCGTCGCGGTAAACACGCAAAAACGCCACCCTGCCGACTTTGCGCTTTGGAAAAAAGCCGAGAAAAACCACATTATGCAATGGCAATCGCCTTGGGGCATGGGCTATCCGGGTTGGCATATAGAGTGCTCGGCTATGAGCAAAAAGTTCCTCGGCGAACGGTTTGACATCCACACCGGCGGCGTGGACCATATTCCCATTCATCACGAAAACGAGATTGCGCAAAGCGAGGCGCTGGAAGGTCACAAGGTTGTCAATTTGTGGATGCACGGCGAGTTTATGCTGGTTGACGGCGGAAAAATGAGCAAGTCGCTCGGCAACGTTTACACCATTGACGATCTTATCGCAAAAGGTTTCTCCCCGCTTGCGTTCCGATATTTTTGCCTGAATACGCACTACCGCAACAAGCTGAATTTCACCTTTGACGGGCTTAGCGGTGCGGCAACGGCGTACAACCGTTTGCGCGGTATAATTTCCGCATGCAAGACGGCGCAAAAAGCCGACGCCGATACGGCGCAAAAAGTGCAAGCGCAAAAGGACGCCGTTGTCGCAGCTGTGTACGACGATCTTAATTTCCCGCTTGCGCTCGGCGAGCTGTGGACAATGGCAAAGCTCCCCGCCTGCCGCGATATATACGACGCCGCTGTCGAGCTGGACAGCATTCTCGCATTGGATTTGCACCTGCCGCAAGAGCAAGCCGAACAGCAAATTCCCGACGAAATAAAGCAGCTTGCCGACAAACGGTTTGCCGCACGCAAAGCTAAGGACTGGGCAACCTCGGACGCATTGCGCGCCGAATTGGACGCGCTCGGCTATACGGTACTCGACGGCAAGGACGGCTACGAAATCAAAAAGAAATAAGCACAACCGCGTTTATTCGATGTTCAAATAATATTTCGACATAACAAAAGCGAGAGTATAATTCACTCTCGCTTTTTGTTTAACAATATTTAAATGGTCTTATTTCTTTTTAGCCGTCGGGCGCTTTACCGCCGTCGTCTTTTTTGCGGGCGCGGGCTTTTTGGCAGGAGCGGCTTTTTTGGCGGACTTTTCGGCAACAGCAACCGTTTCGTTAGCTGCCGCTGCGGACGCCTGCTCGATAGCCTTTTCCTTTTCGCGGGCCTGGGTCAGCTCTTTATAGCGGACAGCGCCTTCCTCTTGAGCCTCTTGCTTTTTGACAGCCTCGGCAAACGTTTCGTACTTGCCTGTCACAACCGCTTGCGGATTGACCGCCATTTTGATCTTGTCGCCGGTGTTGTAGCCGGAGAAATTGCGGATGATAACCGTCATATCCTCGTCGAAACCGGGGACCTCCGCCGTAACGATGGCGTCCTTATGATACTCGTCGAGATGTTTGATAACGCCGCTGAGCACCATCTTAGGCGTTTGCGCAAGCGATTCTTTGTCGATAGCCAAGCCGCGCGGCAAAATGTACATAGGGGTGTCGTTCTCCGCGGTAGCGATTCCGGTTTGACCTTCCAAAGACAGCTTGTTCTTGCTGCCGGTTGCACCGACAAACTTGTAGTTGTATACGCCGTTGTTGTTGAGTATCGTGCCCGTAGTGGTGTTGCCGCTGACAGTGCGATCGGCAATGATGCGCTCCCCGTCCATGTTGAACAGCTGGATTTGGCTGGGATCGAGATAGACCTTAAGCGATACACCGCCCATAAACTCGTAGTCGAGCGGACGCGCAGCTATAATGTTGTTGACAAGTCCGGGTACGGACAAATACACTGCCTTGAAACGCGGGTAGTTGTCGAAGAACTCCGCAACACCCTCGATGCAAACGTCGCCTTCTGCCTCTTCCGCCTTAAGCGCTGCGGGAGGAATAGCGAGCATGACCTTATTGTTGATAATCGACTTGTCGGTAATGCGGTTGAGCAATCCCTCGGGGAGCTTGACGCAAACATCGCCGAACATGACGGCAAGGGTGTCGTCCACCGCAACTGCCTGCGCGGGTATAAGGTTGTAATCGGGCACGCCCATGAGCGTGAGCTCGGTGGTGGCGTCAAACAAGTGCGCATGCTCGGTTGCAAGATACATTTTGAGCGTTTCGCCCTGCTCGAACGAATAGCGTGCATTTACGCGCGCGATTGTGTAGTCGTCCTTGCCCTCTACGTTGAGGTAAAGAATGGTTTCGTTGCCGAGGTTTTCGATAACGTCAACGGTGGACTCGATGACCGATTCGGGATGCGCGTCGATAAGCGCCTGCTCGTAACGGACGTCCTCGGGACGAATACCCAAAAGTACGTCGCTGCCGACAACCGATTTGTCCAAAATGCGCTGTGCGCGGGACTTGGGTATCATTACCTTGTTGGTTTCGCCGATAAGCGCGTAAATATTGCCGTTTTCCTCTACAAGCTTAGCTTTGAATATGTTCATTTGCGGCGAACCGAGGAAACACGCGACAAAGAGGTTGGCGGGATTGTCGTACAACGTTGTGGGAGTATCCACCTGCTGAACGATACCGTCCTTCATAACGACGATACGCGTACCCATCGTCATAGCCTCGGTCTGGTCGTGCGTGACGTAAATAAACGTGGTAGCAAGTCTGTGGTGGATCTTGGTGATCTCCGTACGCATTTGTACGCGCAGCTTTGCGTCAAGGTTGGAAAGCGGCTCGTCCAAAAGGAAAACCTTGGGCTCGCGAACGATTGCACGACCGAGCGCGACACGCTGACGCTGACCGCCGGACAACGCTTTGGGACGGCGGCTCAAAAGGTGCTGAATACCGAGAATGCTCGCTGCCTCCTGAACTTTTTCGTCAATCACCTTGGCGGGAACATGACGAAGGCGCAAACCGAACGCCATGTTGTCGTAAACGGTCATATGCGGATAAAGCGCGTAGTTTTGGAAAACCATCGCAATATCGCGGTCCTTGGGCTCGACGTCGTTTACAAGACGATCATCTATATAAAGCTCACCGGACGAAATGTCCTCCAAGCCTGCTATCATACGCAAAGTAGTGGACTTACCGCAACCGGACGGACCGACGAAAACGATAAACTCCTTGTCGTCGATTTCGAGGTTGAAGTCGCTTACGGCACGAACGCCGCCGCTGTACACCTTGTAGATATGTCTTAAAGACAAACTTGCCATAATTTTCTCCTTATTGATTTGTTGTTTTAATTATTATACACCATTACGCAACCGATTTCAATATAAATTTGCATAAAAATACCACGCCTTTTTGGCTAATTTAACCATTGCGGGGATAATTCTCAATATAACAAAAAAAACCGTCAGTATTACTTACGCGAATACGACGATTTTTTCTTATTAATGCGCACGGCGCGCATAAGCGACGGGTACAGTATGGCGCAAAGACCGCACATAACCGCGTCCTTAACGAGCAATACCCCTATTGCGGGAACGCCGGCAATTACCGCCGCCCACGCGTTGTGCAAATAATAATACAGTATAAGTATTTGATACGTTACGCCTATCGCGTATATCGGAATACACCCTACAAGCGCGCACAAAAACACCTTGCCGCGACGAGGCGCCTTTAGCCTTTTGCAAAGCACGCCGCTGACAAACGCGCCTATCGGAAACCCTATCAAATACCCGAACGACGGCATAAACACATACTGCGGTCCCCCGCCCGCCGTGAACACGGGCAAGCCGAAAAGTCCCATTGCGATATACACAAGCACGGCAAGCGCGCCGTCCCTGCCGCCAAGCACAAGCCCCGCCGTAATAACGAACACCGTTTGGAACGATATTTGCACCTGCGTAAACGGTATGGGCACGGAAATAAGCCCGCCCACTATTATCAGTGCGGTAAATATAGCTATGTATATCAATCGTCTTGTAGACATAATGTTTAATTCGGAATTATGAATTCGGAATGCGGAATTATTGATTATTATTCTTGTATTCGATAAGCGCTTGGGCAAGCTGATCGGGACAAGACGTGCCGTTGCGGCACTGAACGCCTTTAAGCCGCACTATAACCTCGTCTATATCCATTCCGATAGCAAGCTTAGCCACGCCCTGCGTGTTGCCCGCACAGCCGCGAATGAATTTAAGCTCGGTTATTTTGTTATCCTTTACGTCAAAAAGTATTTCCTGCGAACATGTTCCATGGGTTTTGTAAGAATACATTGGCTTTACGCTCCTTAATTATATTGCGCTATTCAGTAAGACGATCGTGCAGCATGAGATATATGCTGGCGGCGTTCTTTTCCCAATTTTCGTGAATGTACTTTGCGGTGCGGTTGTTTGCAACCACAAACTTAAGCTCCAACAGCGTTGCGGACGGCTCCACCACGCGCAGCCACACGGTGTACGTGCCGTCTTTGTTCTTATAGTATGTATGCTTATATTCCTGACGGCGCTTATACGACATACGGTTTTCCTTTACGTAGTCGCTTATTTCCTGCCGCAGCGATTCGGGTATGCGCGAGTAGAAATCGGCAAGGCATGCTCTGCCGTCGGGAGTCAACGAATACAGCTTTTCCTTTCCGCGCTCCGCCTTGTGAAGAAAGTTCGATTTGGTCAGCTTGTCGATTGCGTCCATACAATACAAAGGCATCATCCAGCCGTTTTGCGCATAGCAAATGCTGATGATGGTATTGTAGTCGAGTGCAATGTCCATTTTGTCGAACACGAACAACACAATCAGTTTATTTAAAAGCTCTTCGTCGGACTGTTTCAATTCCCTCTCCGTGCGGATATTTTGAGTGCCGTATTGAATATTATAACATATATTTTTTTAAAAGTAAATGACTAAACTTATTTTATCCCAATTTTTCTGTCAAAACTTTGATTCTTGCCGTGTAATTTTCCACTTTTTCGCGCTCGGCGGCAATCAGCTTTTGCGGTGCCTTTTGGCAAAATCCCGCATTGTTCAGCTTGGACTGGGCAAGCTTAAGCTCCGACTTGCATTTTTCCAACTCTTTGGTCAGCCGTTCGCGCTCCTTTTCTGTGTCGGAAAGCGGCACGAAAATCTTTATACCGTCCAACGCGATAAGCGCGCAGTTTTCTTGGCTGCCATGCCGCACCTCCGCCGTTTTGGCAAGCGCAGGCAGGTATGCTGTGAGCAGTGCGCAAAGCGCCTCGTCGCCCTCGCACAGCACGTCGGGCGTTTTTGCGACAGCCTGATTGGTTTGTTTAAGGTTGCGCACGGCGCGCACGCAGTCCTTGAGCCGCTCAGTCAGCTTGATGTCGGCAGCGTAGTCGCCGCGTTTCTTTTTGGGGAAATCGCTGAGCATAAGCTCTCCTTGCGCGTCTGGCAAGCTGTCGTAAATCTCCGTTGTGATAAACGGTATAATTGGATGAACAAGCTTTAACAGCACTTCGAGCGCATAATGCAGCACACCTGCGGTATTGAGCGCATTTTCGCCCTTTAACTGCACCTTGGCAAACTCGATATACCAGTCGCAAAACTCGTCCCAAATAAAGTTGTACATAGCCTCCGCGGCGTGACCTACGTCGTACTTTTTCATCGCGCTGTTGACCTCGGCAATCAGCTCGTTGAGCTTGCCAAAAAGCCAGCCGTCCGCCGCCGTTAATGCTTTGGGATTTTTGGCGTAACCGTTTTGGCACGCGTTCATTACGAACTTAGCCGCATTGAACAGCTTGTTCATAAAGTTGCGGTAGCTGTTGAGCGACGCAGCGGAAAAGCACACGTCGCCGCCGCGCGCTATACCGTTGACAAGTGAGAACCGCAGCGCATCTGCGCCCACACTTTCTATAACCTCCAACGGATCAACGCCATTGCCGAGCGACTTACTCATTTTGCGTCCCATCTCATCGCGTACAAGCCCGTGGATATATACGTCCTTAAACGGTACGTCGTCCATAAATTTAAGTCCCGCGAATATCATGCGCGACACCCAAAACGTTATAATGTCGTATGCGGTTACAAGCAAGTCGGTGGGATAATACTTTTTAAGGTCGTCGGTATCGTTGGGCCAGCCGAGCGTGGAGAACGGCCACAGTGCCGAGCTAAACCACGTATCCAGCACGTCCTCGTCCTGCCTGAGCTTTCCGCCGCAGTGCGGGCATACGGTAATATCAGTCTTGCTTGCCATTTCCTTGCCGCAGCCGTCGCAGTAGTATACCGGTATGCGGTGTCCCCACCACAGCTGACGGGATATGCACCAATCGCGAATATTGTTCATCCAGTTGAAATATGTTTTTTCAAACCGCTTGGGAATGAATTTGATTTTACCGGTCTTGACCGCGTCTATTGCGGGTGCGGCAAGCTCGGTCATCTTTACAAACCACTGCTTGGACACCATAGGCTCGATAGTTTGCTTACAACGGCTGCAATGCCCCACGTTGTGCGTGTAGTCCTCGATTTTTACCATATAGCCTTGCGCCTGCAAATCGGCGACAATGGTTTCCCTCGCCTTTTCGCGGGTCATGCCTTGATACGCATAGGCGTTTTCGTTCATTGTGCCGTCATCGTTCATGATGCGTATAATCTCCAAGTTATGGCGCAAACCGACCTCAAAGTCATTGGGATCGTGCGCGGGCGTAATCTTGACCGCGCCCGTGCCGAAATCAGCCTCCACGTATTCGTCGTAAACAATGGGTATTTCGCGCCCGACAAGCGGCAAAACAAGCAGCTTGCCCTCCATGCCCGCGTAGCGTTCGTCCTTGGGACTGACCGCCACCGCCGTGTCGCCCAACATTGTTTCGGGGCGCGTGGTGGCTACCGTTATATAACCGCTGCCGTCCTTGAACGGATATTTTATATGCCAAAGATGCGACGGCTCGCTGGTGTAGTCAACCTCCACGTCGGATATAGCCGTCTTACAACCCGGACACCAGTTGGTTATCCTGTCGCCGCGGTAGATATAGCCCTGTTCGTACAGCGATACAAACACCTCGCGAACGGCGCGACTGCACTTTTCATCCATAGTAAACGCCATTCTCGACCAATCAAGACTGACGCCCATCGTTTTAAGCTGCTCAACAATGCGGTTGCCGTACTTTTCTTTCCACGCCCACGCGCGCTGCAAAAATCCGTCGCGCCCGACGTCCGCTTTACTCAATCCTTCCTCGCGCATGGCATCAACAACCTTGACCTCGGTAGCTATCGATGCATGGTCGTACCCCGGCACCCACAGCGTTTCATAACCCTTCATGCGCTTATACCGCACAATAGCGTCGGGAATGGTCACGTCCATAGCGTGTCCCATATGCAGCTGCCCCGTAATGTTGGGCGGCGGCAGTACTATGGAAAATTTCTTTTTTGCCTTACCTTGGCGCGGCTGAAAACAGCCGTTATCCAGCCAGCGCTTATATATGCGTGATTCAAAACCTTGCGGATTATACGTTTTATCCATTGCGTTTATCTCCTACTTTCCTATACATGGCATTTTAACACAATATATCCAAAATCGCAATCAATTTTAACCATATTATACAATCACTACCGCGTTAAAACACGCATAGACTGGAGTATATTATGCCTTAGGAGGACTTATGAAAAAACTCACAGCAATCCTTACCGCGCTCATGCTTATGGTTTGCCCGCTTGCCCTTGTCGGTTGCAATGACGACGGCAAAACAACCGTTAAGCTGTGCGAGGTAACTCACTCCATCTTTTACGCCCCGTTGTACATAGCAATAAACAACGGCTACTTTGACGACGAAGGAATCAATCTCAAGCTGAGCAACGGCGGCGGCGCCGACAAGGTTATGACCGCGGTCATCTCCGGCTCCGCCGACATCGGACTTATGGGTCCCGAGGCGACGATTTACTGTCACGTAGAGGGTCAGCGCGACTACCCCGTAATATTCGGACAGCTCACCCGCTGCGACGGCTCGTTCCTTGTAGGGCGCAACCCCGAGCCCGACTTTGACTGGAAAAACCTCGAGGGCAAGCACATACTTGCAGGCAGAGCGGGCGGCGTTCCCGCAATGACGCTGCAATGGGTGCTCAACCAAAACGGCGTAAACACCGACACGCCCAACTTTGACACGTCGGTCGCGTTCGACGCAATGGTAGGCACGTTCGACACCGACAAGAGCGTAGACTATACCACAATGTTCGAGCCGACTGCGTCCGAATACGTTGCGCTCGGCAAGGGTTATATCGTCGCGTCCGTAGGCAAGGATTCGGGCGAAGTGCCGTACACTGCATTCTCGGCGCAAAAGTCTTGGCTCAAAAAGAACAACAAAACCGCCAAAGCGTTCCTGCGCGCGGTGCTGCGCGGCTATCAGTACATGACCGAAAACACGCCCGAAACGGTGGCGAAATCGCTGGTCAAGTCCTTCCCCGGCACGAGCGAGCAATCCGCCGCAGCCGCCGTCAAGAGCTATCTCGAAATCGACGCTTGGTCGCACACGCCTGTAATGGCGGAGTCGGCATTCAACAGACTGCAGGACATTATGGAAAACGCTGGCACGCTGGATAGCCGCGCCGACTATAACCTTGCCGTAGACAACACCATAGCCAACGAGCTTGTTGCCGAGCTTAATATATAACACACAGGTGATCCGCCATGGCTTTACTTGACATCAATCACGTAGATATAATCTATCAAACCGAAAAAAGCGAAACCGAGGCGGTACGCGACCTGTCCCTATCGATCGACGATGGCGAGTTTATCGCCCTTGTCGGACCGTCGGGATGCGGAAAAACAACGCTGTTGTCGATGATAGCGGGGCTTATGCCGCCCACCGACGGCACAATCACCATAGACGGTCAGCCCGTTGTGACGAGCTCGGGCAACGTCGGATACATGCTGCAACGCGACAACCTGTTCGAGTGGCGTACAATAGAACAAAACGTTATGCTCGGGCTGTCCGTGCAAAAAAAGCTGACGCCCGAATCAAAGCAGTACGCAATAAGCATGCTCGAAAAGTACGGGCTGGGCGAATTTAAGTCCGCCTACCCCACCGAGCTGTCGGGCGGCATGCGCCAGCGCGCGGCGCTCATTCGCACGCTCGCGTTCAAGCCGCGACTGTTGCTATTGGACGAACCGTTCTCCGCCGTCGATTTTCAAACGCGAATGACGGTGTGCGACGACGTTCACGCAATCATCAAAAACGAAAACAAAACCGCGCTACTCGTAACGCACGACATTTCCGAGGCGGTGTCCATGGCGGACAGAATAGTCGTGCTGACCAAGCGCCCCGCTACCGTCAAGACGGTGTTTACCATAGATATAGACGCGCCCACACCGCTAAAGCGCCGCGAAAGTCCTAAATTCTCATACTGGTTCGACCGTGTATGGAAGGAGGTAACGCTATGACGGACGAAAAAACCAACGACCGCATTTCCGGAAAACAAGTGCTGTTCGACGCCGTTACGCTGGTAAAAGACGCGGGTGCGTACATTTACGCGCTTGGCAAAACCGTGATCGTCAAGATAAAAAGCATGGTCGTCACCGCGGACGATGAAAAAGCGGACGACAAAACAAACGACAAAGACAATAACGGCTAACACCGCTAAGGAGTCTAACATGAAGATAAAAAAACGTTTACCCTGCCGTATGCCGCGCACCAAAACGCCGCGAGAGAAGTATTTGGCACGCCGCCGCACCGACAAAATTACCACAATTTTATTGCAAATAGGACTGTTGTTTGCAGTGATAGGTATTTGGGAGCTTGCGGCAAAGCTGGACTGGATAGACCCGTTTATCACCTCTTGCCCGTCGCGCATAGTGTCCGTGCTGGGAACAATCGATACCGATGAGCTGTTTGTGCATATTGCCTACACGCTGATAGAATGTATAGTCGGCTTTATAGCGGCAAGCGGGCTGGGCATACTGATTGCCGTACTGCTGTGGCGGTTTGTCAAGCTGCGCAGAGTGCTTGAGCCGTATATCGTCGTGCTCAATGCCCTGCCCAAAATCGCACTCGGTCCGATTATAATTATATGGGTAGGCGCGGGCGCGCAAGCGATAATCGTAATGACAATACTCATATGCATAATCGTAACCGTAATAAGCGTGCTCAGCGCGTTTATGTCGGTTGACGAAGGCAAAATACTGCTGATGCGATCTATGGGCGCGACACGGCTGCAAATACTGTTTAAGCTGATACTACCCGCCAACGTCCCCGCGCTTGTAAATATGCTCAAGATTAACGTAGGTCTTGCGTGGGTCGGCACGATTATGGGCGAATACCTTGTATCAACGGCGGGACTGGGCTATCTAATCATCTACGGCAGTCAAGTGTTCAAAATGGACCTCGTTATGGCAAGTACCGTTATACTGTGCATACTCGCAACCGTAATGTACCTTGCCGTCGCAGGCGTGGAAAAACTGACCAAAAAGAAATATAAAATCGATTAAATATATCAAATATTTTGCACAAACACAAAACTCCCGCCGCTTTTGCGCAACGGGAGTTTTTATATTGACTGTCTTAAATATCTAATCATGCCAAACGGTGGGAACGCCGTCTACGTAGTGCCAAAGCGACAGCTCGTCGTCCGACTTATCCGTTTCGCTGTAATAGTAAGTAGGATAATAGTTTTCAGTCCCCTCTATTATCTCTCCGCCATCGTATTCCGCAATATTGAGATTCCAATATTCATCCCACTTGTCGTCGGGCGCGTCGGTCTCTACAAAAATTTTGAAGTTTGCCATATCGGTTGTTTGTAAATTTTCGACGACATTAGCGCCCACATAAGTGACGGTTTTGGGAATAACCAAGCTTTGCAGCTTTGTTTGTGCAAATGCCCACTGACCTATATATTGCAAACCGTTGTTAAGCCGCACGTTTTCCAATACGGAACAGTAGTGAAATGCACTTTGCCCGATAGTTTTCAAAGCTGACCCGAAATTTATGCTTGTCAATTTTCCGCAGCTTTTAAATGCACTGTCATTTATAATTTCAAGCTTGTCGTTTGTGACAACGGTTGTCAATTTACCGTTATACGCAAAAGCAGATTTACCTAAGCTTTTTACGTTTTCGCCGAGAGTAACGGTAGTAAGCGCAGTACTGTAAAATGCCTCATCGCCTATTTCCACAACAGTGTCGGGAATGGTAATGCCCGTAATGGCGCGGCAGTACTTAAACGCCGCTTTGCCTATGCGCGTAACGTTGCCTAAACGCACAGCGGATAACGCCGAACAGTAGTAAAACGCATTATCCGAAATTTCCGTTATATCGTCGGACAGCGTTACCTCGGTGACGTGCGCTGCGCCGATCAACGCGCCCTTTGGTAAAAGCGAACCGTTTACGACCACCTCGGTCAATGCGTCGGGCACCGTTTCAAACAAGGTTTTTAAAGTCGTATCCTCGGCAAACACCAACGTCAGCTTAGTTATTTTGTCGTTGCCCTTCAAGCAAGAATCACCGTACACTTCAATGGTAGAAGGCAACGCAACCTCGCCCGCAATATCGCACCCGCTAAACGCTTCATAGCCGATAAACCTTATGCTTGACTGCCACTCCACCTTGGTTATTCCCGCGCAATCGGTAAACGCATTATTCGCAATACCGACCGTGCCCTCTTTTAAGGTAAGCGTGCCCGTAGGCTCGTCGCCTTTGTAGCCCAAAACAACATTGTCGAGATAAACAATACCGTTGGGAAGATTGTTATACCAAGCGGTATTCTTAAAGCAGTCCTTGCCTACGTAAGAAATTCTGTCGTCCAAGGTTATGTTTTCCAGCTTTGTAAAGTTACTGCCGTATCCGGACCATAGCTCCTTCGTTCCTACAATGTGCAGTGTAGTGAAGTGCGGAAGCAAGTCGCTGTAGTCATCGGTATCGCCATCAAGCGAGAACATAAATTCAATATCTTCTGCTCTCGATGGAATGGTCAACGTTTCGACGTTTAAACAACCTTCCAATACACTACCGTACATAAACGTGTTTTCGGGAATATAAACCGTTTTTAATTGGCTGCAATCTTTAAATGCGCGACTACCCATACGAGTCAACGTGTCGGGCAAAATGACGCTTTCCAACGCCGTGTTCTCAAATGCATTCATCTCAATCTCTTTTAGACTGTCACCGAAATCTACCGACGACAGCTTGACGCACCCCTTAAAACCCTGAACGTCTATTATTTCCACATGCTCAAAATGGACGCTTTCCAAGCTTGTGCAGTCTCGAAAAACGAATTGACCGATTCGCTTTAAAGCGGCGGGCAACTGCACCGTATTTAACGCCGAACACTCGGTAAACGTATAACTTTCCAATTCTTCGAGCGGCGCATCATCGGCTATTTTGAATTCGGTCAAGTTCTTTGCTTTGGAAAAAGCCTGTGCGCCTATTCTTTTGACCGTCGACGGCAAAACCACGCTTTTTATTCCACTGTCGAGAAACGCATTAACGCCGAGTTCGGTCAAGTTGTCGGAAAAAACAACTTCGGTCAAATTAACAGTGCGAGCAAAAGTGCTGCCACCTATTACCGTAACCGAATCGGGAATAGTTACTTTGGTTACAGTCGTATTGCCGTTAAAGGAATTATCTATTTCCTTAATCGGCGCACCGTTATATTCGGCGGGTATAACTACCTCCGTGTCTGTACCGTAATATCCTCCTAAGATAAGTCCTGACCCGTCTTCGGTAAATTCATAACGAAAATCGAACGGCGGTAAATCGTGACCTTTGCCGTTATTGTTTTCATTACCGCAAGCGGCAAGCCCGAATGAGCATGCAAATACCAAAACTACGGTTAAAACGGCGAGCAAAAATTTTTTCTTCATAATAACCTCCAAGAAAAAAGCGTGTCCCCATTGAGAAACACGCCGAAAAACGCACCCCTCAATGTTGCGATACATTTCCCTAAACTAAGGTGAGAGAGTACACTTTTGCCTATACACTCCTTAATTAAGGGTATTCAAATGTATCGCATAATCAATATAGCACAATTACCGAGGAAATGCAAGTGTTATTTTGGGATATTTCGTTAAACATATCAATCTCCCAGTTTATCGTACTGTTCGTCAGTTACAGGCTCGCACCATTCGGTTTTGCCGCCCTCGGCAGGGACCTCTATTGCAAGATGTTGAAATACGCTATCCGCCGCCGCGCCGTGCCAGTGCTTTACTCCGGCGGGAATATTTACGACGTCGCCCGCATTTAACGCACGCGGCGCTTTGCCCCATTCTTGGTACCAGCCATTACCCGCAGTGACGAGCAAAATTTGCCCGCCGCCCTTTTCGGCATGGTGAATGTGCCAGTTGTTTCGGCAACGCGGCTCGAACGTAACGTTGCCGATAACCACTTGCTCGGTAGACAACATATTCAAATAGCTTTGCCCTATAAAGTATTGCGCATATGCATCGTTCTTGTTCCCCACTGGGAATATGCTCAAATTGTCTTTATCCATAATTTGCTCCTTTTTTACGATTACATCACAATATTTGTGCCGAACGCAAACACTAATTTGTTTGCGATTTATTATTCTTTTGCCGCCTCATCTATACAGCGAATGGCGTTGAGCGAACGCGGATAACCGATATACGGCAAACATTGCGAAACAACCTTGATTAAGAACGCCTTGTCGTTGCCAATGCGGATATTCGCCTTTGCATGAGCAATGAGCTGCGGCTCGCAACCGCCCTGAGCGGAAAGAAAACAAAACGTTATCATTTCGCGCTGTTTGTAATCCAATCCGTTGCGCGTGTAGTAATCGCCGAAACAGTTGTCTACAAGCCACTTGTTGATATGCCTCGTTTCTGGACTGCCCGAATTTGCAAAGCCGCGCATCCCCTCACAGAAAATATCAACCTGCGCCTGTTCACCCTTTTCAAGGCGGTTTTCAGTCGTAGTCGTTGCCTGCCCCTCAAGCGGAAGGGCAACGCCACGTTCAGTCAATATTTCTTTTGTTGCTTTTAAAACGGGATAAACTCTGCCGATACCGAGATATGCAACCGCTTGATACACGCTTTCCT
>CAMWLQ010000025.1 GCA_947175195.1 uncultured Clostridia bacterium | reverse complement strand
AAATGCTTACTTTGCTTGCAGAACAAAGAAAGAATTTATTAGACGGCGTTCACGCCGAAGAACGAAAAATATATTGTCTTGATTATCTCGTAAATAAATTAAGAAACAATAAATGAAAATTGGTATCAGAACAATTTATGGGAACTTATAATGATGAACTTGAATATCTTGATGATTTAGACATCAAGGCTAATTCTATCAATTATAAAAATGAATTCACATATCTTGCGGCATATACTCTTATTAAACAAGCGCAAGCCACGGGTGAGGTGGACAAAATTGTATTAGAACGACTCAATAATCGTTGTGCGGAAAGGATGGGGGTTAGATCGATACCACTATAGGGCTATATGAATTTAATATGGGATGACTTTTGTTACCCGAAAAGGATGCCGATAAATTGCGGTTAAAGTGATGGCTGTTTTGTTGGTTGCGCAAATGATTTTTGCTTGTTTTGAATATAAAAACGATATAAATTTACTAAGTTATGAATTTTAGGGCAATAAAAACCTATTTTGTGAAAAAGAGTGGTAGTTCAAATCCTGCGCTCCGCACCAGAACGGAACAAATCCGAACCTATCTAAAATGCGATTGGTTCGGATTTGTTTTGAAAAAAGAAGGCATAATTAGCTATGCACTTTTTCTCGATTTGCTAATATACTTTATTAAGAAAGAAATGGGTTAATTTGAAATAATGCCGTATTTTCGGCAAAACTATCACAGTTCAAAACGCTATGAGGTAGATTTTATATAATGTTAACACGCCAGCAACCAATCGATAAAATAAAAGTGATCTCTTTTTATACAAAAAGTTAACTTTTTTTCAAAAAATTGTTGACATTTTTTCGGACGTATGATAATATACTATTAGTGAATGAGCGGCGGAAACTTGCGAAGCCCGCTGCCAAAAGAAAGCGTCCAAGTAATTGGACGTTTTTTTTGTAAGGAGCCATAATGGTTGATTTCAAAACATATGAACAACAAATCGATATTTTACGAAATAGAAATTTGATTATTGGGGATAAACAATCGGCAATTGATTTTCTTAATTTGAATAATTATTATAACGTCATAAATGCTTATAAAGATATTTTTATTCAACAAGGATACACACCCGAGAAATTCATTGATGGAACAACATTTGATGATTTTGTACAACTCTATAACTTTGATAAACTAATTAGACTTGCGCTATCTGATTTTCTAATAATCATAGAAAGGGTGTTCAAATCAATTATAGCGTATGAATTTTCTAAAGCTCATGGGAATTCAAATATTGATTATACCAATATCAATAATTTTGACACAATTAGTGAACCTACAGAATCGTCCAAGTTAGTTACCTACATAGATAATCAAATAAATCATGATTATAGCGTTGGGAATAAAATGATATGCCATTATATAGATACACATGGTTTAGTGCCATTATGGGTTAATGTCAACCTTATGACATTTGGCAATATGAGTAAATTCTATATGTGCATGAAAGAATCAGATAAACGTAGTGTCGCAAAAAATTTATCAAACGTATTAAAAAAGAACATTCAATTTAATGACATAAGTAATTCCATAAAAATCCTTGTACTGCTACGAAACAAAACCGCGCATGATCAGCGGATATATGACTTTTCTTCAGATAAGCTCATAGTGTCTCATAATAATAAGCTTTTGAAACAACATAGAATCCCTCCTCGAAATGATTTATTTGGTGCACTTTGTTGCATGAATGACTTTTTATTGCAAGACGACTTTAATAATCTACAACAGCTATTAAGTAATTTTATAAAAGAAATTAAAAACAATGTAGACCAATCGATAATGAATAGGATTCTCAATAAAATGGGCATACCTCAATCTTTTTTAATATGAGGCAATCCGCAATCTGCTGCGGAGTGTTAGTCCTGAATGAGTATCATCATGTTATATATGGGAAAATATAAAGCATATATTACGGTGATAGCGCATATAATATAAGTGCATATTATTTTGGGTCGGACGATGAAACGCAAACGAGTTAATCCTCAAATAGTACATCTCATGGCGAACGGTAGAATTCTTACCCATGAAAAGTTTATGGCAAAGCCTTACGTTGTAATAGCCGAGGATAATTATGATTTCCATGTAAAGTGCAATCAGTTGTTTGATCCTAACTATTGGAAAAAGGAGCGAATGCGTAAGAATTTGGACAATAGTGGTGTATAAAATTATCCAATATATGATAAATCAATCGAGTCAGCGCGCATCGGAAACGGTGCGTTTTTTACAGTTTCGATAATTCCGAAAACGTTTGATAAGGCGGCGGTGCGTTTTTAAATAGGTAGAACTAATCTTTTTCGTCTTTGTTGTCTAACAGTTGATTTGATAAGTAGGTGACATACCGATAGGGTGGAAGTTTATAACAATCAAAATAATCTTGAATGTGTAATCGCCCCTCAATGTGAAGTCTATCAAATCCTTTTCGTTTAATCTCGCGCATTTTCGCCGCTGCCGCATTGTAAGAGCCTGTAGGGCTTAAATTATCATACTCGAAAACAATGGCAATGTCTAAGATTGTCCAAACCTCCTTAGCAAATATCTCTTTTCTTTGTTCAATCGTCATCAAATCCTCCCCTTATTCGTTTTAATTTAGTTTACGCATTTATGGCAAAAAGCTTTTAGGCTGGTCGAAAAAGCAGGAAACACATTGCTGAGTATAAATGTGCATTGAGCGGTGGTGCTCATTCTTTAACAACCGCGCTCCACCAAGGCGGCGCATATGCGCCTAATTGAATAGATAAGAGATAAGAAATAATAGATAAGAAAGTGGCGTAATATTGCTCGCAGCTTTGCATTATTATCTATTGAATCTTATCTCTTATTTTTTATTATTATCTAAAATTTAGCTATATGGTAAGTTATGCAATTGTTTCGGGGTTACTTAATGGGGGCTTGTTAATTCGATTGGATAAACTTTCGAAAAAATAGAATTTACGGAAAATCGATTGTAAACGCTATATAAATTATGTTATATATGGTATAATCGAGATACTCGGTATATTTTTTAAGTCACAATTGTGTGATTAGGATTTACACCTTAATATATGGAGTTAAAATCAATATGAAATTATGTATCAAACAAAAAATGTTTTCATGGTTTGACAGCTATAATGTCTATGATGAAAATCACAATATCGTATACAATGTACAAGGGCGCTTGGCTTGGGGACATAAGTTTGTTATCTACGACGCCGACGGCGACGAGGTGGGTATGGTCCAAGAGGCCAAGCTGACTTGGATGCCCAAGTTTAGGCTGTACGAACGCGGCAACTACATAGGTGAGATTAGAAGGAAAATCTCGTTTTTTAATCCCAAGTATGAGATAGACCACAAGGATTGGACGGCAATAGGCAACTTTGTCGAGTGGAACTACGACATAAAATCGCCGTCGGGTTGTGTGGCGACCGTATACAAAAAAATATTCAATTTTACCGATACATACGTAATAGACGTCGACAATCCTGCGGACGCATTGTGCTGTCTTATGTTTGCGTTGGCTATCGACGCCGAAAAGTGCAGTCGAGGGTAATAAAGATTGATGATGGTGAACGGCGGCTGCGGTGATAAGGCATGTCGGATGTTGTTATAGATGTTAGTTCGATAACATCAATTTTTTACCGAAAATCGGCAGTGTCGAAAGATCTTGCCGATTTTAGATTCATTTATTTATTCAAGCAGCACAATATTGACATTTTGTCATATACGCCGTATAATGATAACACCCTTATGGTGCGTGTTTGAGAAAAAACTGTATGGCTAAAAAGAGTTGGAATATAAGTGGTATAAAAGGTTTTTTGCTGCCCGCGGCGGTGCTGCTGGTTGGGGCAGGGCTTACCGTTATGTCTTTTTGCCTGTACTATCTTGTTCCGTCCCTTCATGTGTCGGTGGTTGTGTCGCTGTGCATTGTCGATTTTATTTATACTATTATTTGCTCGTGCGGCTTGCTTAAATACTTGTCTACAAAATATTGGCGCTGTATGGGCGTTGTTATGGCGGTTGCGTATATACCGGTGTTTATAATCGGGTCCTCGCTGTTTTTGGCGTTCAACGAGGCGGGGCGCTTGTTCACAAAGCATATTGTCGAAATCGTGCTTTGCGCGTTCTTTACAGGTCCGAGCATTATTTTTGTTATATTAATAGTTTTGCTTGTTATCGCCGCAATAGGGTATGGCGCTTGATAGGAGTATTTATGGATAAAGGATTGACAAGCATTGAAAACATGATACTTAATAGGGACTTCGTTTACGAGCCGCCGTACTTTTATAATAACAAGCTTGCGTTGCGTTGCGAGCTGGGTATAGGCGATACCAACGAAGAATATTTGCAAAACGCCAAGGATAGAGCGGCGGCTATATTCAAAATTCTTTTTGAAGACGGCGTCGATATGTTCTTTTTCGACAATTACATTTACGACGAGGATTTCGATATGGGCACAACGGTGTATATAAACAACATTGTTGCCGCCACGCGGGACAGGCTTAAATTCAGCTTGGGATATCAAAAGAAATTTAAACACAAGGTAGTGCGGGACGTTCCCGTCTACGAGGACGACCGCGACGATATTTGCCGTAGGAATCGAATTTGCTGTTATCCCGACGAAAAGTTCAATGCAATGCAAGCGCTCAACGCGCAAATAGACGAGCAAAAAAATCCGACCATTCATTTGGTGTCGTTTGCCAACGACTGCATATTCACGGTATACGACGACAGGGGCTGCGATATAGTGTTTTACGACAAGGCTAACTTTGTCAAGTTTTATCCGCTTTTAAAGAAATACTTTCTCGATTACGATAGGGAATTGATGGAACAAAGATACAACGACAACATATAACCATAATGGCGGCGTTGCGCAATCCTTTACCGCCTTGACATTATTCGGCAAATTGTTATATAATATTAGATAAGATTGCGCCGAGGGGTTTATATGAAGTCTTTGACCGAGTTATACAGATGCGGCATGGGTCCGTCCAGTTCGCACACGATTGCGCCCGAAAACGCGTGTCGTGCGTTTTTGACCGAGCATGGCGGGCTTGACGAATACAAGGTTATACTGTACGGGTCGCTTGCCAAAACGGGCAAGGGACACATGACAGACAGGGTTATTATGCGCACGTTCGGGGACTTGCCCGTTACGGTGGAGTTTAACGTCGACAAAAAGGATTTGCCGCACCCCAACACGTTCGACATAATAGGTTATTCGGGCGGCGCGGAGGTAGCGCGGCAGCGGGTTGCCAGCATAGGCGGCGGCGCGTACAAGGTTAAGGGCAAAAAGAGCTCGGCGCCCGACGTGTACCCGCACAAAAATTTCCGCGAGATCAAGGACTACTGCGAGCAAAACAATATCAGATTGTGCGAGTATGCGCAAAGGTTTGACGTGCCGAATATACGCGATTATATACGCGAGGTGTGGGAGGTAATGCAGGACGCGATAGTGCGCGGGCTTGCTGCGGACGGCGTGCTCGACGGCGGACTTAACGTCAAGCGCAAAGCCAAAACGTTGTACGAATGCAACAACGTGTTCGAGGACGGTATGACTCGCGAAAATCGGCTGGTGTGCGCGTTTGCGTTTGCGGTGGGCGAGGAGAACGCGTCGTGCGGCAAAATAGTGACCGCACCCACATGCGGCGCGGCGGGCGTGTTGCCCGCGGTGCTGTACTACTACAAAAACAAGTGGCATCATGCCGACGAAAAAATTATAGACGCGCTGCTTACGGCGGGCGTAATAGGCAACGTGGTCAAGACCAATGCGTCCATAAGCGGTGCGGAATGCGGCTGCCAGGCGGAAATAGGCACGGCGTGTTCTATGGCGTCGGCGGCGCTGGGCGAGCTGTTCGGTATGAACATCAACCAAATAGAATACGCGGCGGAGGTCGCGCTTGAGCATCACTTGGGACTTACCTGCGACCCGATAAAGGGCTTGGTGCAAATCCCGTGCATAGAGCGCAACGCCGTTGCCGCAATGCGTGCGATAAACGCGGTCAACCTTGCCAACTTCCTTACCGACTCGCGCAAGATTTCGTATGACATGGTGGTGGCAACTATGTACAAGACGGGCAAGGACATGTCGCGCATATACCGCGAAACGGCGGAGGGCGGACTTGCCAAGGCGTACACCGCGACGGGAGAAACGGGAGGAGAATAATGAAGAGAATAAAAATGACCAAAGAGGCTAAGCTGAATCTTTTAAAAAAGTTTATAATGGTTATAGTCGGATGCTGTATATATTCGTTTGGTATAGGGGTGTTTCTCGACCCGTACAACATGGCGGCGGGCGGCGTTACCGGTATATCCATACTTATAAATGCGGCGACGGGCGATGTGATAGGCACGGGTTGGCTGATACTAATAATCAACGTGCCGTTGTTTATTATCGGTTTGATATTTATAGGGAAAATGTTTGTGCTGTCCTCTCTTGTCGTGGTCGGGTTGTCGTCCGGGCTAATGGAAATATGCTCCAACTTTATAGTCCCGTATATGCCTAAGGTGAACATTATTGTTGCGGCGTTGGCGGGCGGAACGTTGTTCGGCGCGGGACTGGGACTTGTTTTCCGAACGGGTGCCAGTACGGGCGGAACGGATATAATAGTCAAGCTGCTCCGCCGAAAGTTCAGGTACCTAAAGACAGGTATTATATCGGTGTCGATAGATTGCTTGATAGTTATTGCGTCTACCATAGTGTACAAGGATTTGGAGCTTATGCTTGTTACGATAGTATCTTTGGTGACGTTTTCCATTGTGTTTAACCGAGTGCTGTACGGCGGCAATTCCGCAATGATGGTGTACATAATAACTACCGCCGAACGCGCGCGGCTGATTTGCGACGGACTGCTTAAAGACTTGGACGTGGGCGCGACCATTATTGACGGACAGGGAGCATACTCGGGGAACGAGCGGACAATAATTATGTGCGCGGTCAAAAATTACGTGTACCCGCGCATCCGCGACGTGGTAAAAAAGTACGACAGCGGCGCGTTCACTATTGTGTCGTCGGCTATGGAAATCTACGGCGAGGGGTATAAATCGCAGGACGCCGCCGAACTTTAACGGATTCCGAATTATAAAAACGTATTGACATGTCGGTATGTTTTTGATATAATATTCAATACCACGATTCGAGGAGCATTTTTGCTTGCTTGCACAATCACAGATTGACTAATATGGATAGCGTATACTATCGAGGCGAGTATTTGTGCAAAGCATCGCGCAGCATTTGGCTGCTGACGACAAATTGGGTATAATCCCAATTTATTGACGAAAGAAAAAGGGTGAAAAAGTGGTCGGGTTTTATTCCACGGCGGTCAGCCTGATGTCGGCTATTACCGTCGCCAATCCAAGTTCGATAACATTTATAATGTTTTGTGTTAATATCGGACTGATACTTTGTTCCGTTATACAGGTGACGGCTATTATTGTGCTGTACCGAAAAACGGCGTGCGCGTCGGTTGTCGGGTTGGCGACGATAATGGTTTTCGGCATGTGCGCGTTTTTGTTCGTGCTGCAGCTGCTAATGTACGTTTACAACAACGCCGACGCTGTGTACGTCATATCGTTTTGTCTTTGCCTAATGTATGCGGCGTTTATCACGACGGGCGTGTACAGCATTATGCTGTCGCGCAACTCGCACAAAACGCTGTGTATTCTTGCCGCAATATTCGATCTTATTCCGCCCGTAGGCGTGCTGTTCACCGTAATATTGTCGTACAAAATCAAGTACGACACCGTAGCGCAGGAATATGTTTACAAGGGCTATGCCTACACGTATGCCGCGCTCGAACAGTTTTGCGCCGAGAACAAAGCGATGTTTATTGACATGGCGGGTGCCGAGGAGCTGTATCCGCTCGACAAAAAGGAAACCAAGCACAAGCTGAAGGAGCTTAAACGCCATACCGATACGGCGGATGGGCAGTACGCCTATGCTGCGGCGGTGGCTACGTACACGCCCGAAAAGAGCAGGACGGCGGTCAAGTTTATGAAACGCGCCGCCGACGGCAATCATACCGGCGCGTTGTTCAATCTCGGTTATTACTACGAGCTGGGCGCGTACTTGCCCAAGGACTTGAAAAAAGCAAAAAGCTTTTACACGCGTGCCGCCGAGCAGGGCGATGAGGACGCGGCGCTGCGTTTGGGCATACTGGAAATCAAGTCGGAAAATGCCGCCGCGGGTCTTGCGCTGTTTAAGGACCGCGCCGAAAACAAGAACGATATTTGCGCCAAGTACAACATGGGCATATGCTACGAGCAGGGCGTCGGTGTTGCCGCCGATATGGACAAGGCGTTGGATATTTATTACGAGTGTATCGCGGCGGGGCTGTTCGCTGCCGAGCGGCGCATATTCGCAATAGCGGCGCGGGATATTAATTCGCACCAAAACGGCGAGTTTTTCCGCAAGGTGACCGATAGAAAGTTTGACGGGTCGTTTGCCAAAATGATAGACGGGCTTATCGAAATAAAAAAGCGCCTCGCGTCCGACGCCGTCGAGCATTTTTTAAAGGTGCTTGACTTTAACGACAAATGGGAGTGGCTTGCCCGCTGCATAGTTGGTACGCTGTATATAGACTGCGGCAAGGAGATAGCCGACAAATGCAACGGCGCGGAGTATATAAAGTCGTCGGCTGTAATGTCGCAAATCGCCAACGATATTTACCCGGTGCTGCCGTCGTCCGTGATCAAAGCGGCTAAGGCGCGGAGCAAAGCGGAAAAAAATAAACAAACTTTACAAAAAGAGTAATGTTTTTAATACCCGCGCATATACTGTAATGTAAACGTTGTGTGTAAGAAAAAACTTAAAAATTTTTTTAAAAATCCCTTTAATTTGCTTGACATACAGCGATATACGGTCTTATAATAAACGTGCAATCAACGTGACGCTGCTGTGCTAAAACGGATTGCAACATTAATTCGCTCATCATTTTCCCCCTTATTTTATAGCAAAACGGTCGGTATTATTCCGACCGTTTTGCATTTCTCGGTGGCGCATGCATCGTCGGATACGGGCTACGTTTGGTTCGGCGGCTTGGGCACGTACGTTTGAGTACGCTCCCGTCGCCACCTCGCCAACTGTTGCCCGTCTGCGCCGCGCCTGCGCCACCGAGGATAGATATAATATTTAGCGGTTTCAACAAAAAAGCCTTCCGTAAAAATTACGAAAGGCTTTTTTTGTTGTCGCGTATTTGCGTGTGGGATTAGAACGCCCAGTAGCCGAGGTACACCATTATCAGCGTTACGACTATAAGGAACACGGTCATAACTACGCCCGCGCCGATCGAGCCGCGGTAGCAAAGTATGGTCGTGCCTATGGCAAGCGCGGTGGCTATGCTGGACATTATATACGCCGCTATCGGCATGCCGTGGTAGATAAAGTACGGCGTGATAGCGGTCGCAATGAACAGCGTAATCCAAAACGTCCAAGTCCAGTTGCGTACCATGCGTTCGGTATAGTCGTACACGTTGTTGTTAAGAATAAGGAACAGCGCTATACCCATATGCACAAACAGTACGGGCGGCGTGGCTATTACGAGCCACTTGGGGATAACAAACGGCAATCGGGAGGCGTACGCCGAAACCTTTCCGAATATGCCGGAGCAGTAGGAAATCGTAAGACCGATTCCCACGGTTGCGAGCAAGCATACCCAAAAGAGCGCCATGCTCGACAGTCCTTTTCGATTGTTCACACTTACTGAATTTTCCATAGTGACTTTAGTATGTCGCACAGTGAAAAATTTATTCAATGCGGAATTCGGAATTATGAATTCGGAATTAATGGTGGTAATAGCCGAACATGTATGCGGCGGGTCGCCTGGATCCCTCGGCTGCGCTCGGGATGATGGGCGTATAAGCCTAACATGTATCCACATCATTTCGACCGAAGTGAGCGCAGCGAACGCAGCGGAGAAATCTAGGCGTAGCCGCACAATTATATTTTATTTCAACCTTTATTGTTCAAACCCAAATAAGTCGTTAGGTGTAATATCGAATCGTTTGCATAAGTATACTATCTTTTCGTAGTCAAGTTGAATTTTGCCCGTTTCGTAATCGCTGTAATCGGCTTGATACTTTTTAAGCTCGGCAGCTATTTCTTTTTGCGTAATGCCTTTTGACGTGCGTGCCCATTTAAGGTTTTCGCCAACCATTTTTGCTATATCCATGTTGTTCTCCATACTGTTTGTCTGATATATAGGAAAAGTCTATAAGCAAAATAACGGCACTTACATGCCGTTATCGGTTAATCATTTATTGATTTCTCTACCTATAAGTTCGTCAAGAGTGATGCTGTAATAATCGGCTAAAATTACACAAAAATCTATACTGGGTATAACTTTTCCGCTTTCCCAGCGACTGAGATTGGAATTGCTGATGCCCGTATCGTGCTCAACCTGCAATAGGGTTTTATTCCTCAGCAATCTTTGATATTTAATTTCTTCACCGTAATTTGCCATGTTGTTAAGCGCTCATGTTTCAATAACTGTCAGTTCGACCAATTAGATAATCCGCGGATACGTCAAAAAAGTCGCATATTCTTTTAAGCGTTTCAAGTGACGGCTCATGCCTCGACTGCTCATAATAATTATAAGTGCGAACGTTGACTTCAACTGCGTCCGCTACTTGCTTTATTGTTAGTCCTTGCGAAACACGCAACTCTTTTATAAGCTTTCCAAATTCCATAATATACCTTGGCAATATTATGGAATAAAATGTTCGCTAATATTTGACAACGAACAAAATGTTCGTTACAATAAAGAGAACAAACTCAAGAGACGAAGAGTAGAGGTTAAAAATGAGGAATAGTGCGAAAGATACAAAAAGCTGCGAAACGTGTAAGCATTGCGCGAGCGTACATTTAGAAAAAGACGAGGAGTATTGCCGCGACATGCTGCATTATTGTAAGGCGCGCAAAAAGATTGTGGACAAAGACGACAAGTGCCGAAAGTGGCAAAAGTCAAAGCTGCTGCACGACTGCGAGCAAGATGACATGGGCGACGTTTTGGCGCAGTTAAAGGATATTTATAAATGTTGAAATTCTTGGGTCGTATTTAATGGTCGGAAATCTCTTGACTATCGCTCTTACTTGGATTATAATTAGTAAAACAAACTAAGGGTGTACAAGATTATGCAACACGTTGATTTAAAGGAAATACGCAGCGGCGCGCTCGTCGGCAAAAAGGTTACGGTATGCGGTTGGGTGCGCACCTCGCGCGACAGCAAGAACGTAGCTTTTGCCGAGCTTAACGACGGTACCGAGCTTAACCACACGCAGGTTGTGTTCGACAAAGCCAAGTTCAACGACACCGAGCTTGCGCCCATGCTCGCGCTTGGCGCGGCACTGCGCGTAGAGGGCAAGGTGGTAAAGGGGCAGCGCGAAGGCACGTACGAGATTCAAGCCGAAAGCGCGGAGCTTTTGGGCGGTAGCGACAGCACGTACCCGCTGCAAAAAAAGCGGCACACCATGGAGTTTTTGCGCACAATTCCGCACCTGCGCGTTCGCACCAACACGTTCAACGCCGTGTTCCGCGTGCGCAGCGAGCTTTCGTATGCCATACATGAGTTTTTCCACAAAAACGGTTACTACTACGTTCATTCGCCCATCATCACGGGCAGCGACTGCGAGGGCGCGGGCGAGGTTTTCAAGGTGACAACCGTCGGCTACGACCCCACGGTCAAGAGCGAGGAGGAATATAACAAAAAGGATTTCTTCGGGCGCAGCGCGGGACTTACCGTTTCGGGACAGTTAGAGGGCGAGGTAATGGCTACCGCGCTCGGCAAGATTTACACGTTCGGTCCGACCTTCCGTGCCGAAAACAGCAACACGCCTCGGCACGCCGCCGAGTTTTGGCAGGTTGAGCCCGAGGTCGCGTTTGCGGACATAGACGACATTATCGGTATCGCCACCGATATGATAAAGTATATAACCAAGTACTTGCTCGAGCATTGCGCCGCCGAACTCAAATTCTTTGAGGAGCGGTTTGAGCCCGGGCTTATCGCCAAGCTGCAAAACGTTGCCGACAGCGATTTTGCGCGTATCGACTACAAGGATGCAATCGAGGTGCTCAAAAAGTCGGGCAAGACGTTTGTGTATCCCGTCGAGTGGGGACTGGACCTGCAAACCGAACACGAACGCTACCTCACCGACGAATACTTTAAAAAGCCGGTCTTTGTTGTCAATTACCCGCGCAAGATAAAGTCGTTCTATATGAAACAAAACCCCGACGGCGTTACCGTTGCCGCAACCGACCTTTTGGTGCCCGGGGTGGGCGAGATAATAGGCTGCTCGGAGCGCGAGGCGGACTATGATAAGCTGCTCAATGAAATCACCGACCGCGGCATGAAACTTTCCGATTACGCCAACTACCTCGACCTGCGCAAGTTCGGCAGCGTGCCGCACAGCGGTTTCGGTCTTGGCTTGGAGCGCATGCTCATGTACGTTACCGGCATGTCCAATATCCGCGACGTAATAGAGTTCTCGCGAACAAAAGACGATTTGAAATAATTCGAGCGCGTATATGCGTCGTTATACGAACTGCGTGTTCCTCGACGCTCGGTCATTTAGGTGGGTCTAAACTCCCGTCGCGCCTCGTCGCCAGCTGTCCGTCTAACTCGCATCTTTGCACTCTCATAACGTTCTATATAATTGTTTTCGGTAAATAAAAAACCGCTCGATTTGAGCGGTTTTTTGTTGCCGTAAATTCGGTTATTTTTATTTGATAAACGCGGCGAAAGCCTTGTGCGCCGAGTACAAGTCGGCTTTGCTTATAAGCTCGGTCGGGGCGTGCATAGAAAGTACGGGTACGCCCATATCTACCGTGTCGATATTTATTTTGGCTATGTACTTGGCTACCGTGCCGCCGCCGCCGAGGTCGACCCTGCCCAGCTCGCCGGTCTGCCAAACGACGCCCGCTTTTTCGAACACGCCGCGAAGGTATCCGATGTATTCCGCCGACGCGTCGTTGGAGCCGGACTTGCCGCGCGCGCCCGTAAACTTGTTCATGGTAACGCCGCAGTTGACCTGACCGACGTTGTTATCGTCGAACGCCGACGCAAAGTCGGGATCGTACGCCGCGGTAACGTCCGCCGAAAGGCACATCGATTTAGCGCGCAACAGCGCGGGATTTACGCCGTAGCTCTTGGCTATTTCGGTAAGCAAGTCATCGATAAGCACGCACTGCATGCCTGTGTTGCCTTCCGAGCCGATTTCCTCTTTGTCGGCGAGTATGGTAAGCACCGTTTGGTCGGTGTCCGATTCAAGGGTTGCGGTTATTTCGGGGTATGCGCACACGCTGTCGTCGTGACCGTATGCGGCAATGAACGAGCGGTCGAGTCCAACGTCCTTGGCTTTCGCCGCGGGTACGGCTTGCAGCTCGGCGGACAAAAAGTCCTCTTCGGTTATGCCGTACTTTTCGTTGAGCAGCTTTAGCACGTTCTTTTTAACGCCGTCCTTGTCCTCGCCGCCCGCGGGAATTCCGCCTATAATAATGTTAAGGTTTTCCGCCTCGAATCCTTCGCCGATTGTTTTGCGGTTAAGCTCTTGCGAAAGGTGGGGGAGAAGATCGGTAATGTAAAATACGGGATCGGTTTCCGCCTCGCCTATGTTGACGGTTACGGTTTTGCCGTCCTTAAGCGCTACCACGCCGTGCAGTGCAAGCGGTATGGTAAGCCAGTGGTACTTTTTGATACCGCCGTAATAGTGTGTTTTAAGATACGCCATGCCTGCTTTTTCGTACAGCGGCACTTGTTTGAGATCGAGCCTCGGGCTGTCGATATGCGCTACGAGAATACGCACGCCGTTTTTGGCTATGTCAGCCTTGCCCGCGCGAAGAATAAACAACGCCTTGCCGCGGTTGTTGTAGTACAGCTTGTCGCCCTTGTTTATCTTGTCGCCAAGCGTGTACGGCTTGTAGCCGGCCTTTTCCGCCATTGCTACGGTGTACGCAACAGCCTCGCGCTCGGTTTTGCCGTTATCCAAAAAGCTCTTGTAGCCCTCGGCGTAATCCATAATACGTTTCAGCTCCGCTTTGTCGGCGGTTGCGTAAATATTTTTGCGCTTGTAAGTCAAATCCATATATTCACCTACCTCAAATAAATATTTGTAACATTATATACTATTATCATGAAAAAAGCAACAAATTTTTTATCCGCTTTTTGGGGCGCTTATATATTCGATTAGTTCGGCTTGCTCTATGCAAAAAAATTTATTTTATAGCCTTGTCAAATATTGACGAAAATTATTGCTGTATGATATAATTTAGGGTATGAACAAGGATATTCAAAGCATAGTTCTCACCGAACAACAAATCAAAGAGAAGGTTGTAGCCGCCGCTGCGTGGCTGGACAAGCGTTACGCGGGCAAGAATCCGCTGTTTATCAGCGTGCTCAAGGGCAGCGTCATGTTCTTTTGCGATCTCGTGCGCGCGATGGAAACGCCCGTGCAAATGGATTTTATGATGGTGTCGTCTTACGGCTCGGGTGCGGTCAGCTCGGGTATACCCAAAATCGTAATGGATTTGGCGGAGCCTGTAACGGGCAGGGACGTCGTGCTTGTAGAGGACATTGTGGACTCGGGCTATACACTGCAACGCATGCAAAACCTTATGGCGGGCAGGGGTGCGGCGACGTTTACTACCGTCGCGCTGTTCGACAAGCCGTCCCGTCGCAAGGTGGACGTAAAAGCCGATTACGCCTGTTTCGAGATAGGCGACGAGTTCATAGTCGGCTACGGACTGGATTACGCGCAGCAGTACCGCAACCTGCCGTACGTGGGTATACTCAAACGCGAGGTCTACGAAAAATAAAACAAACGCGCTCGTCATACCGATGAGCGCGTTTAAGTTTGCGGGTTAATAATGTTATGTCTACGCGTAAAGCGCTAAATCGGGATGCTTGAATATTTTGCCGAGATAGGCGATGACCAAGCCGCTGTGAATATCGTTGTCGGTCAGGGTAACGCCGACAAGCTTGGACAGCCTGTCCACTATGTCGAACGCCTGCGCTATGGCGTACGCTATTTCGCGCATTACCGATTTGGGTTTTATGTGCCGCAGCTCGCCGATAATGCGGTATATCTCGCAAAAGCCGGTGCACAGCTCGGTGCCGTACAGTATAATGGCGTCAACAAGGCACTTGCGGCCTTTGAGGTCGGAGCGCACGCCGCACTTCATAGTCAGCCGTTCGGCGGTCAAGCGGAACGACGGATCGGCAATCGCCGATAGATATTCGGATAGAACGTTGTTTTCCATAATTCTATTTTAAAATATCATTCGGCAATAATCAACATAATCAGCCCCGTTTCGCCGTAGGCATTTTATGTCTTTTTGTCGGCTTTTGTGGAATTTTTGCGCATATGGATTTTGACGGTATGCGGCAGTGTATTTTCGTGGCGGCGGGCGGTGCGCGAAAGCGTTTTTTGTTATGATAATGTATAATTAATTTAGCGTGCAAATAGTTGACATTTACCATTTTATCCTTTATAATATACATTGCACTGCGTGGAACAGCGGTTTTTACCTGCCCCGGTGGACCGTAAGTTACGCAAGTCTTAAGCGCGGCGGCGTGAAACGTTTGCGCTTGTAGAATATCCTAATAAGTAGCACGCAAACCGCGTCGCTTAGCAGGTTGTTCAATTAAATATTTTTTACGAGGTTGTTTTCGATGAAAACATTAATGGCAAAAAAGATTAATTCCAAGACTGCCGACTACAAGATTGGCAACAAGGAATACAAGCGTAACTGGTACGTGGTCGACGCAGCGGGCGTTCCGCTCGGCAGACTTGCAAGCGTTGTGGCAAGCGTGCTCAAGGGCAAGACCAAACCCGAATACACGCCCAACACCGACGTAGGCGATTTCGTTATCGTCGTTAATACGGACAAGGTAGTGCTTACGGGCAACAAGCTGACCAAAAAGCTGCGCACCTACCACACCGGCTATATGGGCGGGCTCAAACAGCAACAGTATTCCCATTTCCTTCGGGAAAATTCGGACAAGGCTGTTCAAAAGGCAGTCAAGGGCATGCTCCCCAAAAACTCGCTCGGCAGAGCTATGATCAAAAAGCTCAAGCTGTTCAAGGGTCCCGAGCATAACCACGAGGCACAACAGCCCCAAACGCTCACTATCGAGCTCCACAAAGATAAGGACTAAGTTAAGAGGTAACAAGCTATGGCAGCTAAATCTTCAGCAAAAAAGAAAGTTCAGTACTGGGGTACGGGCAGGCGTAAAAAGGCGGTCGCGCGCGTTCGCGTTTTGGCGGGCGGCTCCGGCACAATTACCGTCAACAAGCGTTCGCT
>CAMWLQ010000024.1 GCA_947175195.1 uncultured Clostridia bacterium | reverse complement strand
AAAACCGTTTGGCGGCAACGTCACGGGGGTTCGAATCCCTCCGCCTCCGCCAACGTAAAGCGCGCTCTAACGAGCGCGTTTTTGCGTTGCGGAGGCGGAGATTATGCAATGAGAAGTGCGGCAAAGGAAATATACTTTATTTGATAAAGTACAAATAAAGCTTAGCACTATCCGGTATTCTTTAATTACAAATCCTCGCCATGCTTTAATTCGACAAGCTCAACCAATCTTTCGTAATCCACCTTAATTACATTGTTTGTGCTTTCGTCCTGCAAAACAAGCGCGTCGTCGGAAACGCTTATCTCGCCCGCAATGTCGGTTATGCCGTACAGCTCGCTAATGTTTGCAACCTGCAAAGTATCTAAGTTCAAGACGCGACATTCATACGGTCCACCCCACAAGCATCCGCCCAAGACCAACAGATTTTTCAGTATCTTTGCCTCGCAAATTATAAAAGCCTCATCCCCTTCCAACACGCTCGACGGGAAATAATTTATCTCCGAAAAATCCGTTAAGTTCAATAACGTATAACCGTATAGCGACTTTCTGAAAATCAAATATTCCGTGCCTTTATATTCAAATTCGTATGGCGTAAAAAACGTGTCTATACATTCGTAAGTATGTTTCGCGTTTGTTTTGTCGGTTATCGTTATAATCGTTTTCTCTCTTAATCCGTCGTAACCGGACATTTTATAATTGTACTCAAAATATTCTATTGTCGCTTGCAAATTATTGAACGTATAATTTTCCTCGCCGATTTTTTGAAAATCGCCTGACGCGAGGTATTCGTTTACATATTCTATATATTTATCCGTGCCGTATGCGTTCGCCATAATAAATTTATTATCTCCGTCTTTTAGGTTGCTAAAATAATTTTAATTGCTCGAATTGCTGTCCTTGCGGAAATTCGTGCAAGTACGCAAACAGTTTATCGTTATCACAAATTATTCCATGCTCGTTACAACGCTTAACAAACAGTGCGTGCAGCCGCGCGGCGTCAGGGCTTGACACCTCATACTTTCCGCCGTAAGTTTTTATATACTTTTGCTTTAGCCCCGGGAAAAGCTTGTCAAGCTGTGCGTAAAAATATTCTCTGTTCCCCTCGCGCAGCGTCAAGCCCATTCCAAAATTGATAATGCCGTATACGTCCGCCTCCGCGCAATAATCCATAATTCCGTTTATGTTTTGCTCGGTGTCGTTTATAAACGGCAGTATCGGGCAAAGCCACACAACGGTCGGCACGCCGTGACTTTGCAAGGTCTTTAACATTGCCACGCGCTCGCTCGTCGTGCTTACATTAGGCTCTACTTTTTTGCAAAGCGCGTCGTCCGCCGTGGTGAGCGTGGTTTGTACTACAAACTTAGTCTTTTCGTTTATCTTGCAAATCAAGTCGAGGTCGCGCAACACCCTATCGGACTTGGTATGTACGGTCATGCCAAACCCGTACTTATAAACAAGCTCCATTGCCCCGCGCGTAAATTTAAGTTTACTTTCAAGCGGTATGTACGGATCGGTCATTGCGCCCGTGCCGATCATGCACTTTTTGCGCTTGCGGCGCAGCGCGTCCTCCAACAGCTCGAGCGCGTTGCCCTTGACCTCTATATCCTCGAATTCGTGAGTAAAGCCGTAGCACCGACTTCTCGCGTCGCAATATATACAGCCGTGCGAACAGCCGCGATAAACGTTCATGCCGCCACTCGCCGACAATATTCCTTTGGCTTTTGTAAAATGCACTTGGCTTTTTAATCGCTCCGTTTAGTCTAATACATTATATCATATATTAATGACGGCGCACAAGCCTTTAGTTCAAAATCCACAGCGCCAAATTGAGCGTTGTCGCAATGCTCAGCCAAATTGGATAAATGCTCAAAATATATCCGAAAAGCTTTTTGTACTTGAAAATATCCGCAACCAACAAAAATCCCGCAATAAGGTTTAGCAGTATTACAATGTCGCCCAAAAATAATTGCTTGAAAGTGAAAAACACCAAACACCACAACACGTTTAACGCACCGTTGATAAGCATTAAAATAACGGTGGACTTGGGTATATCTCCACTCTTCAGCCAAACAAAGCTGACCACGGCAAAAGCTATATAGATAACCGTCCACACGATAGGGATAACGACATTCGGCACCCATTGCGCGGGCTTGATCAGCCCGTTAAACCAATCCATTCCGAGCCGCACAAAAACGCTGCCCAAAACCGCGACCGCTATTATCGCGGCAAACGAAATTATTATTTTTTTAGTTTGACTGTTTTCCATATAATTAAATATATTTATGTTTACAAAAAATTATTTATGCGTTAAAGAAAATAAGCAAATCGTATCAGTTTCATTTTTTCGGCGACAGCATATTAATGTTGAAAAATCCTTTTGTCTGTGATATAATACGTTTAATTTAGCAAAACAAATAAAAAGGAGCTAAAATGGCTAAAAAGAAAAAGGATTTTTATTTAAATTTGTTTACTTTGATAGGTATGCCTATATTATTTATTACGGGCGCTTTATTGATGGCTTTTTTCGAATACAACACGATAGGCACATTGGGCGCGTTTTTATTCTTCATCGGTGTGTTCGTCTTTCTGTTCCGCCTATATATAATTGCTGTTGGGTATTGCACAAATAGAAAAAAGCGACGTGAAGAAAATAAAGCGCGTTTGGCAAAAGAGAAATTAATAGACGACGCCCGCCAAGCGTTTGAATCAAAAACCAATCGACCCGAAACCAATACAATAAAACTTATCGGCGCGGGGTTTGAATTTTTTGTCGAAGGGCTGTATGTGTGCGAAAAGGATTTTAAAGATGTTGCCGGCAATCACTTGGCTTTTGATATTCGCGATACGCGCTTAAAATACAAGCCCGAAGATTACGACGACGTTTGCGACCTTGAAAGCATCGGCGTGCTTATTGAAGTCGGATACCTTGAAGGCGAACCGCTGGAAAAATACGCCAACGATAACGGCATTATTTTGCAAGATTCTTTGGAAAATTCAATCGGCAGCACGATAACGCTACTGCCGAACAAAGGCTATAATGCTTACATAGGGACGGCGGAATGCGACGAAATAGATTACGGCTTTGTAAAAATCCTCGGGCTGGAAAATGACATTTTAACGATATACTTTTCGCTGACCACGACTTACGGCCTGTGCGATACTGTCGAGGGCGTGGTAGAATTGAAAAAAGACGCGTTGGAAATGGCGCATGATATTGACTCCTTAATCGACAAGGTCAAGCGAAAACGGTTTAACACAATAGAAGTCGACGAAGAAGAAGTGCGGTCTATAAAGCAAGCCAATCCGTTTTTGCCTGACAGCTATATTACGTTCTTGAAAGAGGTCGGTTTTGTTGATTTCAATTGGATTGACATCGGTTGGAACAATAAAACACCGACTAATTTGGATGACTTCGCAATAGACGGCGTAAAAGAGCTTTTTGCAAATTACAAAGACTTAAATATGAACGACTACTATTTTATAGGCATCGATAATGACGACCGCCATTACGCCTTTTCCAAAAAGACGGACGATAAAAAGGTTTATGTTTATTCCGACAACGAACCCAAATTTTTCTCATACGAATCTTTCGAGGAGTTTGTGCGCGAAATATTATCTACTTAATCGGATTAATTTGCTTTACCGCCCCTTTTGAAAACGTACTTTGGCTATAATAATGCCGACAAATCTTAATTGTAAGGAATATCAAAATGGATATTTGGGAAAAAATGTACAACGCCGCGAAAAAGGTGCAAAACGCGCGCGCCATATCCCCCACTATCGAGGTGGGCAGCGTAGCGGCGGCGATACTGACTAAAAGCGGAAACATCTATACCGGCATTTGCATCGACACTGCATGCAGCCTCGGAATGTGCGCCGAGCGAAACGCGATTGCCAACATGCTTACCAACGGCGAGAGCGACATTGACAAAGTTGTTGCGATTGTCGAGGACGGCTCGGTCGGAGCACCCTGCGGCGCGTGCCGAGAATTTATGATGCAGTTATCCAAAGACAGCGGCAACATAGAAATATTGATGGACTACGCAACGCGCAAAACAGTCCGATTGAAAGAACTCTTACCCGATTGGTGGTGCTAAGGAAAGCCAAATGAGCAAAAAACTTTCGGAAATGACGCTGGACGAGCTTTGGCAGCTGTTTCCAATAATTTTGACCGAACACAATCCATGCTGGGCGGATTGGTATGCCGAGGAGGTCGCGGAGCTTAAAAGCATTTTGCCGCCCGATACCGTTTACCACCATATCGGCAGCACCGCCGTAAGCGGCATTATGGCAAAGCCCATAATCGATATTCTTATTGTGGTCAATTCAACCGACCGCATGAAACAAGCCGCAAGTCTTTTGCAAAGCAACGGCCATATAATAATGTCAACCGCCGAAAGCAGAATATCGCTCAACAAAGGGTACACCGAAAACGGGTTTGCCGACAGGGTTTTCCACTTACACATACGGCTTGAAAACGATATCGACGAGATTTATTTTAGGGATTACCTAATCGCCCACCCCGATATAGCCAAAGAATACGAGCAGTTAAAGCTACGGCTTTGGAAAGAATACGAACATGACCGCGACGGCTACACCCAAGCAAAAACGAAGTTTGTCAAAAAGTACACCTTGCTTGCAAAGCAAAAATAGTCGAGATTTTTATTGCTCTCTTGTTGTATACTTAACTTACGTTGTGAGGCAGAAAGTGCAAGAACAAATCGAAGCGGTGCAACGCATGCAGGACTATATTGCCGAACATTTGTCGGAAGACATCACGCTTGCCGATTTGGCCAAGGCGGCAATGTTTTCGCCGTGGTACGCGCGACGGATATTTCTCAAACACACGGGCTTGACACCGTCCGATTATATTCGGCGGCTGCGGCTCAAACATTCGGGATTGCGTTTGCGCGACGAAAAAGTCAACGTATCTGACGTGGCGCTCGATTTGGGATTTGGCAGTGTGGACGGTTATACCCGCGCTTTCGCGCGCGAGTTCGGGCGCAATCCCAAGCAGTACGCCTTAAACCCGACGCCTCTTGCCCTGTTTAATCCTTACGGCGTAAAATACAAGTATATCGCAAGGGGCAACAAACCGATGCAAAACACAAAAAATATTTTTATCAAGGTCGTTTTTAAACCCGAACGCAAAGTCATACTCAAACGCGGCAAAACCGCCACCGAATACTGGACGTACTGCAACGAGGTCGGCTGCGACGTTTGGGGCACGCTTTCCAGCATTAAATCGTTGAGCGGCGAGCCTGTATGTTTATGGCCGCCCGACAAATACATCAAGGCGGGCACAAGTAGGTACGTTCAGGGCGTGGAAGTATCCGCCGATTATAAGAGCGCGATTCCCGACGGGTTTGACGTTATCACCCTACCCGCCGCCACCTACCTTATGTTCCAAGGCGAGTCGTTCGCCGAGGAGGATTTCGGCACGGCTATCCAAGAAGTGCAGGAGGCTATCAAAAAGTACGACCCGTCGACGATCGGCTACAAATGGGACAACCAAAACCCGCGGATACAATTAGAGCCTATCGGCACGCGCGGCTATATCGAGCTTATGGCTGTCAAATAATTGTATAAATATCGCAATTTCCTCTATACAAAAAGCCGTTGCAATTACGCAGCGGCTTTTTGCGTTGCAAAAATAAATGCTCTTGACAAACACCGACACATTATAATAAAATGAATGTATCATGGAAGAACATGAAATTACCGACAGCGAATTATATTATAGAGTTAAGCACGTATTGCAAGCGACAAGGCGCCAGTACTTGCTTATGCTGTGTGTCGGAATTTTCTTTATAATATTCGGGATTTCTTTAACGGTCGCGGCGCTGTCGTCGGTAAATTCGTTCCAAGACTACCGCGCCGTGCTTGCTGGCACTGCTTTTATTGTTGCGGCTTTCGGTTTCGGCATTGGCTTAACTATATTTGCGCTCAAACAGCTGATTCCGTATTGCCGTGATTTGCGCATACTGAAAAACGGCGTAGAATCAACCGCGCGAATATTCGACCACGGCATAGTTCATATCAGCCACTTCCGCCGCAATTATAAGCCGTATTATTCGGTATCCCTTAGATTTTACGATGAGGTCGGCGAAAAACGTTGCAAAACGTTGCACTACTACAATGAGCGTCAATATTTATATTTGCAAGGGAAACTTATCGTAAAAATCAAACACCTTAACGGGCGCGCGGTAATCATTGAGGATATACCGGAAAAATAATATTATCGGAGAATGTTACATGACCGTCGCCGACCTTAATATAGTTAATTACTGTCACGGCAGTTGTAAGCCGTTGCTTAACATAATGCGCCTGCCCAAAGCGCAAGCGTTTGCGCTTGCCGCAAAAATGGCGGAACAAAATAAGAATACTACCGCGTTTTATCGGTTTGCCGATTTCCAAAACTATTACCCCGCGCGGCTTAAAACGGACAAGCTGTTGCGTGACCGTTTTATCGAGCTGGGCGGCAAACCGACACAGCAACACCAACTCTCATTTGTATTGCACGGCAGTGAATATTTAAGCGCTTGGTTTGATAACGGCATAATTACAAAATTCCCGCTATCAATAATCGACGAGGATAGCGTAAGTTTTACTTACGGCGACAGTATGTCAACGCTCGAAAAGCGCGGCGAAATAACCATGCTTACAAAAAGCATGCTACTCAAAGAAATATCCGACTTTAACGGAACGTTAAACGAATTTTTGGCAAACGTCGCCGAGCAATACCGCTATATAGAAGCGCAAGTTTGGAACGACGATTGTTTGGGATTATAAAGTAAATTATATTATTTTGTTTCGCGCCCGTTACGGGCGTTTTTTCGTTTCATTTTTTTGCGCTACGGATTTTTTCTATAATTGCGACCGCAACTATTATCGCAACGATATAGCCGAGCAAATATAATACATGCGGATATATGCAGCTCGCGCCAACGGTTTGAAGCTCGCTTGCAATAAGCACCGAATGTCCGAAAGGGAGCAGATTTACAAACGTACCGAACCCGCCGCCGAACACGGAAATAGGCATAAACACCCCGCCGAAAATTCCGGTAAGCGAAATGAATATGGACGTAATCGGACCCGTTTGCTTTTCGTTACTACTTAACGCGCCTATCAAAATTCCTATACTCACGTAAAGCACCGCCGACGGCAAGAGGTACACAATGCTCAAAACAAAATTGGCGTCGAACGGAAAGCCAAACACAAGCGCAATCAAAAAGAACAAAACCGTTTGAACAAGCACCACGGGAAGCGCCGACAGGAAAAAGCTGATATAATACACCGCCTTGCTTATGGGCGCAATGTTGATGCGTTTTATAAACGAGCTGTTTTTGTCCGACGAAATTTGCAGCGCCACAAACAAGCTTGTAAACGTAAACCCGAAAACACAAATGCCGCTTGCGTAATTTTTAATTTGAAAGTTATCGGGAACAAAATCCATGCTTGTAAAAATCACTTGCATAAGCAACAGCATAATAAGCGGAAATCCCAAACAGAAAACCAAGCTTAACGGATCGCGCAGCATTTCCTTTATATTCCTTTGCGCCAAAGTCAAACACTTTTTCATTGTTCTTCCTCCGCCAAACTCAAAAAAGCATTTTCCAGCGCGTCCGTTTCGGTCATCTTTAAAATCTCGTCGCGCGTGCCGATAGCTTTCATATGTCCGCGACTGATTACACCTATGCGGTCGGCCAAAAACTCGACCTCTTCCAAGTAGTGCGTGGTTAGTATTACAGTGCGATTGCTTTTAAGCTCGCTGATTATATCCCACAATACTTTGCGCGACTTAACGTCCAGCCCGAGCGTAGGCTCGTCGAGGAACAGCACTTGCGGCTCGGTTATCATGGCAAGCGCAATGCTCACCCGCCTAAGCTGCCCGCCGCTAAGCTTTTTGCACCTAACGTTTTCCTTTTCTTTCAGTCCGAATTTTTCTATAATTCCGTCTATCTTTTCGCGCTTATTTTCTATGCCGTACAGCGACGCCATAAAGTCAAGGTTTTCACGCACGGTCAAGTTCTTTGCTACGGCGCTCTCCTGCGGGGAAATGTTGACTATCTTACGCACGCTTTCGCGGTCATTAATAATATCAAAGCCGTTTATCGTAACCGTGCCCGCCGTCGGCAAAAGCGAAGTGGACAAAATATTAATAAGCGTGGTCTTGCCCGCGCCGTTAAGTCCAAGCAGTGCAAAGCACTCGTTGTCCTTAACCTCAAACGACACGTTGTCAAGCGCGACAAGCTTGCCGTAACGTTTACTTACAAGCCCAATCTTAATCATTACCGCCGCCGTCCTTAGCCTTGAATATAGCCTCGGCAAATTTAAGATAATCGTCATACTTGGCAATGGCTATGCCGCGCTCGACGTCGCCCAATAGTATAAGCGTGTCGCCTTCTTTCAATCCGAAAACCTCTCGCGCCTGCTTGGGAATGACTATCTGTCCCTTGCTCGTCATCTTGGTCGTCCATACGTACTTGCCTTGTTCGCCCATAATCGATAGCTCCTTTTGTGTGGTTTTGTCTTACTTTTCTTACTTATCTTACCAAAGAATACCACACTGCGACCGAAATGTCAAGTAGAAAAATAATTAGGCATAAAAAAGTAACGACGTGCCATTGCGGTAATGCATTAGCCCGATTCCTGAAAGAATCGTCGTTACTGTAATTAGTATCACCACTTCACAGCGTTTGTCAAGCGAGCATCTATATTTTCAACGCCTTTAAAAATTCAACCAGCTCGCCCGCGTCGCCGTGCGGGAATGCGGAAATATTCAAATCGGATTTGTTTATAAGGCAGTCGGTAATTAAAAAAACCTGCGTGCCGATTTTGGCGGCGGTCATATCGTCGGAGGTGTCGTTGCCTATCATAAGGCACTCGTCGGGACGGCAACCGAGCGCGTTAGTTATATCTATGTAGTATTCGGGGCGCGGCTTGCAATAACGGCTGTTTTCGTACGAGGTTATCAACGTGAAATCTTTGGGATCTACGCCCGCCCATTCGGCGCGCTTAACCTGCGCCTCCATGGGAAATATCGGATTGGTCGCAAGCACAACGGGAACGCCGTGCGCCCTTGCCGCCTTAACCGCCATGTTCGCCTTTTCGGTAAACCCGCAAAGCAACTTTATCTCGTCAAAGCCGCCCGCATAGAACTCGTCGAATATCGGTTTGATTTCAGCCTTGCTTTGTCCGAACTCCTGCTCGAACACACGCCAAAACACATTCTCGTTGGTGTCCTCGCCCTTATTCTTGAGCATAGCGACCGTGCCCCTCCACACACAATCTACTATGCGCTTGGGGTCGTTGCCGTGAGTTGCATGGCATTTTGCCAACGCCTCGAAATATTTAGCTGTAAACTCGTCTTGGTCGGACGGCAGCAGTGTTCCGTCCAAATCGAATAAAATAGCTTTAAGCATAGGTAATAATTCCTCTAATCAAAAGTATACCACACCGCACCGCCGCCCGCAAGCGAAAATCGGTTTTTGGATCGGCAAGCAAAAACACTTTTATAATAATTAATCTTCAGCGCATTTTAGAAGATAGACAGTTTCGCCGTCCTGAATATACTCCACCAATTTGTTTGTCAGCTTATTGACCATATAGTACGGGTATATACTGCGCGAATAATGCCCGTCTATTACGACGCGATGCCCGCCGAAAAAAATCGACGCGAAAAACGACGCATCAACCACCTCATCTAAATCGTCGTAAAGCACCTTGCTCGATTTGAGCAGCTTTTTAAAGCGTTTATATAATACCGAATTGTAGATTAAATGAGGCAAAAATATAACAAGCGCCGCGCCGTATATCGGTACGGCAATCAGCAAAAAGTTATCTATCTCAACGTCCGCGCACGCAAAATATATACCGACAATACCAAATATCACGGTACATAATATCAAAAGCGTTAATGACGTCATTATTCTACCGAAATAGCTTTCGGACGTTATATCGCGTTTCATCTTACTGCGCCCTCCGACCTTAACCTAATTGTAACACATGCAAAATACTTTTGCAAGTACGGCAACATATAAAAAGCCCGAACACATTTATGTTCGAGCTTTATTATTGATTCGGTAATTACTACAAATCCGTTTAGCCTTCGTAACGGTCGAGATTGGCGCGGATTGCTTGGATAAGGCGTTTTTCCGCAGCGATTTTTGTGTCCCTTGCTACCTTGGTGCAAACGGACGTGCTGTACAGCTTGGAAAGATCGTCTACGAGGTTTTTGAGGTGGACGGTGTCGAGGATTTTTACCGAGCCGCAAACCTCTTCCGCCGAGGGCTCCGTTGTCGTGGGGGCAGTCGTATTGGTGGTGGTGTTCTTTTCCATAGAAAATATCTCCTATTAAATTATTGCATTACAATATATATGACCAACCCTCCTTAAAAGTGCATAACCCCTCACAAAAATCGATAAATAATAAACCGTCGCTTACCATATATTACACGCGAAATTTTACGGCACCCGCCTTTTCGCTCGCCTTTTGAAAAATTTTTTTTGCCTTTTACGCCCTTTTCGGTATTGACAAACTGTATTCAAGCCTGCTACAATGCTACTTACAATACGCGAAATCGCGGAGCAAACCAATGAAAAATAAAATACTGACTATATTTTTGTGCATGGCGCTCGGACTTACACTAACAGGCTGCGGAGCGCCGCCTACGGGAACAAATCCGCAAATACCCGAAAAGGAAACGACGGCGACTACCGCGCCGCCCACCGATAACACGACGAAACCGCCATCGCAAACGTCTACAGTGCCCGAGGAAACGACGCAAACAGACACGCTTTTGCGCTGTACGGCAAGCAGTCTAAACGTGCGACAGGGCGCGGGGACGTCGTACTCGGTGCTCGGCACGCTCGATAAAGGCGATATGGTCATGCCCATAAGCAAGTCGGACGGGTGGTACGAGATTTGGTACTTGGGCGGGAGCGCTTACGCGTCGGCATCGTACCTTACGGAAGTAACGTTCGAAAAAGCCACCGACAAAATCGAGCAGGTAATCGCCGAGGGCAAGAAACTGCTCGGCATTCCGTACGAATACGGAGCGCAACGGTATCATTACGGGAACGGCTCGCTAAACTCCGCATACGACGGCAAAAGCTACGACTGTTCGTCGCTTATGCAGTACATATTCAAAATAGGCGCAAACGTTAATCTCGCTATGACCTCGCGCGAACAAAGCCTTCAGGGCAAAGAAATCTCGAGAGAAGAAATTCGCCGCGGCGACCTGCTGTTCTTTACCAACGCCTCTCGGTTTAACAATACCGGACTGGAACGCATAGGGCATGTTGCACTGTACCTCGGCGACAATATTATCTTACATACCGCGTCCGACCACGCCGTTATAGAGCCCATAAGCGATTTGCGCAGCAGCTACTTTATAACCGCACGCCGACTTGTAGATTGATATAAAAAATCCGCGTTTATATGCGCGCATTTATAACGCGCCTTTTCGCTGTTTCCGCAACAAAAAAGCACCGATCTCTCGGCGCTTTTTCTTTGTTAAACCGAAGGCGATAAATGGTACGCCATTGGTATGAGTGTTATTGCCGATAGAATTACCGTTGTCAGCCTATTCGCTTTACGGTAAATGGCGACGAATTTTTGCAACCTTGTTTGTCATAATTTTTCTGCCGATATTTTCATACGCAAATTTTTTAAGCCCACGATATTCTTGTTTGTATCGGGAATAAAACTCGTCGGGGCTGTCAAACACACCCAAATCCTCCACAACGGCTTGCTGCTGTACCGTCGTGCTTTCCCCATTCCAATCGATTTGTAAATTATTAAAATCTTTGACGGCAACCGCGTACTCAAAGAATTTTCCGACATGCTCGGGAAACATTTTTTGCAAGCCCGATATGTACGCCTTATCGGTTATAACGCCCTCTAAGCTCAACCACTCGCCGTTATAATAAACCTCCGACCATGTGTGAACGATAAGCGGCGGCGCAAGCCTTGCCATAAATTTGGGCATTAGTCTGCGCTGAAAAACTTTTGTCACTTTGCTGCCGTGCAATCGGCACGGTATACCTACGGCGCGGAGCAACGCCATTAGCAAAGTCGCCTTTGTGTTGCACTGCCCGTATCCGTCTTTTAATACCTGCGTTGCCGTTAGGTTATCGTATTTATTATAGCCGAGCAAAATATTGTTTTGAACGTAATCGTAAATCGCGCCGATTTTGTCAAACTCGTTTAAATCCGCCCATTTATGCGCATCGATTAAATCGATTATTTCTTGCGCGCGATAATTCAGCATAGCCGAATCTTTCAAATATCTTTCCATAAAAAGTACCCACCCTCAATAGATACTTTTATTATAGACGTTCAATCAAATAAAAACTTTCAAAAATTCGCTGTCTTTTAGTGATGCGCCGGCGGGCATTCCCATCCATTTTTTAACGGTTGCCGCAAAGTGCGACGGGCTGTCAAACCCCGCAAGCATGGCGGCGTCGGTAATATTCGATCCGCCAAGCAACGCCGTAAACGCTTTTTCGAGCTGGTGGAATAGAATATAGCTTTTCAGCGGAACGCCTATTTGTTCTCTAAACAAATGCGACAATCGGCTTGTCGACAGGCAAACGCTTTGTGCAAGACTTTCTATCGTATGGTTGTAACAATCGCAATTTTGCAATAATTCCAAAAGCCGAGCTATGCGCTCATCTGAAATTTTCCGATTTCTTTCAATACCTAAAAATTCCGCAAAGCCTTGAATGAAATTAATATATTGTTGTTTGTCGTTAGTTTCGATAGGTCCCGCGGCCTTTTGCTGTATGTGTTCTATTCCACTGTCCAACATCAAATAATTGCCGTCTATCTTTTTTGTTAATTCTTTTGAAAAACTCGAACTCGGCTCAATCAAAATAGACAGTCGCATTTTATTTTCGCACGAAAAAATATGTCGAGCATTGGCGTTTACTATGACGCATTTGCCACTCACCCACTCGTTTTCGACCATAACCTGCAACGGCTCGTCAAGGCTTAGAAACACCTGCAAGACACAATGCGAATGTTCGCTTGCGTTTACTTGGTCGCCGATAAATGCGATATTGTCCTTATCCCAAAATATTTTAAGCATATCTTGATTATAGCAAAAAACCAATTAAATGGCAATTTAATAAAATCAACCGGATTTTATATATTAAGTAATTCGTTTGCCATATCGATTATTCGGCGTCCGCTTAGTCCGATTGTATTTGTATTCAAGTTATTCTCACTCATACTTGCAATTTGCTTTAACCAATACTTATGATATGATTGCGTGCGCTTATATACCGATATTCGGCTTTTATAAGTAGATTCCTTGACCATGCGCCAATTTGTATGGGCACTGTCTACTTTATCGTACCAACTGTACGAAACAAACCACGATGCGCTCATTGTGTTCAAGTACACGCCTCCGTCCAATGAATCATAAGCCATAATTATTGCTCCTCCTATATCAAAATCTATTGTATATAGAAATTATATCATAGACAGTGTGCCAAAAACAATCCGTTAAAAATTATTTAATTAAAATACCATACGATTATAAGTCGCATTATATCGTTTAATGTCATGTTTATTGCAAAAGAAAAAGGCACGACAAAAGGTGTCTGTTATAGGGAATTTCCAACGTGATAAAAACCAATAGCCCACTATACTTTATTATGTTTAGAGCGATAAATTGAAATATATCTTTGTTATATGTCTTTCAAAATACGTTTGTGAATTAGCCTATTTAAGTAATACAGCCCAATACTTATAGCAATTAACCCGACAGCAATTCCCAATATAAATAGTAATGTGTTGCCTACCCCAAAATTATTATAATCTAAATAATAGTAAATGTAGTCGCCCGTACACATACCGAATATAAACGCAAAAATCACATAAACAATCGGCATCGCCAAAGCGGTAAAAGCGAAATACCATTTGACGCGAGTTTGATTTGAAATAAAAAGATAGAAAATGAACATAATCGACGGATTTATAAAGTGAATAAAGCCCCAACCGTCCATAAAATAAAAGTCTTGTACCGCTATTTCCACGCCGAAAATAAGTAGCATTATGACTGTAAAACATAAAGTTAAGTATTGCGGAACTTGTTTATTGCAAATTTCTATTATACATACGACGAGCAAAAATATACCTGTAATGAAATTCCCTAAAAAAGACATCTCATAAAAGTACTTCATACCGTTTGCATTCCAATAAGTATAAATCGATGTAATTAAAAACAATATTGCAAGAGCAAAAGCGGAACTTATTTTAATTATCTTTAATATTTTTTTGTCCATATAAACTCTATTAAATTATTGTTTATCGTAGTAACATTATATCAAAATTAAATGAGAAAAGCAAGGATTGTCTTATACTTGCTTTTTCCCTATTAAACACACCGTAATGCGCGCCTTTTGTTTGGTAGATTTACAATACATTATGTCCAATCTATTAAATTATGAAAACCAGCTTTTTATTTTTGACGCTATACGATTCCACAAAGACTTGCGTTGCTTAGTTTCATCATTATTGTCATACTTGGGCTCAATAATCGGGGTTGTTTTATATTGCACAACTTGTTGCTTTGCTTTATAGGCACGAGCAAGCGGATCCGTTCCGTTCATAATGCTCTCATAAAATTGTTTTATCCTGTCAATATCGTCCTGCTCACAAAAATCCGTATCAATGTCGATTTCATGCGCAAGCTGATTTCGCATCCAACGCAAATGCTTTAATTGTTTATAAACAATATCCCAATTATAAACAGCTTTTTGCTCATTGTATGGGGTTTGCTCCATATCCTGTATGTATGCCGAAACACCTTCGTGCGAAGAATACATTTCCTTACAAAGTTTATCGAGCCGTTTATATTGTTCTTGAAATTCGATATTTAATTCCCGCATAAAATGCCACTATTTCGTTCTAACAACTGAAACGAATCTTTAATCAAATAAAATGCTATGTCGTTGAAAGAATGAAATTATCCATTTCTTGCAATAATCCAAGCCTTTATCTTTGTAAATTGCAGCTATGATTGCCTCTATATAAACATCGTGCTTTGAATGGGGAACTTGATTTTCCAATGGTGCATCGTCAGAGAAATAAAAGTCGTTATATGCATATCTAAATATACCGCATTCATTGCATAAATTGAATAACGTGCTATTATCCTCTAATGTTTGTTTCTTTTGTGTAATTTCAGCCTTGTCACAACCTTTATCAAACAAATACTCTGTTAAAACAAATTTCAGTATAGCGTCACCTAGTGTCGCATAACTATCATTCGTGTAGTTCTTTCTGTTTTTACCGTCGCCGATTTTATGTATAATTTGACAATGCATAGCTTTTTTAATAAAAGATATGTCGTTGAGTTCATAGTTAATTAAATTAGCCAATTCTTTCATTTTGCTAGTTATTATTTTATCGTCTACCATAAATATCCTCTAAAAGTAAAAGCCTAAAACACTTTATTCGTTTTAGGCTTATATGTGGTGGACTATTGGTGATTGAGTTTGAACACCTTTCAAGCGTTCCAGCACCTCGTTTGTTTCGTCCAGTCGTACCCGTTCGATAGACTTATCAACCCCGAAAGTCAAATAATTAACTACTTTGATATGTTCGTCGTCATAAATATAAACCATAAACACAAGATTGTCAATGATTTGCCGCTGGTAGTCTTTGTCGGCTGGGTTGCCCTTGATTAGTTGCGCGACAAACGCCAGTATGTCTTTTGTGGTAACTCTACGCCCGCGCTCTAACTCGATTTGCGACTTTTGCCCTTGTAGGTCATTCAACAGTATTTCGTACTCGTTCATTTTCTTTTCTATGTTCGCACGGAGCAAAGCGTTTCGCGCCTCGATAAATGCGTTTGTCAAGTTCTCGATTTCTTGCTGGGCTTGCGCTATGCGCGTTTCAATGCTTTTCATTCCGTCGTCGCCCGTGCGCTTTTCATAGTAGGCGATAGTGTCGGCGGCGGCTTTCTCGGCGTTCTTTTTGTCGCTCAAAAAGTCTTGAACGTGCTGGGTAACTCTCATTTCCAGCGTGTCTTTGTTTTCCCGCGCCTTGTCGCAGTTGCCTTTTTTCTTTTTCTTGCAAGCGTAATAATAATGCTTTTTGCCGTTCTTGCCCGTGCCGCCGTCCGATACCATAGCCGTACCACAATGCCCGCAAAACGCTTTGCCCGTAAGCAAATACGGCTCGACGGCTGAATTTGCGCCCGCCAAAATCTTGTTTTGGGCTAACCGCTTTTGCACGTCGGCAAACAGTAGTTTGTCAATGATGGCGGGGTATGTGTTTTTGCATAGCCTTTCGCCAAAGTAAAATTCGCCCGTATATTTCGGGTTACTCAACCACTTGTCGAACGTGCGCCCTTTGAACGGCTTGCCGTTAAAACGCAAACCCTTTGCGTTGAGCGCGGCGGCAATTTCGATTTTGTCCGTACCTTTGGCGTATTCCGTGAAAATGAAACGGACGATTTCGGCTTGCTCCTCGTCGATAGCGACTTTATGTATTGTGCCTTTTTTGCCCGTTCTATCGGTGTCTATGAGTTTATAGCCGTATATAAGCCGTGCGCCCGTAAACGTGCCGTTTTCCACGCTCGTGGTCAAGCCGTCGCGTATGCGTACGGATAGCCGCTGGCTGTATTTCTCGTCGTTCCACTCAACAAACATTTCATAGAGTTCGCCGCCCTCATCGTCGCTGACTGGCTCTAACGCCGACAAAACCTTTACGCCGCACTGCTCTTTGAGTTGGTGTTTTAACATCATACTTTCAAAACGATTGCGCTCGAAACGGTCAAACTTGTACACTATGATATTCTGAAACGTGCGGCTCTGCGCGTCGTGTAGCATTTGCTGAAACGATTTCCGTTTGTGCGTGTCTTTGGATGCGCTCTTTGCTTTCTCGGTGTAAACCTTGATAACATTTAGCCCTCTACTTTGGGCGTATTCGGTGCAAATGCGTATTTGCCCCTCGATAGTCATTTCGTTTTGCGAATGAGAACTAAAACGTGCATAGATAACTGCGTTGTTCATTGTTTGCTCCTTTGCGCGGTCTTGGTCGGACTGCGGCTTAAAAATTTTTGCGTTCGCTTGGGTGCTTACCAGCCTTAATTAGCCAAAAAT
>CAMWLQ010000023.1 GCA_947175195.1 uncultured Clostridia bacterium | reverse complement strand
TGTGGGCTGACACTCAAATAGACGACAGCGCGGACAAACGCTTTCGTTCGCTCTCGGATAAACTCATAGAGGTACAAAACAAAAAAGATTATTACGACTTTCACGGGCGGCTTATAAAAACCGTATGGAACTGCTACGAGTTTGAGGGCGTTCGACAATACGCCCGCTATAAAGACAGCGGCAACGTGCGCGAGGCGGTCAAAAGGGCATATACGCATTACGGCAATATTTATAACTGCGTTGACAGTTTTAGCGGTAAAGAATACTTTTACTACGGTATGCAAGGCAATTACCACACGAGGCTGGCAACGCTCACGGGCAACGACAAAGCCGCTATGTTGGCGCGGTGCGAACGCTATCCGCTCTTTAAGCAAGACGAGCAAAAAAACAATAACAGCGAGGTTACGGAACTATGGAAAAGTTAGATTTTACGGAACTGCACAAAGAAAAGTTAGCGGTTATATTCGAGAATATAGACATACTCACGGCTATGAAAGAAAGCGACACGCAAGTGCCGCCGCGCTTTTTCCGCGAAATAACCGACGACGTGATTTTGGACTATAAAGCCAAAGTCGGCATATTGAACAAAAACACAAAGTTTGTTACCCGCGAACTTATAAAAGACTTTAAGTTGCTACGACGGGAACAACGCAAGCGGCAAGCGGAACTACGCAAACAGCGCAAGCGCGAAACGCTTTTATACGTTGCGCCCGCCGCGCTCATTCACTCATAACCGACACGGCATCACACGGGCGGCGCCAGCCGCCCGTGTGCCGGTGGCGTATAGTATTACCACGCCACCCCGTAACGTGTAACACTTTTTGGGGGCATTATGGACGATAAAATAAAAATTGATTTGTCCGTCGTGGACGAAACAACGGAAACAAAAAAGAATACACAAGCACGCGACTGGTGCTTTACCGTAAACAACCCCGTGCAAAGTGAACAAGAATTTATGGAGTATTTGCAAACCGTAAAAGATTTGCGCTATGTAGTATTCCAGCGTGAACGCGCTCCCGAAACGGGTACGGAACATTATCAAGGGTATTTTGAGTTTACTCAACCGAAATGGTTTAGCGGCATTAAAAAGTGCCTATCAAAAGAAACTATCGGCGTTGACGCGCATATTGAACAGCGCAAAGGAAAACGCTCACAAGCCCGTGATTACTGTATGGACGAGGAAACGCGCATAAGCCCGCAATACTACGAATGGGGCGAGTTTATAGAGGACGGCGAACGTACCGACTTAACGGACATTATGCACGACATAGAAAACGGTATGAGTTTTTACGACCTATCGAAAAAGCACGGCAACCGCTTTATACGGGTTATGAAATGGGCAAAAGAATATAGACAATCGCATTTAGAAAACAAGTACAAACGAGTATTCCGAAATATGAAAGTCTATTATATATACGGCTCGGCGGGTTGCGGCAAAACGAGTTACGTTTTTAATAAACACGGCTATGACGATGTGTACCGAACAACAAATTACGAATTTGGTTGGGTTGACGATTACAACGGCGAAAAAGTATTGTTTTTAGACGAGTTTCGGAGTTCTTTCAAAATCTCGGAAATACTGGACTATTTGGACGGTCAACCTATACGAATACGAGGGCGACACTATAACCGCGTTGCTTGCTATGATACGGTGTATATCGTTTCTAATATATCGCTACAAGAACAATACAAGAATATACAAGACAATGAGCCTAAAACGTGGGCGGCATTTCTACGGCGTATTACAGCGGTATATAACTTTGACATAAGCAAAGATACGCCAGTAAGCAAGCATACGGGCGAAATAAAAAAGCCGCCTACGCTCATACCGATAGACGACGACAGCGACTTGCCCTTTTAACTGGGTGGGTTTCCTTTGGGTGGGGATATGAAAAAGCAACGGTTTTCGCCGTTGCTTTTTCCTTTTACTCGTATGCGACAAAGCCCGCAACACCGTTGACGAAAATGTATTCGTACTTTGTGGTGTTCAAACTTTGACGACATTGGTGGAGATAGTGGGACTCGAACCCATGACCTATGCGTTGCGAACGCATCGCTCTACCAACTGAGCTATATCCCCATGAACAGTTTATAGTTTAGCACAACAAATTTCATTTGTAAAGTAAAATCGCGGGGATTTTTTTCGGTTTTACTTTTTGCGCCGTTTTACCGTATCGGCACCGACTAATTGATCTTTTTGCTCTTGCCGTCCGCTATTTCGTACACGTCGCCGTAAAAACGTTTATTTCCGTCCTTATCTATTAATATATATGAGTCGTTAGGCAAGCCTATCATTTTCCTTCCCTTAGACATGGGCAAAATATAATCCTTGGCAATATCGAAATCCTCGCAAGGAAACTGATAGCTGTCCGTTTGCCCATCGTAATGCGGAATTAGCAATCCGTCCACAAAACCCATGCCGTCAAACCACCGCGGGTCGGCAAGGTCGGCAATCTCCTCGGGAAAATTCGGGACCGCCCTGCAAAGGACCATCGACCCCGCCGATATGCCTATGACTATCCCGTCGAATTGCTTTAAAATATCTTTAAGTCCAATACTCTCGAAAAACTTGCCCTGACACACGCACTTGCCGCCGCAAAGTATTACGATATTCGCGCCCGAAACTATCCTTTTCGCCCCGTCCCCGTTTCGCCCGTCGAGCATAATATTTTCCTTAAAGCCCAAGCCCGTCAAACGAAAGCTCTCGCCGACGCAAGCGAGCTTTTCGTCGTTATCCGCCGTGGCGTCGGGATTGTTTGCAACAACCACCAATTTATCCGTACCCTTCAAATATTTGCGGATATTGGTAAGTATGCCGTTTTGGTCGCCCAGCGCGACAGGCACTCGCCCGCCGTTGTCGTCATAGTAATGTGTGCGCAATAAGCTTGTCAAAAAAATAACCATGATTTTTCTCCTACCGAAATATTTTATCATATTCGGCGCGAAATTTCAAGCCGAAAATATATCGCCGCCCATTGCCTATCTTTGGCGTTTGTGATACAATGATGATATGAAAGAAATCACCAAAGAACAGCTGCGCAATTTTTACATAAACTACCACTTTGACGGACTGTATGACCTAAGCGAACAAGCCGCAATCGAGGCTATATTCGACCGCATACAAACGATTCAATTCGACCCGCTGAACGTTTGCGGGCGCAACGCCGAGCTTGTTTTGTTTTCGCGCAACGGCAACGTCACGCGCGAAACGCTTGCCGCCGCGCTTTACCGCAATCGCACGCTTGTTGACGGTTGGGACAAGATGATGAGTATATTCCCGTCCAAGGTATTTCCGCATTTCCGTCACGTGCGCGAACAGTCGGTCAAGCAATACGATTGCTGGATGGCGTGGCGCAAGCAGCAAGATTGTCATGCGCACATGGACGAAATATACACCTACGTACAAAACAACGGACCGGTGCTCGTCACCGACATTCCGTCGCCAAAAACGAACAACTGCAACTGGGGTCCGTCCAAGGTGGCGGGCGTGTGTTGCGAATATCTATGGAACGCGGGCAAGATTTGCGTTGCCGACAAAAAGGGCGTAGTCAAATATTACGACACGACGGAAAAGCTGTTGGGCGACCTTTCCACCCAAACGGTGTTTGCGGACGAGCATGAGTTTTTGCTGTGGTACGTAAAGCGCCGCATAGCCGCCGTCGGCGCGGTATGGGACAAAAACGGCGGGGCTTGGCTGGGGCTGTTTATAGAAAAGGGCGAAGGGCGCACGCCGATAATAAACGAGCTTTCCGAGCGCGGCGAAATAATCCCCGTCCGCGTCGAGGGCGAAAAAGCGCCGTTCTACGTTTGCCGCGAGGCGCTGCCGTTGTTGGACGCACCGCCGCCCGCCGCCGACCGTGCAATACTAATCGCGCCGCTCGACAATATGATTTGGGACAAAAAGCTTGTTAAAAACATTTTCGGTTTCGATTATTCGTGGGAGGTGTACACACCCGCCGCAAAACGCAAATTCGGCTATTACGTTTTGCCTATAGTGATAGGCAATCGCTTTGTGGGACGGTTAGAGCCCGCGCAGTACAAGTCTAACGAAAAATTCACGATAAAAAATATTTGGTGGGAAAAAAATTACTCGCCCACCGACGCCGATATAGACTTGATAGCCGCCGAGCTGACACGGCTTTCCCGCTATCTCGGTGTGAAAATCGACCCGAAAATTAAAAACAAGCTTTTGCGCAAAACGCACAAGTAAGCTATAAAACGTTTGGAGATATAATGGAGCTGTTTGATTTATACGACGTAAACCGCAAACCGTTAGGCACGACAATGCGACGCGGCGGCGTTCAGCCGCGCGGAACATATCGATTGGTCGTGCACATTTGCATATTTTCGAGCGACGGCAAAATGCTGTGTCAGCGCCGCGTGCCGAACAAAAAGGTTTATCCCGACATGTGGGATTTATCGTGCGGCGGGTGCGTGGACAGCGGCGAAACCTCCGTCGAGGGCGCGATTCGCGAAACCCGCGAGGAATTGGGACTGACTCTACCCGACGACATAACGCCGTCGCTTACCGTTTATTTCAACTACGGCTTTGACGACGTTTACTGCATAACTATGGACGTGGACGAAAAGAACATTGTCCTGCAAGAAACCGAGGTTGCGGAGATCAAGTGGCTGACCGCCGCGCAAATAAAATCTTTGATCGACGAAAAGATATTTATCCCCTATGACAAGTCGTACATAGATTATCTTTTCTACAGTCAAAACCACCGCGGGCTTACCGACAAAGAAACGCCGTTAAAGGGTGACCGCAAATAATTCGGGATTTAAATTTGTCGATGATTATCGCTTTTGATAATTTTCAGTTCGTTCTTGACTTATTATATAATACTATGTTATAATTGTTTTGATGGATGCCGAAAGACTTGATATAAAAAGAACATTGGCGTATCTTTTGCGCGAGGAAAAACTTAAGATGCTGTCCGGTGACGGAATGTGGCATACGTTCGGCACGGGCGAGCTGCCGCGGATAAGAATGTCCGACGGACCTAACGGCTTGCGCATGACGGGCGGCGCGGGAGTTTCCGCCGCCGTGCCCGCAACGTGTTTCCCCACGCCGAGCATGCTTGCCAACAGCTGGGACGCGGCGCTGTGCTACAGCGTGGGCGCGGCTATCGGCAGAGAGGCTACCGCCATGGGCGTAAACATGCTGCTCGCGCCGGGACTGAACGTAAAACGCAACCCGTTGGGCGGGCGCAATTTCGAATACCTATCCGAAGACCCGTTGCTTGCGGGCGAGCTGGGCAAAGCGATAGTCGCGGGCGTACAGTCCACGGGCGTGGGCGCGTGCATCAAGCATTTTGCCGCCAACAGCCAAGAGTCCTTGCGCATGTATTCCGATTCGATAGTCGACGCGCGCGCGTTGCGCGAGATATACCTTAAACCGTTCGAGATTGCAATGCAAGCCGAGCCCGCCGCCGTCATGTGCGCATACAACAAGCTCAACGGCGCATACTGCTCGGAAAACGAGTTCCTATTAAAAACCATATTGCGCGACGAGTGGAAATACGACGGCGTTGTGCTTTCCGACTGGGGCGCGGTGCACGACCGAGCAAAAGCGCTTAAGGCTGGGCTCGACCTTGCAATGCCGTGCACAAACGACGAATATTACAACTCGCTCGTTGCCGCACTCGACAGCGGCGAGATAACCGAGGAGGACGTAGACGTTTCGCTCGCCCGAATACTGCGGTTGATAGACGACAGGTACTTAGAGCCGTACGGAGATATAGACGGCGACATGCACGAGCGCATTGCGTACAACGCCGCCGCCGCAAGTCTTGTCCTGCTCAAAAACGAAAACGAATTTTTGCCGCTTACCAAAAACATGAAGGTGGCGGTATGCGGCGATTACTTTGTTTCCGCACCCATTCAGGGCGGCGGCAGTTCGCACGTAACCGCCATAAAAGACATTACACCGCTCGGCGCGTTTTTGCAGCGCGCAATCGACGTGAAATACATTGACGGCGAGTCCGACGCGGTTGAGGCAACCGCGGACTGCGACGCAGTAATCGTGTACGCCGGACAACCCGCGCCTACCGAGGGCGTCGATCGCGAAACGCTGTGCCTTTCCGTCAAGCAGGACAGCCTGATAACCGAGCTGACCGCCGCGGGGCGCAAGGTCGTAGTTGTGCTTTGCTCCGTCGGTCCCGTGCTCATGCCGTGGATCAACCGCGTACAAGCGGTATTATACGCCGGGCTTAGCGGCGAATGCGGCGCGCTTGCGGCAGTGGACGCGCTGTACGGCAGGATCAATCCGTGCGGCAGGCTTGCGGAAACCTTCCCCCTAACCCAAGAAAATTTCGGCGATGACTTCGGCGGCAACCGCGCGGTCTACCGCGAAAGCATATTTGTTGGCTACCGCTATTACGACAGTGTGGAAAAGCGCGTACTGTTCCCCTTCGGGCACGGACTGTCCTTTTGCGACGTGCAGTACGACGACGTTCACGTAAGGCGGCGGGACGACGACGGGTTTGACGTGACCGTCACCCTGACCAACCTATCCGCACGCGACGCATACGAAACGGTACAGGTGTATATATCCGACTGCACGGGGCGGATAATGTGTGCAAAAAAACAGCTTGCGGGTTACGCCAAGGTGTTTGTAGAAGGTCAAACCACTACGACCGCGACCATACGACTGAACAAGAGCGCGTTCGAGTTTTTCAACGCGCAAGCAAATGCGTTCGACATATGCGACGGCGAATACAAGATTATAGTAGCGGCGTCGGCAACCGATATTAAAAAAGAAATCTCCGTCAAGGTGAACGGCAACTTTTTCGGGCACACAGCCACTGCGTATATCAAGCCCAACCGCGCGGACATTACCGACGCGGAGTTTGAACAGCTTTACGGCGCGCCCATTCCCAAAGCCGCCGAACCTCCGCAGCGCGGAAACTTTACACTCGACTGCTGCGTGGACGATATAAAAGACACGTTTATAGGCAAGTGCGTAAAGCACGTGGTTATGCGCCGAGCAAAAGCCGCGGGCGAGCCCGGGTCTATCGATCGCAAGGCGTTTATTGCCTTTGCCATGTTCACGCCGCTGTACGCTGTCAGCGCAATGTCGGACGGCGACATGCCGCTGTCCAAGGCTAAAGGAATAGTGGAAATGGCAAACGGGCATTTATTTAAAGGGCTTAAGACCATTCTTAAAAAGAAATGAGCGGTTGTTTTTATAAGCAACTCTCATTTCTCTTTTTAATAAAACTTTTTTCTTAATTCCGAATTCATAATTCCGAATTATAAGAGGTGTACTTTGTCCAAACTGGAAGTCTTTAAATACATAGAACAAGCCGCAAAGGTGCTTGACGATAATTTGGTAGGGTTTTCTCACGCCGCCGACAAGCTGACCGAATACTTAACGTCCAAGTTCGGCGACATCGACGCTACAATCGGCGTTACCTCGCGCATAAAGACGCGCGACAGCCTGAAAGAAAAAATCCTGCGCAACAATCTTTACCGCGAAACGTCCGCCGAGCGACTGGTATTTGAAATGCACGATATTATCGGCGTCAAGATAGAATGTCGGTTTTTTAAGGACGAGGCGTTCTTGTTCGAACGCCTGCAGGACGTGTTTTGCGTGGACCTGGGCGACGGCATGTTTTGTCCAGAGGACAAAAAAGCGATACGGCTCAATCTCGGCTCGCCCCAGCCCGAATACCAAAAGAACGGCTACGCCATTTACCGCATAGACGGCAACGTGGCATACGGCGGCGAAAAGTACAACTTCGAGCTGCAAATAAAATCGCTGGTCAACAGCTTTTGGTCGGAAATCGAGCACAAGCTGATTTACAAAAACAATCGGCTCAATCAGTTTGACAACCTGATGAAACAAATGCTCAACTACACGCATGAGAGCTTGTCCGGCATAGACCACCAGCTCAACCTCATTTTCAACCGCCTGTCGGGCAACGCCATAGTCAACCAGCAAGAACAGTTAAAGAACATGCTTGCGCTCGGTCTTAACGAGGTGTTCACAACCATAGTAAAAGCGAACACGGGAATATCCGTCGGCATCACCGAGTACACCGACGCCATTGTGGAATACCTGATTACCGCCTCGACGTACACAAACGACATGGTCGGCGAATCGTTCTTGAAAACAATGACCGAAAAAATAACGGACGCAACATACGGCGACAGCGAAATTTCCGAGCAAGCAAGAAACATTGTGCTCAGCGACGACAACTACGGCGGAATGTTTTTGTCGCTCATGAAATGGATGCGCGAAATGGATTACAAAACCATTGCCATTGGCGAGGACATAACGCTATCCGCCAAGTTGGACGGCACATACGACGAGGTTGCAAAGCTGTTTTTGCGCGATATAAACAATGACTTCTACCTGAATACGTTTTTCCATATTTATTTCGCATTGGAGCGCGGCACCGACGACGAGGATTTTTCCGATTACATACACTACTACACCGACATGATCATGGCGGGCAAAACGCAACATCAAATCTACCGCACTCTCGCCCGCCTGTCCGAGCTGCCCGCCAACAAGCTGCCGCTGCTCGACACAATGCAAATGCTCAAGAATATCAGATAAAATTAAAAGCCCGACCGTCGATACTTTGTCGGGCTTTAATATTGGATTAGTAAATAATTTGCATTAATTGCTTGCGTTTTTACATTTTTCAAAAATGATTGCGCGCAATGAGGCAGTACCGGCGAAGGCGTTGAAAAGTAAAAAGCTGCCGTTTGTTGTTTTTACGCGTAAGTTGCCAGTCGGCGAATAGTGGATTATATCCGAATAGTAATAATCCTTAGCCTTGCGAAACACCTTTTTTACCGTAATCTTTTCATCGTCGTAGGTCGCCTGGTAAAAAGAAAGAACATCATAATATCGTTAAACAAGGTCATTGCGCTCCAAACGGACACAACTGCTATGTAGTTCATTCCCATATATTCGGTTATAAGCACCGGCGCGGCAACGATTATTATTTCGACTATATTCATCATCGGCACTGCAATTACAAACAATTCGGTAAGCTCTTTACCGAGCTTTACCGTTTGGTTTTGCCGTGCGATTGTTTCGTCAGCTTGCTCCTTGCGTCTAAATTTCGGCACTAACCACCAATCGAGCATAATAGAACAAGCAAATGCGATAATAATCCCGCCAAGTATTCTTAAAGATATTTCCATTAGCTGATTAAATCCAAAACGAATTTATTTTGTTTGAGGCTCGCTTGCTGTTTCCGTCGGTGCGGGAACAAGCTCGGCGTCCTTTAACGTTATGTGCGTTATTTGCCGTGCGGCAACGCCCGCAGCAAGCGACGCGATGCAAACAAACAGCGCGCCCAGTCCCCAGCCGTCAAAGCGTATGCACACAAACGAGAGCTGGAACGCAGCCATTACCGACAACACCGCCATATATAATTCCTGTCCGAAGAACGCGCGTTTTGTAAATCCGTTTTTGGGCGCGTTTTCGACAGGTATGCGCTTGGCTATCTTGTACCGAATTTGATTCATTACCATCAGCCAAATCGACACGCCGATCATTCCGAATACGGTAAACACCACATATAACAGCCCGTAAGAGCCTATGTGTTTGCTCACGTACATTGCACCCGCCTGCGCGGGAAAAAGCAGTGCAACCATTTGCAGCAGGAATGCCAAAATAGTAAGCGACGTCCGCAAAAACGACATTGTCGCCAACCTGGTTTCATCCTTATCCACATAATAATACGCACCCGAATATTTGGGCTTTTTTTGCTTTTCGGTCTTTTTGCCCTTTTCGGTTTTTTCGACCTCTTGCCCGTCCTGCTCCGCCGCGTCCTGCTGTTGCGGCTGTTCGGCTACGCTTTCATCCACCTTTACGTATTGGGATTTGTTATGCGGGTTTTTCACTTTGCCAACGACTTCCAAAAGTTATATTCTTTGCGGTTGCCCTTTGATTTGTAATAAGCGGCAAGCGCGGCGCAAGCGGACTTGACCCCGCTTTCGGCAAGCTCCTCCAGCTCACGCATTGCGGTATACTCGTCTATATCGAGATTCATAATCGCAATCTTAACGGCGCAGTCCATAAGTCCGGCTTTTGCGCCGGTCTTATAATAATGCCGCGCGCGTTCCATATCGCCGAGCGCATGAAATTTATCGCCCATTTGCTCGGACGCCTCGGGATTGCCCAGCTGCGCGGCAAGCACGATATACTTATCCGCCTCCGCGGGATTGGTCGCGCGGACGGCTTGAGCGTAAACGTACATGGCGATCGGGTCGTCCGCGTCCACGCGTTCTTTAAGCTTTAAAAGTTCCTTTTCGGTCATGGTGTCCTTAACGGTTGGCGGAGGCGATGGTTATCGCATACTCTTCCGTTGCCGAAGCCGCCGCCTTTAACAACGGCAAATACATTGCGACAAGCGCGCCGCCCAGCGCAGCCTGAGCCTTGGCGCCATGCTTGACCCCGCCGATCTTATCGTAAATCGGCTTGAACGCGGCAAGGTCGGTAGAAAGCGCCGTGCCCTTTTCGAGTACGGACAGCAGCGGCGTGCAGTCCTTGGTGCGAACAACGCCGCACGCGGCAAGCGCGTCACCGCCCAAAATAAACTCGTCCTTTTTAATCTCGCCCGCAAACACGACGTAGTAAGTAACGCCGTTGGTATTATCCGCCGCCACTACGCAAGGAGTACCATGCTCGGAGGCGGCTTTAATAACCCTGCACACCTCGCGCTGAACAGCGTTCTTTGCAATGCCGTTAAAGCTGAGCGCGGGTACGGGATAGTCCAAAAGCGTAATCTTTGCCGTACCGTCGGAAAGCTGCTTTGCGGGCTTGGCTGTCGAAAGCGCGGAGGCGGCGCAGCACAGGTAGTCCGTGCCCTCGCCTATTCTCGCGGCGATTGTGCCGCCAAAGTCGGATGCGTACGCACCCAGCCTGCGCACAATGTCGTCCGACAAGATGTCGGGATTTTGGAGCGCAGCAATGCGGTTGCCCACTGCAACGGGCGTGTACAAAAGCTGTTCGCCACCCACGGTGAGCGCCGCGCCCACTGCGGGCGAAATATTATCCGTGTTGTAGCACAAATATCCGTTTTCGCCTACTGCGGCGCCTGTCGACACCGCGTTGTAGCCGTTGGCGTACAGGTCGAACAAAAACGCAAAGGCTTTGTCGGCGCCGCGCGCAAGCTTGCTTTCCAAATAGTAATTTATGGTGCGCGGCATGGGGAACAAAACCTCCGCCACCGCGTCCTTGTCAGCCTTAGGCGCGACCGCAGCAAGCTCGCTCAAAAGCTCGGCAAAAGTAGCGTCGCCGTAGTCCGCGTCCTCGTCGAGCTTGGGCTCGGCAAGTCCGCACAATGTTGCAAGGCGGTTGAGCGTATACGTTTGGTCGAGCGGATCGAGCAAAAGATTGTCTATTGCGTAAGCCGTAAGCTTATTAAGTATGCTATTAATGTCGGTTTTCATAATTTATATCCTTTTACAATTCCGAATTCGACATTCGGAATTCCTAATTATTTGTTAAATACTGCGTACAGGGAGAACAAGGTAAATATAGTCCTCGCTGTCGCCGATGGGCGATACTACGCACACCGAGGTCGAGTTGGTCAGGTTAAGCACAACAGTTTCGCATGTCATGCAGTGCAAAAACTCGGTGAAGTACCGCGCGTTGAACGATATTGTAAGGTCGGTACCGTCGGTATTGACGGGAATGTTTTCCTCGACGTTGCCCGCCTCGCTGTGCGAACTGACCGTCATGTTGGTTTGGGAAATATCAAAGCGCACAAGATTGTTGTTCTTTTCCGAACGCGCCATAAGCACCGCGCGGTCGATAGCGTCCTCGAAAAACGCTTTGGGAATGAACACCTGCGTGTCAAAGTGCTGCGGTATGATTTGACGGTAGTTCACAAACGAGCCGTCGATAAGCCGCGTCGTAATGGTGGTGGCGTCGATTTGCGCCATGAGATAGTTTTTGTGCAGGTACAGCTTAACGGGATCGTCGTTGTCGGAAAGCAAGCGCGAAATTTCCATAACCGCGCGCACGGGAACGGTAATGCTGGTCGTCGCCGTGGTGGAAATAAGCGGCTTTACGCACTTGGCAAGCCGATAACCGTCGGTAGTAACGGCAACAACGTTCTCGTCGGTAATCTCGAGCAGCACGCCCTTAAGCGTGGGGTGCGAATCGTCCGTGCATACCGAAAACGCAACTTTATTGACCAAGTCTTTGAGGTCGCGATTTTTAAGCTCAAAGTGCTGCGTGTCCTCTATACGGTTGACTTCGGGGAATTGCTCGACGGGATAGCATCCGAATTCGCCCTCGCTGCGCTCGTAGTCTATTTTGAGGCGCGACTGGTTAGCGGTCAAAACAATGTTTTGCGACGTCAGCTTTTTGACAAAATCGCCGAACAGCTTGCCGGGAACGACTGCCTCGCCCGATTCGATAACGCTCGCGCGAATCATGTGTTCAATGGACAGCTCGAGATCGGTCGCCGTAATGGTAAGCGTGCCGTCCTCCGCCACCAACCGTATGCCTTCCAGCACGGGATTGGTCGAGCGCGCAGGCACCGCCTTAATAACCTTTGCGACCGCGTCGCATAAATCATTGCCGTTACATTCGATTTTCATATGTGTACTCCTATCGATATTTCTCTATTCTATATTATACAGCAGCCGCGAACAAAAGTCAATATTTATGCGAGGCAAATTCGCCGAATGCGGGATTTTTACACACAATAGACAGCGCACGCACGCAATAAAAACTACTTTTGTCAAACCGCTTTACAACATAATAAAAAAATGTTAAAATATATATACATTATATATTCAAGGTTTGGAAAATGAAAGACCACGAATCGGAAGAAATGTATTTGGAAACCATACTCGTCCTTAAGGGCGAGCGCCCCGCAGTGCGGTCTATCGACATTGCGGAAAAATTGGGGTATGCCAAGTCCAGCGTATCGCGCGGGGTCAGCCTGCTGCAAGACCGCGGCTATATCCGCGTGGGTGACGATGGGTTTATAGAGTTTACGGAAAAGGGCGCAAACAAAGCCAACTCAATATACGAGCGGCATAACATTCTTACAAAGTTCTTTATGAACATCGGTGCGGACGAAGAGCTTGCCGAATCCAACGCATGCCGTATAGAACACGTAATCGACGACCGAATTTTCGAACTGATAAAGAACAAAGTAAACAACGACTAAAAATCTTTACTAAAAAGATTGACAACCCCCAAAGCAATATTGTATAATAGTCAAGCTTGCAAGATAGCAAACTAATATAATATTACGCTGTTATGGCTCAGTCGGACCACCATCGTCGGTAGGTTCGCCGCAAGCGACACAAACCTCAATAAATAGCTATGCTGTTATGGCTCAGTCGGTAGAGCACCACCTTGGTAAGGTGGAGGTCCCGGGTTCGAATCCCGGTAACAGCTCCAAAAATACGATGCCCGCTTGGACATCGTATTTTTTGTAGCAGTTATCTTTGGGATGAGCAGCACGGCGATTCGACGCGCCACAGTATAAGATAATATATTGCTAATACTGAATTGAACAGTCCTATATAATATAATGATATATTAAAAGTAGAGAATTTTATATAATATCAAAGTGACAACTTATATTTCGGCTTATCAACTGTTATATCCCTTAGGATTTTTGGATTGCCAGTTCCACAGCGACGCACACATATCGTCCAAATCGAGCTTAGCCTCCCAGCCGAGCTCGCGCTTTGCCTTGCTCGGATCGCCGTAGTACGCGGGTAGGTCCCCAGGGCGGCGGGGCTTTACCGAATACGGAATCTTTTTTCCGCACGCCTTTTCAAACGCATGAAGGACCTCCATGACGCTGCTGCCGTTGCCCGTGCCGAGGTTGTACGTGTACACGCCCGCCCTCGTTATCTTGTCGATTGCCGCAACGTGTCCCTTTGCCAAGTCCACAACGTGAATGTAGTCGCGCACGCCCGTGCCGTCGGGGGTGTCGTAGTCGTCGCCGAACACGCCCAATTCCTTAAGCTCGCCTATCGCGACCTTTGCTATATACGGCGTGAGGTTGTTGGGAATACCCGCAGGGTCCTCGCCTATAAGCCCGCTTGCGTGCGCACCGACGGGATTGAAATAGCGCAGCAGTATGACCGTCCATTCGTTATCGGAATTGTACACGTCGCGCAGCATGACTTCCTGAAAATACTTGCTCGTTCCGTACGGGTTGGTCGTGTTGCCCACCTCGTGTTCCTCGTCGTAGGGCAGTCTTTTTGGCGTGCCGTACACGGTAGCCGACGACGAAAAGACGATTTTTTTGCAGCCGTGCCTGCGCATAACGTCCAAAAGCACGAGCGTGGAATTAAGGTTGTTATCATAATACTCGATAGGCTTTGCGCACGACTCGCCCACCGCCTTCAGTCCGGCAAAGTGAATAACGCCGTCTATTTTGTTTTCGTCAAAGATTTTGTTCATAATATCTTTGTCGCGCACGTCGCCCTCGTACAGCTTGACCGTCTTGCCCGTAATCTTTTGCACGCGCTTGATGCTCTCGCCCGTAGAATTGCAAAAATTATCCACAACTATGACGTCGTAGCCCGAATCTAACAGCTCCACACAGGTATGCGAGCCGATATATCCCGCACCGCCAGTAACCAAAATAGTCATAAACCGCTCCAGTAAACGTTAATTATTTTAATTATATCCCATATCCGTATGGAAATCAAGCAAAGACGGTAAATCCGCCGATTTTTGCGCGGCAAAATATTTTGTTTTATATAATAGTATTGTTATATTAATGAATAGCATTGTTATATAAATTGTTTTGACTTTGAGCGGCGGCGGTGATATAACAATAGCGAGCAACGATATTTTGCTTGCCTACGTTTTATATGAGCGACACCACCGCAAAAAAACGCCGCGGCGCGGCAATAGACTTTACACGCGGGTATCCACTCAAGTGCATACTGCTGTTTACCTTGCCGATTATTTTGGGCAATTTTGTGCAGCAGCTGTATTCGCTTGTGGACTCGGTTATAGTCGGACAGGCGCTCGGTGCTGCGGCGCTCACTGGCGTGGGTGCAACGGGATCGCTTTCCTTTATGATACTCGGTTTCGTTTCGGGACTTTCGGGCGGGTTTTCGGTAATAATCAGCCAGCGGCGGGGCGCAAACGACGAGGAAGGCATGCGCAAGTCCTTTGCCACGGGCATATTGCTCACGCTCATACTTATATCCGCGCTTACCGTAATTGCGCTGTTTATCACGCGCCCGATGCTGACCGCCATGCAAACCAACCCCGAATTTTACGATTACGCGGTGGAATATATAACAACAATATTCGGCGGCATGCTGCTTTCGGCGTTTTCCAACCTGTTCGGGTCGACGCTGCGCGCCATAGGCGATTCCAAAGTGCCGCTGTACTTTTTGATAGCGTCTTGCTTTTTGAACGCGGGCATGGACTGCTTGTTCGTAATCGCGTTCGGCATGGGCGTGCGCGGCGCGGCGCTGGCGACAGTGCTTGCCAACGGACTGACGGCTGGCGCAACCTTTATATATCTATGGGTGCGCTACCCCGCCCTTCGATTCAAAGCGAAACACTTTAAGCCCGACCTCAAAAGCTACGGCGCGCACCTCAAACTGGGACTGCCTATGGCTATGCAGCTGTCCATAGTGTCCATCGGTATGATTTTCGGGCAAACGGCGTTAAATACGATGGAGCCGACCGCCGTAACCGCATACGTTGCCGCAACCAAAATAGACGGCATTGCCTCGAGCATAATTACAAACAGCGCGTCGGCGCTATCCGTTTTTGTCGGACAAAACTACGGCGCAAAGCGTTACGACCGCATAAAATCGGGTGTAAAACAATTCACTCTCCTTTCCATGGGCGTGTCCGTGCTGCTCGGCGGGGTTGTGCTTGCGCTCAACCGTCCGCTCGTTATGATGTTTATTGCCCGCGCCGATAGGTCGCAAAAGCTGTTTAACTACGCGCTGCGGTACGCGCTGTTCAATGCCGGCTTTTATATTTTGCTGAGCACGCTGTGCATATCCCGCAGCTCGTTGCAGGGCATGGGGCGCGGCGCTCTCGCGCTAATTTCGGCGGCAATGGAGGTAGCAATGCGCGTCGGCGTGTCGCTGCTGGCTATTCATTACAAAAGTTTCACCGTCGTGTGCATGAATAATTGTTTTTCTTGGCCGGGCGCAAACCTCGTCCTTGTCCCGTCCTTCCTGATTGTACTTAAAAAATATATTCCACTGTTCAAAAAGACTCAAATTCCCGCCGAGCCGCCTCAAACAAATGCCGACGGGCAGCAAATTGCCGTTCCACTCGAGCCAAACGCCGTAGGCGTGCCTTATGCCGTCTCCACCGAATTACCGCATAACGACAGCGATTGTGCCGATAATATAACAAGCGACGATAATCCACAATAATAATTAATTTAAATATTAAAAATTATTAATTTTATTTATTAATTAAATTTTTAAAACCCATTGAATTTTATTATTTTGTATGCTATAATTTTTCAAACTTAAATATTATTTTTTCGGAGAGAATTATGAACATTTGGCACGATATTGACAAGGACCGAATTACCGAAACGCTGTTTGACGCCCTTATTGAGATTCCTAAGGGCTGTAAGGCAAAGTACGAGATGGACAAGCAAACGGGTTTACTGCGGCTTGACAGGGTTTTATATACCTCCACCGTTTATCCCGCAAATTACGGATTTATACCGCGCACGCTCGCCGACGACGGCGATCCGCTGGACGTGCTTGTACTGTGCAACGAAATTATTTATCCTATGACCCTTATCACATGCATGCCTATAGGCGTAATTAAGATGATAGACGACGGCGCACTCGACGAAAAAATTATCGCCGTCCCCGTCAACGACCCCACTTATAAGGATTTTAACAATATTCACGAGCTGCCCCAACACATTTTTGACGAAATGATGCACTTTTTCGAGATATACAAGGTGTTGGAGCATAAAACAACAGCTGTAAAAGAAATATGCCACAAAAAGCACGCGATAGAAATAATTAAAAAATGTATTGATAATTACAATAAAAAATATTAATAAATTATTTTTTTAATTAATTATTTAATTTTTATTTAAATTAAAAATAACTGAATAATATAAATGCGCATTATCGAAAATTAACAAAAATGCGCATTTTTTGATATTTTGTACTAATAATTATCGATTTTTGAGTATTTTTTAACTATTTTGCATTTCAAAT
>CAMWLQ010000022.1 GCA_947175195.1 uncultured Clostridia bacterium | reverse complement strand
CTACGTCCGAGCGTATTTTGTTCTACACCGGCAAGGTGCACAAGATAGGCGAGGTCCACGACGGCGGCGCTACCATGGACTGGATGGTCCAGGAGCAGGAGCGCGGTATTACCATTACTTCCGCAGCTACCACCACGCAGTGGCAAACCGCACCCAATCAACCGCTTACGCGTATCAATCTTATAGATACCCCCGGGCACGTTGACTTTACCGTCGAGGTTGAGCGTTCGCTCAAAGTTCTTGACGGCGCTGTTGCCGTATTTTGCGCCAAGGGCGGTGTTGAGCCGCAGTCCGAAACGGTTTGGCGTCAGGCGACCAAGTACTGCGTACCGCGTATCGCGTACGTCAACAAGATGGATATCAACGGTGCCAATTTCTTTAACGTGCTTAGCATGATGAAGACGCGTTTGGGCGCTAACCCCGTTGCGCTCCAAATCCCTATCGGCAAGGAAGACACCTTTAAGGGTATGATCGACCTTGTCACCATGAAAGCGGAAATCTACGAGGACGACCTCGGCAAGACCATTAACGAAACCGAAATCCCCGCCGAGTACAAGGCGCAAGCCGACGAGTACCGCCAAATCCTTTTGGAGGCGGTTGCCGAAACGGACGACGCGCTTATGGAACGTTATTTCGCAGGCGAGGAGCTTTCCGTTGACGAAATCCGCGCCGCCGTGCGTAAAGCCACGCTCAATATGACGATGAATCCCGTGTTCTGCGGCTCGTCGTACAAGAACAAGGGCGTGCAAAAGCTGCTCGACGCGATTGTGTACTATTTGCCCAGCCCCGTAGACATTGCTCACATCAAGGGCACGGACAGGTCCGGCAACGAGGCGGAGCGCAAAACCGACGACAAAGAGCCGTTTGCAGGCTTGGCGTTCAAGATTGCCGCCGACCCGTTTGTAGGCAAGCTGGCGTTCTTCCGCTGCTACAGCGGCGTTTGCCCCGCAGGCTCGTACGTTCTCAACTCCACCAAGGACAAGAAGGAGCGTATCGGTCGCTTGCTTTTGATGCACGCCAATTCCCGTACCGACATCGAAGAGGTACGCGCAGGTGATATTTGCGCCATAGTCGGTCTTAAGGACACGACCACGGGCGACACACTTTGCGACCCGGCACACCCGATCGTTCTTGAAAGCATGGAATTCCCCGAGCCCGTTATCCGCGTGGCTATCGAGCCCAAGACCAAGGCAGGTCAGGAAAAGATGACCATGGCGCTTATCAAGCTCGCCGAGGAAGACCCCACGTTCAAAACCTACACCGACCAGGAAACCGGTCAGACCATTATCGCAGGTATGGGCGAGCTGCACCTTGACATTATCGTCGACCGCTTGCTCCGCGAGTTCAAAGTCGAGGCAAACGTAGGTAAGCCGCAGGTTGCGTACCGCGAGACAATTCGCAAAAAGGTCGAGGCGGAAGGCAAGTACATCCGTCAGTCGGGTGGTAAAGGTCAGTACGGTCACTGCAAAGTCATTATGGAGCCGCTCGAACAGGGTCAAGGCTACGTATTCGAGGACAAGACCGTCGGCGGATCCGTTCCGAAGGAATATATCCCCGCAGTCGACAACGGTATTCAAGAGGCGCGCATGAGCGGTATTCTTGCCGGCTATGAGTGCGTTGACTTTAAGGTAACGTTGTACGACGGCAGCTACCACGAGGTCGACTCGTCCGAAATGGCGTTCAAGATTGCCGGCTCTATGGCGTTCAAAGACGGCATGAAAAAGGGCGACGCGTACTTGCTCGAGCCCATCATGAAGGTGGACGTAACACTGCCCGACGAATACTTGGGCGACGTTATGGGCAACGTAAGCTCCCGCCGCGGCACGATATTCGGTACCGACCTTGTAAACGGCAGCCAAATCATTCACGCGGAAATCCCGCTGTCCGAAATGTTCGGTTATGCAACCGACCTTCGTTCGCGCACCCAGGGCCGTGGCAACTACACCATGCAGTTTGACCACTACGCCGAAGTTCCTCGCAATATTGCCGAAAAGGTAATAGGCGAAAGGGCAAAAGCACAGGCATAAAATCTTTTTAAAATCGTTGTTAAAACGGTTGAGATTTTTTCAAATGCGTGTTATAATAAAACAAACTTAAAAAGAAATTTTTTTGGAGGACCATAATAATATGGCAAAGGCAAAATTCGATAGAAGCAAGCCGCACGTAAACATCGGCACAATCGGCCACGTTGACCACGGCAAAACCACTTTGACCGCAGCTATCACCATGGTGCTTGCAGCCAAAGGTTTGGCGGAGCAAATGCGCTACGACCAAATCGATAAAGCGCCGGAAGAGAAAGCTCGTGGTATCACCATCAACACTTCGCACGTTGAGTACCAGACCGCTAACCGTCACTATGCTCACGTTGACTGCCCGGGGCACGCGGACTATGTTAAAAACATGATTACCGGTGCTGCGCAGATGGACGGCGCAATCCTCGTTGTTGCGGCTACCGACGGCGTTATGCCTCAGACCCGCGAGCACATCGTTCTTGCCCGTCAGGTCGGCGTTCCCAAGATCGTTGTTTTCATGAACAAGACCGATCAAGTGGACGATCCCGAAATGCTCGAGCTTGTTGAAATGGAAGTTCGTGAACTTCTTTCCAACTACGGCTTTGACGGCGACGGCGCTCCCGTTATCCCCGGCTCGGCTCTTAAGGCTCTCGAGGCGGCGCAAAACGGCAATGCCGACGATCCCGCTTGCGAATGCGTTATGAAACTTATGGAGGCTGTTGACGCGTACATTCCCACTCCGGAACGCGACGTGGACAAGCCCTTCCTTATGCCCGTCGAGGACATCTTCACGATTACCGGTCGTGGCACTGTTGCTACCGGTCGTGTAGAGCGCGGCGTTATCAAAATGGGCGATCCTGTAGAAATCGTCGGTATCAAAGCGACTCGTTCGTCCACCGTTACCGGTATCGAAATGTTCCGCAAGATGCTTGACACCGCGCAAAGCGGCGACAACGCGGGTATCCTTCTCCGTGGCGTAGACCGCAAGGACATCGAGCGCGGACAGGTTATCGCAAAACCCGGCTCCATCACCCCTCATACCGAGTTCAAGGCTGAGGTGTACGTTCTTAAGAAAGAGGAAGGCGGCCGCCACACTCCGTTCTTCAACGGCTATCGTCCGCAGTTCTATTTCCGCACGACCGACGTTACCGGCTTGGTCGAGCTCCCGAAGGGCGTAGAAATGGTTACCCCCGGCGACAACGTAACGATGACCGTTACGCTTATCCACCCGATCGCTGCCGAAAAGGGCTTGCGTTTCGCTATCCGCGAAGGCGGCAGAACTGTCGGCTCGGGCGTTATCACCGAGATTATAAAATAGGCATTAACACAAGGCGAGCCTTGTGTGCGCGCAATGCGTGCCGTCCCGTCGTAAACGACGGAACATGCCTTCTTTGTCGTCGTCGTAAATTTGCCCTTGCGAGCAAGCAAATTTATTCCTCGACACAAATAATTGCGATTAACTAAATTATATCTAAACAAAAAGAACGGTGTTCATACGAACGCCGTTTTTTTGTGCGTGAAATGGAACAGTGTAATTACTTTTCTACTGTGCGGCGGGTCGCCTGGATTTCTCGACAAGCTCGAAATGATGTGGATATTAACTGTTTGATTCTATATAGAATAGCCATGGTTTTTATTCCCATCACCCGACCGTAGCGGAGGGGGCTAGGCGAACCGCCGCATATTTGTGTCTGACAATCACGATTGACTTTTGGTAGGGGATGTGCTAAGCTATGGATGTTCGGAGGCGTATATGAAAACAAGCTATCAAGACGTTGCTTTTGTTTTGAGTTACTATAACCTTGATGGTTTTAACGACAATGAAAAACTTATCGGCGCAATAACCGAATTATGGGATAACTCTAAAAATTTGTTTGGTATGCCCGACAAGCTTATTTCGCTGTTTCATAATATTGCCGATTATGAGCTTGACAAAAAGACTGCTAAAAAAATAGTTTATGACATACATTGTCAAAATGACTTATCGTATATATATGACGAATTATTAGCTTGCGACGTATTGAAAGATAAATTGACAGTTGACCGCAAGAATTTTGTAATAACGCTAAAAGTTCATGATAATTTTATTGTAAAATCTTATTTGACCTTGCAAAAAACATATATAAATGATAAATTTTATTACGACATAGAGGATCAAGATTTATTGGCATGTTATTGTGATTTTGTTCAAGACGACTGCTTTCATGCTCAATACCGTAGACGGCGGCTGTTATCCTATTTGCACTTAACCAATCGATATTTAAAAGATTTTAAAAACGCAAACAAAATCGAAAAGTATAAAAACAACAAAAACGTAGAAATGATTTTTACCAATAAGGAATTGATATATAGTAAAAATTAGGGGATGAGATGCATACTCAAAAAACAGCGCGGCAATGTTTTGCGGCGCTGTTTTTTGATGAAAATTTTGTGGAATATCGTACCCGCGGTTTAGGCAGGTGTTGATAGTAAACAATAATTATTATTCAATATATTGTGTATCTTGTAGCAAAAAAATTTTTAAAACCACAATATATTGTGGTAAATCTATTGACAAAGGTAAATACGTAGTGTTATAATGGACGAGTTCTCCGCTTTTGAAAAGGGTAACGATGGCGGGCGTTAAACGCCTTGTCACGACAATGTTTTAAAGCGCGATTATCGGTTATAATTAAGGTCTATACAGGACTTTTACATACACTGGAGGTAAACATGTACAAAGTAGTCAAGAGAGACGGAAAGCTCACGGGATTTGACATCTCAAAGGTCAGCCAGGCTATACGCAAGGCGTTCGACGCGGTAGGCAAGGAGTATAACGACGACATTATCGACCTTATCGCATTGCGTGTTACGGCGGATTTTGCGGGCAAGGTCAAAAACGGGAAAGTAGCCGTCGAGGACATTCAGGACAGCGTGGAGCAGGTGCTTATTCAAGCGGGCTATGCCGACGTTGCCAAATCGTACATTCTTTACCGCAAGCAGCGCGAAAAGATTCGCAACATGAAATCCACTATCCTTGACTACAAGGATCTTGTCAACAGCTACGTCAAGGCGTCCGACTGGCGCGTCAAGGAGAACTCCACCGTTACCTATTCGGTGGGCGGACTTATTTTGTCCAACTCCGGCGCTATCACCGCCAACTACTGGCTGTCGGAAATCTACGACGAGGAAATAGCCAACGCGCACCGCAGCGCGGACATACACATTCATGACATGTCCATGCTCACCGGTTACTGCGCGGGCTGGTCGCTCCGCCAGCTCATTCAAGAGGGCTTGGGCGGGCTCCCCGGCAAAATCAGCTCGTCGCCCGCAAGCCACTTGGCAACGCTGTGCAACCAAATGGTCAACTTTCTCGGCATCATGCAAAACGAATGGGCGGGCGCGCAGGCGTTTTCGTCGTTCGATACCTACCTTGCGCCGTTCGTCAAGGTGGACAACCTCAGCTACGGCGAGGTTAAAAAGTGCATCGAGTCGTTCATTTTCGGCGTGAACACGCCGTCGCGCTGGGGCACGCAGGCGCCGTTCAGCAACATAACGCTGGACTGGACCGTTCCGCCCGACCTTGCCGAACAGCCTGCGATTGTAGGCGGCAAGCCCATGGACTTTAAGTACAAGGACTGCAAGCGCGAAATGGATATGGTGAACAAGGCGTTTATCGAAATCATGATCGAGGGCGACGCCAACGGCCGTGGTTTCCAGTACCCCATACCCACGTATTCCATTACCCGCGACTTTGACTGGTCGGAAACGGAGAACAACAAGCTGTTGTTCGAGATGGCTGCCAAGTACGGCACGCCGTATTTCAGCAACTATATCAACTCGGACATGGAGCCGTCGGATATTCGCAGTATGTGCTGCCGCCTGCGCCTTGACCTGCGCGAGCTGCGCAAAAAGTCGGGCGGATTCTTCGGCAGCGGCGAAAGCACTGGCTCGGTCGGTGTTGTCACCATCAACATGCCGCGCATTGCATATCTTTCGGAAAGCGAAGAGGACTTTTACGCGCGGCTGGACAAGCTGATGGATATTTCGGCGCGTTCGCTCAAGATTAAGCGCGACATAATAACCAAGCTTATGGACGAAGGCTTGTACCCGTACACCCGTCGTTACCTCGGCACGTTCAACAACCATTTCTCCACAATCGGACTTGTGGGTATGAACGAGGCGGGACTCAACGCCAAGTGGTTGCGCGCCAACCTTACCGATCCGCGCGTACAGCAGTTTGCCAAGGACGTGCTTAACCACATGCGCGAGCGCTTGGTCATTTACCAAGAGCAGTACGGCGACCTTTACAACCTCGAGGCTACGCCCGCGGAGTCCACGACGTACCGTCTTGCCAAGCACGACAAGGCGCGCTATCCCGACATCATCACTGCCAACGAGAACGGCACGCCGTATTACACCAACAGCTCGCACCTGCCCGTAGGCTTTACCGAGGACGTGTTCAGCGCGCTCGACATTCAGGACGAGCTGCAAACGCTGTACACCTCGGGTACTGTTTTCCACACCTTCCTCGGCGAAAAGCTGCCCGACTGGAAGGCTGCGGCAAAGCTGGTGCGCACGGTTGCGGCAAACTACAAGCTCCCGTATTTCACTCTTTCGCCCACATACTCGGTATGCCGCGACCACGGCTATATCGCGGGCGAGGTGTACACTTGCCCTAAGTGCGGCGCCAAGACCGAGGTCAACAGCCGCATTACCGGTTACTACCGTCCCGTGCAAAACTGGAACGACGGCAAGGCGCAGGAGTTTAAGGACCGCAGGACCTATAACACAATGAAATACGACACCCCGCACACAGGTCACCGCGTCACACAAAAAGAGGTTGCCGCGCAAGCCGAGGTTACGGGCGAGGTGCATTATGAGTTGTTCACCACACCGACTTGCCCCAACTGCAAGGTAGCCATACCCATGCTCAAAGATGCGGGGCTCGCGGTGGATATTGTGGACGCGACGGCTCAGCCCGAAAGCGCCAAAAAGTACGGCATTAAGCAGGCGCCTACCTTGGTAGTCACCAACGGCACCGAAACCGCCAAGTATTCGGGCGTTGCCGAAATCAGAAAATTCCTAAACAAGAACTAATTCTATATTATTAATAAGGATTAAAACCAATGTACGATTTTATTATAATCGGCGGCGGAACGGCGGGATTGAGTTCCGCCGTTTATGCTTGCAGGGCGAACAAATCAACGCTTGTAATCGAACGCGAGGCGTTCGGCGGTCAAATAGTGGACGCGCCGATGGTGGAAAACTATCCGGGCATAGTCAGCATATCGGGCGCACAGTTCGCGTCCGACCTGTTCGACCAAGCGGAAAAGGCGGGCGCAACGTTTAAGTGCGAAACCGTGCAGCAAATCATTCCCGAGGAGAACAGCACTACCGTTGTTACCGATTGCGGTAAATATCAAGCTAAGGCGATCATCATCGCCGCGGGCTGTGAACATAAGCGGCTGGGCGTGCAAGGCGAAGATAGGCTGATAGGCAGCGGAGTAAGCTACTGCGCGCTGTGCGACGGAGCGTTCTTTAAGGACAAAACCGTCGCGGTTGTGGGTGGCGGTAACGCCGCGTTCAGTGCGGCAATGTATCTTGCGGGCGTTGCGTCACTCGTTTATATAATTCACCGTCGCGACGCGTTCCGCGCCGAGCCTGCGGTTGTCGAGCGCGCTAAGGCGCTGAACAGCATACGCTTTGTAACCAATGCCAAAGTGACCGAGCTTATCGGCGACGACGAGCTTACCGCGCTCAAGCTTGACGTGGGTGGTGCACCGCAGCAGTTGGACGTAGACGGCTTGTTCGTGTCGATAGGGCAGCAGCCTGATAACGGCGTGTTCGCACCCGTCGCGCTTGACGAGAGCGGATATATTATAGCCGACAACATGTGCCGCACCAATATTAAAGGCATTTATGCCGCGGGCGATTGCCGCGCCAAGACCGTGCGCCAGCTCACCACCGCCGCAGCCGACGGCGCAATCGCCGTACAAACGGCTTTAGGAGAGGTGTTTTAACCTACTTCTTTTTCAAAAGAAGTAGGCAAGAAAACTTTATGCTAAAAAGTTGAGGTAATTATACTTGTTTATTCTTTTTGTCATTCCGAGCAACGCGAGGAATCTCAACCTCTTTAAAATAAAACCCTTTGCTTATCGATTGCAAGGGGTTATTTGTTTAACTTGAAATTATACATCTAATGTGTTACAATACATTTATGGATAGCAAGACGGTCATAGGAAGATTTGCGCCGACGCCGAGCGGATTTATGCACGCGGGCAATCTTTTGTGTGCTATGCTTTCCTATCTATCCGCCAAGAGCAAGGGCGGCAAGTTTATAATTCGCATAGAGGACGTGGACTTGCTGCGCTGTCCGCGCTCCGCCGCGCTCGATATTATTGACACGCTCAAAGCCTTTGGAATTACAAGCGACGAGCCTATCGTTTGGCAAAGTGAGCGTACCGCTGCGTACCAGGCCGCGGCGCAAAAGCTGGCGGCGCAAACGGAAATCTATCCGTGCTACTGCACGCGTGCCGAGCTGCACTCGCCGCAAATTACGCGCCTGCCCGACGGTGGAATACTGTACCCGAAAACATGCAAAAATTTGTCGGAGTCGGATAGGGTGGAGCGGAAAAAGCGTGTAAATCCGTCGCTACGTATTTCCGTGCCCGACGAGGTCATTACGTTTACCGACGGTATATGCGGCGAGCAAAGACAAAATCTTGATAAAGCTTGCGGCGACTTTATTTTGCGGCGGAGCGACGGCGTGTATGCGTATCAGCTTGCGGTGGTTGTGGACGACGGCGAAAGCGGCGTTACCGAGGTTGTGCGCGGCGCCGATTTGCTATACGACACGCCGCGGCAAATATATTTGCAACGACTGCTCGGTTTGCCTACTCCGCAGTATTATCATATTCCGCTTGTATGCGACGCCGATGGCAGAAAGCTGAGCAAGAGCGAGGGCGACAGCGCGCAGCGGTTATTAAAAACACACACACCGCAACAAATAATAGGCGAGTTGGCGTTTGCGGCTAACGTTTTGGACGAGCCGCGCCCGATTGATATAGAGAAATTGATACCGTTGTACGACGCAAGGAAAGTGCCGAAAGAGAGGATTGTGTTTAATTCGGAATTCGGAATTCGTAATTGAGGAAAAGGTTTTATTTAATTATTGGTGCGGCTGCGCCTAGACCCCTCGGCTGTGCTCGGGGTGATGGGAGTATAGGGGTTATCTTTTCTAATAGCACAGTCCACAATTCCCATCATTTCGAGCTTGTCGAGAAATCCGGGCGACCCGCCGCACACATGCACAGTCATTGTTATCTTTAATTCCGAATTATATATAGTATAAATGCCGTAAATGCGGTAATAATCGTATTTATGGTTACATTCTATTTAGGCTCGGCGCGGGCTAAGCGCGCGTATATCAAGACTATCGAGGGCGGTGTGCTGCTCGACAACGTAGAGGTATTATTTTGCGCAAGCGAGAACGGGCGCAATTACTTTGCATACGCACCCGTGCCGTTCGGCGGGTTTCGCGTCGGCGATTACCTGCGGTACAGGCGGGCGCTGTGCGGGGAAAAACTGCTCGTATCCGACATTGAAAAGTTCGGCATAAAACCAAACAGGAAAATGCGCGGGCTGTCGGCGGCGGAGCGGCGCATCGTACAGTTTTTGGAAAAAACTTGCGGCCAAACCGACAAGCCGATAATAATCAACCTTGACGGAATAAGGTATACGCGACGGAACATGGCGGCGCTTAAGCGGCTGATCTCCGTCATTCCCGAAGTGCATGTGTTTGTTACGGACAAGCGGTTTGCATCGCGGTTTCGCGGCGAATACGTCACAAAAACGTTCGGCTCGCAGTCCGCTTTTATCACGCACAAATTCTACGCGGCAAAGGAGCTGGCGCAGCGGGTTGGCGCGGATAAAGTATCGGTTATGTAGGTTGTAGTTACGCGCACTTTGGGTGCGCGTTTTTGTTTGTCGCAAAAAAGTAAAATTTTAATCGTATGGCATAAAAATTATATATGCAAAAGAGTTCGATTTGTATGCGGCGTGGCTTACAGGCGAATTTAAGGGCATTTGACGGCATTGCCCCAAAAATAAAGTTGAATAATTCGCTTGATTGGGCGTTAAAACGCTTTGAAAACGGCGCGTTTTATGGTATAATGTAATCGTGGGTAAAATCCGCTGTTGTGTTGCGGTTTTTGCCCGCGAAAATACAGCTAAGTAATGCTTGAAATAGGAGATTTGTAATGGCAAGAAAGACAGATAACGGCAGTTACAGTTCGAGTTCCATTCAGGTTTTGGAGGGGCTTGAGCCTGTTCGTAAGCGTCCCGGTATGTACATCGGATCTACCGACGAACATGGTCTTCATCACCTTATCACCGAGATAGTGGACAACTCCGTCGATGAGGCGCTTGCGGGCTATTGCGACAAGATTTTGGTGGAAATTACGCGCGACGGCGCGGTGGCTGTCACCGACAACGGACGCGGTATTCCCGTTGAAATCCACGCCAAGGAAAAGGTGTCTACGGTCGAGGTCGTTCTTACCAAGCTGCATGCGGGCGGCAAGTTCGGCGGCGGCGGGTACAAGGTGTCGGGCGGTTTGCACGGCGTCGGTCTTTCGTGTGTCAACGCGCTTTCCGAATGGCTGGACGTGGAGGTGTACAAAAACGGCAAGATTTACCGTCAGCGTTACAACCGCGGCGTGCCCATGAAACCGCTTGCCGAGGCGGGCAAGACCGACAAGACGGGAACTAAAATCACGTTCTTCCCCGACAACGAAATCTTCGAAACGATAGATTTTACGTACGACACGGTGCGCACACGCTTGCGCGAGGTGGCGTATCTTAACAAGGGCTTGGAAATCGAGCTTGTCGATAACCGCAAGGGCAGAGAGGCGCGCGACACGTTCCGCTTTGACGGCGGTATCAAGGACTTTGTCGAGTTCCTCAACCGCAACAAGAACACCATGTTCACCGAGGTCATTTACGGTGAAAAGTCGTTCAAGGACAGCGAGGTCGAGTATGCCATTCAGTACAACGAGGGCTACAGCGAGCTCATTTATTCGTACGCAAACAACATTAACACCGAGGAAGGCGGCACCCACCTTGTGGGATTCAAAAACGCGCTGACCAAGGTTATAAACGATTACGCGCACAAGCAAAACCTTATCAAGGACGACGAAAAGCTGGCGGGCGAGGACGTGCGCGAGGGCATTACCGCCGTTATTTCCGTCAAGCTGACCGACCCGCAGTTCGAGGGTCAGACCAAGACCAAGCTGGGCAATTCGTCCATGCGCTTGCAGGTGGAAAAAGCTGTTACCGACGCGTTCGGCACTTACCTTGAGGAAAACCCCAAGGAGGCAAAAGATCTTGTTATTAAGACCATTACCGCACAGCGCGCACGCGACGCGGCGAGAAACGCGCGTGAGCTTACTCGGCGCAAGGGCGTATTCGAAACGGCGTCGCTGCCCGGTAAGCTTGCCGACTGCACCAACCGCGATCCGTCCAACTGCGAAATATTCATAGTCGAGGGCGACAGTGCAGGCGGTACGGCAAAGCAAGGACGCGACCGTAGATTCCAAGCAATACTCCCGCTGCGCGGCAAGATATTGAACGTGGAAAAGGCGCGGCTCAATCACGTGCTCGAAAACGCGGAAATCAAGGCGATGATTACGGCGTTCGGCTGCGGCATCGGCGACGAATTCGACGAGAGCAAGCTGCGCTACGACAAGATTATTTGTATGACCGACGCGGACGTTGACGGCAGCCATATTCGCATATTGCTTTTGACCTTCTTCTTCCGCTTTATGCGCCCGCTTATCGAGCGCGGACACGTATACGCCGCACTCCCGCCGCTGTACAAGGTGTCCAAGGGCAAAAAGGAAATCTACTGCTACGATGACAAGGAACGCGACGAGGCGCTTGACGCTATGGGGCGCAAGGGCTGCGAGTTGCAACGCTACAAAGGCTTGGGCGAAATGAACGCCGAACAGCTTTGGGAAACTACCATGAGCCCCGAATACCGCTCGCTAAGGCGCATTACTATGGAAGACGCGTTTGAGGCGGACGAGATATTCAGCGTGCTGATGGGCGACATGCCCGAGCTTAGGCGGCAGTTCATCGAGCAAAACGCCAAGCTTGTAACTGATTTGGATGTTTAATCGGAGGTGAGTGAAAATGGCTAAATTACCTAAAAGAAGCGCGCCGTCCGGCAGCAGCAACAAGGATTACGTAGACAATACCAAAATTATAGAAACGCACGTAGTTGACGAAATGAAAAAGTGCTTTATTGCGTATGCAATGGCGGTCAACGTTTCGCGTGCAATACCCGACGTGCGCGACGGTCTTAAACCCGTTCACCGCCGCATACTTTACGCAATGGGCGAGCTTTCGCTTTGGGCGGACAAACCGTACCGCAAGTGCGCGCGTGTTGTCGGTGACGTTTTGGGTAAGTATCACCCGCACGGCGACAGCTCGGTGTACGACGCATTGGTGCGTTTTGCACAGGACTTTTCCATGCGCTATCCGCTCGTCGACGGGCACGGAAACTTTGGCTCGGTGGACGGCGACCCGCCCGCGGCTATGCGTTATACCGAGGCGCGTCTTGCCAAAATCGCAGCCGAAATGCTGCGCGATATAGACAAGGAAACAGTCGATTGGACGAACAACTTTGACGATTCGTTGCAGGAGCCTACGGTATTGCCGGCACGTTTCCCCAACCTTTTGGTCAACGGCTCGGACGGTATAGCCGTCGGTATGGCTACCGCCATTCCGCCGCACAACCTTGGCGAGGTCATTTCCGCAATCGACGCGTTAATCGAAAACCCCGAAATCACTATTGACGAGCTATGCAGGTACGTGCCTGCGCCCGATTTCCCGACGGGCGGCTTGATTATGGGCAGGGCGAATATCAAGCGCGCGTACAAGACGGGTAAGGGCGGCGTTGTTATGCGCGCCAAGACCGAGATAGAGGAATACCCGGTGCGCGAGGGTAGCGATCTTATGCGCCAGCGCATTGTCGTTACCGAATTGCCTTACCAAGTAAACAAGGAAAAGCTTATCGTCCAGATAGCCGATTTGGTCAAGGACAAACGCATAGAGGGCATATCGGACATCAAGGAAGAATCCGACCGTCAGGGTATGCGCATTGTTATAGAGGTCAAGCGCGACGCACAGGCTCAGGTAGTGCTTAACACGTTGTTCAAGCATACCAACCTTCAGGTATCGCAGGGCATAACCTTCCTTGCGCTTGCCGACGGCGAGCCCAAAATCCTCAACCTCAAAGAGATGCTCGAATACTATTTAAAGCATCAAGAGGATATAATCGTTCGCCGCACCAAGCACGACCTTCAAGCCGCGCAGGAACGCGAACACATAGTAGAAGGTCTTGTCAAGGCGCAAGCCAACATCGACAAGGTTATCACGATAATCAAGCAAAGCCGCGACAACGTAGAGGCTGCCGAGCGCTTGATGGCGGAATTCTACCTGTCCGACAAGCAAGCCAACGCCATACTCGAAATGAAACTGCGCAGGCTCACCAGTCTGGAAATCGACGCGCTCCAAGCCGAGCTTGCGGCGTTGCAGGAAAAGATTGCCGACTTTAAGAGCATACTCAGCAGTCCCAAGCGCGTTACCGATATTATCCGCGACGAGCTGCAACAAATCAAGGAGGCGTACGACAATCCTCGCCGCAGCGAGCTTGTAATTGACTACGACGAAATCGACATCGGCGACCTTATTGACAAGGAAGACGTGGTCATTTCCATGACGCACTACGGCTACATTAAGCGCCTTCCTACAACCGAGTACAAAGCTCAGCACCGCGGCGGCAAGGGCGTTACGGCGCACCGTCCCAAGGAAGAGGACTTTGTCGAAAAAATGTTCGTCACCAATACGCACGACACGCTGTTGTACTTTACCAACTTCGGCAGGGTGTATGCGGACAAAGCGTACGCCGTTCCCGAGGCGGAACGCACGGCGCGCGGCAGGGCGATAGTAAATTTGCTGCAACTCAACGACGGCGAAAAGGTCAGTGCGGTCATTCCCATTGCCGACGATATGTACAAGGGCAACCTTGTCATGGCGACAAAGCGCGGTATGATCAAAAAGACGGCGCTCACCGAGTTCAAGCAAATCCGCAAGGTCGGCAAGGTCGCTATCAAGCTTATGGAAGGCGACGAGCTTATTTCCGTACAGCAGTCGGGCGGCATCGACGAGATACTGATTGCCTCGCAAAGCGGCAAGTGCATACGTTTCTCCGAGGAGAACGTCAGGCTTATGGGCAGGGACACGCAGGGCGTGCGCGCCATGCGACTGGACGAGGACGACAACGTGGTCGATATGACAGTCGTTCTTCCCGATTGCGACGTACTCACCGTCAGCGAAAACGGCTTTGGCAAGCGCACCGATATTGAAGAGTTCAGGCTCCAGTCGCGCGCAGGCAAGGGTATCAAGGCGGGTACGTTCAACGCCAAGACCGGACGGCTTGTCAACCTTAAGCTTGTCAACCCCGACGACGACGTAATGGTCATTTCCGACAACGGCACGATTATAAGAATGCTCGTTAAGGAAATCAGCAAGATCGGCAGGGGCAGCCAAGGCGTGAGAATGATGCGCGTAAAGAACCAAGGCAACGTCGTGTGCGTAGCTACCGCACCCCACCAAGAGGTAATCGAGGAAGGCGGCGATAGCGGCGAAGGCGCAGCCGAATAATTAAGAAATAATAATTTAAACAAGGTTGAGATTCCTCGCGTTGCTCGGAATGACAAAAAAGTTTTAACGGCTTGTGTAAACACTTTTGTCATACCGAGTGCAGCGAAGTATCTCAACCTTTTACTATACGGAGTACGGCAGTGGAAAACAATACCGAAAATGCACAACCCGCAACCGAGGAATCGGCAAAAGAGCGGTTTACGCGTATACTCAACGAGTACGCGCAAAAAATAACCAGCGTACGGAACGACGTTTACACCACCAAGTGGTGGCAGTTTGTAATCAACTTTTTGCTGGGCGGCGGCGCTATCGCGTTGCTTGTTGTGTCGATGCTAACAAAGGGCACGGCAATGGCTATGTGCGCGATAAGCGGCATTGCGCTTGTGATCGGCGTCATTGTGTTTAACTATGTTTTGCGCTCGATTACGCCGACGAGCTTTTTGCAGTACACCTATTTTGACGGCGGCAGGGATAAACGGTTTAGGTTTATGGTGTTGTCCAAAAAACGCGCGGCGTTCGACGACGGCACGCACACAATAGAGTGCAACCGCGATATGGCGGCAATGATGGACGATCCGCTGCTTACACAGTATAGGTTTGATTTCTTTGCTGACATGGACCCCACCGAACGTATTTACGACGGACGACGGGAAGAGTTTAGGGGTGTGTTGACCGAGGGCGACAAGCAGTACAAATGTAAGATAGTGTTTGTCAACGGCGTGCCGCTGTACGGCTCGATTGGCGGCGCGCGCATAAAGTACTTTGACGTCAACAATACCAAGGAAAAGTTTGTCGTGCCCGTAACGTTAAAGCGCGCGGCAAAGGCGTTAAAGGTGGAGTTCCCCAAAATCCCCGGTCTGTACGTTAAAGACGATATTAAGGACTATACCAAACAGTAATAGGAGGTAAGCATGGCATCGTCTTATATGAAGATTTGGGAATTTCATCCCGCTATGATTTTGAAAAAGTATAAGCACTGTCCGCATTGCGGTGAAAAGCTTGTTCGTGAAAAATATACACGCGTCGTTACCAAGGACGATGACGACTTTAATGAATATTATCGGAGCGGCAAACGGCGCCGAGTGAATTATATCGGACTTGAAGAAATACATGTGGCGACATCGCGGTATACTTGTCCCGCTTGCAATAAATCATATACGTTCGACGAATTGCGCGAATGTGTTAAAGCCGGTAAAAACAATAAAAAACGATTGAGCGCTATGAAATTTACATTTGAAAAACTATTTAAGTTTTCCAGATTTCCGACAATCTTGAAATGTCATGAGCACTACAATCAATTAGTTGAAGAATCATATGACATGGAAGCAAAGTATGCGGCCGGACAGTGTAGTGGAGACGAGTGGGAAAAAGCGATTTATATTTGTGATGAGTATTATGTTGGGGAGTATGCTCAAACAGTGTTTCATGAGTTTTATGGACACGGATTATATATAAAAGACTGGCGGACAAAAAAACTAATGAAATTTGACGATCGTTTTAAAGCTCCGTTTGCTACTATTAATTTATCTGATAGAAGACTATTAGTAAGCCTAGTGGAACTTAAGTATGTAATTAAGTTAACGGCAGATTTTTACGAGTAACTATTGGCTATAATATAAATTTCAATTTATATTCCTAAGCATGAAAAAAGATAGCGTACCATGATTGTACATATGTTGGTGCGCTATTTGTTTGCAAGAAAAATTCTTAATTCTTAATTAAAATTAAATACTTCGGTGTATTCGGCGGTGCAGTCGGTGCCGCCGAATTTGTCTACGCGGAATTTTTCGACGGTAGTCACCTTGACGGGGCGTTCGCCGTCGGTGGTGAGCGTAAACTCCACGCGCTTATATTTGGGGTAGGACTTGCCGCCGAGCGTGGTTTTTACCTCGTTGCGCGAGTACACGGTTGATTGCGCGGGGTCGAGCACGAATTGGTAAACGTTGTCGCCGATCGACTTTGCCGATATTACCGTGTTGTCCAAATTATACTTGACAATGCCGGTAAACGGCTGACCGTACTGCGCTATATAATTGTTTTGGGAGAGCGGCTGTTCGGTGTTGTAGCGGAACGACTTGTTTTTGTAATCGCCGCGCGACACGTAATATTTGCCGTCACGCCGTTCGCGCTTGAGTGCGGCTTTTACCAGCGCGGACGTGCTTTCCGCAACGTCGGTGACGTCGCCGTTGCACCCGACCGTGCGCCCGCCATGTATCTTTTGCGTGTACGGCACGCCGACAACGCTCGCCTTTACTTTGCCGGTCATTGTCGTGGTAAAGTCGTTTGCCGCCGCGTATGCGTTGCAGCAGCCGAGTATGCGCATAGCCTCCGCGTCCACATCGCAACCCACCGCAGCCGCTCGGGTCGTTTCTCGCCGCGCGAATACCGTCGGCAAAAACGCTACGCCCGTCAGTATTATAATGATTACGGACAGCGCCAGCGTCAACCAAAATCCTTTTTCGATTTTCCTTGTGTTACTCATATCGATAGTATGGACGTTTGGACAAATTTTACACAAACCATATGGTTATATATGCCTTTATTTCGTACCATCAATATTACATCGCATAGCGATATACCACTTTGCGATAGCAAAATATCACTTGCCGTAAGGCAAATATAACTGCAGGACTTGTGATTTTTCTATCACAAGTCCCACAGCGCGGCGTTTTTGTTATCGATATTGTAGTTGCGTTTAGGTTGCCAAAATGCCCGCCGCGCGCAGTGAGGCGAGTAGCGCGTTGAGCGTTTCGCCGACCTCGTCGGGGGTGGGCGTGTCTTCCACGTCGGGAACAGCCGCTGCGGGCGTTATAGTTCCCGCAGGTCCGGTCGCACCTGTTGCACCCGTAGCGCCGGTAGCTCCCGTAGCACCCGTGGGACCTGTGGGACCGGTAGCGCCGTCGGCACCGTTTACGCCTTGCGCGCCTTGGGGACCTT
>CAMWLQ010000021.1 GCA_947175195.1 uncultured Clostridia bacterium | reverse complement strand
TTCATAAACAAACAAAGCGTTCGAGCTGTTTGGCTTGAACGCTTTGTTTTGCGTTGTTAATTTAATTTGTAACAGTTGGCTATTTCGCCGACGAACAGGGTGTGAGATGAAATCTTTGCGTCGTTGTAGGTTGTTATCGCGTCGGGCGGAATTTGCGCTATAACGTTACATTCCACGATAAGCCCACATTCGCCCAGTACGTACGCGTCTATCGATTTGGCGCGTTTGGGGTGCAAGCCCAGCTCCTGAAACTTGTCGCAGCTGTATCCCGAAATAGCGTCGCACCGCGAAATCTCGCCGCGCATGTCGTGCGCGGGAACGTTTAGCGCAAAGCTCTTTGCTTGCGTGATTATTTGGTAGGAATACTTGGTGCTGCGTATAGGCAGGACAAATACGTCGCGCCCCCACATTTTTCCAAACATTCCCCAATGCGTCACCATAATGTTGGACGTCTTTTGCCCGAGCGTGACAAACACACCCGTATTGTTCAGGTGAGACATCAATAATGTTCTATCCTTGTCAGTCAAAACGTTCCCCATATTTACTCCTTTTTCTAATTGTATCATATGTCGGCGGTAAGTTTCAATATGTTACGAAAAATTTTTCGATTTTCAAGTAAGAATATTATCGAACGATTCGTCGAAAATTTCGCACAGCTTGGCGAGCATTGTAAGACTGGGCTCACATACCTTGTTTTCCCACGCGCTGATTGTGCGCTTGTCAACGTTGAGCATTTGCGCAAGCTCATGCTGCTTTAGGTTTTTGCTCTTTCTCAAAGCGCGCAGGTTGTCGGCAAAGTTTAATTCCTTCATAACATGAGTTTGCCAAAAAATTTGGTAAAATACTTGACAAACCAAATTTTTTGGTTTAATATAAAATCAGCAAATATCCGTCGGGATAAAGCGAAAGAAAAAGATTGCAAGGAAAAAGAGAACGCATATTATTGCGTTCCTTTTTTAATTCCGAATTATCTTGTTGACTGTTTTGGCAAAATATGGTATGCTTACAGTAACATTGGAGGGAGTATGAGAATAGGTATACTTACATCGGGCGGGGATTGCCCCGGACTTAATGCCGTTATCCGCGGATTCGGCAAGTACGCTTTCGAGAACATCAAGAACGTCGAGCTTATCGGCATTGCCGACGGCTACGGCGGACTTATTCGCGGCGAGTGCCGCAAAATGTCGCCCGCCGACTTTACCGGCATTCTCACGCTGGGCGGGACCATACTCGGCACTTCGCGCCAGCCGTTCAAGCTGATGACCGTCGAGGACGAAAACAGTACGACGCGGCTCGACCTCATGAAAAAGAATTACAAAAAGATGGGGCTGGATTGCTTGCTCACTCTTGGCGGCGCGGGCACGCACAAGACGGCGGCGCTTTTGTCCGCCGAGGGCTGCAACGTTATCGGCTTGCCCAAAACCATCGATAACGATATTTGGGGCACGGACGTCACGTTCGGTTTCCATACCGCGCTTGACATTGCAACCGACTGCATAGACAGGATACACACCACGGCGGCGAGCCATGGCAGGACGATGCTTGTGGAAATAATGGGCAACAAGGCGGGCTGGCTCACGCTGTTTGCGGGTATCGCGGGCGGCGCGGACGTAATACTTTTGCCCGAAATCCCGTTCTCGCCCGAAAAGGTCGCCAAAGCCGTAGAGCGGCGTGCCGACGCCGGCAAGGCGTTCAGCATTGTCGCGGTTGCCGAGGGTGCAATGACGGTCGCCGAAAGTAAGATGAAAAAGAAGGAGCGTGCGGCGGCGCGCGGCAACGATACCACAATAACCAATTCGCTTGCCAAGATAATAGCCGAAAAAGCTAAGGTAGAAACGCGCGTTGTCGTGCCGGGACATATCCAGCGCGGCGGCAGTCCTTCGCCGTACGACCGCGTGCTTTCCACCGAGTTCGGCAGCTTTGCGGGTAGGCTTGTGGAAGAGGGCAAGTTCGGCGTGACGGTCGCGCTCGTGGGCGGCAAGGTAACGTACAACGCGCTTGCCGACATAGCGGGCAAAGCCAAGCTCGTTCCAGTCGATTGTCAGGAGATAAGGGCGGCGGAAAGCATAGGCGTGTCCTTCGGACGCTAATTCGGAATGCGGAATGCGGAATTAGGAATTGAATGACTGCGCTAACGCGCCCTTATTAAATTAATTTAAGCGCGCTTGCGCGCAAAACAATAATTCCGAATTCCGAATTCATAATTCCGAATTAAAAAGGAGTTTTTATGAAATATGCAGTTATAGACCTTAGCTCGACGGGCGTGTCGATAGTTGTTGCCGAGGGCGACAAGGCGACGGGCATTTTTTCGGCGGTGTACAAGGACCGCGCTAACATTGCCGTTGCCGATTACTTTGAGGGACATTCCATTTCCCGTCGCGGCATTGAAAAACTGATAGACGCGCTTATCACGGCGCGCTCCACCGTAAAGGCGATGGGTGTGGACGAATGTTATTGCATTTCCACGGCGGCGCTGCGCAACATAGACAATATAGAAGAGGTTGCGGAAAAGATTCGCATGCGCACGGGCATCGTCATCAACTATCTCGACGGCGTGACCGAGGCGTACTGCGACTTTTTGTCCAACCGCAAATACATGGCATACGAAAAGGTTATTCTTATCGACATCGGCGGCGGCAGCGTGGAGCTTTGCGACTTTAAAAAAGAGCGCAAGGACGAAATGGTGTGCTTGGACTTCGGTCCTATCAAGCTGCGCAATAAGTACGCGGTGGATATTTACCCGACCGACGAGCAAGCCAAGAGCATAAAAAAATACGTGCGCAAAAAATCGGACGAGGTCGATTTGGCGGGCAAGAACGAGTTTACAACAGCCGTGCTTGTCGGATCAATCAACGACGCCATTTATGCGGCGTATAGCGAGTACTGCGAAAAGGAGCGGATGAGCACCGAGTTCGAATACACCAAATACAAGCAGTTTTGCAAGTGGCTGTTGACGTCACCCGACCGCACGCGGCTGATTATGAAGGTCGCGCCCGAAAAGATTCACGTTTTGCCTGTTGCCGCCATAGTACTTAAAGAAATGTTGCGTAGGTTTAAGCCGGGCAGCGTTATGATAAGCGATTGCGGCGTTAAGGAAGGGTACTTGTCGCTTGTTGCGACGGGCGGGGAGTCGGGCATACCGATAGACCTGAACGAGAGCGTTCCCACATACATGCCCGAGCCGCCGCAGCCCAAGCGCAAAAAGATAAACAACGGAAAGAAATCGAATTAAATTTAATTAATATAAGGTTATTATGTCAAGCGAAAACAAGTTTATAAAGGACGTATATATTAACCGCGAATATTCGTGGCTAATGTTTAACAAGCGCGTTTTGGATCAGGCGACCGACACCACCAATCCGCTACTCGAAAAGTGCAAGTTTTTGTCGATATTCCATTCTAATTTGGACGAATTCTTTATGGTGCGCGTCGGCAGTCTTATAAACGACGCCAAGGTCAACGGCGACGCCAAAGAGAACAAGACCGACCTTACGGCTGCAGAGCAGGTGGACGGCATACTCAAGCTTGCCAAGAATTATTACAAGGACGCCGACGCGGTGTACGTAAAGCTCAAGTCCGAGCTTAACAAGAACGGGCTGAAAATCCGTTCGGGCAAGGAGCTTTCGCAAAAGCAGTATGCCAAGTGCAAGCAGTACTTTATAGGGTCGGTGCTGCCGTTGTTGTCTCCGATGGTGCTGGACGCCAAGCATCCTATGATAAAGTTCGAAAACATGAACTGTTATATGATGTTTGAGCTGACCAAGTCCGACAGGCTTATGTACGGCGTTATGGCAATCAACCAAAAGCTGCCGCGCGTGTACAAGATAGACGGCGGCAAAAAGGTGAACATAATAACGCTGGAGGAGCTTATCCGCACGTTCGGCTATCTCGCATTCGAGGGGTACAAGATACGCAGTCAGGCTATGCTCAGGCTCACGCGCAACGCCGATTTCGACGCCAACTTAGACGACAACGATATAGAGCGCGATTTTGATTTTTCCAAGTTCCTAAAGCACAAGGTGGAGCTGCGCGGCACGCAGGACGCGGTGCGGCTGCAAATAGACGACGGAGCGGACGACATTAAGGCGTTTTTGCTCAAGCTGTTGGGGCTTAAAAAGCAGCATTGCTTTACAGTGCGGCACGGGTTTGATTTTAAATACCTTATGTCGCTTGGCGGATATATCAATCCCGAATACGTGGACGCGCTCAAATACAAGCCGCAGCGCCCGCTTATGCCGCCCGTTTCGCCCGATTGCTCGGTGCTGGAAACGGCGCTCAACCGCGATATATTTTTGGCGTACCCGTATGACAGCATGGATACGTTGGTGCGGCTGTTGGACGAATGTGCGGTCGACCCGCGCGTCGCGTCGATCAAGATAACCATTTACAGGCTGGACCACCGCTCCCGTATTGTGGAGGCGCTGAAAAAGGCGAGTGAAAACGGTAAGGAAGTGACCGTTGTGATAGAGCTTTGCGCGCGGTTTGACGAGGAGAACAACCTGTATTTTTCCGAGGTGCTCAAGGACGCGGGCTGTACTGTCATTTTCGGCTGCGGCAATTACAAGGTCCATTCCAAAATCATTTCGGTCGTGCTTACCGACGGTGACAAGCTGCGCTACATAACGCACCTCGGCACGGGCAACTACAACGAGCAAACCAGCAAGCTGTATACCGATCTTAACATAATCACTTCAAACGAGAACGTGGGTGCGGACGCCGTGGCGTTTTTTCGCAACCTCGCAATTTGCAATATAGAAAGCGGCGAATATTCCAAGCTGCTCATCGCGCCCAAATCGCTCAAGAGCGGAATTATCAAGTATATCGAGCGCGAAACGCAAAAGGCGGAAAGCGGCAAGCCCGCATACATTTACGCCAAGATGAACAGCCTTACCGACAAAACGATTATCGACAAGCTGATAGCGGCGGGTAACGCAGGCGTTAAGATAAAGCTGGTCGTGCGCGGTATTTGCTGTCTTGTTCCGGGCGTAAAGGGCAAGACCGACAATATTTCGGTAATCAGCATTGTGGGCAGGCTGCTCGAACATTCGCGCATATACTGCTTTGGCGATAAGGACGACCGTGCGGTGCTTATAAGCAGCGCCGATCTCATGACGCGCAACACCGACAAGCGCGTGGAAATAGCCACGCCTGTATTGGACGGCGAAATTGCCGATAAGGTTTACGGCATGCTTATGGTTATGCTTGCCGACAACGTAAAGGCGCGCAGGCTCACCGAGTACGGAACATACATGCCGGTTGATACGATAGGCGAGGAAGTGAACAGTCAGGAGCGCTTTTTAAAAGGCAAATTCACGCTGTAACTCGGAATATACCAATAAAATTTGATACGGATTTTCATAAAGTACTTGACATTAGGGGCGGGCTACATATATAATACAATAGTATATATGTATAGCCCGTTTTGTCGTTTGCAATAAAACGGCAAACAATAAGCAAAACGTTTACGGAGGGATTACCATGACGTTTAAACTAACAAAGACCAGGCTGTTAAAAGCGCTTATTACAACGCTTTGCATGCTTGCCGTCGCTTTTGCGGTAGTGCTGTTGACGCCGCGCGGCGCGGTCTCGGCTGACGAAACCGCAGACGAGGCACCTTACAACGTAACGTGGGAATACAAAATAAATAATTCCGACGATGCCGAGTGGATGACGTTCGTAAACGGAAGGACGCTCTTTACATACGAGGAAGGTGTTGATTACAGCGCGCTTGTACGCGTCAAGATCGACCTCGGCGAGGGTATCAACCCCACTTACGTCTATTACAGCGAATCCGGCGCCGATACGCACCTGTCGTATTCCGGCACGTTTAACGGCACGTCGGTAGACAAGCTTATCAACGCCGCGGAATACACCGTAACCATAGTGGGTGCGGATAACATTGCCGACGCAGATAAGACCATAACAATCAAAATTGCACCGCGTGTGTTGGATTTGCGCGCAAGCGATTTGGTCGACTATGCCGGCGGGGACGATCCCAATAGATTGTGGTTGTTGAACGACAATTCGGAATTGGGCGACCTTGCCACGTATTACGATCCCACGGCCGAGTTCAGCGACGAGTACGGCGCGCAGGTGACGACGGGCGATTTTTACAATTCGTACGTGCGTTATACCGGCAAACCGCAAACCGTTATTCTCAACGGCGATTACGACGTAAACGACAAAACTCTCAAGGATTACTATTCCGCTATAACCGTCGCTTATGATTCCGAAACGTCGACCGGTCTTGCGAATAGGGTAAACAAAATTACAACAACCGCTACCATTACTCTCAATCCCAACTGGACGCTCGACGACGGCAATTCCATTGTTATCACCAAGGAATGGTACATCGTCACCATCAACAACGCGCTCAGAACGTTGGACGGCAACGAAAACACCGCGGTAGAGGGTTGGACGTTCGGCGCCGAGGCGCCCGCATTGTCCCTTCGTCCCGAGCATGGCGACAACGCCGTGTTCACGCTCGGCAAGGACAACACCGTGCTTGCGCGCTTTGCAATCAAGTACAGCGGCAAGGGCGAAGATACGGTCTTGGAATACTATGACGTAAAGTCGGAAAACGGCGGTTATGTAATCGATACCGAAAATGCATTGGATGACGATTACTGCGCAACGCAGTTTGCCGCGCTCGGGGTTGGCGCTTACACGCTTAACGTGTCCGTACCTTCCTACACCTCCACCGACGATCATGAACACTGGTGGGAGAACGCCGAGGAAGAGGCATCGAGCATTGTTTACTATCCCATTTCGCGCACGTACCACTTTACGGTTGGCTGCTACGCCATCAGCGCCGATTCGGTCAGCGTGGACGGCGATGACGGCAAAGACATAGTTATAACGTTTTTGACCGACCGCGTTACGTACAACGCGATGGAAAACAACGTTCCCGAGGCGGTTGTCACATTCCGCGGCGTTACGCTTAAAGACGGAGTGGACTACGAGCTGCAAAGCCATGACATCAAGGTCGGCAAAGCGTCGTTGACGTTTGTAGGCAAGGGCAGCTTTACCGGCACCGTGCCGTTCGAGGATATGTATTATATCGATCCCGCGGTCAATTCGTGGAAGGAAGTGCCGAGCATAATGTATTGGACGTACGGCAACTACGATAAGCAAATGAACCTTATCAACGCCACGCCGCTTTACCTCGACAATCCAAACGGTTTATGGTTTAAAATAACGACGGACAGCGCGGGCGAAATCCCTGCGGCAACTCCGTTGGCGTCCTTCCGCTTGACGGACGGACTTGTTCCTAACAACGTAGCGGAATCGCTTTCCTCGCTTTCGGTAGGCACATATTATTTGTTTGCCACGGTCGAGGAGAGCACCAACTACAAGGCGCTTGCTCCGCGCGGCATTGCCTTCAAGGTATTCAAGGCAACCAACTACTGGGAAACCGCGCCCACTATCGATACATGGCGCGAGGGCAGCTTTAAATCGTCTAATTTGCCTATAGCGCAGCCTGTGTACGGCACAGCCAATATAATTATCACAAACAGCCAGGGCAAGGAAGTTTACAATACCATAACGGGCGTAAACAAGCTTAACGCAGCCGAGTCGGGTACGTACACGCTTACCGCAACGGTGTTGGGCACCAGCGACTACGAGGGCGTTGTGTACAGCATGGTATTCACCGTGTACGAAAAGCTCGGTATTCCCGTATGGGCAACGGTGCTCATTGTATTGGGCGCATTGCTGCTGGCGGCGATTATTATATTCATCCTTATCAAGACCGACGTACTGCGCATCCTCACAGGCAAGATTTTGATAGGCATCCGCACTCAAGCAACTATCGACGCAACGATAGCCGCAGTTCGTGCCAACAAAAAGAACGAGGAGGCAAAGCAGCGGGTAGCCGAGATCAAGCAAAAGGAGCTGGACGAGGCAAAGAAGGAAGAGCAAAGAGCAAAACGTCGCGAGAGAGCGGCAAAGGAAAGATCGCTCACCGTCGACCAAAGAATTGCCGCGCTCGAGGAAAAGGCGAACAAGACCGCAGCCCGTGCCGAAAAGATGAAACAGCGCGCCGAGGTTATGCAAAAACGCGCCGAGCGTTTGAAGGGTGCAGCCGAGCCCGAACAGGCGCCCGAGCCCGAAATCGCGCCTACGGCTGAGCCGGAAATTGCACCCACTGCCGAGGCTGCCGCAACGGAAACCCCCGAAACCTCGACGGAAGATTAATCCGTCAAAAAAATAAAAAACTAAACAAGGAGAAATATTATGTCTTTCAAAAAGGAACTTGCAAAGGAAATTCGTTCGCTCGAAGAAGAAATCAAACAGCTGGAAATCAAGCGTTCCAGATCGCAAGCGTCGATTATCGATTCTTTGATCGGCAAGCAAGACCCCGATGAGCAAGATGTGCAGTTCTTCCGCACCTATTCCGCGGAAATCGAACTTAAACGCGAACAGCTTGCCAAGCTTAGCCGTAAGCTCGACACACTGTAAATCTCAAAACAAAAAAGCCACCCCGTGAGGGTGGTTTTTTTAGTGAATAGATAATAGAGAATAATGTCGGACTGCGCTTGTGCCGATTACACCGCGGGTGCAAGTATTTTTGCCCGCGTCTTTTCGTCAAACTCGTATAGCCCTTTGCACAGCTCGAGCAGCTTGGCTGCGTTTTCCTCTACGGACAGTGAGTACGCCGAGCGGACGTAATCGTAACCGAATACGTCCTCGGGGCGGCTGAGCATTGCCGTGCCCATATAGCTCTTTTGAAACGTCAGGCAAAGATATGTCTTGTTTTGCAACGACGTAAGCACGCCGTCAAAGCCCTTCATGTTCAGTGATTGCTTAAGCTGGTACGACCGTGTGGGCTCGGTGCCGATAGCGTTCATAAGCTCGATTTCCCGACGGGGCGCGCGACCCTCGTCGGACAGCGAATCAAAGTCGTACCCGTCGCGGCGGAGTGCGCACAGGTACGGAAACGCGTCCAGCGACACAAATGTGGCTTTTTTGTTGACGAATTTGCCGTATGCTATCTTTTGCGAATTGATTGCTTTTTCGCGTAAGTTCCACAGTTTCATAAAGCTCACGCCGCTCATTTGCCAAGCGGAAAAGCCGTCCTCCACCCAGTACGGAAGTATGCCGTACTCGTTTACGCAGTCTATCAAGTCATCAACAGAGAAAATTCTTTCCATACGGTTATTTTATATTATCTTGCGAATTTTGTCAAATGCGGACAAGGTTTGTCGAAAACGATTTTGGCATTTTACCTTTGTTGACAAATCGCTTTGTGTGTAGTAAAATCTACGTAATTATTATGGACGGAATGGACAAGCTTTATTTGCAATACAAATCGGTGGCGATGTATTCGGCGGTCGCAAACGCGGCGCGCCCGCTTGCCGAGCTGATTACTGCGCCCGACCGATTGCACCGCATAAGCAGTGCCGCGGAGGTCTTTCGTGCGGTTGCGGACAGCGGCTGCGACAGTACGGGCGAGTGGATAGCGGGGCTTGTGCTTGCCGACGACAATCCGTTCAGTCGCGCGGCGGCGCGTGGCGAACGTATTTCGCCCAAGGTTAAGGCGCAGGTGCGCAACGAGCTGCTCACATTCAAACAGCTGTCGCTTATCAAGCCGAGCGAGTTCGAGGGCGACGCGTCGGGATTCTTCCCGCAGTTCGGGTTCGGCGGATTTTCGGTCACTTACGACGGACTGGTGCAATCGTATGCAAATAGCGGCTGCGGAATATTGAGCGGCGCGGACAGTTTTGTGTACCGCGACGGAATGTTCAAAACGGCGGCGATACGCGGCGAAAGGCTGTCCGACCTAAAAGGGTACATAGAGGAAAAGTACGAGATAGAAAAGAACACGAAAAGCTTTGTGGACGGGCTGCCCGCATTCCACACACTGCTGTACGGCGAGCGCGGTATGGGCAAGTCGGCAACCGTGCGCGCTGTGGCGGGCGAGTTTTGCGGCAGGCTCAAGCTGATAGAGATAGCCGACATAGCCGAGCTGCCCGAGTTGGTCAAAAGAATACGTGGACTCAAACAAAAATTTATCATCTTTGCCGACGCGGTCGACTTGGGCGCATGGGAGGCAAACCGCGCCGCAACGGATAGAGTGCTGGATGCTGCGCCCGACAATTTTTTGGTGTACTGCACGATAGACCGCGCCCGCGACGGCGGCGACGGCTACGGCGGGCAAACTTACGGAAAAGCCGAGCTTGCCTTGTTCGATAGGTTTGGGCTTGTAGTCACTTACTTAAGTCCGGACAGCGACGGGTTTGTCGACATATTAAAGCAAATATTAAGATCGCGTGCCATAAAGTGGCGGGACGAATACGGCTCGGTCGCCGAGCTTGCCGCACGCAAAAAGGGCGGGCGCAGTCCGCGCGCGGCAAAGCAAATAGCCGACCTTATAGAATGTACGTATGCACAAAAGAGGTGTGACTGATGGGCGAGGTGTTTTTAGACGCGTTTTTGGATACGCTTAAGGTCCTGCCGTTTTTGCTGATAATGAATTTCATTATCGAGGTTTTGGAATACAAATCAAATGTGCGCGTTCAAAAGGCGATGAGCGGCGGGTTTGCTCCGCTTATCGGCACGGCGGTCGGAATTGTGCCGCAGTGCGGATTTTCGGTGGTAGCTACCGAGCTGTACACAAAGCGCAAGATTGCGCTGGGCACGCTGCTTGCCGTGTACATAGCCACAAGCGACGAGGCGCTGCCCATAATGCTGTCCAGCTACGCGGGCGTTACCAAGGTGCTGCCCGTAATAATAATCAAAATAATATTCGCGCTGGTTGTCGGGTATATCGCATTTGTGATACAAAAGCTTGTGCAAAAGCGCAGTGTGGCAACAGCCGATCAAACCGCCGCGACGGTCGAACAAAATCACGAACATGAGCACGAACATGAGCATGAACACAATCACGACCACGACGATAATCATGACGACGAGGAGACTGCTCACCATATTCACGGCTGCCACCACCACAATATCGACGAGGCGGACAAGTGGGACGGGAAAAACGCGACCAAAAAGCAAAAGGCAAAGCGCGTATTCAACTTGTATATTAAGCACCCGCTGCTGCATACCGCAACCGTAATATTCTTTATATTTATTGTCAACGTAATTTTCGGCATAGCGGTGTATTACGTGGGCGAAAAACGCATTGCGGAGTTTATCGGCTCGACGGGGTATTTCCAGCCCGTGCTTGCGGGATTGGTGGGGCTTATTCCCAACTGTGCGGCGTCGGTTGTTATAACCGAGCTGTACGTTGTGGGCGGGCTGTCCTTGGGCGGCGCGGTCGCGGGGCTGTGCGTGGGCGCGGGCATTGGCTACGCCGTGCTTGCCAAGCAAAATAAATCGGTAAAGAATACCGTGCTTGTAATCGCGGTAATGTACGTTGTTTCCGTAGCACTCGGAATGGTTATCAACGCCTTGCCGCAAAGCATATTCGGACTGTAATTGCATACCGCCAATTACAATCTTTGTCTTGACAAGAATAGCGTTTTATATTATACTGTGCGTATGGCTACATTGTACAGAAAATATCGGTCGCAAAGGTTTGAGGACGTTATAGGGCAAGACCCAATCGTCACCACGCTGACTAATCAAATTAAACTTAACCGTATCGGACACGCGTACCTGTTTACAGGCAGTCGCGGCGTTGGCAAAACGTCGTGCGCGCGTATTTTTGCGCGTGCGGTCAACTGCCTGCATCCCGTAAACGGCAGTCCGTGCGGGGAGTGCGAGGCGTGCAAAAAGCTTGCGTCCGACAACGTTGATATTATAGAAATGGACGCCGCGTCCAACAACGGCGTGGACGACGCGCGCGATATTAGGGAAAAGGTAAAGTACCTGCCCGTCGCGTGCAAGTACAAGGTGTATATCATAGACGAGGTGCATATGCTGACGGGCGGTGCGTTTAACGCGCTGTTAAAGACGATAGAAGAGCCGCCCGAACACGTAATATTCATACTCGCCACCACCGAGCCTCAAAAGCTGCCGCAAACGATTTTGTCGCGGTGTATCAGGTTTGACTTTAGGCTTGTGCCTACCGATATTCTTGCCAAGCACATAGCGCGCATATACGACGCCGAAGGTATTAAGTACACGTTGGACGCCGCGGAGGAAATTGCGCGGCTTGGCGAGGGCAGTGTGCGTGACGCGCTGTCCGTTGCCGACACTCTCGCATCCGCCGCCGAGGAAATTACGCCCGAGGTAGTGCTTGCGCTTACGGGCGCGGGCGACAATGCAGCAATCTCCGCACTGTTCGACAATACCGCCTCGCGCGACCTTACAGGAGTGCTTACCGTTATAGACAAGCTTGTCAAAAGCGGCAAGTCCATGTCGGCGGTATGCCGTCAGCTTATAGACTACACGCGCAACGTTTTGGTGTGTAAGTCGGTGGGCAAGGACAAGGCGGTCGCGGGCGGACTGATAAACGCCGACAAGACCACCGTGCAAAGCATAGCGCAGTCGGCGGACAAGTATAATATGTCCGAGATTTCGCGCATACTTACCGAACTGGGCAACGCCGAGAACGGACTTAAATATTCGGTCAATCCGCGCGTGTTCTTGGAAACGGCGCTCATCAAAACGGTGTGCGGCGGACAAAGAGAAGACGATATTTTGCGCCGACTTACCGCGCTCGAACAAAACTCCGCAGGGGCTCCCGCGGAGCAAAAAAAAAATAAAGTAACACAGCCTGCGGCAAATGCCGCTCAGCCTATAAGCGCGCCGCCTAAGCCTATCGCGCCGCCGACGGCGCAAAAGCCGATAGAACAGCCTAAGCCGAAACCGCAGCCGCAAAGCGCAGCGCCCGATTACGAGCTTGAGCCTCCGCCCGACGTTTACGATGCGCCACCGCCCGAGCCCGCGCCTATGCGCGCCGCAAATTCGCCGCGGGCAAAATCCGCGACGGCGAGCAAAGGTCAGGTAGCTGCTGCCGACGAGGGCGAGTTTTGGCATTTAAAGGCCACGGCGGAGCAGGGGCTGGAGCTGCAGGGCAAAATAATACGGTACTTGCGCAAGTCGGACGCGCCCGCCTCGGCGCGCGTTATGCGCTTGATTGCGCGTGGCGTTACGGTGCGTGAGCGTGACGAATATATAGCGTTTGTTGCACCCGACGACGTGTTTTTGTCAATGGGCGATCCGAGTGTGATCGGCGTGCTCAACGGTGCGCTTGACGCGCTCGGCGAAAAAAAGCGCGCGCGTACCGAACGCACCGAGGACGATTTGTACCAACAGGATATAGCCAAGGCAAAACAATTATTTACCAGTGACGGTGTGATAATAGCCGATTGAGCGGAGGAACGGTAAATGAAATACGGAATGGTAAGAGTGGGCGCGTATACGCCGGTAATAAAGGTAGGCAATCCTGATTATAACAGCAAGGCTATAATCGAGCAAATAAAGCAAGCCGCCGATTTGGGCGTGGAGATTGCCGTGTTTCCCGAGCTGTGCGTGTGCGGCTATACATGCGCCGATTTGTTTTTTACGCGCGAGCTTTTGGATAAGACCGAAAATGCGGTACGAGCTATCGCCGCCGCAGTGCCCGAAAACATGGTGGTTGTAGTGGGCGCGCCGGTAGAGCATTTCAGCGAGCTGTACAACTGCGCTATCGTCATGCATGCAGGAAAAATTTTGGGCATTGTTCCCAAGACCGAGCTGCCCGATTACGGCGAGTTCTACGAAAAGCGGTACTTTTCGCCCGCACCCGACGAGTATTGCATGAACGAGGTTTACGGCGTGTTTTTCGGCAACGTTTTGTTCAGCTGTACGGACTATCCCAACCTCGTACTCGGCTGCGAAATTTGCGAGGACATGTGGGCGGATATTTCGCCGTCGGTATATATGTGCCGCGCGGGTGCAACGGTTATTGCCAATCTTTCGGCGTCCGACGAGGTTGTGGGCAAAGCCGAGTACCGCGAACTGCTTGTCAAAAGCATATCGGGCAAACAACACTGCGCATATATTTATGCGGACGCTGGCGCGGGAGAATCTACCACCGACATGGTGTTTTCCGGTCACAACATAATAGCCGAAAACGGCGGTATACTGGACGACAGCGATCCGTTTGACGGCGACAACGTTATAAGCGATATAGATATAGAGCGGCTCATATACGACCGCCGCAAAATGGGCGTCAAGCCTACCGATAAGCATTATATTCGTATGTGTTTCAAGCTGAGCGACAAATTGCAGGGTAATCGCATTTGCCGTCAAGTGCCGCGTTATCCGTTTGTTCCCACCGACGAATTCAATTACCGCGCCGAGCTGATTATAGCAATGCAGGCGGCGGCGCTTAAAAAGCGCGTTGCCGCGACAAAGGCGGACGCACTTGTACTGGGCGTGTCGGGCGGACTGGATTCGGCGCTTGCGCTGCTTGTTTGCAACAACGCCGTAGCCAAGGACAAAATAACGGCTGTAACAATGCCGTGTTTCGGTACGACCGCGCGCACCAAGAGCAATGCCGAAAAGCTGTGCGCCGCGCTCGGCATAAAGATTAAAGTCATAGACATAAAGGACACCGTAAACAGTCATCTTGCCGACATAGGTCACAACAAGACCGACGTGGTGTACGAAAACGCGCAAGCGCGCGTGCGCACAATGACGCTGTTCGATATTGCAAACCAACTCAACGGCTTGGTCGTGGGTACGGGCGATATGAGCGAGCTGGCGCTCGGTTGGTGCACGTATAACGGCGACCATATGTCGTCCTACGGCGTTAATGCGGGCGTGCCCAAAACACTTGTCAAGCATCTTGTCGCATACGAGGCGGAACGATTGGGCGGCGACGCCAAAGCGGTGCTCGAGGATATTTTAAACACCGATATTTCGCCCGAGCTACTGCCCGCCGAAAACGGCAAGATCGCGCAAAAGACCGAGGATATTTTGGGCAAGTACGACCTTTTGGACTTTATAATGTACTATTACTGCCGTTACGGCTTTACGCGCGAAAAGATAGAGTTTTTGTTAAAGACCGCATTCTACGACGCCAAGGACGAGCAAATCAAAAAGGCGCTCGACACATTCTTTAAGCGGTTTTTCGCGTCGCAGTTTAAGCGTTCGTGCAGCCCCGACGGAGTCAAAATCGGGTCGGTGTCGTTCTCGCCGCGTTCCGATTTCCGCTTGCCGAGCGACATAGAATAATTCGGAATTATGAATTATGAATTCGGAATTGATGGACTGCGGCGTAGCCGCCCTTATTAAATAGATATTTTCCGTAATTCCGAATTTGCCAAGGGGGCTTGATTTTTCCATATAAATGGTGTACAATAGGTAAAACTCATCTTGTTTCGGCTATAAGGAGAAAAGTAGTTGGAAATAGCAAAACGAGCAAAACAGATTTCGCCGTCGCTGACATTGGAAATCACAGCGCGCGCCAAAAAGATGAAAGCGGACGGTATGCGTGTGGTTTCGTTTGCGGCGGGCGAGCCCGACTTTAACACGCCCGATTATATAGTGGCTGCGGGGCGGGAGGCTTTGGACAAGGGTATGACCAAGTACACGCCCGCGTCGGGGACTCTTGCGCTTAAAAAAGCTATTTGCCAAAAACTGAAAAGCGACAACGGGCTCGATTACGAGCCGTCCAATATAGTGGTTAGCAACGGCGCCAAGCATTCGCTGTTCAACGCGTTCATGGCGATACTCAATCCCGGTGACGAGGTTATCATTCCGTCGCCGTACTGGCTGAGCTATCCCGAAATCGTAAAGATGGCGGGCGGCGTGCCGGTGTTTGTGGAAACCAAGGCGGATAACAGCTTTAAGATAACACCCGCCGAGCTCGCGGACGCGATAACCGACAAGACCAAGGCGTTTATACTGAACAATCCCAACAACCCGACGGGCGCGGTGTATACCCGCGGAGAGATAAACGCGCTGGCGCATGAGATAGAAAAACACAAAATCTTTGTCGTGTCGGACGAGATTTACGAAAAGCTGACGTACGAGCGCAAGCACCATTCGATAGCTGCGTACTCGGATATTCTTAAGGAACGCACAATCGTAATAAACGGGCTTAGCAAAACCTACGCAATGACGGGCTGGCGCGTCGGCTACGCGGCGGCGGAGGAGCATATTGCGTCCGCAATGTCGAGCATGCAAAGCCACAGCACGTCCAACGTCAATTCGATAGCGCAGCATGCGTCAACCGTTGCGCTTTCCGACAAGCTGCATGGCGAGGCATTTTTGGAGGGGATGAAGGCAACCTTCGACGCGCGTCGTGCGCTTATGATGCTGCGCCTGCAAAGATTGAAGGTGGACTTTATCGAGCCCAAGGGCGCGTTCTACGTTATGATGTCGGTGAATAAGTTTATAGGCAAGCAGCTGGACGGGCAGCGCATACGCTCCGCATTCGACTTTGCGTCCGTACTGCTCGAACAAGGCTTGGTCGCGGTCATTCCGTGCGAAAGCTTTGGCGCGCCCGACTACGTGCGGCTTTCGTACGCCGCGTCGGAAATCGATATAGAGCGCGGGCTGGACGCCATTGCCGCGTTTATATCACAGCTAAAAGATTAATAACCATAAAGGAGATATATATTATGATTTCTGTTATCTACGGTACCAAAGGAACGGGCAAAACCAAGCGCGTCATGGACGCAGCCAATGCCGCCGCCGAAACCGCGACCGGTCAGGTGATTTTTATTACCGACAACAACCAGTCGCTCGGACTTAACCCCAACATTCGGTTTGTCAACGTTGCGGAGTACGGGGTCAGGAATACATACGAGCTCAGCGGATTTTTAAAGGGCATGCTCGCCACCAATTTCGATATTCAGTACGTGTTTATCGATGGGCTTAACAGGCTGCTCAACGTCGATCCCGAATCGCTCAAGCCCATTTTCGACACGATGGAAAAGTTTACCGACACGGCGTTTACTGCTACCGTTTCGGCGGACAAGCTGCCCAATTTCTTCAACAAGTTCAATATAATCAATGATTAATTACACTTCCACCCGCAACGGGTTTGTCAGTGTGGATGGAGCGACCGCGTTGCTTGACGGCTTTGCGCCCGACGGCGGACTTTACGTGCCGCAACAGCTCCCCGCACTCAACTATACCGATATGCTCGACCTCGATTATGCGGCGCGCGTTGAAAAAACGCTCCGAGCATTTTTCGACTTTGACGTCAACGGGATAGCAAAGCAAGCGTTCGACGGCATGGACGATCCTGCGCCCACCGTCAAGATAGACGACAACGCGTTTGTGTCCGAGCTGTGGCATGGCGACACCCATTCGTCCAAGGATTTGGCGTTTAAGGTTATGCGCGGGCTTGTAGAGCGAGCCAAAGCCGCAAAAAACATTACGGCAACAACACTGCTGATAGTTGCAACGTCCGGTGATATGGGCAAAGCGGTTGCGCATGCATTCGACAATGCGGACGGAATTCAGGTGTGCGTATTGTACCCGAAGGACGGGTTGAGCGAATTTTTGTTGCGTGAACTGAAAGCGATAAATCAGCCCAACGTTGCCGTTGTCGGCGTAAGCTCGGATTTTGACGAATTGCAATCGACGGTCAAGGCGGCTTTTTCGGACGAAGGTGTATCCTCCGCGTTAGGTGAGAACAATATTACTTTGACGCCTGCCAACTCGGTCAATATCGGCGCGGTCGTGCCGCAAATCGCGTACTATTTTTCGGCGTACTGCGACCTTGTTAATTCGGGCGAAATCAAGTCGGGCGACAAGATAGACTTTGTTATTCCCGTAGGCAACTTCGGCGGAATGATCGCGGGCTATTACGCTCAAAAAATGGGCTTGCCCATAAATAAGCTTGTGGTTGCCGCAATGTCGTTTACCGCGCTTACCGATTTTATCGATTCGGGCGCGTACGATATAAACCGCATAAGCAGTCGCCCCGCCGCGCCGGTGCTCGGCAATATCGAGCGTTTGATTTTCGGATTAAGCGGATGCGACGCGCCGCTCACCGCGCGAAGAATGGACGAGCTTAAGTCAAACGGGCGGTTTACCGTTACGGAAGACGAAATTAACGCTTTGCACGACATTTTTGCAGGCGGCACCGCGGACATGGACGACGCGATGGATGCCATAGCCGATTTGTTTGAGGAATACGGTTATCTTGCCGATACCCACACTGCGGCGGCTTGCGCCGTGGCGTTCGACAGGGAGTTTGTCCGTCCCACGGTGGCGCTGTCCATATCAAGCCCGTACAGGTCGGCAAAGTCGGTGATGACCGCGCTCGGCGAAAAGATTCCGTCGGACGGGAGCAAGCTTTTGAGGCAAATGGAGGACGTGACTGCTCTTCCTGCGCCCGAGGATTTGATAGCTGTGTTTTCCGCAAAACAAATACATACAGACGTTATACCGCCGCAAGACATTATCAAGTTTTTGACCGAACGGTATTGCAAAAATTAGACCTATAATAACATATTACAAACATTATGAACGAACAAACTTTACAGCAAAATACGGAAAAACGCAAGCGCGTGTTTTCCGCAATAAAACCCACGGGCAACCCTACGCTCGGCAACTACCTCGGTGCAATGAAGTACTGGGGGAATATGGGCAAGGACTGCGACGCGTTGTTTGCCGTTGCCGACTTGCACGCCATAACGGTGGCTATCGAGCCCAAAGAGCTTAGGGAAAACAGCAAGCGGCTTTTTGCGCTGCTCATTGCCGTGGGCATAGACCCCGAACGCGACGTTGTGTTTTTGCAGTCGCATGTCACCGCGCACGCCGAGCTCAGCTGGCTATTGAACAACTACACCATGTTCGGCGAGGCAAGCCGCATGACGCAGTTTAAGGACAAGAGCAAAAAGAATCCCGACAACATCAATGTCGGGCTGTTTGACTATCCCGTGCTTATGGCGGCGGACATACTGCTGTACCAAGCGGATATAGTTCCCGTCGGCGAGGACCAGCTCCAGCACGTGGAGCTTTGCCGCACGATAGCAAACAGGTTTAACAACCGTTACAGCCCCACGTTTACCGTGCCGGTTGGCAAGATCCCCACGTACGGCGCGCGCATACACTCGCTGTCCGACCCCACGGCTAAGATGGGCAAGAGCGAGGGCGACGGCGACGGCACCGTATTGCTGCTTGACCCGCCCGAGGTGATTATGCGCAAGTTTAAGCGCGCAGTTACCGACTGCGACACCGAGATTAAGGCGAGCGAGAACAAACCCGGCATAACCAATTTGCTCACCATTTACGCGTCGGTAAACGATATTACCATAGAGCAGGCGGAGCGCGAGTTTGAAAACTGCTCGTATGCCGACTTTAAAAAGCGCGTGGGCGAGGCGACGGTCGAGGCGCTCAGACCGATACGCGAAAAGTACGAAAAGCTGCGCAGCGACGACAACGCGCTTTGCGAGCTTATGAAATCGGGCGCGGCAAAAGCTGCGTACCTCGCGCGCAAAACGCTGGACAAAGTTTACAAAAAAATAGGGTTTGTGCGCGTATAATGTACGGATACGTTGTTCCCGACAAATCGACGCTCAAGGCAAGCGACTTTGTGCTTTACCGATCGTTCTATTGCGGAATGTGCTGTCAAACGGGTGTGCTGTACGGCAATATGCCGCGGTTTACCACCAACTACGACTTTGCGTTTTTTTCGGCGCTGCTGCACGACTATTCCGCGCAGAACGTAGTAATAGAGGAACACGGCTGCATTTTGAACCCCAAGAAAAAAGCGATACTGCAGCCCAATCCGCTGCTCGAACGGCTTGTCGCTACCAACATACTTTTGTCGTATCAAAAGGCTGACGACGGCGTTATCGACGGCGACGGCGTTAAGTACCGAGTTGTGCGGCGGGCGTTAAAAAAGCCGTTCCGTGCGGCGAAAAAAGCGTACCCGCAAATATACGCCGAGATAGAAAAGGCGTATGCCGCGCAGCGCAAAGTGGAACAATCGGGAGTGAACAGCATAGACCGCGCCGCCGATCCGTTTGCGTCGCTGCTCAAAAAGCTGCCCGAATTGATTTTGGGCGTACAAACAGATGACAATCTAAAAGGACTGTGCTATAATATAGGTAAGTTTGTTTATCTTGCCGACGCGCTGGACGACATAACCGAGGACAGCAAGCACAAGCGGTACAATCCGTTTTTGGCGGCATACGGTAATTTTACAAACAGGAAAGGCTTTATTGCCGAACATAAGGACGAGCTGGAATTTTGCTTTAACAGTGTTTGCGCGCGTGCGCAGGAATGTTTTGGCGGAATGAGGTTTACGCAAAGCTATGCACTGCTCCGCAACATCGTTTTCGACGGGTTGACAGGCAAGGTGAAAGAATTGTTGCAATCGGAAAAGAAACTTAAAAACCCGCGCGTCTAAAAGGAGTTGACTATGAAAGATCCTTACAAGGTTTTGGGGCTGGACAAATCCGCCGACCTCGAACTGCTTAAATCCAAATATCAAGAGCTACACGACCTGTACGGCGAACAGCGCTTCCGCACGGGCGAGGAGGGCAACGAGGGCGCACGCAAACTCCAGGAATTGGAAGAGGCGTGGGCTTTGATTTCCGCCGACTTGAGCCGTGACACGGTTAGCGGCGGCACGGTTGGCGATTTCGGTACGGTTGACGAGCTTATTCGCCAAGGCAAGTACGACGAGGCGCAGGACATACTCGATTCCATTCAGGACCGCAACGGCGAATGGCATTATATGCAGGCTATCGTTTTTTACAAGCGCGAATGGCTGACCGATTCCAAAACGCAGCTGGAAATGGCGATTAGAGAAGACCCCAACAACTCCAAGTATCGCGCGTCGCTGGATAAGCTCAATCTTGCTATGGGTGGCGGACAGCGCGCGGCGCAGCAAAACCAAGCCCCCAATCAAAACGCCAACGGCAATCCAAATTACGGCGGTCAGTATAACGGCGGCGGTTACAACGATTACGGTGGAGGGCAACAACAGCAGGATATGGCTAACTGTTTGTCCTCGTGCTGCTGCGCGTACTGCCTTACCGACTGCTTGTGCAATGCAATGCGTTGCTGCTGATGAAGGTCCAAACCAAAAAATTGACAACGGCGGCGGTATGCACCGCGCTTGCCGTAATAATGTGCGCCGCCACGGCGTATCTTCCGCTTAGCTTTA
>CAMWLQ010000020.1 GCA_947175195.1 uncultured Clostridia bacterium | reverse complement strand
GGGCAATTGGTCGAAGTCGATCGCAGTGATCTCGTTGCCGGCTACGTTGGGCAAACCGCGATTAAAACCGCCGGTGTTATTGAGCAGGCGAAGGGAGGAGTGCTTTTTATAGACGAGGCATATTCTTTGGCGAATGGACGCGAAAACGATTTCGGGCGCGAAGCGATTGAAACGTTGTTAAAGGCTATGGAGGACCATCGAAGCGATTTGGTAGTTATAGTCGCAGGGTATGATGAAATGATGCACAGTTTTATTGATTCAAACCCGGGATTGCGGTCGCGATTTAAAAACTTCATTCATTTCGAGGATTATAGCGGGAGCGAAATGTTTCGCATTTTTCAAACGCTATGCCAAGAAAATCAGTATGTTATAGCTGTCGAGGCGGACGAAGCGCTCAAAGATAAATTCGACGGTTTATACGCAGCTCGCGACAATGGATTCGGTAATGCACGCGACGTAAGGAATCTTTTTGAAAGTGTGATAACAAAGCAGTCAAAGCGTATTGTTAAAATACCTAATCCCACTGACGAGGATATGGCAACTATTATAGTCGACGACTTACCGTTTGAAAGCAAAATATGATGTGTCACACAATCAAACATAATCTATAATTTATTCTACCTGCCATAGTGGTGAAATAAAAGTATTAGCTTAACGACACAATCGTTAAGAATAGTTATATCAACAATCGGAGGTGCTTGATATGGATATGCAACAAATGCAATATTGCAAAATTAAAGAAAATGTAATCGATCAGGTTACACGCGGTAAAATGAAATATAATGCTTGCGTTTCGAGTCTTTATCGTAATTATCCGTTGTTAGCCGAGCGGGATTCGGATATAGATTGGCTTCGCGTGTGGGGAAAGACCAAAAATTTTACCAAGCTCATTTCTTTTAAATCCGCAGAGAAACTCATAACAATCGCCCGCAGTAAGATGTCCGCAGGGAATAATACGGCTTTTTCGGCGGAATGTGCGCAAAAAGCGAGGGCTTATTTAGATAAATGTCGAGCAAAAGCGAAAAAGCAAAAGCGGCTTAAGATAAGTGTTGCAATGGTGAGCGTGATTCTTGCCGTTGGTGTCGCAGTAGGTGTTTGGTACGGAGATTATTCGGGATTATTTTATGGCGAACGGGCGATTTCTTTTGCTGCCGATGGGCAAGAATATTCGCAAAAAAATGCAATTAGATACAACAACTATGTTTATGTCAGTATGCCCATAAAATCCGGCTATGACACAGTTGGAATAGTCGATACTATAACACAAAAACAATTATTCGATTCGACGGGTAAATCTTTTTATGTTGTATCACGTCGCGATTTATCCGATTTTGAAGAATGTAAATTGGAGGTTGTTTATACTCTGCATGTTTATTCGGTACAAATAATGACATCCGCAAGTGTTGTCGGCACCGCTATTTCCTATACTATTGAAGATAAAATCGATGAAATACTCGACGAGCCTCAGCAATTGGAAGGATACTTATTTGATGGTTGGTATACCGACAGCAAATATAAAAAGAAATTCACCGGAGCATTTGCCGATTATACCGACTTAAAAGAGCCGTTAGTTTTATATCCGCATTACGTTTTGACCTCGTGGAAGATAGATTTCGACTTTCAAGGCGCGGATTTTATCGGTGGGGTCATTGAAGAATATAATATCCTCACTAATGTTTCATTTCCGTTAGTAAGAAAAACAGGATATACGCTCAAAGGCTGGGCGATGAATGGCGAAATGATAGATCATTTTTCGCCGACGGTTATGAGCGATACTACGTTGACTGCCGTTTGGGAAGTCATCGATTTTACAATAAATTATGAATTGAACAGTGGAACGTTTAATACGTCCCTCAATAGCTTCACTGTAGAAGACGGATTTTTTCTCGAAAAGCCTGTACGGCAGGCTTATGAATTTGACGGCTGGTACTTGGATAGAACATTTACATTGCCGATAACGGAAATAGAAACCGGAACGGTCGGAGATAAGACGGTATATGCAAAATGGGTCCCAATTACATACCCGATATTATATGAACTTGGCGGCGGCGAAAATAATCCACTTAATCCGACGAGCTATTCTGCCGAAAAAAATGTTGAACTGCAAAATCCGCATAGAGTTGGATACACATTCGCAGGATGGTTTTGGGGAGATGAACAAGTTACGGAGCTGAATGCTACCGATTACGAATCGGTATGTTTGGTTGCTAAATGGAAGCCAAACGACTATAAGATAATAATAAATCCAAATAATGGTGAAAAGAATTATACACTGTCGGTGAGCTATGGTGATAGTTATATGATTGTTGCTCCGATACGAAAGGGTCATACTTTTCTTGGATTTACGATGGGTAGCGAGTTTTTTGATTCAGTCGGCATTTATAATCGCGTATCCGATATTTCGATAATTGCGAATTTCGAGCCTATATCCTACAGTATTATTTACATTTCGGACGGTACTACTATTTATCGACAATCGATTAAGTATGGGCAACAATATAAACTGTATTGCCCCAATTATAAATCGAATTATGAGTTTGCAGGCTGGTACACTAACAGTATTGATGGCGAAGAGATTTCGGACGGTATATATACATCGGATGTAGATACGGTATTGTATGCAGCTTGGACAAAAACAAAAACGATTATCCTGCAACCTAATACGGATTACACCATCGACAATACCGTTGCAAAGGTTTATGTAATCGGTGATTATAACGTTAAAAAGTCAATTGTTAAAAACGTGAATATAACCATTTTAACTCGAAACAGCTCATTGACGCTGGAATTGCATAATGCGGCTTTTAAAGGTAAAGACGATAGTAACACAATAGATTGCCAAAATTATCTATTCGATTTGATCATTGTCAATGTCGGTTCAAGTAGAATTGAGGGCGGCAACGGATCTAAGGGCTTAGACGGTCAGTCTGACTCGTCAATGACAGCGGATAATTGCAATGGGGGCATCGGAAAACAGGGCAAGAGTGCCATCAGCGCGGGGGCTGTAATATTCGGAGGCAATAGCGCAGTGTCATCACTTGTTTTAGTCGGTGGTAACGGCGGGCGAGGCGGTAACGGCGGCGTCGATAAGGATAGAAGCAGAATGTGGTTAAATTATGTACCTAACGGTGGACGGGGCGGCAACTCGGGTGCGGCGCTGTACTGTATTTCATATAGCATAAATGACGCATTGGTTACCTTTGAACAGGGTAATGCAGGATGTGGCGGCTCGGCAGGATCGCGCGGTGATTGGTGGTGCGCGGCTTGTTACGGTGAGGCTGGACAAGCGGGCTCGCAAGTGAACGCAATATGCTATAACTGGGTCGAAGCGATTAAAATGCTCGTGCGATAAAATGTCCGCTGAAAAGACGCAATAAAGTTTATTGGAAACCATGATATAAATAAGGTATACATTGTAGGAGGTTTAATATGAAAAATAACAACGCACACGAGGTTGAAACAACCGGAGATCGTCTACTCGATGTTTTGCTTGATGAAAATAATCGGGAGCATATTGTGCTTATGGATGAGTTCGGAAGACAACTAATGTTTGAACAGGTCGCAGTGATACCGCTTGACTATTCCAAGGGGGAAAGGAATGTTTACGTCATTTTAAAGCCTGTGGATGAAGTGGCGGGTATTAATGATGACGAGGCGGTAGTATTTATCATCGAGGAGGACGACGGTGGAAACGCCGTTCTTAGAGTGGAGGACGATATGGCAGTAGTTCGTAAAGTGTTTAATCGGTTTTACAAAATATTCGGGAAAATTAATAAGCGAGGATGAGATTAATGAAAGAGGAAGAGTTTTCTCCGCTCTATTCGTTAAGGCGGAATACTATCAATGTGTTCGGAGTAATTGACGAACGTATGGCGGAGCTTGTTATTGCTCAGCTTCAATATTTGGATGATAAGGGCATTAAACAAATTATCATGCAAATCGCTAGTCCGGGCGGTAGCGTATCGGCGGGATTGGCGATTTACGATACTATGAATTACATCAATGCACGTATCGTAACTGTAGGGTTGGGAATGTGTGCGAGCATGGGCGCTTTCTTGCTTTCGAGTGGCAGCAAAGGTTATCGTCGGGCTACGGCAAATACGGAAGTGCTGATTCATCAACCGCTCGGTGGCGCGCAGGGGCAGGCATCCGATATAATAATCGCTGCAAATCATATTAAGCGCACCCGAGAAAATCTTAATCGTATTCTTGCCGAGAACACCGGCAAGCCTATGCGTGTAATACAAAAGGATACGGATAGAGATTTTGCAATGACAGCAAAACAGGCTCTTGAATATGGACTTATCGACGAGGTTATTCCGTCGGTAAATAAAGCGAGGGGAGATGAATATGTTTAGTTTTACGGAAGAAATATTTTTGCGCGAGTTTTTTATATTTGACGCAACTGTCGGCAAGTTTTGCGACAGGCACGTAATATTTAATTGCCTTGCTCAAAATTATTATGTCAACCGCGAAAGAGCGGACGAGCTGTATAAGCTTGCCGTTTCTAACAATGTCGATAATATCATTTCGATTAATGATTATAATAGATATTGTAGGTTGCGGCAATATAGAGCAGTGCATAAGACTGCGCTAAACGCACAATCCGAGGACGATATAATAACAGTTAAGGGCGCGGCTTTGAAAATTGTTCATGAATGTGGACTTATAGATTTCGGGAACAGCACAAAGGCAAGTGTATACACGAGGATACTGGAAAAAGCAAAAGCCGGATATATTGTGTCGCTTCGACTGTGCGGCGTTTTGCAAAGCGAGGGAATCTTTTTCGAAGAGAACATCGAAAACGGGAAAGAATATCTAATTAAATCGGCGCGCTGGAATAACATCGAAAGCATAGTCCCGCTTCTAAAATATGATTGCGCAAATGCCGAAAAGTATATTGATATGCTTTTTACATTGGCTGTCGGCACGCCTTATGAGGATATATATAAAAATGCGCAAAGCCATTGTGGCGCGCACACTCATCAAAAAATCAACGAGTGTATTTTGTTATCAACGGCATTTGGGCGCGAGTTGCTTGTTCCTAATATGTATGTGCCGGTATATGCTGATTTGCTTTACAGTAAAGTAATATGTTTCAATGATAAGGAGAAAATTCTTTTATCCGGAAATAAGAATACCGTAACAGCATATGCGAATTTGCCGCTTAAGCTTGTAAAACGCGACCTTGCTTTCGATAGTTCTACTATAATCGGGCTTTCATTAGCGAGATGTGACGTGCAGGATGGTATAATACAAAATGCAATCAACAGCGATATGCGCGATTATAATATGTTCCGTCCGCTTTGCTTGAATTCAAATTCGCGTATCATGCGAAACTATTATGCGTCCGCAATCAACAAGCTATTTGACGGCGCCAATATAGTGAGAATTTCGGTCGGAGATTTATGCCCATATGACTTTGACTTGAGCCCGAACAACGTTTTTGTACGCAATTGTGCGGAAGACAAAAATAATGTCTTTATTCTTGAATTGGTCGGAGATATAAATGATGCGGCACAGGAAGAGGTTTGTTCCTTTTTGCAAAGCGAAAGGCGTAAAAAAATGCGTTTGGCAACTATGGGGATTGATATTGATTTGAGTTCGGTTTTACCTATTTGTCTATGCGACAAAAACAATGCGCAAGCGCTGGAACGGTATTGCGAGATAATAAAGATTGTTCCGCCCGATATGCAAGAGCGAACAATTCTTATTCAAGAAATGATTACCGAAAAGATTAAGCAATACGGCATAGTGGAAATGGATATAGAGAACAGTGTTATGGCTAAGCTGTGTGCCGTGTCTATTGATTCCGCCGATGCCGCGTTGGATGCGGCTATTTCCGCAAATCGCAGTGTCGGAAAAAGTCTTACGCTTACGGCTGAAAATGCCGAAAAATACATTGTAAACCGTGAAAGCGCTCATGCATACGGATATGGAGGATAAATTATGGTAATCGATAAAAGTATATTCGAAGGCTATGAGGATTCAAAGCTTTGTCGGTATGACGATCCCGTATGCGATTTCCCGACTACGTGTGCGTTTGAGGATTTGCCTAAAACATCTGTTAGCGGTGTTTTGAAGGCTAATCGCTATGTGGATGGCAAACTTATGCAAACATATTCGGAACTCGAAAATCATGTTTGTGTTATTGCCGCAACAAGATTGGGTAAAACCACATCGTATGTTATTCCGTCGGTTATTTCAAACGCAATAAAACCGATTAAGCGGAGTATGATTATTTCCGATCCCAAAGGGGAAATTTACAGGCATACCGCAAGAACATTGCAGCAAGAAGGATATATAGTGAAGATGATCAATTTTCGAGATTATCGTCACTCCGAATGCTGGAATCCGCTTACTCCGATTTTTCGAAAATTTAAATGGGCTAACTCTTTGGAAAACGAGGTAAAGCCAATTACGAAAAACGGCAAGCAATGTTATCGATTTATGGAGAATATATATCAAACTAAGGAGGAGTTGAACGAGGCAATCAGTCTTGAGAAAGAAGCGGCGCTCGATGACGTATACAACGACATAGATATATTTGGCGTCATGATGGTCCCTACGACAAACAAAGATGACCAGATGTGGGATGAGGGCGCTCGCAGCCTGTTTGTCGCTTTTATTATAGCCATGTTGGAGGATAGTCTTGTTGATGAAAACCCAATTACCGAAGAAACGTTTTCGTTGGATACAATATTGAATATTTTTGCTACATTCGGTGGCGAGGGCATGAGCTATGATAGAGGGTATTTTTCCAATAGACCTGTGACGAGTAAAGCATATATGTTTGCAAAAGATGTGATATTGATTGCTGCCGAGAAGACTCGCGGGAGCTTTATAGCTAATTTTTCACAAAAAATGAGTGAATTTAGAAGCGTTGCAATAAGAAGGCTCACGATGTGCGACTCTTTTGAAATGGATACGCTTCTCGGAGCAAAGCCTGTTGCTATATTTCTATGTTATCGCGACGAAGTAAAGGCGCACTACAAAATGATATCGTTATTTGTGCAAAACGCGTACAAGTTATTAATAGATTTTGCGCAAGGATATGATGACAATAAGCTGCCGACCCCATTCTATTTTATTCTCGACGAGTTCGGTAACTTTCCGCAAATGAATAGTTTTGAAAATGTTATATCGGCATGTGCGGGGCGTAATATATGGTTTACACTTGTTTTGCAGTCGTACGCGCAACTTAATGCCGTTTATGGCGATAATACCGCTAAAATAATCCTTGACAATTTGAATGTAAAAGTGATGTTGGGCAGCCTAAATTGGCAAACAGTTTGCGAGTTTGCAGAGAGTTGTGGTCTTCATGCAAGACTTTCACCGGAGAGTGCATTGAATGGTAGCGGTGAGGAAATAGAGCATTACAAAATAGAAACCATTCCGTTAGTAACTAAAAGTATGCTTAGCAAGCTGAAATCGGGTGAGTGCATTGTGACGGAAGCAAATTCCGGTTATGTAATGTTCTCACGGCTTGAACGATACTACATGTGTCCGGAGTTTAACAATTTACCGTTAGCTGACGAAAAGAAATATAAGTGCTCGGTTAATCCGCTTGATTCGAAGTATAGATATATTTATAACGAGAGAATAGCTTATCGACGTAGATTCAAGTTTAATACAATGTAATATAGCCAATAGAAATACCATTTGTTTTTAACTTGAATGTAATTACGCAGTTCGCAAGGCTCGGCGTTAGCCTGTCGTGCGTGTATATTCGCATACTGTTTAAACTGTATACCTCTCGTAAAAAATTGACACATATTCATTAATTTGATAAAATACGAAAAACTACGTTTACAACAAAGGCATTATTAAATGAAAGGACAGGATTTATCTCTCGCGTTCGGCACCGAAGTCATATACGACGATGCGGAATTTTTTATAGGCGATAAGGACAAAACCGGTATCGTCGGGGTAAACGGTGCGGGAAAGACGACCCTGTTCAAAGTTATCCTCGGCGAGCAGGAGCTCGATCGCGGTAAAATTTTTACGGGCGGGGTGCGGATTGGGTATCTTCCGCAGGAGATTGATTTTGCAGACAAGCAAAAAACGGTGTGGGATTATCTTTTCGACGCGCGCCCTGTGCGCAAGATCGAGGCGGAGCTTAACACAATCTACACTGCGCTTGAAACAGCGAACGAAACCGAGCAAGCGGAGCTTTTAAAGCGCATGGCGGAGCTACAGGCTTGCCTCGACGGTTACGACGCGTACAACGCCGAAAATACTTTGCTCGAACTTATTTTCGATATGAAAATAAGTGACGAGCTGCTCGACATGAAACTCGGCAATCTTTCCGGCGGGCAAAAATCCAAAATAGCGTTTGCGCACGTGCTTTTTGCCAATCCGCAAGTTTTGCTTTTGGACGAGCCGACCAATCACCTTGACGCCACCACTAAAGAGTTTGTTACAAATTATCTTAAAAACTACAAAGGCTCCGTTTTGATAATAAGCCATGACGTTGATTTTCTTAATTCGGTCGTCAACAAAATTTTGTTTGTAAACAAGGTGACGCATAAAATTTCGGTATACGACGGTAACTACACGGCGTTTAAACGCAAATACGCACAAGAGCAACTCCTCAAAGAGCTGCGCATAACCCAGCAGGAACAAGAAATCAAAAAGCTGTCCGATTTTGTTTTGAAAGCCAAGCAGGCGTCCAGAACAAATCACAATCTCAAAAGAATGGGGCAGGACCGCGAAATAAAACTCAAAAAGGCGATTGAGGCTCTGGAAAAACGTGACAAGGATTATAAGCATGTAAATCTCCGCCTCGAGCCGAGAACGTCGAGCGGCAAAGTTCCGCTGGAAGTGAAAAACTTAACATTCGGTTACGACGGCAAGCAAAACCTGTACGACGGTTTGTCGTTTATGCTCAATCCCGACGAAAGGCTTTTGATTGTAGGCGAAAACGGTGTCGGTAAATCAACGCTGCTTAAGCTGATAATGGGAATCTTACATCCCAAAAGCGGCGAAATAGTTTTCAGCAAAAAAACCGAGATAGCATATTATGCGCAGGAGCTGGAATTACTCGACGAAAACAAAACCGTGCTCGAAAATACCGAAAGCACGGGATATACGGATATTCAGCATAGAAACTTGCTCGGCAATTTCTTATTCTCGGGCGATTCGGTTTTCAAAAAGGTTTCAGTTCTTTCGCCGGGCGAAAAGGCGCGAATAGCCTTGTGCAAACTCTTGCTCGAGCGCGCCAATCTCTTGATTTTGGACGAGCCCACCAACCATCTCGATCCCGACACACAGGCGGTAATCGGGGAAAATTTCCGCGACTATACTGGCACGATTTTGCTTGTCAGTCATAATCCCGAGTTTGTCGAACAAATAGGCATCACGCGCATGCTGATTTTACCCGAATGGAAAATAGTCGATTATTCAAGAGAATTGCTCGCGTACTACTATATTTTAAATACCGACTTTTTGTAATTTTATGGCGGCGCGCAGGCGGTTTGACTTGTATTGTTTTCGTAAATAAATCGGCTCGACGCCCAAAGGGTAATTGTGTTGCTTGTAAAAGCAGTTATAGTGATTTATTGCATATATGTTAGACGTACAGTCGATGTAAGCCGACGTCTGTGCGCAAGTCATGCACACAATCTTGTCGTGTGTGCCTACGAAAAAATCAACTATTTGTGAAAAGGTGAAAGTAGTGACGTTCTTTGATAGAAAATATGTTATAATGGGATGGAGGATATGATGTCTAAATTAGTCATTTTAGGCAACGGCTTTGATTTGGCTCATAATATTCCAACAAGCTATAATCATTTTAGAGAATATCTTATAGATAAGTATCCTGTTGCATATCGTAATAGGTATAGAATTATTGATATTGACGAAATAGATGATATAGAAATGATTTCGGTAGAGCTAATGCTTTATGCGATTGATCATGCCAATGGAGACGACTGGTCAAATTTTGAGAATTCTTTGTCGATTATAAATTTTAAAGATAAATTTCCAAGGCACGAGCATCGTGAAAATCCGGAAGAAGATAACAGCTCAGCGGCGGAATATTTAATGTATGTTATGAGGCTAACGGATATTTTTGCATGTTGCATAGAGTTATGGGGAGATTTGTTAAGTGATTGGATAAAAGAAATAGAAAAATATATAGAAAATAATTTTTATGCGCCGTTGAATTCGATTTATGATTTGTTAAATGGTGATGCAAAAATCATGACGTTTAATTATACAAAGACCGTTCAGATTTTATATGGTAAATCGGGGATAAAGCATATACACAATAGAGTGGGGCAAGAGCTTATTTTTGGGCATAGTAATATAAACTGTACATATGAGGAAGATTGTGTCGAATCTTTATATTCGAATTTCTTAGATGATATACTGAGAAAATTGTATAAGAATACAGAAAAGCAAATGAGCAAGTATAGTGATTTCTTTAAAAGAATAGATAATAGTGTTAATGAGGTATATTCCTATGGATTTAGTTATGGGGCATCCGATATTCCGTACATTAAACTGGTTGTTGGAAGAATTGCAGAAAATGCAGTATGGTATTTTACGAAATACGATTCGTTGAATAAAGAATTTATTCGAAAAACAAAAATTCGATTGAGAAAATTGGGGTTCAAGGGACGGTTTGATATTTATGAATAGAATGGTTGTAATGAATTACCCTCACTGCGTATTTTTAACGATGCTAATGTATTAGGTAGTGTATAGATGTATTATTGAATTGAGAGTTCAAACACATCAATTATATTATAATGCATTAAATATTTTTGGTTTTTATATGTAAAAAATGCATTTCAAAAAGAAAATATATTGTATTTCATGTGGGTTTATGATAACATTGATATGATGAGGTTATGAATTATGACACAAAAAGAAACAATATTAAAACTGTTAAATGAAAATGGGGTCATGACCCATGGGGAATTGTCGATTGCTATTTACGGAGATAATTACCATATGCCTAATTTATATGCATCACTCATGTCGCTTGTTAATTCCGGGCGGGTTCTACGCCGCGGCCAACGACCCTCGTATTATTCTATTGGCGGGGTTGTGGACTTACCTATTGTGAACAGTTCGAAAAGATATGATAGAAAAGTTAAAGTGAATGATAGAAACGGAAACAGTGTTTCATATAATGAAATAACAAATGAATCTATTACAAAAGTGGATAATGAGGTGGAATGTGATAGCACGTATGGGGCAGAAAACAAACTCATAACCGATTGTTTAATGATGTTTCCTCATAATACAAATATTAACATAGTTGCTATGAAAATAGGACTAATAGACATTACTAATTCTACAAATATATCTCGGTATAAGAGTAAAATCAGTGTTGTGGAATTGGCAAGGGTTATATCAACAATCCCCTATATAGATAATAGAATAGAAGGCGGCGATCCCGAAATAGTAAATATTATTGCAAGAAATACAGGGAAGATTAATTTGTTCTCATTTGCGTCTAAATATTGCTGTTATCATAATAGAAATTTATATGGCAAAGACGATTATTCTATTTTCGATACGGTGTTGAAAAATTATTTGCCGCGGTATTTCAAAGATATTACAAAGAGTCAAATTAAGCACTGGGTAGACACGTATGATTACGTTTCATATAATAATTATATAGCCCAAAAGCTTGATGAATTAGATATAACAACTGAATATAGAAAAAGAAAGTTTGACCATTTTGTTTGGTATCGTAATAGAAAAGGGTAGAAAAATGGCATTATTGCAGACGTTGCGGCAAAATCCTTTATGCGTCGATGACTTTTGTCCAGTAATAACAGCATAGTGGCAGTGCCGCCTTAAATGTTTTGCATATGTGGTTTTTAGTTATGCGGCGACTATTTATTGTTTCCGTCGCTTTGGAAACGAATTATTTGCATTAGATTATCATCTTGCAAATAGGCGAGGTAGACAAAGTTGTGCCCGTTGTGTTCGCCAGAGATTTGTGAATTGGCTTTTTTGCAGTCCAGGTCGTAAAGGTAAAAATAGTCGTATTGGCGAGTGGCGAGATAAATCCCCGACGGTAGCATATTTGATTGATAAAATTCATTCTTACTCAGCCAGCTATCGCACTTAATTGATTGAATCGTTTTGGTCTTGTCGGACGGCTTTACCATCACTTCGGCTTTGATTAAATCACTTGAATTGAGTGTGTACGAAATATTGCCGCTTTTTGGTAACTCGATTGGGAGCTCACTCTCGATACTGCGCACATACTCAAAGTCATGCTTGACCTCAATATCGGTCATCGATGCCATTGAGCCGAAGATTGCGAGCAGTGCGGTCATGATAATCCCAACGACTATATTCTTTTTGCATTTATATTTCTTTTTGAGAAACACCGCGCCAAGAATTGCCGACGCAACGGGGATGGGAATAAACACATAGAACAGCCACATATATTCGACCATTGCTACGGAGAATTCGGGCAATGGGGAACTTTCCAATGTGATTGCGCAAGAAATTAATGCAAGCCATATTGACACAATCGACAATATGAACATGGCGAGCAATAGGCGCCTAATGCGTTTGTCGCCGCTGCTATTTGTAGACGGTGAGATGCGTAACAAGCCGAAAATGGCATCGGCGTTTTCTTTTAAGTCCGATATGTGTATCGGAACAATCATGCTGTTCACATATATCAACAGTATGTCGTCGCCTTTTTGAACTCGCGTCACTTCGGAATAGTGCTTGGTATATTTTGCCGTTGAGTTGTCCGCCGTGTAATCTATGTCAAAACGGTCGCGGTAGAACAGCACCGTTATTTTGCCGTTAGGGCGAAGTTTAAGTTCTTCTTCTATACGCTTTTTAGAGCGCACCGACAAAGTTATCAGCATAGTCGCCGCAATCAGTATTAAAAATATCGGTAGCGCAATTATATCCTTTGATGTAGGGGACAATATTATTGAAATTGCCAAAAAAACAGATAGGACGATAGTAACAATAGATAACACTCTCGACTTTTTGAGTGAAATGTCATGCACTTTTTTCAGTAGAGCGCGGCCGTATACGGTTTGGACTTGAGCAAGACAATCGGATTCTATGTTATTGCCGTCACTTGTGGACGGCGACGGCGTATCGGTTTCTATTTCTTTACCGCAAAGCTCGTCCATGCTTATATTGAATATCTCCGTCAGTCGTACAAGATTAGCGGTGGACGGCGCCGTTTGGTCCGTTTCCCACAGGCTGACGCTTTGCCTACTTACGCCGAGCATGTCCGCAAGCTCCTCTTGGGATATGCCCGCCTTTTTGCGGTTGGTATATATTATTTCGCCTATGGACATTTGCTTGCTCATAACTATTATTATACAAAAATTATTCGTGTGTGTCCATTAAATACACTTTGCAATTTGTCAAGTATTGCTTGCTAATTTAAATATTATTTTAGCTTGACAATATCATGCGCAGTGTTATATAATAACTTAAAATATACAGGCAGTTCGTAACCATCCTGCCGTGGAGCTTTGCTCCTAAATCAAAACTAAGGGAGACGGGCTTTTTATGCTCGGCGTTTGCATGGTTACTTTTGCAAACGCGTTTTTTGTTTTATGGATAGATATTCAGTTATTACCGAAAAGCGCAAGCGCGAGATTGTGCTGCTGCGCGGGCGCGGGTGCGCTTACCGCCGCTGCACATTTTGCGATTACCACTTTGATTGCTCGCCGTCCGATGACGATAACTTTGCGCTTAACGCCGAGGTCTTGTCCCGCGTGACGGGCGAGTTCGGCGAGCTCGAAGTTATTAACAGCGGCTCGGTGTTCGAGCTGGACAATCGCACGCTCGACCTGATTAAATCGGTGTGCCGCGACAAGGGTATTTCCGTCATTCATTTCGAAGTGCACTATATATATAAGGATAGGCTTTCCGCGTTTCGTCGCGAGTTCGATGAGTTTACGCTCAAGTTCAAGCTGGGTTTGGAAACGTTCGATTACGATATGCGCGAACGCGTTTTGCTCAAGGGCATACCCGACCGCGGCCCCGCGGTAATAGCGGACGGCTTTGATGAGGCGAATTTTCTATTCGGCTTGAGCGGGCAAACCGAACAAAGCATGCTGCGCGACATCGAGCTTGGGCTAAACAATTTCGATCGAATTTGCATAAATATTATGTGCGACAACTCGACCGCCGTCAAGCCCGACCGCGCCGTGATAGCGCTGTTCCGCGATTGCATATATCCTATATATAAGGATAATCCGCGCGTGGACATACTGCTGAATAATACCGATTTCGGGGTGGGCGAATGAACGAGCTGCTGTTGATTGTATCGGTCGTGTTCATTTACGGCGTAGTGTTGCTGGCGTATCAGCTGTTCGGCAAGGCGGGATTATACGCGGTCTCCGCCGTTGCGACTGTGTTCGCCAACATAGAGGTGCTTATTCGCATCAACGCATTTGGCATGGTGCAAACCTTGGGCAACGTGCTGTTTGCGTCCACATTCCTCGTTACCGACATACTGTCCGAGTGCGAAGGCAAAAGGGCGGCGAACAAGGCAGTGTACATAGGGCTGTTTGCCACCCTGTTCTTTTTGGGACTGTCGGCGAGCTGGCTGTGCTTTGTGCCGAGCTCCGACGATACGCTTTTGCCGTCCTTCCGCGCGATATTCACCGCCACGCCGCGCATAGTGTGCGCCTCGCTCATAGTGTACGCGGTCAGCCAAATATTCGACGTGTGGCTGTATCACAAGTGGTGGGCGTTCACCGAAAAGAAATTCGGCGACAAAAAGAGATTTTTATGGTTGCGCAACAACGGTTCGACGCTTGTAAGCCAGCTTATCAACTCGCTGCTGTTTACGGTATTGGCGTTTGTCGGGACGTGCGACTTTGGCACGCTCATGTCCATATTCGGGTCAGGATATGTGATTTTCGTGTTCACCTCACTGCTGGACACGCCCATACTGTATCTTGCGCGCCGACATAAAACGCGACAAGAACTTTTGAATAAACGGTAAAAGCAGTTATGTGGGTTGACAAAAAACGCGATTGGTGTTATATTTAAGCTATATAAGAAACCGAGAGGGGTTTATATGAGAAAATTGCAAAAAAGATCCGTTATGTTTACGGCAATGCTTGTTGCCGTATTAATGGTTGTTGCCACGTGCTTTATTGCTTGCAACCCGGTAGACATACCGTCGCAAGACAAAGGCAAGGACCCTGTCAATACCGATACATATTGCGTTGTTGCGTTCTACGCCAACGGCGGTAGCGACGTAGAAACTCAGCAGGTGAACGTAGGCGGAAAGGTGTCCCGTCCCGCCGACCCGACGCGCTCGGGGTATGATTTCGGCGGCTGGTACAAGGACCGCGATTTTCAAAACGAATGGAATTTCGACACCGACACGGTGAGCGGTACGTCGCTTTTGCTGTACGCGAAGTGGACTGAACATGGCAGTGATATACCCGAGCCGCTGCCGAGCGACGAATACTGCATTGTAACGCTCTATCCGGACAACGGAACGGTATTTTCGCCGCAAGAAATAAAGGTTGGCGAAAAGATAAGCAATCCCAACGCCGCGAAACAGGGGTATACGCTTGACGGCTGGTATACTGACAGCGGCAAAAAATGGAACTTTGACGTAGACACCGTAAGCGGGCAAACGCTCGTGCTGCGCGCGCGGTGGACGTTAATTCAGCAGGGTGTCACCAAATGCGTAGTCACGTTTGTCACCAACTGCTCGGCGACCGTGCCGCAACAAACGATTGACGAGGGCGGCAAGGTTAGCCAGCCCAATATAACAAATACCGGCTACACGCTTGACGGCTGGTATACCAACGGCGGTAAAAAATGGGATTTCGGCGTAGACACCGTGAGCGGCGAAACGCTTGTATTGAGCGCGCGGTGGACGTTAATCCAGCAGGAGATTACTAAGTGCGTAGTCACGTTTGTTACCAACTGTTCGGCGACCGTGCCGCAGCAAACGATTGACATCGGCGGCAAGGTGAGTCAGCCCAATATAATCGCAAACACCGGCTATACGCTTGACGGCTGGTACAACGGCAATACAAAATGGGATTTCAATACCGACACGGTAAGCGGCGCAACGCTTACACTTACGGCGCGCTGGACTGCCGTAGGCACCGGCAGCGACGTTACCGTAACGTTTAACGTAGGGCGCGACGCTCGACTTGCGGGCGTATACAATCCCGCGGCTGTCACCGTAGCGGCGGGCAGCACGATTTCCGAGCCGCAGCTCACGCGCGACGGCTATACCTTGTCGGGCTGGTACGTGGAAAACGATAATACCAAATGGAATTTCTCCGTCAACACGGTAACGACGAACACCACGCTATTTGCCAAGTGGACGGCGGGCGGCAGCAGCGGCGGCACTGCTATCGACTACACGCCGACAATGACTAACAACAATACGCTGTACATACATTATTTGCGCAACGACAACAGCTACGACGGCTGGGCAGTGTGGGTATGGACCACGGGCGGCGGCACTCGGTATTCGAGCGTTGCCGTGGATACATCCGGCACGGTTTTGGCGATTGACCTTAATGCGTACGGAAATCCCTCGTCGATCAACTTTAAGATAGGCGTTATTCCCGACGGCGGCGGCAGCTGGAACGGCTCCGACGGCGGCGACGTTTCGCTTAATCTTTCGAGCACTCAAAGGGTGGGCGGCAGCTATCACTGGTATATCACCGAGGGCAAAACCGCAAACGGCAATAACAAGTTGGTGGCGGCAACACCCGTTGGTGGCGGAAACAGCACCACCGAATCTAAGCGCGAAAGCATAAGCAACGTAAACCGCGCATACGCCCAAAGCTTGCCCGTTATGAGTACGGTAAGCGGCTGGGACGAGATGGGCGTAGGCTATCAAATATTTGTGGCATCGTTCTGCGACAGCAACGGCGACGGCTGCGGCGATCTTAACGGCATTACGAGCAAGCTCGATTATTTGCAAAGCCTTAACGTAGACGTGCTTTGGCTGACCCCCATACAAAGCAGCGATTCTTACCACGGCTACGATTGCTACGACTATTACAGCATAGATCCCAAGTTCGGCACAAACGCCGACTACCGTAGGCTGGTGTCCGAGGCGCATTCCCGCGGCATGAAGATAATAATGGACTTGGTTGTAAACCACACCTCGCAGCAAAACGAGTGGTTCCAAAAATCCAAAAACGGCGTAATCGAAGAGGTGACGTACCAGGACGGCACCAAAGCGACCGTTAATTACCGTGATTTTTACCGCTGGAAGAGCAGCGGCGGCAACCGTATGGAAAGCGCGGGCGACGGCTGGTATTTCTATTCGTCGTTCAACAGCAGCATGCCCGAGCTTAACTACGACTATCAGCCCGTGCGCGACGCTATGGTAGACGTTGCGGCGTACTGGATGAGCTACGGACTGGATGGTTTCCGTATGGACGCTATTAAGCACGTATTCATGTGGGACGAATGCGATCACACCGGCGATACGCAGGGCGGAACTGGCGACACCAATTACGAGTACAACGAAACAAAGAACATAGAATTCTTCAAGGAATTCAACTATAAGCTGAAAACCAAATACCCGCATTGCTATCTTTTAGGCGAGCAACTAAGCGGCAATTCGGAATTTGTTTCCAAGTTCTATCAAGGCATGGATTCGTTGTTCGACTTTAACACGTATTACAATTTGCCCGGTCGGCTTGACGGCGGGGCGGCGGCAACGGCGAATGAATTCAACAGCAACGCGCAAAAATATTCGACCAACAGGGGCGACCGACCTATCAACTGCATGATAAGCTCCAACCATGACGTAAACAGGCTTAATAGTAAAATAAACGGCAGCACCGAAAAGGCTAAGCTGTACATGGCGGTAATTATGACTATGCCCGGACTGCCCTGGATTTACTACGGCGACGAGATAGGGCTTAAAGAGTCGGGCGGCGGCGACAATGCCTACCGCCAGCCCATGAAGTGGACGAGTAGCTGGGCAAATAAGTGTACGGTTATTGACGGCGGCGGCAACGGCGATACAAAGAGCGTTGCCGAGCAGGAGAGCGACGACAACTCGATGCTCAGCTACGTCAAAAAGCTGACCAAGTTCCGCAACGACAATCCCGCGCTGATAAACGGCACGGCGACATGCTCGGAGGAGAACGGCATGCTCAAGATAGTTGTTACGGGCGGCGGCAGAACGTACACCGTATATCACAACTTTTCGGGCAACAGCAAGTCGATAAGCGGCAACGTCGTGTTCGGCAGCAGCAATATACCCGCATACGGTACGGCGATAGTCGGGTAATTCGGAATTAAGAATGATAAATAGGGTTGAGATCCCTCACTGCGTTCGGGATGACAAAAAGGATCTGTACTTTTGTCACTCCGAGCAACGCGAGGAGTCTCAACCTTTTTTAAAAACTATAAAAAACAAAAAAATCGCAATTTGCGCACAAAAACGCGCCAAAAAGCGTAAAAATCTGCAAATAATATAAAATTTGTTTACAATTTTCACAAATTCAACAACTTTGTGTAGTACAATCATTGATGTAAAGAGTTACTCTTTGCAATCTTTTTCTTCCTTTGGTAAATCACCGTATTGTTCCCCCCCTTTCAATACGGTGATTTATTTTTTAATTCGGAATGCGGAATTATGAATGCGGAATTATGGGTGGTAATAGCAAAACATGTATGCGGCGGGTCGCCTGGATTTCTCGACTGCGCTCGAAATGATGTGGATATAAACATTACTATCCTTTATAATACTTTACGAAAGGTTAACTCTAACACCCATCCTACGCAGCACCGAAGGTATTTCGACCGAAGTGAGCGTAGCGAACGGAGCGGAGAAATCCAGGCGTAGCCGCATTTAAAAGAGGTTGAGATTTCTCGCGTTGCTCGGAACGACTAATAGATAATTATTTTTTGTCGCTCCGAACGCAGTGAAGAATCTAAATATTATTTTTCAATTTGCAATTCCTAATTCCGAATTTGCTAAAACTATTGACAAATTCTTATTACGTAGTGTATAATAATTATTACTATAGTTCCGATTGGAGGGAATGATGAAGTTCAGAAAAGCGATTATATTTTTGCTTTGCGCTGTTATGAGCTTATCCATGCTTGCTTGCGGCAGCATCGATATGCCCGACGGCGGTGTTGACAACCCTAATGGCGTTGTCACTTCGGGCAAAACTTATACGATTACTTTCGATGTGAACGCCAGCGACGTTGCCGGTATCACACCCATACAGGTGGGTAGCGGTAAAACTATGGGCTCGCAGCTTAAAACTCCCAGCCGCAGCGGCTATGCCTTTGTGGGTTGGTTTGACGCGAGCGGCAAACAGTATACGTCGGAAACGGTGATTACGGGCAATGTCGTGCTTACGGCGCGCTGGCAGTCCAGCGCCGAGGTTGCCGAGGCGGCAAAGGCTTACGAAAACAATATATCCACTTGGGCTAAGCCCGGACACTTATACATTCACTATAAGCGTGCCGCGCACATTACTGCCGAGCAGGTAACTCCGCCCGCAGGCGGCATTGGCGCGAACGCACCGTTGTACAGCAAGGAATCGACGTCCGAAACATATAAGGATTGGGCGCTGTGGTGCTGGCCCAAGGGCGGCGACGGCAGAACGTTCAATCTTGCTTGGATTGACGAGAGCGGCGCGGTTTACGACGTGGATTTATCGCAGCAGTACAGCGACGCGGGCTGGGACGGCTCGGTTGTTCCCGGTGTGCCGCTCAACAGCCAAATGAACTACAAGGACGTTGACGAAATCGGCACGCAGTTGTTCAAGGTCAGCTCCCGCAAAAAGCAGGGCTACTGGCAAAACGACGGCGGCAACGTTTACGTTAAGCTCGAAGAGGCTAAGCGCGAAGGCGGCGACTATCACTGGTTTGTCAGCGAAAGCAAGGTTACGCAGGGCACGCCTCAATATACCGCGGAGGAGATAGAGGACGTTTACGGTAAGATTCCCGCAGGCTCGGCTATCACCGCAACGGCAGGTCCCGGCATTATCAACAGCAACAGCACGTCTACGTATGAACAGTGGACGGGCGGCGTGCAAAACTTCACGTCCAATACCGGCTATCAAATCTTTATCGCGTCCTTTTGCGACAGCGACGGCGACGGCATAGGCGACATTAAAGGTATTATCAGCAAGCTCGATTATCTTGAGCGGCTCAACGTGGATATGCTGTGGCTCACGCCTTTCCAGTCGTCCACCAACTACCACGGCTACGACATTAACGATTATTTCTCCATTGACTCGCGCTGGGGATCGGCTAACGATTACAGAAATCTTGTGGACCAAGCGCATGCCAAGGGCATGAAGGTCGTTATGGACTTTGTTCTTAACCATACCTCCGAGGCTAACGAATGGTTTATCAAGTCCAAAAACCTCGTTACGGAACAAAACGTTACGCTCGGCGGCGTAACGCACGACTCGGTCAATTACCGCAATTTCTACAGCTGGATCAACCAAGCTCAGTACGACAAGCTCTCCGAAGACGCCAAAAAACAATGGTACGGCGACGAGCACGATTATTATTTCTATTCGTCGTTCGGCAGCAGCATGCCCGAGCTTAACTACGACTACCAGCCCGTCCGCGACGCCATTTTGGATGTTTGCTACAAGTGGATGGAGTACGGTCTTGACGGTTTCCGTCTTGACGCTGTAAAGCATATATATATGAAAAACGAGGTCGAGGGCAAGGGCGGCACATGCTCGGTCGGCACTCCTCCCAACGGCGGTGTTGTGGTCGACGGATTGTATTCGCACGACCAAACGCGCAACTACCATTTCTATAGGGAATTCAACTATCGTCTTAAATCCAATTATCCCAATGCGTTTGTTGTGGGCGAAAACCTCGACGGCTGGAATCAGCGCACCAAGAATTACTATCAGGGTATCGATTCGCAGTTCGACTTTAACACCTACTATGCGTCGCGCGGATTTGCCACGATAAGAGGCATTCCTCATACTAACGGCTCTACCAATCTTAACGAAAGCTCGATGGGTGCGGCTTACACTACGTATCAGGAAGGCTACAACATGTTCAAGCAGGTCAATCCCAATTTCATAAGCGGACAGTTCACGTCCAACCACGACTTGCCGCGTGCGCGCAACCGCATGGCGTTAAAGAGAACAAACGGCGTCGACGTTGACGAGTATGCCAAGATTGAGGGCAACCTTATCAACGATTCGTACTACGCACTGTTCCTTTACTACGGAATGATATTCACCGTTCCCGGCGTGACTTGGTTGTACTACGGCGACGAAATCGGTATGGAGGGCATTATGGACTATACGCTCACCAGCCAAAGCACCGATTCGCTGCAAAGCTCGCCGCACGAGGACAGGACCTACCGTCAGCCCATGAAATGGACGGCAGATACCAATACCAGTTTCAATATCGGCTACAGCACGCTCAAGTGCGAGCTTACCGGTCTTAACGCTACGACCAGCGTAAAGAGCGTTGCCGAGCAGGAGGCGGACAACACGTCCTTGCTTAGCTGGGTTAAGGAGCTTACCAAAATACGCAAGGATTACAAGCTCGGTCAGGCAACCGCGATTTCGGGCAGCGGCAGCGGCAGCAGAATCGAGTACACCGTTACGGGTGGCAACGGTCAAAGAATTAAGGTCACGATTGTTGCAAACGGCTCGGCGGGCACGGGCAATCTTGCAAGCAAGACCGTTACTATCGGCGGCAAGACCTGCAGCGTAGCCATCAACAGGGCATAACAGTAACAACAATACCAAAAGCGCGGAGCATATGTTCCGCGCTTTTTACTTGTCAAGATAATCATACAAAAATTTAATCTTAATTTTATAATTTTGCATTTTGCATTCTTAATTCTTAATGGGTTAAAATCGCTTGACAAGGGCGGGGTATTCGTTTATAATTAGTATTACGCGTATAAGTATGCGTGTATCTTTATGCTCTTGTTCGATTAATGAGTGAGAGCGGCAATACTACTAAAAGGAGGTAGAGTAACAATGCCTACGATCAACCAGCTCGTTAGGAAAGGTCGTCAAAAGGTCGAGTATAAGTCTTTGAGCCCTATTCTCGATAACAATCCCCAAAAGCGCGGTGTATGCCTTTCGGTGACTACGACTACGCCTAAAAAGCCCAACTCCGCTTTGCGCAAGATCGCTCGTGTGCGTCTTGTAAACAAGATGGAAGGTACGGTCTACATTCCCGGCATAGGTCACAACCTGCAAGAACATTCGGTTGTGCTTGTCCGTGGCGGCAGAGTGAAGGACTTGCCGGGTGTGCGGTATCACATCATTCGCGGTGCGTTAGACACTGCGGGTGTGGCAAAGCGCAAGCAAGCTCGCTCAAAGTACGGCGCCAAAAAAGCAAAATAATTAAGCGTTTTTCCGTTTAATACGGACAAGCGTTTTTAGCTATTTGCTTTGGCGTTTCAACCACAGCGCGTTTGCGCTAAAATAATCGAATAAGGAGATAATCATGCCCAGAAGAAGTGGGGTCCCCAAACGGGACGTTTTACCCGACCCTATTTATAACAGCAAGGTCGTGACCAAGCTTGTCAACCAAATCATGCTTGACGGCAAAAAGGGTACGGCTCAGGCTATAGTATACGACGCCTTTAATATTATTAAGGAAAAGACGTCGCTCGAACCGGTTGACGTGTTTAACCAAGCAATGGCAAACGTCAAACCGCAACTTGAAGTTAAGGCACGTCGTGTCGGCGGCTCTACCTATCAGGTACCGCTGGAAATTCGTGCCGACCGTCAGCAAACGCTCGCTATCCGCTGGATAGTCATGTTCGCACGCAAGCGCGGCGAAAAAACGATGAACGAGCGGCTTGCGGGTGAGCTTTTGGACGCGTACAACAATACCGGCGCGGCTGTAAAGCGCAAAGAGGAAATGCACAGAGTGGCGGAGGCGAACAAAGCGTTCGCACACTATCGCTGGTAGTTTTCGGCACATATGCATCGGCATATACGGCGTTAAGCATCTGTCGGCGCTCGGTTACGTAGGTGGGTCTGCGCGCCCGTCGCGCCGCCATCGCTTGCCTTGTCTATGCCGCGCCTATGCACCGAAAACGGCTTGGTTGCAATTTCAAGCTAATGTTTTATTCCGAATTCATAATTCCGAATTCCGAATTCAACCCCACATATACACCTTTTTAGAGGATTAAATATTATGGCAAGACAATTTGCATTGGAAAACACGCGAAACATTGGTATTATGGCGCACATCGACGCCGGTAAGACCACTACGTCCGAGCGTATTTTGTTCTACACCGGCAAGGTGCACAAGATAGGCGAGGT
>CAMWLQ010000019.1 GCA_947175195.1 uncultured Clostridia bacterium | reverse complement strand
CGGTAAGCCTGTCATTTGTCGTAGTCGTGGCTTGTCCTTGTAGCGGCAACGTTACGCCCCTTTCAACCAACACCTCGTTAGTTGCTTTAAGAAAAGGAAACACCCTGCCGATGCCGAGATATGCAACCGATTGATAAACGATTTCCTTTACCTCAACAGGCGTCACGCCAAAGTTAAGCGCTGCGCCCAGCATTGCCCTATATTCGTCTATTCCCTGACAACCGATAAGCGTTGCGAGTATTGCCGTAAAACGCGTCATATCGTCCAAATCGTCGCTGTTTACCACCTCGTCAAAGGCAAAGTTATCAAAGCGCTCTATAAATTCGGGATCGGTTTCGGCAAACTTCGATTGATAATTTGGAAACATTTTTTCGTGGTAATTTTTTGCTTTTTCGGTTATATCCATTACTCGTCAACCTCGCATAAAATTTTTACGGTTGCGCCCGAATTTTTGAGCTGTGCCGTTACGTCTTCAACCATATCGCCGAGATGTACAACCTTGAACGGCGACGTATTGCAATCGCCGAACAAAATCGTAAACGCGTTCCAGCCGTGAAAATACCAATTTGATTTTTTCTTGCCATTGCTTCCAACATGCAACCTTCCTGCGAAGTAGGCTTGGGCAATTCCGTATAATATTCGTGTTCGGTATAGCGACGGTACGTTTGCTCAAATGGACACATTGCTGCAATTTGCTCGACAAGCGGATTATCAATCATCTCGGCGTGATAGATTTTTCCGTCTATCGTAAGCCTGAACTTTCTTTTCATTTGCCGAGTCCCGTCAAAAATTCTACGGTATCGGGGTCGTAATGGCTGAAAAACGCGCTCGAATTTTCGTCAAGTGCGCGAATGGCATTCATATCCGCGTCCGTTAAAACAAAATCGAACACGTTAAAGTTTTCCTCCATTCTCGATTTGCGTACCGATTTTGGAATTACTATAACGTCGCTTTGCAGTAAGAAACGAAGGGCTACCTGTGCCGATGTTTTATTGTACTTTTTGCCGATTTCCACAAGAACAGGATTGACAAAATAATCCTTTCGCCCTTCCGCAAACGGTCCCCAAGACTGGTGTTTTACGCCGTACTTATCCATAATTTCGTGTGCTTTTTGCTGTTGATGGAATACGTGCGTTTCCACTTGATTGACAGCAGGCGTGACCTCCGCAAACTGACAAATATCTATCAGTCTGTCGGGATAAAAGTTTGATACGCCGATTGCGCGAATTTTGCCCTGCTTATAACATTCGGTCATAGCACGGTAACTGCCGTAGTAATCGTTGAACGGCTGATGAATAAGCATCAGGTCTATATAATCCGTTTGCAATTTTTTTAACGATTCATCTATGGACCGCTTAGCTTTTTCGTATCCACCGTTACTAATCCAAACCTTTGTGGTTATGAACAGTTCGTCACGCTTTACGCCGCACTTTTTGATTGCCGCGCCTACGCCCTCCTCATTGGCATACGCCTGTGCGGTATCTATAGAACGGTATCCGACGGAGATTGCGTCGAGAACGCAACGCTCACATTCGGCAGGATCGACCTGATATACACCGTAACCGAGCTTTGGCATCTTTATGCCGTTGTTTAACGTTACAAATTCCATTTTTTTATTTCTCCTTGAATTTTATTAAATGTTTCTTTTTGCCCACTCGGCAACTTGCTTTTCGGACTGTGCCGATTCAGCGCCGTGGATAGCCAAACCTTTTGCGACCTCGGCGCCGACGCAAATTTTCTTTAAATCGCGCTCGCTCGATCCCATGCCGCTGCCCTCGTTGGTGCAAAACGGCACAATCTTTTTACCCGATAAATCGTATTTTTCGAGTAACGTAAACATTGCCATGGGCATTGTTCCCCACCAGTTTGGATAGCCGACAAAAATTATATCGTAGCCTTCTAAATTTTCGGGATAGCGTTTAAGTTCGGGACGAGCTCCTGCGCGCAGCTCCTTTTGCGCCTCGTCAATGCACTCATAATAATCTTGCGAATACGGTTTTACCGTTTCGACCTCGAACAAATCACCGCCTACGGCTTTTTGAATGAATTCAGCAACAATTTCCGTGTTGCCCTTTTTCAAATCCTTAATGCTGCCGTTCCAGTAATTTTGACCTTTCCTCGAATAGTAAATAATTAAATTCGCCATATCATTATCTCCTTTATGCTTTTAATAAAATATAGTAAAATTATACCATAATACAAAACATTTTTCAAGCAAAAGAAAACGGCACTCGCAAAAATCGAATGCCGTATATATTCTAACTCGATTTGCACACCTTGGTCTTGATGCGGCGCGCCTTCCTTTTCACTTTGGTTTTTACGCGCGTGCGGATCAAGAACCAGCAGTTGCACGCTATATACAGCATTCCTATCGCGCCGGTTATCGGGTACAGCATATTCACTACCGAAGTAAAACCGAGCGCGCCGACAGCCAGTCCGCCGACAAGCACTATGCCTGCGGATATTAATTTGTTCTTTACAAAGCCGTGAATGTAATCGTACACCGATTTAAACGCCGAAAGCATTGTTGTGAATATTGATGCGGCTATGACGGGCAAGCTTACCATATACATTACCCTGCCGCTTTTTAGCGCAATCAGCAGCATCGGCATATCGGCATGCGCCGCGGCACAAGACTGCAACGCGCCCATTATGCACACCAAAAGTCCCGCTATAATCAGCGACGCTATCGCGGACGACAACAGTATTTCGCGCGGGGAAAGCTTATGCACGGTAGTAAGCACCCCGCCGCCCAGTATCATATTCATTGCCACGTACAAAATTATGCTGTACGCATCTATGCTGCCGCCCTGCGATCTTAGCGGAAAGTCTATGGCGGACAGCGTACAAGCGCACAAAAACACTATCATAATCGGCACAAGCACGGCGTTTGCCTTGATTACGCCCTTTAATCCCTTTACGGCTATCCACGCGCACAGCAGTCCCAAAATTATCGATGCGAGCGGGCGGATATTGATAAACTCGGCGGCAAGACTATCCGTTGCCGCAAGCATTGCGCCCAACACCGTCACCGAATTGAACAGCATAAACACGTCGGCAATCGGGCGCACCTTGCCGAACACAGCGCCGTTGACCTCGCCCATGTCCGTCTTTTGCACCCGCCGCCCGACAAACAAAAACAGCACCGAACACGCAAAGACCATAGCGCCCGCAATAAGCGCGATAAACACGTTGGGCACTGCGCCGAAAAAGGTTACGACTTCCCTACCCGACGCAAACCCCGCGCCGATAACCGTCCCCACTATCAGCATTGATACCGATATTGAACGCAAAAACGACTTGAACATACTTTATTGTATGCAAGCCGTTTTCGAGATATTTTAATTAAAATATGTTGAGATTCCTCGCGTTGATCGGAATGACAAAAGTAAAGTACTTAATCTACTTTTTGCCCTTTATCGCTTGGTACAGCGGGTCGGCGGAAAAATCGCGGTAATGCGCGTCCACGGAGCCGCCCAGCGTTTCTATGGCGTTTCGGATTTCCAAGAACTCGGCATAGTCGCAATCGTCAAGCAGCTTGTAAAGGTCGGCGCAAGCGCGGTCGTCGCCGTACCTGCCTATAAGCGCCGCCACGTACGCCACGTTAGGGTCGGACGCCAAAAGCGTGCGCAATAAATCAAGTATTCTATCGTCGCCGACGTCGCAAAACGTGAGCGGCTCGGCGTACATTTCCATCTTGCCTATATCGTCCGAGCTTTGCGCGCGCCTAAGCAATTCTTCCTTAATTTCGTCGGCACGGTCGCACAGCGCCTCGATACATTCTTCCTTTACGCACGCGTCAATATCGCGCTCCACCATGTTCATATAGAACTCATTGCTCGCGCCGCCCAGCTCATTAATCAAGCTTAACAATACCAGCAAAAGCTTTTCGTCGGTTGCGGTCTTTGCAAGCTCGACAAGGTCGCCCAGTAATTCCGGCTCGGTTGCTATTCTGTCGAACAGCAGCGAGTTGGGATTGTTGTCGCCCACGCATGAGCCCTTTAATATATCTATAAGCTCGTCCGTGGGAATGCGATTGAAAAATTCGCTCGGCGATATTCCCCCGATCACGTCCTGCGGCGAGGTTGCCCATTCGTGATATATCTTGTCAAGGTCGCGTGCAAAATCGTCGGGCGAATCGTATTCGTCCTCGTGCGCGGCATAATACTTGTCGGCATAGTTTTCAAAAAGCTTATCGAAATCGATAAAGTACATTTCATTGTTTTCCATAGTAACCACCTTTACTGATATTTTGTTTATCGCACTACGGCTTGGGCAAAACGGACGCCATCATCTTGTACGCCGCATTAGCTTGCGCCTTGGTGTCGTAGCCGAGCGCATAGTGCAGTCGCTCGTCTATATCTTTGTCGTTGTACTTGAACTTAGCTTTTACCGTGCGCCACAAAAAGTTGGCAACGTCGCGCCCGCCAAAGTTTGCATCCGACATATCCTGCCGTATCTTTTGATGGTAATCAATCAAAAACGGCAGGGCTTTACGGCAGCACATAAGCGTTAATGCATACGCCGTATAATATCCATCACTGCAATCCTCGCCCGCTTTAGGCACCGTTTCGCCCGATATGGGACAAAACGACAGCTCGGTCAAAAATTCGGTCTTGCCGTTTGTCGCGCCGAGCAGCTTGCCGAGTATTACCGCCTTTACAAGCTCCTCCACGTACGGCGATACAAGTGCGTTGCGCATTTGCGTTTCCAGCCGCCTATCGCTTGCAAGTATATCGAGCGTTTCGAACATGACCTTGACAACACTGCGCGTGTGACGGAACTCCAATGTCAAAAACACCTCCAGCCCGTACGTGAACGCCTCGCTCTCTATTATCTCATTGCCCGAAGTAAATAGCTCCGAATGAACGAGCGCTATCATATTGTCCACCAGTAGACCCAGCACCTTTTGCGGCGTTTCGTCCTCCAGCGGCATTTTGTCCACGCCCGCTTTGGACATCAGGTAATAATACTGTGCGTTGAAATCGTCGTACTGTATGCGCGATAAAAGCCTAAGCTCTTTTACCGCCGCCGCCTTGTCGCCCGAATTGTACAGCATTTGCGCGTATACCGAACGCAAATCGAACGAATTAAATTCGTCTATATAGTCCTCGACCAGCTTTAACGCGTCCGCGGGCGTGCAGTACTTTACGGCAAACCTGAGCGCCTTGTACACATGGTCGGAATCCACATAGTCCGTCACCTCTATCCTTTTGAGCGTTTCGGGAATCTTTTCGGTTTCGCCGATAATCTCGTACAGCGAGCATTGCAGCGTACCCGCAAGCGCGCCGTCGGGCACAACGGCGAACGCACGGTCGAGCGCGGCTTGCGCCTCGTCATACCTGTTAAGGTCAACCATGATATTGGAGCGCACACACTCCCCGCAGTAGTACAGCCTGCCCGTGTCGCGATCTATTGCATCAAGCGCATCAAGCGCTTTTTCGTAATCCCCGTTTACACACAGGCTTTGCGCACGGCGTAGCGCCATCTTTGCGGAAAGGTCGGACGGTCCGCTTTCCTCGCCCGCCGCCAAAAAGTCGTCCGCGACAACATTCGCGTCGATATTATTTTCTTCCTCGCCGCGAACAAGCTGCATCATCACGTCGAACATATCGCTCGGATTGATAAGCTCTTCGATAGGCTCGTCATTTTTCAAGCGGATAATATTGCCCGACGGCGTCGTCTTTTTCGCTTTTTCGCCGAGGTTGCTGCCCTTAAACTTGATAATCTTTGACTTGGAACTGTCAGGCGTTTCGGCGGACTTAATAGGTGCTGCCGCGCTTTCGTCAATATTCCCGTCTGTGTCGCCTATGAACATTTCGTCGGCGATTTCGCCGTAATCGACGGATGTGAACATTCCGTCCAAGTCTATATACATGGTGTCGTCGTTGAATATATCAAGACCGTATTCGGACAGCTCGTCCACAAATTCCTTTACGTCATAGCCGCGCCGTGATATAAACTCGCTTATTTCGGCGATGGAATTGGGGTCGTGGCGGAGTATCGCCACGGCAAGCAAATTTCGGTATGTATTGCGACTGTCGGGGTGCGCAATCAAGTGCATCATAAACTCGCGAAAAGACAAAGGCAGCAGCTCTCTGTCCTCGCTGTTTTGAGTCATCAAAAGATACAGCACACCCATTGCCGAATGGAAATTCGGGTTGCTTTTTGATTCCGAAAATTTGAGGAGCTTGTCAGCTGCGCCTTCGTAATCGCAACATTCCATGCAATCGGCAAACTCGCGTTTATATAGCGCAACGGCGCCGTTTGTGTTAAACTTTTTTATCAATCGCTGTTTTTTCCGTCACTGGTGTCTTGTTGCTCTTGCGTATCTAACTGCACGTCATCGGCGACAGGCTCGTCATCGTCCTCGCCCTCGCGCATAATTTGCTCATGCTCGCGCTGCAAACGTTCCAAATCCTCACGGCGGAACGTAGGTGTAAGCGGCGTTATGGACGAGCCCTCGTCAATCGACTTTTTACGCTTTTTGGGGTTTTTGTATGCAGTAGGCTGTTTCTTTTTGGCGCGCTCCGTTTCGTTCAACACGTCGCGCTCACGCTTACTGTACACCGCGGACGGCTTGTCCGTAACCTTGTCGTACAAAAACTTTTCGTAGCAAAAGTGGCAAAACAACGATATAACAATCGTGCTGAACGAAAATCCGACAAACATATAGATTATCACCAAAAGCATTGTTATGCCAGGGATAAACATTAAGTACACGGGCGCAAGTCCTATGCCGATAAATATTACGGACTGAATGAAAGCGCCGAATACGAACAATGCGGAATTGCGTATAAGCACCATGGGGCGCATCTTGAACGCCGCATTTTGAGTCATAAAGAATGACGCAAAAATAATCATAAACACAAGCAGGACTATAGATATAGTGAGCATCACCGCTTTGTACGCCACCGACAAATTGAATGCGTCAAAGTACCCCGCCGAAAACACGACAAGCAGTAATGCAAGCCCGAACAATATGCCCATGAATATCGCGCCCAGCCAGCACTTTTTGATGCCGCGGAAAAAGTCTTTTATTGTGCGCGTCGGCTCATGCCATATGAGTTTACGTATAACGTACAAATTGCCCGCAAGACCCAACGCGAATATCGCAATGCACGGCACCATAATAAGAAACTCGGTAATACTGTACGTAAAGTCGCTTATAACGCCGAGACTTGCCGCGTCACTCACCACGGGATAACCTATTCCTATGTTGGACGAATACGGTATAAATCCCGCCGCGACCGACGAGTTTAAGTAAAACAACAGCATGACGGCTATCGCCGGCAAGGCAAACAGCATAGTAAGTATGTTCAACAACACAGTCGTGCCAAACCGATTGATAAATATAAACTTGAACATTGCCCACTTGGACATATTTAGCTGTTCGGGCGTGAGGTCGGGTCTGTCCTCGTTGCCGAACATCATTTTATGAACAATGCCCTTCTTTTTCTTTTTTTCCGCTTTTGCCATAAAATCTCCTGTTTACGCCTTGTAAGACTCTATTAGTTTAATAAAAAGCTCGGTCCCCGTGAGCAGCGCATTTTCGTCAAACGAAAAGGTTTTGCTGTGCAACGGCGAGGTATGTCCTTCCGCCTTTGTTCCCAGCCAAACCATGCAGCCCGTCGCGGTTTCCAAAAAATTAGAGAAGTCCTCGGCGGTGTTGCGCGGCGGTACCGCTACGCATTTTTCGCCCATAAGGCTGCGCACCCTGTCCACCGCAAGCGCGTGGTTTTTAAGCGGCGGGTAAACCGCTTGTGTCGTAATCGTATGCGACGTGCCGTTTTGGTCGTCTCCGCATAACGCTGCGCGCTCGACGGCTATCATAAAGCTTTCGCACGCGGACGGGTCGTAAAACCTGACGGTATATTCTTGCTTGCAGTCGTCCGATATTATGTTGCGGGCATATCCTCCCGCCATCTTACCGAGGTTGAGCTGAAGATTGTGCTCCTTGGCAAGCCTATACGCCTCGGATGCAACGTATACAGCCGACCGCACCGCGTCCGCGCAACACTCGGGACTCGCACAGTGCCCCGACTTGCCGGCATAGTTAATATCGAATTCGCAGCAGCCCGCGAACATTGCGCCGTAGCAATAACCTATCTTGCCCTGTTCGAGCTCGGGACAAAGGTGCAGTGCGTACACCTCCTCAACGCCGTCAAGCACGCCGTTTTCTATCATAACGGCACCACCGCCGGCAACCTCCTCGTCGAACTGGAATATAAACCTGAGCGGCACATTGCTCTTGCCGCCTACTATCCTTGCGACGTTGAGCAAATTGGCGGTATGCCCGTCGTGCCCGCATGCGTGCATCACGCCATCGGCGGCGCAATCGCCCATGCCGGTCACGGCAACGTCCTCCGATATAGGCAGCGCGTCAATATCCGCGCGGAACGCAAGTCTTTTGTTGCCGCGCCCCACGTCGCAATACACGCCCGTGCCTATAGTTTTGGGCTTGTACCCAAAGCGTTTCAGCTCCTCCACTATAAAGGCGGACGTGTTATATTCCGCGCCCGATAGCTCCGCCATAGCGTGCAGCTTGCGCCGCGTAGACGTAAGATACTGTAAAGACTGCTCGTCCATATTACCAGTATATCACCTTTACGTTATGTTTTCAAGTAAAAAGAGTCGATTTTTAAAAATTACAAAATCATTACACATGTTTAATTACTTGACTTTTGCGCGCGCGTTTTGCTAAGATAAAGACGGAGGCAATTATGTATAAAAACGTAGCCGTTGTGGGCGCTACCGGGCTTGTGGGGCGTACCATGCTGGAAGTATTAAAGCAACGTAAATTCCCCATAAAAGAGCTAACGCTGTTCGCCTCGGCAAATAGCGCAGGGTCGAGCGTTGAGTTTATGGGCAAAAGCTACGTTGTGCAGGAGCTTACCGAGCAAAACGTAAATAACTGCGACGCGGAAATAGCGTTGTTTTCGGCGGGTGGAGAAGTGTCCAAAAAGTTCGCTCCCCTTTTTGCTCAAAACGGTTGCGTCGTTATAGACAATTCGTCGCAGTGGCGTATGGACAAATCGGTGCCGCTTGTCGTGCCCGAGGTCAACCCGCAAGCGGCGTTTACGCACAGCGGCATAATAGCAAACCCCAACTGCTCCACCATTCAAGCCGTGGTCGCGTTAAAGCCGCTCCACGACGCGTTTAGAATAAAGCGTATCGTATACTCTACATACCAAGCCGTGTCCGGCGCGGGCAAAGCAGGCATACTCGATCTCGAGGACGGAGAAAAAGGCGCACCGCCCAAAAAGTTCCCGCACGCAATAGCGCACAACATTCTTCCGCATATAGACGTATTTACCGAAAACGGCTACACCAAAGAAGAATTGAAAATGATAAACGAAACACGCAAGATTTTCGGCGATCAATCTTTGCGCATTACCGCCACCACAGCGCGCGTGCCCGTGTACTACGGTCACAGCGAAAGCATTAACATAGAGTTTGAAAAACCCGTGACGCGCGAGAGCGCGCTAAACGTGCTGCGCAATGCCAACGGCGTTATCGTTTGCGACGATCCGCAAAACAACGCCTACCCTATGCCGCTGGACGCCGAAGGGCGCGACGAGGTTTTTGTCGGGCGCGTGCGGCAGGACGAGTCGGTAGAGAGCGGGCTTAACATTTGGGTAGTAGCCGACAACATACGCAAGGGCGCGGCAACCAACGCCGTGCAAATAGCCGAGCTTTTGCTCAAAGGCGAATAACGTCAGACAATCGAACATACTGATTACAGAGGTAAAATTATGACACTGTTTACGGGCGTAGGCGCGGCAATGGTAACGCCGTTCGGCAAGGACGGAAACATCGATTATGCCGTACTCGACAAATACATAGAGCACTTAATCGCGGGCGGAGTGTCCGCGCTCATCCCCTTCGGCACGACGGGCGAGCCTGCAACGGCGTCCGCCGCGGAGTACGAAAAGGCTACCGCGTTTATAATTGCGCAAACAAAAAAGCGCGTGCCCGTAATTGTCGGCGCGGGCAGCAACAGCACTGCTACCGCCTACGACCACGCTTGCACGGCAAAACGACTGGGCGCCGACGGCGTACTTGTTGTTACGCCATACTATAACAAATGCACACAGCGCGGCATTATCGAGCATTACAAGGCTGTAGCCAAAGCGAACATCCCAGTAATAGCGTACAATGTTCCGTCGCGCACGGGCGTAAACATTTTGCCCGAAACGGTCAAAGCGCTTTCCGCAATAGACGGCATTGTCGGCATAAAAGAGGCATGCGGCAACATCGATCAGTTCCAAAACACCGCAAAGGTTTGCGCCCAAACGGGACTTAGTATGTACAGCGGCGACGACGGCATAACCGCCACTGCTATGCTTATGGGCTGCAAGGGCGTAATCTCCGTTGCGGCAAACCCCGCACCGCAGCTTATGAGCGAGCTGTGCAAGCTGTGCCTGCAAAACAAATTTACCGAGGCGCAGGCATTGCAGTTTAAGCTTAACGATTTTATCTCCGCGCTGTTTTGCGAGGTTAATCCCATTCCCGTAAAAAAGGCTATGCAGCTCATCGGTATGGAAGTGGGCGCGCCTCGCCTGCCGCTCACCGAGCTTGAGCCGCAGCACGTCGAGCTTTTGAAAGCGACTATGCGCGAACTGGAGTTGATATAATGAAAAAAGCGTTTATTTTCGGCATTGACGGAAAGATGGGCAAAATGCTTATGCAAAGCGCCGCCGACTACGGTTATACCGTTGTGGGCGGATTTGACAAAGCTCCGCGCGGCGGAGATATTCCCGTATACAACGACACAAACGACATCGACGTAGATTTCGACGTGATTATAGACTTTTCCAATCCGTACCTGCTGTCACCCATTATCGGACTTTCCGAACGCGTTCGCAAGCCCGTGGTGATTGCTACAACCGGCTATAACGCAAGCGAGTTACACGCCATAGGACTGCTGGCGAAAAAAGTGCCCGTATTCCGTTCGGGCAACATGAGTCTGGGCATTGCCGCAACCAAGGCGGCGGCGCTTGCCGCAAAAGCCGTACTCGGCGATATGTTCGATATAGAGATAGTCGAAAAGCATCACAACCAAAAGCTGGACAATCCGTCGGGCACGGCGCTGTTGCTTGCCGACGCACTCTCCTCCCGCGACAATCAAGTGATAAACCGCGAAGGCAAGCGCACCCACGGCGAAATAGGCATCACCTCGGTACGCGGTGGCGGCGTTGTCGGCGAACATGAAATCGGATTCTACGGCGAGGACGAAATAGTCACAATATCGCACTCGGCGCGCTCCCGCAAACTGTTTGCGGCAGGCGCATATAAAGCCGCGGATTTCCTTTTGTCGGCAAAGCCCGCGCTGTACGATATGGACGACCTTGTAAAAACGCTGTTATAATATATCAGTTCCCCGCGCAAAAGTGCTTGCGAAATTCGGGAGTATCCGACCAATATTTTATCCCCCAATTTTCAAAATTCCACTCGTCGCAGAAGCTGTTACATTCGTAATCTATATAGTACAATTTACCGCCGCTCGCGATAAAATTCGTAGGAAAATAATCTATGTTTAAATGTGCCGCATACAAAAGTCGGCACATTTGTTTTATTTGCGCATAATAGTCCTCTTTCATCTCTCCGTCTATTATGCACTCGCTCACCGTTTTGCCGTCTATATATTCCTTTACAATGCGCTCGCCTGCAATATCCGCGTCGATTAAGTTTGGGACGGGAATACCAACCGCCTTTAACCGCGCGTAATCGTCAAGCTCGGACTTGAGCTTGTCGCCGAAACTGTAATATTCGCAAGGCTCATGGTGAATTTGCTTGACCACGTATTTTTGCTCGCCGTCGGTAGCGAGGTACGAATACCCGCCCTTGCCCTTGCCGAGCAATTTTATTACGCGATACCGCTTGTCGTTTACCGTCAAAATATCGGGCATTTCCATAGCGTCACCCGCACAAAACCGCAATGCCGCCGGCGCGCAGCGTGCTGCCGTCCAGCAATCGACTGTAAGCAATCGGCTTGTCAATAGCTATGTCAATGCTTGTTTCGGACGCGTTTAAATACACCGCCAAACGCTTGCCTTGTGAATTTTTCCATACATAATTGACTATTCGATTTGCGCCGACATTCCATTCGATATTGCCATCCTTGAACTGCGAAAAAAGCTTTTTCAATGCGACAATACTTTTAAACTCGGAAATTATTTTGTCGTATTTTCCGCTTTCTATGCCGTCCCAATCCATACACCGCCTGTTGCGCGATTCTTTTAACTCTCCGCCCATGCCGATTTCCGTGCCGTAGTAAATGCACGGACTGCCCTGCATGGTTATGAGCATTGTCAGCTCTTGCAGCAGTCCGTCAACCGACCCACAACGCGTGACGGCGCGGTCTACATCGTGATTGTCGAGCATATTGAACAGCACGCCGTTTATTTGCTTGTAATAAAGGCTGTACGCCTCGTTAAGCGCATACATCAAGTCTTGCGCCGTTTCCGACTTGTCCACCATAAAATCGTTTACGCTTTCCAAAAACTGATAGTTCATTACCGAGTCGTACTCGTCACCCAAAAGCCACGGCAACGATCTATGCCAAATCTCGCCCAGCAAGTACAAATCGGGTTTTATCGCTTTAAGCTCAAGACGGAGCTTTTTCAAAAACGCGTGCGAAATTTCGTTGCCCACGTCAAACCGTATTCCGTCCGCACCGAGCGCAACCCAGCCCTTGCAAATATCTATAAAGTAATTCATCACCTCTGTATTGTTGGTATTTAGCTTAGGCATATACGCCGCAAAAGCAAACGAATAATACCGCCCGTCCTTGGTGCTGTTGCCCGACCTGTCAAACTGCTCGTCGTTTATAAAAAACCAATCGTAATATTTGGACTTTTTGCCGTTTTCCATAACGTCGCGCCAAGCGAAAAATTCCCTGCCGCAGTGATTGAAAACAGCGTCGAGCATTACCTTAAGCCCCAAGCTGTGCGCCTTGGCAATCAGTTCCTTCAGGTCGTCCTCGCTGCCCAGCTCGGGATCGACAAGCGTGTAATCATGAACGTTATATCTATGATTGGTGTCCGAGCGCATTATAGGCGTCAAGTACAGTCCACCTATGCCGAGGTCCTTTATATACTCCAGCCTGTCGCTAATTCCGCGTAGATTCCCACCGTAAAAATCGTAGAATCGTGCGCCGTCCTCTTTGCCCCAAGGCAAGATTTTTAGCCCGCCTTTATTGCCCGCATCGGAGCGGCAAAACCTGTCCGGAAAAATTTGATACCAAACGACGTCCTCCGCCCACTTAGGCACAACGCATACGTCGGCGGGATTGAGCCAAGCATATTTGAAATACTGCACTATTGTGCCGCGCTTGCCGTCGCCGCTCGATTGTATACCGTCTTCAAACAAATACAGCTTTTCGTCGCCGCTCGTTATCTCGAAATAGTACTGCAAACGCTTATACTTGGGCGTAACCGACGCCTGCCAAACAAGCGTATTTTTAAGCTCCGCCACGCGCTCCATTTCGATTTTGTCGCCCTTCCATCTCTCGCCGAATTCACCGACGTACGGATCGTTTGCGTACACGTTTACGGCGGTCACGTCCTTGCCCGTTTCGAGTTTTATTATCAGTGTGTTTTCGTCATACGCATAGCAGCCTGTTATCGCGTCGTGGCGTATTGCATAAACGTTCATAATTTATCTCCATGTATGTTTCGATTATTTGCATTATACTATTAAACAGTGTATAATACTTACAGTATACGCTTAAATATTAACACAATACTATTAAAAAGGCAATCATGCAAGACATAGCTTTTCACGAAACCAAAACACACGGGCAAATCGAGTTCCCGTTCACGGTATACAAGGGCGACATACCGCAATATATTCATTCGTTTCCCCTGCATTGGCACGACGAAATGGAGTTAATATCCGTCGAGAGCGGACAAGGAATAGTGACGGTACAATCGTCGCGTTACAATGTTTCGCGCGGCGACATTGTGATTGTGCCGATGCAAACCGTACACGCGATAGAGCGCAAGGATAATTGCGCTATGAAATACTACAATATTCTTTTTTCGCTGTCTGTGCTTGACGGAGCGGACGATATTTGCCGCAAAAAATACTTTGAGCCGCTGTACCGCAACGAGATTTCGCCTATGATATATGTACCGAACGGCTGCGAGCTTAACAAGCTGTTAGCGCCGTACATGACCACTCTTATACAAAGCCGACATGCCGAAAACGGTAACGAACTGATAATCAAATCGGCGCTGTTTGCCGCACTGCACCATATAATCGCGTTTTCTCATCCCCTGACCGTCGGCAAAGCGGTTGACGCCGACAATTACGACAAACTCAAAAAGGTGCTGTTATACGTCCGTCGGCACTACGGCGAACGCATAACGGTAAAGACCGCCGCCGATATTTGCGCATATTCGTGCAGTCATTTTATGAAGATTTTCAAAAGCATGACGGGACAAAGCTTTACCGAATACTTGATAGACTTTAGGCTTAACGTTGCCGCAAACGCGATTTCGCTCACCACCGACCGAATAACCGATATAGCGTTTGATTGCGGATTTGAAAACTTGTCGTACTTTTCCCGCGCGTTTTCAGACAAGTTCGGCGTTACCCCGTCCGAATACAGAAAAAACACCAACTCTTCCGACACGAAAAAACCGACCTGAGCGCAACTCACGTCGGTTTTTTTGATAAATCTTTTTTGCTTAGAACTTAATGTCCAGCTGCACAACCTTGTTTGCAGCAAGCTTGAGCCCGATGAGCAAGCCGCGCAAGTCGTCGAACTTTTGCGCGTCCACCTTTTTGGGCGGCTTTGCTGTCTTGGGCAGTTGTATGTCTATTGTTGTAGCGCGCTTGGCTTTTAGCTTTACGCTGAGCGTGCCGCGCGGAATATCCCATTCCATTGCCGAAACCTCGACGCCAGCTCTTGTTTGGAAACCTGACAGCGCGCCCTTGCCCATTTCCGCAGGCACTGCGGGCAGCAAGTGTATAAGCGTGGGCGTGGACTGTACCAAAGCCTCTTGCAGCGCGCCTGACACCATTACGTTTACGTACGGTACGGGCTGCGCCCACAAGCCGTGCTTGCCACTGCCCATGCCGCGCCAGTCGTCGGATGCGAACATAAGGTTGTTCATTGCCATGCCGCGCACAAGCGCGTTTATTTGATCGTACAGCTGATCGCCGTCGCACAGCCGCGCAAACACCTGCGCATACCCTGCCAAGACGTCCGCGCTCATGTTCTCACGCGCGGTAAGGCTCTTCTTTTTGGCGGTGGCAGCATAGCTCTTGTTAAGCTCTATATTGTCACGGCTGCGGTAGTCGGGATATACGGGATAATACATTGCCAGCGACGGCGCGCACGGATTGTCGGTGCAACGCTCGTCTATATACTCGCTTACGGTGCCGTCGTTGTTGTACTTGTACGGAGGCATCTTTTTGAGCATATCCTCCCACTTGATAATCTCCGCCTTGTTCATTGCCGCGGCTTTGCTGCCCTCGATAAGGTTGGTAAGAAGGCTCCTTGCAATAGCAAAGTCTACCGTAGCGTTGGCGGCGACGGCGTGGTTTTCCGCCGAAACAACTGCCGATGCCAAAACGCTCGTCTTGTTTTCGGTATTGGTCAAGTTACCCGGTGTGGAGAACGGCGAATACGACGGCGTGGACTCGTAGTACTTTAAGTCTACAAGCTTGAAAAACTCTTCGTAGAATGTTGCCGCCTCTTTCATAAACGGGAGCGCGCGCGTCTTTAAAAACTTTTGGTCGTTGGTATACAACGCGTAATCATAGAACAAATTGCCCAGCCAGCCCGCAACGCCGGTAAAGTGTATCATGGCGTCGTTTATATCACCGGGATAGCCCGTGGACGGCGACATAGTATACGGCACGAATATTCCGCGGCAGCCGTACAAACGTGACGCGTTGAGCTTGAGCTGTTGCATTACCGATTCATACAAGTGGAACACGCTTTCGGCAAAGTCGTTAAGATTGCCCGCTTGCGTCATATCATATACCGCTTGAAGATTGCCAGCGGCGTTGATTTGCGCGTTTTCCGCCTTGTAGTCGCCGCACCACAGCCCGTACGGCGCAAACGGACGACCCTCGGGCTTAGAGCCTGTAATCATAAGGTATCTTCCGTACGCCCACAGCTTTTCAAACAGCGCCGATTTGGTTTCGCCGCTTTGCACAGCCTCGGTTATCGCGCCGTCGACAAACGCGTCACGCGCGCTTTGATCGGCGCCGAAATCGACCTCCGCCGAAAAGAACAGCTTTTGGTGCAGGGCTTGATGCTCCTTCAACAGTTTGTCGTAAGGCAGCTTTATTTCCATTATGGACGCTTTGCAGTCCTTCCACGCCTTGTCGCGCTGCGCCTCGATAAAGGGCTTGATTATTACAAGAATTTTTTCCGCGCCCGTAACGACGAGGCTGTCGCCCACTACCTCCTGCTTGCCCGCAAAAAAGTTTATCTTTGCGACCGCGCCGAAATCCGCACCGGACGACGAACGCGCCGAAAAATACAGCCAGTAGTTTTCGCACTTGCCTGTTACGTTTTCAGGCGTGGCGGACACAGCTACCTGTGTACGCGCGTTAAACTTGTCATGCAGCGCAAACTTGAAACAAGCGTCTATATTCTTTTGTCCAACGCGCGTAATTTCGTACACTATTACGTCGCGAGCACGCGAAACAAATGCGTTGCGCTCAAAACGCGTGCCGCCGTCCTTAAACGATACGGACGCCTCCGCGCTTTCCAAATCGAGCGTTCGGGAATACTCCTTTGCGCCCTTGTCTACCTTCATGTCTATTACAAAATCGCAAAGCGGCAGCGGATAGGAAAGCTGCGGTCTGTAGCCTTTGCGAATGAGCTCGGTGGAAAGAATTTTCTCCGCACCGATAAAATCACCCTCGGCAATCTTTTTGCGCACGTTGGGCACTTTGTCGGACACGTCTTGAAGAGCAGAGTCCTTGCCCTGCCACCACAAATCGCCATGCGTAATCATAAGCACGTCGGACGCCGCACCGCCGTAACAATCGGCGCCTATTACGCCGTTGCCGATTGGCAAACCCTCGCGCCACCGACTACCCCACCACGACGACGGTTGTGAAAATTTTAATGTGTTCTTAGGCTTACGTGCTACTGCCATTTTCTTATTCCTCCGCTGAATTCTTTCCAAAGAATTATATCACATTTTTTTCGCATTTGTCCACTATTCGACAACCTTTTTATGCCCCAAATTGCAAATAAACACAAAAAATCGGCTGTTTTTTAGCCTAAAACAGCCCGTGACGGCACGAAAGCCTTGCAATAACAAAAATCGAGGGCAATTAAAAACAGTAATTTATGCATACGAATATTGTATGCGGCGACAATAAAATTATATATCAAATGCAAAGACCGCACATTGGCGTGCGGTCTTTTGGATGGTATTGCTTGTAAGCGTTATACGCTGAGCGTACGCTTGATTACTATACCTGCGCGCAAGCCCTGCATATCCGCGTCGCCCTTTACCGAGTTCCATTCGTCCAAGGCGTCCAGCACGGTATCGCCTTCGGCAACCGTTCTGTACTCCTCGTACTCTATCTTGCTCGGCGAGCCGCCCTCGATTTCGAGGGTAAACAAAGTGTCAAAGCCGTAAGGCAGGCGCAACACTATTTGGTCGCTTTTTTCGTAGTCGTATACGTAGCCCTCGTAGTCACCGTCGTCCTTGGAATATTCCTTGACGGTAATACGAGTGATCGAACTCGCCGACGGAATAGTTATTACAACATTGGAACGCGCGCCGTCAAACGTGGTTATCGTGTACTTGTTGCCGTCTTTGACAACGGACGGCTCACGCGCTATTATCTCGTTGATATTGTAGTCGACAGTCTTGCTGTATCTGTTTTTCGCGCCGTCCCATTCGAGATCGCTGATATGATAGCGCATAAACTTGTACGCCATCAAATCGCCGACTACCACCTTTTGTTCGTCGTCGGTAAGCTCGTACACAAGAGAGTCGTTGTAGATAGCGTCGTTGTACGAATAGTAGTTGGTTAAGGTCTTGTTAAAGTTGACTCCGAAACCGCCCGAGAACAGCGCAATAACTATGCCGAGTACGGCAACAACGGAAATACCGAAATAGTTTTTGTAGTTGATAGCAACCTTTTCTTTTTCCACGCGCTTAAACGTTTTTTCGGTGAACTTACCCTTTTTGGCACGGTCCTCCACCTTTTCGGTTACTACGCGCTCCACTCTTATCGTGCGTTTAGGCAGCTTTTTGGCTACCTTATCGAGTACGGGCTGAGAGCGGTCCAAATACGGAACGCCTACGCCGAGCACCGCCGTAAACATAGTAAACAGCACGGGCAACAACACAAGCGGAAGGATTCCCGCCAATGCGGTGATAGTAGGCATAATAAGCGGCAAGCACAGCGCAGCGGGTATTACATACAAATACAGCCTGTCCATACCGAAACCGAACTTTGCTTTGAACTTTTTGTGCAAGCACACCGACAACAGCAAAACTGCCATGAGCGTAAGTCCCAGCCACGACGTCAAATACGAATACGCGGGGCAAGCAAAGCTCATAACTGCGCCCGCAAGCCCGAACAGCCACGCGGTGCCGCGCACTGCGTCGGACGACGTTACCCTAAACAGCTTTTTATAGAGCGTGGTAAATCCGAACGACGCGGCAAGCGTAACAAGTATCGCGGCAATTATTATGCCCGCATTGCTGTAATGCAGCTGCGTAATCGCCTGCAACGGCAGTACGCCGAAACCTGTAAGCATAAGCGTTACAAGGAAATATGCCGCAACCATAGCCGCAAGCGTGCTTATAACGACAAGCAGCTGTACGCCCAAAGCAATAAACATATTTTTAAGCGAGAACGTCTTTTTGAATATCATTGTGATAACGACCGCAACCGCTACCGCCAATATCAACGCACCCACCACGTACGCAGCAACCGCGTTGTACACAACAGTACCGCCGTCGATATACGAGAAGTATGCGGTATTATCATCGGACTTTGCACTGTATTTATCAGTGCTGTTGCCGAACTGCTCTATATAGTCTTTTACAAACCTCGCCTGCTGCTTGACAATCGACTGGGATATTTCGCCCGCAGTATCGAGCGACGATTGGGTCGCGTCCAGCCCGCCGAGAACGGCAACCTGCACCGCGGGAATATCGCCGAACGCCTTAACGGCATCACGGTTTTTCAATTCGTCAGGCAATGTCGAAGGAATGACCGACAAATTAAGCGCGTTATCCGAAACCTTTGAATATGCGTTGATATAATCGAGCCCTGCGCCGCTCGCGTCGGTAAGCGCAAGCGTGCCGCCGTTGCCGTACGCATCGAGGTTTACGCCCGCTTTGGCACGGGCTACAACACCGTCCAAGCCTTCGAAAAGATTAAAGAATGCATACGCGCCGTATGAGTAATCCAAATCCTCGGTGAACACCACGATAATATCGTTTTTGAACTTGGTGCCCGATTTGTTTATTTCTATCAGCGACTGCATTGTGTTCGCCACAAACGCGGCATTGCTCGCCGCGCCAGTCGTGTCGGTACGGCTGTCGTAACGCACTGTAATAACCACAGCGCCTGCCTTTGCCTTGTTCGTCGACGGAATAGCCGCTATAACGTTGGAAATGTTTTTGCCTACCAAATGCTCGGTAAGCCCAAGCTCGTCCTGCAAATCAGAGTCGAGCGTAGACGTTTGCACCGTGACGGTGGCTTTTCTTGTTTCTCCGTCCTTAGCCCAATCGGTAACGGTTGTTTGGCGCTCGTTCTTGTCGCCATTCAATTCGTCGCGTTCCGTCTTGCTCTCTTCTACCTCGGTAAATCCGCCGGCAGTGAGCGTGGAAACGATATAGTCGCGCGCATAGTCCACACCGCCGTCACCGTCCGCCGCCATAGACGAGCGCGTCACCGACAGCTGCTTGATGTGAGCGTTGACCGTAGTGTAATACTTATCGCCGTACGCCGAAGGGCTGTAACCGCTTACGCCGTCCACCGCCGAAAAGATGAGCATGAGCAATACAAACACCGCTATAACGGGATAGTATATAATCCTGAACAGCTTGGATTTTTGCTCAGCGGTCTTTTTGACCGTCGGCTGTTTTTTTGCTTTTTTGTTTTTTTTGTCGACTTGCGGCTTGTCCTCTGTTTCGGCAACCTCTTCAGCCGCGGGCTTTTCCGCAGCCGTAGATTCTTCCGCTACGGGCGCCGATTGTTCGGGCGCGCTTTCGCCTTCCGCACTTTGAGCGGCGTCTTGTTCTATGGGCGCCTGCTCTTGTTCGACTACATTTTCTTCGTTATCCATTGTTTCTCCGAATACAATTATAGTTATACCGATATTCTAACATACTCCGAAGATTATTACAATTAAAATCACTGCATTTTTAAAAATTTTTGTCTTGACACTCCCCCTTTCTTACCTTATACTTATTGTCAAAGAGGATATATACATATGTCGCAATCGACTATTTTTGCAATATTAATGATATTATTGAGCAAACGCAAAGTCACGCGCGACTACCTTGCCGAGCGGTTTTCGGTGAGCAAACGTACCGTGTCGCGGTACATAACGGAACTTATCGACGCCGGCATACCCATAATTTCCACTTCGGGACTGCACGGCGGGTATTCCCTCGCCGACGATTACGTCTTGGACAAGTCGGTAATAACCGAGGCGGAATCACTGCGAATAAAGGACGCGCTCGGCAAAACGGTGCCGCTTTACGACGACAAGGTCAATCTCGCGCTTATAGAAAAGTTCAATGCCGTGGACGCCGTGCGCGCGCAGGACAATTACGTTATCAAGCAGTCCGATTTGTACATCGACTGCGACGACTGCCAAGCGGCGGGAATAAAAACAAAAATAAAAACGCTGTCCGAGGCGATAGAACAAAACCGCGCCACCGAGATTAAGTACACCGACGCGCGCGGCGCGGTGTCCTATCGTACTATAGAGCCGTACACGCTTGTATTTAAGGCAGGCGCATGGTATATTTACGCCATGTGCAGGCTGCGCGGCGATTTTAGACTGTTCAAGCTGACGCGAATAACCGACCTAAGAAAAACAAGCAAACGGTTTGTAAAGCTCGAAAGCAAGCTGATAGAAAAACTGGAGCTTGAGTTTTACAACGAAATATACGTCGATTTGGAATTCGAGTTTTTCCCCACCGTAATGGAGAGCGTTGTGGACTGGCTCGGTATGCAAGCCGTTACAGAGCGCGGCACTAAGCTCGTGGCGCACGCCGAAGTGCCTATGAACGACGCGCTGGTCAAAAGGCTACTCTCCTACGGCTCGTCGGTAAAGATACTCCAGCCCGCCGAAATACGCGAATATTTGCGCGACGAGGCAAAGCGTATGACCAGGCTGTACGACTAATATGTTTTACCGCATATAACGCCCTGTAGCGACCCATACTATACGTATGGAAAAACACGATTACAAGGACACGATAAACGAAATCAAATACGCCGAGGACAAAGCCGAGCAAGCAAAAAAAGCCGCCGATAGGCGCGACGCCGAAATAGCGTACGAAACGCTTGCCGTATCGTCGGTAATGGGCGCATACGGACAGGAGGACGAGCTTGCCGAACTTTTGCAGCTCCAACTCACCCAAGAGGTTTTGTACAAAACAAAGCAAGAAAACGGCGAAACAAAATAAGTAACGCCGCCTAAAATCCCATGTCCGCCAATTCGCCGCAAATAGCGTAATAAAACGAATATATTTTTTCCCTTTTCTTTTTACGCACCATAAAATCTACAATTTGACTGTGCGAAACCGAATCGGGCGTACAGTTTCCCTTATAGTTTTCGAACTTAGTCGAATCGACGGGCACAAGCCCGTCGGTTTCGCTTTTCTCGCAATACCGCGAAAACACGAGCGGTATACCCATAACAAAATCGTCGCGTACCCTGTTAATCGTAGTCGAATAACTTTGGCAATACACTTTATCGGAAAAAGGCAACTGTTCCGCATCATCATGCCGTTGCAGTTCCTTGCACACGCCGTATGAGTCGGGATGTTTATCGCCGAAAATGCGGTACCAAAAATTAATCCAAAACGCTACGAATTTAAGAAGAAAATTGGGCAATTTCATAATTTTGCTTGCAACGGGCGAACCCTTGTGCGGGGTGCAAAGCGTTGTAAGCGACGCGACCTTATCCTCCATATCCAATTCGCGGATAAGATATTTACAATCGAGCCCGCCCTTGGAATGTGCAATCAGGTTGATTTTGTCGACATTCTCTCTCGCCAAAATATCATCGATTTGCATCTTTAGCTGCGCGGCGTTGTTCTCGATCGTGCCAAACCCGTCATGCTTGCCTATATATACGCAATAACCTTGCTCTTTCAGTTTTTTCCCGATTTTTCCGAATGCCTTGACTATTCTGCCGTCCTTCAGCACAATTCCATGCACAAGCAAAATCGGATATTTGGTTTGCAACTTTCGCTCTCCTTTCCCGTCTACCCTATACGCTTTTTACAGCTTGGTGCGGACAATTTCCACGCCGTCGAGTTGTTCAAGCGAATTTATAATATACACAAAATCGAAACCTTCTTGCTTTAAATTTTTAATGCCCTGCTGCAGCTCGTCGTAATGCTCGCGGACGACCCTGTCGGGAATATTCCTGTCGGGGCGCGCGTTGTTGCGCCGCTGTAAAATTTCCTCGGGAAGATTCAATACTATTGCCGCAGTATGTACATTGTGCTCCTCGGCAATATCCAAAAGCTTTTTTCTCGCGCTATACTGAACACTGGTAGCGTCAACGACGGTGAGCTTAGTATTATTAAGCCGCTTATTTAAAGCGTTGTAAAGCAAATCGAAAGCGTCGCTCGATATGCTTTGTTCGTTTTCGTCGTCGCATATCATCGCCCTGAAAAAGTCGGAAGACAGCACTTCCGTGGGCTTAAAATACTTTTTTGCAAAACTGCTCTTTCCTGCCGACGTCGCCCCAACCAATGCTACAAGGCAAAATTCGGGTATTTCGATTGTAAATTTATTCATTTGTTTGAACACTCCCATTTGTGTAAACGCGCAAATTCCAATAGCGACTTTTGCATTATAGCACATTTTAATCGTAAACTCAACTTAAATTAAGTGCAAACTCCGCTTACTTAATTATTACAAAACAAAAACAAGAGCGCGAGGCTCTTGTTTTTTTGTGGTGCCGGTGATCGGAGTAGCGCGCATTGCCTACGGCAATTCGCCCACTTCGCGGCGTAGCCGCTCGTGCGTTCGCTAAAAACAGCGCACTGTGCTGTTTTATTAACGCTCACGCCCACTCGGGTTCGACTCCGCTCACTTAATTCTTACAAAATAAAAACAAGAGCACGAGGCTCTTGTTTTTATTTTGTGGTGCCGGTGATCGGAGTCGAACCGATACGGGTTATTAGCCCACCGGATTTTGA
>CAMWLQ010000018.1 GCA_947175195.1 uncultured Clostridia bacterium | reverse complement strand
CCGCCACCGCTGCGCGCCCACTGTCCTTTATGACCCTTGCCCGACGTTTTGCCTAAGCCCGAGCCTATTCCGCGACCCAAACGTTTGGCTTTGGTGCGCGAGCCGTCTGCCGGCATAAGTGCGTGCATTTTCATGATTTAAGTCTCCTTTTCTAATGGTACCCGACCGAACGTCCCGCCTAACGGCGAAACAACAGTCAAGCCTTATGCCTCGGTAACTGTCACGAGGTGACTTACCGTGCGAATCATACCGCGCATTGCGGGAGTGTCCTCCACAACAACGGACTGATGAAGTTTTTTAAGTCCGAGCGCCTCAACCGTGCGCTGCTGTTTTACCAACCGTCCCGCAGTGCTTTTTACCAGCGTGACCGTCAGTTTCTTGTTTTCGGTTTTTTCAGCTTTCTTTGCCATTTTGTTCTCCTATTTAGGCGTTCGCCCATTTTAGGTTAGTGAATATAAATGAGTTGCTTGCCGCGAATGCGGAGAGCCTGTCCAACTAAATTGCGAAGGCGCGCGTTAGGCGTGCAACAGGCAATGAGCCGCGACGGGAGTTTAGACCCACCTAAATGACCGAGCGGCGAATTGCACGTAGCGCGCATCACGCGATGCATGCGCAATTTGCTTTATAGAATTTCGTCTACCGTCTTGCCACGCATAGCGGCGACTTGATCCAACGTCCTCAAGCTCTCCAACGCGTTCATCGTAGCTTTTACAACGTTGATGGGGTTGCGCGAGCCGTAGCACTTGGTGGTGATGTTGTTTATGCCGCAAAGCTCCAACACCGCACGCACGCTGCCGCCGGCGATAACGCCCTTACCTTCGGGAGCGGGACGGAGGAGCACTTTGCTGCAAGAAAACTCGCCGATCGTTTCGTGCGGGATAGCCGTGCCGTTGAGCGCGATCTTTTTCATATCGCGGCGAGCGGCTTGCTCCGCCTTTTTGATAGCCTCGGGGACCTCGGTGGCTTTGCCCATGCCGATGCCCACTCTGCCTTTGCCGTCGCCCGCAACCACGAGCGCCGCAAAGCTGCTGTTACGACCGCCCTTAACAACCTTGCTGACCCTACGCGTAGTGACAAGCTTGGTTTTGATGCCGTCGTCGACAACTTCTTTTTCTCTTTTCTTTCTGAATTCTTCGCGTGCCATGATCCGCTCCTAAAACTTAAGTCCTGCAGCGCGTGCTGCGTCGGCGAGTGCTTTTACTCTGCCGGTGTAAAGGTATCCGCCGCGGTCGAAAACCACTTCGGTAATGCCCTTGCTTTGCGCCTTTTTGGCGACGTCGTTGCCCACAAATTCAGCCTGCTGGGTTTTGGTTTTGCCCGCAATGTCGGCGCCCTTGATGAGCGTGCTGCTGCTGCAAAGCGTAACGCCTTTTACGTCGTCTATGACCTGAGCGTAAATGTGGCTGGTCGAACGGTAAACCGCAAGGCGCGGACGAGCCGCCGTACCCTTGAGGTCATGGCGCAACCGCACGTGACGTTTCATACGAATTTTGTTTTTATCAATCTTCTTAATCATTTGCCACTCTCCTATTTCTTGCCTGCGGTCTTAGCCTCTTTGCGGAGGACAACCTCGGTGTTGTAATGCAGGCCATAGCCATGATACGGCTCCACGGGACGCTTGGACTTGATTTGCGCGGCGACCTCGCCGACAAACTCCTTGTCGATACCGCTGACCACTATAGTAAGCGGATCGGGGCAAGCGATGGTAACGCCCTGCGGTATTGTGTACTCAACGGGCTTGCTGTAACCGATGTTCATAACAAGCTTGTTGCCCGTAACTGCGCACTTGTAACCGACGCCGGCTACGATAAGCGTTTTTGTAAACGCGTTTTGAACGCCCGCAACCATGTTGGCAATGAGCTGACGATACAAGCCGTGGTAAGCTCTTGTTTGCTTGTCGTCGTTTGCGCGCTCAACGTTGACCACGCCTGCGCCGATAACCACGTTTATATCCTTGCACTTGATTTCTTGTTTAAGCTCGCCAAGCTTGCCTTTAACCGTAACAACGCCGTTTTCAAACGTAACGGTTACGCCGGCGGGCACGTCGATATGCTTTCTGCCTATACGCGACATACTGCCCTCCTACCATACATAGGCGAGCACTTCGCCGCCTACTTTGAGTTCGCGCGCTTTTTTGTCGGTCATGACGCCGCGCGAAGTGGAAATAATCGCAATCCCGTAACCGCCGAGTACCTTGGGCAAATCTTCACAGCCGCAGTAAACGCGCAAGCCGGGCTTGGATATGCGTTTCAAATTGGTGATGGCATTGCGGTTGTCTTTGTACTTGAGCACAACCTTGATGTTGCTGTGTCCCTTTTCCTCGACTACCTCGCCTGCCGCTACAAAGCCTTCGTCCACAAGAATATCGACAATAGCCTTTTTCATCTTGGACGCGGGTATAGATACGGTATCGTGTCTTGCCGTTATTGCATTACGGATTCTCGTGAGCAAATCCGCGATAGGATCTGTTGTAACCATAGTTATACCTCCTTACCAGCTCGACTTCTTTACGCCGGGGATTTCTCCCTTGTACGCAAGTTCGCGGAAGCAAATTCTGCAAATTCCGTACTTTTTGAGTACGGCGTGCGGACGGCCGCAAATATTGCAACGCGTGTAAGCGCGAGTGCTGTATTTGGGCGTTTTTTGCTGTTTATTTATCATCGCTTTTTTAGCCATGTTTTTATCTCCTTAATTCTTAAACGGCATGCCGAGCTTGGTAAGCAAAACCTTTGCCTCCTCGTCGGTCGCGGCAGTGGTGACGATGTCTACGTCGAAACCTCTGATCTTTTCGATAAGCTCGTACGAGATTTCGGGGAATATCGTTTGGTCCTTAATGCCGAGCGCGTAGTTGCCTCTGCCGTCGAACGACTTGCCCGAGATACCGCGGAAGTCGCGGACGCGCGGGAGCGCGATAGATACAAGCCTGTCGAAGAACTCGTATGCCATTTCGCCGCGCAGCGTGACCTTGATGGCTATGGACTGACCTTCGCGCAGTTTGAAGTTACTGACCGATTTTTTGGCTTTTACCAAAACACTGCGTTGTCCCGCAATAGCGTCAAGCTCGGCTTGCGCAAGCTGAATGCTTTTGGAATTGTCCTTAATATCGCCCAAGCGCATGTTAAGCACTATCTTTTCGATTTTGGGGACCTGATTGATATTTTTGTATCCGCGCTCTTTCATGAGCTGGGGAACGATTTCCGTTTTGTAACGCTTTTTAAGGCGGTATCTTTCCGGATTGTTTGACTTGACCGGCTTACCGGCTTTTGCCGACGCTATGGGCGCCTTGTCCTTGGCTTTGGTCGCTTTTTCTGCCATTACCGTTTACTCCTTACTCTGTTTTACCGTCGGTACCTTGTTCGACGGGAACTTCCGCTGTTTCGGCCTTTTTGGTGGTCTTTTTAGCCGCGGTCTTTTTAGCCTTGGTTTCCTCGGCTACCTTTTCTTCGGTCGCCTCGTCCTTGGCTTTTTTGGACTTTTTGTCAGCAGCCTTTTTGGCTTTTTTGTCAGCCTTGTCCGCCTTTAACGCCGCATCGAGGCTGGCGCCGCACTTGGCGCAAATACGCGCGTTTTTGCCGTCGATCTCTTGGTGACGGGCGCGCACGCTCTTGCCGCACGACGGGCAAATTATCTGAACGTTGCTGGCTGCGATGGGTGCCTCCACCTTTTTCCGTCCGCCCTGCTCGGTAGCCGAACGCGGTTTGATGTGGTGGGTAGCAATGTTAACGCCCTCTACAAGTACCATTTGCGTCTTGGGATCGGTCGCCAGTATTTTGCCGGTTTTGCCCTTGTCCTTGCCGGTCAAAACCTTTACGTTATCGCCTTTTCTTACATGAAGATTGTTCATGGTGATCCTCCGTTAAAGTACTTCGGGCGCCAAAGATATTATCTTTGTAAAGTCGCGGTCGCGCAGCTCACGGGCAATGGGTCCGAATATACGGGTGCCGCGAGGCTGCTTTTGGTTATCTATAATTACGGCGGCGTTGTCGTCGAAACGGATATGCGATCCGTCCGGACGGTTTACGCCCTGGTGCGTGCGCACAATAACAGCCTTGACAACGTCACCCTTTTTAACGGTGCCGCCGGGCTGTGCCGATTTTACCGACGCAGTAATGATGTCGCCGATATTGCCGCTTTTGCGCAAGCTGCCGCCCATAACCTGTATGCACATTATTTCTTTCGCGCCGGTGTTGTCGGCGACTTTAAGATACGATTGGGGTTGTATCATGATTCACTCCTTAAAATGCGAGGGCAACTTTGTCGGTTGCCTTTAAGCATTATTTTGCCTTCTCGACAATCTTGTTAACGCGCCAGCACTTGTCTTTGGAAATGGGTCTTGTTTCGACAATTTCCACTCTATCGCCTATGCCGCACTCGTTGTTCTCGTCGTGCGCCTTGAACTTTTTGGTACGCGTAACCGTCTTTTTGTAAAGCGGGTGCTTGTACTTTTCCACAACGGAAACAACCACCGTTTTGTCCATCTTGTCGGATACGACCACGCCTTCACGCGTCTTTCTGTCGTTACGTTCCATTACTTAGCCTCCTTATTGGCGCGGAGTTCCCGTTCTCTGATGACCGTCTTTACGCGCGCAATGTCGCGTCTTACGGTCTGGATTTGCTTGGGATTGGCAAGCTGACCGGTCGCGTTGGAAAACCGAAGGTTGAACAGCTCGGTTTTAAGCGACGCCAGCTTTTGCTGCAACTCGTCATCTCTTAACTCATGAACTTTCTCTTTCATTATTCAGCCTCCTCTGTTTGTGCCGCTTGGGCTTGAGCAAGGGCTGCCGCCTCTTCGAGCTCGCGCTTAACGACTATTTTGCAACGAACGGGCAGCTTGTACGACGCAAGCCTTAACGCCTCTCTTGCAATCGGCTCGGCAACGCCCGCCATTTCGAACATGACCGTGCCCGGCTTGACAACCGCCGCCCAGTATTCCGGTGCGCCTTTACCGCTACCCATACGGGTGTCGGCGGGCTTTTTGGAATACGGCTTGTGCGGGAATATGTCTATCCAGACCTTGCCGCCACGCTTGGTGTAACGCGTCATTGCAACACGCGCCGCCTCTATCTGGTTGGAGGTGATCCTGCCCGGATCCTCGCTGACCAGCGCGTATTCGCCGTAGGAAATCTTATTGCCGCGAGTAGCTTTGCCTTTCATTCTGCCGCGCTGAACTCTGCGGTGTTTAACCTTGTTGGGACTTAACATTATTCGCCCTCCTTATTATCGGCAGCAGCGGCTGCAGGTGCGGGGGTTGCGCCCAAAACGTCGCCCTTGTAGATCCACACCTTGACGCCCAAAACGCCGAACGTAGTACGCGCAATGCAGTAACCGTAATCGATGTCCGCACGCAACGTTTGCAGAGGTATAGAGCCTTCCTGATAGTGCTCGGCACGCGCGATTTCCGCGCCGTCCAAACGACCGCCGACCATAACCTTAACGCCCTTGGCGCCGGCATGCATTGCTTTGCTCATCGCCTGTTTCATAGTGCGACGGAAGAACGCGCGCTTTTCCAGCTGTGCCGCAATGCTTTCCGCAAGCAGCTTGGCGTTGAGGTCGGGATGCTTAACCTCTATGATATTGACGTAAATCTTTTTGTCGCCGACAAGCTTTTCGAGGTTCTTTTTGAGCTCGTCGATGCCGACGTGCTTTTGACCGATGATCTTGCCGGGGAACTGCGTATGAATAGATACCTGTACCTTGCCTTGCGGACGCTCGATAACTACCTTGCTGATGCCGCAGGTTTTGTACTTATTCTCGATATACTCACGAACCTTGTGGTCCTCAATCAAGTACGCGGCAAATTCCTTTTTGCCCGCATACCACTGGGAATTCCACTTTTCGATGATGCCGACGCGCAAACCGTGGGGATTAACTTTTTGACCCATGATTAATTGTCCTCCTTGGTGTCGAGAATAACGGTGATGTGGCTGGTGCGCTTTAAGATGTGATGCGCTCTGCCCTTGCTGACCGGCTGGTAGCGCTTGAGCGTGGGACCTACGTCCGCATACGCCTCGGCTACATACAAGTCGTCAACCGACAGCCCGTTGTTGTGTTCGGCATTGGCTGCGGCGGAGTTCAATACCTTGAATACCTGCTCGCTTGCCGCTTTAGGCGTGGCTTGGAGTATAGCCATGGCTTCCGATACCGACCTGCCGCGAATGAGCGCGAGCACAATGCGTACCTTGTCGGGCGCAATGCGCACATGCTTGGCAATGGCGTGCGGACGCTTTTCGCGCAGCTCTTCAACACGCTGCGTCTTTTCTTTCATTCTTGTTGCCATAAGTTATCTCCTTATCTACCCTTGGTCGTCTTTTCGCCGCCGTGACCGGTAAAGGTACGCGTAGGGGCGAACTCGCCGAGCTTGTGCCCTACCATGTCGGTGGTAACGTATACCGGCACAAACTTTTTGCCGTTGTGTACGGCAAAGGTAAGACCTATAAACTGCGGGAATATAGTGGATGCGCGCGACCACGTCTTGATGGGACGCTTATCCGCTACCGCCGCCATCGCCTCGGCTTTTTTCATAAGCCCGGCGTCAACATAATAACCTTTTTTAGTCGATCTTGACATTTTTTAACGCTCCTTAATTCACGCGTTTGACAATAAATTTGTCGGAAGCCTTGTGCTTGGATCTTGTCTTCTTGCCCAGTGTCGGTTTGCCCCAAGGGGATACGGGACTGGGTCTGCCTATCGGGCTCTTTCCCTCGCCGCCGCCATGAGGGTGGTCGCAAGGGTTCATAACGACACCGCGGACGGTGGGCTTGACGCCCATATGGCGTTTTCTGCCCGCTTTGCCCAAGGAAACAAGCTCGTGGTCGAGGTTGCCGACCTGTCCGATTGTCGCCTTGCAGCGCTGGAGCACCATACGCATTTCGCCGGACGGAAGACGGAGTGTAGCATACTTGCCTTCCTTAGCCATAAGCTGTGCCGCCGCGCCCGCCGAACGGACCATTTGTCCGCCCCTGCCGGGGAGCATCTCGATGTTGTGCACAAGCGTACCTACGGGAATGTTGGCAAGCGGCAAGCAGTTGCCCGCTTTAATGTCCACATTGTCGCCCGAAATCACTTTGTCGCCCTTTTGCAGTCCGACGGGCGCAAGGATGTAGCGCTTTTCGCCGTCGGCGTAGTTCAAAAGTGCAATGAACGCAGTGCGGTTGGGATCGTATTCCACGGTAGCGACGCGCGCCTCTATGCCGTCCTTGTCACGCTTGAAATCTATAATGCGGTACTTTTGACGGTTGCCGCCGCCGATATGACGGACGGTGATTTTGCCGGAAAAGTTGCGGCCGCCGTGACGGCTCTGTTCTTTGAGCAGCGGTTTGTACGGCTTGTCGCCCGTAAGCTCGGGCGCCGCTATAACGGTTTTAAACCGCGTGCCCGGCGTAATCGGTTTATATCTCTTAATAGCCATTTATGTTATTAACCTCCATGTTGTTGAGTTTGAGCGCCATTTGCCTTTCATTATTATATATAGGCAATCTTGCGCGTCTCAAACTTAGGACAAAGTCTCAAAGAACGGTATCGCCTTTGACTCGGGCTTGAGCGTAACGTACGCTTTTTTGCCCTTGGACGTGTAGCCCTGCGTTCTGCCCTGTCTTTTGAGTTTGCCGCGGACGTTGGTCACATTGACCGACTCGACCTGAACGTCGAATATTTGCTCGACCGCCGCTTTAACCTGCACCTTGTCCGCGCGGGGGTCTACCATAAACACGTAACGTTTGGCAGCCACGCCGTCGTTTGACTTTTCGGTCAGTACCGGACGAATGATAATGTCTTGTGCCGTCATTATTGCGCCGCGACCTCCTTGGATGTGTATTTTTGTTCAATCGCCTTGATGGCGTCGACGGTCGTAAGCATGACCGTGTTTGCAACTACGTCGTATACGCTGAGTTGATCGCTGTTGGCTGTGCGGACGTTGGGAATGTTGCCCGCAGCCCTGACCGCGTTGACGCTGCCGTTGGGCAGGACCAAAAGCACGCGGCTTTCTATCTTGAGCGCCTTAAGCACAGCAGCCATTTGCTTGGTCTTAGGCTCGATGTCCAACTTGTCCAGCACTACGAGGTTGCCGTCCGAACGTTTTGCGGAAAGCGCGCTCGTAATAGCCGTTATGCGCATGACCTTGGTTATCTTTTTGCGGAAAGAACGCGGCTTCGGCGCAAAAACTACGCCGCCGCCCTTCCACTGCGGTGCGCGAATGGAGCCTTGGCGGGCATTACCCGTGCCCTTTTGACGCCACGGCTTTTTGCCGCCGCCCGTCACCTCGGTGCGGGTAAGCGTGCTTTTGGTGCCTTGGCGCGCGTTAGCCATTTGCGCTACCACTACCTGATGAATAATCGACTCCTTATACTCGGCGCCGAATACGCTCTCGTCCAGCTCCATCGTTCCGGCGGAGCTGCCGTCTTGTTTAAATATCTCGATTGTAGGCATTATACTCTCTCTCCTCGACCTTATTTAACGGTTTCCTTAACCGTAACAAGTCCGCCCTTCGGTCCGGGGACGGCGCCGCGTATCAAAAGCACGCCGCGTGCCTTGTCCACCTTGACAACCTTAAGGTTTTGTATCGTCACGTTCTCGTGTCCGTACTGACCGGGCATCTTAAGATTTTTGATGCGCCGCGACGGATTGGAGTTAGCGCCGGTAGAACCGACCTCGCGGTGAACGGGGCCCGTACCGTGCGTCATTTTAAGACGGTGATGATTCCAACGCTTGATGACGCCGGTGAAACCTCTTCCCTTTGTCACGCCGCTCACGTCGACCATGTCGCCTTCGCCGAACATGGTGCAGTCAATAACCGACCCGACGGCATAAGTATCCGCATTGTCGTAGCGGAACTCGCGCAAATACCGCGCGGGCTTTGCCTTAGCCTTCTTGAACAAACCTGCCTCAGGCTTGTTAAGCTTGCCTTCCTTGATTTCCTCAAACGCGCAAACAACCGCGCTGTAACCGTTGCGGTCAACCGTGCGAAGATCGACCACCGTCATAGGTCCGCACTGAACGACGGTGACAGGTATAGCCACGTCGTTCTCGCCGAATATTTGCGTCATGCCGAGTTTCTTTCCCAAAATCGCTTTTGTCATGATAATATCGGCTCCTTATTACAGCTTTATCTTGATGTCTACGCCTGCGGGAAGATCGAGACGCATAAGCGAGTCGACGGTTTTGCCCGAAGGACTATAGATATCTATAAGTCGAGAATACGTGCGCAGCTCGAATTGCTCGCGCGAATCCTTGTGCTTGTGAACGGAACGCAAAATCGTGACCACTTCCTTCTGCGTAGGCAGAGGAATAGGCCCGCAAACCTTGGATCCGGTTTGCTTGGCTGCGTCGACTATCCGTTGCGCGGAACTGTCGACCAGCTCGTGATCGTACGCTCTTAGCTTGATTCTGATTTTTTGGCTAGACATATGTTTCTCCTTGTGTCCACCCGGCGTGCCGTACCCAACATATTGTGGCGTTTCACGCGTTCGGGCGTGCCGTTTTGTGCGAATTTTTTTCGGGGCTTCTCGGCCCCGTTTTCTGTCACAAATAACCCACCACGCATACTGCGCAGCTTATCTATTGTACCACCCTTGTCCACCATTGTCAACTGTTTTGGTACACCTTTTTCAAAATTTTTTCGTAGTGGATTTTTCACGCCAAAACAGCTCCCTATATATATAATATAATGAAAAGGGAACTCGCCTGTCTGTGCCAATATATAATGAAGAGCGCGGCTTATCTACCGCTTGCATAATTTGCAGGATTATTGCAATAATTACACGGTTTTCGCATTGCCGCGGCATAATGAGTTTGATATAGTGAAGGCAAGAGGTATTATATTATGGTTGACACTATTTTCGGCTATATTTGTATACTGTTCTTGATTGGCATGCAAGATGTCGGAACGGTTCAATGCCAATATAAAACGTTTTTAAAAAGCGAAAGCTTGCTTGCCGTTTTCCCTACTTGGAAAGACACTAAAAAGCCGTTTTACTGGTTTTTAGTTTGGAGTATAATTAAATGCACCGACGTGGTGGCATACACCGCATTTTGGTTTATATACGCAAATGGATTTGCGGTCGCAATTATAATTTTTTCATTGACTATTTCGTTTCTTGTTTTTATGATTATTTATTTTATATTTGAATCTATTATTTCGATAATTTACAGAATAATTAATAAAATTCGTAAAATCGATATTTATGCTAAATTTCACAGCGAAGAAAACACAGTTATCGATACAGAATAAAAATTAAAAAATAGCTATTTTTTTAATTTTACGCAACAAAAATGCACAAAAACGGGTGTTTTTGTGCATAAACGGTTTAGAACATCAGCGTATCGCGCAGCTCGCCGAGGTACCAGCTCGGACCGTCGGTTGTAATATTATCGAATTTTTCTTTTAATTTTTTTGTAATATTTAATATATAGCAATAAGGTAAAATATCGAAATAATAATTCGGATTTTCCTCTATTAATGTTTCCAACCGATCTTTTTCGGCGTCCAATAAAAATTGCTTGAACGCGCAAATCCTGCCGTAAATCCTTACGTCCCTATCCGAGCGTATATCTATCCGCATCGAAAACCATACCGTAATCAATGACGCAACAACCGCTACGCAAATTGTGATTACTCCGTCCGGCGACGACAAAGCCAGTACCATGCCGAGCGGCGCACCGCCCCATACGCATATAAACGGATATTTAATAATAGTTGTCAACGAGTCCTCGTTGGGGATCGCCTTAAACAGTATTACCGCTACTATGGGAAAAAGCATGGCAATATAATGCTGCCCACCTAACGTAACGCCGTTTATTATAGTAACCAGTATTAGCGACACCACCGCGCTCATCAAAGTGAGCGCCGAATACAGCTTGGTATTTTTTGTGCGGCGTTTGTACGCTTTTTCCTTGCATTTTTTTACAAAATCGTTGTTAGTAGTTTGCAACGACGTCGGCGCGGCAAGCGTGTATAGCTCGATACCGCCCTCAAACAATCCGTCAAACAACTCTTTTTCTATTTTAAAGTTGTTTTTCATTTGATTGGTCATTTCGCTTTCGGCGACGTCGGGCGGGGTCAGTTCCTTGAGCTTGGTCAATTTAAGACCGCGCTTACAGTCCTCCTCTATGGTTATGAATCCGCGCGACGCCCAGTAAAGCATTAACGGATTGAGCGCCGACCGCGGATTTGTGTTGTAAGAACAATATTTGCTCATAACGTCTATGGGCGAATATCCGCGCGGCGGGTAAAATTCCAGCGGCTGCATGGCGCGTTTCAATTTTACTTTTCCTATTATATACGGCGTTACGGCAAACACAACCGTCGCCGCCGATATAATTATGCATATTATGAATTCCCAAAATTTCATAGCAGCGCCCCCTTTCCGTCGGTATCACCGGTATACCATTTGGGCGGAGGCAGCCCTTTGAACTTGCGCCCTACTATCCATTTAATATTAAAGGTGTGCAAAAACGGCAGTGCGGCAAAGTAATCATCGCCGCTCAGTTCGTCCGCCGACGCCCGAATCAGGAATTTTTTGTAATTAACCAAGTCGGAGTAATCGGACAAATTGTTCTTTTCGCGGTAGTCGACAAACCGAATAAGCACAATCGGTCCGACAAACAATAGTATTACCGCAACGTATATTACGCCCAAATAGTCGTTTACGCCCGACGCGATCCACATTCCGAGCGACACGCCGACCGACACACCCAACCACATTCCGCACCAAATCGCTTTGAAAATAATGGGCATGCCCTTGACGAACATCAAAACTATCAGTCCGATCAGCGCGGTAAAAAACAATACGATTGTAATATAGTTGCCGGTGAGCAAGCCTAACAGCACCGCGGACAACAGCAGCGGCAGTATCGAAAGTGCAAAAGTAATTAATTTAAGAGTATAGTGGGTGGAAGAATAAACGCCCTCGTCCTCTCGTACCGCAAACTGTTTGGATATATGCGCGACGGTTTCTTTTTTGACAAGCGGCATGTGTATGTTTATCGGCTTGCCGCCTGCGGCTTTTTTCATCGCCGCCCTGAACAGCTCGCGCTCCCGAACATATGTGCCGCGGTCGAAAAACACGGCGTCCTTTTCAAAGTGCATTGGCATATCTTTTATTTTGGTCAGCCGCACGGTGTGCTTTGATAGATACTTAACCTTTATATATCCCATTTGCGCCCAGTGCGTAATGAGCGCGGCGGTCAGTCGGCGCGGATAGGTTTTGCCGATGAATATGCGCTGAACGTCGAGCGGCGAAAAACCTTTGGGCATTTTTGTCACCGTCTCGTTTTTTACGTTTCGCCGAGCCCGCAATCCGAAAACGAGCGCAAGCACAAGTATGACAGCGGCGCAGCCGTATATTCCCGCGGCAAAGCCGTTGTATATTATTGAATTGTTGCTTGACAAAAATGTCATAACCGATTTTGCGTTCCTTTTTGTCTTTTTTTGCGAGCGTGCCTTGCACCGCCGCCTAAAATGATATATTTATTGTACCACAATCACATGCGTTCCGTCAAATCGTAATTTTATTCAAAATCGCCGCACATGGCTTGTCCGCCGAACGATTTTAACGCCGCGTGGAACATATAAAAATCCTGATTTACTAAACCGTCGGTTTAGTCGAACGTGAGGGTATCGGAATTATCGCGTCCGCCGAGCGGCTCGCCGAATAAAATCGTCATGAAATTTTGTTCTACAACATTTTTATCCCTCAGGATTTTTGCTACAAATTTTTTGCAACAAAAAATCGCCGACGGTGTCGACGATTACATGTTTATATATTATTTATCGCTCGGCTCTTGAGAATCGCTTACGGTATCGGTGCTATCCGATTGCTCGGTGTTTGTTTGCACTGTGTCGGTATTTTCCGATTGCTCATCCTTCTTTTGCTCGTCGGGTTTCTTTTTTGAGCTTAATATAACGTATACGGCAAGCGCACCGAATATCAGCAGTAAAAACAACAGTCCTATTACGTAGTACCACGGATTGGACGGATCGTTGAATGCATTAGATAAATACTGTAGCATGGCTTATAACCTCTCTTTGGCTAAATTATACTAAATTTTAAGCTTACTGTCAAGTTTCATACGTGATTTGGCGTTTTCATTTGAAAAATCTAAATAATTTTTTATTATTTTTCCGCGATTTTGTTTCGATTTTTCTTTAAAATTCCGAATAAAACCGTCAAATGGTGTTTAATTTATAACAATATTAGGCTTTTTGCGGCTATTCTCGTATTTTAACTCCGAGATTACAACCTCTTTATTGATTCTTAATCAACCAAATATTTCGCGTTGTGCGGTCCTATTTATATCGCGCTCTTTAATGACGTTTTTCTTTTCGTAGTTCTTTTTACCCTTCGCCAGCGCAATCTCCACCTTTACAAACCTGCCCTTCATATACATTTTGACCGGGACTATAGTAAATCCCTTTTCGGCAGCTTTGGATGCCAGTCGCTGTATTTGCGTTTTGTGCAGCAGCAGCCTGCGCGTCCTTGTGGGATCGGGAGCGAACGCGCCTACGTTCTTGTACGGCGTAATCCTGCAATTTTTGAGCTCGAGGTTGCCCTTTTCCATAAAGCAAAAGCTGTCGCGCAGCGAAACGTCGCCCGCCTTTACCGACTTGACCTCCGAGCCCTCCAACGCTATGCCCGCCTCGAATGTTTCCACAAAAAAGTAGTCAAACGCCGCTTTCTTGTTTACGGCAACCGTTTTTATAGCGGTTTTTGGCTCGGCTTTCTTGCTATTCTTTCTTTCTACTTTGCTTTTCATACTATTTCCCCACGCAAAAACGCTCGAAAACGGTAGATATTATGCTTTCGTCGGCTTGTTCGCCATACAAATCGGATATTGCCGAATACGCCTCGTACAGCAATGCCGCCACAATTTCCAATCCTTCAGCCTTTTTTGCCTCGGTTTTGACCGCGTTAAGGCTGTCCAAACACCTAACTATGCAATCGTACTGACGGTGGTTACAAATAGACCCGAAATCCTTGGGGCACAGGTCGAACAGCTTTTGCTTGAGCGCGGTGATATTAATGTTTTGCCGCGCGCTTATGCGTATCGATTCGCCATCGCACGCCGCATTATAGTCTTTTCCGACCTCTTTTTGTCCGTCGCACTTATTTTTTACCGTTACAAACCGCGAAAACGCACTTTTATCCACGTTGATTTGTCGGTCATCGGTCACCAAAACCACCGCGTCCGCGCTTTGCGCCGCGGCAAGCGCGCGCTCGATACCTATTTTTTCCACCTGATCATCGGTATTTTCGTTTAGCCCGGCGGTGTCCGTTACGGTAAATTTTCGCCCGTTATACACGTAATCGCCGTCTATTGTGTCGCGCGTCGTTCCGGCAATGGGCGTAACAATAGCGCGATCGCTGCCCACAAGCGCGTTCAGCAGCGTGGATTTGCCCGCATTGGGCGCGCCGATAAGCGCTACCTTAAACCCTTCGTTTATTATTTTTCCGCCGGCAAAGCCTTCTATTTCCTTTTGCAGCATACCAGCAGCGCTTTCCGCCGCCGCCAAAACAGCACCGATCTCGGCGCCGTCCACCTCGTTTTGCTCCATTTCATCGCTGTAGTGCAGTACTGCCTCTATAGAACTGAGCGCCGTTTTAAGTAATTGTTGGACTTGTTGGAGCGATTTACCGCCAAAGTACCGCTTGTTGCCGTAATCAAGCTGTTCCGCCGTTTGCGCGTCTATAATATCGGCAAGCGCCTCGCACTGCATCAGGTTGAGCTTACCGTTCAAAAACGCGCGCTTGGTAAATTCCCCGCGTTCGGCAAGCCGCGCGCCGCTATTCAATAATGTTTTGATAATAATATCGCAAATCACCGGGTTTCCGTGCGGAAAAAGCTCCACAATATCCTCGCCGGTATACGACTTGGGCGCTTTAAATGCTACCGCCATCAAGCTTTCGGTGAAATCCCCGCTTTTAAACGTATTAACGCACAGCCTTCCCACCTTGAGCGGCTTTTCCAAAAACCCACTCAAAAGCTCGGCACAGCCTTTGCCGCTTATCCTTATAATCGCCACCGCCGACTTGCCGTTTGGCGTGGCAAGCGCGGTTATTATGTCGTTGGTTTTGTTTATAGCGTTCATAATTTTTCAAAACTTTGTGGAAAAGTGTGGTTTTTGTTATGATTTTCAACTGTTTTTTGTCGATTTTTCTTTCTATTTTTAGCTTTGCACCTTGTTTTGCACAACGTTATGTGCATTATTATACCTGTTTATAAGCATTTTTGTGCACATATTTAATGATAAGCTTTTCTACCTTTTGTCGTTTTTTTGTTACCTTCCACCATATCTTGTATGGTTTATAGGTTATGCACATTTTTTACTTACCTACTATATATATCTACTAATAAATAATATATAAACTCAACAACTACACTTTCTCGTAGACGAATACTCGTCGTTTTATATCGGTGTTCAAAAGTGTATAGTCATTTGTATCGATAAGCCTGACGTTCAGCTTTTTTTCGGTAGAGCCAAGTGCCGAATTGTCGTTTTGGGTCTTGTACAGCACTATCCTTCCGCCTTTTTTTGCGAGCGGCGCGCAGTACGACAGCGTTTTGTCAACGTCTGACACAGCTCTTGCGCTTACCGTATCGAACGATTCGCCCTGTTTTGCTAGGTCCTCCGACCGCGAATGGACGGCGGTAATATTAGTTAGCCCCATTTCTTTTGCGCAACGGTTGATCAAAGCGAGCTTTTTGCCCACGCTGTCCAGCCCGACAAACTCCAATCCCGTTACAATGGCAAGCGGAAGACAGGGAAATCCGCCGCCGCAGCCCACGTCGCAGCACCGTCCGCCAAAGTATTTGTACGGATAAATACTGTCCAAATAGTGTTTGATATATACGTCGCTTTCGGTGCGTATGGCGGAAATGTTTATTACCGAATTGACTTCGAAATACAGCGTTGTAAGCGTTTCAAACTTATTTATAAGCGCGCCGTCCCCAAAGTTTTCGAGCAAAAATTCCGAAAACACCGTTTTTCCGTATTCTTTCGAGCAATTTTCAGTCATAAAGCTCCATAATAGTTATTAATATATAATAGATAATACTTTGTATTTGACTTTTGTGAGCGGGCGCGTGCCGTAGTATCTTGAATCGCGGGATACGTTGCGGTTGTCGCCCAAAAAGAAAACGTTGCCGTTGGGGATGATAAATGTATTTTTAATTACGGTATTGTACGTTTCGGGATCGAGCGTGTCCAGATTGTAGGTCGTAAGTTTTGAATCGTACTGCATAACCTCGACTTGATTATAGTTTGCCGTCGATTTCATAGGCTCTTTTATATACGGCTCGTTCACCCTTTTAAAGCTATTTTCGCCTTTTTTGCAAATATAGATTTCCACATAGCGGCCGTCGGAGCTGAGCATAAAAATGAGCTTGTCGCCGGACAATCCGATTACGCGTTTTACAATATCGTGGCTGCTTTTGCTGTTTTCGTCGGCGACGTCAACTATAACGATGTCGCCGCGGCAAATGGTGTTGCATTTGCGTTGCACAAGGCAATACTGTTTGTCGTGAATGGTGTTTTCCATACTTTCGCCTTCGATCGGAATAAACGAAAAGAAATAGAAAAATACCAAAACCGCAAGCAAAAGGAAAATAACAATCAAAGTTAAAACAATGGATTGCTTTTTTTTGTTAAACAGCAGTTCGCCGGTGCCGATGTCGTTCATCATCCTATACCCAAATCACCGAGCCCAATATAAATTGTTTATCCGATGTAAATTCCAGTACAAGTATTTGCGACCAGTCCGAAAGCATACCCGCCGCGCCCTTAAAGTTCATATGTGAAAGCGAAAACTTGTGCCAATCGCTGTCGTCGGTAATGTTTACCGTACATTCATACTTGTTTGTTTTGTTGCTTACCGATACGGTTATCGTTTGCGGCTCGCCGCAAAGCATCAGCTGCAAAAGCGTGTCGGGCGGCACGCTGAACAGCGGATCGCCCAGCTTGAACGTCAACAGCGATCCCATTTTGCTGGTTACGCCGTCAATGTCGTACAATCCCTTTACAGGCATTACCGCACTGCCGTCGCGTGTTGTCCAGCAGTCTTCACCCATACTGCCGTCGTATATTTTGCGGTGGCTCACGCCCGGCTTTGCTCGCACTCCGATTGTTTTCGGAATCACGCCCAGCAAGTTGGACGACCTAATGGTTTTGTTGTCGTAAATCACGTTTGCAAACGCATAAATGGGCTTATCGTCTTGGCAAACGTTGATTTTTGCCATGTAATTATCATTGCCCAGACCGATAATAGGTATGTTCATCCAGTTGCGGTACGGCACGTCCTCAATGCAAAACGACACGTACAGCTTGACTTTTACGTCGCGCTCCTCTTCCGTCGCGTGGTTGAGCGCTATATTAATGTACAAATTTTTGTCGGAATTTGACGGCGATATTTGCGGTATAGGCTCGCACGGAACGTTATTGGCGCGTTCGTCAAAGAACTCGATAAGATCGTCGTAAGCCGCTTTTATTCCGCATGTCAAAGCGCGTTCCACAATGCGGAAATGCTTAAGCGACGCCGTGTTTTTGGCAAGCTCAGCCATATCGTCGAGCGATCCGTCGTAGTCGTTGGACGACAACGCCATAAACATAGGAATCTCGCAAACCGGCGCGTATGCGCTGTTGTCCAGCGAGGCGCGATAATTTATCAGCGAATTGCCCTCGCCCACAACGTTGGGCAAAATATTAAGCAGCGTTGCGCACGCCGTAAGCCCGTCGTTGAACGCAGCCAGCTTGTATACGGTGCATCCGCCAAGCCCTACACCCAGCGCAAAAATATGCGTTTCGCCGTAAATCTCCTGCAACAACTTGATTGCACGCCGCGATATGCACGCCCAAATATACCAGTTACTGGTGGCGTCGTCGGGAATGGTAAACTCTTCTACGCCGTCAAGGTTGCACGCGGACAGCGATTTGGGATATAGCGTATACCGCTCGCGGTCGGATTTGCCCAAATAGTCCAAAACCGCTACCGAATAACCGAAATCGTGTAGCTTTGCAAGCAATTCGTCATCTACATTCCCCGACTTATCCGCAAGGTACAGCACTACGCCCTTAGCGTCGGCGCAATCATAAATCTTTATATACGTGCGCGCCCGTCCGTCCACGGTAGTATAGCCGTCAAAGTAATATTCTTTGACAGTATAGCCGTTTTCCGTTTTTTGGGAAAGTGCCGACTTGTTGAGCGGAAGCGCCAATATGTCGTAGTTCTTCCATAGATTGATAGGACTTGTAATATCCACCGGACACGCTCCAAAGTAATACTGCTATGTATTATATATCATGCCGCGCGATTTGTCAAGTATAGACGGCAGTACTGTAATATATATATTTTGACGAATTATTTTGCATAGCGCTAACATTTTTTATTTGCTTGACATTGTTAGACGATATGTATATAATAAAGAAAATATTAACTATGGAGGTCATTATTATGGCACCAATCAGAAAAGGCGGACTGGGACGAGGCTTGGGCGCACTGCTCAGCGATATAGAGGAGGAATCGGTTATCAATTCGACCGAAACGTCGGAGATGCTGCTTTCCAATATCGAGCCGAACATAGATCAGCCGCGCAAACAGTTTAACGACGACGCACTTGCCGCACTGGTGGCGAGCATAAAGACCCACGGCGTAATAACGCCGCTTATTGTCACCCCTAAACCCGACGGCAAATATATGATTATTGCCGGTGAGCGCCGTTACCGCGCTGCTACCGCAGCGGGACTTGTGTCCGTGCCCGTATGCGTGCGCGAGTGCACTCAAGTCCAAATAGACGAGTTGTCCCTGATAGAAAACATTCAGCGCGAGGATTTAAACCCCATGGAGGTCGCTCGCGCCATAAAGAAATTGATGGACGATTACGGCTACACGCAGGAAGAGGCAGCCGAACGTATAGGAAAGGCTCGTCCGACGGTTGCAAACCTGCTGCGCCTTATGGATTTGACCGACGCCGTACAAAAAATGGTAGAGGAAGGACAGCTTTCGGCGGGACATGCCCGTTGCCTTGTTACCGTAGCGGACAGTGATTTGCAGTGGGAGCTTGCGCAAAAGGCTCGCGGCGACAAAATGAGCGTGCGCGACTTTGAAAAGCTCGTAAAAAACACCTTAAATCCCAAAAAGAAACCCGACACTGCCAAGCAAAGCCTTGAATTACGCGATATGGTGGTACGTATGCAGCGCACTTTCGGCACAAAAGTATCGCTTTTAGGCAACGATAATAAGGGACGTATATTTATAGACTACTACACTCCCGACGATTTAAGCCGAATTGAGAGTATGCTCACCTACTTGGAAAGCAATTACCTCAAAGATTAATGTTCCACGTGAAACAATTATAAGCCCCAATAAATGCAAATGTTCCACGTGAAACAATCGTAATAACCTGAAAAAAAGTGTTTCACGTGAAACAAAATCATTGGTGTCGGTAATATTTATGAATTTTTGCGAAAACTGCAATGTGACATTTGAATCGGAGCGCTACCCTGTTTGCGGCACGAAAAGGACCCGTCAGGTGCGTGATGACGACTTTTGTTTTTTGCTTGAAGATAGCGCGTTGTGCTGCGAAGTGCTCATGGGTGTTTTAGATACCAATGATATTCCCTATTCGGCAATGCCGTTTGGTAGTGGTGTAGAAAGTTGTTTTGGTAAGTCGTTGAGTAACTATCGAATTTACGTTCCGTATGGTAGTTTTGAAAAGGCACAAGGTATTTTACACGACATGGAGGCTCAAAAGACTAACGAGTGGCGTGAACAGCTGCTTGACAATGTGAGCTCGTTTAATATTCCGCCTAAAATGGAAAAGAAAATTCGCAAAAACTAAAGTTGCCTGATGAAACTGATTTTATTGATTTTTGCATTGATATTGTCAAGAGCGCAAACAAGATTACTGACCAATCGGCTCATGTCGACGGATGGCGCTATGTGTTTTGTTATGGCGATGAATATTCGATAACCTTCAATTCGCTGTCGTTTGAGATATTGGCGGTCAGGAAGAAAAACGCATAAAGTGTTTGCACCACACATAATAATAGTAAGTAAAAACGCCGCTAAATAAGCGGCGTTTTTTGTTTGCAGTATTTTGACCTGTATGGTTACGGTTGCTTTTTGCGACCTAAGTCCACATTATCCTCTTTTCGGTTGCGCAGTGCCTTTACGGGGTGCTCGGCTACGGTAAAGCGGTAGTCTTGTCCGAATTCGGTAATATAGTTGTCTATAACCTTGTGGCTGGCTACCGAGGACGGCGCTTTGTTTACGGCGGCGTTGTAGCGGAAATATTCGTAATCGTCGGGCACGTTGGTGATGTCGGTGTATTCCTCCAGGACCGACGTGTTGTTTACGGTGTTTTTGAGCACGTTGCGCACGTAATGCTTGTTCTTTTCGCAGTTGTCGTTAAAGGTAAGCAGCGTCGGGAATTCCGCGTTCGGAATGACCTGCGCCCATTCTTTGCCCTCGTATTTTTTAAGGAGATCGGCGGCGTAGTGTAAATGCGCCAGCTCTTGCTCGAAGTGCGCCGTCCAAATCTTTTTGGCAACGTCGTTGGTTTCCTCGCTCATCGCCGAATAGTAAAGATAACATTCGCAGTACTCGTGCATGAGTAGACATTCGAGCCAAGTGCATGTGGGATCCATGAGCGATTCGTATTGGGTTACGTGCTGTTCCTCGACCATGGCTATTTCCATATACAGCCTGCGACCTACGTCGGACGCGGCGTAGAACGTGCCGAGGTTCATATAGAAGTTCATTGTTTGTTGTTCGGCGGCGGTTATTATCATTGTGTGCAGCTTGGTGGCAAGCGGCGCGTCCGCGGGTACGGGGCGGCGCACGTCGTCAAATGGATGGCGGTGTTCGGATATTGTGGGGCGACCGGGCATAATTTCCGTGTAGCTGCCCACAAGTTTCTCTCCTTTTATACCCTGCTCCATCTCCAAAAGATCGCTGAATCGGTAAAGGTGATCGAAGTCCTCCAAAAGCGCAAAGTCGAGCGCGGCTTTAACATATTTGTTTTTTTCCGTTTGAGCAAGCACTGCGGTCAAATCGACTGCGAGCTGCTCGTATGATATAGTTGTTTCCAGCATTGTTTCGTCCTTGGGCTTAAAGAACGATATGCGCTTTTGCTGCTGTTGCTCGAGCCGACGAAGGAATGCAACGTCGCGGCGAAGATTATTATCCGCAGTGTGGCGCGCAAGCTGGTGCATAAACCAGTTTTCCTCGAATTCCGCGCCGTTAAGCAGTATAGTCCTAACTTTTGTGTAGGCGTCGGTTTCGTTTTTGTCGTAAGCGGTCGGGTACAGTTTACGCCAATCGTTTACACATTTGTCAATTTTGTAAGATTTTTCGTTAAATGGATTCATATTTAACCTCCGATAATTCAATTATTAGCCAGCGGCAAAGTATTTAAACAATTAAATTTTCTGCTAATTATTGCGACTAAAAGTGGATTTTTACCGTTGCGTATGGTATAATGTGGGTGTAGTAATGAAAACACTGTATCGCAAAAAAGCAATCGCTTTATACGAAACGCATATGCGCGTCGGGTTTGTAATAAAAACCGTCGTGTTCTACCTGCTTGCCGCAGTGCTTTGGTACGTAATTGCGGTGATCTCGCCGTACATGGCTACTATGGAGATAAGCCAATCGCAAAATATTGTGCTCACAAGACAGGCGTTTTCCGCAACCGAGCAAAACAAAGCCGTGCCGATCGAGGGTAAAGAACGCGCACTGCTTATGCCCACAAGCGAAAGCTCATTTTGTCAAAGGTTAAGGCTGATTGAGGACGCACAAAAGACGATTGACTTTATGGTCTATTTTGCCTCAAAAAGCGCGTATTCCGACTATTTTTATACAGCGCTTGTCCGTGCAGCCGAGCGCGGCGTTAAAGTTCGCATAATTCAGGACGGCAAAATGGGCAAGCTCGACGGCTACGTATCGGACGGAATAGTAAATATTATATATAATCATAACAATATTGAATTATATTATTTCAACAAAATAAACATTTTCGATCCCGCCGGGTTAGCCACGATTATGCATGACAAAGTTATTATTGTGGACGGTGACAAAATGATTGTGGGCGGCGCCAATATGGGTACATCCGCATACTTGCACAATTACGACATGGAGGTGCTTGTTACCAACAGCGGCGAGGACGGTAGCGTCGGGCAAGCGCAAAGATATTTTAATAAAATGTTAAATAGCGACTTAACCGAACGCACAAAGCGCAAAAAACGCGATTTTTCGGCAAAAAGTAAGTATGAGCGTAAGTATTTGGACTTTTACCAAAAGAGCGAATTAGCGCAAAAAGAAATAGATTACAGCGCGCTTGGTGTGCCGGTAGACAAAATTACATACCTATCTAATCCTATAAGCTCGACCAAAAAAGCGCCGGTAATAATGCAGGCATTATATAATTTAATGGAAAGCTCCAAAAAATCGGTGCTGATAACGCCGTATACCCTGCTTGAGGGCGACAAAATCAAACGTTTGCGGCGTGCCGCGGCGCGTAACGACGAGTTTTTGTTGATAACCAATTCACTGTACAATTCCAAAAACGTCGGATATGCCGACTACTATTATAATAGAGATAAATATTTAAATTCAAATATTACCCTGCTCGAGTTCCAGCAAAAATACCAGCTGCACGCCAAAGTAGCATCGTTTGACGACCGCTACAGCGTAATAGGATCGTTCAACTTTGACGAACGCAGCGCCCATATAGACACCGAAAGCGTGCTCATAATCGATTCCGAGGACTTTAATGGGGTTTTGCAGGAATATATCGACCAAACGTTTGTGGCAAATAGCCTGCAGGTCGGCAATAATAACGAGTATTTGCCGAGCGATACCGTAAAATCCCACGACGTACCCGCCAAAAAGAAATTCCAGTATTGGCTGTACAGCGCGTTGGGCGTGGTTAGATGCCTTATTTAATTCGGAATTATGAATTCGTAATTGTGTAGCGGCAAAGCAGCATTAATACAGTAGACTCCTCACATTGTTAGGTGCGACAAAGAGAGCTTGTTTAATCGATCGCAAAGCAATCAAGCTTTATACCGCCAAACAGTTTAAACCACATAACACCCTCTCCGCAAGAGGGTGTTTTATTATGTAAGAGCATATTACTTAAAAAGTAGTATAATTAAATAATCATTTGACGGTTTTATTTGAAATTCGACAAAAATTAAAAATAGTTTTCGTATACCCTACCGTATCACTAAACCGTTGGTTTAGCAAATAAGGATTTTACAAAAAATATTAAAAAGCAAAATTTTTCCCGCCGAACTGAAAATGACTGTTTTTGTGTTGTTCTCGTTCGCCGCCTGCATGCCATATTTACCCTGACGGAAAGCGATTCTTATCTTGATTATTCTATATATCAATCTTAACGCAGCCATGTCGCCCATAATTCCGCATTATTTATGCCGTTCCCATTTAAAAAAATTTTTGTGGGGAAGGAATTTTCGTATACCCTACCGCTCGACTAAACCGACGGTTTAGTAAATCAAGAAAAATGTAGAAATTTGTCGGCGCATATTTTAAACGCATATTCCCCTGAACGGGCAAATTTGCGCAAAATTCGGCTCAACCGAAAATGCCGAGCGTAAATGCTCGGCAATTCGGTTGCGTAAAATGTAATTTTGTTTGAGTACGGTTATTCAACCTTATATTGACTATCCGTCGAATTACTTTACGTTGTTAGACTTTTTGCTTTGAGTACGAGCAGTAGTCTTGGCGCTCTTTGTTACCGAGCTCGACTGTACGTTGCTATTGGACTTTTTGGACCCGCAGCACGTGCTCTTTTTTGTAGCAGTCTTTTTTGTGGTGTTAGCCATTGTAATCCTCTTCCTCCTTTAAGTATTACATGCATAGGCTTTTTCCTTTTGGGATATAAGGCTTATGCGGTTACGCAATTATAGTTTGTGCTGTTATCGCGGTTTTATTCGGAATGCGAAATATTTTTCGCGCGAAAATCGACAAAAATTTTCAAAAATTCCAAATGAAACCGTGATACCGAAAAACAATGTTGTGTACTTACAAACAACGTAGGCGTACATTATAAGATTAATATGTATATAGCAAAAAAATTGCGGTGCTTAAGACAGCGCAAAAAATCACGCAAGGGGATTGGATGGCGCGGCGATATGGCAGCGCAAAAAGCGCTTGATTGCATTTTCTTTTGTGTTTTCGCGCAAAAGAAAACCCGATATTATCGGGTTTGCAGTTGCTATTAGGTATTGGTGCCGCTGCGGTACCAATACCCGTCACTGTCGGTTGTGGCGGTATTGAAAAGCTTGTCGGGCTCCTCGGACGGATAGTAGTAGCGTATACGAGTATAATGCTCGTTTTTCATCTCAATTTCGTAATAGCCGGATTTATCTATTGCCTTGAAAGTGCCGTCAAATCCATAGCCAAGATTTCTATACGTGCCGTCTGCTTTGAACTCGAAATCTTCACCCTCGAGGTGTATTGACCAATACCAATAGCCGACGAGCTGTTGCTCGACAGCGGTCAGCTTTCTCGGCTCGGGTTCTTTGTCGGTACAGCCGACAAAAGCGAACATGGGGAACGCGCACATAATCGCTACAACAAACGCAATCAATTTTTTCATTACTCTAAACCTCATTCAAATTTACGTGTTAAGTATAGCACGGCAACCAATTAAAGTCAAGGAGTTACTATATGGGGCTATTAATTACAAAAATGTTTATAACACTCGCGCGGTGCTTTGCGCTGCGCTCGCCGAATGGTTTATCTTGATTGAATCGATAGTCACACTGAGGACAGCGTCAGTATTTTTATTAATAGAATTTATCGGTTGATATTGGCATCCTGTATGGGGTATATTTCCGAT
>CAMWLQ010000017.1 GCA_947175195.1 uncultured Clostridia bacterium | reverse complement strand
CCCCCCCCCCCCCCCCCCCCCCCCCCCCCCCCCCCCCCCCCCCCCGCCCCCCCCCTATTCTATATATACACTATTTATTAGGGGTATATAGACATGAAGAAAAAACTTTTATCACTCATAGCCGTTTCGGCGGCATTGGCTACCGCGGGTAGCGCGCTTATAGCTTGCGGCGGCGACGACAAAGGCAGAGCAAAGACCGAAGTCACCAAAGAACAATGGGCTGCGGCGTTATCGTTAAGCAACTTTGAAAGCAACTTCAAGGTGGAAGTAAACAGCGCTAACGAAACAAGTAACAGGACGGAAGAATATACGTTTATTGTCGGATCTCAAAAATACGGCGATTATTCTATGACGAGTGTCCGCAAGGCGGATGGCGTAATACGGCGAGCGTCCACTACTATGAGAATAGTCGGAACGGATAAAGACGCCTATTATGACCGTTATTCCGAAATCGAGCAAGTGAAAAACGAGGACGGCGAATGGGTGGACGGCGATTGGAAGGAAGGACAGTGGACAGTGGCTTACGAAGATCACATAACGCCGACCGACGTGCAATGGTCGTATAGACTGGAAAACGTCGGCTTGACGTACGCCTTTATGTTCGCAGACGAATACGACAGCTTTGAATATAAAAACGGCGCTTATGTTTTAAAGGGGAATAAAGGTATTGTCATTGACGAGGGCGGTTCAGATTCCGATGACGATGACGATTACTCGTATTCCTATACCGTAACGGCTAAAAATATTACGGTTAAGTTCGACGGCGCTAAATTAGCATTCGTAGAATTGACAATGACAAATCACCACGAAAGCACCGAAGACGGCGAAACCGAAATCACGGAATCGACCCTTGTAGCAACCATTAAAATATCTTACGGCACTCAAACAATTACCGCACCCGAAGGCGCCATCCCGGACGGGGAAGACGAATAAGGCTTAGGCTTTATGTGAATAAATAGGTTGAGATTCCTCGCGTTGCTCGGAATGACAAAAGTTATATTACTTTTTTGTCATTCTGAACGCAGTGAAGAATCTCAACCTTATTTTTTTGCAATTTTTATCATTTTTTGCTTGACAAAGTCTATTCATGGTAATATAATAGGCTTAGCAGTTGCATATTGCTAACCAAAGTTGCATACTGCGAACAAAATAGGAATACATATTAAAAGGAGAGTACATATGCCGTTAGCGCAAGCCCAAGCGGGCGAAACAATGTTGGTTATACGAGTTGCCGCCGATCCCAAGCTGCGCAAGCATTTGGAGAACTTAGGCATTATGACGGGCGCGGAGCTTACGCCGCTGTCGTATTCGGACGGCAATATGATTGTGCGCGTTCACGATTCGCGCATTGCCATCAACAAGGAATTGGCGCAAAACATAATTGTAGGTAGACGCCCGAGCTTTGCATAGAGCGCTTTTGGCGTATCGCAAAACGGGCGTTATTTTTTGCTATTCAGTTCGCCTTTGCTAACCGTGGTGAGCCAAAGCGAACTGAAATATTCACCGAAAAAATAAAGGAGATATTATGGAAAAGAAATTGTCGGAATTTACGGTAGGCGACGAGGGAACGGTCAAGTCGGTAAGCGGCGAGGGCAGGATACGCCGCAGGTTGTTTGACATGGGCATCACTCCCGACGCCAAAATCGTTATGCGCAAGCTTGCGCCGCTCGGCGACCCTATGGAAGTAACGGTGCGCGGGTACGAGCTTACTTTACGTAAGACCGAGGCCGATTGCGTAATTATGACAGTTGCGGACTAAGTAAAACAATGCCAAAGCGCGGCGGATAAGTGCAGCCGTGCAATAGGTGATAAAGGAGATAAAAATGAAGATAGCACTGATAGGAAATCCCAACTGCGGGAAAACAACGCTGTTTAACAAGCTGACGGGCAGTACCGCGCATGTAGGCAACTGGCCGGGTGTTACGGTGGAAAAGCGCGAGGGCTTGTACAAGGGCTTAAAAAAGCGCACGGCGGAGAAAATCGAAATTGTCGACCTCCCCGGTATATACTCGCTTTCGCCGTACACCCCCGAAGAGGTTGTGTCGCGCAACTTTATGATAGACGAGCATCCCGACCTTGTAATCAACATCGTTGACGCCACCAACCTCGAACGCAACCTGTACCTCACTACGCAGGTGCTGGAGGCGGATGTGCCGGTTATGGTAGCGCTCAACATGATGGACATGGTGGAAAAGTCGGGCGATCGCATTGACGTAGCCGTGTTGGAGAAAAACCTGGGCGTGCCCGTAATGCCTATAAGCGCGCTTAAGGGTACGGGCGTCGACAAGATGATGGAACGCGCCATATCGGACTGCAAGCCGCGCAAGGGCGTTACCGTAATAAGCGACGCGCTGTCCGCCGAGGTTGCCGCCACGCTCGATTTTTACGAGAGCGCCGAGGTATCGTCGCCGCTGTTCCACGCCGTAAAGCTGCTGGAAAACGACGAGATAGAATTGCAGCGCAAGGGCGCAAAGGAATTGCTGGAAAAGATTGCATCCGATAAAGACCTGGAGGCCGCCGTTGTGGACGAGCGGTACAAGCACATAGTGTCACGCCTCGCCGTCGCTAAGGTAAAGGGCAAGCGCGACAATATGACTAAGTCGGACAAGATAGATAAGGTGCTTACGCACAGGGTGTGGGCGTTGCCTATATTTGCGATCATACTCTTTGCCATATTCCACGTCACGTTCTCCGAGGACTTTTTGTACATAGGCGCTTGGGCGAGCTTGGGCAAGGGATTGCCTGCGCTTTCCGAGCTCGGACTGTCCGAGGGAATGGAAACCTTTGTCGGCATATTCTACGACGGCGCGGTGTTCTCGCCGGGTGTGATATTGTTTAATATTTTCGACACGTTGTTTTCGACGATTATGGACGCTATCGGCGGCGCTATAGCTACCGAATGGCTGGCGGGCTTGATTGCCGAAGGCATCTTAGGCGGACTGTTTGCAGTACTCGGCTTTTTGCCGCAAATCCTTATGCTGTTTATGTGGTTCTCTATTCTTGAGGACAGCGGATACATGGCGCGCGTAGCGTTTGTGTTGGATAGAATTTTCCGTAGATTCGGGCTTTCGGGCAGGTCGTTCATGCCTATGATAATGGGCTTTGGCTGCAGCGTTCCCGCAATGATAAACACGCGAACGCTTGCCGACGAAAACGAGCGCACCGCAACAATTAGGGTCATACCGTTCTTTTCGTGCGGGGCAAAGCTACCCATACTCACCGCTATGGCGGGCGGTATATGTGCGTTCTTCGGCGTGGGCAATGCCGACCTCATCACTTACGGCATGTATGCATTAGGCGTTTGCGCCGCGGTAGTATGCGTACTTTTGATGCGCAACACCACAATGAAGGGCGAAATCCCGCCGTTCATTATGGAGCTGCCCGCATACCACCGTCCGCAGTTCAAAAACCTGATGCTGCATTTGTGGGACAAAACAAAGCACTTTGTAAAAAAGGCGTTCACAATCATATTCGCCTCAACCGTTATAATTTGGTTGTTCTCGCACCTTAATTGGTCTTGGCATTATTTGCCTGACGAGAATATGAACGATTCCATACTGGCGTCGATTGGCAAGTTTATTCAGCCGCTGTTTACGCCACTCGGTTTCGGATCGCAGCTTAACACGTACGGCTGGGTGTTTGCGGTTGCGGCGCTTACCGGACTTATCGCCAAGGAAAACGTTATCGCTACGTTCGGCACGCTGGGCGCATGCCTTATTGCTATGGGCGCAAACGTAGGCGGCGTTACGGGTGCAGAACTGCTCGGCGACGAGGAAGGTATAATATCGTCCGTAGCAATGATAACGGCTACGGGAATATCCATACCCGCGCTTATATCCTTTATAGCGTTTAACATGCTCACAATCCCGTGCTTTGCGGCGTGCGCCACGGCAAAGGGCGAGTTAAGGAAAGGCACGTTTAAGTGGACCTTACTGTTCTGGGTAGCGTCAAGCTACGTTACAAGCACGGCGGTGTACACTATCGGCGCTTGGTGGTGGACGCTGTTCATTTGGCTGGCGGCTGTGGCTGCGGTGGTAACGCTGATTGTGCTTACCAACAAGGGCAAAGTCAAATGGCGCAGGCGCAAAACCGAACAAGCGGAGAGTGTGCAATGAACGGTTGGGAAATAGCGATACTGGTGATTGTGTGTATCGCGTTTGCGGTAGCCGTCGGGGTCATAATCTATAACAAGATAAAGGGCAAAAATTGCTGTGGCGACTGCGAAGGCTGTTCGGGCTGCGGCAAAGCCAAAAAAAGCGAAAGCGCGTGCGACGGGCATTGCCCGCACTGCGCGGCGTGTGCAGGCAACAACGAAAACGCCGAAACCGAAAAATAACAAACCAATCCAAAGTAACGGTCGAGCGTGTGCAAAAAGAATTTTGCATACGCTCGATTTGTATATTGAAACTATTGACAAAAATTAAAATTTATTGTATTATACTTTTACAAGTTTTAAAATTTGCCGACCCAGCGAATATGTTCTTTTGTTGCCCGTCATGTTTTGAAAGTTGAATACGTATAAGGAGCTTAACAACATGACCGACAAGACGTTGACTTGCAGGGATTGCGGCAAAGAGTTTGTCTTTACCGCGGGCGAGCAAGAGTTCTATGCCGAAAAGGGCTTTGAGCATGAGCCGACCCGTTGTCCCGAATGCCGCAAGGCAAACAAGGCAAAGCGCGCCGCTATGCGCAACAACCGCAGGCAAGACTAATCAATTACAACCGACTTATAACTAAAAAACGGCTGTTATAACCGTAGTTCCCGTATGGAATTTAGGTAAACGGTAAACTAAAGAAAATTAGGCGCGACTCAGTACGCGTCTTTTTTCGTGGACTTGCTACCTATAGCTTTGTTAGTATGGATACGCCAAAGCGTTATAATCATACGTATTGCGCATATCGAGCCGGCGTAAATGTGCCTATATTATTTACTTTTTTGCGTAAACATGATACAATGTTAAAAACGCAATAGGACCCCAAAAATGTTTGGAAGAAAATCGCGCAAATTAAAGAAACAAAATAGCTTGAGCATAAAAGTGGAACAGCTCTTGCCTGATAAGGTGATTGACGAAAGTAAGCTGGTAGAGATTAAGGACGAAATTATTCTTGCCCGACTCAACCAAGCCGCGCCGGAAATCGCCCGTGTTCTATCCGCGAGCTCGCAGGCGGTTGGTAGCGTCTATCAGGCGGTTTTGCCCGTCGCGTCCAATATTCCGCCATCGCGGGATACTAAAAAGGCGTTTCTCGGGCTATTTCAAAAAAAGAGCGTTGGTGCGATTAGTACGGCGAGCGGTGCGCTCAGTACGGCGAGTTCGCTCGTATTCGGAGTGGTGGCGCTCATCGTCGGGCAAAAGTACATGTCGGATATTGCAAAGGGTCTCAATCGTTTGAACGACGGCATTCGCCGTATCGACTCTTTTCAGCAAAACGAATACAAGAGTAAGGTAGAGGCGCTCATCACCCGCATATCCGTGATTCTCTTGCATAAAACCGAGTTGCAGATTAATGCCGATTTGTGCGAGCGGACGCTTATAGAGCTATCTTCCATCGAGGGGGAGTGCGCTCAGCTCCTCGGTCAGGCGAACGAAACGTTGGAGGGGTACTCTCGTGTTAAGATTGTAGACTTTAAAAAGTATTGCGATACGGTGTGGGAGATACAGCCATGGGTGGAGAGCCAAAACCGCCTGCTCGCCGTGCTCTATTACGTGAGCGATTTAAAATACGTGCTTAACCGTTCGCGGGGACAGGTTTCGCGCGACTTTTGCCGCTCCCTATTTAATATCTATTTTGAGCGAACGGACAATGTAAGGGGCGCGCTCAAAGCTTGGCACGAGCTGGAAACCAAAACTTTAAAAATCGATATAGTAGAACTAAAGCGTAAACGCGGCGGAGTAGACGCATTCTTCCATGCGTTTTCCTCTATCGGAAAGAAAAAGAATAAGTATCGCGATTTGCCGGACGGGCTGGGTGAACTCATTCGCGAGCAAATCAAAGATAATGCATTCGACTATTATGCATTCAAAGAAGACCCGTTCGATCGCGATTTGGAAATTTACATTCGCGACGGCAAGGTGTTTATGTTGGCAAGTCCCGCCGATGAGGATGACGGAAAACCTCAGGATGAGCAACCCGAAGAGCGTGTTACGGCATAAGTCTAATTTAAATCGGAGTGCGGCATGTAAAAAACTCGTCGCATTTTACGGCAAATTTATTTCGAGTTAAAAACACTTGAAAAGAGGCGATATGTGTGTTATAATAAACAAACAAGGCAGGGTATAACATGAAAGGCAAGTTACTGATTATATTTAAGTCCAATCACGGCTACACAAGGCGGTACGTGGAGATACTGGGCAATGCGCTCGGCTGTGACGCCGTGCCTGCGGATAAGTTTCGCGGCGATATGCTTAGCGGCTACGACAAGATACTGTTTATCGGGTCGGTGCGTGGCAGCCGTATAAACGGCTTTAACAAGATAGCCGACTACTTGGACATCGTTTACAAAAAGCTGATTGTATGCGGCGTGGGTATGCTCCCGCAAAACGAGAACAGAGCCGCCGCGGTAAAGGACGCCACCGTGTCCGTTGCGTACGAAAAGTTTATACCCGTGTTTTACGCGCAGGGCGGATTCGATATGGCGGAGCTTAGCCGCGCCGAGCGCATTTCGATCAATATGATGGTGCGCCAAATCAAAACGGCAAGCCTTATCAGCGAGGACGAAACGTTTGTATTAAACGCTGCGGTCACGCCGCTCGACGAGGTTAAACAGGCGAATATTCAGCCGCTTATCGATTACCTCGACGGCAAGACGGTGGACGAAAAGCTATACAGCCCGCCCGAAATAACCGACGAGCAAGAGGAAAAGCAGTTCTTTGAGGAAATGGAGCAAGCCGCCAAAGCGCCCGAAAACAAAAAACGCGCACTCAAAAAGAAACTCAAAAAATAATATAATATCGTACACACGCCGTCCGAGCAATATCGGGCGGCTTTTTCGTGCTTGCCGTCGATTAAAAAAATTTGAACTTTTTGTCATAAATATATATAAAATGTTTGACATATATGCATGTTTACTATATAATGCTCTTGGTTTACTAAATGTAAACAAAAAGTTTAAATAAACCAAACTTACTTGATTTTGAAGGACGGCGGATTTTGAACGATACCAACACTGTTACAATAGGCTCAAAGCTGCGTGATTTGCGGCTTAAAAACGGGCTTACGCAAGAGGAGCTTGCCGACCGCGCGGAGCTCAGCAAGGGATTTATAAGTCAGCTTGAAAACGACCTGACTTCGCCGTCCATTGCTACGCTCATAGACATACTCACGCTGCTCGGATCCAATCTTTCTTCATTCTTTGCGGACTACGACGACTCGCAGCTTGTGTTTACCGAGTCCGATTATTTCGAAAAAAAGACGGACGACATAACCGTGCACTGGATAGTGCCCACCGCGCAAAAGAACGCTATGGAGCCGATTATAACCGAGCTTAAAAAGGGCGCGGCGACCGACGAGGACTTTCCGCACGAGGGCGAGGAGTTCGGGTACGTTTTGCAGGGCAAGGTCAAGGTCGTGGTAGGCGAGCGCACTGCGGAGGCGGCGGCGGGAGATACGTTCTACTTTTCGTCCGACAAAAAGCATTACATAGTAAACGTTTACGACGGCGTAAGCCGCGTACTGTGGGTGTCCTGCCCACCGACGTTTTAATAGGCGCGCTGATTGCGTTCGTGCGTCAATCTTGGCGCGTCACTTCATCATCGCGCCTAACGTAAATTTCAGTAAAATTCCGAATTCAGAATTATTTCCGGAGGAAATATTATGGCGACAGTCGCAAGAGAAAAGTTCGATAACATTATCGAAATCAAAAACGTCACCAAGGTTTTTGACGGCATTACCGCCGTCGATAACGTAAGCCTTTCGGTGCGCCGCGGGGAGTTTGTCACGCTGCTTGGTCCGTCGGGCTGCGGCAAGACGACGCTGCTGCGCATGATTGCGGGTTTTGAAATGCCCACGTCCGGCACTATCCTTTTGGAAAAGCAGGACGTTACCACTATGCCGCCGCACCTTCGACCCATCAACACGGTATTCCAAAAGTACGCTTTGTTCCCGCACCTCAACGTGTTCAAGAACATTGCGTTCGGGCTTAAGCTGAAAAAGATTCCCACCGGCGAGGTGGACAAAAAGGGCAGACCGATTTTCCGCAAGTTCACCAAGGACGAGATAGCGGAAAAGGTGGAGCGCGTGCTCAAGCTTGTCAACCTCGAGGCGTACGGCTACCGCGACATTACCGGACTTTCGGGCGGACAGCAACAGCGTATCGCTATTGCGCGCGCCATTGTTTGCGAGCCCAAGGTATTGCTATTGGACGAGCCGCTCGGCGCGCTCGATCTTAAGATGCGCAAGGAAATGCAGTCCGAGCTTGCCGCCATGCACAAAAACATCGGCATAACGTTCATATACGTTACGCACGACCAAGAGGAGGCGCTCACCATGTCCGACAAGGTTGTCGTCATGACGGATGGCGCAGTGCAGCAGTACGGCACGCCCAAAAAGATTTACGACGAGCCCGCCAACGCGTTTGTTGCCGACTTTATCGGTGAGAGTAATATTTTGTCGGGCGTTATGAAAAAGGACTTTCTTGTCGAGTTTTGCGGCACGCAGTTCAAGTGTCTCGACAAGGGATTTGAAAAGGATGAAAAGGTCGACCTTGTCGTTCGTCCCGAGGACATTGCAATCAGCGCCAAGAGCGGCGCGCTCGCGGGCGAGGTGGTGTCCACCGTATTCAAGGGCACGTATTACGAAATGGAAATCGTCGCGGGCGATTATCAGTTTACCGTGCAAAACACCGTGGAGTACGTTGCGGGCAGCAAGGTGTGGCTGACTATCGAGCCCGACGGCATACATATCATGAAAAAGCTCAAAACAGTAAACGAGCTTGACGGCGAGGTCACGTCGGAAAATACCGTGGAAATTTGCGGCGGCGAGTTCGAGTTTGAAAATACGCAAAACTTTGAGCGCGGCGACGAGGTGCGTGTGTGCGTGCCCTTCGACAAGGTGGAGCTTACCGACGACGAGGAAGACGGCGTTATCGGCGCAAACGTCACGCAAACGCTGTACAAGGGCAGCTACTATCAAGTACAAGTATATACCGACGACGACAACGATTTCCTTATAGACACCGTTGACGAGTGGGATATAGGCGACCGCGTCGGCATAAAAATCAACCCCAAGGATATGGTTGTAACGCGCAAGCAAACGACAATCGACGGCGAAACCGTGACCGACGGCGAAACCGTGACCGACGGCGAAATCGACAGTATCGGCGAGGAGGGCGAAACGGATGAATAAAAATTCAACGACCGCTGCGGCGTCAGTCACGCCCCGAAAGACGCGCAAAATCCGCGGCGTTAAACGTTCGGCGTTTGCGTTGCCGTATCTTGCGCTCAGCATAGTGTTCGTAATAGTGCCGCTGTTCATAATGCTTTATTATGCGTTCACCGACGGCGCGACGGGCAGCTTTACGGGCGCGAACTTTGTACACTTTTTCAGCCGTCCCAATATTATGGCAGTTATGGGCAAGTCGTTCCTGATAGCGCTGCTGACCACCGTGCTTTGCCTTATTCTCGCGTACCCGCTGGCGCTTGCGCTTTCGTCGTCCGCGTTAAACAAAAAGTTCATTATCGTAATGCTGTTTGTTTTGCCGATGTGGATAAACTCGCTGCTGCGCACTTACGCAGTCAAAATCGTGCTGTTTATGCTTAACATATCCAACGCGTGGGTGGCGGTCACGATTGGCATGGTGTACGACTTTTTCCCGTTTATGCTGCTGCCGCTGTACTCGGTTGTGTCGGGCATGGACAAGTCGCTAATCGAGGCGTCGCAGGATCTTGGCGCGTCGCCGCTAAAGACGCTTATCAAGGTGCGTATTCCGCTGTCGCTGCCGGGGATTATCTCGGGCGTGCTTATGGTGTTTATGCCCACCGTGTCCACGTTTGCCATAACCGACGTTTTGGGCGACACGTCCACGTATATGTTCGGTAACATAATCAATCAGTGGTTTAGAAACAGCGGCGGCTGGAATATCGGCTCGGCGTACTCGTTTATACTGCTTATACTTATCGCCGCAACCGTGCTGCTTGCCAACAAGCTGACCAAGGGCAAAACCGAAATAGGGGGTGTGCTGTGAGTAAAAACGTTAAAAACGGGCTTATTTGGGCTTTTGTCGGCGTGATGCTCGCCGTGATGTACATACCTATTTTGATACTGATAATTTACTCGTTCACGGGCGCCAAGGCGATGGGCGTGTGGAGCGGATTCTCGTTCGAGCTGTACGCCGATTTGTTCACCAACGAGAGCATAATGAACGCGTTTAAAAACTCGCTTGTGCTCGCGCTTGTGTCGTCGCTGTTGTCTACCGTGCTCGGCACTACGGCGGCGGTCGGTATATTCTATATGCGCAAGTGGAAAAAGTCCGCAGCCAACTTTATTGCCAACATAACAATGGAAAACGCGGAGATTGTGACCGGCGTAACGTTTATGATGTTCTTTTTGGCGCTGCGCTTGCCGTACGGCTGGGTTACGCTGATTATAGCGCACACCATGATAACCACGCCGTACGTAATACTTTCGGTCACGCCCAAGCTGGCGCAGCTCACGCCCAATCTTTACGAGGCGGGGCTCGATCTCGGCGCGTCGCCCGTGCGCTCTATGCTCACGGTAATAGTGCCGCAGCTCATACCCGGAATGATAAGCGGGTTTGTTATGGCGTTTGCGCTGTCGCTGGACGACTTTATCGTAAGTAAGTTCGTCAACGGCAGTGTGGAAACTATCCCCGTGTATTTGTACAACGCCTTGGCAAAGCGCGGCGCCGACCCGACGCTTAGAGCGCTTTCGTCCATACTGTTCGTAGCGGTGCTTGCCGTGCTGATTGCGCTTAATGTTATATCGGCAAAGCGTAGAAATCGGAACATTGTAAAGTAGGTGCAACATGAGAAAAAATAAAGTTTTGGGAATAATCATGGCGGGCGTTATGGCAACCGCAAGTGCGTCGGCGTTTGTGGGGTGCTCGCCGAGAAACGAGGTGCTCAAAATATATAATTGGGGCGACTACATCGACGAAAGTCTTTTGGGCGAGTTTGAAAGCTGGTACAAAGCCGAAACTGGCAAGAACATAACGGTACAGTACGACACCTTTGAAACCACCGAGGATATTATAACGCGCATAGAGGTGCTAAAGTCGGATTACGACCTTGTTTGTCCGTCCGACTACATAGCCGAGCGTATGATAAATGGTGGGCTTGCGCAAAAAGTAGACAAAAAGATTTTCGACGTCACCGACGATTTTTTGTACGACGGTTTGGCGGAAATGGTTCGTCCGTTCGACCCGAACAACGACTACTACGTTCCGTACGTATGGGGTACGTTCGGCATAATGTACGACACCAACCATATAGCTGCAGGCTCGGAGGATATGAAGTCTTGGGAGGCGATGTGGTCGCAAAAGTACAACAAGCATATCCTTATGAAGGACAGTGTGCGCGACGCATACTCCGTTGCGCAAATTTACGCTAACCGCGAAAAGCTCGCCGATTTGTCAAACGACTTTACCGACTATAACGACGAGTATAGAAAAGAACTTATATCTTACTTTACGGGCACGTCCTCCTCGCTTATCAAGACGGCGCAAAACGCGCTTGTCAAGCAAAAAAGCTTGCTGTACAAGTACGAGGTTGACGACGGCAAAAACGATATGCTTGCAGGCACAACCAAGGCGTATCTCGGGCTGTTTTGGTCGTGCGATACTTGCTTGATTATGCAAGAGGACGGCGGTGACCATTTCTATTACGAGGTGCCTAAAGAGGGCAGCAACGTGTGGGTGGACGGCTGGCTGATTCCCAAGTACGCGGGCAACAAAAATGCCGCCAACTACTTTTTAAAGTTTATCAACACGTACGAGAACGACGGCAAGCATGATTACGCAATGACCAACTTTGATTATATGGGCGCGTCAATGGCGAGTAAAGCAGTTATGGACGATGCCAAAGCCGCGCTTATCGAGGACGAGGACGGATTCTTCGAGGACAAAGAAGATTGGTTTAAGGATATGTATATCGATATGCTGTTCCCGTCCGAACAGGTGCTTGCCCGCTGCGGCGTAATGCGCGATTTCGGTAAAAAGTGGAGCACAGAGCTGGACAGTATGTGGATAGACGTTAAAACGCTTTGAGCGCGTATGCATCGCGCAATAGTACGTCAGCCGTCGCGCCGCCCTCGGTCATTTAGGTGGGTCTAAACTCCCGTCAGTCGGCGCTCGGACTTCCTGCTCTTGCGCGCGCCTACGCACTCAAAGATACGTTCTATATATTACTCAAATATCAAAACCATGAAAATTTTTTATGACGCAATAGTAATAGGCGCGGGACACGCGGGAGTGGAGGCGGCGCTGGCGCTGGCTAAGACGGGAGTAAAAACGCTCGTCCTTTCTATCACGCCCGACAACGTTGGATATATGGCGTGCAATCCGTCCATAGGCGGCACGGGCAAAGGGCATTTGGTGCGCGAGCTGGACGCACTGGGCGGCTTTATGGGTATTGCCGCCGACGCGTGCGCAACGCAAATTCGCATGCTCAATTCGGCAAAAGGTCTTGCCGTGCGCAGCTTGCGTGCGCAAGAGGACAAGTATAAATACCACGCCTTTACCAAACGCGCATTGGAATCCGCCGATAATCTTTCGCTCCGTCAAGACGAGGTTAAAAGCATTATCAGTAACGGCGATGACTTTACCGTGGAATGTGTTACGGGCAGCGTTTACTGCTGCCGCGCGGTGGTCGTGGCAACGGGCGTGTATATGGACAGCACAATCATTTGCGGTGCGTCCGTGCAAAAGCGCGGTCCGGTTTGTTTTCCGCGCAGCGATTATTTGGCTGCTGCACTCACCGCGCTCGGCTTTGATTTAAGACGGTTTAAGACGGGCACGCCCGCGCGGCTGCTCGGCAAATCGATAGACTTTTCGCGGTTGGAGGTGCAAGCGGGCGACGACGTTCCGTACACCTTTTCCGCTATGACCAAGCGCCGTCCCAAAGACACGACGGTGTGCTATCTCGGTTATACGAACGAAAATACGCATAATATCATTCGTGCCGCATTGGAGCTTTCGCCGCGCAAGCTGGGACTTATAACAGGCACTGGCGCGCGGTACTGTCCGTCTATAGAGGACAAGATTGTGCGGTTTGCCGACAAGTCGCGACACGTGTTCTTTTTAGAGCCCGAGGGCGACGGTACTGACGAATGGTATATCCAAGGCATATCAACATCACTCCCGCCCGATGTGCAGCGCGAAATGTACCGTTCGATAGTCGGACTGGAAAACGTTCAAATCGTGCGCGACGCTTACGCAATAGAATATGAATGTATTGACGCGCGCGAGCTGTACCCGTCGCTTATGTCCAAGCGCATAGCGGGTTTGTTCTTTGCGGGACAGGTCAACGGCACAAGCGGGTACGAGGAGGCGGCGGCGCAAGGCATGCTCGCGGGCATAAACGCGTCGGCGTATATTAGAGGTATAGAGCCGCTCGTGCTCGACCGCACCAACAGCTATATCGGCGTTATGACCGACGACCTTGTCACAGTCGGCAGCGACGAGCCCTACCGCATGCTTACGGGCAGGGCGGAGTGTCGGTTGAGCCTGCGCCAAGACAACGCCGACCTGCGGCTGACCGAGCTTGCCGAAAAGTACGGCACGATTTCGCCCGAGCGCAAGCGGCTGTTAAACCGCAAAAAATCGCAAATAGAAAAATGCGAACGGCTTATAGGCACGCGGCTGGACGACGATACGGTAGTGCGGTTATTCGAGCGTGCGGCTGAGGAAAACCCGTGCCGCGCAATGACTGTGGCTGACGTATTGAAACGCCCCAACATAACGCTGGAGCTTTTCGAGCAGTACTTTGACGAGCTGAAAGGCATTATGCCCGCCGCCAAGCTTGAGGTGTACGCGCGGCTGCGTTACGACAGCTATTTGCGCCGTCAGCAAGCCGAACTGCAAGAAAAATCGCGGCTGGAAAACATGCGGCTGCCCGTCGATATAGACTACATGACGGTAGACGGACTGCGGCTTGAGGCGCGCGAAAAGCTGAACAAAATAAAGCCGCTTTCCATAGGTCAAGCCTCGCGCGTCCCCGGTGTTACTCCCGCCGACGTTTGGGTGCTTATAGGAAAATTCAGAATACAAAACTAAGAGTGCAGAATTATAAATAAGGTTGAGACTCCTCGCGCCGCTCGGAGTGACAAAATTATTCTTTTGTCATCCCGAATGTAGTGAGGGATCTCAACCTTTTTCTTTATAAAAGAAGTAGTTGGGGATAAATAACTTTACATTCACGGCTTTTTGCTATATAATATAACCTATGGAGCAAATTGCAGCAGTAAAACCGTTATTTCGGACTAAAAAGCGGCGCGTGTGGGAAGTGGACTTTCTGCGCGGTGTTGCCGTGCTTGCAATGTGTTTCGATCATTTTATGTTCGACTGCTCGCATCCGTGGTCGTTTTTTTCTAATTTTTTCGATGTGAAAAATGCGTTTGCCGACAAGCTGTACAACTTTGCCCATTGGTATTGGTATTCGTCGTGGGATTACGTTAGCGGATTCAGGTTTTGGGGACATGCGGTATTCATATTCTTGTTCCTGTTTATAGTGGGAATGAGCTGTGCGTTTTCGCGCGACAATACTCGGCGCGGCGCATTGTGCGGCGTTGCGGCGTTTTTGTTCACGGGCATATCGTTTGTATGCAAGGCAATGGGGTTTATGGAACACGGAATTATTTTCGGCATACTTGACTGCATTGCAATGTGTATATTAATCGTCACAGCATTGGATAATTTGACCAAGTGGAACAAGTATGTAAACCTATACGCGCCGCTTGTGGCGGGCATTATAGTTTTAGCTTTTGCCATATCCAACAAGGCGTGGTTTGGCGTTGCGCATGACAGCGAGTTTATGGACGCACACTTTTTGGGCTACATATTCGGCACGCACGCGTTCGGCGACGACTGGTTTGGACTTTTCCCGTATATCGGGTTTGTCTTTTTGGGTATGTACTGGGGTAAGGCGGCATACGGTGTGCGGCAATCGCTCCTTCCGCGCCTTGACGGAAAGTGGAACAAGCCGATAGCGTTTGTGGGCAGGCACGCGCTAATTACGTATTTTATCCACCAAGTGGTTATTGCCGGTATCATTATTGTTGTCGGACTGTGTATGGGATACAGCCTGTGAGGTTAGCGTATGTATATGTACAATACAATTAAAGACTATTACAAAAAAGATTGCGATTCGCCCGCGCTACTGTACATGGGCAAAACGTTTACTTATGCGCGGCTGTTCGAGGAAATAGATAATGCGGCGCGTAGGCTGTCTAATTATGTTAAAGAGGGCGACGTGGCGACGGTATGCATGCCCAACACGCCCGAGTGCGTGTTTTGCTTTTACGCGCTCAACCGCTTGGGCGTTATTGCGCACATGGTACATCCGCTTGCACCGCTCAATCAAATAAAAAAATTCATGGTTGCGGCAAAGTCCAAGCTGCTCATAACGCTGTCTATAAATATAGAAAAGTACGCGCCGCTGGCAAAAGAATATCCTATAATTTCCGTTCATCCCGCGCGCACGCTGGGCGCGATTAAGCGCAAGCTGTTCGATATAGCGGTCAAGCCGTACAAGGGCGATATGACGGGCATAACCGATTACGACGACGTGCCTATGGCGTCGCTCCCGCCCGAGCCTACGCGCGGCTGTCAAACGGCAGGCGTGTATCTTAACAGCGGCGGTACCGGCGGTGAGCCGAAAATCATAGAGTTGTCCGACGACGCAGTAAACAAGCTTGGCAATCGCGGCTTGGAGGCGTTGGGACTGCCCGAGGGACGCGGAATGTATATGCTTGCTGTCGTACCTATGTCGCATGGCTACGGACTTACTATGGGCGTGCATACCACGCTTACTTACGGCGCGGTCAGCGTGCTTATGCCCAAGTTTGACGCCAAGCTAACCGTCAAGCTTATTAAAAAGAACAAAATGCACTTTTTGGTGGGCGTGCCCAATCTTTACCGCGCATTGCTCAAACAAAAAGGATTTAGCGGCAAGGCGCTACGCAATATTTATATAGGCTACGTTGGCGGCGATTGCGTTCCGCAGTCGCTGCTGGACGAGTTTAACGACCGTATGAAAGCCGCGGGCGCAAGTTGTAGACTGTTCGAGGGTTACGGTCTTACCGAAACAACCAACGTTTGCGTAGTGAACAACTACGACCACAACAGACGCGGCAGCTTGGGTAAGCCGTTTATAGGACTGACCGCGGCGATTGTCGAGCCGAATACGGACAAGCTTTTGCCTGTGGGAGAAAAGGGCGAAATACTTATTGCGGGCGATACGCTTATGCTCGGATATTTAAACAATCCCAAAGACACCGCCGATGCGTTTGTCACGATAGACGGCGTAAAGTACGTATGCACGGGCGACTACGGCTATATGGATGAAGACGGATATTTGTACTTTGTTCAAAGGCTTAAAAGAATAATAATAATTTCGGGAATAAACGTTTTTCCGCGCGACATAGAGGCGTCGGCAATGGAGCTTGACGGCGTAACCGGAGCGTGTGCGGTGGAATATAAGGACAAGGGCAAAACCAAAATCGCGCTGTATCTTACCGGCACTGTCGTACCCGAACAAAAAGTCAAGGACAAAATAGCCGCCGACTTGTCGCACTACGCAATGCCGACCATTGTTGAGTTTATAGACAAAATACCGCTGACGCCTATAATGAAGGCGGACACGCTTGCATTGAGCGCACGCGCGACCGAAACGGCGGAAGGGGGAATGTAAATGCGGCTTATGTTTTTGGGTACGGCTGCCGCCGAGGGAGTTCCCGCCGTGTTTTGCAACTGTCCTACATGCCTCAACGCAAAGGCTAAGGGCGGCAAGGACGTTCGTACGCGCAGCCAAATACTGATAGACGACGACACGCTGTTCGACTTTCCCATGGACACGTATATGCACATGCTGCGGTACAAGCTGGACTTGTCCAAGGTGGCGCGCGTGTTTATTACGCACAGCCATATGGACCATTGCTACCCGCAGGAGTTTTGTATGCGCGGCGGTCCGTTCGCCAAGAATATGACGGCGGACAAGGTGGAGGTGTACGGCAATTCCAAGGTGTGCGAAATGTTTACAAGCGACACCGCGCGCGAGATTCGTCCCGCTGTGCAAGAGGGGATTGATTTAAATGTATTGCGCCCGTACGACGAGGTTATCTCGGGCGATATGCGCATTATCGCTTTGCCCGCGTCGCACACGGTGGGCGAGGAGTGCTTGGTGTACTACATCGAGCGCGGAGGCAATGGTATACTGCTGATGAACGACACCGGCGTACTTGATGCGGATGTATACAAGCGGCTTGCAAAAATGCGCGTAAACGTGCGGCTTGTCGCACTCGATTGCACTTACGGCGCGTTGCGTCACGGTGCGGGGCGACACATGGGATTGTATGATATAGTCGACCAAAAGTCGGTTATGGCGCAAGCGGGAGTGATTGATGACAATACCGTTGTTATAGCCACGCATTTATCGCACAATACCGATCTCGATTACGACGGAATATCCGCGCTGGCGGCGGAGTACGGTATTACAGTGGCGTACGACGGTATGACAGTGGAGATTTAGTTTGCGCTTGTCCGTTTGTTGCGCATATGCGCATATGTAATTACAGCTAAACTCGGTTAAAATCGGTCAAAGAAATTTTAAAAAACATCTTGATTGTTTATTTGTATTGTGATATAATTACAAAAGAGTTAATTTTATGGAGGAAATGATGGCAGAAAGCAAAAAGCCCTCGAGCGGCACAAAGAAGACTGCGCACCAAACGCGCAACGAAGCCGCCGAAGCACTTCGCCAAGCCGCGGAACTTATAGCGTCGCTTAATTCCGAAGCTCAGGCGGAGACAACTACCAAAAAGCCTGCAGCAAAGAAAACCGCGGCAAAGAAACCTGCGGCTAAGTCAGGCACGTCTAAGGCTCCGGCAAAAAAGTCGACCACCAAAAAACCCGCAACCAAAGCGGCGCCTAAGGATGAGGCAGCGGAACAGCCCGCCGAACCACAAAAGAAATTTGGAAACAGGCGCAGCGACTGCAAAAATTGCGGTGCGGAAAACGATAAGTACGCATTGGTTTGCCATGCGTGCGGCGCACAGTTGCCTCCGTTGCCGGAGGGTATGGTGCCGCCTGTACAGCCCGCGCCCGTGGTTGAAGAAAAGCCGGCAGAGCAGCCTGTAGTCGAGGAAAAGCCGATTGTTCAACCCGAGGAAAAACCCGTAGAGGAACAACCTGCGGAGCAGCCTGTGGTCGAAGAAAAGCCCGTCGAGGAAGAAAAGCCCGTCGAGCAAGAGCAACCCGTAGCGGAAGAAAAGCCCGTCGAGCAAGAGCAACCCGTAGCGGAAGAAAAGCCCGTCGAGCAAGAGCAGCCCGTAGCGGAAGAAAAGCCCGCGGCTCAACCCGCGCCGGCTGAACAACCCGCAAAGGAAAAGCCTGCCAAAAAGTCCGGCGGATTTTTGGACAAGACGAGCAACTTTTTAAACAACAAAGGCAAGCTCCCGCTGTGGATTGTAGCCAACGTGTTGCTGCTGTTGAGCTCGATAGTCCTTCTTGCCGGTGCTTTCAGCATTCCCAATCCTTACGGCGGCGATCCCATAACAGGCAACGTGTTCACGTATTACGGCAATGCCGCAGCAATCAAGGCGTACTGGCAGGGCACTGCGGGTGCGTGGGCAAGCGGCGGATACGTTATGATGGGCATACTTATGTTCTTAGCATTCGTAGGTCCGCTTGCGCTCATAGTCAAGAACGTCCTTTTGCTTGTGCTCAAAAAGAATAAAAACGTGCATATGCTTGACGCCATAATCACATTTACATTCCTTGTGGCTTACCTCGGCGTTGTTGGTTTGTACGGCGCTAACTTAACGTGGGCGCATGTGCTTTCGCTCATAGTATCGATAATCCTGCTCGCTTACACGATTTTCGTCATACTGCTTGAAAACCGCGGCGGCATGTTCCCGTTCTTCTCCATAGCAAATCTTGTAATGATTTTGCTTTGTGTAATCCTTTTGACTAACACCAAGGTTTATGACGCGTCCAGATGCTATGCGGCATTTGTCGCAGCGTTATCGGGCGGTGCGGGCTTTGCATTCATTATGCTGCTTGTCGCGCTTGCCGCACTCGCATTGCTTATTGTAATGCAGGTCAAAAAGCTGCCCGGCAAAATCGCATGGCTGTTTGAGTTCCTTGTTCCCGCCGTTGCAGGCGTGTGCGCGCTCATTGCGCTCATTGCCTTTGCGGGCGTCAAACCCGTAGGCATCGACGTGGGTGTCGGCGTTATATGCGGCGCGGTGTTTACGCTGTTGCTTGCCATTGCGGACGTTGTGTTTGCGCTCGTCCCCGCACTGCACAAGTACAACGTTAAGGTCGCGGACAAAGCGGTCAAAAAAGAGTCTCAGCCCGTGGCTCAAGAACAGCCCGCCGAGCAGCCTGCTCAGCCCGTTGCACAGCCCACCGAGCAACCCGTTCCCGCTACGCAGCCTGCGGAACAGCCTGTAGCACAAGAGCAACCCGCTCCCGCGGCACAGCCTGCCGCCACCGCTCCTGCGGGCAAGATTAAATGCCCCTCGTGCGATATGGAAAACGACGCCGACGCTATGTACTGCATGAAATGCGGTCGCAAGCTTAGATAAGGACATTTGATTAAGTTCGTGCACCATCTTGCTATCGATTTTCGCGCTAAGTTCGTTGTCGTCATTTCGACGTAGCGCTGCTACGACTTCAATGCCGCCGCCTGCTTATCACGAAAATCGCCGACGCAATCTTGGTGCGTCACTTACTCAAATGACCTATAACACAAAATATATAAAACGCCGTCCGTATGGGCGGCGTTTTTGCGTGCCTTTAAACACTTGACAAATAATACTTTGCAAGTATATACTGATATTGTCTGAACCGAAAGCGCGCTGACGGTAAAGAGCGTACATTTGAATAAGCTCGTGCAACAATCTTGCTGTCGATTTCCGTGCAAAGTTCGCAGCCACAGGCTGATTTGCTGCATTCTTGACATGTTATCAAGGTGAGCATCAAATCAAGGTTCGTGCAACATTTGGTTGCCGTAGCGCTGCTACGACTTCGATAACGCCGCCTGCTTATCACGAAAATCGCCTACGCAATCTTGATGCGTCGCTTAGTCAAATGTACTTGCTGAAAAATATTGTAGTTTGTTATGCGCTTTCGGTTTGAATAATTATCGAAGGTGCTTTTTTATGCAACAAAATAGTGATTGCAGAATAGCTTTGATTGGCATAATAGTATCGGACGGCGACGCGGTGGAAAGGGTTAATGCCGTTTTACACGAGTGCGCCGATTGCATTGTGGGGCGTATGGGCTTGCCTATGCGCGATAGAAAGGTGAGTGCAATCACCGTTGTGCTGGACGCGCCGCTAAACGCTATCAACGCGCTCACGGGTAAGCTGGGCAAGATCGACGGCGTCAGTGCCAAAGCGTTGTTTAGATAACAAACAGTTAATAACTTTTAGGAGATATATTATATGAAAAAACTCATTTCTACTATTTGTGCGACTGCAATGTCGTGCGCACTTGTACTCCCGCTGACCGCTTGCGGCGGTGACGGCGACAAAGACACCGTTCACGTGTATATGCCCGACGGTGCGCCAGCCATATCGCTTGCCGCGCTCATGGATAGCGGCTATGACGGTTTTGACTTTACTGTCGTTCCGTCCGACGAGATAGCGGGCGTGGTAAGCGCGCGCACGGCGGACATGGCGATTATGCCCATAGACGCCGCAGCAAAGCTGTATAACAGCGGTACGGATATTGTTATGCTTTCGGTCAACACGCACGGCAATCTTTACATGGTTGGTGGTCAAGAGAACGTCGAGCTTGACGACCTTAAGGGCAAAAAGCTGGGCGTGATAGGTCAGGGCAGCGTACCCGACAACGTTTTGCGCATGCTGCTTAAAGACGCTGATATAGACAGCGAGATTTCCGAGGATGCCGTTGCTGGCAAGGTCGCTTTGACTTATAACGCCGCGACCACGCTCATTCCCATGTTCAAGCGGGGCGAGCTTGATTATATTTTGCTGGGCGAGCCCGCCGTCACCACTGCGGTAAACGCTACCGGCGGCAAGATTGCAATGGATATGCAGGCGCAGTGGGAGGAGGCGTTTGACGGACAGTTCCCGCAAGCGTGCTTGGTTGCCAAAGGCAGTCTTGCAAAGAACAGAAAGAGCGACGTGAACAAATTTTTGAATGCTGTCAAAAAGTCCGACGGCTGGGCGGAGCTTAATCCCGAACAGGCGCTCAAGGCGGTGGAAGATAACATGAAAAAGGGCAATCAAACCACACTTCAAACGCTTAACGCGACTATAGTCAAGCGTTGCAATATATCCGCCGTGTCCGCAAGCGACAGTCGCAACGAGTGCAATGCGTATTTTGAAAAACTGCACGAGCTTACGGCATACGGACTGGGCACGCCAGTGCTTGCCAAAGTGCCCGACGACAAATTTTACTACAAGGGTTAAACACACGATTAAACCGTGAAACGCATAAAAAAGACTTTTATTATCAATACGCTGTATATTGCAGTAGCCTTTGCGCTCATACTGTGCGCGTGGTGGGCGGCTGCGGCAGTGGCGGATTCCGAATTTGTGGTGCCTACTATAGGCGCCGCTTTCACCGCGCTCGGAAAAGTCTTTGAAAACCCCGAATTTTGGGACGGACTACTGGGTACGCTGTTGCGCAGCGTTATCGGGTTTGGTATTTCGGTTGCGCTGTTTTTTGTCACGTTCTTTTTTGCTACCGCGTATGACGGTTTCAAAATGGTGGTCGAGCCCATTATAGGCGTTATGCGTTCGCTGCCTGCCGTAGCGGTTACGCTCATACTCATGCTGGCGGTGGGCGGCAACGCCACGCCCGTCATTTTGGGCGTACTGGTGATTTATCCAATAATGTATTCGTCGGCGGTGGCGCGCACGGCTACGTTGCCGAGAGAGCTGAAGGAAATTTGCGTCATATGCGGCGGCGGGCGGCTGACTATGTTTAAGTCGGTGTACCTGCCGTGTCTTGCGGGCGGCTTGCCCGAAAGCCTTGCTACAGCATTTTCGTACAACATAAAGGCGGTTATCGGCGCAGAAATCCTCGCACAAACGGTGGACAGCCTGGGCATGCTGATGAAACTCAGCCAAGTGTATTTGCAGCCCGCAATGCTCGTTGCGTTTGTAATAGTTGCTGTTGTTGTTTCCGTCGTGGCGGAAACCGTTATACGCATAGTGCTGAAAACGGCATTAAGGCGGTTTACCGATTAATATGTGGTTTGTCAATACTATGCCCGTTCATACTTGACAAATATAAATTATATGCTATACTATTGGTATGGAAAAAGGAAAGAGAACGGTGACGCCCAAAACGACGTCGCCCAAAACCAAAACCGTCGAGCCTAAGACGGCGGAGCCCAAAACTGTGTTTCATATATCTACTTGGCCTAAGACGGTGTCGCGTAAAACTGTTGCGCCAAAAACGGCGTCGCCTAATACTGTGTCGCAAAATACGGTTGCGCCTAAAACCGTGACGCCTAAGACCACTGCGCCTAAAACGGTTTCGCCCAAAACGACGACACCCAAAACAGAAGATCCTGCTTTTGAGGTTGGCGCCACTGCCGCCGACCAAATGCTGCACAAACGGCAAGCCAAAAAGTCCGAACAGCGCATCATCACCAAGGACGCCGAATACGATAGGGCGGATATGGACTATTCGGGCGGATCGAAAATCGACCCGTCGGTAATCGACAATTCCGTGTTTGACGACGACGTTACCGACGAGCCCGTTCCTACTTACCATTATCGGTCGATGACTATCGACCATACGCTGTTGAGCCGTGAGGCGGCTACGGGACGGCGTAAGTCGGGCAGGCGGCGCAAGCAAAAAACGGTGGACTTGACAATGGCGGAGCGGTACGATCCCGATCCCGACGTAGGCTTGTCGAGCGAGGTTGTGCAGGTGCGCTGCGAGCAGGGCTACGACAACTTTGTCAAAAAGAAATCGGGCAAAAGCTATTTGTCCATTTTCGTGACTAATATATTCACGTTTTTCAATATACTCACGTTTATTGTTGCGGCGGCGCTGTTGGTTGTAGGCGCGGGCGCGACTCAGCTATTCTTTATAGTAATAATTTGCGCCAACGTCGTAATCGGTATTTTTCAGGAAATACGGTCAAAGATGAAAATCGACAAGCTGTCGCTGGTGTCGGCGCCGAGCGCGGTCGTCATACGCGACGGCGAACGGTGCGTAATCCCCACCGCGGACGTTGTGCTGGACGATATTATTTGCTTTGAAATGGGCAAGCAAATTTGCACCGACTCGGTTGTGGTAAGAGGGGAGTGCGAGGTAAACGAGTCCATGCTTACGGGCGAAAGCGAGCCCGTCAAAAAGCGCGTCGGCGACATATTGTACAGCGGTTCGTTTTTGAGCAGCGGCTCGGTTGTGGCGCGTGTGGATAAAGTGGGCGCAGCCAACTATGTGGAAACGCTTACGTCGCACGCAAAAAAGTACAGAAAACCCAAGAGCGAGCTTATGTCGTCCATCAAGCTCATTATAAAGGCGTTGTCGCCGTTCATCATAGCCATAGGCGCGCTTATGGTGTGGATTGCTTACCGCGACATCGTGCCCACCGGCGGCAAGGCGACATACGACGATTGGAATAGGATAGTGACGGGCGCTGCTGGCTCGATTATAGGTATGATACCGTCGGGCATGTTCCTGCTTACTTCGCTTGCGCTTGCCGCGTCGGTATTACGCCTTGCGCGCAAGCAAACGCTCGTACAAGACTTGTACTGCATAGAGATGCTGGCGCGCGTGGACGTTTTGTGTTTGGACAAGACGGGCACTATCACCGACGGGTCTATGGAGGTAAATAACGTAATCGAAATCAAGGGTTTTGAGAGCGATTATTCCTTGGCTGAAATTATAGGCTCTATGCTGACGGCAACGGGCGACAACAACCAAACCGCGCTTGCGCTTGCCAACAAATTCGGTTACAGCAAGGCGCTAAACGCCACGTCGGTTATGCCGTTTTCATCACAACGCAAGCTGTCCGCCGTCACGTTCGAGGGCGTGGGTACGTTCATGCTGGGCGCGCCCGAGTTTGTGCTCAAGGACATGGGCGTGCGTATAGAGCGGCTTATCAACGAGAACGCATCCAACGGTTTCCGCGTAATGGTGCTTGCTCATTCGCCCGCCGACATTGTGGGCGAAAAGCTGCCCGCAGTGCGCCGTCCCGTATGCTTGCTTGTAATAGAGGACCATATCCGCGAGGACGCGGTTGAAACAATACGCTGGTTCAAGGAGAACAACGTTGCGGTCAAGGTCATTTCGGGCGACAATCCCATGACGGTGTCCGAGGTCGCGCGTAGAGTGGGTGTGGAAAACGCCGAGATGTACGTGTCGCTCGAAGGTTTCTCCGATCAGGACGTTATAGAGGCGGCAAACAAGTATACCGTATTCGGCAGGGTTACGCCCGAACAAAAGCGGCTGCTTATTTGCTCGATAAAATCCAAGAATCACACGGTTGCCATGACGGGCGACGGCGTGAACGATATACTCGCAATGCGCGAGGCTGACTGCTCGGTCGCTATGGCGTCGGGCGCGGAGGCTGCGCGCAACGTCAGCCACTTGGTGCTGCTCAACAACGACTTTACGTCCATGCCCGACGTGGTTATGGAAGGTCGGCGCGTTGTCAACAACATTCAGGCGTCGTCGGCAATGTTCCTTATGAAGACGTTTATGTCGATTGTGCTGTCCATAATCTTTTTGGCGATGCAAAAGACGTACCCGCTGGCGACCAACAACCTAATGGCGCTGGAGGTGTGCATTATAGGCATACCGTCCTTCTTCTTGGCGCTGCAGGGCAACAAAAACATTATACGCGGCAAATTCCTATCCAACGTTATATCACGCGCCGTTCCCGGCGGGGTAGCGCTGGTGCTGGGCGTAATGTCCATGTATATGTATAATGTATTCTTCCATCTTCCTATGACGAGCGTAGACAAGTACCCGCCGCAGCTCATATGCATGATGGTTGTTGCAATCACTTGCGTCGGTATGATGGTGCTGTTCAGGCAGTGTGAGCCGTTCAACACCTTCCGCACGGTGCTTATGATTTGCGTAGTCGCGCTTACGGCGGCGTTTATATACGTAATGCCGGACATAGGCATAGTCATGCTGGACTTTACTCAGGTATGTTTCTGCGCGACGGTAGTGCTGGCAAGCTACTTTGTAGTTACCATTCTCACCAAAATATTGAGCGCTATCAAATTTAAGTAACAAAGGGCAAAAGGAAAAAAGGATATAACACACAATTTCACATACCATATACGGTTATTGCGCGAGTTGCACATAATAATTTTGTAAACTGGTATCAACAAAAGAGGTGTAATATGGCAAAGTTTCTTATTGCAGACGACGAACAGGGTATTCGTCAGGTAATCAAAGAATACTGCGAGTTCGAGGGCTACGAAACGGAGTTCGCCGCGGACGGCATGGACGCTGTCAAAAAGGCGCGCGAAACGGATTTCGATATGATTATTATGGACGCTATGATGCCCAAGCTCGACGGTTTTTCCGCGACTAAAGAAATCCGCAAATACAAAAACACGCCTATAATCATGCTTTCCGCACGGGTGGAGGAGTATGACAAGCTGCACGGCTTTGAAATGGGCGTGGACGATTATGTAACCAAACCGTTCAGTCCCAAAGAGCTGATGGCGCGTGCTGCGGCCATTATGCGTCGCGGCGCTATGAGCGAGGACAAAATGACGTCGGGCGACCTCACGATAGATTTTGCTGGCTGCGCGGTGTTCATTGCAGGCAAGCGCGTGCCTATGACGCCCAAGGAATGCGAGCTTATGTTCCTGCTCGCGCGGTACAACGGCAAGGCGTTCACCAGGCAAGAACTGCTCGACAAGATTTGGGGCTTTGACTATTACGGCGACGACCGCACCGTGGATACGCACATAAAGATGCTGCGCAAATCGCTGGGCGAAAATCACCGCGATAAAATTGTTACCGTGCGCGGCATGGGATATAAGGCGATACTTTGATAATTCGGAATTCGGAATTATGAATTCGGAATTGAAATAGGGAGAAAACAGTGAAACAATTCGACAATGTGACTATACTAAATCATCCGCTTATCAGCCATAAAATAGCGATACTGCGGTCGGTTGACACCAAGACCAAAGATTTCCGCGCGCTGGTGGAAGAAATAACAATGCTGCTCACTTACGAGGCATTCAAGGACATGCCCACGCACGAGGTAGAGGTCACTACGCCGCTTATCAAGTGCAAGCAGCGAATGGTTGTGGAAAACTCGGTAGCGATAATACCGGTGCTGCGTGCAGGGCTTGGAATGGTCGCGGGCGTACATACGTTGTTCCCTACGGCAAAGGTGGGGCATATAGGAATGTACCGCGACGAGCAAACGTTAGAGCCGCAGGAATACTACTGCAAGCTGCCCGAAGGCGTGCAAAATATGCGCGCGATTGTGCTCGATCCAATGCTGGCTACCGGCGGCAGTGCGGCGGCTGCGATTGACCTGCTCAAGAGCAAGGGCTGCAAGGATATTCGTCAAATGTCGATTATCGCCGCGCCCGAGGGCATAGAAAGGCTTGCCACCGCTCATCCCGACGTCAAAATTTTCGTGGCTGTGCGGGACGAAAAGCTCAACGAAAACGGTTACATACTCCCGGGGCTGGGCGACGCAGGCGATAGACTTTTCGGAACAAAATAACAAACAAAAATCCCGACTCGAAAGGCTCGGGATTTTTTAATTCAAAATTGCGTATTACCTAATTATCACCAATCTTCCTTGATATACCGCGACGGCTGTTTTACGTCGTCGTAAAACTCGTCGTAAGCGTCCTTGGCGGATCGTTTGCGCTGCGGAAAGTCGTCTTGCTCGAATGCGTCCTCGTCGGCGTTTTCGGCTAATCTCATAAGTTCGAGGTTTGTCATAGCCATATTATACACCACTGTGCACGGCAAAATCAAGCTAATTTGTATTCCGCCCTCGCATAAAATTTATAAAATCGGTGAAAACAAATTTCAAGTTGTGTATTGACATATAATATAAACAGTGGTATAATAGTCATAATCATGGAAAATGAAGTGCAACAAAACGAAACGGGGGAGGCTGTTCGTCAACAGCCCGTGAAAAAACGCAACAAGGTATTGCGCGGGTTTAGCATAGTCGGCGTACTTATTTTGGTTGTTATTTTAATTGCGCTCATCGTAAATGCTTTGTTGACAATGTTCATGGAGGATTACTACACAACGTTCGGCAGTTACCGACTGTTTTCCATTGTGTCCGATTCCATGGAGCCCACAATACCCAAGGGCAGTATGATTGTTAGTACCAAGCCCAAGGACGTGGGAGCTATCAAGGCAAGCACAACGGAAACCTCTAAGGACGGAACGGTAATCACGTTCAAAGCCAAAAACGCGAACGGGGATAGCATACTTTTGACCCACCGCGTTGTGGGCATATCCGTAGATAAGGACGGTAATGTGTCGTTCACCACGCGCGGCGACAACGCCAAGGGCGTGGACGGCGTTCATCCGACTTGGGATGACGTTGTCGGAATATACACCGGCAAAAAGTGCGGATTTTTCGGCGCACTGTTCGGATTTTTCGCGTCCGCACTGGGCGCGAGCGTGCTTATATTCACACTGTTTATAGTGACGATTGCGTGTATAACGTGGTATTACATCAACAAGACCGAGGCGCGTAAGGCGCTGGAAAACGCCGCGCTCAAAAAGAGTGCAACGGCACTTGGCGGCGTCAATCTAAGGTACGATAATATTCACGAGATAGTAGCGGTTATGGACGTGCTGGGCATGGTCACGGAAGAGCCGAAAACTCATGCGGAAAGCAAGATGGTGGCGGAACGCCTGAACGCCTTTATACGCGCGTCCACGTTCGAGCTGCCGCAAACGCCCGAAACGGCGGCAATACTTGACAGCCTGCCCGCGCCCGACACCCCGGGCTCGCTTGCTGCGGCACTGTCGGCGGGCGCTACTTTGCGCCAAGCCGAGGACGGCGAAACGCTCGTGCTTACCACAATGTCGGGCGGCAAGACCATTATGCTCACGCCCGTCAACACGCCCGACGGCATAATCCTGTGCCAGCAAGGCGTGCGCATCAAGACGGATATTGCGCCCAATATCGAGGCGATGGGCATTGCGAGTATGCCTACAGTCCCCGAATTTTTCGAGGGTCAACCGCTGGAAAAGAACATACAATATCCGGAGCTGCCTCAGCCCGATGTAAAAATCGGACCGGACGTATTGCTGAGCGGGGAACAGGCTCAAGCCTTCTCGCGGCAGGTCCCGACGCAGGTTGCGCTCGGCGCGGCAAAGCAAGACCAAGCCGCAGCTGCGTTGCCTGAGCATGCAAAGCCCGACGATCAGCCCAAGCAAATAGAGCAGCCTGAAAAAGCGGCGAATACGGAAGGGCAAAAACCCAAGCGCACAAGAAAGCCGCTTACCGAGGA
>CAMWLQ010000016.1 GCA_947175195.1 uncultured Clostridia bacterium | reverse complement strand
AACGATCTTGCCTCTTGTCGCGTTGGCTCGGCTTTTGGTACAACCGACAGAAATCGAATACGCCCCCCCCCCCGTCTTGTCAAGCAAAAAGTAATAGCGAGTAGTGAAAAAGTAAAAATAATGCCTTCTCCTTATGAGGGGCATTATTCACTATTCATTCTTATCTCTTATTTCTTAATTAGTTGTTATGCACGCGCAACCGTTTGGGGTATTTATTCTTAAGCACGTGCACGCCGTCGCCGCCCGCGGCTGATTTTACCAATCCCAATGCGCATCCGTTTACCGTAGCGATAAGATTGCCGCTCGGCGCGTTTATTTCTATTTGTTCGCCCACTATATAACTATTCGCACATTCGCCCAGCTCCACCGCGCCGAATTTATTTACGCTGTCCCCGTCGAGCGCGTGAGTGAGCGCGTGCGACGGTGCGCCTTCATCCAGTACAGGCGTGCCTACGCATATCACGTTAAGCCCCGAAAGGTCGGGAATATCCAAGTCGTCAAGGTCGAGTATGGTGCGCCTGCCCACGATTTCCGACACGTTCAATTTCAGTCCGCCAAGCTTGACTGTGCCGCGCTTTTTGCGCAGCGGCGGCAGTTCGTTTTTTCCGCCCGTCGTCTTTTGCAAAACGCAAAAGAAATGTCCTTCTCCGTCAAAGTCGATAGGATATATCCGCCGCGCGTCGGGTACGCCTATGCCGCGCTCCGTACCCGCCAAAAGCGGTATATCCACGGTACGCATGCCCAGTGCCTGCAGGTAATTTACGTTATCCTCGTTTTCCTCTTTGGCAAACGTGCAAGTGCTGTACAGCATATACCCGCCGCCTTGCAAAAGCTTTACCGCGTCGGCAAGAATAGCGCGTTGACGCTCGGCGCAGCCCTTGACTATGTTTTCCGAATACGGCACGTCCTCATACCGCATCATGCCGCCGCCGCTGCACGGCGCGTCCACTATCAGCGTATCGAAGTATTCGCTAAACCCCGCACGCACGTAGTCGCCCGCCGTGCCGCAAGTGATTACGGCGTTATCTATGCCCAATCGTTCTATGTTTTCGGCAAGCGCCCTTGTGCGCTTGTATTCGCTGTCGTTGCAAAACAGGATGCCGCCGTTCATATATTCCGCAGCCTGTGTGGACTTACCGCCCGGTGCGGCGCAAAGGTCGAGCACACGCTTACCTATAAACGGCGAGAACGCCGCCACAGCCGCCGACGCCGACGGCTCCTGCATATAATAAAGCCCCGCGTGATACAACGGATCGAGCGACGGCTTAACGTTGCAATAGAACGAATTACCGCACAGCGGGTTTTGCTTTAAATCCCCGCCGAACATTTGCTTAAATCGGTCTACCGTAATCTTATTGGTATTCACCCTAAGCGCCTTATGCCGCGGCTTGTCGGTATACGCCTTATAAAACGCGTCGTACCGCTCGCCGAGCAGCCCGCGCATATACTCGAAAAAGTACTCGTTCATTACTTGTCACCGTAGTCCACGGAATATAGGTACAACCCATGTGCGGGCGCAAGCTCTTTGGCGTATGAACGATCGCGCTTTTCAATAAGCGACGGAATATCAACGTCGTCGCCCCGCCCTGCCTTGAGCAGCTGCGCGGTGATAATCCTGACCATATTGTACAAAAATCCGTCGGCGGTTATAAAGAATTTTATAAACCTTCCGTCGCGCTCGAAATGTGCGTCAAACACGGTGCGGGTAAAAGTTTTTGCGCTACCGCCCGCCGCCATAAACGTGGAAAAGTCGTACCTGCCCACAAGCTGACTTGCGCATATGCTCATACGTTGCATATCGGGCTCGGTATTTAGGCACAGCGCGCGATCGTTCAATATGGGCAACTGCTCGCCCACGTACATTAAGTACATATAGGTTTTTTGCTTGGCGGTTTTGCGCGCGTCAAAGCTATCTTCCGCATATTCCGCCGCCGTCACACGCACGGCGCGAGGCAGGTATGCGTTAAGCCCGCCCACTACGTTCTTAGTCGGCAAAATTTTGTCCGCGTCAAAGTGCGCGACCTGCGCGATTGCGTGCACGCCCGCGTCCGTCCTGCCCGACCCGACCACGCTCGGCTTTTGCCCGAACAACTTTTCAGCCGCAGCCTCCACAGCGTCCTGAACGCTGTTGCCGCTCGGCTGGTGCTGCCAGCCGCAAAAGTCGGTGCCGTCATAAGATAGCGTTATTTTATACCGCATACGTTCGCCGCCCTATTCGATTAAATACCAAGCGCGGTAATAAACGCCCAGCCGCACCAGTTGTAGTTTAAGAACAGTATGCACACGGTGATAGCGCACCAAAACAGCAGCGCAACAAAGTCGCTTAGCTTGGCTTTAAGCTTTTTCATACGCGTCCTGCCCTTTGCGCCGCGGTAGCAACGGCTGTCCATTGCGTCGGCAAGCTCGTCCGCACGGCGAAAGCTGGACACAAACAGCGGTATAAGCACGGGTATCATCGCCTTGATTTTTTTGAACGGATTGCGCGATTCGAACGCCGCGCCGCGCGAACGCTGCGCGTTGATTATTTTGTCCGTTTCCTCTATAAGCGAAGGAATCAAGCTCAGCGCAATACTCATTATAAGCGCAAACACATGCACGGGGATATGCAACAGCTTTAACGGCGAAAGCAGGCTTTCCAGCCCGTCGCAAAGCTCGGTGGGCGTGGACGTGAGCGTAAGCACCGTAGGCATAAGCACCAACAGCATAAGCCGCCAGCCCAGCTTGATTGCCGAGTAAATGCCGTTTAGGTAAATATGGAATATCCCCCATTCGGCAAGGGGCGCCGCACCGCTTGTGTCGCTGTAAAATATCATCATCAGCAACGTTGTAAACAGCAGTATGACTATTACAAACCTAAGGCTTTTCAGTACTTTAAGTATGGGCACGCGCGAAAGAAATATCGTGACCAAAACAAAAAACGTCATAAACCCGAACGAAAAAAAGCTGTCGCAAAAGAATACCGTTACCAAATACAGTATCAGTATAACCAGCTTAAATCTCGGGTCGGCGCGGTGAACTACGGACGACGCGGGATAGTATTGTCCCATACTTACGTCACGCATATTTTATCCCACCGCCTTTTTGATTTCTTCAAATAGCTCGGACTCGGTGAGCACCGACTTGTCCACAGCTATGCCCAAAGCGTTCAGCTTGACGGCAAGCTCGGTAACAAGCGGCAGCTCCACGCCGCAGCTTTCCAAAAGCTCCTCCGAGCCGAACAGCTCGCGCGGCGAAAACACGCCCATCACCCTGCCGTATTTGAGCACCGCAATCTTATTGCAATACTCGGCAATCTCGTCCATGTTGTGCGAAATCATAATTACGGTCGGGCAATCGGACTTAATGCGCAAAATCAAATCCATAATTTCGCGCTTACCCTTGGGGTCGAGTCCCGCTGTAGGCTCGTCCAGCACGAGTATTTCTGGATGCATTGCTATTACGCCCGCAAGCGCGACACGGCGCTTTTGCCCGCCCGACAGCTCGAACGGCGAACGCTCGGCTATTTCCTTGCAGTCCAAGCCGACAAGCTCTATTGCATCGCGCGCACGTTTTTCCGCCTCGGCGTTATTCAGTCCCAAGTTTTTCGGACCGAACATGACGTCCTTTAATACGGTATCGGCAAACAGCTGGTGCTCGGGATATTGGAACACCATTCCCACCTTTGCGCGCAGCTTTTTTAGGTCAATCTTTTTCGCCGACAAATCCATGTCGTCGACAATAACGGCGCCGCTGTTTTTTTGTATTTTGGTAAGCGCGTTAAAGTGGCTGACAAGCGTGGACTTGCCCGCGCCAGTACTGCCTATTATGCCGAAAAAGTCGCCCGTTTCTATGCGCAAATTGACGTCGAACAATGCCTGATTAGTGAACGGCGTTTTGGGGCTGTACACAAACGAAAGATTTTTTACCTCAATCATTTTTTGCCCTCCCCGCCTTTAACCGCTTTTGCCACCGCGTCCGCAAACTCGTCCGCTGTGAGCGGACAGCCTACGTCCAGTCCTATATTGTTAAGCCGCTGCGCAAGCCGCACGTAAAGCGGCAAATCCAGCCCCGCCTGCTCAAACACCTCGGGCGTGGTAAAAAGCTCTTTGCCTCCGTCCGCCGCAATACTGCCCTTGTCCAGCACGATTATCCTGTCCGCGGCAGCCGCCTCTTCCATAAAATGGGTTATCATTATAACCGCCATGTTTTCGTCGCGGTTTAGCTTTTTTACAATTTCCAAAACCTCGCGTCTGCCGTTGGGGTCGAGCATGCCCGTTGCCTCGTCCAGTATCATAAGCTCGGGCTTGATTGCAAGCACGCCCGCAATGGCTACGCGCTGCTTTTGCCCGCCCGACAAACGGAACGGACCGCTGCCCGCGTGTTCGCTCATGCCCACGCTACTAAGCGCCCAGTCAACTCGCGCGCGGATTTCGTCGCGCGGCAAGCCGAGGTTTTCCGGACCGAACGCAACGTCGTCCTCCACTATGGTCGTGACCATTTGGTTGTCGGGGTTTTGAAAAACTATGCCTATCTTTTTGCGAATGTCAAAAGTGGCGGACTTGCTTGTAGTAGAAACGCCGTCCACCAGCACCTCGCCGCTGTCGGGCGTTATCAGTCCGTTGCACAGCCGCGCAAGCGTTGACTTGCCCGAGCCGTTGCAGCCTACAAGCGCGACAAACTCCCCGCGTTCTACGGAAAACGATACCGACTTTAACGCTTGGATAAGCTCGTCGTCGCCACCGACGTACGAATATTCGACATTTTTGAATTCCAAAAACGGCATAACTGAATTTTAGCATTTTTGCGTGATTATGTCAATTATTTTGATAACCGGCAAAACCACACAAAAAAACCGCCGCGGCAGTAGATCCGTGGCGGTTTTTTGATTAACCTATGCGTATTATGCGTTGAGCTGTGCGCCGTACATATACCAATACAAATCACACTCAATCGAGCCTATACACTCGCCGTTTTCGTCATAACCGTCTTGGCTTGTAATGTTAATGCAATTTGCGTAAACATTGCCGTATAACACTATACCGTAAGCGGGGTCTTCCTCCGTCTCGGGATACGATATTACGATTACCACTTCGTCGCCATTGACAATGAGCATTACGTTTTCGGTCATATCATTGCCATTTTCGATGTACGTAACAATATAACCATTATCTATCTCGAAATAATAGTTTTCGTCAAGCTCTCCGTCATCGGTCAAATAGTAATACGTGCCGTCTATGGAATTCGATTCGCCGATATTGGGAGCGTCCGCACCTGCACCGCCGATAAGTTCCAATATATTATCCATTGCGGAGTCATACAAGTAATCCGAAATGTCGTTTAAATCGTCGTTGACGAACGACAAGCCGATTGCATAAAGATCGTTTTCGTCGCCGTCAAAGTACACGAGCGCGAAAAGCGTTGTGCCGAAATCAGCATTTTCGAGCGCGGATTTTACGACAGCGCCGTCAAACACGAACGAGCTTGTTGCCGCGTCAAACTTGAACGCGTCGGCGGGAACGTTATCCAACACAACGACGTCGCCGTCAAGCGTTTCCACGCTAAGCCCCTGCTCCACTGTTATGTCCGCCGTTTTGCCGCCAGTCTCAAAGTACACCGATACGTCTTTATCGGTAACGTCGTACAGCAGCGATATTATGGACGCTCTATAATCGCAATCGGGATCGAAATTAATAACAAAGTCCTCGGTCGGGGTATTGTACTCGTCGATAGTTATTTCGGCGGTCGCGCGGTAATCGTTGTCGGCAAGGATAGAATCCTCGGCGGCATCGCCCTTGTAGTTGTGCGCGACATAGCCGTCAACCTTTATGCCATTAATAACGTTGCCATCGCCTACGGTAAGCGTGAACGTCATTGTCGCATTTTTAAGCTGAACGCCGTTCTTGATAACGATGTACAAATCGGCAGCCTCCTCGTTGGCTGCGAGTGCTCCGTCTATTATCTCGTTTACTTTGGGCGTCTTAACGGCATTTACAATCGCCTTCAATCCCTGAATGCCCGCAGTGATGTCCGCATCGGATACCTCGTCAAACAGCATTGCGCTAAGCAAGCCCATGCCGAGCGATGCCATGCCGTTGCCGCCTTCTTCGTAATCGGAATCATCGACATCCGCCTCGTCTTCCGCAAGCGTCATCATCGAGCCGATGTTTTGCATGATATAGTTGTACGCGCCTGCGACAAGCTTGTTAAGCGGACGCGCCTTAATAACGTCCATTTGCTCGGCGGGCAGGCTGTAGCCGTACAATTCGAGTATAGCCTCCACGTCAACGCCCATGTCTTTCAAGTCGTCAAGCAACGTGCCGACGGTGTTTTCGGGATTTTTTACATATTCCTCAAACTCGTTGTACATGGAGTCGAAGGTCGTGCCGAAAAGCAGCGTGCAGTAATCGTTGAGAAGGCTTCCGACGTTCTTTTTCTTTTTGTAGGCGTTTTGCAGCGGCTGAATGTATTTGTTTACGCTGTCCGCTTTATCCAACGTATACGTAACCGTATTCGCCTTTTTGTTGTAGCGCACGTCAATCTTTTGATCGGCGGTTTCCTCTTTGAGCGCGTCAAGCACGTATTGCACGTAATTGAGCTCGTTCGCATAAAACTCGCTGTCGAACGTGTAGCCGTTTGCGCCCTTGTAGTAAACGTAGCCCGTTTGGAGATCCGCTATGCTCTCGTCCGTGCCGGCGGTAACTTTTACCTTGTTGCCGCGCTTTTCAAACGTCATACTTTCGGTAAGCGCCTCGGTGTTTTTGGTGGACAGCGTGTAGGACGCAGTGCCCTTAAAGCCGTCCGCATTAAGCACACTGTTTACCGCGTCGATTGCATCGCCAAGCGATATGGACACCTTCTTGCCCGACTGTGCGGGGTCCTTTCCCTTAGAGTCGCCGTCATTGCCGCCGCACGCTACAAGCGTAAAGCACAGCACCAACGCCATGACAAGCGAAAGAATTGTGACTAATCTCTTTTTCATTTTTATACCTTCCTTTATAGTATTTGCATTTACAGTATACTATTATTATGGTTGTTTGTCAACAAACGCCACTTTGAATTTTGTCTAAATACGGCGCTTAACCGTTTTCGTTGAAATACCGCGGCAACGGCTTGATCGTGCCCGACGAGTTCTCGATAGTAAAAAAGTCAAAGTCCACCTCGTCCACAAACTCGCGCGGCAAAAATTTGGCAATGTTAAAGTGCACAAAGTTGTAAACATGGCTTGTGAGTATTATGGGCGTGGGAATATCCATTGCCCGCGTAATATCACAAACGTATTCGAACAGCTTGTCCTCCTCGAACACGTCGCCCAGCTCGTACATATAACTGCGCGTTATTTTGTCCCCGCGCGTGGTCTTAGCCCATATCCGCGGAAAAACCTTTGCTTTAAGTTCCTTTGCCATAACGTCCTTTTAATTACTCGTTTGCATGCTTGCCTAAACCGAGCATTTTCGCTCTTTCTCTCATACGCGCCGTGGCGTCCAGTAAGCGCTTGCGTATGCGGAGCGACTTGGGCGTGACCTCCAAAATCTCGTCGTCCGCCAAGAATTCTATACTGTCCTCCAGCGTCATTCGCATAGGCGTAATCAGCCTTAACGCCTCGTCGCTGCTACTGCTGCGCGTGTTGGTCAGGTGCTTGCGCTTGCACACGTTGACCACAATATCTTCGCCGCGCGGATTCATACCGACGACCATGCCCGCATACACGGGCACGCCCGCACCGATGAACAGCGTGCCGCGTTCCTGCGCGTTGAACAGTCCGTAAACAATACTGTCGCCCGCCTCGTGCGCAATGAGCGACCCAAAGTCGCGGCGGTTTATTTCGCCCTTGTACGGCTCGTAGCCGTCGAACACGCTGGACATAACGCCCTCGCCCTTGGTGTCGGTCATAAGCTCGCTTTGGTAGCCGAACATACCGCGTGCGGGTACTTTAAAGTTCATTTTTATGCGGCTGCCGTGCGGAGTCATATCTATAAGTTCGCCCTTGCGCGTGCCCATTTTGTTCATAATAGTGCCCACGCAGCCTTCGGGGACGTCAATAAATACGCGGTCGATAGGCTCGTGCTTAACGCCGTTTATCGTCTTGATAAGCACCTTAGGCATGCTGACGGCAAACTCGTAGCCTGCGCGCCGCATTGTTTCAATCAGTATCGAAAGGTGCATTTCGCCCCTGCCGCACACCACAAAGCTGTCCGCCGTCGCGCCGTCCGACACACGCAGTGACAAATCCTTGACCGCCTCTTTATACAGCCTGTCGCGCAAGTGGCGGCTTGTTACGTACTTGCCCTCCTTGCCCGCAAGCGGCGAGTCGTTGACCATAAAGGTCATTTCCACGCTCGGCTCGGCTATCTTGACAAACTCTATGGGCGTAAGGTCGGTTTCGGCACACAACGTGTCGCCTATCATAACGCCCTCTATACCGGACACGCAAATTATATCGCCTACCGACGCCGTTTCAGCCGTAACGCGCTTGATGCCCTCGTAAGTAAATATGCTGACTACCTTGCTCTTGACCGATTTGGCTTGGTCGTGGTAGTTGGTAAGCACCACGCTGTCGCCCACCGACACGCTGCCGCTGCCCACCTTGCCTACGGCAAGCTTGCCTACGTAGTCGTTATGCTCGGCGGAAGATACAAGCATTTTGAACGGTGCGTTCTCGTCGCCGTTAGGCGCGGGAATATGCTCTATAATAGTTTGGAACAGCGGCTGCATGTTCCTGCCGCGCTCCGTAATGTTTTTTGACGCCACACCCTCGCGCGCGGATGCGAACACGAACGGGCTGTTAAGCTGGTCCTCGCTTGCGTCAAGGTCGAGGAAAAGCTCCAAAATCTCGTCCACAACCTCTTTGAGTCGAGCGTCGGGACGGTCGATCTTGTTGACGACAACAATGATCTTTAAGCCGAGCGCAAGCGCGCGTTCGAGCACAAACCGCGTTTGCGGCATAGGTCCTTCAAACGCGTCCACCACAAGCAGTGCGCCGTCAACCATTTTGAGCACGCGCTCCACCTCGCCGCCGAAATCGGCGTGACCCGGGGTGTCGACAATGTTTATCTTGAATCCGTCGTAAACGCACGACGCATTTTTGCTGAGTATGGTAATACCGCGCTCACGCTCGAGCGCGTTGCTGTCCATAACGCGGTCCATAACCGCCTGATTGTCCCTGAACACATTGCCCTGCTTGAGCAGCTCGTTGACCAGCGAAGTTTTGCCATGATCGACGTGCGCAATAATTGCTATGTTCCTGATTTTAGCTTTTTCCATAACCGTAAACGACCTATTATCAATGTTAATTTACGGAATAAGTTTATTACATTACGCGGTAAATGTCAAATAATTTGCGCGGGCGTATACGCTGCCGTTATTTTTTCTTTTCGTACAAGCGGAACGCTATTGCGGTCATGTCGTCCTTTGGCGTGCCGCCCGAAAGTTTGAGTGCGCGGCTTACAATATCGGTTACGGCGGTTTCGGGATTGAACGCCGACAAGCCGTTGATGAACGAAGGCAGCTCGTCGCCGTCAAAGCAATCGGCAATGCCGTCGGTGACGAGTATGAGCATTTGCCCGGGGTACAGCTTTTTGGTCGCTATGTACGGGCGCATTTCGTCCAGCACGCCTATAGGCAGGGAGCTGCCCTCTATTTTCAGCACGGTGTCCGTAGTCTTAATGTAGCACGGCGGCGCGCCCAACTTGATAATATCCACCGTCGCGTTGTCAAGGTCGCACACCGCCACGTCCGCCGCGGAATAATTTTCGGCAGTAGGCAGCTTTAAAAACCTGTTGACGCCCGCAATGACCGATTGCGAATCGAATCCTGCGCGGTAAAAACATTCTATCAGCTCCACCGCCGCGCCCGAGCTTTCGCCCGCAGTCTTGCCGCTGCCCATACCGTCCAACAGCGCCGCCAAAAACCTATCGCCTATGCGCTTAAACGTATAGCTGTCGCCGCTTACTCCGTCCTTGGCAACACCCGCTCTGGCATACACAGCCTCGTACATGGGACGACGTTTCAACATTGCCACGCTCCAGCCCGCGGCTTGAGTTTTTTCTATTGCCACCACCTCGTATCGGCGTTTCATAGCCGTGCTTACCGCGCGGCGGATTTTATCATGCGAGGCGGTGTTTGTCCGTACCACCGCCGTTACCGCGTCGCGCGTGACAAACACGTCGGCACATTCCACGCCGCCGCTCGCCAGCTCGAATATAACACGCTTTTCGGCATTAGCGTCAAACCCGACGGGCAATGCCTCCGCTTTGCCCAGCTCCTCCAGCACGTCCTTTACTGCGGTGAGCCGCTCGGTTACGATAGCCTTGGCTTTGTCCTCGCTCTCCTTTTCCTTCAGCCTTTCGCGCGCGCCGTCCGTTATAGCGGCGGACGCGCTTATCACCTCGCCCGCCTGACAGCACGACGCCGTAAAAAATTCGGGCAGGTCGGAAAGTATCGCCCGCCCCGCCGTTGCGCGTTCGGCGAGCAGTGTGAACGCGCCTTCGCGCGCCGCACGGTCGCACTCGGAATTTTTGGGACAGTACGGGCAAATGCGGTCGCTCAACGAGTAACCCATAGCGGCATAGTCGGGACGGGGCGAGCCCATCACCGTCATAAGCCGCGCGGTTTCGTCAAACACCGACGCGACGGCAAGCATGCGGTTGCCCGCGTCGTACTTGCAACGGTTGACGTAGTGCCTGAGCGCAATGTGCGACGAGCCCTCGTAGTCAAAGTAATCGCGCACCTTTTTTACCGCGCGGCGCGGCAGAATGCAAAACAGCAATCCGCCCGCCGCGAGCATGAGCGAGTTCCACCCGACCTGTATCGGGTCGACAAAAAACAGTACCGAGGTCGCCGCAAAAACACCGATTGCCGTGGGCGTATACACAAACCTATTAAGCCGCGAAAATGCGGGTATGGTGATAACGCACATAATAAACGCGGGAACGAGCGAGGCGGAGGCATATCCAAGTCCCACCGCTATCATAGCGCCGCACGAAAGCACCGCCTTGCTGCCCACCAGTGACAGCAACAGCACTACGAGCATGGCGGGCGCGAGCCCGATTATGAACATGCCGTAACGCGCCCTGCCGAACGCCAGCCCTGCCACAAGAAACACCACGCACACCGACGCCGCCTCGACAATACCGAGCTTGGACGAAAACGCCTTTTGCGTACAGCCCGCAACGTTGACCGAAAAATAATAGAACAAGCACCCGATAAACCCCGCGATAACCGCGTCGGCAATGGACACGAACAGCGCGGACAGCACGGTATGTATAATAATAGCAAACAGCGAAAACAGCGTTTTGCATACACCCTTGTTAAACTTGGCGACCTTAAGTGCAATCACCCACCGCACCGCCATTACGAATATGACCGCGCCGCAGGCGTACAGTCGCCACACCTCGAACGAAAACAAAAACTCGCACAGCAAATACACGGGCGCAATAAACCCGATAAAAAAACAGCCCGACAGCGCGCAAAACATAGCCGTCCCAAACGGCGACACACCGTAGATTTTGCCGCCTATCGCCACAACAAGCAATGCCGCCGCACCGAGTATAGCGACGGGCGATCTTTTGCTCGATTTATTAAGTACCTTTTTATTGCCCTCTTTGCCCATATGTATAGGTATAGTATCACATACGGAATAAACGATTTTGCAATAATTGGTATGTTGCTGTCGAATTAATGAACATACATAATTAAGCAAGCAATAATAGTATTATTGCACAACGACAAAGCCCGACGGAAACCGTCGGGCTTAAAGTCTGTTTAGGAATGTGATAATTGTTTAATGTGAGCTTATGCTGCACGGACGTATATACACCACGCTCCGTTGCCGGGGTTATACTGTTTATACTGAATGTTGTACGTACCGTCAGCTGACACAGTTACAACCTTTGTTGAAATATTTTGACCGGCTTCGTCCACGCCTGTACCGCTGTCAACCCAAAGATTTGTTAACGCTTCTTCACCGTCTACATCAAAGTATATCTTGTCACCCTTTTTGAGTTCAACACCATTTATAGTAAAGTCACGGGTGCCATTCACAGTGACAGTACCGGCCGTGTAAGCAACATTATTGATATACAGCGTGCAGGGAGCAGCGTCATCACCGCCGCCGCCGTTGCCGCCTTCGGCAGGTCTGACTGTAAGCGTGTTACCGTTGAATTTAAGTACGTACGTACCGCCGGTCTTAACCTTTATGTTACTGTCACCGCTACTTTCGTTCTCCACATATTTCTTGCTTTCGTCATCTTGTATCATATTAAATCCCTTCCAAGTATTGCCGGAAACAATCTTGAACAACGCGCCAGCAGCGAATTCCTTTTCCATCTCGCCATTAGACGAGAACTTGTAACTGGCATTATTAGTTGACCAACCGTTCATGTTACCTGCAAGATACCAGTCGCCCTCAAGGGTGAATGCAGGTCCGCCGATTTGCGTGCCTTCAATCCACATGCGTCCCGCTACACCGTCGCCGTTCGCACCGTAGTTGTAGTAGAAACTGTATACGCCGCTGTACAGCTTGACGGCAGGCGCGGTAGCCACATTGGCGATACCGGATTGCATATCGAGCTTTGCAAGCGTTACAAACACGCCGCCGTACTTGAACGTCAGCTCAACCGCCGTAGCGTCGTCGGCTGCAGTGATTCTTACGTCCGTAGCCTTTGCTTGGTTAGCGCCATCGGTATGCAATACGAACGGAGCAACAATCGTACCATTTGCATATATACCGTCGCCGTCTTGCAAATTGGGCTCGACGTACTCGCCTCTATACTGCACCCAAAGTCCGTTATCGCCGCTGCTGGCAGGATTGTAGTAAATGTTGAAGTAACCACTCTTGACGACGGTAATGTTTTCGTAAGACGTACCCGTCATCTCAGGGTTACTTGCGTCACCCCAGTTGCCGCCGCGGATGTAAACGTTTGTGGTAGATTGCACGCCGTTCCACCAGAACGTAAGCTTAGCGCCGGCGATCAAAGCAGCGTTTTCGACCTTCCACTGTTTATTATCGCTGCTGCTATTGCTTTCGAGTTTCTTTACGAACACGCCGTCGGCGTAAACACCGTCTTCTTTAACAATCTTAGTCCACTTGGCATAAACGACTGTATTTGCTTTGATACCCGCCGTTCTATCCCAGCCTGTGCCGACCGCACAACCGCTGTCGGTAAACCAGCCGCCGAATTCGTAATCTTCGCGCGTGGGAGTGGGAATTTGCGCCGTCGGAACAGTTCCATTCCAGTTGACGGTTACCTCAGGATTTTCGCCCGCACCCGTGTAGTTAAGGTTGAACGTTACGGTAAACGTCTTAATGGTGTACTTGGCGTAAAGGTTGATTGCATTGCCGCCCGCAAAGGAGGTGATGTCAATCGTTGTAATCTGAGTTAGAGCACTGAAATCAGCCGAGGTGAACCAACCGCCAAAGTTGTAACCTTCGGGCGGAGTGGGATCGTTAAGCGTTACTACGCCGTCCGTACCCATTTCCACCGTGTACGTTGCGCTGTTGCCCGAGTGATTGGTGCCGTCGTACACGTAGTAATTGACGGTGTATTGGTGAGCAGTCCACGCGGCAACGAGCGTGATATTGCCCGTTACGGGAGTCGCCCAGCTGTATGCCGTGCCATTCAACTGCCAGCCGCCAAAGTCGTAGCCTTCCTTGGTGGGCGGCGTCGGAGCGGACTTAACGGTGCCGTGATTGACGTCGGTGTATGCATCCACTTCGGTGCCACCGTTGCTGTCAAACGTTACTGTGTACTTTCTAATGTTCCACTTGGCGTACAGCGTGATGTTGCCGGTCACCTTGTCGGCTGTTCCTTCGTCGCCTGCAAATATCCACTTGTTGGTCAAAGTTTCTTCCTTGTACCAGCCATCGAAATCGTAACCCGTCTTGGTGGGTGCCGTCGGAGCGGATATAGTAGCGTTATTTTGAACTTTGGTGTACGAGGCTACTGCCGTACCGCCGTTGCTTTCGAACGTTACGGTAAACTCGCTTACCACCCACTTAGCATACAGGACAAGATCTGCGTCGGGCATGGTGTCCTCGTCGAAATTCCACGCCGTATTCCATGCGCTGTCCTTGTACCAGCCGTCAAACGTCCAGCCCGCGCGCGTAGGAGATGTCGGCGCTGTTATTGTCGCGCCGTACTCGACCGCGGGCAACTCCGCGACAGCCGAGCCGCCGAGCGTGTTGAACGTAACTTTGTGCGTGTTGATTTCCCACTTGGCGTAGACGGTGTCGTCCTCTTCCATAATCGGGAACGTATACGCGGTTTCGCATTCCGCCGTGGTGTACCAGCCCTTGAAGGTGTAGCCGGTGCGCGTAGGCGCGGGATTGAGCGCCTTACCTACCGTTCCCGAAACTACGGGCACGGGAGCTACCGTGGGAGCGCCGACGTAGTTGAGATTGAACGTAAGATTTACGGTATCGTTTTCAACAATTTCGGCGTAGTAAGTGCGATTGCCTATGCTGCCCTTTGTTATTTCCGCAACCGTAGCGTCGGACAAATCTTCCTCGACGTGCCAACCGATAAAGGTGTAGCCCGCAGTAATGCCCGTCGGTGCAGGCAACGCGAACGTGGCGGTTTCCACCGTGTACGTCGTGTTGGTCGTGGGCGCAGTGCCGTTTGCCGTAACAACATAGGTTATAGTGTACGTGATAGGCGTCCACTTTGCGGTGAGCGTAATCGGTCCGGTGACGAGCGTAGCAAAGTTGTACTGCTCGGTCGTGCTGACGGCATTGTTGTACCAGCCGTCAAAGGTGTAGCCGTCGCGATCGGTTTCGCTGTCGCTGGGCTTGCTGACCGTGCCGCCGTAGTTGACGGACTTAGTTTCCGTCCTATCGTTGTACACGAATGTGATTGTATAGCTATTAATAGTGAAGTAAGCCGTAAGCTCCACGTCTTCCGTGATTAAGGTTGCCAGATCGAACTGCGTGGTACCATTCAGCCAGTACCTAAATTGATGACCGGCTTTGGTTGCCGTAGGAACCTTATTGGCAGGAATAGCCGTGTTGTACTGAACCTTTACCGTTGCGCCGAGCTGAGTGCCGTCGTCGTTGAAGAACTTGACGTCGTACTCGTGGATAGTCCACTTGGCGTACAGCGTGAGCGGCGCGGTGACGGGCGTAGCAAAGTTGTACGCGTCACCCGAGCAAGCCTCGTTGTCAAACCAGCCGCCAAAGTCGTAACCGGTCTTGGTCGTGGTCTTTGTGGTTGCCGTGCCGTTGTAGAGTATAGACTGAGCGTCAACCGTCGTGCCGCCGTTGGTGTTGAACGTGACCTTAAGCTCGTTTACCGTGATTTCAAACGTAGCGGTCTTGCCGTCGTACGTTACGGTAATCGTCTTTTTGCCCAACACGTTGGTTGCAGTGCTGCTCATGTTGTAGGTTGTTACAGTGGACGTTTCGCCGTCGGTATCGGTGGCGGTAACGGCCATGCCGGTGTTGTCGAACGGCTCGCCCTGCCAGTACGTTACTTTGGTAGGCGCAGTTACGGTAATGAAATCGGTTGTAGCCGCAACCCACTCGATAATCTTGACCGTGTGAGCGGTGCTGTCCACAATTATGTCGTAGTATCCGTTGGCTATAGAGCCGAGATAAATATCGCTGCCCGTGGCGCTTAACTCGATCTCGGTATTCAAGCCGGTGAATATGCCGCCGTACCAGCAAGCATTGTATCTATCGCTTACAGGTTTGGTAAGATCGGCAAGATCGGTAAAGAACACCTTGAACGCGTCGCCCTTTTTCAGATAGACCTTGCGGAAGGTATATGCCGACGAGTCTTGAGGGTCGAGTACCTTTATAATCTTGCTCTTTGTCGACCACGCCTCGGCAAGCCCGAACTCGTTTGTAAAGTTACCGCGCAGGTAAACCTGTACGTCGCTGTTGGGCGTATCGGTCGGGACAACCGTTTTGCCGGTGTTGGACGGGTCGCGCAGCTCGTTGTCGTACACAGCCGTAAGGCTTATGCCCGCGCTGGTAGTAGCCGATTGCAACGAATTATTAAGAGTGCCGATGTACAGCGTCCACTTAGCGCCGTTGTAATGCTCGTTGTACGCGGTTACCTTAAAGTTGTACGTATCGCCGTCTTTGATCGTGGCAATGGTAATAATATCGTTGTACGCCCACTGCGTAATCGTAGCCGCAGCGTGCAACCACTTGTCGCCACCGGTACCGGTGCCGTAGGTAACTACAATAAATTGCATGCCTGCGTACAGCTCTACATCGGTAACTTTCCATTCGTTCTCGGTGCCGTTTTGTACCGCAGGATATGCGGCGTTCCAGTTTTCGCCGTTGGCGTCGCTGACGTACAGGTATGTGCCTGTTTTGCCGCTCCATACCGCCGAAAGCGTGATGTCGCCGGTGACCGCAGTATCAAAGTCGTAAGCACTGCCGTTCAAGTTCCATGCGACAAATTCCCAGCCCTCGCGCGTGGTGATAGCCGCATCCTCGTCTACCTTGCCGCCATGCTCGACGGTTTGAGACGCAACAGCCGTGCCGCCGTTAGCTTGGAACGTAACGGTGTATTTGTTGATTTCCCAGTTGGCGTACAGCGTAATATCCGCCGTCACCTTGTCGGCAGCAAAGTTCCACACCGTGCCGTCTTGCTTTTTCCATTCCTCGTTTGCTTTGAGGTGATAGCCCGTTTTGGTAATCGTTTGTGTGGGCTTAGTGGCAAACTGGTTATATTCCACAGTTTGTGCCGCAACAGTGCCCGTGCCGCCGTCCAAGTTGAACGTAACGGTGTAATTGTTGATTTCCCATTTCGCGTACAGCGTAATATCCGCTGTCACCTTGTCGGTAGTAAAGTTCCACTCAGTGGTGAGCGACGCCTCTTTGTACCAGCTTACAAACTCATAACCGGTCTTGGTCGGGTCGTTGGGCTTGGAAACGGTTTTATTGTATTCGACCGTCTTGTTGGCTACTGCGCTGCCACCGTCTACGTCAAACCGAACGGTGTATTCGTTAATTTGCCACTTAGCATAGAGCTCAAGGTTTTCGGTGAGCCTGCCGCCGAACGTATACGCAGTGCTATCGTCCTCGATATACCAGTACTGGAATGTATAGCCGGTCCTCGTGGGACGTTCGGCAGCCGTCAAGTCGGCTACGTTTTGCGCGGAAGTAAACGTCTTAACGGTGGTCAGCTTGTCATTCGCAAACGTGCCGCCGTTTGCCGTAAAGGTTACGGTGTACGTAATGATTTCCCATTTTGCGTAAACGGTAGTTTCACGCATAACGTCGTCATCGAAATTATAAAGGACGTTAAGCTCGTCTGTGGTGTACCAGCCTTTAAATTCCCAGCCGACGCGCGTAGGCGTATAGTTGTCTAACTTTTTAGTTCCCTGGACAACGGGTACAACGTTGTTTGCCGGACCTTCATAGCCATGGTTGTAAATAAAGTTGACAGTGGCGTTTTGCGTGACGTACGCATAGTACGTTTTGTCGCCCGAGGTGCCGACCGCAATGGTCGTCAGCGGGTTGCCCGTAAACTGAGCATTGTCGTACCAGCCCAAGAAACTGTAGCCCTTGGTCTTAATGTTCACGTCGTCGGCGGACGGCAACGTGTAAACAACGTTATAGGTGTATTTTGCCGCAGGCGTGATTTTGAGCTCGGCGTAATCGCCCATCACGAACGTTACGTTGTACTGCTTGGCATTCCAATGCGCGACAAGCGTCAAAAGTCCCGCAGCGTCACCGGTGCCCTCGCGGTTTACGGGATTGGTAAAGTTCCATTCCGTTTCGCCGTCCAGCATATGCCAGTGATAGAACTCATAATGTTCCTTCGTGGGATCTTCGGGCTTAGTCGCCATTTCGCCGTACTTGATATTTTGTGTATATAATACGGTGGTTTTGTCCGAATCTACAAACCTGACTACTACGTCCTTAGGCGTCCACTTTGCAGTGAGCTTGAACGTGCCTGCGGTTTGCAGCGTGTCGTTTTCAAAATCCCATTTTACGTCAGCTGTGCCGTTGTTCCAGTACCAGCCGTCCAGCGTGTGTCCCGCTTTGGTCGGCGCGTTGGTAGGCGCAGGGATTTTATCGCCAAAGTCGACAGTCTTTGACGTAACCGCGGGCGTGCCGCCGTTTACGTCAAACGTTACGGTATACGATTTGGCATTCCATTTTGCCGTAAGTTCAAGACCTTCGGTATTGAGCTTGCTTGTAGACGTCCATCTTACGTCGGTTGTGCCGTTGTTCCAGTACCAGCCGTCAAAGTCATATCCCGTTTTGGTCGGATTGGCGGGCATCTTATCGGAAGGTATTTCCGTTCCGAACGTTATGTCCTCAACCGTAATATCGGCTGAGCCGTTGTCGGGCTTGAACACGACGTTGTATTGGTTTGCAGTCCAATGCGCAACCAGCGTGAGGCTCTCTTTGTCGAGAACGTCGCAAAGCTTGTTATCGAAATCCCATTCCGTTTCGTCAAGCATGAACCAGCCGTCAAAACTATGTCCGAGCTTGGTCGGCGCGGTCGGCGCAGTTACCTTTGCGTCGAACGCGACATCGGTTGTGGTTACGTCGTCGCCGTTTTGGAACTGTACCTCAATGGTCTTTGCAGTCCACTTGGCGTATGCGACGCGATTTTCCTCGTCGATTTCCTCAATATTTACATTAAAGTTGTACGCGGTAGTGCAATCAGCCGTGGTATACCAGCCGCCGAACATATAGCCTGTGCGCGTAGGCGCGGGGCTCATAGCGGTGGGCTTTTTGCCTTCCTGTACGGAAATGTCGGTGGTTGTGGGAGTAGCGCCGTCGTTGTAATTGAACGTAAAGGTGTACGTGGCTTTTTCGTCTATGTACGCATAGAACGTTTTGTCGCCCGTCGTGCCCTTTTGGATAGACGATACCTGTTTTTCGTCGTCATAGACCTTGCCGTCATCACCCTCGGTGTACTCGCTGTACCAGCCGATAAAGTTGTAGCCGTCCTTGATTGCGGTCGGTCTGGGCAGGTTGAACGTGGCAGTTTCCACCGTGTACGTCAAGTTGGTCGTCGGCGCGGTAGCAAGCGGATTGCCCGTTGCGTCGTTATCTATAACATAGGTAATGGTGTAGGTGTTGATAGTCCACTGTGCGGTGAGCGTGATATTGCTCGTTACGGCGGTGGTAAACACGTAAGCGGTATTCGAGCCGCTCAAGAACCAGCCGTCAAAGGTGTAGCCCGCGCGGTTTTGAATAGCCGTGGTGGTGGGGTCGGTAGCATTGGCGTTTTTGTTCACCGTTTGAGCGGCGGGCGCGGCAATGCCGTTTACGTTCGTCCTGAACGTTACGGTGTACGTAACCTGAGTTACATGAACAGTGAACGTATCCGTAAAGCCTCTGTATCTAATAGTGATTGTGCAAGTACCCTCTTGGCTGCCGTTGTAGCCCGAGTTGGTGTAGCCGGTTGCAATAACCTGCTCGCTTTCGTCGCTGTACTTAACGGTAACCTCAATGCCGGTAAGATCGAGAGCGTCACCCACCTCGTATTCGGTCTTGGTAGGCAGCTTGGTAATCTCTATGCCGATAATCTCGACGGGTTTTACGGTAACGGTAAACTCGGCGGTCTTGCCCGCGTACTTAACGGTAACCGTTTGCTCGCCGGTTTTGGTGGGGTCGAAACCTTCAACGTCATAGTCGGTTATTACAGCCGACGTTTCGTTTGCGTAGTATGCGGTAACGACAAGCCCGGTAAGGTCAAGCTCCTCACCCTCCATGTATTGGGTTTTGGTCGGCTCGGTGGTAATCTCTAAGTGATCAACTGCGGGCGCAACGACCGTAACGTTAAACTTGGCGGTCTTTTTGTTGTATGTAACGGTAATCGTCTGCGGACCGAGCTTGGTTTTGTCGTAGCCGGTAATAGTGCATTCGGAATTGTTCAGTGTCTTTTCCGTATCGTCGCTGTACTTCGCTTTGACGATCATGCCCGTCAAATCGAGCTCTTCGCCCTGAACGTATTCGAGCTTGTTGGGCTCGCGCGATATTACAATGCCGTCAAACGTGACAGGCGCGGCTTTTTCCGTCCACTGCGCGTACAGGTTGACGTCGCCCGTCACCTTGTCGGTAAACGCATATATCGTATTGCCCGCAGTGTCCGTAGTCCACTTGTCAAACGTATAATTATCACGCGTGGGATTGGTGGGCTTTTGCGCGACGGTCTTTTCCGCAACAAGGTCAGTGCGGTATACTCCGTCGGTCGGTGCGCCGTCGTAATTGTAATAATACGTTACGGTGTAGGTTTTGTTCTTTCTTTGCGGCACTTTAACACCGCAAGCAACGGTTATGCCCGCGGTAAGCGCCAGAACAAAAGCAACAATAAAAATGCCTATTCTCTTTTTCATCATTACCCCCAACTATGTCGTGCTGTACGCACTTTCAGTTGATATATTATATGATACTACTCTAATCATAGTTTGTCAATAGTAAAATGATATTTTTTTCCGCCCTGAAACCCCTAAATTTTCCATGCTTGACAGTAATTTTTTATAGTGATATAATCTTAATATTATGAAACTGATACCTAACAACATAGATTTATCGGGTATGGACTGCCATATCCACTCCACGTTTTCCCCCGACGCCCGTGCATGCGGCGCGGACGAGCCCCAACAAATAGCGGACGCCGTGCGCGCAAAAGGACTGAGAGGCTTTATCGTTACCGACCATTTGGACGTAGGTCACTGGGACGGGTATATAATCGATTTCGATAAGTATTTTTCGGCATGGCAACGCGTGCGCGACGACAACCTCGACCTTACTATATATATAGGATTGGAGGTTGGGTACGAGCAAAAGCACGCAGGCGAAACGGCAAAGCTAATCAAGGACTTGCCGCTCGAATACGTAATAAACAGCGTGCACTACTGGGATCATCCCGTACCCACTCCTGCGGGCGTACCGCCGTACCTGACGTACCTGCAAGCGATTAGGCAGTCGCTCGACGCCGACTACGAATTTAACACCGTCGGGCATATCGGGTTTTTGGAGCGGTATGTAAACTCCCCCATGTTGTACAGCGATTACAAAGACATTTTGGACGACATAATCAAAACCGCCGTAGCGCGCGGAGCAAGGATAGAGGAAAACACCAACGCCGCACTCCCTCCCCATCAGCCGCGCGAGGACTTTTTGCGCGCATACAAAGCGGCTGGCGGAACAAAACCCGTGCTCGGCTCGGACGCGCACACCTCGGACAAAATCGGTCAGCACTTTGCCGACGCCGCCGAGTTTTTGGATGGAATATTCGGATAGAATTATTTTTACACAACAAAAAACGCACCTATAAAAGGTGCGTTTTTTGTTGGCACATCGAGTCAATTATTCATTGGCAATCCATATAGGGTAAACTCGCACTTTGGTTGTGTTGTTTTCCGTGAATGCGATTTGTTCTATCTCCTCTACCGTTGTTATTTTTTCTCCGTCGGGCGTTGCCGAAAAGCCGCCCAACGTATATCCGTATCTGTAAGGAAAATCACCATAATCTATATAATCTTCCCAATGTATGACTGAATTTAAATTATAGTTAATCGTTCCACTGGACGGGACTAACGTATAATATCTTGCATATACGTACGCATACCCGTCGTCGTAGTCTATTTCACAATCAGGTGATGAAAATACACGCACCCACCCCATCTGGTCCACAACGCACCCATCCGGCGCGGTAATGCTGCACACTCCATATACGTAATAGCCTTTATCATCAGTCTCCCGCTCAAACGCATTATTATCAAGTTCTACTAATGTATTAGGTAGATACACATATTTTAAGTTTCTACAGTACATGAAGGCGCTCCTGCCTATCCACGTTACGCTCTTTGGTATAAATAAGGTCGATTGCGTATTAGTGCAGTAAAACGCACAGTCGGCTATACCTGTAACATAGTCTGGAATAACAATGTTGCCGCTGCACCCAAACATAAGCACATTGTCGCTTTTGCGGATTATATGTCCGCAGTCACTTTTGTACACAGGATTGTCTTCCGCTACGATAAATTCGGATAAATTGTATCTAGAAACGAATGCGCCTCTCGTTATGTCCGTAACGCTCACGGGTATTTGCACACGTTTCAAGTTATCGCACCAAATAGAAGAATTAGCAAGTTTTTTTACTCCGTTCGGTATAATAAGCTCTTCAAGATTATCGGACCATATTGCTAATTGTTCTATTGTATCCACGTCCGACGGTATCGTACTATTTTCGTTGGCGAATATAATTGCATTATCGCTTTTTCGTATCAGACAATTTCCCTCCGCTTTGTAATACGGATTGTCGGCATCTACCGTCAAATCCGCCATTCCGGATTGTCTGAAGATATTATCACGTATCTTTGACACATATCGATGGATGTTTACGGCTCTTAATTTTTCACATTCCGCAAATGCATAGTCATCGATTTCCGTAACCGAATCCGATATATTAACTCTTTCGAGATTTACGCACTCGCGGAATGCAAAGCCACCTATCTCTCTTATACCGTCGGGAATTGTAACGCCAGTTATATCGCTGCAACCACTAAACGCGCTCGTTCCTATTTCCGTGACGGGAAGTTCGTTATACATTTGCGGCAAAACTATATCCCCCGACGCTACGTTACACTTTTTTATTTTGTATTCGTTTTTGTTAGTTATCAATTCCATCGTTAAAGAAATCGGTGCTATCGTCAATGCCGCCGACCAATCGGAATCGGCGTAATATTTGCCGTCGCCCAACGCTTTTACCTTTACGTCAAACGTTTCGCCCTCTTTTATTGCAAACGTTACGTCAAATGAATTCTCGCTCGTTTCGTATTCAACCCCGTCAACGCTTACGACAAAGTCTACATACAACGGGTCATTATTCCATGTGACAATACCGCCGTTCTTTTCCGGTTTGTCGGGCGTAGGCAGCTTTTGCAGAACATTGTCCGACTGCCCGCACGCCACGACAACCGCCATACATAGCACGGCAAGCAACGTGACCGCTATTATATTGAGTAGTCGTTTTATGCTGTTTTTAGCCATACTGCCCTCCCGAAAAAACTCAAAACACAAACGCGCCGCAAAATAATTGCGACGCCGTTGTCATTTTCATAATGCTAACATATGATTCTATATTTGTCAAGTGCTTTACCAAACTTTGTAGTGTTTCCGCATATACCTGCAAATGCCGTCTATTAGTTGGCAATCCATATCGGGTAAACTCGCACTTTTGTAGTGTTGTTTTCTGTGAATGCGATTTGTTCTATCTCCTCCGCCGTTGTAATAGGGTCGCCGTCGGGCGTTGCCGAAAAGCCGCCCAGCGTATATCCGTATCTGTAAGGAAAATCACCATAATCTATATAATCTTCCCAATGTATGACTGAATTTAAATTATAGTTAACCGTTCCATCATAGGCGTTTACGCTCAACGTATAATATTTTGCATATACGTACGCATACCCGTCGTCGTAGCCGATTTCGCAATTCGGCGATGAATATACTCTTGTGCCCATCCCATCGGAAACACACCCTTCCGGTATAGTAATACAGCGCGTTCCCGATACGTATTTGCCACCGGAGCCATCACTCATGTAAAATGCGTAAGTTCCAAGTTCGGTAAGCGTATTCGGAAGATAAACGTATTCCAAGCTTTTGCAGTGCATGAAACATTGAGATCCTATCCACGTTACGCTCTTTGGTATAAATAAGGTCGATTGCGTATTAGTGCAGTAAAAAGCACGTTTCGCTATGCCCGTAACGTAGTCGGGTATTACTATATTGCCGCCGACGCCGAACATAAGCACATTGTCGCTTTTGCGTATAATATGCCCGCAATCGGTCTTGTACACAGGATTTTCTTCCGAGACGACAAACTCGCTTATGTTGCAACTGTCGTAAAAAGCGTTTATCTCTATCTCCGTCACACTTGCCGGTATTTCCACACGTTTCAAGTTATCGCTACGAACAAAATATTGTGTGAGCTTTTTTACACCGTTAGGTATGGTAAGCTCCTCAATCTTGTCGGTATATATTGCATATTGCGCTATTATATCGACATCCGAAGGTATCGTACTATTTTCGTTGGCGAATATAATTGCGTTGTCGCTTTTTCGTATCAGGCAATTACCATTTGCCCTGTAATACTGATTATCCGCGTCTACCGTTAAATTTTCCATGCCTGAACCAATAAAAATATTACCGCCTAAATTATCGCTTATATGCGATACCGATTTTGGTATGCTTATCGTTTTTAGCTTTTCGCAACTTTCAAATGCACCACTCAGTATTTCTGCCATCGTATCGGGAATAATAACTCTTTCGAGGTTTACACACCTTAAAAATACACTTGTACTTATAGTTATACATCCTGCGGGAATTGTAACGCTTGTTATGTCGCTGCAATCTCTAAATGCACTGCCGCCTATTTCCGTAACGGGAAGTCCGTTGTACGTTTGAGGCAGCACTATATCCCCCGACGCCACATTGCATTTTTTTATTTTGTATGTGCTACTTTTTGTTATCAGCTCCATGGTCAACGAAAGGGGCGCTACAGTCAACGTCTCCGACCAATCGGAATCGGAATAATATTTGCCGTCACCCAGCGCTTTTACCTTTACGTCAAACGTTTCGCCTTCCCGTATGGCAAACGCTATGTCAAATGAGTTTTCACTCGTTTCGTATTCAACCCCGTCAACGCTTACGACAAAGTCCACGTACAGCGGGTCATTATTCCACGTGACAATACCGCCATTCTTTTCCGGTTTGTCGGGCGTAGGCAGCTTTTGCGGCGCACGGTCAGACTTTCCGCACGCAACAACCACCACCATGCATATTACCGCAAGCAACGTGACCGCTATTACGGTGAGTATTCGTTTTATGCTATTTTTAGCCATAATGCCCTCCCGAAAAAACTTAAAATGCAAACGGCGCCGCAAAATAATTGCGACGCCGTTGTCATTTGCCTAATACTATCATATGCTTTTATCTTTGTCAAGAATTTCTTAAAAAATAAATTGAGGAAAATTTTTATTTTTAGGAAAAATTTTACAGACTTTTTTTGTATATGCTGCGGATTTCGGATTTGTCCAGCACCTTATAGCCGCCGTCCATGATGAGCGTGCTTTCCGTTATGCCGTCAATCATGTCTTCCGTCGCGCCCAGCTCGGTTATGTTCATTACAAGCCCGATGCTCTTCATCCAGCTTTCCATTGCCGCAAGTCCTTGCTCGGCGACCTGCTCGTCCGTCTTGCCGTCGGGGTTTACTCCCCACACGTTCACGGCGTACCGCGCAAACTTTTTCAGTCCGTACGGCATGATATACCTATAATACGGCATCGATACCGCCGCAAGCGTCATGCCATGCGTGGCGTCGGTGTGAGCGCCCACCGCTTGACCGAGCATATGCACCTCCCAGTCGGTGGTCTTGCCCTTGGCGACGAGCGTGTTTAACGCCCAAGTCGCTATCCACATTATGTTGCTGCGCGCCTCGTAGTCGGTGGGATTTTTTACCGCCACGTTAGCGCTGTTTATGAGCGAGCGCAACAGCCCTTCCATGATATAGTCGCTGGTGTTGTCGTCCGTGCCCGAAAAGTACTGTTCCAGTATGTGCGACATTATGTCGTAAATGCCCGACACCATTTGGTACTTTGGCAGCGTGTACGTGTATTCGGGATTGAGTATGGAAAACTTGGGGAACACGTTCTCGCCGAACACGTGACCGATTTTCAGCTTTTGCGCATGATTGGTTATTACCGAGCCGCCGTTCATCTCGCTGCCCGTGCCCACCATTGTCAGCACGCACCCGACGGGGATTATATCGCACGTAACGTCCTCAAACCGTATAAAGTATTTTCCCCACGCGTCGTCGTTGCAGTGGACGGATACCGACACCGCTTTGGCGTAGTCGCACACCGACCCGCCGCCCACGGCAAGTATAAGATCAGCCTTTGCGTTTTTGGCACGCTCTATCCCCTCGTTAAGCTTGTCCGACGTGGGATTGGGCATTACGCCGCCGTCCTCGTAAATGTTTTTGCCGTTGGCTTTGAGTATGGCTACCACCTTGTCGTATATACCGTTCTTTTTGATAGACCCGCCGCCGTATACAAGCAGTACGTTTTTGCCGTACTTAGGGAGCTCCTCATTAAGTCCGTCAAGCGCGTCCTTACCAAAGTACAGTTTTGTGGGATTGCAGTACGTGAAATTTCCGAGCATGATAATATCTCCTTTATATAAATAGGTTGAGATACCTCGCGTTGCTCGGAATGACAAAAAATTAATTAAACAACTAAAATATATTTTGTCATCCCGAATGTAGCGAAGAATCTCAACCTTATTTTAATTATTTACTACTCCACGACGAATATGAACGAGTACACGTCCTGACCGCCGTCAAAATCGTAAAATTCCAAATCGGTATTGTTGCGCACGTGCGCCGCCACCTTGGCAACGTCCTCCGCGCTTGCGGCTTTGCCGCGCATTGCTATTATTACCGCCTTATCAGTCTTATCTATCTTGTCCAACAGCTCGCACGCAGCGGCTATCATGTCCCCGTTGCACGCAAGCAGGTCTTTGCCGGCAAACCCCAAAAAGTCGCCCTTTTTTATGTCCTTGCCGCATACATGGCTGTCGCGCACGGCGTACGTTACAAGTCCCGTTTCCACAGTGCCTACGGCGTCCTCGAACGTCGCTTTTATTTTTTCCACGTCGTCCGCGGAATAATCGTGCATAGACAGCGCCGAATACCCCTCGGCAAGCGTTTTGCTTTCGATTACAACCACCTGCGATTTTGTGTACAGCTCCGCCGCCTGCTTGGCGGTGAGTATTATGTTGGAATTGTTGGGCAATACGAATATCACCTGCGCGTTGACCTCGTCGAACGCGGCGATAAAGTCCTGCGCCGAAGGGTTCATCGTTTGCTTGCCGTCCACCACGTAGTCGGCGCCAAGCGACTTGAACTGTTCTATTATTCCGTCGCCGTCGGCAACCGCAACGCATGCGTACTTTTGCCGCTCGGTCTTTTTGGACGTTTGCCGCACAAACCGATTGCGCACAACCGCCTCGGTGTGCTGCACCGACATGTTTTCCACCTTGACCGCTATAAGCTCGCCCACCGTGAGGCAGTAACCGAGCACCTTGTTCGGCTCGAAGGTATGCACGTGCACCTTAATCCGCGTACCCGTCTTGAACGCAACAATCGAGTCGCCGCCTATCGATTCCAAATACGCAATCAATGTTTTTACGTCGTAGCCCGCGGCATCCGTCTTGTTGTTGGTGAGCTGAACAATAACCTCGGTGCAGTAGCCGAACTTCATTTCGCTGTTTTCGTCGAACTTGTCCGTATCGGCAGCCGCCGCGACCTCTGTGTGCGCATGGCCACCTACTGCGCTGTCCGCCTCGCCGAGTAGAGCGCGGTTCATTCCCTCCACTATATACACAAACCCAGCGCCGCCGCTGTCGATAACGCCCGATTCCTTGAGCACGGGCAACAGCTCGGGCGTGCGCTCGAGCGACGAATACATTTCGTCGATAAACACGGAGAAGTATTTGTCTGTGCTTTCGTCGTCGCTTACCCTGCTCGCGCCCTCGGTAGCCTCACGCATAACGGTGAGTATTGTGCCTTCGGTGGGCTGTACCACTGCGGAATACGCTTGTTTTACGCCCGCCGCGAACGCGGCTTTAAGCTCCTTTATCCCCGCTTGTTTTACGCCGACAAGTCCGCGCCGAACACCCTCGAAAAACTGCGAGAGTATTACGCCGCTGTTGCCGCGCGCAGACAAGAGCATGCCGCGTGCAAGCTCAGCCGCAACTGCGGAAATATCCGCGCTGTCCACCGCCGCAAGCGCCGTTATGCCGCCCTCGATGGTGCGCGCCATGTTCTCGCCCGTGTCGCCGTCGGGTATAGGAAAAACGTTCAGCTCGTTGACGGTTTGAGCGTTGTTGCGAAGATTGACCGCCCCACTCCTTACCATGTCGGCAAAAGCAAAGCCGTCCAACTTGTAAGTAACTGCCATGCGCTCACCCATTAGTTATTGAGTGTGGCGTACTGGTCGCCGAATGCGTAAAGAGCAACCGTTTCAGGACCTACCGACGCGCCTATGGTGGGGCCTATTTCGTTGATAACGATTTCTTTGGGATTGATTTTTGCCTTGACCTGTTCGACAAGGTAGTTTGCATCGGCCTCGCAATCGGCGTGAGCAACGAAAATCGTTTGCTCGGACGCAGGGAATTCCTCGTCGGTCAGCGAATTGGCAAGCATATTGACAATCTCGTCAAGCGAGTTCTTTCTACCCTTAACCTTTTTGACGGCCTCGTTTTCACCTATCTTGTTGCTGATAAGAATGGGCTTGATGCCGAACAGATTGCCGAAGAACGCTGCGGTAGCCTTTACCCTGCCGGCGCGTTTTAAGTACGACAAATCTCCGATAGCGGCAAACTGCATTGCTTTGGGCGAAATAGCCTCTGCATGCGCCGCAACCTCCTCCACACTCGCGCCGAGCGCGGCAAGCTTAGCCGCCTCGATAGCCACAATCAATTCGCCGCACACCGAGTTTTTGGGGTCGACGCAAATTATCTTTTGATCGGGATATTTTTTCATCAAGCGCTTTGCTTCTTGCATACCGAGGTTGTACGAACCGGATAGCGCCGACGAACACGCAACGTACACTATGTCGTAGCCTTGTTCTAAGTACAGCGTGAACACGCGTTCGAATTCGGGGCCGGAAACCTGCTGGGTTATTATGCGCTTGCCTGCGCGCATTGCGTCGTACATATCCTTAAAGGTGAATACGTCCTGATCGCAGGAGGCAGGCACTTCCTTGCCGTCCCACACAAGGCTCATAAGAGCGTAGTCTAAATTGTATTTTTCGCGCAATTCCTTGCAAGGATCTGCGCAAGAATCGGTAATTACTTTAACTTTGTTCATTGTGTCCTCCGAAAGTGTATGGTGTGAAATTAAATTCACATATGCATAGTAGCATATAAATGCATATATTGTCAAATACAATAAGGGCGATTACTGTTTATCGCCCTTATCGTTTTCGTCATGCCGTATCTCGTAACCGAATATATCGTATTCGGGTTGGTCTTTGTTGTCATCGGTTTTTTGCTCCGCAGGTTTCTTTTGCTTAACCAGTTCGGCTTTGGTGAGATTGGCGGGGATCTTTTTGAGCACCGTTATAGCCAGCGCGCAAAATATAAAGTCGAGCGGGACAAGCACGACCGTTGCTATAACGGCAAGCACGGCATAGCCGCCCACCTTGCTCACCCAAACGTTTATATTTATGTCCAAGCCGACCGTCAGCACGTTTGTGGCAATCAGGTACACGACGCCGACCGTCAGGTTGAAAAATGCTATTGCTATGACGGCACGTATAAGCGCCGTTTTCCATTTAAAATAAGTAAGCTTTTCCAAAAACACCGCAACAATACCGTACGGCGCAAAAATAAGCACGAACATCAGCCACTTGACTGTAAGCCCGCTCATCAGGAACATTAACCCAATCGACGCCGCGGCGCACAGCAGTCCGTATGGCAGGCTGCCGCGCTTGCACGCCAAAAATATGCAAAATGCCGCTAAGTATAACGGCATAAAGCTAAGCGGAAGATACGCCGTGGCGGCGCACATTATTACGGCAAGCGCGGT
>CAMWLQ010000015.1 GCA_947175195.1 uncultured Clostridia bacterium | reverse complement strand
CAAAACAAGTACTGCGGAAACGAAAGTAAGTGCGGCTAAGCCCAAAGCAAGTACTACCGCAACGAAAGTAAATGATACTAAGCCTAAGAAATAATTTATCGACTCGCGCGGTAACACGTCAGCACAAGCCAACATTAAAAATCCCCGCAAATAATTGCGGATACCAAAAAAGGAAGACTTATGTCTTCCTTTTTTGGTACTCTATGTGCAAAGTGTATAGTACTCACGTTGGATATACTTGACATTTATGGCATTGAATTTGTATAATAAACGTATAAGCAACAGCGCTGTGCTGAAATAAAGTAATTAAATAGGAGTTTGATTATGAAAAAAGTCATTTCTGTTGTACTGTCAATTATTTCAGTAGTTTGTATAACATTTACTTTTGTCGGCTGCGGGGAACGACCGAATGAAGAGACAACGGACACCGACGGAAGATTGTGCACTATAACCAATGCGTTTAACGAGGAGTATCTTGACGGAGACGATTTAAAAAGCATTGCTTGCGGTTACTATGAATGGCAAAATATCGAAGAAAATCCTTATAGCGGACTTTATGAGGCGCCCGCAAAACCGCTGAGCAAAGAAACCGAAAAGAAAATTATACGTGCATATTTCGGGCAAAGTGAAGGTCTTAAAATCTTAAAGTACTACGGAACATACGAAGGCAACGTAGTAGTAACGCTTGGTTATGAAGATATTGATTACGACGGCGTAGAAAAAGTGGATTTAACTATCGGTGGAGTAAATTTTTACGAATTAAAACATAGCATTCACGTTTATCATTATTTCGAAAAAGCCGATCCGTCGATTGAAATAACGGGAAGATTGTTTCGCATAGACCAAGCGTATAAAAACGGCTGGATTGGCGAAGACGGCTTAAAGAGTATTGCTTGTTGTGTAAACGACAGCGACAGCAGTATGGAAAATCCGTACAGCGGCATGTATGAGCCGCCCGCACAAAAATTAAGCAAGAATACAAAAAACGAGCTTAAACAGGCGTATATAATGTGGGTTGATGATTCTATCGGCGAATTGGACGACATAAAAATTCATAATTATTACGGAACGTATAACGGACGTATGGTGGTTTCTATGACCGACAACGGATGTAGTTACGGTGCTACGACTGAGGGAACCGAAATCGGCGGAGTAACTTTCAATAATTCCGAGTGGCGTAGCATATACGTTTACTACCAATATAAATAAAATCAACTGTAATAAATTCTTTTTTATTGGTAATTGCGTTATGCTGCAAGACTAATGCCCGAAATCAAAAACGGTTGACCGTATATACCGTGTATTGCATATAATTATAAAGGCAGTTTTTTATTCGGGCTTTGGAGTATATAACAATAATACTGCTAAATTAATAAATATTTTGACAAAAATCGCCTTTCAACGCTTGACAGCATTGATAAGATAATATATAATTTATTCGATAAAATGTCTATATAATATATAGACTGCAAAGGGGTAATGAGTAGTGCACTTGTGTATTGCTCATTTTTGCTTGCTAAGAGGACTGTGATATGGAAAAATCTCTCATTAAAAAGGTTGGATTATTTTTCGTCGCACTGGTTGCCGCGTTATGCATGATTATAGGTGCGATTTTCGGCGTTCGCGCAAATTTGGTAGAGAGCGGTGAAACTCTTGTTGCCGGCGTTGTGAACGCATCTTCTAACGGTGAAGGCAGCAGGGTAACGATGCTCGACCTTATGGGACGCTATCCCATAGATTACGTATTGGGGCCGCTTGCCACCAAGGCTACCGAGGGCGATAACATCGGTAAATACGTCGACTCAAACGGCAACGTGCTGTTGGACAAAAACGGCGAAGAAACTAACAATACCTACGGCATTCCCAGAAAACAGTATTTTGACGTAGAAAGCTACATATATACCACCGGCACAAAGGACAGCGCGGAGGGGCGCACGCTTTACGGCTGGAAACCCAATATTTGCGGTGTCGATCCCGTGGGCAATCCCGATTCCATAGCGGAAGACGGAACTATTACGCATGGATCGTCAGCCGAGGGAAAGACGGGTATATATGTTACGTTTAAGAGCGGTCAACGCTACGGTACCACTACCAAATATGCGCTGATAGTTCCTAAGGATATTACTGCCATAGGACAGGGCAGCGCCGCATTTGTCGGTACGGATGCAAACGGCGTCCAAACAACTTATTACAACGGTACTAAGTCGGAAGGCGGTAGCACCTTAAAAACCGATAAATCCAACGGGAAGGCAACAGCTGCTTATACCGACTTTTCATGCTTTATTATGAGTACGTCGATTGACTACGCGGGCGCACCGTATTTTTGGCAGCCGCGCGAGCGTTTGGCGGGCGTGTACTTTCCCGAGGATAGTAGGTTGCAAACTATCGAAGGCAGTGCGGACGGTTATGATACAATTGCCGAAACTGAAAGCAATAGAACGTCTTCGGACGATATAGGTAAATCGGCATTCTTGGGCTGCGACAATTTGCGCTTTTTGGTTTTGCCCGGCAAAAACGACAGTGCGGGAACGAGCGGGCTTAAAACGATAGGGAAAAATGCTTTTTTCTGTTGCGGTAAGATTGTCGATTTGAACATTCCGTCGAGCGTAACAAATTTGGGGACTAAGGCATTCGCCGAATTGGGCGAGCTTTTGCACCTTACTATACCGAACATAGCAAATGTAGAAACCGACGCTTTTGACGGTTGTGGTAAGCTTAAAAGCATTGTGGATGTCGGCGGAAAATTCGGCGGGCAATTTTCGGGCTATATCAGTTATGTCACTTCTAAGGCAAGCAATCCCAATAATGTAATTTACATTTTCGGTGGAGATCCCACAAAGGACAGCAGCGGAAACCTTGTCAATGACTCGGGTCTTTACGGATTTGTTTTTGTAAGGAACGGCAGCAGCTGGCAAGCGGTGGCGCTTGCGGGCGCAACGGGCGAGGACGCAAGTAAAGTATTCGTTTTCCCTTCGGGTGCGGACTTTAAAGAAGACAGCGATCGCCGTATAGACGTAAAGTACGACTATCTCGATTGTGACGGCGAAAAACGTTTCAGCACTTTGAGTAACGTAAACGTAACGAGCTATGAAATAGCCGATAGCTTTGCGGAAGACACTTGGTGCCAAAATATTGTCATGCCCAAGGAAGTGACAAGGATAGGCAAAAGAGCGTTTTACAATTCCTATGTTCGTTATTTGGAAACGTATGCGACCGAAATCGACAAAGAGGCGTTTGGATATAACAGTAACGGCGCAGGCGTGCAATGGTATTATTTCCATGCTACAACCGAAGATCCTACGTACAACGTTACGTCCGACGCGTTTGTTAAAGCTACGGGAACAAGACACGTCGTGTTTGAAAGCAAAACGCTGTGGCAAAATGTAAGCATGACAAGTGACTTGCATATTTCCACCGACAACACTACGCAGCACTATTTGATTCCCATAATCGCCAATGTGAACAACGAGGACGATGACGCCGTTACCATAAATACCGACGATATGACGGATCATTTCTTTTATGATTCCGACTACGTAGGAAATCCCGTTATAATTAAAGGCAATAATAATAAAATCACGTATACCAAGCGTTTGAGCGGTTACGATTTTACTTTAACCAAACAATTCAACGGGCAATGGATTGTAAACACGGCTTTGAGTGATACGCACAAGAGCCCTGCACTAAGCAATATGTCCGAAACCGTTTGGTATAATTCCGCGATTTACACCGCAACGACAAATGCGGGAACTTTGTATGCGAGCAGCAGTACTACCACCGCATCCTCCTCAGTGAGCAGCGTAAACATTTACGCCAGAAACATAGCCAAACCCGCAAATATCGCAAGCGGAGATTACGACGGCATTTATAAAGGCGATTACACGTTCGGCGAGACGTATACGTTTGGCGCGACACAAAAAACGTTGGGCGATGACAATGACGAGTGTATAGATTTCTATACCGTGCTTGGCTTGTCCGATAATTACACAATCAATTTGACTAAGTTTACTTACGCTGGCGGAAATGCCGACGGTACAAGTGTAACCACAAGCTTGCACAATGCCGGCTCGTACAGCTTTAATATAAGGCTTAACGCCGATTGGGGCGTGTGGTCGCAAAAATATATCGAAGATAACGCGGAGTACTTTACCGCATCCGCTACGGTACATCGCAAGACAATCGATTACAGCACAACCGATAACATTCCGCTGTTTGTCAATGCGGTCGGCGGCGGAGTATTAAACGGCGACAGAACGCCCATTTACAAGTATAATGACGGCTGGTATATATCGCAACGGATTGACGAAGAGCCTAACGATACAAAAACAATTTCCAATTCGTTCAGCTATTACACAGGCAACGATATTACTATTAAGTTTAACGGCGAGGTTATCAACGACGACGGCACGTCCACATTGCAGGACGTGAATATTACGTCGAGAAACGGCTTGTCCTTTGCCAATTCGAGCGAGTATACGGCGTCGTTTGTATTTCAAGTCAAATACATACCGGGCACCAACAATCAGTATTCCAACTACATGTTCTACTACGGTGACGACGAGGATACCAAGTATAACAACGTGACGGATGACGAAAAGGGCTTGAGTATGACCGGCAAGCAGGATAACTATTTCCGCTTGACGAAAAAATGGTATATAGTAGTCCAAACAAATATGTTTGTCAACGGCGCGGGCAGCAAAACGCCTTATTTGCCGTTAGAGGGCGATATTCACTATGCCGACAACATATCGGTTAAAGTGCCGGCGCTGCTTTACGGCAATGCCTTCGGCTCTATTGATTTTGAAATCGACTATACTCCCGTAAGCGGCAAAACAGTAAATATTAAAGAACGCGCAACAATCGATTCGGCTACGCCGACGTCAACTCTTGCGTATTTTATCAATTCGTCTATGCCTGCGGGTACGTACACGCTCAGGCTTTACGGCAGCGCGGTTGCGTATAGTGAGGACGAGGAAGGCAACGAGGTCGCCGCCAAAAACGACGGTACGGATAAAACCTACACCGCAATCAGCGGCGAGTACGTCATCAACATTTCGCCAAAGGCGTTTGATGAAACGACGATTGACGAAATTCACAACATAATGCGCGGCAATCAGGTGGCAAATCCGTCCGCCGCAACAACCGAGCTCGAAAAGTATATCAACGCTTATCCGCTTGCGGAAATTGCCGATGATAAAAAACTGCACGAAAGCATTGACGCACTGCTTGATTCGCTTAACGACACGCTCACAACCGATAGGGGCAGCGGTACCAATTACTGGTCGGATAAAGCCGAGTATTTCGACGCCGAGGTTACGGTGGGATACAACCGCGAGGGGTCGGGTAATACCGTTTACATGAGCAAAGAGGCGATGCTGGATTCACTGGCTACAGCCAATACATACACCTTCTATTACAGCATTTCCGCCAAGAACTATGAGTCGATTGGCGGTGCGGACGCGAAGGACCGTCAGGAACGCGGTTTCAGAACAACGCTGTACACCGCTATGCGGCTGTCCGAAATTTACAATAGAATTATAGACGTAAACGATCCGTATTTTAAGGACGTCACATACACTGGTAGTGCCGCCAAAACGTCGGTGCCGTACAGTCAATATTATTCGTACAGCTTTGACGACGTAGACTATGTAAACGTCGGCACGCGCACTGTCACGCTTACGCTCAACAACCCTGAGCTTGCGCGTTGGGAAACCGACGGCAACGATTACAGTCAATATTTTGAAATTGTAGACAACGGCAAATCGCTTTGTGTTTACTTTGATATTGTCGCTGCGGATAACGGCTGGAACGTAATGCCGCAAATGCCGTCTTGGACTTTTAACGGCTTTGACGTCAATATCAACTCCGTAACATCGGGCTTGAAATTTAGCGCGACCGTAAAATACGCGCTTATTCCAAACACCGTGGCAAATCCCGATTCGATTGAGTGGGGCAGTGCTGCCGACGGCGTTGCTTACTTTACCGTTGACGACAACGGCATGGTTGACGGCGCTACTGCGGCAAAGCTCAATGCGCTCAAGCCCGCAAGCTATTATCTTAAATTTTTTGTAAGCGCCGTTTATGCTGTGGACGGCGAAACAATCAACGTAAACGCTTATAGTGATATTGCACGCAACAACAACGGCAATCCTTTGGCAACCGTTACAATCAGTAAGGCGGCTAACAGCTGGACCTCCACGCCCAACGTGTCGCGCTGGACGTTTGGGGAATATGATCCCGATTTGCATTTGATAACCGCCGAGGCGCTCTATCCCGCACTGCTGCCCAAGGACGAAAACGGCAATGTTATTGCGGGGTTTGCATATACCAAAAACGGCGTTGCGCTCACCGAGCTACAGTCCAACGTTAAGTTTGTCGTATACGACGGGGAAACCGTCGTGACCGATTTTGCAAGCCTGCATGCCGGCACTTATGTGCTTGCTACAAGCATGGAGGAATCCGATTACTATACCGCCATTGCCGAAACGCGAATGAGCTTTACGGTCGGCAAAGCGGTTAATATTTGGACGACCACGCCGCAGGTTGTGCAATGGACTTGGGGCGAGTATTCGGCGGATAAGAATGTAATTTCCGCCGAGGCTAAGTTTAACGGCGGCGATGGCTCCGCAAATTTAACCGACGAGCCTATTTTGTTCTCGGTGCTGCAAGTTGTAAACGGTACGCGCGTTGTTGTCGACGGGCTTGAAAATTTCAGTATCGACGCAAACGGCAAGATTATCGAATCCGCAGCCGCCGAGGCGTTTGCTAACTTGAACGCGGGCGACTACTATTTGCGCGCGACCAAAAAGGGCAACAACGATTACACCGACATAATCGGCGGTGCTACCACCGATATATTGTTCGTCGTTGAGCAAGCCGCCAATACATGGGATACGCAGCCGGTTATTACGGGCTTTGTTTACAAGCAATTCGACGCTGACAACGACTTTATTGTAGGCGTGCCGCGTTTCCCGCTTACGAATAAGGCGGTATATTACGCGATAGGCACTGCCGCGTATGCAAACGTCACAACGCTTGCGGATTTCCAAAACGTCGACGGTACGCACTTTACCGTGACCGACGCTGATTCTATAGGCGGCATTACGGCATACATCAGCGACCTGACCAAACGCACATATTATTTTGCTGTATTCGTACCCGCCGAAAATAATTACTCGTACCTGTTCTATACCGGATCGTTCAACGTTTCGCAAACTAACAACTACTGGGTGGACGCCACTCCGCCCGACATCTCCGGCTGGACTTACGGCACATTCGAGGCGAGCTTGTTTTCGAACGGCACTACCGTACATGGCACGGTTACATACACCGTGCGCTACGTCGTTGACGGAAATGTGGACGAAACTGATAGCGGTATTGCAAAAATCGGCAACGTCGCACTTGAAAATATGTCTTATGACGCGCTCAAGGCCGTACTTAATGATTTGAACGCGGGCACGTACAGTCTTCAGGCAACGTCGGGATCGACTGCCGACTATGCCGAGGCAAAAGCGAGCAAGCAGTTTGTCGTGGCAAAAGCTGACAATGCGTGGTTGACAAATCCGAGCATAAGCGGCTGGAAATACGACAACTCAATAGAGGCTGCGGGCAACAAGGGCACGGTAAAGTACGAAAACGCCGCTATAACCGAAAAATATTATCTTACCACGACCGACGGCAACGGCAATCTTATGGCGGACACGTCAAACGAATTATCCTCGGTCAAAGATGCAGGCAGCTACGCGTATGTGCTTACCGTTGCGGACACAACCAATTACAACGGATTTACAACAACGTTGTTCTTTACCGTCGAGAAAGACGATAACGGATGGCTTACTTCGCCTGCCGGTACGTACAGCTGGACTTGGGGCGACAATATAACCGTAATTACGGCCAACATAGTTAATGCTCAGGCGCATAACGGTGAGGTGTCGTATAGCATTGTAAGAACGGACGGAACGTATACCGCGCCTGCTGACAAGAGCATATCCGAATTGCTTGAAAGCCTTCCCGTAGGTAAATACACTATTACTACGTCGGTTACGCCCGACGGCAACCATGCCACACTTATGCCTGCCGAGGCATATGTAGAGGTGTTTGCGGCGCGGCTTACCGTGACTACAGAGCCCGCATGCACGGGCTGGACGTGGGGCGCTGCGGACGCCGACAAGATATTTACGGACATTGCAGTTACTCCCGCAAAGAATAGCGACAGCGTTAGCATAGTGTACAGCGTCAGTGCCGACGGCGGCAATAGCTGGACGGAAAATCCCGATGCCGATTACGACTACTTGCTTAATTATTTGCGTGAAAGAACTGTCGGCGAATATAGCGTTCGTGCGGTAGTTACATGCGCAAATCACGAAAGCGTTACTCGTATCGTTACGTTCACGGTAAGCAAGGCATCGTTTGTTTGGAGCGGCACGCAAAAGAATGTCGCTTGGGATTGGAACGGCAGCTGGCAAGAATCCGACGGTGGCAGGGATATTCCCGAATGGACGGCTACCGATTGCCAGGGCAATGCGGTTGTGCTTAGTTACACCGTAGACGATAGAATATATGCCGATTTCGATGCGGTCAAGGCGTATTTGCAAAGCAACGAGCGCAATGCGGGTACTTATACTGTAAAGGTCAGCGCAACGCTTGCCAATCACACCGACGCCGAAAAGTCGTTCAACGTTACGGTCAATGTCGCCGACAACGATTGGGTGCAGGAGCTTAACGCTACGTATACGATAGAATATTTGGCATGGACCAACGCCGACTGGCAAGACCTGCCTATACCCACGGCTAAGTTCGGCAGCGTAGTTTGCACGTACGGAGCAACGACTATCGCGGATATTAACGAGTGGATCAAAACGCGCGGCGCAAATGCCGAGCCGTACGTGCTTGTTCTCACCGTAGACGCGTCGGCAGGGCAGTACACGGGATTGAGCAAGCAAGTGGAAATCACCGTTGTCGGCATAGGCAGTGTGTGGAGCAACCGTGACGACCTTTTGGCTGTGAGCGGCGCGTCCGATACTGCTGCCTCGTACAATTTCACATATGGCAAAGACGTGTTTGACACGATTAAAAACACGGTTGTGTTCCCTATAGGCAATGCAACCGCGGGCAATACCACATATTCGGTCTACTTTGGTGACAGCGACACGCCCGACAAAACATATACAACATTGAGCGAGCTTTTGGCGTATTTCACATCCGAACTTACGGCGGGCTCGTACAAAATCGTGGCTCATTACATTCCTAAAGACGAAAGCTATGCTACGCTTACATACACAGTTACAGTGGTTGTGGCACAGGCTGAGGTAACGTGGGATGAGCGGTTGGAGTCGAGCTATTCGCAAACCTATGATTCGGTAGACGTGCCCAATCCCACGGCTAACGAAGATTTTGCCACGGTTACGGTTACAGTCAAAAAGAGCGGTACTGGCGTCGCTCTTGATATGAACGGCATGACGCTTGCCGATTTTGTGCGCACGCTTGACGTGGGCACGTACACGATTACCGCGACAATAGAGGACAGCGAAAACTACTACGTAAACGGCGCACGAGAAACCACGAGCATACTCTATATCGGCGCTATTCAAAATGCGTGGAAAAACGTTACGTCGGACGGCAAGACGATCACGGCGGCGCAGTGGACGGACGGCTATACCTGGACGTTTACACGCGGCGATAATATTTCGGTAATGCTGCCCGAGTCGGTAATAGGCGAGCTCACAATCACGTTTAACGGCACGCCTACTTCTATAAAAACACTTGATGCGCTCAACGAACTTTTAAACGACGACAACGGCAAGTCGCGCGCTGCGGGCACGTACACCTTGCGTTTTGCGGTGGCTGCAACCGACAATTACAACGGCTTGGTCAGCAACTGCACGGTTGTCATAAACAAAAAGAGCAATGATTGGACGCAGGAGCTTGAAACAATCACTACAAGCGGCTCGATCGATATAGACGATTTTACAATGCCTACCGCGCAGGTCTACAACATTGCTGTAGACGGAAACGGCGACGTCGATTTGCGACTGTTTAATATCGTTAAAGCGGGCGAGGAGAATTCCAACTGGTACACCGCGGAAAACTTTAAGCTTGCGCTCGGTGATTTGGCTAACGGTATGTTTACGGTTACGGTGCGCATAGGCGGCACCGCGCCGACGACGGCGTCCGACAGCTTTAAAAAGGCTTTGGAGCTATATAACGCCGATTACGAGGAAATAAGCTGTTCTTGCTTTATCACGCTTTCGCCTGCGGAAAATGCTTGGATAGAAAAGCTTTCCGATATGAGCTGGACTTACGGCGATTCGGTAACCTACAAGCTCTCCGAGGCGGACTACGGCAACAACAATATAGTATACGTCATAAGCGGCAACAACAGCGAGTGGATTGTCAGAACAAGCGCGTACAGCGAGGATATTCAAACCAATACGCTCAACAAATTGAATGAAACGCTCAATGCACTTCTTCCCGGCACGTACACTATTACGGCAAGTATTGTCGGCACCGACTTGTACGCTGCGCCTATCGAAAGCAACTTTGCGTTGCTAACGGTATTAAAGTATGCGGCAAGCTGGAACACCGACGAGGATCTTGATGCGTACAGCTTGTTGCAAATGACTTGGCAGCAAGCGCAAAGCGGATTCTTGCCTGTTCTTACCGTAACGTATAAGGATGAGCACGGGCTCGATGCCGTGAGCGGTGAAAGCACTGTCGTTTGGAAAATAGGCAACGAAACGCTTACCGAATCGGTAATCAGCGCGCTCAACAAACGCGGTTTCGGTACTTATGTCGTAACGGCTACGTATGCGGGCGATCTCCGAAACGAGAGCCTGTCCTTTACTGCGACGGTTACTATCGAGAAAGCGGTTGTGTTGTGGTCTGAGGCTACCGAAAATGCCGTCAAGCAACATAACTGGGTGCTTAACTCGGAAACAAATAGCCAGCTTATTCAGCCTGCACTGGACAATGTCGATGATTGCACGGTCACTTATACGCTTGTAAAGGTCGATAGCGCAGGCATACTGTATTCGGGCAGTGTGTGGAGCGGAACAAACGGTTTGATGAGCGTTCTTGCCGCGCAAAAGGCGGGGACTTATGAAATAACCGCGACTGCAGGCGGCGACGCAAATTATGTTTTGCCTGCGGATATTTTGTATACGCTTACGATTAGCGCACAGCCCAACCGTTGGTTGCAAAAGCCCGATAATTCTATTACATGGACGTACAACGGCAATGAAAATACGCCTGTCGTGTTTGTGCCCGAGTATAACGCCGATCTCATTGTTATCACAGTCGGCGGTCAAGCGATAAGATACGAAAACCTTATGTTGCAGCTTAGCCATCTCGGTGTGGGTAGCTACTCCATTGTTGCATACGTGCCCGCAACCGCGGAATACGCCGAGCTCGAGGCACTGACAATCACGCTTACAATAGAGCATGCGTCCGATTCTTTCGGTACGTGCAATGTTCCCGCAAGCTGGGATTGGGACGACGTCAGCCAAAAGACCGACGTGAACGGCGTTGCGTGGCAAACCACTTGGAATACGGCGCTTAAGGTGCCCGTACCGGAAGTGAGCACAATCGCAACCGCTATTGTGTACAGCGGCGTCACGGAAGAGTTTGTTGCAACGCTGCACTACTATGACGACGCGACGGACGGAGTAAAGAAGGTACTAGAAACCGACCTTAACGCGCTTAAATCCAAGCTGTTGGGCTTGCATGTCGGCACGTATACAATCGAATTTGTCGTTGCGGATTCCGCCAATTACACGGGCTGCACGGTCGTGAAAACGTTTGAAGTTCTCAAGGTAAACAACTCTTGGGACGGCAGCGACGGCGTGCCCAAAATAGCCGGCTGGCAGTATAATAGCTCGGTAGCCAATCCGACGGCAACGCCCGTGTTCGGTAAGGGTACGGTCAAGTTCAGCTACGCACAAGCGGGCGACGAAACCGAGAACGACCTTATAAACGACGATACTATCGTCGAATGGCATGAAACGACCGAAACGGCGGGCGGCACGTATTGGTTGCGCGCCACCGTTCCCGGTACTTCCGATTACAACGCGCTTGTCGGTTATTATCGGTTTAGCATCAATGCGAGCCAAAACGGCTGGGTCAACAACCCCGGCGTAATCGCTTGGGCATGGAACGGCTACAACAAGACTGTAAACCTGTTCAGCGGCTCGGCAAAGAATAACGGCACGGCAACATTCAAGATTTACGCCGTCACGTCAGGCACCAACAACCGCAATCTCAAAGCGGACGACTTTTCGGCAAACGGCGTAACGCTCGACAAGACCGAGGCATGGATTGTCAATCAGTTCTGCACTACGGGCTTCACGCTTGTAAATGAAAACAACGTAATGGTCGTGTCCGCCGACGTGGCTAAATACCTGAACGCGCTCAAGCCGGGCACGTATGTATTGTCGGTCAGCATTGCGGGCGACAACAACTATGATTCTCTCAGCGGCTCGGCGACGTTTGCGGTAAGCAAGGCAGTCAACAGCTGGGTGACGGGCAAGGCGCCTGCGGTGTCCAGCTACACCTACGGCAGTTACAATAATACGACAAGCTTTACTTACGGCGAAACGGTATACGGCAATGCAAGTGCCGTCACATACAAGCTCGACGATGAGTTGTTTGTAAGCACCGAGGGCAAAGCCGCTTATCAAAAATTGCAGGAACGGCTGGCAAACCTCGACGCGGGTAGCTACACGCTGTACGCTTGGGTGGCGGAAAGCTCCGACGGCACATATTCGGCGTTGTACAGCGCCGAGTCGCCGTACACGTCGCGTACATTCACTGTTGCGCGCGCTACCAACGGTTGGACGACTACTCCTATACAGCAGGTCAACAAGGCATATGCCGATCTCCATGACGCTCAGTTCGATTTTGCGGCATTTGAGGCTTGGTATGCCGAGCTCGAGCCTTTTAGCGAAAGCGCCGTCAATTACGCGCTGCTAAACGCCGACTACACGTCGCGTAACACGGATAGCCTGACGTATGCTCAACTATTTAATGCGATCAAGGCTGTGCCGGCGGGCGAGTACGTCATTCGCGCAACCGTTGCTCAAACCAATAATTACTTGGCGATAGCGGCAACGGATACGCGGCTTACCATCAGCACGCACGACAATGCGTTCACGTCAATTCCCGCAGCGCTTTCGGCGCAATGGGCGCGAGGCGATGACGGCAAAAACGCGACCGTGTTGGACGACTTTACCGTCAATGCGGCATACGGTCAGTCCACCATAACGTACACGCTGGAAAACACGACGTACAATTCGTATGCGCAATTCAAAGAGGCTGTTAAGAATCTCGACGCCAAGTCGTACAACGTGACGATTGCAATCGCCGCCACCAACGAATATGCGGGACTTTCTAAGGTATGCATGCTCACGGTCGTTCCCGGCAGCAACGGCTGGAAGAATAATTGGGCGGCGGACGGCTCGCTGAATGTAAAAGACATTGAGGCAAGAGCGGGCGCGAGATGGGCATGGAACAGCACCGTCGAGTGGACGAGAGCAATACCGCTGTACGGCAATACCGTGTATGTAGAAATTCGTCAAAAGACCACGGGCTCGGAATTAGAGTATACGACCGTAGAGTACATAACTATAGACTACGGCGTCAACAACGGCGACAATGCGGTCAAGACAGTCGGCGAGGCAATATCCAAGCTTGGCGTAGGCAATTACGAGATGATTATTTCGGCACCTGCAGGCGCTAACTGGGCGGCTATATCCGAAAAGACCGAGTTTACCGTCGCGAGGGTGACAAACTACTGGACGGTAGAGCCTTGGCTTAACGGCGCGACAAACAACAAATGGCAGTACGGCGACACTGTAGTGCCCGATGCCGAATCCAAGTACGGCGTAGTAAGATACGAGTACGCAACCAAGGCGGGCAAAAAGCTTTCCGCAATGCCTACGACGGCGGGCGAATACACAATCAAGTTTATTGTAGACGGCTCGACCAACTATGGCGGCATTGACAAGAGCATTGCCGTGCAAATCGAAAAGGCTGATAACCGTGGTTTCTCGGTTGCACTCGGCGCAATCGGCTGGACATGGGGAGCTTACGACAGAGAATCGAATTTGTTTAAGGGTACGCCGGAAATAGCCGAGCTTGAAAACGCGACCGTTACGTTCTCGGTAGGCACGGGTACAGGCGTAGACTTTGCGGCTTTGCCCAATCTTAGCGGTTTTGCGCTGGTAAACGGACTTGTGGAAAAGGACAGTGTTGTCGAATCGGCGCTCCGCGCACTTACGGGCGGCACAAGCGAGCTAAACAACACTACTCAGTATACCTTACGCATACACGTCGGCGAAACGGACAACTACAACGGCTTTACGTTTGACAGCACGTTTGTAGTAACCGGCGCGACCAATACATGGACAAAAACGCCGTCCATAGTTACTTGGTCGGTCAATCACTGGACGAGCGAAAGCTTGCCGAGCGCAATGTCGCTTTACGGCGCGCCCGCAATCACAATAGTCGGCGAGGCTGACGGCGTCGTCTACTTTAAGGGCGCGTATAAAAAGGTGGAAGGAAAGGACGAACTCGAGCTTGTCGTAGAATTGAACGACCTGAATTTGGCGCCCGCAGGCTATTACGAAATGCGCACGTCGGTAGGCACGGTTATCGGTCAATATAATATACCGCTTACGGCGAATAGCCGATTCAGGATAGACGTAAAGGGCGCTGGCGAGGCCAACCACTGGGAGGAGATACCCAATATAGACGGCTGGATAGCCAATATCGACGGATTGTTCAATGCGCCTTCGGGCAAACCTATTCGCGGCTTACCTAACTTTGTGTTCTATGTTCGCAACGAGGACGGCTCGCGCGGACAAAAGGTTGACGCAAGCTTGACAAATCTTGTGGTGAAAAAGGGCGATAAGTACGAGGCGGATATATATATTCCGGTCGAGCCCGGTAACTATATAATGGTTGCCTCATCCAACGGCATTCCCGGCGAAGATGGAAAGTCGGACGCGCTTAAAGAGGAAGAGATTTATCTTACCATAGGTAAGCGCCCGTTGTCGTTCGAGGAGGAGCTGCGCATTTCGACGCTACTGTATTTGGGCGAAAGACATGATTGGGCTAATCCGACAGTAAAACCGTCGGTTGAAGACGCCGACGTAACGTATGTGTACACCAACAAAGAAACGGGTGTCAGCAGTACCGAAATGCCCACCGAGGCGGGCGTTTACACCGTTACGGCAACTTTGTCTGCGCTGTACAGCCAAAGCGTGTCGATGTCGGTAGACTTTACGGTTAAGCTTTCGCCCAACGGCTGGGTGTCGGCTCCCAACATTAAAGACTGGTCGGAGGAGACAAAGGGCAATACGCCTGTCGGTGCGGCAAGCGTGGGTACCGATCAAATCATATACACGTATGTAAACGTCAAAAATCCCAACAAGATTTTGACGAAAAAGCCGACCACCGAGGGCTCGTACATAATGTATGCGGACGTAAACGTAGAAGGCTACGAGCCGCTCCATGCGGAATATCGCTTTACCATCGCGCCTGCGTTCGATACTCAGCTTGTAACGGCTGCTATCGTTTTGGCGGTTATAGCGTGCATACTTGCCGGCGTTGTACTTTACTTTGCAATAAGAAGATATAAGGAGAACTAAACATGGACAACAAAACATTACTGTTGGTATTAATAGTAGTACTGGTAGTATTCATCGTACTGTTAGCGGTACTGGGCATAGTGTTCATAGTAGCACTTCGTAAGCGTCGACCTGTAATCAAGGTCGTAATGGCTCCGCAAGCGATGCAGGACGTGCACGCTGAGGACGACGAGCCCGAAGAGGCTCCCGCGCCCGCAGTAGCACCGGTGGCAGCACCCGCAGCCGAAACGACCGAGCCTGTGCAGCAGCCTGTAGCTCAGCCTAAGCCCGCACCCGAACCCGAGCCGGAGGAGGAAGAGGACGACGACGAGGAGGTTACCGAATACGTAACCGAGGGTAGCGAAAGGGTAAGCTATAACCGTAGCTTAACGGCAAAGATAGCGCAGTTAAGCAATAAATCTAAGGAATGGTATTCGCAGTTAAAGAACGAAATGCTGTCGTACAATAAGGTAAAGGTACGAATGAGCTGGAAACGCGAAACGTTCAGGATAGGGCGAATGACTGTAGCCAAGTTTATGGTTAGAGGCAAAACGTTAAGTATGCTGTTCCCCGTAGAGCCTGCGAGCTATGCGGGAACAAAGTTTTCTGTGCGCGACGTGTCTAATATGTCGAGCATGGCGGACACTCCTACAATGTATCGTATACGTAAAGAAAGAAGGTGCAAATTCGCTAAGGAGATGATAGCGGATATAATGAAGGAGTTAAAGGTGTATAAGAATCCGGCGTATGAGGCACAGGACTTCTTTATACCGTACGAGGGCGATATGGCGCTGATGCAGCGCGGACTGGTAAAGCGCGTAGTGTCGGGCAGTACAAAAACGTTCAAGATAGAAGAAGTGGAAAAAGAGGCTGCGGCAACCGACGACGGCGACAAGGCGTAGAAAGGAGGGTAGGAAAGAGAAATGTCAAGAAAGAGTGAACTCAAAAAAGAGATAGACGACTGCGAGCGCGAAATCGTGGCATACGAGCAAAAGCGCGAGCGGTCGCAAACGGCAATACTTCGCGCTATGCTTGCGGGGACAAAGCCGACGAAGGAAGACGAGCAGTACTTTAACTTGTTTTCCAACCTGATAGACGAGGCGCGCGAAAGACTGCGCGTGCTGTACGCCGAGCTCGAGGCACTTAGTAAGAAATAACCAATAAGCAACAACAAAAAAACGCCTTTCGGCGTTTTTTGTGTTTTTAGCAATTATTTTTGTGATGTACAACAACAAAATTTGCGGTTGCATATTGACTTTGCTCAAAAATATGTTAATATATAGATTGAATAGTTTTATGCGATTGCGCACCAAAAGGAGAATGATGATGTTTACGGTAAAAATATTCGATGAAACACATAAATTAAACGAACGCACACCCGCTATCAAGTTGATCAACGACGCCGACAAGCGTTATATGGCTGTCAAGGTAAATAACCGCTTGAGAGAGCTTAATTTCGAGCTGTATTACGATTGTGACGTTGTACCGCTGGATTTATGCTCGTCCGACGCGGTCAAGGTGTACGAAACGAGCATGCGCTATCTTATTGCGCTGGCATTCCACAACCTACACCCCGATTACCAAGTTAAACTAAGCTACGGTATTTCACGCTCTATACTCGTTACTGTTCTCGAGCCCAAAGTTCCTATGGACAAAAATATGCTTACGGCTGTCAAGTCGGAAATGGAGCGGCTGATTGCTGCGGATATTCCGTTTGAAAAGACGGTGCTGTCCAAGGAAGAGGCGTACAAGTACTTTATGGACAGCAACCAAACGGACAAAGCGCAAACCTTGCAATACCGTACCGAAAAGATTTGTCATTTCTATAAATGCGGTGACTATCTCAATTATATGTACGGCTATATGGTGCCGTCTACCGGATATTTAAAGCACTTCAATATGTTTATCTATGACAAGCATTTTATTGTGCAGTACCCGCGTTACGAGGCAAACGGGCAAATACCCGAATTTAAAGACGAGCCGACGTTGGCAAAAGTGTTGAAACGCGCCTTCAAATGGGCAAAGCTGTGCAACGTCGATTTGATTGCCAAGATGAACAAATGCGTAGAGGAAAGCGACGCAGTGGATTTCATAAACATGAACGAAACCCTGCACAACGGCATGCTCCACGAGCTTGGCGGGCTTATTGCCGACGACATAGAGAATATTCGGTTGATTTGCATTGCAGGTCCTTCAAGCTCGGGCAAAACGACGTTTTCCAACCGTTTAAAAATAGAGCTTATGTCACGCGGGATAAATCCGTTGCGCATATCTTTGGATATGTACTATAAGGACAGGAACGAAATCCCCATCGACGAGTTCGGCGTGCCCGATTTCGAGCATATTGACGCTTTGGACGTTAAGCTGTTTAACGAACACATGCAGGCGTTAATAGCCGGCGAGGAGGTGGAGCTGCCCGATTACCGATTCGGCAACGGCAGGGCGGGAAAGGGCATACGCACTAAGATTCCCGCCAATACGCCTATTATAATCGAGGGCATACACGCGCTAAACGACGATTTGTCCAACAGCATACCCAAGCATCAAAAATTCAAGATTTATATTGCGCCGCAATTCCAAATCAACATCGACTACCACAATCCCATAAGCTACACAGATATTCGCTTGCTGCGCCGAATCGTTCGTGACAAAAAGTATCGCGCATCATCGGCGGAGCGCACTCTCGATATGTGGCCGAGCGTGCGCAGGGGTGAATTTAAGTGGATTTATCCCTACCAAGAGGGCTGCAACTATGTGTACAACTCCGCATTGACGTACGAGCTGTGTGTGCTTAAAAAGTATGCCTTGCCCGCGTTGCAGGAGGTAAAACCCGACAGTCCCTATTATATAACGGCAAACAGGCTGATTAAGTTCCTTAAATACTTTAAGGACTTGGACGAAAAATGGGTGCCGTGCAATTCGCTGTTGCGCGAATTTATAGGCGGCTCATGCTTTGCCGAGGTAGACGAGTGATAATTTGTCGGTATTTGAATTTTTTATTGACTATACAATTATTTTAAGATATAATATTTACAAATTAATCGTGAGGGTATACAACGATGGATATTCAAGACATTTTAGGCAAATGCGACCATACGCAGCTTTCGGTAACTGCGACATGGGCGGACATACGCGCGTTGATTGACGACGGCATCAAATATAAAACCGCCTCGGTTTGCATTCCGCCTTGCTATGTGCACGAGGCAAAGCAATATGCACAGGGCAAAATCGCAATTTGCACGGTTATAGGCTTTCCCAATGGCTACAACAGCAAAGAGGTGAAGGTGTTTGAAACAGTCGACGCCGTAAAAAACGGTGCGGACGAAATAGATATGGTAATCAATATCGGCGATTTAAAGGCGGGTAATTATCAAAAAATTCAAGACGAAATCGTCGCTATCAAGGCGGCTTGCAACGGCAAGCTTTTAAAGGTCATTATAGAAACCTGCCTTTTGACCGAACAAGAAAAAATCAAGATGTGCGAAATCGTAACCGCCGCCAAAGCCGATTATATCAAGACGTCAACAGGATTTTCCAAGGCGGGCGCGACGCGCGAGGATGTAATAATCTTTAATAAGCATGTCGGAAAAGACGTTAAAATCAAGGCGGCGGGCGGAATTTCTTCCGTAAAGGACGCGGAAGATTTTGTATCGCTCGGCGCAAGTAGATTAGGCACGTCACGTATAGTAAAAATCGTCAAAGAGGAGGGTTTATTATGAGTAAAGACCCCAAGCATCCCAACATTCCGACGCCGCATATAACGGCTAAATACGGCGACTTTGCCGAGACCGTGCTTATGCCCGGCGATCCGTTGCGTTCAAAATTCATTGCCGAAAACTTTTTTGAAAATCCCGTTCTTGTCAACAACGTGCGCGGCGTAAACGGCTACACAGGTTATTATAACGGCAAACGCGTTTCGGTTATGGCGTCCGGTATGGGGCAGCCCGCAATCGGAATTTATTCGTACGAGCTGTTTAACTATTACGGTGTGGAAAATATTATTCGCGTCGGGTCGTGCGGCTCGTTTGATAAGGACTTGCATGTCCGCGATATAATTATCGCGCTCGGCGCTTGCACCAACGGCAATTACGCTATGCAGTACAACCTGCCGGGCACGTTTTGTCCGCTCGCCGACTTTTCGCTTGCACGCCGTGCGGCGCAGTACTGCGAACAAGCTGGCATAAAGTATAAGGCGGGCAATATATTCTCGTCCGATATGTTCTACGATGACATGAACAGCGGAATGCAGTGGGCTAAAATGGGCGTTCTCGGTGTGGAAATGGAGAGCGCGGCGCTATATTGCAATGCCGCGCGCGCGGGCAAAAAGGCGTTGTGCATTTGCACCGTAAGCGACAGCTTTATCTATCCCGAAGAAAACACGACCGCCGAGGAACGGCAAGAATCGTTTACGGCAATGATGAAGATTGCATTGGAAATCGCGTAATATGGCAAAAAGATTATTTTTGATTGTACTTGACAGCTTTGGCGTTGGCGAGTTACCCGACGCATACAAGTGGCATGACGAGGGTAGCAATACGCTGGGCGCTATTCGCAACCACCCCAACTTTAACTGTCCCGAACTGAAAAAATTAGGGCTGTTCAACATCGACGGCGTTGGCGGCGGTGTGTCATCGCCTACGGCGTCGTATGCCAAAATGAGCGAAATGTCGATGGGTAAGGACACCACGATAGGGCATTGGGAGATTGCGGGCATTGTTTCGCCCGATCCGTTGCCCACTTATCCCGACGGTTTCCCCGATGAGGTTATAAAAGAATTTGAAAAGCGTACCGGTAGAAAGGTTTTGTGCAATAAACCGTATTCGGGCACTGAGGTTATAAAGGACTACGGCAAAGAGCATATGGCTACGGGCGCGCTTATTTGCTACACCTCGGCTGACAGCGTATTCCAAATCGCAGCGCACGAGGATATAGTTCCCATTAACACGCTTTACGAATACTGCGAGATTGCGCGCAACATTCTTGTCGGCAAGCACGGCGTGGGCAGGGTAATTGCCCGCCCGTTTAATGGCGAATATCCGTTTGCCCGCACGGCAAACAGGCATGATTTTTCGCTTGCTCCGCCCGCCGACACTATGCTGAACTTGTTGCAGCGCGCCGGATATGCCACAATTTCGGTAGGTAAAATATACGATATTTTTGCAGGTAGCGGCGTTAGCGAAAGCAACCGCACAACGTCCAACGCGCACGGTATGCAGGTTGCAAAGGCTATGCAGGACAAGAACTTTGAAGGGCTGTGTTTTGTAAACCTTGTCGATTTCGATATGAAGTACGGACACCGCAACGACGTAGCGGGTTATGCCGCAGCGGCGACCGAGTTTGACGAATTTTTGCCTGCGTTTATCAACGATATGCGCGACGATGACGTGCTGATTATTACAGCCGATCATGGCTGCGATCCCGCAACGCCTTCGACCGATCATTCGCGCGAATACACGCCTATGCTTATTTACGGCAAGCACATAAAGAGCGGCGTAAACTTGGGCGTGCGCAAAAGTTTTGCCGATATAGGAGCAACCGTTTTGGATTATTTCGGTGTAGATCAACAAAGCACAAGCGGACAAAGTTTTTTAGGATTGGTTAAACAATAATGGATTATAAATCGCTTATGGAGCAAGCGCAGGCAGCGCGCAAAAAGTCTTATTCGCCGTACTCGCATTTTTGCGTCGGCGCTGCATTGCTTTGCAAAAACGGCAAGGTGTATACAGGCTGCAACATAGAGAACGCGGCTTACACACCGACAAACTGCGCCGAGCGCACCGCAATTTTTAAGGCGGTGAGCGAGGGCGAACGGCAATTCGAGGCGATTGCTATTATAGGCGGCAAGGAAAACGAGGAGGGCGGCTTTTGCGCGCCTTGCGGCGTATGCAGGCAGGTGATTTCCGAGTTTTGCGATAATGACTTTAAAATCGTCCTCGGCACTGTGGATAGCTTTAAGGTATATACGCTCGGCGAATTGTTGCCGTATTCGTTTACAAAAAGCAATTTGTAAGCTTACGAGGGATAAATTATGAAAAAGCTTTTTAGAATAATTTCGGTATTTGTCGCCTCGGTGTTTTTGTTTTGCTCGGTTGTAGGCTGTGCGACCGATAGGGCTCCAAAACTGCCAAAGCTCACTACGCCGACGGTTACAATAGACAGTGACGGCGTTGCCGAGTGGGACAGTATAGAATACGCTATATATTACATATACGTAATAGACGAGGGCGATGAATATCTGACTGACGAGTGCAGTGTTCGTATAGCGGACGGCGAGTCGATTAAGGTAAAGGCAGTAAGCGGTAGCGAGCAGTATGCCGACAGCGACTTTTCCGTGTACAAAGCATACATAAAAGATACCGTTCAACAACAAAACAAGCTCGGTACACCTCAAGTGACTGTGAGCGCGGACGGCGTTGCAACGTGGAACAATATTGCTAACGCACAGTATTACATATATGTAATAAACAGCGGCGCGGAAACAAGAACGACCGAACGTAGCGTTCGGCTCACAAGCAACCAAACATTCAAGGTTAAGGCGTGCAGTGACAACGCGGATTATAACGACAGCGATTATTCGCAGCTCGTGACTTACGTTGCCGATACGCCTACGCACAATCATACCGACGCCGACTCCGACAAGGTTTGCGACGAATGCGGAAAAAGCGTTATGGCTGAGCTGACGTTTTTGGCGGTAAACGACTTGCACGGCAAGTTTATCGATACCGACAATCAGCCGGGCGTGGACGAGTTTACTACGTATCTTAAGAATTTGTATGCCGATACTGCGCGCGAGGAGGTTTTGCTTTCGTCGGGAGATATGTGGCAGGGTACTGTGGAATCGTCCACAAACAAGGGCAAGCTTATGACAGAGTGGATGAATCATGTCGGGTTTGTGTCTATGACGCTCGGCAACCACGAATACGATTGGGGCGCGCCCGTGCTTACGCCCAACAGCCAGCTTGCCGAGTTCCCGTTCCTCGCAATTAACATAACGTACAACGGCAAAGCGGTGGATTACTGCCAGCCGTCGACTATTGTAGAAAAGGGCGGTATCAAGATAGGCATAATCGGCGCGATAGGCGATTGTTTAAGCTCCATATCCGGTGACTTTACCACGGGGCTGAAATTCGCAACAGGCTCCGAGCTTACCGCGCTTGTCAAAGCGGAATCGGATAGATTGAGAAACAACGAAGGGTGTGATTTTATTGTGTACTCTATTCATGAGGGGTACGGCAGCGAAACGTCGAGCATATCGGACTATTACGATACCTCGCTTTCCAACGGCTACGTCGATCTCGTGTTCGAGGGACATACGCACCAAAGCTATATCAAGCAGGACGAATATAATGTTTATCACTTGCAGGGCGGCGGCGAAAACCGTTATGTAAGTCAAGCGGACGTTTCGTACAATACCGTCACAAAGCAATATACCGTGATGCCGCGGACGCTGGGTACTAATGTTTACGCCAACAGCAGCCTGAAAGACGACCCGATTGTAAATGAAATTTTTGATAAGTATTTCCCCGACGGCAATCCGTATACCACTGTTTTGGGAAATATAAGATCCCAAAAGAGCGATACCGAAATTTACGAAGACGTCGCAAGGCTGTATTACGAAAAGGGCGTCGAGCTGTGGGGAAACAGCTATGATATTGTTCTCGGCGGCGGATTTTTAAAACTGCGCACGCCGTATAGGGTTTCGGCCGGCGACGTTACGTATGCCTCGCTGTTCACCATTTTGCCGTTCGACAACGACATCGTTTTGGGCAAAATCAGCGGCTATTATTTAAAAAGTAAATTTTTAGAAACGACAAACGAAAATTATCATGTTTACGCACCGACTGTATCGGCGAGTAGTATTAATAATAACACCTACTATTATATTATAGTAGACAGCTATACTTCCACTTATGCGAGCAATAGAATTACCGAGGTCGAGCGGTGGGATAGCGAAAAGTATGCGAGGGACCTGCTTGCCGATTACGTAAAGGCGGGCGGATGGTCGTCGAGTAAGAGCGCTTTGTATAACAGCGCTCTTTTGCAATCTAATAACAATTTAACGAGGTACGCGTTATGAGAATGTATGATATTATCAAGAAAAAGCGTGACGGTGGAGAACTGACCACCGAGGAAATCAAGTTCTTTATCGGTGGCGTTACCGACGGAAGTATTCCCGACTATCAAACGTCGGCGCTGTGTATGGCGATTTACTTTCGCGGCATGACCGTGCGCGAAACATGCGATTTAACGTTTGCTGTGCGCGATTCGGGCGATAGGCTGAATTTTTCGGCTATCGACGGCATACGCGTAGACAAACATTCCACGGGCGGCGTGGGAGATAAAACCAGTTTGGTGGTCGCTCCCATTGTGGCGTCGTTCGGCGTTAAAGTCGCAAAAATGAGCGGTAGAGGTTTGGGGCATACGGGCGGAACGGTGGACAAGCTCGAGGCAATCGACGGATTCCAAACTACGCTTTCGGACGAGGCTTTTATCAAGCAGGTGAATGATATAGGATTTGCTATTGTAGGACAAAGCAAACAGTTTGCGCCCGCCGACAAAAAGCTGTACGCTTTGCGCGACGTTACGGCTACTGTAGACAGTATGCCGCTGATTGCAGCGAGTATTATGGGTAAAAAGCTCGCCGCCGATGACGACTGCATAGTGTTGGACGTCAAGACGGGCAGCGGGTCGTTTATGAAGAGCGTGGAGGACAGCAAGGCGCTTGCAAGGCTGATGGTCGACATCGGCAAGAACGCGGGCAAAAAGACGGTTGCGCTAATAACAAATATGGATAGACCGCTCGGCTACGCCATAGGCAATTCGCTCGAGGTAATAGAGGCGGTGGAAACGTTAAACGGACGCGGACCGAAAGACTTTACCGAGGTGTGTTTGACGCTTGCCGCTTACATGCTGTCGCTTGCGGGCAAGGGCAGCGTTGATGACTGCAAAAAATTGGCGGCGCAGGCGATTGCCGACGGTAGCGCGCTTAATATGTTTAAGCAAACGGTCGCGGCGCAGGGCGGCAATGCGGCGCTTATCGAGAACACCGCAAACTTTAAAAAGGCAAAATATTCCTATGCGGTAAAGAGCGCTGTCAGCGGATACATTTGCAAGGTAAACACTGAGGCATACGGGCTGGCAAGCCTTGCACTCGGCGCGGGACGAAATACCGTAGAGGATCAAATAGATTACAGTGCCGGAATTATATTACGACGCAAGACCGGTGACTTTGTACAGGCGGGCGATGAGATTGCCACGCTGTACGCCAACGATAAGACCAAGTTCGGGGCGGCGGAAAAGCTGTTGCTTTCGGCTACCCAAATGCAGGACGAAAAGCCGCAGGACGAGCCGCTGATTTACTGCACCGTCGAGTAAAAAGTGTTTGACATTTTATTCCTAAGTGATATAATTAAGATATACCATAATTGCGGAAAGAATGGATAACATTTAATTCGTCGTAACGAAATCAAAAAATCAATCTGTGATTGTGATATAACGTAAGTTGATTTGCGTTTTGTGCAAACAGGTGTCGGTTTTTGACGAGGGATGTATTATGAGAAAGTTTTTTAACATGATAGCGGTGTATCTTGCGGCAGTGTTGATGCTAAGCACGGTAGTCGGTTGCTCGTATGCGCCCGATACTAATTTGCCCAAGCTCGCAACACCGGAAGTGACGATTAGCAGTGACGGCGTCGCCACGTGGAGCAGTATCGATTACGCATTATATTACATATACGTAATCGACGAGGGCGACGAAAAACTGACCGACGAGCGTAACGTTCGGATTGAGCACAATGAATCCATCAAGGTGAAAGCCGTAAGCGGCAGCGAAAAGTATGCCGACAGCGATTTTTCTACGTACAAGACTTATATTCAAAATACAGATGTCGGTCAACAAACCAAGCTCAGTACGCCGCAAGTTACGATCGGAAACGACGGTCTTGCCACATGGAACAGCGTTGACAACGCGCAATATTACGTTTACGTAATAAACGGCGGTACGGAAACAAGAACGACCGAGCGTAGCGTTCAGCTCGCCAACAACCAAACCTTCATGGTTAAGGCTTGCAGTGATAACAGCGATTACGAGGACAGCGATTATACGCAGCTTAAAACATACGCAAACGGTTCGGTGCAAACCAAGCTGAGCACGCCGCAGCTTACCGTAAGCGCGGACGGCGTTGCAACTTGGAATGGGATAGTAGGTGCGCAGTATTACGTTTATATAATAGATAACGGCACTGAAACAAGGACTACGGATCGCAGCGTAACGCTTGCCAACAATCAAACAATCAAGGTTAAGGCTTGCAATGATGACGACGACTACGTCGACAGTGACTATTCGCAGCCTAAAACGTATGTAAAAGTTACGGTACAAACCAAGCTCGGTACGCCGCAGGTTACTATAAGCGCCGACGGCGTTGCTACGTGGAACAGTATTGCCAATGCGCAATATTACGTTTACGTAATAAACGGCGGCTTAGATACAAGGACTACCGAGTGTAGAGTTCAGCTTGCCAACAATCAATCCTTCAAGGTAAAAGCGGGGAGCGACAGCAACGATTACGTAGACAGCGACTATTCGCAGCTCAAAACGTACGTAAAAGTCGTATCGCCCGATCTCTCCGCCGAGGTGCAAGCGTATTATTCGGAAATTACGGCTACAGGCGGAAATCAACTGTTGGGTCAGGTACATGACCTTATTACGACAACGCATACGTATTACACTTCTTACGGTGAATGTAGCGAAAGTAAATACGTAAACGTAACCGATCCCGGTCCCAATGGCGGCGCTCTCGAATTCTATACGCAAAAGAGCATTATGTCGTTCAGCGGCAATATCGGTTATTGGAATCGCGAGCATGTTTGGTGCAAGAGTCTTTCCAACGGAATGTGGAAGAGCGTCAGCAACGGCACGCGAAACGGCGGTAGCGATATGCATCATATTCGTCCTGCGGAAAGTGGGTTAAACAGTACGCGCAGCAGCTATAAATTCGGCATAGTAAACGGCGGAAAAGAGGCGTGGTCGAGAGATACAAGCAAGAGTAACGTAGCGCTCGGCGGCTGGGTCGGCGGCGGTGCTTTCGAGCCGCTCGACAAGGTAAAGGGCGACGTTGCGCGCATAGTTCTTTATGTGTACACGCACTACAATACTTATGCCAACGTGTATGGCAAGACCAATGGCAATCAAAGCGGAGTGTTTGGTACGCTTAACTTTACGCACATTATGTCGGCAAGCAATGAGGCGGCGGCAATACAGCTGCTGATACAGTGGAACAATGCCGACCCTGTCGACGAGATAGAGATAGTGCGCAACGATGAGGTATATAAAATTCAGGGCAACCGCAATCCTTTTATCGATCATCCGGAATACGTGAATGCGATATGGGGATAGGCGATTAATTGCTTATTTTGCGCCCGTTTGCGGCTAAAATCACGTAGGTATTGGGTTTTCATTGATGCCCATACACAATATTTAGTAAAAATAAGTTTAAAATTCATTCAATTTATCCCCACAAATCCGTTGCTTTATTCGGCAAAATAAGTTATAATAGGAATTAAGAGTAGCGGATAGATGTTTCCGCCACGCTTGGGAGCGCAAGTAATGTTTGAACTGAGGAAAACCGGTATCGTCAGAAGAGCGTCTGCGTCATTGCTCGATGTGATACTACTCGTTGTGTTGGCAACGGGGTTTATGTTCATCCTCTCGCTTATTTGCAATTACAGCGACCAAGAGAAACTTTCCAACAAGTATTATAACGAATGGGAAGGATTTAGAAAAACGTACGTAGCGGAGGTCGCCGCATATTACGGTTTCGACTATAAAGCTACCGACAGCGACTATACTATAACCAAAGACGGCAAAAAGTCATCTTTGGATGAGCTTACGGGAGTTCTTGTCGACTCGAAGGGCGAGGACGCAGCTACAAAGACCGCATACGACGCGTTCAAAGAGCTTACGCCCGCTGAAAAAGTAAACTGGCAATATCGATACGTATACAATCTACTTTTTATGATGACTTCGGTCGGCATATTGCTTTCGTATATTACACTCGAATTTATTTTACCTATCATATTCAAAAACGGACAAACGGTTGGCAAAAAGGTTTTCGGCATATGCCTTGTACGCCCCAACTGCGTCAAAATAACCAACATATCGTTATTTGCGAGAACTATTCTCGGTAAATATGCAATAGAAACGATGTTCCCCGTGCTACTCGTATTCCTTTTCATCTTCGGAGGGCTTGGAATACTGGCGCTAATACTGTTAGCGGCATTGGCACTGCTGAATATCGTTTTGTTTTTTGCAACAAAAAATAGGACGCCGATTCATGACCTGATTGCTTGTACGGTTGCGGCGGACATGCGTACACAAATGATTTTCCAAACGGAAGATGAGCTTGTGGAAAAAAAGGCAATTGCCCATCAAGAACTTGTCGGTCAGGCGAAAGGCTGATTCGGGGTCTAAAAATAAACAACAGAGAGCGGAAGACAATATGAAAGTTGTATTACAAAACATCACAAAAATCTTTGCAGGCCGAAACAAAAAGGTCAAAGACGAGGTTATTGCCGTAAACGATTTCAATCTTGAAATCCCCGACGGTAAGCTTGTTTGTCTTTTGGGACCCTCTGGCTGCGGCAAAAGCACGACGCTTTACATGATAAGCGGCTTACAGGAACCGTCAAGCGGCAAAATATTCTTCGGCGATGACGACGTTACCAAGCTTTCGCCGGAAAACCGCGGTATCGGTCTTGTTTTCCAAAACTATGCGCTTTATCCGCATATGACCGTACAACAAAACATATTGTTCCCTTTGCAAAACTTAAAAGGCGAAAACAAGCTCTCCAAAGAGGAGATGTTAAGCCGCGTTTCCGAGGTTGCAAAGCTCGTACAAATAGACGAGTATTTGGACCGTAAGCCGTCCGAGCTTTCCGGCGGACAGCAGCAGCGCGTAGCTATCGCTCGGGCGCTTGTAAAGATGCCCAGAGTTCTTTTGTTGGACGAGCCTCTTTCCAACCTTGACGCACGCTTGAGATTGCAAACGCGTGAGGAGATTAGGCGTATACAGCGTCGCACTCAAATCACCACCATATTCGTCACGCACGACCAAGAAGAGGCGATGTCCATATCCGACTATATCGTCATTATGAAACTTGGCGTAATAATGCAAACGGGCAAGCCGCAGTGGGTATACGACGATCCTGCCAACTTGTTTGTCGCCAAGTTCCTTGGCGCGCCGCCCATCAACCTGTTCTCGGGCAGGGTGGAAAGCGGCAAGCTGTACATAGGCGAAGAATGTGTTTTGGACGTAGAGGACGTAGAGGATCAAGAGGTTTATATCGGTATTCGTCCCGAGGGCTTTATTCTCGACAAGAACGGCAAGCTCAGCTGCACGCTTTCGGGCGTCGACGTTATGGGTAGAGACATATCGGTCGTATCGACGTGCGAAAGCTCGCTCAACCCCGTTGTCCGCTCGATTATATCCGCCGACGAAATGGGCAACATTTCGGGCGAAACGGTCAAATTCAATTTAAAACAGCACAAGGTCTTGATTTTCAACAAGGAAACCGAACAGCGTGTTTACTTTGGCGCCCAGTTGACGGCGCACGAGCAAATGATAGCCGAAATGGAGGCGGAAGGTCAGGGCTACGTTACGCATAACGGACCGCTCCCGCGCGAGGCGGACGACGCCGACAAGAAAACAACGGCGCCCGAGAAGAAAAAGAACGTATTCGTCAAGGCAATCGATTGGGTGAAAGGTCTTTTCTCCAAAAAGAATGATACTGCGGAAAGCGCGGAGGTAACTCCCGAATCGGTCGACGACGCTGCGCCCGCTGTTGATGAAACACTCGTCGAGCCTGCGGCGGAGAATGTAGAACAAACTGCCGCCGTGGTCGACGCTATAGCGCCCGCACCCGAATCCGCGGCAAACGAGCCCGCAGCTGCAACCGACGCCGCGCCCGAAGTTCAAACGGCGCCCGAGGTCGAAGAACAGGCTGCTACCGTAACAACCGAAGAGCCTGCGGTAGAAGAGCCTGTAGCCGAAGAGCCTGCTGCGACGATCGAAAAGCCCGCAACGACTGCAAAGAAAACCACAACTACCGCCAAGAAATCTACGACAACCCAAAAGACTACTACGACGGCGGCAAAGAAATCCACAACCACTGCTAAAAAGCCCGCGGCTACGGCAAAGAAATCTACCACGACAACCAAAAAGACTACTACGACAACAGCAAAGAAATCTACCACGACAACCAAAAAGACTACTACGACAACAGCAAAGAAAT
>CAMWLQ010000014.1 GCA_947175195.1 uncultured Clostridia bacterium | reverse complement strand
TACAAAACAAAACGTGTACAACGGACGGAGTACTCGCTCACGATCACTGTTCGGTGTGCAATAAGGACTTTATAGACGGTGTTGAAAAGACGGCGGCTGAATTGAAAATTGCTGCGGCACATACTTGGGGCAGTGATGCCGTTCGCGTAGAGCCTGACTGCACTACGGACGGTTCGGTTACTGGTACTTGCACCGTATGCGGCATAACCGACGTTGAGGTTTTGCCTAAACTCGGACACGATATAGTTCGTCATTATCCCCAAGCGCCTACTTGCACGGAAAGTGGCTGGGGTATGTATGAAAGTTGTTCGCGCGGCGACTATTCGACTTATGAAGAAATAGACCCGCTCGGTCACAGCTGGGGCGAATTCGTAATCGACAAACAGCCCACCTGCACGGCTGAAGGCAGCAAGTCCAAGCACTGCACGCGTTGCGACGAAAAGTTCGAGGTTACGGCGATAGCCGCGCTTGGGCATACGCTTACGCATAATCCCAAAACACCCGCCACCAACGACAGGGACGGCAATATTGAGTTTTGGGATTGCGAGGACTGCCAAAAATTCTTTGCGGACGGCGACGGCAAAGAGGAAATTACCGACAAGGCGAGCGTTGTTATTCCCAAGACCGTCGACCCGATTACAAACGACGGCTTGAGCGGCACGGATATACTTTGGATAACGCTTATTGCAATTCTTTGCGCCACTATATTGATTGAGGTTGCGGTTATAGTCTACCGCGCCAAACGCAAATCGAGGGTAAAGGAGAAATAATAATGATTACTGCCGTTATTGTATTGCTTGTTATTGCGCTTGCTTTGGGCGGATATATAGCGTTTGATATTTTGCACGGAAAAAATCATGTGCCGCGTGCTGACAACCAAAGCGTCGCAACCGAGCCGCAGCCAAAAGCCGCGACCGCAGTTGGGGAAACCGCGCCCCAATCGGTCGAACAACCAGCGCCCAAGGCGCGTTCGCATGCAAAGGAAGAGGAGAATAAGATTGCTCAAAATATTTCGGGTAAACCCGAAACCGCTGCTGCCGACCAAAGGGGGGACGCGGTGGCGGAAACAAAGCCCGCGGTCGAATGTAAGCAAATTCCGCCGAGCGAGGTGCGCACCGAGGTTGCGGCAACGGATGTGGACAGCATAATGTCGGACGAGGTTGCGGAAAGCTTGATAGAAAAATCGGTCGGCACAATCGACAAAACCAAGCAGGGCATAGTAAACATAGACACGTTATCGCAATACTTTGAGAGCGGGGAAATGGTAACGTTGGACGAAATAAAAAAGCGCGTCAAAGGCTTTAACCAACGTACAACGTACATAAAGGTACTTGCCCGCGGCACGCTAAGCAAAGCGTTGACAGTCGAGGCGGATAATTTTTCGATTCAAGCGGTAAAAATGATAGTCCTCACCGGCGGCAAGGCGATTAAAAAACAAAGTAAATAATTTTTGAATTGAATATGGCAATGGCCGAACGTTTTTGCGGCGGGTCGCCCGGATTTCTCCGCTCTGTTCGCTGTGCTCACTGCGGTCGAAATGATGGGGATTGGGGATACCCCTTCAAAGAAATGCTCGGCATATTTCCCATCATCCCGAGCGCAGTCGAGGGATCTAGGCGAACTGCCGCAATGTGAAAGAGCAATATTATTGTGCGGCTATGCCGTTTGGCTCAGTTCAGTTCTTTAGGTAGTACGCCCAATTAAGTCGGTTTCTCGGCGGGCAATAGCGCTCTCTTAATCGGACAAACAAAAATACGAACTCACCGTGACGTGAGTTCGTATTTTGTTTGTGTTATTTTGTTTGTTGCACAATGCCGATTGAATTTTATGCCGCATACGTTATGGTGATTGTTGCCTCGGTTTCGGAAACGCTGACAACGGTAATGTCGAATATAAGCGTTTTTCCGTCGTTGGTCATGTATTGGGGGAACACCTCGCTGAGCTTGTCGCCCGCCTGCCACAGGTCGCTGTCGATGGCGTAGCCGTTGCTATCGCTGAACTTGGTATGACCGTCCGCCTCAACAAGCTTGATAAGCGCGTTACTCGATACCGAGTTGTTGCAATCGGTAAACGAGCCGTACTCGTCGCTAAACGGGTTGTTTATCCATGACGTAACATGGTATATCCGCACGCCGTATGTCGCGCCGCCGTAAAGAATGCTATCGTCGACCGAGGAGTGTAATTGGTTTAATCCGTTTGCCGAATACAAATCAATCAGCAAATATTCGCAAAAATACGAGTTGTCAAAGTTGAGCGGAATGAGTATGGCGTCGCCGCGCTCCTGCGAGCTCTTGATTGTAATCGTTTGGGTGGATACGACAATTTCGGGCGTCAACCAGCCGAGCATGATTTTGGAATATACGTTTTGGTCGCCGACGTTATAATCCATCATATCCGCGCCGCCCAGTCCTTCGTTGCTGCCCGAACGTTCGTCGGTGTCGTAGTAATCGTCCAAGCCGAGGAGGTGACCGGTTTCGTGAATGTACGTAGCGGCGTTTACCTTCAGTCCGGCAATCTCGGGGTAATATTCGTTTGTGTATCCGCCATGCACGCTCTCGATCATAAAGTTCAAGCCCGCAAACAGGTAATAGTATGCATGCAGTCCGTCGTACGTCTTTTCATAGTCGTCCCACGTCACGTACGCCCAATAGAACGAGTCGTCGCTGTAATCGACGGGCGCCGAGTATATAAGGTATACCGCATCGATAGTGCCGTCGTTGTTGTAATCGTATTGTGTGAGGTCGAGCTTGCTCTCGTAGTATGCCAACACCTCATGCAAAAGCACGTTGTCGCCGTTATTGTACGTATAGCCGTCTTCGGTTGCCGTGAGCTCGGCATAGTATGAATAGTTTTTTGACGACGTATAGTACCCGACGTCGTTACCTATTTCGTCGACCATATCGGTGTAGCCCGCTATATCGAACGAGATATTCAGCTTGCCGTACGAGGACTTGTAATAGTACGAATTAACGCTTTCCCAACCCGTACTGTTGCGGTCGCCGTTGAACGCGATATTAAGATTTTCGAGATCGTCGTCATCTATGGTTTTGTTTGCGAACGCGATGGGAATTACAAGCGCGTTGTACGTGCCGGTCGAGGGCAAGCCTATGGCGGGGTCGGGATCGTCGCCCGTTTTGGGCATTTTGTCCTGCAACCGCTCGTCGTCGAACGAATTCGCGTCGTATGTTTGCTGTTCCATTACGCCTGTAGGGGTAGTGGGAGTTCCGCCCGACGTGGAAGGGAATTGGATGCTTACCGATCCGAATTTCGACAAAACATATGTAAATGTGTAGCCGTCGCTTGTAGTTGCAACGATTTTGGAAACGTTGCCGTTCTTTGCGGTAAGCGTGAACGCCGTCCAAGTCGAATCCTCGAATTCGCCCAGTACTGCGTTGCCCACGTTGTTGGACTGCGTGGCGGTAAATATACCGCTTTCCGCCGTGAATTCGTATTCCCACAGCTTGGACAAGTCGACAAAGTTCATGCTGAAATATAAGTCTTCAAAGTCTTCGTCGGTTTCGGATAATTTGGTGTATGTGCCGTCTAAGTTGTCGTAGTAGTAAAAATATGTATTGGATTGAGCGTCGTATTCTACATAATCGGTAAACTCGTTGCCGCTTGCGTCCTCGGACGCCAAACGGATATTCTCGCCGAGGAAATCGTAGTATTCTTCGTAGCTGCTGCTCGAGCTGCTTACCGTAACGTGTGCGGCAAAGTTTTGCACCCAATCGTCCTCGCCGTATTTAATAAGTATAGTCAACAGCTCGTCGACCGTTATGTCGTCGTAATCGTCGTCATCGTTGTCGTCCGACGATTGCGCGTTGGGTAGGGTAAAGCTTACCGTACCGAATTTGGAAAATACGTATTCATATGTCCAGCCGTCGCTCGATTGCGCAGTCAGCGTTGCAATATTACCGTTATTTACGGTAAGCGCGAACGTCGTCCAGGTCGCATCGTCATATTCGCCTATAACGTTGTTGCCTACGTCGTTGGGGAGCTTGGCGGAATATACTCCGTTTTGATACGTAAATTCAAAGTCGCCCAATTCGGACAAATCGATGGTGGCGCAATATCCGAAAAGACTTTCATACTCATTTGTGTCTTCGGCGTACTTTGTGTAAGCTCCGCTGCCGTCGTCGGCGTAGTAATAATATGTATCGGTGGAAACGACGTATTCTATATAATCGGTATAATTGCCGTATTCGCTATACTCGTATTTGATGTTGTAGCCCTTATATTCGTAATATTCTTCGTAATCGTCACCCGAGTAGCCGATCGTCAGCGTGGTGGCAAAGTTCCACTTTGAGCCGTCGGTGTACTTTGCGAGTATTGCGGCAAGGTCGTCGCTGCCGGTGCCGCCGTCTTTTTTGACGGTAAAGGTTATGGTCTTGCTTGCGCTGCCTATTGCGAGCGTGACTGTAAATTGTCCTTCCTTGCTCGTGTCGACTTTGCTCAAGTCAAGCATTTCGTCGGTTACGACAATCTGGTTGCCGTTCTTATCGGTTACGGTAAAGTACTGCCTAAAATCAACGGTTTCGCCGATTTCGAGAACAACCGATTTGCTCGCGTCGACCGAAACGACGTACCCGGCGTTTTTGCCGTTACCGTTGTCGTTAGTGTCGCCGCACGCGGTTAAACCGATAACGGAGGCGAACAGCGCGGCGATTACCGCAAACAAAGCTATTAGGTGTTTTTTGCTTTTCATTGCTTTTTCCTCGGAAAATGTATTTGCAATCTAATTATACACCCATGATAAATGAAAAACAACAATAAGCGGCTATCACAAATATTAAAATTTGATGAGAAAATTGCAATTCACCATGACAAAACGATTTGATTTGAGTTTGTTTTTTGATATAATAAGTAAAGAGTATAATGGCAGGAGGGCAACGGTAAATGAGAGCGGATAAACTTCTTTTGGTTGACGGCAGTAATTTGCTTTTTCAAATGTTTTACGGCATGCCCGCCCGCATATTCAATAGAGAGGGGAAAGCTGTTCAGGCGACGGTGGGATTTACGGGCGCACTGCTCAAAATTATTCGAATGGTAAACCCGACCCATATCGCCGTGCTGTTTGACGGCGAACACGAAAACGCCCGCGCCGCGCTCAATGCCGATTATAAGGCGAATCGAATCGATTACGGCACGGTCGCGGAAGAGGACTGCCCGTTTACTCAGCTGCCCGATATTTACGCCGCGCTCGACTATTTCGATATTAAGCATGCCGAAACTACCGATTGCGAAACGGACGATTGGATGGCGGCTTATGCTTTGGCATACGGAAAGGAAATGCAAATCGTCATATCGTCGTTTGACAGCGATTATTTTCAGCTCATTACGGACAATGTGTCGGTGCTGCGCTACCGCGGCGTAAAAACGAGAATTTGCACTCCCGATTACATAACCGAGCATTTTGGGATAAGTCCCGATAGGTATGCGGACTTTAAGGCGCTTATCGGCGACGCCTCGGACAACATTAAAGGCGCGTATAAGGTGGGACCCAAGACCGCGGCGCTTTTGATTAATAGGTATGGCACGCTAAAAAACTTGCTTGCAAATGCCGAGCAAATAGACCGCGCGTCGGTAAGGGAATCTATAATAAGCGCCGCCGAACGCTTGCGCACCAATTACAGGCTTATTAAACTGACGGGCGACGCGGCGCTGCCGTTTGGTCTTGACGAGCTTGCGCATAAAGAAATCGATTTGCCGTCAAGTACCGTCTTGAGAAAAATCGGCATTTTGCCGTAACGGATTTTAACGCCGATTGATTTTTGGTATTTACAAAACGTCGGGCGCGTGATATAATTATGGATAGGCAATCGAGCGCTGTTTACAAGGGCGTAAAAACTTATGAAAAAAACCGATGAAAGAACAGATATAGAATTAAGTGACGTTTTTATCAGCTGGACGTTAGACGATAAAACTTTGAAGGACGCCATTAAAGACCGACTTCGGGGCGAGGACCTTAAATGCACTGATTCCGAAGAGGCGTGCCAAGGCAACTTTGAACAATGGAGCGAGCAGGCGGCGCGATCGTCGTCGGTTTTCCTGCTTATTTTAACTAACAACTCTTTATATGAAAGCAAGTATGTTCCGCGCGAAACACGTTCCGCACTAAAAATGGACGACGCCGCCAACCGTATAATTGTGGTTTGTCCGGATAGGAAAAATATTTATAATAACGAGCGTTTCGGCGAGAACGGCGAACGCATATTGCGTGACGAGCATATAAGCGTTATCGAATACGAAGGCGATTGGCTTACCGAGCAAAAGCTCGACGAAATATACAAAAAAGTTACTCGGCTTATAACCAATCGGTTTTTTCACATATACAACAATGCGACTGCCGCCGACTATATCGAGCTTGTACCTTTATATAAAAAAGCGCAAAAAAAGACGCAGGACATGCCGCATTTATATAAAGATTTATACGTTTCGCGCACCATTACTGAAATCGGCACGAACGGCGAGGCGCTTGCCGAGTTTAGTTCGCCCGCGGATTTGATAGACAGCAGGGACGTACTGTTTTTGGTGGGCGAGGGCGGTAGCGGTAAGTCTCAGTATCTAAAACAAATAAGGCATACTGTCGATGACCATACGTTGATGATTGCGTTGCCGTGCTCAAAGGTCGCAAATTCCGCCAAGCCGCTGTTTGACGATATGTACGATTATTTTCGCGGCAAAATCGGGGATAGGGATTTCTATTCGAAGGATAATTTTCGCAGGCTGTTGGCGGTTAAAAAGTTATTGCTTGTGCTCGACGGCATGGACGAAATTCCTACCGAGCGGATTACTCGTAAGTTTTTGGACAAAGTGCGCGAGTTTTATGAGCCGAACAGCGAGGATACGACCTTGCTGTTTACCGGACGTAACGAGGTGGACGCTGGATATATCACGTTGGGTGGCAAAAAGGTGCGCAAGTTCAGGCTGAACAAGCTGACCGACGAGGATATAAAAAGATTGGGCGACAACCTGTTCCTTGTGCTCGGCAATCGAGATAAGGGCGAGGAGTTTTACGTTAATGTAAAAGACCTCAACGACGAGATAAAGTCCAACCCGTTGCTTTTGTCGCAGTTGGCGATAATATACAATGATTCGGGCAAAATCCCCGAGAGCATTGTCGGCATTTTCGACGCCGTGTCTGAGATAATGTTCAAGCGTGACAGCGAGGTCGCGGTTAATGAAATCCCGGTTGAATACCGTAATATAATAGAAAACGATTTGGGTGTGCTGTTAAAGGAGTTTGCCGCCAAGCGGTATATGCGCATTTCGCAAGGCAAGGCGATTAAGGCGGTCGGTATTTTTCAGGAATTATTAAAGAACAAATACGCCGCCGAGCAAATCGACTGCAGTCAGGGCGCGCGGTTTTTGTTGGAGTATATTAAGGGGCGCGCTATATATATAGAAAATGAGTACGACGACGGTGGCGAGTTTTACCACAAAATGTTCTCCGAATATTTTACCGCTGTGTACTACTACGAAAAAGCGTTTAACTTGTATGACGAAATCGAGGACGGTAATGTGATTGCCGAGCTGTTTTCGCACTATGCCGACGCGTACTGGGCAAAGGTTTTGCAGCTGTTTTTGGTTAAAGCCGACAGCATCATTGATAGGCAAACGACGGAGGAGTTGTACAATCGAATTCTTTTGGACAGCGGGATAAATGAGTATACATTGCTGTTTGACAGCTGCCGTGATTTGATCAAGCACAAGCAGGCGGCGCAAACTGTGCTTGTATGCGACATCTTGCAAAAATCGGTAAGCGGCGTGTATCCGCCTTACGGTCCACTGTTTTGGTATGTTCCCGAATACGAGTTATATGAAACGGCACTACTTGCCGTTCAAGACATGAGCGGCAATGCCAAGGCGCTTGCGCTAGTGCGCGACGTTTGTTACATTTACGGTCAAAAGAATAATATAAAAGATATAACGGACAGGGTGAGCGGACGGCAGTTGTTCGACGCGGCAAGCGCGGAATTGACAGGCGTGCGCAGGGCGCTTTGCGAGATTTTTTATTTAGGTGATACGGAATATGACGGCGGAAAGGATATTTATCCGCGGTGCTTTAACGTGGCGGAAACACTTTCCTTCCGCGACAATAGCTGCGGCATAATCGGAAGAATGAACGTGCCGTTTGACGACGAATTAGGGCTGTACTCGCACAAGTCCTACAATTTGATGAATGGCGACGTAATAGGACTGGTTTCATGCCCTTATAATATAGCCGAGGTGGAATCCACATTGGGCGCGCTGCCTTGCCGAAAACTGATCGGCTTGATTTTTTCGCCAACGGACGAAACCGAATTCAAATTTATGAATTTTACCCGCTGCTTCGTTCGGGTACTGTATGTACCGGAGAATATTGTTAGATGGCAAGACGGTTATAGAAGATTTATGCCGTTAATAATGGATTTTTTTATTGGCTGCGGTGCTTTGTATCTATTTGGCGACGTTACATTGCCTATTGAATTCTTTACAGAAAAGTATCAACTTTTTAATTGCGATACAATCACAAGTATCTCAATCCCCAAAGGTGTAACTGAAATTCATGACATGGCTTTTCATACATGTCGAAATTTAAAAGCTATTCAGATTCCCGATGGATTAGACAGGATTGGGTTGTTTGCTTTTGGTGGTTGTAGCAGTTTAGTAGAAATATGTATTCCAGATGGAGTGGCGGAAATAGGACGCAGCGCTTTTTCCGAATGTACAAAAATAAAAATGCTGAGCATCCCGAAGAGTGTAACTTATATTGGCGAGGGCGCTTTTTCCGATTGTATCGGCTTACAAGAGATACAACTCCATTGTAATTTAACAAAAATCGCAGGTAATTTATTTATAGGCTGTGATAATTTGCAAGAAATATGCATACCAGAAGGAGTAAATGAAATCGGCGAGAACGCATTTATGAATTGTAGCAGTCTAAAAGAAATTCTCATTCCGGACAATGTAACAATAATCGGCCTTGGTGCGTTTGAAGCATGTGAAGGAATAAAAGAGATAAAATTGCCCCGCGGTATAACAAAAATAAACGGATACACTTTTTTTGGGTGTGATAATTTACAAACAGTGCTTATTCCAGAAGGAGTAAAGGAAATCAAGGAGTCCGCATTTGCAGGGTGCAAATGGTTAACGGAAATCGAAATTCCAGATAGTGTTGAATTTATTGGGGTAGATGCATTTAAATATTGTGTGAAATTAAAAAAAATAGTAATATCTGAAATTTTTAAAGATAACATTCAATATATAGGATTTGCGGAAGATGCACATTTTATTTGGAGGGAAAGTAATGGTCGCAAAAAAACAGTTGTTGTTACGGACAGCGAACCAATTATAGCAAGTTATTTGTATCGGGCCTTTTTGCGAGTAACTCTCCCCCCGTGTTTAAAAAAAATAAATGAAGAAATACTGATGATTCATCGTTTTATAGAAGAGGCTAACATTGCGCACGGAACAAATACAATTAAATGCTGTGAATTTTTCGGGTGTATTAACCTTGAAGAAATCAGAATTCCCGACGGGGTAAAAATAATTGAGGAATATGCCTTTGCTGGATGTAGAAGTTTGAAAGAGATATACATTCCGAACAGCGTAAAATCAATAAAGAACGGAACATTCGAATGTTGTATCAGTTTACAAGAAATTTGCATTCCCAATTCGGTAAATAAAATCGGGGAGCATATTTTTGCTGGTTGCAGTAGTTTAAAAACGGTTAAAATGTTTGACGGAATCAAGGTAATAGGGAGCCATGCATTTTGTGGCTGTGAAAATTTGCAAGAGATATGTATTCCAAACAGCGTTGATACAATAGAGCCCGGCGCATTTGAAGATTGTATTAGTTTACAAAAAATAGAGTCCGACGGGGTAAAAGAAATCGGCGCTAACGCATTCTATGGTTGCAGCAGCTTAACAACCGTTCAAATTCCGGCGGAAGCCGAAAAAATAGAGACCGGCACATTCGATGGGTGCAGAAGCTTACAGGAAATTACCATTCCAAAGTATGTCAGGACTATCGAATTTGAAGCTTTTTGGGGGTGCAGCGGTTTAAGGGAAATTGAATTTCCAGATAGTGTTGAATTTATAGGTGGGCGTGCGTTTGAGAATTGCACCAGTTTATCGGAAATCACCATTCCAAAATCCGTAATAGATATCGGGGATGATGCATTCAATGGCTGTACGGGGTTGAAGTCGGTTACTATAAGTATCAACTTTAAGAACGATATTCGGCGCATATTCGGGGACATAGACCCGTCCATTATTCATTATGTATAAAAGGAGTGATATGAAAAAGTATATTTTAGGTTGTACGGGACATATCGATTTGTCGCGGATAAAGAACTTTGACGAGCGGGCGGTACGTGACGATGTTCGCTCCTACATTGCCGATTTATGCAAAGCTTATGCCGTGGAGTTATACAGCGGTTTGGCGTTCGGGGCGGACAGCCTTTTTGCCGAAGAGGCGCTGTCCTGCGGTGCAAAGCTACACGTGGTGTTACCGTGCGCGGCGGAGGAGTTCGCCGCGGAGCAGCCCGACGGCGGTGCGCTTTTTAACAAGCTTATCAAGCGCGCCGACAGCATTGTCATCGCCGAGAACAAAGCCAATCGATATGTCGGCGTCAGCAAACGTGTTATCGACAGCTGCGACGAGCTTTTGGCGTTATGGAACGGGCAAGAGCTGCCGCTTACCGACGAGCGCGGAAATGCGATAAACCGCGGCGGCACATATCATACGATTTTGCTTGCCGAGCAGGCTGGTAAGACTGTGAAAATATTTAACTGAAAACAAAGGAGGATGTTATGAAATTTGCTCAGTGGGCACAGCAACAAGCGGTTGCATACACCGTATACATCATCGCGCTTGCCGCCATGGCGGCGCTTTTGGCGGTAATCGTTGCGAAACTGTTTATAGTCGGAACAAAAAACGATAAGCTCGAATTCCTCAAGAATTACAAGAAGGGTCCGTTTGCGATTATATACTTTATCGCCATACCGTTGTACTTTTTGGGCTGGTTGCATGTCAGCACTGATATTCGAGTGGGCGCGGACGTCCTGTCGTGTTTTTTGAAATCGGTCTACAGGGCGTTTAGCCTTATCAAGTTCGATTTCGGCATGGACGGCATAGTGGGCGCCATGAAGGACGATCATTTGTATTACGCCACGATGTGCTGTTGTTACGCCGTAACGGTTATTAACGTGCTTATGTTTTCGGCATCGTTGGTATGGCAAAGATTTAAAAACCTTTGCAAAAAACTATGTGCAAAGTGTTCCAAAAATTTATATATTGTGGTCGGTTGCAACGAGCACAATATAATGTTGCTCAAATCCTTGAAAAAATCCAAGAACAAAGCGGGCAAGGGCATGATGCTTGCCAAACCCAACGCCGATATGCGAGATAAGCTGTACCTCAACGGTATTTGTTATTCATCTTTCGACAGCGCAAACAGCAGCGAAGATGAGCTTTACAAAAAGCTGAAATCGCTTTTGGGCTTTAAGTATCGGCTTGGTTTACATACAAAGAAAAAGATTACCGTAATCATCAACACCGAGGACGACGAGCGCAATCTTCTTTACGTAAAAGCACTCAACAAGCTGTTGCTTGTCGACACGCACATAAAACCGCAAATCGACAACAATCAAACCGACGACAAGCATCCTGAAAACGGACAAGTCAAAGACAATAAAAACAATGACAAAGATGCGCAAACAAATGTCATGAGGTATGTGGACGTACCGGTCAATGCGAAACACACGCGATTGACGGGTTATGCGTTTTGCAATGTAGAAAACCAGTCCGCGTTTGCCGAGCAAATAGAATACGCGCACGGGCATATCGAGCTGTTAAACCGATACGAGCAAATCGCCGTCGAGTTTGTCGATAAATATCCGTTGACTCGGTATATGACGGATAAACATATCGACTATAATAGCGGACTTATAAAAGACGACGTTGATATTAACGTGTGTTTAATAGGATTTGGTCCGACCAATCGCCAAGTGTTTTTAAGAACAATAGGCGATTCGCAGTTCTTCACCAAAGGCAAAAACGGAATAGAGCACAAAAAAGTGCATTATTACGTTTACGACAAAGCCGCAGCTTACAAGGATAAAAATTTAAACCAAACGTATTTCCGTTACAGTCGCGAGTTCTATAAAGAATATCTTAAACGCCAAAAGGACGGCAAAAAGACAAGTGTGGACAAAGATTTCTTGCCGCTGCCCGACTATCCCGCCGACGACTGGTATAACCCCGAATTCGCGGACGAATGGTACGACGCGGAGTTTAACGATATTACCAAGGACAGCAAACACTTTAAAGAGCATTTTTGCATATCGGACATCAACAGCTACGATTTTTACGACTCGCTCAAAAAGGTGGTTTGCAAGGGTAATTCCTATACCTATATTATAGTGGCGTTCGGAGAGGACCTCGAAAATATCGACCTCTCCCAAAAAATAACGGCACGGCTGGAAATGTGGGGTAAGTCTAACGGCGCATATGTTTTTGCCAAGGTGCGCAGCGACGACCTTGTCGACAAAGAGCCAGACGGCGTAAAAACGTTCGGGACTACCGGATCGGTGTATAACATCGATGGTATTTTAAATCACATTAAGGATTTGGCGCTATTCAAATCGTTTACATACGCTCGCGGAATTACCGCGGAAAACAAGGACGTCGGCGAAAAAGCGGTTAGGGAATGGATGCGTATGGGACACACGCAAAGGCAAAGCAACTTATATTGTTGTTTGAATTTGCGTACCAAGCTCAATTTGTTGGGATTGGATTACGTACCCAAAACAAAAGAGGATGCAAACGGCGGGCATAAAGAATTTTACAAAAAATACTTCGGTACGGATGCTGACGCGGAAATAGAGGACAAGCGCTATCAGCTCACGAGAGATTGCGATAAGTCCATTTACTGCGAGGACAGCGTTCGAACGTTATTCGCTATGCAGGAGCATCAGCGCTGGAACGCAAACTACATATGCAGCGGTGTAATCCCGTCTTGCAGGGGCGATATTGAACGCGGTTGCGGTAAGGACATGAAAAAGCGGCTTGTGCACGACAACCTAACCACGTTTGCGGGGCTGGATGAGTACTATCGGCTACGTAATTCCGAGGTAAGACATTACGACTACAAAATTATGAATTTTGCCGATAAAATCCTATTCGATGCCGGATATAAGATAGTAACCAAGCAAGAAAGAGAGGATTGGGAAAATGCGCAGAAAGCAAAGGCGGCGGAAAAATAATCCCGTCGTTCAGCCGCCGAGAGTAACGTCTTGGCGAGAATACCAGTCCAGTGCGTCGGTAAGGTGTTGTTCCTTATAGTCCGGCCATAAGTCTTTTACTATATAAAAATCCGAATACACCGTTTGTACGGGCAAAAATCCGGACAGTCTGCACATTCCGCCCCAGCGTATCACAAGGTCTATGCGAGGGACGGAACGGGATAGCCAGCCGTTTTTTAAGTCCCATTCCCAGCCGTAGTTCACCAAAAGATTTACGCGCAGCTTGTTTTGCGCATCGGGCATGCGTTTAGTATATGGTATAAGCTCGGGCGGAAAGCATGGCGACTCGGTGTTGCCCACAACGCATACCGCAGCATTTTCGGATTCCATGAGTTCGACCGCCTTGCAGCAGGCGTCGCGGAATGCCGACACCTGCGCTTTGGGGCGCTTGCAGTTGTCTACGGTAAAGCCGTAATACGTCAGCTCTTTAATGCCGCGGCGTTTTGCTGCGCGCAAAAGCTCCAGCCCTGCAGGCAGTCCGTAGTTATAGCCGTCCTCTTTGTTCAATCCGTTTCGGGTTGCCCAGCGCCTGTTGCCGTCGGGGATTATTCCTATGTGCGTGGGAGTGCGATACATTTTTATCCGCCATTGTAAGAACGTTAATTTATATAATTATTTGTAAAACGGCAAAAAGTATGTGCTTTGACGGCGGTATTTACAAACTTTTATGACTAATATCCCGCTAAAAAGGTATTTATATTTGACATAAACCGCAATTTGTATTATAATTAAAAAACGTATCGGCTTTGGTTTTTTACAACGGTGTCCGCCAAAGCCGATATTGTGTTACAAAAAATCGAGTGGATTTTGCCGATATGTGGTCAAAATTCGACTCGAAACACGTATCTAAGCGGGCACTACGAGCATTTGAGGTGGTTATGAAAAATTTTCGCAGAGTGATGATAGCGGCTGTATTTGCAGTCATACTTGCTCTCGGCGCGGTATGCCTTACGGCGTGCGGCGACAAAGGCAAAAGCGACGGCAATACCAAGCCGCGCTATACGCTTACATTTATGGTCGGAACTGTTGTGTATGACACCGTTCCGGCGGAGGCGGGCAGCAAGTACACGGTTAAGGAGGATCCGTACAGGGTCAACTACGTGTTTGAAGGCTGGAGCCGAAAGCCCAACGGCGAGGTAGAGGCTTTGCCCGACAAAATGCCCAATGAAAACCGTACATACTACGCGATTTTTTCGGCGCGGTTTAATTTGAATTTCAACGCCGGTATAGGCTCTATACCCGACGACAAAAAGACAATATCCGTCAAAGAGGGCGACGACCTTTATTCTTTGGTTAAAGACGTTACGCCCACGGTAGCGGATAGCGACGCCACGTTCAAAGGCTGGTTCCTTCGCGGTACCAGCGAGATTACTGCCACCTCTGGACTGAAAATGCCCAACGCCAACGCGGAGGTTGTCGCAAAATATTCGGTCAACTATACAATAAATATCTATTTGGAAAACGGGTTTGAATCGGGCGACTATGCCGACGAGCCCGATGACGTAGTGCGCGAGGTCGCATTTGTCGGCGATAAGGTTACCGGTTTGCCGACATATGCGGGATATTACTACGACGACAGCAAAGAAAACGACGTTCTTTATACCAACCTCAACAAGAGCAGCGCGCAAAACGCGTTCGAGCTTTACTACAAGCTTATCGGCTACGATACCATATTCAACGCCAATCTTCCGTCCGACGTGGAATATACCGGCGCCATGGACACAAAGATCTGTGGATACGGTATAGAATACGATGCGCCCGAATGTGAGTTCGAGGCGGACGGCTACCGTTTTTACGGGTGGTCTACCGCGCCCGACGGCGACGTCGAATACCGCGTCGGCGAAAAATTTGCGGTGGAGCGTGCGACTACGCTTTACGCGCAGTGGGTTAAGGGAATGACGGAGATTGCCGGACTTTCCTCCGACCGCGTGTATTTGATTAGTCAAAAGGTGGGCGGGAGCGAGCGTTTGATACCTTACCTCGAGCGCACCGGTCTTGCCGATATTGCGGGCGAGTACAACGCAACCACACATGTGTTCACGTTTAAAAACGCAAACGCCGCCAATCCCGACGAGGTTTTGTTGCGCGGCATTGCGGACAGCGCTCACAATACCTTTACGTACCTGAATACCCAAAACACCACCGTTTACAAGCTGATAAAGCTAGACGGAACGGAGGATGCAAACGTTACGCTCAAGCTTAACGATAACGGCACGGCGGTATATTATGACGGCACGGATAACGTTAACGGCTCTTACATAGGGGGCAGTGACGGGTCTATGCTGTTTACCGTGGACGGGGAAATGCGGTTTGCTTTCCGCTTGGTGCATTCGTCCGACGGGATGGTAAACTTTATGATTCGCGGCGAGGAGTACGGTGCTTGGAACAACATTTCTCAATCGGGCTACGTCGATACCGATTACACACTCAGCCTTGACGGTTACGGTCATGCCACAATGTCTGTTTCGGGCTTGAATAGCAGCCAGCAAACGGTTACCAACTATTTAAGCGGACGCTATGTGTACAATTCCGGCGACGATGCATACAGCGGCGACGCGGGTACTGAGGTCGTGGTTATTATTTACAATAGCTCACTTCAATATCGTTCGTTTGCTTGCCTGCTTATGGAGGGCTCGTATCATTCGCAGTCATCCGACGACACTACGGTGTACACCAACGTATATTTGCAGCGGTTTGAAACAACGCTTTACGGCGCGCCCGAGGGCGATGCGGAGCTCGATACGGCAACCGCCGATAAGATAGAGCTTGCAGGCTACAGCGTTGTAGACGAGAGCGCGACATACACGTATAAAGACGACAACAACGTAACCGTAACCGTAACGGGCAAGTATGCCTATGACAGCACTGCGGGAACACTGCGCATAATTCGAAAGGACGGCGGCAAAGATCTTTTGTTTGAAGTGTCTTTGTATGGTGAGGACTCGATTCCGGTATTCGAGCCGGTAGACGAGTTGTTCGGTCAATACGTGATTTATGGATTGGATAGCAGTTTTGTACCCGGCGCAATTTATAGATTGCACATTTACAATAACAATCGTGCTGCATTCGCATTTAGGATGCCGTTGTCCGATTCGTTCTACGGCAACATTGCATATGAATACACTCGTTTGATTTACGGCGAATATTCGATTGCAAGCTACGGTCAAACAAGTGATGGCGGCTCCGATCCCCGCGCAAACGTTTACGAATACACTGCCGAAATTTCGTACCAAATGGTAGCGCTCATATACAATATGTACGGAACACTGTACGGTACCCCCCTTGACGTATCGGGCTTTGCCAATTTCAAATTCCAGTTCGTTTATTCGTCGGAAACGGGCAACATCACCCGTGTAAACGTTACAATACCGGGCGATTTCCAGGGCGGGTACAAAATTACATATAATGACGTTGAGTATACGCTTGACGGCTTTGGTACGGCTGAAAGCGAAAGCGGCAACTTGAAATACGTCTATACCACGTCCTTGGGACTCCCTACGCTACTTCTTTATCCTTACGAGAATAATACCAAGGACTACGTGTTGTATATCGATTATCGCGGAACAGGCAATTATGTCGAATATGTATACGATTACACCGCTACCAACAGCAGCACGCGTTTCGTGATGATGTTATTTAAAGACGGTACTGCGCTCCTTACGCTCAACGGTTCGTCCTCGCTTAATCCGTTCTCATTCGGACGTATCACTTGGGACGACGAGGATCATACGAGCGGTAAGTACGAGCGCGACAATAGCGTCGAGTTCTCCGATATTTATGTCGGCGTAAACAAAACGTTCTCCGAATTTAAGTTTGCGCTTATCACCACTACCGAAACAAACAGCCAAGGTGAAAGCACAACCGTCACTCGCCTTTACATTTGCGACGACGGAACGAACGAGGTTAATGACGATGGTGAGTGCGTAATAGAAAATTCCAACGGCGATAAGCTCACAATAAACCGCACCGATATAACGGCGACCTATGTTCAAAAGGGTGTCGACGGTGGGGAGGATAGAACGTTCACAGGCTCGTACAGATATTTCGACGGCAAGCTGCAATTGATATTTGCTACTTCGTATGCTATAACGTTCAAGCTCGAATATGACGAGAACAATGAAATCACGGGTTTTGTCGTGGTCAGGAACGAGGCGGGTTATTTCTTGAGCTATGACGACCTTAAGAGCTATATATATCTTACCGGAGAACAGGCTGAAAATGAGGGTGAATATTCCGCCACTTATTACGAGTACGACGCCGAAAACGAACAGTTCGTTACGTATGACGGAACATACAAGGCGACTACGGTAGAAGGTGCAAGCGGCTATGACTTTATCTACGCAACAGGCGAAACGGATGAGGAAGGAAGCGCTGTAACCGAAACCTTGTTTACGTTTGCCACTACAGCTGATACGTCAGGTATTCCGCTGTTTGTCAAGTACACAATGCAGCTCAATACATACGTTTTATACATGTCCGCCAGTATCGGAGAGCCTGCGGCTATCGGAACTCTTACCGGCGGCGGATACGAGGCGCAGGTATTGACGATCTATCCCAATACTGTTTACCAAACGCAATATCAGGGCAGTATGGAATGGAGCGACGAATATATGGTGTGGGTGTTCACCGCTACCGACGGTTCGACGTTCTACTTCAAAATGCTTTCCGGCGTGGGTGTGTTCCTGCTTGATAACACGTATGTTGCCGAAACCAAGGGCATTTTCCAACTTTCAAGCAAAGAACCGATAGAGGTGGAAGTACCCGCGACCGAGGGTCAGCCCGCAACCGAGGATACTCCCGAGGTTCCCGCAGTGCCCGCACACACGGCACATGTGACCAGCATAGAAATGTCTGGCATGGCGTTTGCGTACTTGCATTACGATTACAACGGCGAGGATAAAGTTATCACCGGTATTTACGTGCAGTACGCCACCAACGGCTTTGCATTCCTGCAAATAGGTGAGGAAAGCACGACCGCGTTGTTCCGTTTCCGTCTTATGATGAATACGGACGATGATACAGGCGAGGTCACTTACGTAGCCGAGGTTGCCGATATGGATTTATACGGCACGTTCGAAGGCGATGATTTGACTGTAATCAATCTTAACGGATTTGACTATGCGTACTATGTGGACAGCTACGGCAGAGTGTACGGTGGCGGATTTGTAACGCTCGAAAGTGACGAAACGTCCGTGCTGATAAGGATAACGTATATCGACACTGTCAACTATGCTGTCAACTACGTGTATGCGAGGCTTGACATTGAAAACCACACGTTTGTTTTGGTGGACGCACCGTCAACCAATGAGTAGGTGTAGGATAGGCGAGCCGTTATTTGTCAAGTGACGGCAGCGGTGCGCATATAATACAAGCATACGGTTGTTAAGAGGATGACCGATAGCTAAAAAACATATGAGTAAGCGATAAAATTTCGGTAAAAATGCTTGACACATAATATTTATATATGATATAATCATCGGAACAACAAGGGCGTTGTAAGTTTTTTTACGGCGCCCTTGCGTTTTTTTATAGAAAAAAGAAATGTTCTATCGGAGGATAGAAAGATGAAAAAGTCCAAAAAGTTAGTCGGATTAATAGTAGGTATACTCTCGCTGGTCGGTATTGTCGCAGTGGGTTGTTCCGATAAGGGCTCGTCAAGCAAAAAGCCGACGCCGCAACCCACTACTCAAGGCGAGTGGGGCGTATACTACTACGATTATAACGGATCGGAGTACTTGTTGTCGCTTGCCGACGGTAATAGGGTTACCGTCATTATGGGCAACACCGTGGTAAACGGCACGTATTCGCGTAAAGACAGCGATATTTCCGTTACGCACAAAACCGACGGTGTGGGCGAGTTGACGGCAAAAATAAACGCCGACGATTCGGTTGTTACGCTTACGTATAACAACGTACCCATGCAATTCTTGCGCAGGGTAATTTACAACGTTACGTTTAATACCGATAACGGTAGTGCCGTCGACAGCGTCGAGGTGTTGAACGGCAAATCGTTTGGCAAGCCGAGCGATCCCGTTCGCGCGGGCTATACCTTTTTGGGCTGGTACAAGGACAGCGAATACAATACGCCGTTTATATTCGAATCGGATATAATCAGCGCGGACATCACACTGTACGCACAGTGGGGGCAGAGCGCGCTTGGCGAAAACGTATATACCATCAAGTTCGATTTGGGCGGCTACGAGGGCGCTGTCAATCCGCAGCCCAAGCAGACGGTCGGCGGCAAAGTTTACGGTTTGGATGAACCGACGCGTAGCGGCTATACATTCATGGGCTGGTGGTACAGCGTTACGGGCAAGGCAGACGAGCTGACTTACCGCGTTGATGCCGACACTGTTTATACCGAGAGCACCACGCTCTATGCCGTATGGCAGGGCGCGAGGGAAGGCAATAAGCTGCTTGCACCTATGGTTAGTATAGAGGGCAATCGTGTTTCATGGGATCCTGTTGCGAACGCAGTTTCGTATAGACTCAGTGTTGTAGATTCCGACGGATATACGCAGTTCAGCCGCGATTATACTACAACCTCCGCCGAGCTTACCATCAGTACGCCCGGCAGCTACACCGTTTCGGTTACGGCGATTTCCGCTAGCGGCACCGGCAACAATTCCGACCCGACGTTGCGTACTTATAATTACAACGCATTGTCGCGTGTCTCGCTGTTCACCGTGATAAATTCTGACACCTTACTTTGGAATGGCGTGGACCACGCCGAAAGGTATTTGATAGACGTGGACTGCGGCAACCCCGATCATGACCACAATCCTTTTGATAACGGAGAATCTACATACTTCAATTTCTCCAATTGCGAAATGCAGGCCACCGGCATAAAAATGACGGTTACTGCCATTGCGAGTGGCTATACTTCTTCGGTATCGGATACGTATGTAATCAACAAAAATTTGGATGCCATAACGGGACTGCGCTACGATGAGCAAATGCAAACCGTAGCTTGGCAGGCTGTTCCCAATGCGACCAACTATGAAATTACGCTTGTGTGCGATACTTTGGAGCATTCGCACCTTAAGCTTGATTTGGGCACTAAAACAAGCTACTGCATAAAGGAATGCATAGTACCGGAGGGTGGCATAAACGTAATCGTTACGGCGCGTACTAAGGGCTACAACTCGCCCGCTCCCGCTACGCTTATAATTTCCGCCGCTCAAAAATCCGCTCCGGCGACGCCCTGCAACCTCCGCATTACGGAAACAATACTTCATTGGTCGGAAGTGGCGGACGCGGATAAATATACCGTAAAGATAGGCGACAGAACGTTTGAAAGCACAACCAACTCGCTCGATCTTTCCGCGCTCAGTGTCAACTGGGCGAACGGCGCCGATTATAATATCAGTGTTCGTGCCGAAAAAGGCGATGCTACGTCTGCTTGGAGCGACGTTGCGGACGCGCGTTACTATGCGATGTACAGCACGCTTGCATATAACAGAAATACCGTGTCTTGGCGGCACGTTATAGGCGCCAAAGCCTACGACGTACGAGTAAACGGCGATAACGAGTCAATCGTAAAAGTAGAAAACGGCGCAAACTACGCGCGCATCAAGCTTTCCCAATCGGGCGACAACTTGGTGGAAGTACGGTATTATACCGACGATGTAACAAGCGACTGGGCGCCCATCACCGTTAAGGCTTACGCCGTAACATTGGACACTCGCGGCGGCGCGGCTATGCAGGGTGTAGCTACTACGCAATATTATGCAATCGGAGACGAAGTGTCGTTGCCGATTGGCGATGCCATAACAAAGACAGGTTACACATTGGGTGATTGGTACAACACGCCCAACTGTGCGGAGGGTAATGGCGCGCGCTATACAGATAAGCTTTACGGCACGCCCAGTGATATTATGCTTTATGCAAGCTGGATACCCGAAACGTACACGATTACGCTCGACTACAACGAGGGCGGAACTGGTATAACCGAAACTACGGTAACGTTTGGTAAACCTTTCACTTGGCCTACGCCCGATACTGTTGCGGACGCCACTATGGTATTCGGCGGTTGGTGTGCCAATATGTCCGGTACGGCGGCTTCGTACACCGACGAGCTTGGCAACAGCCTTGCCAATTGGTCGATTGCGGACGATGTAACCGTTTATGCGCAATGGAAACAGGTGTTCGCTTATGAAAAGCATCAGGGCGGCAGCGCAGGTTTCTACTACGAACTCCAAAAGAGCGATATTGCTCGTGAAATCGACACTGTTACCGTTCCGGGGTTCCACAAGGCTGCAGGCGACACGGTGGCATATCCTGTAGCGCAGATTGCATCCAATGCGTTCGATAGCTGTACCAACGTTAAGGTAATCAATCTGCCCAACACTCTTGACACTATCCCCACGGGAATGTTTAAGAGCAACAAGACAATACGCGAAATAAACGTATATACAGTCGAAGGCGTATCCAACAACAAGTACTGGTCCAACAACGGCGTTTTGTTCTACAATAACGCTACGGCAGGCACTGTGGATTTGTGGGCTATGCCGCGCGCCAAAACCGGCGTATATACGTTGCCGAACAGCGTAACCACTATTCCGACAGAAGGGTTTTATCATTCGACATTGTCCGAAATCAGAATACCTTCTAACGTAACGTATATAGCGTATCACGCTTTCTATTACTCCGAGATCCCGACCGTTACGTTCATGCCTACCGCGGCGGAGGACTCTGCAAAAACGCTGAGAATAGAGGAGGCGGTATTTGATTACTCCAGCCAATTGGAGACGGTCACTCTTCCCGATCGCAAATTTGCGTTGTGGGATCCCGAAGTTAACAAAGAGATAAAGGACTTCGACTACGGTACCCAGGTATTCAAGAACTGCAACGGGCTTACCACAATCAACGTTCATCCCTCCAATAACGATTATCAAAGCATAGAGGGTGTGCTCTGCACAAAGGGCAGCCAAGCTACTATACTGTACGTGCCCAAAAACCGTACCGGTAGATACACTATTCCCGTAGGCGTTGTTGCTATAGGTGATCATGCGTTTACAAGCAGCTCGATTGAAGAAGTGGTTATACCTAATTGGGTAAAGTCGATAGGCGACTATGCGTTTGCCGGTTTCCGTACCTTTGACGGCAACGGCAAATTAAAGACTTATATAAACGGCTGCTCCACGCTCAAAAAAGTGACGTTTGCCGGCGGAGAGGGTGTTGCTACGCGCCTCACAATAGGCAAAAATGCTTTCGGTAACGAGTCTAGTACGAACTATGCGTGCAGAAATCTTGCTACCATTGAATTCCAAGAGGGCAGCAATGTTGCGGAAATAGGCGAGTACGCGTTTGCAAACTGCCCCATAACGAATATAACGTTCCCCGTGAGTCTTGAGGAAATCAAGGATAATGCATTCTACAACTGCACGAGCCTCGAAACGTTGACGTATGCCGCCAACGGTAAGAGCGTTAAGATTGGTAACAACGTGTTTGCAAAATGCTCAAAACTTACCACTATTGTTTTGCCTGCAAACATTACTCAGTTCGACGACGGCGTATTCTCGGAATGCGACAGTCTTTCCACTATCGAGGTCGATCCCAACAACCCCGTATTAAAGAGCGTTGACGGCGTGCTTTTCAGCAAGGACGGTAAGGAGCTTAAATTCTTCCCGACAGGCAAGGACGGCAACTATGAAATACCCGCCGAAGTGGAAAAAATCGGCGCAGGCGCATTTGGCGGCGCTGTACGAGACGATAATAATAGGATACTCGCGCGGTCTAATATCGAAAGCATCGTTATAGGCAAAAACGTAACGTACATAGGCGCGCGTGCGTTTGCCAACTGTCAAAATCTTATATCGGTTACGTTTGAAGCAGGCGGCACAAAAGAGCTTGTTATAGGTTCTTCCGCGTTCAACTCCTGCATAAACTTGGAAACGTTCAGATTGCCGGATCGCGTAAAGAAGATACCCGATCGTATGCTCTACCGCGCTTTAAAGCTTACCGAGATTTATATTCCCAACGGCGTAACGGAAATAGGAGATTTTGCATTTTCCGTTATCTCGACCGTATCCACTATCAACGGCGTTTTACCGCAACCGAAAATAGCAAAGATTACCGTGCCCGCGTCCGTGGAGACGATTGGATTGGGCGTATTTTATAACACCGGTGTTGGTGAAATCGAGTTTGTGGAGCAGGGACGTACCAAACCGCTTGTGTTCGAAACTGCGGACGCAGCAATCACTGCATCGTCGGGCGCCATATATTGGACAGATAATTACTACGCCATGGACATAGAGAAAGGCGGATCGCCGCTGTTCTACTATTGTTCGGCTCTTAGTACTATCAACTTGCCTAACGGTATAACGGAAATTCCGGGATACGCTTTCCGTAGCTGTGAAAGTCTTGTAAGCATAAGAATCCCCGGCACCGTCACCAAGATAGGCGAAGCGGCGTTTGGATACTGCTATTCGTTGAAAAACGTTGTATTCGAGGAACGGTCCGTTACCGCCGAAGATCCCACCAAAAAGCTTCCGCTCGAATTTGGGGAGGGTTTCAAAAAAACCACTGGCAGCAATTCTTATGCTATTTACGGCGTTTTCTCGTGCTGTACCGCGCTTGAACAAATAACGCTTCCCGAGGGCTTGACGCGCATTCCCGCATATACATTTGCCAACTGTTCTTCACTGAAAACCGTTCACATTCCGGCAAGCGTGCAAAACGGCGAGTATGTCCCCGGTGAAACTCAGCTTACCGCAATAGGCGCACTCGCTTTCGGTAGCACCACCTTGGCCACTGGTCAGTACGGCTCAGCGGCACCGGATATGGTAATTGAAACGATAACGTTTGCCGCGGGCGGCACCGGCGAATTCTCCTTAGCCGAGCAGGTATTCTATAACAACAAAAAACTTACATCAATAACTCTTCCTGCAACGCTTGCAGACTCGTATATCGCCGAGTTCGTTCCGACAACGTCCAGCATTTCTCTCGGATTCGTCAACGGCAAGGTAAGCGGCGTTCGTACCGGCATCGAGTATTCTGCCAACAACGGTGAAAAACGAATATACATGAATGGTTCGTTTGACGGCTGTCCCAACCTCGCCAATATTAATGTAGCTGCGGGCGGAAAGAACTATATGTCCATAGATGGCGTTTTGTACGGCGGTGGCGGCACTGAACTTGCGTACGTACCAATTGCGCACGAAAATGATATCGTAGTGCCCGGCAACGTCACTTTGGTCAGGAACTTTGCCGCGTACGGCAACACAAAAGTCAAAAAGCTTACGTTCGAGGAACCCGAGGAAGGAACCGGCAACAACGCGTCCACACAGGCAGGACTCGATATAGGCAAAAACGGATTTAGATATTCCACGTACAGCACAGGCCCGTTCAAAAACACCAAGCTTACCGAGGTTATATTCCCCAAACGCCTTACTTCCATAGATAACGACGCGTTTATGAGCTGCGCCGAGCTTACCACCGTTACAATCCCTGAGAACACCGATAGAATGGCGAGAGTAGGTGACAGCGCATTCGAAAGCGATGCCAAATTGACAAGTATATACATTCCCGACAGCGTGACCGAAATCGGCGAAAGAGCATTTTTCGGCACGTCCGCGCTCACTACCGTAACTATCAACGAAACGAGTGCGTTGGGCAAGCTGGGCGATCAAGCATTCAACTCGTCCGGAATAATGAGCATATACCTGCCGCCGGCAAATCCGTTTGAAATGGGCAAAGAGGTTTTTGCTAAGTGTGTAGATCTTGCCACGGCGCGCATCCCCGAAACCATTACAAGCTTTGACGGATTGTTCTCCGGCTCGACCTCGCTGTATATGCTTGATATCTACAAAGTATCCGGCGGCGGCACTACGTCCTCCGACGGCTCGTTCATCAACGACAACGGTGCTATTTACATCGACAACGGCAAAACTTTGTCGTACTATCCGGCGAGCAAAACCGACAAGGAATACACTGTGCGTCCCGGCACGGAATTGATTGCGGCGTATGCCTTTAACGGCAACCTCAGCCTTGAAAAGCTGATTATTCCCAATACCGTAAGTCAAATAGACGACAAGGCGCTTTGGGCAATGCAGTCGCTCAAGCAGGTAGTGTTTGAAAAAGACGACGTAATGCACTACGTGTTGCTTACCGATGAGGAGAAGAAGGATTACAAAGGCGACCGCTACACCAAAAACGGCGATGAGTATATCTTTGATCAGTCGGGCGATTATAAACTGCTGTCCAAAGCCAGTAAGCTTGTTTTGGGTTCGGTTGATAATACAAGTGTAACTAGTGTGAGCGTAGCAGGCAGTGTGTTTGCGTACTGCGTGAATCTCGAACGAGTTGACTTCCCTGCGAGATTGGAAAAAATCGCTGCGTTCTCCTTCTACTACTGCAAAAAGCTCACTACCGTAACGTTTGATGCCGGCTGCAAGCTTGGCGAAATTTCGAAAGGCTTGTTTATTGAAACTGCGCTTGAATTCGGCGGCACAAGAGAGCAGGTGGACGAGGATCCTACTCACGACTTTGAATTGCCCGCGCTTATCTCGTCTTTTGCCACTGCGACTTCCACAGAGAAAAATCCGTTCGGAAACGTCAAAAAACTTGTCATTCCGAGCGGGGTAAGCAACGTAGGCAACTATGCATTCTACTATTCCAATTTGGAAGAAGTTGTGTTTACAGGTACGGGTGATTTGACGCTTGGCACCTACGTATTTGAGGGTTGCTCCAATCTTACAACGGTTGTTTTGCCCAATGCGACTAAAACGATTCCCAACTATGCGTTTAGATATTGCACAAGTCTTGTTTGGGTGTCCACTACCGCGCCTACCGGTCCTGTAACCGATGGTACGGTAACCATCCCGAACAAAGTTACGGAACTCGGTACCAGCGCGTTTGAGGGCTGTACCGGACTTGTCAACGTATACCTGCCTTCGTCAAGCACGTTTACTAAAATCAACGGCAGTGCGTTCAACAAGTGCTACAATATCGAAAAAATAACGAGCAACGCAGAAAGAGATTACGATCTGTACTTGTCGAGCAACGTGGTAAATATAGGCGCGGGTGCATTTGCCGGGACAAAGATTACCAGCGCATATATACCCGGCAGCATCACCACTCTGTCGGCTTGCTTTGGATCCAGCCAAACAACGGATCCCAACGGTACGAGCGCCGGCAACATAGTGCTTTGCTCCGAACTGAGAAAAGTAGTGTTCGACCAGACGACATGCGCATTGACGACGCTTCCCAGCAATTTGTTTTTGCAGCTTGCTGCGCTCGAAGAAGTGCAGTTGCCTACCACTAAAATGACAACAATAGGCGCGGGTGCATTCGCGCACAGCGGAATAAAGCGCATAACCATCCCCGCCAACATAACTACTATTAATAAAGCGGCGTTTGCATACTGCCCGAACCTTGAGTATGTAGGTTTCACTTCGAGTTCTGCGGCGCTCACCCTTACCGCGGGAACTTACCAAAGCTATGCCTCGACTACATGGTCTAACAGCTACAGCAATGTAGGCGTATTTGCCGCCTCTGGAACGAACAACGGCAGGGCGGATGCTAAAGCTGCAGCAGAAGCAGATAACGCTACTCAAGCGGTTAAGGACGCTTACGCGAAGAACTTTAAGATTGATATGTCAGGGCGCAAAATAACCGCTACAAACAAGTGGACGTTTAACGCACTTACAAATCTTGACGTTGTGTTGTCTACGGAAACTACCACAATTTCAACGCTGACATTCCAAGATGCGGAATTAGAAAGCATTACCGTTCCCGCAAAGACGACTACAATACAAATTGCCGCATTTGCCAAGAGCAAGATTAAGGGAATCGACTTTGCCGCTGCGACAACCGCAGTTACTATTGCAGCAGGAACAACCACGACAACCGATACAACATTGGGTGCGTTTGCGTTCTGCTCAGAGCTTACCAAAGTCGATATGTCCAAGCGCAATATCACGACGATACCCAACTACGCCTTCTACGGCAGTGAAGCGCTCAACGATGTCAAGTGGTCAGTCAAAACGGCCGCTACGGAAACCGCGCCTATGGTGACCAATACCGCTACCATCGGTAACTATGCGTTCCGCAGCGCGTTTGCTCCCAATCTCACCATTCTCGAATTGCCGGAAGGCGTTACATCTATCGGCACTTGGGCGTTTAACGACACTCCGTTTACGAGTGTAACGTTCCCGTCCACGCTTACAATGATAGGCGAGCGTTCGTTCAGTCTGTATACGGCACGAGACGAATATTCGGGCTTGACCGGTGCGGTTACCATCCCCGGCAAGGTTGCGACAATAGGCAATTACGCTTTTGCCGATGCGCCTATTACCGAACTTACGTTTGCCACATACAAAGACTCCAAAAATGCTGACGTCACTTCCATTAAGACGATTAGCCAAGGCGCATTCTACGGAACGAATATTGCCGAAATTACTATACCCGCGTCGTTGGAAACATTAGGTAACACCGCGTTCTACAACACCGCCTTGCTTACCGAGGTCACGTTCGAGGGTGGCAGCAAGCTGAAAACGATTGGTGAATCCGCCTTTGAAGGTAGCGCGATTACCGGCGTCGAGATTCCCGCGTCTGTGACGGAAATCAAAAAGAACGCGTTTGCTTATAATACCGATTTTGTATCGGTGGAGTTCGCGGAAGGCAGCAAGCTGACAACGATAGGCGAAAATGCGTTCCGTGGTACGGCGCTTACTTCGGTGCTTATACCCAAGAGCGTTACTTCTATCGGGTACGCCGCGTTCTACGAGATGAAAAACGACGCCGATGAAAGAACGCTTATCTCCGTCGAGTTCGAGACGGGCAGCAAGATTACTTCGTTCAGCGAATGGGCGTTCGGCAACAACAGCAATCTCGCTCAATTGACGCTTCCCAATAGCTTGACGAGCATATCGAATTATGCGTTCCGTGGCGCTGCCGCACTAAAGACTGTTGAAATACCCAATGCCGTTACCACGATTGGAAGCTACGCCTTTGCGTACAGCGGTCTTACCTCCGTTACGTTCGAAAAGACGGATGACGGTAAAACAGCCATAACAACGCTTAACAAAGCGGCATTCGGCTATACAGATCTTACTGCGTTCGAAATTCCCGAAAGCGTTACCGCGCTCAACTCCAATCCGTTTATGGGTTGCGAAAAACTTACTGCGGTTACGATTGGAGCGGCCGGCGAGCCGACAACTCAAGCGGATGACGGCGAAGAAGAGCCTACGGATAACTTTGTTATAGACGGCTACGCAATTTACAACTCCGACAAGACCGTGCTTTTGGTCTACTTGGCGGGCGCACCCGAAAATACGGCATTTACGCTTGATGCGCATACAGTAGAAATCGCAGACTATGCGTTCTACGGCAGTAAGTTCAAAGGAACGCTCAACTCTACCAATGCTAACTTTACAGTCGGCGTATCTGCCTTTGAGGGGACGGGAATAACCGCTGTAACCTTGGGCGAAAATGCAACTATCTACGAAGACGCGTTCAGCGGTTGCACGTCGCTTGCTACCGTTACGTTGGGTAAGTCGGCAAATATAGGCGCGTTTGCCTTTGAGGGCTGCACGTCGCTTACAGCTGTTACTGTGCCCGAACAAACGGTTGTGGACTTCACATCGCTATACGGCAGCGGTATACAAGACCCTTCGTCGGTGCTTGCACAGGATACATCCGTTGTGTATAATGGCATGGCTGTTACCGACTTGGCAACCCTTGCAACCTTCGATTTGACAAAGACAGTAATAATCTATGCAGACAGCAAGGTTGCCACCACCGACAATCAGAACAACATGATTGCCAACTCTAAGTATCAAAACAATACGACTATTGAGTATGTGGTAGTTGCCGAAGGTGTGGAAAGAATAGGTAACAATGCGTTTAACGGCTGCACAAACTTAAAGGGTATTATTCTTCCCAGCACATTGAATTGGATAGGGCAATACGCACTCAAAAACACGGGACTGGTAAGCGTCGTTATCCCGAGCAATGTAGAAACCATACTTTACAATGCTTTTGAAGGAAATAACGAGCTTCAGACTGTAACGTTTGCGCCCGGCAGCAAAGTTAAGTATTTCTGCTATAGCAGCACTTCCAAGCCGACGGCTACGAATAGCGTAAATACGTTCATTAATTGTCCTAAGCTTACGTCAGTTACTTTGCCGGATTCTATGGCGGCAATCCCGTATCAAGTATTTAAAGGCTGCACAAGCTTGGAGAGCATAACCATTCCGAGTACGGTAAGCGAAATTTACGCCAGTGCATTCGAAAATTGCACCAAGCTCAAGACGGTCACGTTTGCAAAGAAATCATCGGCTACTGCGAATGACGATGCGTCGCAAACGTCTGCTGACGAGTACGGTATTATCTCCATCGGCAACGCCGCATTTAAGAACACCGGCTTTACGTCGTTCGTCTTGCCGTACACCGTTACGACACTGGGCAACAGTGTATTTGAAAACTGCAAGCTCGCGTCGTTTACGTTTGGAAAGAGGACAGACGGTAGCTGCGATCTCACTACAATTGGTAGCTCGGTATTCAAATCCAACAAGATTAATGCCGATGACGAAACGTATACCGGTCCGACGTTCACCTCCATATCTATTCCTTATTCGGTGACAGCTATAGGCGCCAATATGTTTGAAAACGGCCCGCTCACAACAATCACGTTTGAGAAGAAGGCGGACGGTAGCAGCGACTTGACTTCCATCGGCGCTTCGGCGTTTAAGAATTCGGCGCTTACGTCGTTCACCTTGCCGTACACTGTTACGACAATCGGCGCTAATGCGTTTGAAAACTGCGGAGCGCTCGCGACATTCACCTTCGAGAAGAGGGCGGACGGTAGCTGTGACATTACTACCATCGGCGCATCAGCATTTAAGTGCAACAAGCTTAACGATGACGATGAAACGTATACCGGTTCGACGTTCACCTCCATATCCATTCCTTATTCGGTGACAACTATAGGCGCCAATGCGTTTGAAAACGGCCCGCTCACAACAATTACGTTTGAGAAGAGAGCGGATGGCAGC
>CAMWLQ010000013.1 GCA_947175195.1 uncultured Clostridia bacterium | reverse complement strand
ATGCGGCGGGTCGCCCTTTTTGCCTACACCCCTCCGCTGCGGTCGGGGTGATGGGTGGTTGGACTGTACTATTAGAAAAGATAATTCCATACTCCCATCATTTCGACCGAAGTGAGCGTAGCGAACGGAGCGGAGAAATCCAGGCGCAGCCGCATTCTTAATTATCAAACAGCTTTGTCGAATAATACCTGTCGGCGGAGTCGGGGAGTATTACCACTATATTTTTGCCGACGTTTTGCGGGCGCTTGGCTATTACCGTTGCGGCATACAGTGCGGCGCCGCTCGATATTCCGCATAGCACGCCTTCGGTTTTGCCAAGCTGCTTTGCCGCGCCGAATGCGTCATCATCGGCAACGGTGACGACCTCGTCAATCACCGACGTATCAAGCGTGTCGGGAACAAAGCCCGCGCCTATGCCTTGAATCCTGTGCGCGCCGCTTTTGCCTTGCGACAGTACGGGTGAGCCGCTCGGCTCTACCGCGATTATTTGGATATTCGGGTTTTGTTCTTTTAGGTATTTGCCAGTGCCGGAAAGCGTTCCGCCCGTACCTACGCCCGCCACGAATATATCCACCTTGCCGTCGGTGTCCCGCCATATTTCGGGACCTGTCGTTCGGTAGTGTGCAAGCGGGTTTTGCGGGTTTATAAACTGTCCCATAACGATTGCGCCGTCTATCGATTGCGAAAGCTCTTCCGCTTTTGCAATCGCGCCCTTCATGCCTTGTTTGCCCTCGGTCAAAACGATTTGCGCGCCGTACGCCTTTATTATATTTCGGCGTTCTATGCTCATTGTTTCGGGCATTACCACAATCATATTAAATCCGCGCGATGTTGCGACAGCGGCGAGCGCAATGCCCGTGTTTCCCGAGGTCGGCTCTATTACCGTGCCGCCCGCTTTGAGCCTGCCGCTTGCTACGGCGTCGTCTATCATTGCGGCGGCAATCCTGTCCTTAACCGAGCCGCAGGGATTGAGGTATTCGAGCTTAGCAAAAACAGCCGCGCCGAGGTTGTGTGCGCGACTGTAATTAGCCGTTTGCAAAAGGGGAGTATTGCCTATTATGGTATTGATTGATTTGTGTATTGTCATAGCATAATATGTTTATGCATATTATGCGTTTTCCGTGCGTGCGAATTGTGCTTGGTACAGCGCGGCGTAAGCGCCGTTCTTTTTGAGTAGCTCGGTGTGCGTGCCGCGTTCTATAATTTGACCTTTGTCCATTACGAGGATAATATCGGCGTGGACTATCGTGGACAGTCGGTGCGCAACGACAAAGCCTGTTTTTTTGCTGCCGTTTTCGGGGCGTAGGAGCTTGTCGAACGCAGCCTGAACGCGCTTTTCGGTACGCGTGTCTATGTTGCTCGTCGCCTCGTCCAGTATGAGCATGGGCGGGTCTACAAGCATAATTCGCGCAATGTTTATCAGCTGTTTTTGACCTTGGGAAATTCCGTCGCCGTCGTCTATTATCGTGTCGTAGCCGTTGGGCAGGCGCTCGATAAAGCCGTCTATATCGGCGGCACGCGCGGCGGCGCGCACCTCGTCGTCGGTGGCGTCGGGCTTGCCGTAGGCTATATTATCGCGCACCGTGCCTTTGAATATCCAGCTGTCTTGCAGCACCATGCCAAAGTTTTTGCGTATGCTGCTGCGACTGAATTCCTCGGCGGACACACCGTCAAAAAGTATATCCCCGCTGTTGGGATCGTAAAAGCGCATTAACAAATTGATTAGCGTGGTTTTTCCGCAGCCAGTGCGCCCGACTATTGCGACCAGCGTGCCCTTGTCTACCGCGACGTTCATGTCTTGTATAAGCGGACGGTCGGGCACGTACGAAAAGTCGAGATTGCTCACGGCGATATTTCCGTCCGATTTAAGCTCGGCGCCGCTGTCGTCCTGCGGCGGAACGTCGGACAAATCGAGTATGCGTTTTGCCGCGGCGAGCGAGGTTTGGAACTCGGTGATAACACCCGTAATCTCGTTGAGCGGGCGGGCGAACTGGTTGGCGTACAGCAACAGCTGCGTTATGCCGCCGACTGTTACTTGACCGTTGATTGCAAACACCGTGCCCATGACAGCCGCCACCGCGTACACAAGGGAGTTGATAAGTCGCGTTGACGGATTGACGAGCGACGAAAAGCATAACGCTTTAAACCCGCAGCGTTTCAGGTCGTTGTTGGTTGCGTCGAAATCGCGTTCGGCGCGCTCGGCATAACCGTATGCGGCGACTAACGCGCGGTTTCGCACCGTTTCCTCGGTGCGCGCATACAGCTCGCCGCGCACTGCCGTTTGCTCGGTAAAGTATTTGTGCGAGCCGCGTGCGACAAAGTACGATACCAAAAGCGACAGCGGGGTGAGCGCAGCCACCGCAAGCGCGATCCACGGGCTGATTCGTATCATAAACACGAGCGTGCCGATTATCGTTACCACGCCCGTAAAGATTTGCGTTGCGCCCTGAACAATGCCGTCCGCTATTTGGTCGGCGTCCACCGATATGCGCGCGGTGACGTCACCGGGGGATTGAGTGTCAACGTATGACAGCGGCGCGTCCACGATTGCGGAAAATCCCGCCTTGCGCGCGTCGGCTACCGCAAGGTGCGCGGCGCGGTTGGCACACAAGTTCATAAGCCACTGAAACAGCAGTACCGCGGCAATAAGTCCCGCAAGCACGCAAAGACATATTGCAAGTTTATCGAAATTGACGTTGCCCTTGCCTACAATGCAGTCCACCGCCTCGCCGATAATGACGGGAGTAAACAGCATTGCCGCAGCCGTGATGACCGCGCACAAAAATGCGAGCGCGAGCAGTCCGCCGTGCGGCTTTAGGTATTTCATGAGCCGACGCAGGGTCGACTGTTTTTTGGTCTTTTCTTTTTTCATAGTATTTACGACTGGGATGAGCAAAACTCGGCATACAGCGGGCAGTCCGCTTTAAGCTGTTCGTGTGTACCTACGCCGACGATTTTTCCGCCGTCCAAAACAATAATATTATCGCAGCCCGATACGGCGCTTATGCGTTGCGACACGAATATCTTTGCGCCGTCAACCTGCTTTACCGCGTTTATAAAATCGCGTTCGGTGCGGTAGTCGAGCGCGGATGTCACGTCGTCGAACAAATACAAAACGTTGTCGCGGCAAAGCGACCGCGCAATGGACACACGCTGTTTTTGTCCGCCCGACAGGTTTTTGCCGTCGTTTTCTATAACGCCGTCCAGCCCGATAGACTGAACAAGCTCGGTTGCCTGTGCAATATCCAGCGCGTGCAAAAGCCGCTCGTCCGTGGCGGTTTCGTTCGCTACGCGCAGGTTGGACGATAGCGACCCGCGCAGTATTGCGGCGCGCTGCGGCACGTAGCCGATTACGCGGCGCACGGCGGCAACGTCGTAATCTTTGAGCGGCTTGCCGCAAAACGATATTTCGCCCTTGGCGGGGATATAGAACTTTTCGGCAAGGCTGATAATGGTGGACTTGCCGCTGCCCGTGCCGCCGATTATGCCGAGCGTTTGCCCGCGCTTAAGCGAGAACGATATGTCGCGCACGTCATAGTCGCCGTCGTAGGCGAACGATACGCCGTCAAAGCGCAGCACCTCGTCGCAGTCCTCTACGTCGGTGAGCGTGCCGTTGGGCTGTTCGGGCGCGTTAAGTATTTCGTTTACGCGCGCGGCGCATGCCGACGAGCGGGTGAACGTGGAAAACACGTTGCCTATGTTGACTATTACAAAAAACGCTTGCTGTAGGTAGTTGATAAGCGCAAACGTTTCGCCTTGCGTGAGCGTGCCGATATTGACTTTGATACCGCCAAACCACAGCACCGCGATTATCGCAAGGTTGACCACCGCAAAGGTGAGCGGGGTGAGCAGTGCGGAAATACGTGCCGCACCTATATTGGTTTTGGCGGTGGTGTCGGCTACGTTGTCAAAGTCGGCTTTGGTGTCCGACTGTTTGGAAAACGCACGAATGACGCGCGAGCCAGTAATGCTTTGCGTGGTGGTGCGGGATATTTCGTCGAGATTTTTTTGCGCTTTTTTTACGCGCGGCATGGTAAGCCTGAGCACGAGCCAAATTGTAGCGGTAAGCACGACCGTCATTGCAAAGAACATGAGCGACAGTATAGGGTCGATAATCATGCTCATGACAAACGCGCCGATTACGACAAACGGCATGCGCAGCACAAGCCGTAAAAACAAGTTGACCGCGTTTTGACAGGCGATTACGTCGCCGGTTACGCGCGTGACGAGCGACGCGCCGCCTATCTTGTCGGTTGTGGAAATGGGTAGGGCATTGATGCGCTTAAACGTGGCTTGCCTGAGCTTTGTGCCGAAACCCACGCCTACTTTGGCGGCGAGAATTTGTCCCGTCACCGAAATCAAAAAGCCGAGTACGGCGAGAACGCCTATCAGCGAGCAGTATTTAATAACATAGGTCTTGTCGCCGCCGGCTATGCCGACGTCGATTACGCTTGCGATTATCATCGGAACGGCAAGCTCGAAAATAGCCTCTATCAGCTTGCACAGCGGCGCGGCAATCGTAGCGGGTATAAGACCTTTTAAAAACCGCAAAAGTTTAAACATATCGTAACTATTATATATATTATGCGCGTTACTGTCAAGAAGGAATGGGGATAATTAAGAATTATAAAAGGTTGAGATTCCTCGTGTTGCTCGGAATGACAAGAAAAGTTTGTTACTGCATATATAATTGCTTTTGTCATTCTGAACAAGCGCAGCGCAGTGAAGAATCTCATCCTCTTTTTTAATTCGGAAATCGGGAATTATTAATTGTTCTTGACAATGTGCGGATATTGTCGTATACTTAAATAGTATTCTATAATAGGGTAATATCGGTTTGGAAGTCTTTACGAGTATTCTAACGTTAATAGCCGGCTTGGGCGTGCTCATGATAGGTATGAAAATGCTCAGCGACGGGTTGGAACGGAGCGCGGGCAAGGGCATGCGCAAAATGTTCGGCAAAATCAGCGACAATCGGTTTGCGGGCATTGGCGTGGGCGCTGTCGCTACCGTGCTGGTAAACTCGTCCGCCGCGACTACCGTTATGGTAATCGGCTTTGTTAATGCCGGACTAATGACCCTATTCCAAGCCACGTCCATTATTATGGGCGCCAACATAGGCACTACGCTGACCGGGGTAATCATTGCGCTGTCCGGTTTCGATATAGGCGTGTATATGGCGATACTCGCGTTTATCGGCGTAGCAATGATGATGTTTTGTAAGCACGACACGGCAAAAAAGATAGGCTCGGCAATAGCGGGCTTGGGACTTATGTTTGTCGGTTTATCGTTTATGAGCGACGCGCTCAAAAGCTCCGAGGTTATGTCGAGTGCATTGCAGAACCTGTTTGTGGCGGTGGACTTTCCGCTGCTGTTGATATTGATAGGGCTTGTTTGCACGGCGCTGTTCCAGTCGTCTACGGCTATGACCGCTTTGGTCGTAACCATGGCGGCGCCCGTTGCGGGCGGTGCGCCCATCATACCCATGCAAAGCGCGTTGTTTATTATACTCGGCACTAACATAGGCACGTGCGTTACCGCCATTATCGCGGCGGTCGGCGCAAGCACCAACGCCAAACGCACGGCGACAATCCACTTGCTGTTCAACGCGATAGGCACTATCATATTCACAACCGTGATTTGGATATTCCAGGACGGCGTGGTGTGGTTGTTCGGGCAAATGACGAGCAGCACGCAAATGCAGGTGGCGCTGTTCCACGTGTTCTTTAACGTTATAACCACGTTAATGCTCGTGCCGTTCATCAAGCCGCTGACCAAGCTTGCCACAGCGTTCGTCAAGGAAAAACGCGGCGGGGATGACGAGGCGCCGCATATGTACTATATTGACGACAGGTTTTTGCAAACCCCGCCCATAGCGGTTGCGCAGGTCAAGCGCGAGGTGGACAACATGGCGGCAATGGCAAAGACCAATCTTAAGCGATCGATGATAGCTGTGTTCACGCAAGACCTTTCCGACCGCGAAAAGGTGGAAAAGGACGAGCAGCGCATCAACTTTATCAACAAGGGCGTGAGCAAGTATTTGATCAAGCTGTCGTCGCTGGCGCTGTTACGCTCGGACGAAAAGTTTGTCGGCTCGCTCCACCACGTAGTCAGCGATATAGAGCGTATTGCCGACCACGCCGAAAACTTTATGGAAATCGCAACGGAAATGCGCGAAAACGACTGCGTATTCACGCAGGACGCGCTTGACGAGCTGGAGGATATGTACGACAAGGTCACGGCGATGTTTGAGGAGGCAATGTACATTTTCGAGAACAACGCGGTGGATAGGCTGAAGGGCTTTTCCGAGCGCGAGGAAGAGGTGGATATTACCAAGCGTTTGCTCGGCAACAACCATATCGCTCGGCTCAATGCGGGCGGTTGCACGGTGGAGAGCGGCACGTATTTCTATTCGATAATAAGCGCGCTCGAGCGTATTGCCGACCACCTTACCAACATAGCGTTTTCAATCAAGTCGCCGTCGGGCTCGCAGCGCGAGGCGATGGAAAAAATAGCGTACGAACAAAGACGCCGCACGCACGAACGCAAGCACAGCGGAAAATCGCTGCTTGAGGGACTGCAAGACAAGGCGGACGGACAAGGACAAGGAGATACCGATGATTTACGTTCTGGGGAGTATTAATCAAGATATATCGCTCGAAGTCGAACGCATGCCCAAAAAAGGCGAAACGCTGATTGCGGACGGATGCCAAATGGGTTTGGGCGGCAAGGGCGCAAATCAGGCGGTGGCTATAGCGCGGCTTGCGCGCAAGTACGACGACGGGCGCAAGTCCGTGCATATGATAGGCAAGGTGGGCAACGACGCCGTCGGCGCCGAGCTGGTAAACAAGCTCAACGAATACAACGTCGGCACGGAATACGTTCGTCAGGTCAATAGACCCACGGGCACGGCTATATGCACGGTAAGCGGCAAGGACAACCGCATAATAGTATACAGCGGCGCCAACCTCGGCATAAGCAAGTCGGACGTTGACGAGGCGCTGCAAAACGCGACAAGCACGGACACGCTGCTTTGCCAGCTGGAAGTACCCACGTATATAGTTGGTTATGCTCTTAGACAAGCGCGCGCGTACGGTATGACTACCATACTCAACCCCGCGCCCGCAAAGGAACTGCCCGACGATTTTTACTGCAATATAGATATTATCGTGCCCAACAAAACGGAAACGCAAATACTGACGGGTATCAATCCCAAGGACTGGGACTCGCAGCTTGCGGCAATGCGTGAATTTCACCGTCGCGGCGTGCGGTACGTGGTACTGACGCTCGGCGCCGACGGCTGCGCCATATCGGACAACGGCAAGCTCGTGACACATATACCCGCGCGCAAGGTGACCGCCGTGGACACGACGGGCGCGGGCGACACCTTTATCGGCGCAATGGCGCTTACGTACCCGCATGTCGGTATGTACTCGTTTAAGGAATCGTGCTTGTTTGCCACTCGCGCGGCGTCGCTGACGGTATCAAAACGCGGCGCGGCGGAGAGTATTCCTGCGTTCGACGAGGTATGCGCATTATACAGCAAAAAAATCGGTGAAAAGTAATCACCGATTTTTTAGTGAATAGATAATAGCGAATAGATAAGAATGTCGGAAAAATTTTTATTAAATAAGGGCGGTTTCGCCGCAGTCTGACATTATTCATTATTCACTATTATTTCTTATCTATTCTATTAGGCTCCGCCGCTCAGCTTTTTCCCGCGTCGGCGGTGTCATTGTCGGGGTCTATCATTTGATAGTCGTTGTTGGTGGGGCGGGTGCGTTTGCTGGGCGGCTTACGCGTGCAGCCGTTTTTGTCAACAGCGGTCTTTTTGGTCGCGGTTGTTTTTGCTTTAGCCTTTGCCGCCGTCTTGGGAAAGACCTCTTTTTTGACGACCTCGTCCGCGCCGAGCTCGCTGTCGTTGGTCTTGGCGGTTTTGCCCGTCAAACGATTCCACGCCGATTTTATTTTTTGTTTGATGTCCATACTATTCTCCGTTTATTAGTTGTACGGATATAGTATTTGTTGCGCGGCGCGTAAATATTCGGGCATAAAAAATCGACACTCGTTAAAGTGCCGATTAAATTTATTTTATAGTGCCAGTTGGATTATGAGCAGCCATGCAAGTCCGTAGTAGGTGACAACCGCCACAAGGTCGTTGATTGTTGTGATGAACGGACCGGACGCGACGGCAGGGTCTATTTTCATTTTTTTGAACAGCAGGGGGATTGTTGTGCCGAACAAGCTGGACAGCGTCATTGCCAGCAGCAGCGCCAGCCCTATGCAGCCGGACATTGTAAAGGCGTAGCCTGCGGTGCAGCCGGTGGTAAGAAACACGAATAATCCGGCGATTATACATGACAGCGAGCCTAAAATCAGTCCGTTTACAACGCCGACGCGTAGCTCCTTGAATATCAGTTTTAGCACGCGCTTGCCTTTTAGCTGTTCGTCGCTCAGTACGCGAATGGTTACGGCAAGGCTTTGTGTGCCGCCGTTACCCGCCATATCCAGCACGAGCGACTGAAAGCTTACTATAATGGGTAGGCTGCTTATTACGCCCTTGAACGCTCCGACGACGGTGGAAACGCCCAGCCCCAAAAAGAAAAGCACCATCAACCACGGAATACGCTTTTTTATCGAGCGGGGGAGCGATTCCTCCATGTCCTCCGCGGAGGTCAAGCCCGCGAGCTTGGCGTAGTCGTCGCCCAACTGATCGTCAACCTCTTCGACAAGGTCGGTGGAGGTAATTACGCCCAGCACTTCCTTTTTTGCGCCGAGCACGGGAATGGAATCCTCGCCGTAGTCTTTTAGGCGTTCGATACAATGTTCTATGCTTTCCGTCGCGGCAACGGACGGGTAGGAGGTCATTATAATATCGGCAAGCTGGGCGTCCTTGCGCGCCACAATAAGGTCGCGCAGTACGATAGCGCCGCAATACTCGCCGTGTTCGTTTTCCACGTAAATGGTGGAAACGTTATCGTTTTCGGCGGCTTGTTCTACCATCGTCTTCATCGCTTGCTTGATGGTCATATCGACTTTGACGATAATAAAGTTGGTCGTCATGCGCGAGCCGACTTGGTCCTCGTCGTACGAATTAATCAGGTTGATGTCCTCGACTGCCTCGTCGTCCATCAACTCGATAATCTCGCTACGCGTATCCTCGTTAAGCTCGTCCAAAAGGTCGACGGCGTCGTCCGCGTCCATCGATTCGATAATGTCCGCGGCGCGCTCGGCGTCCATCTTTTCAATATATTCCTCGGCGTTGTCGAGGTAACTGAATATATCGGAAATAACGCTCGGCGGCAAAATATGCGACAAGCGTTTGCGTGCGTTCTCGCTGAGCAACGGATAAACGTCGGCTATATCCGCCTCGTGGTAATCGCTGAGAGATTCCACAAGTCCGTCGTCCGTAATATCGCTTTCGCACAGCGCTAACAGTCCTTTAAGGACTTCGGATAATTCGCCGTCCATATTCACCTCCGATTAGATTCCTTTATAGTATACAATTAAACGCGGTTTTTCGCAACAGTTTTTTAGAACTTATATGACAATAATTATATTTTATTTTTTGTTTCGCTTATATTCCGAGCGATAGCGGCATAGTATGTTAGCATGAAAGACGAAAAAATAATGAACGGTACCAAATTCACATCACATTCCGTAAACATGACCGACAGGAAAAAAGCGGTCATGACAGGCGTAAGTAAGGTTGACGGCGCTACCGAAACCCAAATAGATTTGACCACCGCGCTCGGTAGGCTGATTGTTACGGGCTCGGCGCTCAAGATTGCCAAGTTCGACGACGCCGACGGAAATCTTACACTGCAGGGCAATATTGACAGCATCAAGTACGCTGCCGCGCGCGTGCCGCTTATAAAACGGATTTTCAAATGAGCGAAACGTATGCGTTTTTGTTTTGCTTGGGGCTGGGCATTGCCGCACGGTTTTTGTATATGGGCGTGACCCTGCTTGCTAAGCGCACGGACATTTTTCCCGTCACCGTCATACTGGACATGCTTACCGTAATAATAGTGGGCGGCGCGTTCACGCTGTACGTTATTTTTACGGGCAGCGTGCTTGCGCCGTATATGTTTGCCGCTTTGCTCGGCGGGTATTTTATAACGTACAAGCTCACTTCGGGCGGCGGGCGTGAAAGAAAAGAGCGCAAACAACGCAAAGCCGAAAAATAGATTTTGCAAGCCGTGCATATGCGCGGCTTTTTGCGTGCAAAAAAGTGTTTAAAATATTTGATTTTATTGTTAAAATGGTGTAATATAGTGTTAAGAAATCGGCGGACATGCCGACTTTTTTACGAGGAGTTTATGGACGTAAAGAAACAACTTGCCGAGGAATTCGGACTGAAACAAGAACACTGTTCAAACATTGTCGATCTTTTGGATCAAGGCGATACCGTACCGTTTATCGCGCGCTACCGCAAGGAAATGCACGGCGCGACCGACGACCAGGTTATACGCGAGCTGTCCGAGCGCTACGAATACCTTAAGGGATTGGAAAAGCGCAAGGAGGAGATCCAAGCGTCCATAGAGTCGCAGGGCAAATGGACGGACGAATTGGCGTCTGCTTTGTCCGCCGCAAAAACGCTTACCGAGGCGGAGGATATTTACCGTCCGTACAAGCAAAAGAAAAAGACTCGTGCGTCCGTCGCTATCGCGCGCGGGCTCGAGCCGCTTGCCGATATTATAGAGGCGCAGGAGCTGACAAGCTACGACGAGGCGGGGCTTACCGCGCCGTACATAGACGCCGAAAAGGAAGTGCCGGACAGCAAAGCCGCCATTGACGGCGCGTGCGATATTATTGCCGAGCGCATTTCGGACGACGCAGCGTTGCGCAAAGCATTGCGCGAGGCGGCGCTCACTTCGGGCAGGCTGACCGCCGCGCTTGACGATAGCTGCACCGACGACGAAAAGAAAAAGATTTACGAAACTTATTTCAAATTTGACGAGGCTGTATCGACCGTACCCAGCCACCGTGTTCTTGCCGTAACGCGCGGCGAGAAGGAGGGCTGCCTTAAGGTATCGGTAGTGGTGGACGAGGCTGCCGCGCTTAACACCATCGCCGCTGCCAAAAAGAAACAATCGGCGTTTGACGCGCTTATGGACAGGACGATAGAGGACAGTTATAAGCGGCTCATTTCGCCGAGCATAGAGCGCGAGGTGCGCAACGAACTGTTCGACCGCGCGTCCGAGCAGGCGATAAAGACCTTTGAGCGCAACCTCAAACCGCTCCTGTTGCAGCCGCCGCTCAAGGGCAAGGTCATACTCGGACTCGACCCCGCGTACAGGACGGGCTGCAAGATAGCGGTTATCGACGCATCGGGCAAGTTTTTGGCAAGCTCGGTCGTTTATCCCACGCCGCCGCAAAAGAAAATCGAGCAAGCAAAAGAGATTTTAAAAGAACTTATTTACAAATACAACGTCGACTGCATTTCCATAGGTAACGGCACGGCGTCCAAGGAATCGGAAATCTTTGTCGCCGAGCTCATAAAGGAGCTTGACCGTCCCGTGCAGTACGCCGTGGTGTCCGAATCGGGCGCGTCGGTGTACAGCGGCAGCAAGCTGGGCGCCGAGGAATTCCCCGAACTCGACCTTACTATACGCAGCGCCATATCCATTGCGCGCAGGCTACTCGACCCGCTTGCCGAGCTCATCAAAGTAGACGTGCGTTCGCTGGGCGTAGGTCAGTACCAACACGACATGCCGCAAAAGCGACTTACCTCGTCGCTTGAGGCTGCGGTTGAGGACTGCGTAAACAGCGTAGGCGTGGATCTTAATACCGCCTCGCACACACTGCTTTCTTACGTGTCGGGACTTAACGCCGCCACCGCCAAGAATATTGTGGAATACCGTTCCAACAAGCCGTTCGGATCGCGCAAGCAGCTGCTGGAAGTGCCCAAGCTGGGGGCAAAGGCGTTTGAGCAGTGTGCGGGTTTCCTTCGCATAGTGGGCGGCGAAAACGTTTTGGACAACACCGCCGTTCACCCAGAATCCTACGATGCGGCGCAAAAGCTTATACAAAAGTTCGGCTACACCAACGCCGACGTGATTGCGTGCAAGCTGAGCGATTTGCCGCAAAAGGTTAAGGACGCGGGCGAGGAAACGGTTGCCGCCGAGATAGGCGTAGGCGTACCTACGCTCAACGATATTGTTACCGAGCTTATCAAGCCGGGACGCGACGTGCGCGACGCATTGCCTCCGCCCATACTGCGTTCCGACCTCATGGACATAAACGACCTTAAAGAAGGTATGCAAATTTTGGGCGTTGTGCGCAACGTTACCGATTTCGGCGCGTTTGTGGATATTTCGGTACACCAAGACGGATTGCTGCACATTTCGGAGATTTCGGACGGCTTTGTCCGCCACCCGTCGGATGTGCTCAAGGTGGGCGACAAAATCAATGTTTGGGTGCTCAGCGTAGATCATGAAAAGCACCGCATTGCACTGACAATGCTCGACCCCGCAACCCGCGACCAGCGCAAAGCCGACTACGACAAGCAAAAGCAGGAACGCGCCGAGCAAAAGGCGGAGCGCCAAAAGAAACACGCCGAGTACTTGGAGCGTAAAGCCGAGCGTGAAAAGAAACATCAGGAATACTTGGAACGCCAAGCCCGCCGCGAGGCACGCGCAAACGGCGAAGGCGGCGAGGCAAGACCCGACCGTCGAGAAAGGTTTGAAAATCGTAATGGCGAAAGAAAGTTCGACAACCGCAACGGCGAGCGTAGGGAAAGAAAGTTCGACCGCGAACGCCAAAGCGGCTACCGCGACCGTGACCGCGAGGAGCGTGCGCCTTCCACCGAGAATATGAGTATGGAAGAAAAGCTCGCCGCGCTTGCAAAAATGTTCAATAGAAAATAAAATCAAAAAGCGTTCTTCGGAACGCTTTTTTAATTCGGAATTAAAAATAAGGTTGAGATCCTTCACTGCGTTCAGGATGACAAAAATAAATTTCTTTTGTCATTCCGAGCAACGCGAGGAATCTCAACCTTTATTTTATATGCTTGCAATTACCGCTATTTAATGTTACAATAAACTAACGACAAATTTACATGAGGAAAACGATGGCAAATAACAAGTACGTACTTGCGCTCGATCAAGGCACAACCAGCTCGCGCGCTATAATATTCGACGGGGACGGGGAGATAAAGGCTCGCGCTCAGGCTGAGTACGCGCAAATCTATCCGCGCGACGGCTGGGTGGAACACGACCCCATAGAGATATTCTCGTCGGTTGCGGCTACCGCGTCGGAGGCGATTGCGCGGCTGGGCATTAACCGAACGGATATAGCGGCAATCGGTATAACCAACCAGCGCGAAACGACCATTGTTTGGGACAAGCGCACGGGCGTGCCCGTGTACAACGCCATAGTGTGGCAGTGCAGGCGTACTGCCGATATGTGCGACTACCTTAAATCGGCGGGCTATGAGGATATTATCTATAAAAAGACGGGCTTACCCATAGACGCGTATTTTTCTGCGACCAAGATAAGATGGATACTTGACGTCGTAGACGGGGCGCGGGCAAAAGCCGAAAAGGGCGAGCTGCTGTTCGGCACTGTAGATACGTACCTTATGTGGAGGCTGTCGGCGGGGCGGATATTCGCCACCGACTACACCAACGCCTCGCGCACGCAGCTGTTCAACATACATACGCTAAAGTGGGACGACGAGCTGTTAGAGCTGTTCGATATTCCGCGCTGCATGCTGCCCGAGGTATTGCCGTCGAGCGGGATTTTCGGATTTACGGACGAGAGTGTGTTCGGCGCAAAAATACCCATTGCGGGCGTGGCGGGCGACCAGCAGGCGGCGCTGTTCGGTCAGCGTTGCTTTACTCGCGGCGACGTTAAAAATACGTTCGGCACGGGCTGCTTTTTGTTGATGAACACGGGCGGCGAGGCGGTGCAAAGTAAGCACGGGCTTATAACCACGCTTGCGGCAATGCGCGACAATACACCGCAGTACGCCTTGGAAGGCAGCGTGTTTGTAGGCGGCGCGGTTGTGCAGTGGTTAAGAGACGAAATGCGGCTTGTGCGCACGGCTGCGGAAACGGAAAAGTACGCTATGAGCGTGCCCGATACTTTGGGCATGTACATAGTGCCAGCGTTTGTCGGTTTGGGCGCGCCGTACTGGGATCAGTATGCGCGCGGCACGGTTACGGGCATAACGCGCGGCACCAATAGAGAACACTTTATCCGCGCGGCGCTCGAGAGCATTGCCTATCAGGTGAACGACGTGCTGTGTGCTATGGAAAAGGATTGCCCGCCGCACGGCGGCAAACGGCTCGCCGTGGACGGCGGCGCGTCGGCTAACAACTTTTTAATGCAGTTCACTGCCGATATAACGGGCTATAACGTCGTGCGCCCCGCCGTTGTGGAATCGACTGCGCTCGGCGCGGCGTATCTTGCGGGGCTGGCAACAAGCGTATACGACGATAAATTCCTTGCCGCGCCGCAAAGCGGGGAGAGCGTTTTCGCTCCGAACATGCAAGACTACACTCGCGCGCGCCTTATAGACGGCTGGCGCGACGCTGTAAAAAGGGCAATTAAGAATTAATTGGGATTATTGGGCTCGATTTTGCTTTTGTCATAAATATGAATTCTTGTGAAATTTCGGGGAATTTGCCTTTTGGGTGTTGACAAAACCGCAAATATGTATTACAATACTGTAAACGGAAAAAACCGTATATTTTCGTGGAGGAAAATTATGAAGAAAACTACAAAAAAACTTTTGTCGGTCGGACTTACCCTTGCTCTTGCTGCCAGTATAGGCGGCGGCTTGGTAGCTTGCGGCGGCAATGACAACGACGGCAAGGACAAAAAGCCCGCCGGCGTACCGTACTGGGTTGCAGGCACTATCAAGGGCGTTGCGGAGTGGGACAATGTTACCGCTACTAATCGTTTCAGCAAGACTGAGGACGCCAATATCTTCACTATCACGCTTGATATGTGGGAAGAAGATACGTTCAAGATTCGTTACGAAGGCAAAAGCTGGGGCGATTTCCAATTGAACTACGACAACAGCTACGACGCCGATCAAAAAGCCGATCCCGACGCTAAGATTATCGACGGCGGCGGCATAAGCGGCGAGCATAACTACGGTGTTGGGGAAGAAGGCAACTACACGCTTAAGCTCGACATCAGCGGCGCTACACCCGTTCTTTCCTATGTGTACAACGGCGAGGCTACCGACAAGGCGCCTAAGCCCGTAACAGGCATCACGCTCAACAAGCCCACGCTTACACTTGAAGAAGGCGCGACGGAACAGCTTACGGCGACCGTTGCTCCCAGCAATGCGGATAATCCCGCAGTTACGTGGTCTTCCAGCGACGAGGCTGTAGCAACCGTCAGCGCGACCGGCTTGGTCACCGCTGTTGCGGCAGGTACGGCAACCATTACCGTAACGTCCGTAGCGGACAGCACCAAAAAGGCTACTTGCGCATTGACCGTAGCCGAGGCCGGCACAATCATTGACGTAGAGAGCATTACGCTTAACAAAACAGCCACGACTTTGCATGTAGGCGGCGAGGAAACGCTTGTGGCGACCGTTGCTCCCGACAACGCCACCAACAAGACTGTTGCTTACACCAGCTCAGCCGAAACCATAGCCACCGTGGACGCAACGGGCAAGATTACCGCTCTTAAACCCGGCACGGCAACCATCACCGCTCAGGCGGGCGAGGAAACGGCGGAATGCGAAGTAACCGTAGCACCCGATTACTATCTAATCGGCTCTTTGAACGGCTGGAGCACAGTAGACACGCTTGGTCAGTCCGGCGTTATTTACCTCACCGAGGACGCTGAAACGGCGGGCGTTTATCACACGACCAGCGTTGAAATCAGCAAGGGCACCGAGTTCCAAATTGCCGTAGTGGCAAACGGATGGACGGGCGCCGTAAAGAATAGTGCATTGCCGACCGATGCTGCTGAAGGCGACGATACGCTCACTTATTTCGAGGCGCAGGGCACAGACAACATTAAGGCAAAAACGTCCGGTATGTACACCATTACCATCGATTTGACCGGCGAAAACCCTGTTTTCTCGGCTGTTCAGGACGATAATTTGCCCGATAATATCACCGAGGCAACCAACCTTCAGGCGTACGGCGACGCAACCGAGTGGACATGGAGCGATGTGGAAGGTGTGGAACGTCCTGCGGTAGATTTCACTCAGGATGAAGAAACCGGCAAGTGGACTGCTACTCTTACCGACGTTGCATTGGTAGCAGGTGAATTGCAGCTGCGCTGGGGCACCAACTTCACGGCAACCGTATACTGCGATTACGGCATGGGCGAAGTATTTACCGCTCCGGACGGCGCTATCGAAAAAGCCGCAACCAGCAACAATATCAAAGTCAACACAGCAGGCACTTACAATATTACCGTAACCTTGACTGCTGAAGGCGACGTTGAGTCGGTAGTACTTGTTGCGGCATAGTAATAATCGACAAGCATAATATACCTAAACAGACTTTATGCCCGACGGGAAACCGTCGGGCTTTGTCGTTTAGGGGAAATAAGCGGTATTTACGGCATTTTATAAAGATTAAAACTGTATTAAAAATTCCGCAAAGGCGGCAAAACGCTTGTACAATTCTCGCAAGTGTGATATACTAATCATTATGCGGAGGATTCCACGTGAAAACAAGTACTAAGGTATTAATCGCTGTTATAAGCGTTATTCTTATCGGGGTTATAATCTGGGTAGTGGTTTACGCCGCCACGGGAGTGGAGGACAAAACCTATACCGAGCTTAACCGCGACATCAATAACGGCAGCGTTGTAGAAATCTATTTGGAGAATGACACGGCGTACGTCAAAACCACTAAGAGCGGCAAAAAAGTCGCTTACAAGGTTTACGCGCGCTACGAGCTTGTAATAGACACAGTAAAAGAATATGAGGCGACCAAAGCCGAGGACAATACGTACAAGCCGATCAATCTCTCGTTTAACGACCGTTACGCAACGTCCATTACGGACTATATTATTCCCGTGCTTGCGCTTATCCTGCTTGTGGTGCTTATGGTGTTTATGTTCCGTGCCATGAGCAACAGTACGCGCACGACGATGGACTTTGGCAAGACCAAAGCCAATATGCAAAACCAGCTTAAGGTGCGGTTTAGCGACGTCGCGGGCGCGGAGGAGGAAAAAGAGGAGCTCAAGGAAATCGTCGAGTTCCTGAAAAACCCGCAAAAGTTTACCGCAGTCGGCGCGCGCGTGCCGCACGGCGTGCTACTTGTCGGACCTCCGGGAACAGGTAAAACCTTGTTTGCCAAGGCGGTTGCGGGCGAGGCTAACGTGCCGTTCTTCAGCAAGTCCGGCTCGGACTTTGTGGAAATGTTTGTAGGCGTGGGCGCGTCGCGCGTGCGCGATTTGTTTGACCAAGCCAAAAAGAATATGCCGTGCATAGTGTTTATCGACGAGATAGACGCAGTAGGGCGCCAACGCGGCGCGGGCATGGGCGGCGGCAACGACGAGCGCGAGCAAACGCTCAACCAGTTGCTTGTCGCAATGGACGGCTTTGAATCCAACGAGCATATAATCGTTATGGCGGCTACCAACCGCAGCGACGTACTCGACCCCGCGCTTATGCGTCCCGGTAGGTTTGACCGTCAAATCTACGTCAACCTTCCCGACGTGCGCGGTAGAGAGGCTATATTCAAGGTACATGCGCGCAACAAGCCGCTTGCGTCCGACGTCGATTTCCAAACGCTCGCACGCATAACCAGCGGATTTTCGGGCGCGGATATAGAGAACATGCTCAACGAGGCGGCAATACTTGCGGCACGCGAGGACCGCACGCGCATCAGCATGGAGGATATGTACGAGGCTATCGACAAGGTGGAAATGGGACCGCAAAAGAAATCGCGGCTTGTCACTCCCGTCGATCAGCGCATCACCGCTTACCACGAGGCGGGGCACGCAATAGTTTCTTGTTTGACCAAGGGCTGCGACCCCGTTCACGAGGTCACCATTATCCCGCGCGGTCAGGCGGGCGGCTACACAATGTACCGTCCCGACAACGACAACAGCTTTATTTCGGTCAGCCAGCTTGTGGGCAGGCTTGCCAGCGCTATGGGCGGTCGTGCCGCCGAGGAGCTTGTTATAGAGGACTACACCACAGGCGCTGTGGGTGATCTTCAGCAAGCCACCAACATTGCGCGCAAAATGGTTACCGAATGGGGCATGTCCGACAAGGTCGGCACTGTGTTCCACGGTGGTAGTCAAGAGGTGTTCTTAGGTCGCGATTACCAGTCGCAGCATTCATATTCGGAAACGGTCGCCGCGCAAATCGACGCGGAAATCAAGCGGTTGATTGACGAGGCGCATGCCACCGCCGTCAAGGTGCTCAAGGAAAACCGCAAGATTTTGGACACCATGGCGCGCGTGCTTATAGAGTGCGAAACCATTTATGCCGAAGAGGTCGAAATGATAATAAACGGCGCTACGCCGGAAGAGGTTAAGGCGGCGCTTAACGAACGGTTAAACCGCAGAGCCGCGCACCGCGAGGCAATGGAAAAAGCGCCTGTCAAAAAGCTTTCCGACTTTGCGCCGGTAAAGGGCACGGAAAAGGAGCCCGCCGTTCAAAACACGGTTGCGGAACAGCAAGCCGAGCCTATTACCGAACAGCCCAAGCCCGAGCCCGAGCAGCCTACGGCGGAGCAAGACGACGCAACGCCCGCAGCGACGGAACAGGCTACGGAACAAGCGGAAACGCCCGCCAAAAAGCCTGCCCCTCGCAAACGCACAACCAAAAAGGCTGACGACGACAAGGGCGAAAACAACTAAGTAATCAAAAAGTCACAAACCATTTTTTCGGACGGAAAATAATATGGCAAAGAAGAACAAGAAGAACAATGCATCGGTTGCGGAGCCCAAGGTTTCGCACAAAATGGCAAACATAGCGGTTATTATAGTCGCCGCAATCACTGCGCTTTTGCTCATAGCTATAGCAGTAATGTGCAGTGTGCGCGTCGATCCGCTGGACGGCATCAAAAACCCCGATTCCAAAAAGTCGGAGTACTACGAGCTGTACGATTTGGACACATCCGCGCCGCTTATGACCACAAGCAATGCGCAAAGCAAAATACGCTCGGCGCTCGGCAAAATGGATTTCAGCGTTATGAACGCCGTTTTGCAATGGAACTGGGATTATTCGTATAACTTTGCGCGCAACAGCAAGGGCAAAAAGATAACGATGACCGCCGCGGAGATTAACGAAAAAACCGCCACCTCTACCGAATACATGGTGGAATACATTTACACCAACTCGGTAGTGAACGGCGAGCTCGACAAGTCGCTTGCGCAAAAGCTTACCGTGGACGGCGAAACAATTTATTTCGACCGCGTAAAGGTGCTTATCGGCAACACCGACAACAGCGTGGGTGAGATTTATTTGTACCCGTACATTTACGAGTACGCCACCAACCGCGTTGCCGACGACGGCTTTCGTTACCAGTCGTACAAAATAACGCCCGTCAAGGTGCGCGCCAATACGACCGAAACGTACAATGCACTCAAGAGCATCGTAACCGAGGCAAAAAACGGCTAAACAAAAATTAAACCCGACGGCAACGTCGGGCTTTTAATATAAAACAAAGGAATACAATATTATGATTAGGTTTATTGACGAGGAAGGACTTATAACGCCGCGCGGCGAGCATATACAAGCGGAAATTGCAATCACGACCTTCAGTGTCTACATATTCAATACGCTTTTGCAGTACACTGGCGCCAAGCAAACGGGCGTTATGCGCGGGTCGGTGGATATTCCGCTTTACACGTTTGACAACAACGGCAAGACGACGGTTGTGTATCTTACTCCCGTCGGCGCGCCCGCCGCTGTTTCCGCATTGGAGGAGATTATAGCTTGCGGCGTTAAAAAGGTTATTGCGTTCGGCATTTGCGGCGCTCTCACCGAGGCGTCGCCGCACTTGTTTGTCGTGCCCACGCGCGCGTACCGCGACGAGGGGACAAGCTATCACTACTTGCCCGCTACCGAGTATATCGAAGTCAAAAACGCGCAAAAGGTGCAAGCCGTGCTTGAGGGCGCGGGCATAAAAACGCTTGTCGGCGGGGCGTGGACGACCGACGGGTTTTACCGCGAAACGCGCACAAGGTTGAACGAAATGCGCGGTAACGGTTGCGTAGCCGTGGATATGGAAAGCGCGGCATTGCAGGCGTGTTCCGATTTTCGCGGCACCGAGTTTTACACGTTCTTTATAACGGCGGACAGCCTTGCGGGCGAGGAATGGGCGCCTAATACAATTCTCGACTTAAAGGCTACCGATTCCACCCACGTTGCCGCAGCCGCCGCAGTCAGGCTTGCAAGCGAAATATAGTAAATTCAAAATTAAGAATTAAGAATGTAGAATTATAAAAGAGGTTGAGATTCCTCGCGTTGCTCGGAACGACAAGAAAATTACTTTTGTCACTCTGAGCGTTTTATGCCCACCGAAGAGTCTCAACTTTTTTATTTTGCCTTTTTTGCACACTATCGTACTTGTCGGCATAAAAACTATTACTATGGATGAATTGGAACTTTTGGCAAGGCTTATCAAGTGCGAGGCGGGCGGCGAGGGCGAAAGCGGTATGCGCGCCGTCGCGTCGGTATTGATGAATAGGGTAAATATGGATAGGGGCGAATACGGCAGGTACAACACCATACGCGACGTTATTTTTGCGCCGCGCCAGTTTGAGTGCGCCACCGACCAGCCGCAAAGCATATTCAACCTTACGCCCGAGCCCATTCACTATGACATTGCGCAGTGGGCGATAAACGGTGGGCGACTGTCCGATACGGCGGACGCATTATGGTTTTTCAATCCGTACTCGTCAACATGCCGCAGTAACTTTCCCAACCAAAACGGCTACCTTCGCACGCGCATAGGTAACCATTGTTTTTACTCGCCCAACAGCAGTTATTATAATACTTAATTCGGAATTAGAAATTCGGAATTACGGTCGCGCTGCGCGTATTAAAAATTTATTTAAAAAGGGCGCTTGCGCAGTCCGACATTATTCACTATTATCTATTCACTATTAATTATTTTTGGAGGTACATATATGGACTGCGAAAACAGACCTGTGGACATCAACATTCCCGACCCGTTGCCCGATTACAATTCGGAAAACAACGTCGGACTTTGGAAACAACTATTTGCCGCAAACATAGGCAAGCGCGTCAAGATAGAGATTTCTTTGTTTGACGGCACGGTGCGCTCTATTTGCGGCGACCTTTATCTTGTAGGCAACGCATACGTGGGCGTGTCGTGCGGCGACAAGCTTTGCTTTGGTGATATATATTCTATTAAGTTTGTTACGTTCTATTAAAAAGTAAAGAGGTTGAGATCCCTCACTACGTTCGGGATGACAAAAATAATTTTCTTGTCATTCCGAGTGCAACGAGGAATCTCAACCTCTCTTAATTCTTAATTATCATTATTCAGTATTGCCTCAAGGTTGCTTGCGTCGGACACGTAGAACTCGGTCGCGCCGAGATAGTTAAGAAGTGTTTGGAACAATATTGCGCCGTAGGGGATTGTGTCGGCGCGCTTTGTGCATATCGGGCGGAGCACCGACAGCCTTTTGCTAAGCAGTATAGGCATTATGTCGTCCAGTTGTTTTGCGGTAAACTTTGTGCTTACCGCTTTTTTGTCGTACACCTTTAGGTTGAGCATAGCGGCGGCTATGTTGCACGCGCTCCCGCCGCACAGCACTACCGTATTGTTGCGCGGAACGCTGCTGCATTCGGTCAGCATTTTAGGCATATCGTCTATCGCTTTGCGATAATCGCCGTTAAATATATTTTTCAGCACCACCACGCCGAGCGGCAGGCTGTTTATATAATCGGGAGTTTTGCCGTCGCGCGAGCATATGATTTCAAGACTGCCGCCGCCGAGGTCGCACACCGTTACCGCGCCGTCGGGCTTGGTTGTGCCCTTTAGTGCAAGCTCCGCCTCTTGTATTCCGGACAGTATGTTCACCGTCAGTCCGGTAGCCGCTTTTACGCTTTGGCAAAACTGCTCGCCGTCCTTTGCGCGCCGTACAGCCTCGGTAGCGAATGCAAAAATATCGGTTACGCCGCGCTCGTCGCAAACAGCTTTAAACTCTTTTAACGCCTCAATCGTCGCCGTAACGCCGGTGGGGGAAAGCATCCCGCTTTGCTGTATTCCTAAAGCAAGCTGTGTTATTTGCGACGTCGTAGTTCCGTCGGAAAATGCAAGCCGCACCGAATTCGAGCCTATATCTATTGCCGCGCGCATAAGTGTTCTCCTTGAATTTAATATGTCGGTAAAATCTTAAAAAAATAAGGTCGTAGCATTTTGCCGCGACCTTTGATTGTTGTTATTCTTCCTCGCTTTTGCCGCCGATAACCGTTTCGCCGCGATACACCATGTCAAGCATTTCGCGCGCGTATTCCTCTATAAACTCGGCGGAGCTGCAATATTCTATCATATCGTCGTTCTTTTCGATAAGCCGATCGAGCTTTGCGCTTTGCGCCGCCAGCGCGTCCTTGCGGTCGTTTGCCGCGCCCAGCTTGACAAGATTGACAATAAGCGCGATAACGAGCAATACAAACAACAGCGCGAGCGCTACGCCTATCAGTCTTGCGACCGAATTATTATTATTGTTTTTGGTTGTGTTTTCCATAACGATATAATTCTACCCCTTTTTGTCGGACTTGTCAAGCCCCAAATTATATTTTGCCGATTATGCGCCGAGTATCTTTTTAACTTCGTTCAGCCGCCTGAGCGCCTCCGCCTTGCCGAACAGCTTGACCATTTCCGCGCCGCCGCCGGGTGTCGCCGCCGCGCCCGTCAAAGCGATACGGTGTATCCACAGCACTTGACCCTTTTTCAATCCCTTGCGCTCGGTAAGCTGCTCGAGTGCAGCGTTCATGTCTTCCGTCTCGGTCGCCGCTATGCAATCGTCAATCAGCTCGCGCGCCATGTCCACCGTGGTTTTCCATTTTTTGTTGACAAACAGTTCGGTGTCGAAATTGTCGAACGCGTTCAGGAACGCCGCGCGCTCCTTTATGTCGGTAAGTATTTCCACGCGCGACTGCAACAGCTCGGAAAGGTACTTGTAGTCAATGTCCTTGTTCGGGTAATACTCGTTGTAGTAGGGCAGGGCGGCGGCGTGAAAGTCCTCCGCGCTCATCTCTTTTACGTACAATGAGTTGAGCCAGCGCATTTTGGTTTCGTCGAATATGGACGACGATTTTTGCAAGCCCTCGATAGAGAACTTGTCCGTAAGCTCCGCCATCGACATTTTTTCGTTGTTGTCCTTGGGATTCCAGCCGAGCAGCGCGATATAGTTGACAATCGCGTGCGGAAGGAAACCTTTGCGCAAAAAGTCCTCGAATCCCGCGTCGCCGTCGCGCTTGCTCAGCTTGTGCTGGCTGTCGCGCATTATCGGTTGCAGGTGAATGTACACGGGGCGTTCCCAGCCCAGCGCGTCGTACAAAAGGTTGTACTTGGGTGTGGACATAAGGTATTCCACGCCGCGTATGCAGTGCGTAATGCCCATGAGGTGGTCGTCTATTACGTTGGCAAAGTTGTACGTGGGCATACCGTCCGACTTGATTAGAATGTTGTCCTCAAGATCCTTGTAGTCCACCGTCACGTCGCCGAACACCTCGTCGTGGTAGGTGGACGATCCGCTTTCGGGTATGTTTTGGCGAATAACGTACGGCTCGCCGCGCGCAATGCGTTCTTGCACCTCTTGCTTGCTAAGGTGCAAGCAGTGCTTGTCGTACTTGGTCGCGCCTTTTTCGTGCATTTCCGCCAGCCGCTCTTTGGAGCAAAAGCAGCAGTACGCGTCGCCGCTTTCCAGCAGCTGTTGCGCGTACTTAAGGTAAATCTCTTTGCGCTCGGACTGAACGTACGGACCGTAATTGCCGCCCACTATCGGACCTTCGTCGTAGTGGATGCCAGCCTTGTCCAGCGCGGAAATTATAATGTCCACCGCGCCCGCCACCTCGCGGTTTTGGTCGGTGTCCTCTATGCGGAGTATAAATTTGCCGCCGTTCTTTTTAGCGAAAAGGTAGGCGTAAAGCGCGGTGCGCAAACCGCCTATGTGCAAGTACCCCGTGGGGCTGGGTGCAAATCTTGTACGAACCATATTCTCTCCTTGACTTGTTTGTCGTATGGTGGTATAATTATCATTAATAATTGTAATGCTTTTGCGTACAAAACGCAAGCAAAAAGGACAGTATTATGGACGAAATGTTGACCCGTGAAATTTTGGACGACCTTGCGGAAATCGTGGCTATCCCCAGCGTTTACTCGCAACCGACCGACGGCGCGCCGTACGGACAGGCTTGTTTGGACGCGCTTAATTGGTTTGTAAACAAGGCGCGTAACTACGGATTAAAAGCCGAGCTCATGGACGGATATTGTGCGTATGCCGAGGTCGGCGCAGGCGAGCAATGCATCGGCATTTTAGGACACTTGGACGTAGTGCCCGCGGGCAACGGCTGGGCGAGCGACCCCTTCAAAATGGTCGAGGAAGACGGCAAGGTGTACGGCAGGGGCGTCGGCGACGACAAGGGCGCGGTGGTCGTATGCTTGCACGCGCTTAAGACGCTCAAACTCCAAGGCGCACCGCTGGGTCGCCGCGTGCGCTTAATCGTCGGCGCGGACGAGGAGCGCGGCAGCTCTTGCATAAGATACTATTTAGCCAACGGCGGCGAAGTGCCCGCTATGTCGTTTGTGCCGGATAGCGAGTTCCCCGTCATAAACAGCGAAAAGGGCATAGCGCATATCATACTCAACTTTAAAGACAAAAAGCTTGCAAAGAATATAGCGGCGATTACCGGCGCGGAGTGCGCCAACGCCGTGCCCGACAAGTCCACCGTCGGTGTAGTTGCTGGCAGTCCGCTTGCCAAGTATTTGGAAGAATTGTGCGGCGGCACGGCTACATCCGAGCTGTTCAAAACGCAGCCGATTGCGGCGCGCATAATAGAGGGCGGAAACAGTTTTTCGCAGTACGAAATCTATAACGGCAATCAAATAGATATAACTGCGATCGGCACTGCCGAGCATGCGTCCACGCCCGACAAGGGCGACAACGCGTTGTGGAAAACGCTCGGGCTTTTGGCAGCGTGCAACGATGCTATAGGCACTGAATGTTTACCCAAGATTTATGAGTACCTTTGCGCCAAGGACGCGGCACAGCGGCTGGGCGTATACGTAGACGACCCCAAAAGCGGCGTAACCACTATGTGCCTTTCGCAAGCGGAACTGGATGGTGACACGCTTAAGCTGCTTATAGATTTCCGCTTGCCGCTCGGCGTGACTGCCGACTTTGTCGCGCAAAAGTTAGAGGAAAAAACAGGTTGCGTGGCAACGGTGCGCGACTATCACGAAAACTTGTATATAGCCGAGGACTCGCCGCTTATTACCGCACTGCTCGAGGTGTATAGAGGCTTGACGGGCGATATGACCGCGCCGTTACAGGTTGGCGGCGGCACGTACGCAAGAGAGTTGCCCAATGCGGTGGCGTTTGGCTGCACACCGCTCAATATCGATATAAATATGCACCGCGCGGACGAAAACTTCCCCGTGCGCCAGTTGTTCAAGAACTACGAAATCTATCTTGCCGCGGCTAAAAAGCTTGCGAACATGTAAGAAAACGCAACGCCGTGGAATACTAAAAACAAGGAGAAAACATAATGGAAATACAAAACCCCACAATGGACGAATTTAACGAAATCACGGGCAGCGGCAAAACGCTTGTGGACTTTTGGGCGAGCTGGTGCGGTCCGTGCAGAATGCAAGCGCCTATAGTCGAGGAGCTTGCCAAAACCACCGACGTAAAGGTAATCAAAATCGACGTCGACAAAGAAGACGATTTAACAATGGACTTTCAGGTCAGCAGCATCCCAACGCTCATACTGTTCGAGGACGGCGTAGTGGTGGAAAAGTTTATCGGTCTTACCTCGCTCGACGAAATCAAAAAAGCATTCGGAATATAAATTCAAAATGACAAAACAAAACCGCGACATTGTAAAATGCCGCGTTTTTGTTGTGTGTAGAATATTATTATATTTTAGTTATTCAATTCGTAATAGGAATAGTATTTTGTGCCGTCGGAGCCGACGAGCGGATTGTCGGACGGAGTAAAGCCGAGGCTTGTGAGCACCTTTATACGTTCGGTGGCGGCGGGAATCGCTTTTGTTGCAACCTTGCCGCATCCGAACAAATCGAAAGAGGGTAGGACAATAAGCGAAAGTATGCTCTCTATTTTGTCGTCCACCTCGTAGTCGCTGCGCAAGTCTAAGCGCAAAAGCCCGCAGTCGGTAAAGTGGTCGCCGGCGTCGCGGTGGAATTCCTCTATAGTGCCTACAGCCTCGTTTGTCGCTTTGTCCACGATAGACCAGCGCACAAACCAACCGTTGCGGTACGCCTCCTCCCAAAAATCATACGCTTGCTGCATGCGCTCGAGCGTGGTGTAGAAAAAGTCGTCGCCGTGGCAGTTGTCGCTGTTAAACAACGGTACGGCTTTTTTGTCGCTGTAAACTTTTAATAGGTCGGCAACGTCGCGCTCGACGGTCAGGCGGAGTATGAATTTGTCGTTTTCAAACGTCGGGCAATTCTTGTATACGTCCATGTCGGTTTCCTCGCAATTATATCAGTTTATTGAGTTCGGTTAAAAGTGCCGATTTCATTTTGTTCAATTCATCGGGAGTGGGGCGGCATTCGTCGGATTGCAGCTTGTTTAGGGGTATCCACCACACAGGACCGTTGCCGTTTACCCCGTATTCGCCGAGATCGCCGAACGCGCGCGGGTACAAGTGCCAATGCATATGACTGTCGCCCATGCCGAGTAGCTCGTAGTTCATCTTTTCCGCGCCGAAGGCTTTGCTCGCCGCCTCGGCAACGATTGACATTTCCTTCAAGAACAAAGTGCGCTCTTCCATGTCGAGCTGAAAAAGCTCGGTCTTGTGTTGCTTGTAAAGGAACAGCGTATAACCTTTAAAATACTGATGGTCGCCTATGACCACGTAGCCCGTTTGCAGTTCCTTTACAAAATACGGATTAGTTCCGTTTTTTATCATGTTTATTCTGTCGCATATAAGACACATATTGTTTACTCCATTTTGTATAGATTGTAACACAGTTAAAGCAAGATTGCAACACGAAAAGAAAAATCCGCAAAAACATTGTTAAAATCTCTTGCCAAATAAAATAATCTTTGATATAATAAATCTTGCTATGGCGGCATAGCTCAGCTGGCTAGAGTACTCGGTTCATACCCGATTGGTCACTGGTTCGAATCCAGTTGCCGCTACCAAACACAACCCGAAACGAATATTCGTTTCGGGTTGTGTTATAAAATAGTTTTTATAGGAAATACATAATGGATAATATTGATTTCGATAATGTTGCAACTGAGTTACAGAGATACACGAGCCTTTCTCATGATGAAATTGTAATCGGCTTAAAAGCCATGCAACAACGAGATAGAAATTGGAAAAATCATTCGCTTTTTATGGTCCGTCTTTGTCCGGGAAAATTAAATAGTAGATTGTTAGATATTTTAATTAAGAATACAAAATTTAGTAGAAGTTATTTATTTTCGTTTTTACAAGCCGGTAAAATTCTTATACATAAACAAGAAAGCGAAATTGATAAAATAGATTGCACCATTAACGAATTTTTATATAAGAATAAGACACCCAACATGATGGAAGTATGTGAAGTGAAAAAGATAGGGCAATATAAACTTGATTGGATGAAAGATACAATGTTCATATATTCAGGTCATAATGTTCATAAATATAGCGATTTGGTTTTCTTTTCCACATATGGCGATATAACAAATGATACAATAATGTTCTATACAAAAGAAAAGGAATCAGATAATAAGAATGTCGTTACATATGCAAAAATAAACGAAATTGAATGCGAAATATATAGATTTGAAACAAATATAAAGACATTGGCACTAAGAACGGGCAAATAAAGATTTACAATATTCGTTTTAGGTTGGTTATGCTCTACCAATGGCGTCCTACGGGACGCCTTTTGTATTGGTAGCGGCAAACTGCTTGCGCGAAACACCCGCAGTCATGTTTGTAAATATAAGCGATAAATATTAATGATACAGTTTGTTATGATAAATGGTAAATATTTTTCTGCGGGGGTTCGCTAGTCGCTTGGCGCTTGCGCCAAAGACCGCCCGCGGTTTTCGCGGGCAATCCAGTTGCCGTATAATGTAAAGCAATATTACAACATTTGCGCAAAGCCCAAAGCCCGTGCGCGATTTCCGCGCACAATCCGGTTGCCGATATTCTCTTGCGCTTATAGAGAATTTGTGTTAGTATTTAACTGTATGGATTTATTGATTGAAATACTTGCAAATATATTTTTTACGCCGATTTGTTCGTTGCTTTTTGAAAAGCCGTGTGTGGAATTAGAGCGGTCGAATCGATTTTTGAAAATGCCAACGCTTTGCCGCATACTGGTTTTGGCATTTATTGTTATTGCGTTTATAGCCATGTGGTTTGCAATCATTTTCGGTGTTATTATGCTTGCTATGCCCAAAATGCCCGGCGACAAGATTACGGGGACTATTTGCCTGTCGGTTGGGCTGTCCGCGCTTTTTGTGTACGTAGTAGTTGTGATAGTATGCATAAATATAAAAGACCGCCATAGGCGCAAACGGCGTACATTGCAACGTATCGACGGCGTCAGACCGGACAAAACGTCACTTCGCAAGATTGTCCATGTTGTGGTTGACCGCCCGCTCGGCTCCACGCATCCCGAGCATGACGATATTGTATACGGCGTCAATTACGGGTTTGTTCCAACTGCTATGGGTGGGGACGGAGAGCCGCAAGACGCGTACATACTCGGCGTGGACGAGCCCATATCCGAGTTCGACGGCGTGGTTGTAGCAATAATTCATAGGCTTGACGACGAAGAAGACAAGTGGGTGGTGGCGCCGCAAGGCGTATTATTGACCGATGGGGAAATACTCGAAAAAACCGAGTTCCAAGAAAAGTATTTCCAAACCGAGCTTATAAGGCGTTAATTGTATATCGGTTGCTCGATATAAGCGCCCGCAACAAAACGGTTACAGCATATGTATTTACATTAAATCGCAATCATGATATACTTTATTGCGGGAGTGCGTTATGTTTGGCGATAATCTAAAAAAATACCGAATAGAAAAAGGCTATTCGCAAAACGATTTAGCCGAAAAATTGTTTGTTACCAGACAGTGCGTTTCCAAATGGGAAAAGGGCGTAACGCAGCCCGACCTGCAAACGCTATCCAAGATAAGCGAATTACTCGGCGTGTCGGCGGACGAGCTTATAGCCGACTGCGGTGGCGAAAGTCAAACAAAGGCGACCGACAAGTCACTATTCCTTTTTATAATGAACATTATCGTTGCGGCGTTTTGTATGATTGGGTTTCTTATATTTTGGAGGTTTTTGCCGTCCACAATCCCTGCGCATTGGGCGCATGGCGCAATCGACAGGTACGGTAGCCGCAACGAAATTTTTATCAATCTTGTGACGGTTGCTGTATTTTTGGCGGTGGACGTAATAGTGTTTTTTGCCGTAAGACGGGTAAATGATAAAAGAGCCGTATATATTTGTCACTTGGTATTGATATTGTTGCAAATCGCAAATTTCATTTTGATTGTCGCTTTGTATGACGAATATTTGAGCGACGATATGTCTTTGACGACATGTTTGGTTGCCGATATATTCGCGTGTTTGTCGGTTGCCATGCATCCTAAAATTAACAAGCAAAACTGCTTTTTAGGTATAAGAACGGCGGAAACGCTCAAATCGAAAACAGTTTGGAAAAAATCAAACGCATTGGCATGCTATTTGTTTTCGGCATGCTCGGTTGTAATTTTTACAGTTAATATGTCGGTGATATTCGAATATTCTTATTTGTGCCTGTTGGCATATTTGGTCTTGGCGGCGATTGTTGTAGTGTACGCCAAAAAAGTAAAGAGCTAAAGTGTTGAGTGTACGATATTTTAGAACATATTCAATATAAGCATATTTATATCCCGCAATGGCGCAAGATATAAATATGTATAATTTGATTTGTATTTTTAAACGACGGATTTTTGTCGCAGTGATTTTGGTAATAATAGCGGCGTGTTTTATTTTTAGCTTTGGGTTTACGGGCAAAGCGATTGCGGACACTGCTGAGCTTGATGAATACGACGGCAAGATTGAACACATATTTACGCACGAGTTGATCTTTGATACTGCAAAGGCGTATTCGCCGAACAATTCGGTGCGCGATTGTTTTGATAAAGATCACTTGACGGCAAAGGAGTTCAAGGCGCTGCTCGGCGAGCTGTACAAAAACGATTACGTGCTTGTATCGCTCGACAGCGCAATAAATGGTGATGTTAAAGTTCCGCGTGGCAAAAAGCCGCTTGTTATGTCGTTTGACGATATGACCTACGACACGTTTAACCGCGGGTGTATTGACAAGATTATTTTATCGGACGGCAATATTTGCGACTACACAAAAAATGCCGAGCCGCAAGTGTCGCGTGAGCGCGAAAACGTTACAATCCTCGAAAGCTTTATCGAGCAACACCCTGACTTTTCGTGCGACGGGGCGCGGGCAACGCTGTGCGTAAACGGCTACAACGGTATTTTAGGTTATAGGTGCACACCCGACTGCAAGGTGTCGGAGGAAAAACAAGCGGCGGAAACGGAGGAGTGCAAAAAGCTTGTTGCCGCGCTTAAAGGGCTCGGCTACACATTCGCCTCGCACACCTATTACCACAAATATTTTAACAGCTGCACGGCGAACATGATAGAAAAGGATTGCGCCATGTGGCAAAAGTATATCGAGCCGATAGTAGGGGAAACGCTGGTGCTGTGCTATCCCGCGGGCGAGCACAAGGCAAAGAACGCCAAGAACGATATTTTCAAAAAGTACGGGTTTGATATATTCCTATGCGTGGGCAACTTTGCGGGGACGGATTACGAACGCGCCGCTACCGACGCAAAATATTTGTACCGCTTGCCGTTTGACGGTACGGCGCTAAGGCTGTACCAAAAGTCGTATGCGCATCTTGCCGACACGCGCGCGATTTACGACGAAACCCGATTCCGCCCGTTTTCGTACAAGGGCGGATATTACAAGTAGAGTAAGCGCCGCAACATACGGTTGCGCAAACGGGCTAAAAAGCAACCGGAGTGCGGTTGAAATGGCTTTGATTTAATGCTATAATTCAGTTATCAAACACCTAAGCGCGCGACAGGTAGATAAAGGAGTTAATAATTATGGCATTGGGAAAAAACTTACAGTTTTTGAGAAAGCTGTACAACAAGATGACGCAAGAGGAGCTTGCCGAAAAAATGGGCGTGTCGCGCCAAACAGTTTCCAAATGGGAGCTTGACGCCGTTTACCCCGAGGTTGATAAGCTGCTTGAGCTTTGCAAGCTGTTTTCGGTGTCGCTGGACAGCCTGCTGCGCGAGGATATGACGGCATACGACGAGTCTTACTCCGATATGCGCATACAAAAAATCGACGGCTTTAAGTACGCCATGTATACGGTAATCAGCGGCGATCCCGAAACGGACGCGATTGAGCGTATGCGCAATACGGCGACGGCAGCGGGCGACAAAACGCCGGACATTGTCGGGTGGGATTTTCCGTTCGTGTCGCAGGAACAAACAAACGTTTACCATATGCACGGCTACACTGCGGCGTGGATAATCAAGGACGGGATAACGCCGCCCAAGGACTGCGAGGTGTTGACAAACCCCGTGTGCAAGTACGCCGCAATAACGATTAAAAACCCTATGGCTGCGCCGTTCAGCATTATACCCAACGCGTACAAAACGCTTATGGCGTATATGATTGCCAACGGCTGCAATCCGCCCGACGAAAAGAATTTGATAGATTGCTTTGAGCGATCGTACTATATAGACGGTGTGGAGTATATGGACGTCTTTATGGCGGTTAAGTAGGAACATTGCAGGTATTAATGGTATTGACAACTCATCGCTTTTGTGCTATTATTCAGCATATAGTGAGGTGAGTATGAAGGTATTGTTATTTAACGGGAGTCCGAGGGCTAACGGCTGCACGTTTACCGCGCTCAGTGAGGTGGCGGCTACGCTTAATGCCGAGGGTATCGAAACGGAAATCGTTTGGCTGGGCAACAAGCCTGTGCGCGACTGTATAGGTTGCGGCGGGTGCGCGGGCAAGGGCAAGTGCGTGTTTACCGACGACGACGTCAACGAGTGGATAGATAAAGCCGCAGGCGCCGACGGATTTGTATTCGGCTCGCCCGTATATTACGCACACCCCGACGGGCGTATATTGTGTATTATGGACAGGCTGTTCTATGCGGGCGGCAGTAACTTTGCGCAAAAGCCGGCGGCTGTTGTTGTGTCGGCGCGGCGCGCGGGTACAACGGCGTCGCTTGACGCGCTTACAAAACACCTTACCATAGCGCAAATGCCCGTGGTGTCGTCCACGTACTGGAACATGGTACACGGCAAAACGCCCGACGAGGTAAAGCAAGACCTTGAGGGATTGCAAACAATGCGCAATCTCGGGCTCAACATGGCGTGGTTGCTCAAATGCATAAAAGCAGGCGAGAGCGTAGGCATAACCAAGCCCAAGACCGAAAAGAAGATTTATACCAACTTTATAAGATAATTCAAAATAATTCGGAATTTTGTGCGGCTGACGCCTGGATTTCTCCACTGCGTTTGCTGCGCTCACTTCGGTCGAAATGATGGGTGGTTAGTGCGGTTACTGCCTATAATTACTTAATAAATAACAAAGCGTTCAAGTTTTTGGCTTGAACGCTTTGTGTTTTGTGTACTTTGTAATCAGTCTTTAAATGCTTTAATCCCCGACACAACGGCTGCAACTGCGGGGAGTATTCCGCCCACAAGTCCTAAGTATATGCCCGCGCCTGCGGAGAAATATTGGGGGTCGGTAGTCAATACTTTCTTTTCCGGATCGGCATAGTACCAATAGAGTTTGCCGAGGTTGCTTGCCAATCCATATCCTGCGACCATAATCATGACTGCGCCGATAACCGTCAATAGTACGGCGGATACGCCAAGCACTTTAATATTTTTATGTAATACGTTTTTGAGCACCGAATTCAAAATAAGCATTACTGTGCCTACGATTGCTATTGCAAAGGATATAACAGTAAATGTGGATGAATAGCTATATTCCGAGTCAAACATGTTTTTAGTATCCGGAGCTTGTTTGATTATTTCATTAGTCATTAATTCGTGCAGTTTCCATTTTTCGTCGCCGACCAGTTTATACGTTAATTTGAGTTGCTCGGAATGTGCTAAGCCCAAGAACATTCCTACGATGATTAGCACGAGCCCTACGCCCATTATGCCCGTTAATACCCATTGGAGTATTTTCTTTTGTTTTTCTTCCATTTTTTGCCTCCCGCGAAAGAATAATAGTTTAAAATATAATAACACGGGGGG
>CAMWLQ010000012.1 GCA_947175195.1 uncultured Clostridia bacterium | reverse complement strand
ATATCCGATATTGCAAGGTACGCCGTTTGAACAAGCGTTGATACCGCCGCGCACAGTATGTCGTTTCCGCTTTCCGCAAGCCCGCTGTGTCCCGACGTTTTCACGCCTACAATTTTGCCGTTCTTACCGAACAGCTTGACCGTTATCATACGATAGCGTCGATTTTTATGCGCGTATAGTACTGGCGATGACCTTGTCTTTTGCGCACGTTCTTTTTCGCTTTGTACTTGAACACGATGACCTTGGGTGCTCTAAGCTGGCGCACAACGGTAGCTTTTACCGTCTTGCCCTCCGCCTCCGATCCGACGGTGATATTTTCACCCTCGCCCGTAAGAAGAGCTTTAAGGTCGACGGTAGTGCCCTCTTCTACGTCCAAACGTTCTACGTCAAGAACGTCTCCGACGCACACGCGGTACTGCTTTCCGCCCGTCTCGATAATTGCAAACATAGCCTAACCTCCGTTTAGTATTCGCCGTCGGGGTTTCGGACAAGCCGAATTAAAAACCCTTTTCGCGCGGTTCCATAGAATAATACCACAAGTCAATACCCATTGTCAAGCAAATTAGAGCCTGTCCGATATGTTCATGTGTATATTTTTTACCGATTACTTTTATAAAAATCAACCGATTATACTTCGAACTCGCCGTTGAGCGCAACAAGCGCGCGCTTAAAATCGCAATCCGACACGCCCAAAATAAGGTTTATTTCCGACGCGCCCATATCTAACATGCGCAAATTTATATTTGCGTGCGACAGCCTGTTTATTGCGCGTGCCGCAGTGCCCGGACGGGATTTCATCCCGTGCCCCACTATCGCTATCAACGCAATATCGGTGGTCAGCGAGATATGATCGGGGTCCACCTCTTTTTTGACAGCCTCTATCAGCGCGTTTGTAGTTTCGCTGTCCACAGCCGAAAACACAACCGTCATTGAATCGATGCCGCTCGGTATATGCTCCACCGATATACCGTAACGCTCGAAACAGCTGAGCACGCGCCGCACAAAGCCTATTTCCGAGTTCATCATAGACTTGTCTATGTGCAACGAAAAAAAGTGCTGCTTGCCCGCAATCGCGGTAATCGGCATATTGTTTTTGCGACTGTGCTTGCCTGCCAAAAACGCCTCCGTCGGTACGATTTTTGTCCCCAAAGCGTTTTCGTTGAATGTGTTCAGTATATGTATGGGTATATTAGCCTGCTGCACGGGAAAGATAGATTCGGGATGCAACACATTTGCGCCCATATACGAAAGCTCGCGCAGCTCCCTGTAAGTAAGCAAATCGATGACCGAGGCGTGCGGCACAATGCGCGGGTCGCATGTCATAAACCCGTCTACGTCAGTAAAGTTTTCGTATATATCGGCGTTCACCGCCCGCGCCACTATCGCGCCCGACACGTCCGATCCGCCGCGCGAGAACGTGACGATATTTCCGTCCTCGTCGCTGCCGTAAAAACCGGGCACAACAACGTCGAGCTTGCCCTTCAGCCCCGCACGGCACACCGCTATAGTGCGCTCGTCGTCATACGTATTTCCGTTGAACTTTATCAAATCCGCCGCGTCGATAAACGTGAAGTCAAGCAGCTTTGCGAGCAGCTTGGCACACAGGTACTCCCCGCGCGACAGTATGTAGCAGTAATCGGCATCGGCAATATCGGACTGTATCTTGTCAAGCTCGGCGTCCAGTGCGTCGTGCAGTCCCACGCCGTCGCAAAGCAAAGCAAACCGATTGCGAACAAGCTCGAACTTTGCCACGCGGTCGCACGGGCGCGCGGCGCTGACCGCAATAAGCATATCGGTAACCTTGTCGCAGTCCTTCGCCTTTCCGGGCGCGGACACAACGACAAACCGCCTGTCACGGTCCTGCTTGATAATACTTGCGACGCGCATAATGCTGTCCGCAGTGGACATTGAAGTGCCGCCGAATTTAACTGCCTTCATCTACAGTACTCCGTATGTAATATATTCGCTATAACATAATTTTGTTATAGTTTTTGCGCGGATTGGCAATCGTTATCCCCGCACACAAAAGCGGCATTTCTGCCGCTCTAATCAATCACTACGATATTGCTTATGCAAAACGCAATTTAAAGTAATCCTGCGGCAAGCGCCCAAATTACAGCCGCCGAAACGATGGACAGCACCTTCCATCCGAAATTGTGTACAAATATCTTTTTGAGCAATGCGACAAAGCCGTTGGGCTTTTTGGCGTTTTCTTGTTTTTGCTTGTTCATATTAACCCTCCTTGCGGCGGTGGTGCTTACGCGTAGATTCGGGCGTAGCCTGCAAGCCGTAGGTTTGTTCCAGTTTGTCCGTAAGCATTTGCGAATCGAAATAGCGGGTAAGCTCGCCATGCTGCGCTATGGAAATAACGCCCGTTTCCTCCGATACGATGATGGTGAGAACATTGTAGTTTTCGCTTACGCCTATGCCTGCACGGTGGCGCGTTCCCAGCTCCTTGTCTATCGCATTGGACTGCGACAGCGGAAGGAAACAACCTGCCGCCACAATGCGGTTGCCACGCACAAACACCGCCCCGTCGTGCAGAGGCGCTTTTGTGTTGAAAATACTTTCGAGCAGCGCGCAAGACAGCACCGCGTCCAGCTTGGTACCCGAATCGATAATGTGCTCGGGCAGGTTTTGCGTAGAAATAATTATGAGCGCGCCCACGTTCTTTTTGGACATATTTTGTGCAGCGCGTACAATATCGTTGATTGCGGCGTGCAAATCCTCGTCCGACACGTCGTATGCGGTGGTATACTGCTCGTGCGTGTCGCGCGACGACGCAAGCTTAAGCAAGCCGCGCTTGGTTTCTGCGGGGAACACAAACACTATTACGATAATGACTATAATTATGCCGTACCGCATAATCGATCCGACTACGGGCAAATCCATAAATTCGGACGAGAGCACTATGCCCGCCGCAACAAAAACAAGTACAAAGGCTATAAGCTTGCCCGCATTGTTCTTTTTGAGGAAGACAATCATGCCGTAAATGAGCAAAGCGGCAAGCACAATATCTATTGCGCACGCCCACGGCTTTGCCGCCATTTTATTGTAAATGTTTGTTAAAAACCACATATTACCAGCACCTATTTAAATTATACATTATTATGTTTTTAATTTCAATTGTTTTGCGCGTATTTTTTTCAATTTTTATTAAAATTTTTTCATTGATTCCCCTACTCATATATGTTTTACGCCGATAAGGTTTAGAATTTAATATAAGCAATTCCGAAAAAGTACTTGATTTTTTTTGAAGTATGTTATATACTATATGTTAGATTACTGTATTAGAGGATGCTATGGCAAAAAAAGACACAGCAAAGCCCGCTAAGCCCGCTAAAGAAAAACCCGTAAAGGAAAAAAAGGGCAAGGACAAAAAAGGCAAAGGCGGTGAGGCACCCGCAGGCGGAGTACCGCCCACAGGCACCGCATCCAACGGCATGCCCTCCGCGGGTACGCCGTCCGTTCCGCTTTCCAATCTTTCGCCCGATCAAATGACTGCGGCGCAGCTTGAACAAGCGATTAAGGAAAGCAACGATCCAAACACCAAACTCAAAAAACTGCGCAGCCCTATCAACTTGCGCAGCTGCTTAATCAATATTGCAATTCTTATAGTGGCAACGTTTGCGGTGGTCATACTGTGGTGCTGGCTTGCTGTGGACACGTTCGATTTCGGTCACGTCATGTCGGATATGTTCAGCAAATTCGGAATCTCGCAATTCTTTACCAATCTCGGCAATACAATAAGCGGTTGGTTTAGTTAAATAAAGTAAAATTAAAGGCACTGATAACAGCGCCTTTTTTGTTGTGTTATTTATTGTTGTCGGTCGGAGGATTGTCAAACGGATCGTCGCCACGATTGTTATTGCCGTCACCGCCGTTATTATCTCCCCTATCGGTCGGAGCGCTTGGCGGAAAAATATCGTCGAACGGGTCGGTGCTTTTGGGCGCGTTGTTTTCTATGCCGTCGAATATATTGCCATCAACGCCGTTTTCGCGTATGTCGATAAATATATCCGCCGAGCTCTTATCCTCGTAATCCATACCGAATACCGCCATTTTCATTTGCGGCGGAGCTTGAATTACAATCGGGTATTTCTTTTTGAGATGCGCGCTTACAGCTACCATTATTGCGGCACACACGATAACAGCCAGCAACACCACAAGATACCAAATCCAAACTGCGCTTATCGTGTCGGTGTTTGGGAAATTATTTAGGTCGTACACCATAACGTCTATAAACTCTTTGTCGAACAACGCGCTCACAGTCAAGCTTGCCGCGGTAGCTATTTTTTGCGCATAGTCGGGATTGTACGTTTTAACGTTGCGCAGGGTGTCGTTTTCCGAATACAATAGATTGTCATGCTTTGTAGATTCTATGTCGGAAAGATTGGATGATTCCCAGTTAGCGCACACAAGATTTAAAGTAGGCACCCCCGCGTTGAAGAAAACACTGAACGTGCCTATGTGCGCCCATTGATAATACGGTATTCCGTCAAGCGCCGAAAGCCCTGTTATCAACGGAGTTTTCGACGTGGACTTATAAATATTCAGTCCGTTGTCAGCAGCTACCCTATCGAAAAACTTTTCGCGCTTGGTCTCCCGCGCGTCCGAAAATGCGTAAACATGGTCGCCGCACAGCCGCTGCATTTCTATCATCAGTATTGTGTTGCGATATTCGACGTCGGTCATGTTATCTAAAAACGCCTGTGCGCCGTCGTTGGATACGTACGACGCGCCGAAGAACACTATCGTCACGCGCAGCTGCGAATCGAGCGCGGACTTATGGTTTGCCAAATAATCGGCTACGCTAAGCACTCCTGCAACGGCAGTCGCCGAAACAGCGCCCTCCCCGCCGTCGGGCGTTGCGCCGTTGTATGCCGCTTTGTTGCGGTTGTCGTAGTACGCACCGATAATAACATTTTTTGCCGTGTCGCTTTCCGAGCCGATATGCGCGACTACGTTTTGACTCTTCAAGCCAGTAATTTCGTTTTCACTCGCAGTAAACTCTTGCATATCGGCGTCATCATACCCCATTTCCTTCAAGCGGGTTACAAGGTACTCCGCGGCTGCCTTTTCGCCGTCGGTAAACGTTGTACGGTCCACTCGGTCCTCGGTCATAAACTTGGAGTATTCCGTTTCCACCTGCTCGGGCGTAATCGTATACGTCGGGTTTTGAGTTGAATGCTCGGGCGCGCCATGATCGGAGCAACCCACAAGGCACATCGCGGCAACTACCACACACAATATAAGCGATAAAATTGCAAAGCGTTTTTTCATACCGTCACCTACGCCACCGCGATAATCAGATTAATCATAGCGAGTAATCCGTACATTGCCAAAAAAGCGCCGAGTATTTGAGTGAGCACAAAACGAAACCGCGACTTTTCCACATATTGCATTTTGAACGCATACCACAAATAAAGCGATACAAACGCAATCGTGACAACGGGGTCCAAAATTATTTCCAATAACGCCGAATACAGCGGCGCCGATATATAAATGAATTTAAGCGCAAAAAGCAACATGTTTGCTGCTATGACAGCAAAGTATAGTCCGTACTTGATCGACCTTACGTCACCGCCGCACCGCATATGCATTGTCCTGAATACAAAGCGCGTAATTATCATATACAGCGCGAACGGAACAAGTCCGCCCAAAAAGAACGCAAACGCGTCATGACTAAATACATCGCCCATATTCAGTTGACCTACGTAGTACGCAATGTCACCACGCGCGACAAACCAGCCTGCGGCGCAATAGCTTATGTACGCCAAAATCGGCAGTATGGGCGAAGGCAGTTTCTTTTTTGCTATATCTATCAAATTACACCTCGTAATCAATTCTTAGCGTATGCCGCTTGCGCAACAAAGCATGTAAGCGCATCATACACGGTGGTCGCGCCTGTCTTATATCCGTAATCGGCACTTTCCAGTGCGTCGAGTACCTTTTTCAGCCTAAGCTTGCCGTAAGCGGCACCCTCGGCTTTCAGCTTGCTCACCTGGTACGGTTTTACACCCAAGCCCGCAATTCCGTCCGGATCGACGGACGCGGCGAAAATCTTGCGGAATCTATTGTAAATCAGCGTGAACGCCGCCACCAAATCGTTGTTCTTTGCCATGCCGTCCACTATAGACAAAGCGCGCGCGGGATCGCTCGCAAGTATGCTGTCACACAGCTCGAACACCACAAACTCCGTATCGGCTTTTACGTGCTCCGTAACGTCCGCCTCGGTTATTTGCCCACCCGCTCTTAGCAATGCAAGCTTTTGCGTTTCCGAATTTACGCGCGTCATATATCCGCCGCAACGGTTGCACAACAGCGTAATCGCCTTTTCGTCCATTGTTGTGCCAGTGCGCGTGCACAACGCCGTCACAAACGGTATAATTTGCCTCAACGGCAGCCTGTTGCAGTCTACGCCCACGCCGCCCTTGGGAATATCGGGCGCGCCCGCTCTGTTCCAGCTGTCATGCGGAGTGTATACGGGCAGCACCAATACAGCTGCGGAATTGGGACTTTCGAGATACTTCTCTACCGCCGCCTTGTCCACCTTGCCTCGAGCTACTACCACGCGGTAATCGCCGATAAGCGGCAGCTGCATAAGCTCGTCCGTCAAATCGCGCGAGGTTGCGAACTCCCTATCCACACAGTTAAACGGCTTAGGCTCCGCGGCAAGCGCAGTGAGCAGCGTCAACGCGCGGTCCAATACAAAATCGTCGTCACCGTAGCAAACATAGCACGGGGCGGGCTTTTGCGATTTAAGCTGCTTTTTTAACTCTATAAACTCCACGGGTTAATTATAATACATTATTCTTTAAAAAGCAATAGATTTTTCCGTCGTGAGCATTAGAATACGATTAGAATATATTGGAAAGGTACGGAATACTGTCGAGCAATACGTCGTCTATATAATTTATTGCGGACTGAACAAATATAACCGCGTCGTTATAATTATCCGATTTGACCACTCCGCGCAGGCTGACAATCTTGTCGTCGAGGTTACGCACGGTATTGTGGTTTTGCAGCATCAGCAATGTTCGCTTGCCCTTTTCCCATTTTTTTACCAGCTTGTCGCACATAGCCACAGTTTGAACATTATCCACATGTTCCTCGTTGGCGTCTATACTTACGGCAATGGTCTCCAAATCGGATTGCAATCCGTTATAAAACTTGTTTACATAAACAATTTCGCCTATCATCGCGCCGAGCATAAGTGCGAACACGACCAAAATAACAACAACCTTTTTCACCAGTTATTTCCCCCGTTTATTGTTATCGGGCAGCAAAACGCGGGCTTATACTTAGGCGCAAAGTACGCGTTTCCGTCCTGACGAACGTCGGCGTACAATATGTCGCTGAGCCGCAGCTTGTTCTCGTCCAGCACGCGCAGGATTTCCGACTGGTCGGTGCCCGAAAGCGCAAGGTTGTGCGCATTATACTTTCCGTCTACAACCAGCTCCAATGGCAACAACGTCTTTTGCGGCTCTTTGCTTTCTTCCCCTCCCTGCGGCTGCTCCTTTTCCACCACGCAAAGCTGACCGTTGGTTTCGAATATAGCATAGGCGATTTGCGAAAAATCGACGTAGCCCGCAGTGCGCACCGCCTCGATAAGATCGTCTATGTTCATATTCATCTTTTGCATGTTTTTGTAGTTGATACCAGACTTGTCGATTACGATAAGGCTGTTACCGCTTAGTAGCTTTCGCACCTTTACCGACTTGCGCGAAATAAACGACAGCACAATGTGCAACGTCGCCAGCGTAAAAATGGGTATCAATCCGTAATACAGCGGTATATACGGATCGTTCATAGGTATGCACGCCACCTCGGCTATGATTAGCGTGATAACCAGCTCAAACGGCTGCATTTCGCCTATTTGTCGCTTGCCCATAAGCCGTATTACAAAAAACACGACCAAAAACGTAATTATAGATTTTAAAAATACTACGAACATGATATTCGTAGTATGATTTTTGATTATAAAGATTATTCTTTTGTCGGCGTATATTATTTACTTACCCAACAAACCTTTTAAATACTGTCCGGTCTTGCTTTGCTCAACTTGCGCTACGCGCTCGGGCGTGCCGCTTGCTACTACAAGCCCGCCGCCGTCGCCGCCGTCCGGTCCCAAGTCTATTATGTGGTCGGCGCATTTGATTACGTCCAAGTTATGCTCTATCACAACTACGGTGTTGCCGTTGTCCACAAGCCGCGAAAGTATGTCTATAAGCCGCTCGACGTCGGCGGAGTGCAAGCCCGTTGTAGGCTCGTCCAGCACGTACAGCGTGCTGTTTGTTGACACCTTGGACAATTCGGTGGCAAGCTTGACGCGTTGCGCCTCGCCGCCCGAAAGCGTTGTGGCGGGCTGACCGAGCTTGACGTAGCCCAGTCCTACGTCCAAAAGCGTGCCCAGCTTGCGCTTGAGCGACGGAATATTCTTGAAAAACTCATAGCTTTCCTCAATCGTCATATCCAAAACGTCGGCGATTGATTTGTCGCGGTATTTTACCTGCAACGTTTCGCGATTGAATCGCTTGCCGTGGCACACGTCGCACGGCACGTACACGTCGGGCAAGAAGTTCATCTCTATGCGGATTATGCCGTCGCCCTCGCAGTTTTCGCACCTGCCGCCGCGAACGTTGAACGAAAACCGTCCCGAGCCGTAGCCGCGTTCCTTGGCGGCGGGAAGATCGGCAAACAAGTCGCGTATGGTGGACATTGCGCCAGTATACGTGGCGGGGTTTGACCGCGGCGTCCTGCCTATGGGGCTTTGGTCGATATTGATTACCTTGTCTATTTTTTCCAGCCCGTCAATGCCGTCGCACTTGCCTACGCGCTGCTTTACGGCGTTAAAACGGTTTGCAGCCGCGGGATAAAGCGTTTGGTTGATAAGCGACGATTTGCCGCTGCCCGACACGCCCGTAATCACGTTGAACACGCCCAGCGGGATTTTGACGGTAATATTTTGCAAATTATTTTCCGCCGCGCCGCGTATGGTGATATATTCGTCCGAAAGTCGGCGGTTTTCGGGCGTTCGTATCTTGCGCTCGCCCGATAAGAATTTGCCTGTTACCGAGCCCGAGGCGATAATATCGTCCATACCGCCTTGCGCTACAACGTTTCCGCCATGAATACCCGCGCCCGGTCCTATATCCACAATGTGGTCGGCGGAGCGCATAGTGTCCTCGTCGTGCTCGACAACTATCAGCGTATTGCCGAGGTCGCGCAAATTCTTGAGCGTACCGATAAGCTTAGCGTTGTCGCACTGGTGCAGGCCTATGCTCGGCTCGTCCAAAATGTACAGCACGCCCGAAAGCCCCGAGCCTATTTGCGTTGCCAGCCTTATACGCTGCGCCTCGCCGCCCGACAATGTTTGCGCCGACCGCGACAAGGTAAGATATTCCAAACCGACGTTCATCAAAAATTCCAGCCGAGTGCGGATTTCCTTGAGCACGCGCTCGGCGATAATAGCTTTAGAATCGGACAGCTCCAAATCGGCAAAGAATTTGTACAAATACTTGACGGGCATTGCGCACAGCTCGTCTATATTTTTGCCGCCTATACGCACGGACAATGCTTCTTTTTTGAGTCGCTTGCCGCCGCAGTCGGGACAGGGCTGAGAGTTGGTAAACCTGCCTATGCGCCAGCGCACGCCGTCACTTGTCGTTTCGGCAAGGCGGCGTTCCAAAAACGTAACCATGCCCTCGTATGCAATGCGTTCGCTGCGGTGATAGTGTCCCGTCGTATATTCCACAACAAGCGGCTCGTCCTTGGCGTAAAGAATGATGTCCCGCACCTTTTTGTCCAGCTTTTTGAACGGGGTCTTAAGCGAAAAATCGTACTTTTTGGCAAGCGCCGCAAGGCATTGCTCAAAGTGTTGCGTGGAATCGAGCTGTCCGCCGTCCAACAAATCGGCAATGGACGAATCGCCGAAGAACAGCAAATCGGGATCGACCTTAGAAAGAAAGCCCAAGCCGCCGCACGTGGGACACGCGCCGAACGGCGAGTTGAACGAAAACAGGCGCGGCTCTACCTCCGACAGCGAAAGCCCGCAGTTGCCGCAAGTGTATTGCGTGTTGAACAGTATTTCCTTGTCGTCGTAAAACGCTATGACAAGCCCGTCCGAAAGCTTGATTGCAGTTTCCACCGAATCGGTAAGGCGCTGCTGTATGCCCTGTTCAATCACAAGCCTGTCTATAACGACCGAAATATCATGCTTGGAATTTTTGTCGAGCTTGATTTGTTCGTCGATACCGTAGATGATTCCGTCCACGCGCAAGCGCGAATATCCCGACCTTTTAAAGTCCTCGAACATTTTGGAATACTCGCCCTTTTTGCCGCGCACCACCGGCGAGATAATCATAACCCTACTACCCTGCGGCAGCGCCATGATTTTGTCGACAATCTCGTCCACCGACTGCTGATGAATTTCCGCACCGCAGTTGTAGCAGTAAACGTCGCCCACACGCGCAAACAAAAGGCGCATGTAGTCGTAAATCTCCGTGACAGTACCTACGGTGGAACGCGGATTACGCCCCGTCGTTTTTTGGTCGATTGATATGGCGGGAGAAAGTCCGTCAATGCTGTCCACGTCGGGCTTGTCCATTTGCCCCAAAAACATACGCGCATACGACGAGAGCGACTCGACGTACCTGCGCTGTCCCTCGGCGAATATGGTGTCGAATGCAAGCGAGGTTTTGCCGCTGCCCGACACGCCCGTAAACACAACAAGTTTATTTTTGGGCACGGATAGGCTCACGTTTTTAAGGTTGTGCGCACGCGCGCCCTTTATGACTATTTCGTTTTTATCGTCCATGTTATCTCCGTCGGTAAATGCGAATATTTTTCGTTACGATTTTTTGTTGCGTAATGCGTTCTTTTTTGCCATGTCGCGCTGCAGGTCGCGCAGCTCGGCAATTTTGTCGCGGTACTGTATTGCCGATTCAAAGTCGAGTTCCTTGCTTGCAGTCGCCATAAGCGCGCGCAGCCTGTCCATTTCCTTGTTAATGTCTTTAAGCTCTACCTTAGACTGCTTGGCGGTAATCTCTATCGTGTTTTTGATAGCCTTGATTATTGTTTTGGGCACTATGCCGTTTTGCTCGTTATAACGCATTTGCACCGTTCTACGGTTTTGCGTTTCGTCAATCGCGCGTTGCATAGAGTTGGTTATAACGTCGCCGTACATAATGACGCGGCTTTCGCTGTTTCGAGCCGCCCTGCCTATAGTTTGTATAAGCGAGGTTTCCGACCGCAAAAAGCCTTCCTTGTCCGCGTCGAGTATAGCCACAAGCTGCACCTCGGGAATATCCAAGCCCTCGCGCAAAAGGTTGATGCCGACCACGACGTCGTAGTCGCCGCGGCGCAGGCTGTTGACAATCGTCACCCGCTCCATTGTGTCTATATCGCTGTGCAAATACTTGACCTTTACGCCCTGCTCGGCAAGATAATCGGCAAGGCTTTCCGACATTCGCTTGGTAAGCGTAGTTACAAGCACGCGCCCGCCCTTTTCCACCGTGTCTTTTATTTCGGTAAGCAAGTCGTCTATTTGCCCTTTGGTGGGCTTGACGGTCACAGGCGGGTCTAACAGCCCCGTAGGACGAATCAACTGGTTTACGTATCGCCCGCCCGTGAGTTCCAGCTCATACGGCGCGGGTGTTGCCGACACGTATATTGCTTGCTTTATTCGCGTGCGAAACTCGTCGAACTTGAGCGGACGGTTGTCGAACGCCGCAGGCAAGCGAAAGCCGTAATCCACAAGCGCGGTTTTGCGCGCCTTATCGCCGTTGTACATTGCGCGGAGCTGCGGTATTGTCATGTGACTTTCGTCTATAAAGATTATAAAATCGTCGGGAAAGTAGTCGAGCAGCGTGAACGGCGGCTCACCCGCCCTACGCCCGTCAAAGTAACGCGAGTAGTTTTCTATACCCGAGCAGTACCCTATTTCCTTCATCATTTCCACGTCGTACCGCACGCGCTCGCCTATGCGCTGCGCCTCGATAAGCTTGTGGTTGTCGGTAAAGAACTTAACCTGTTCCTCGCAATCGCGTTCTATTTGCTCGATTGCGCCAAGCATTTTGTCATGCTCTACCGCATAGTGGCTGGCTGGAAAAACCGCCGCGTGCGACAGGCGCGACACTATATTGCCCGACACTATGTCGAACTCGCTGACGCCGTCTATCTCGTTGCCGAAAAACTCCACGCGTATACCGTGCTCGGACATACTTGCGGGAAAAATATCCACGGTATCGCCGCGCACGCGAAAGTTGGTGCGCTCGGGCGCAAGATCGTTGCGCTTGTAGTTAATATCTATAAGCCGCGATATAAGCGCGTCGCGCGTCATTATATCACCGGGACGAACTGACAAAGCGAGCCTATAGTATTCCTCGGGCGCGCCCAAGCCGTAAATGCATGACACCGACGCGACAACAATGGTGTCACGCCGCTCGTGCAGCGAACAGGTCGCGCTGTGGCGCAGCTTATCTATTTCGTCATTGATTGCCAAATCCTTTTCGATATACGTATCGGTTGACGGCAGGTACGCCTCGGGCTGATAGTAATCGTAGTAGCTGACAAAAAACTCCACGCGGTTTTCGGGAAAGAACTCGCGAAACTCGTTGCACAGCTGCGCGGCAAGCGTTTTGTTGTGCGCAAGCACAAGCGTCGGGCGCTGTACGCGCTCGATTACGTTTGCCATAGTGAACGTTTTGCCGCTGCCCGTAACGCCCTTTAACACCTGCGCAGCGAGCCCGTCCTCTATTCCTTCCGCTAATTGCCGTATCGCCTCGGGCTGGTCGCCTGTCGGCTTAAACGGACTGTGTAACTTAAATTCCATAATCTATTTCTCTCCAAATACCGTGCCGTATATTATACCACAAATTTCGACAGCATGTCAATTACCTACACCTATCACAAATATAATTTTGCCCAAACGAATTTTCCGCAAAACAAAAAGCGACGAACTTAGTCCGCCGCTAAACGTATTATCAATAGCTATAACGTTATCTTGCCGTCAGTGCATACGACGGTTTTGATTGCGCTACCGAAATTCCACGTATCACTCTTGGGAATAGATTCCCACTGCACCGTTGTTCCGTTAAAACCGACATTCTTTAAACTGTTGCAATAACGAAATACGTATTCCCCTATATCGGTAACGGAGCTGCCTATATTCACAGTCTTCAAAGATTTACACGAATAGAATGTTCCCCTGCCCATATTAGTGACCGAATCAGGTATCTTTACGGCGGTCAATGATCTACAATACTTAAATGCCAAATCCGCAATAATTTTAGTATTACCATTAATGACGAAAGACGAAACAGATTCATTTTTGACACTGATCAAAACGTAATACGGATTATCCGCATTGCCCAAATATAATCCATTTTTGTATTCCGTGTATTTCAATCGCATGCAATCAAACGCTTTCCAACCGACTGTCGTAACCGAATTCGGTATAGTCACATCAATTAATTGGGAGCAATTTTGGAATGCCCATAATCCGATATACGTGACTGAATTCGGTATATCTACGCCATTTAACATATAGCAAGAGGCAAATGCGCCGTCACCTATACTCGTGACTGAATCCGGTATCATTACTGACAACATAGCGCTACCCGAAAATGCCTCATTTCCAATCGTCGTCACGGGCAATCCGTTATATTCGCTCGGAATCTTGATATATTTGTTATACCCCGTGTTACCACGACCCGTAACACTATAACCTACTGTTTGTTCATTATCCTTTATTTCGGTGTATTCAAGACCTTCCGTGTACGGCGCGGCGGGATCTATCTTATTGCAATCATAGCATAAGTATTGAAAATACTCATGTTCTCCCGTCGCAGGATGACTTTCGGACTTACGCGTATGGGTTTTGTCGCAATATTTGCACTTGCCCGTTTCCGTACCGTCCGCTACGCACGTTGCGTCATCATTATACACATAGTCAACATAACTGTGCGTGTGGTTATCACCGCAAGCAACAAAGCATACGGCACACAAAACAACGATTAGCATTGCGACTATATCAAGCCACAGTCTTTTTGTTTTAAACGCTCTTTTCATTCTTGTCTCCTAAAAAATGCGTTCCGATTACGGAACGCACTCCAGCAGTACACTCCATAATTGTTGCGACACAATTCTCAACTAACAGGAGAAATGGAAGTACTATTTGGCAAACAGCACTCCTGATAGTTTATTAAATTGTGTCGCAGTTATACTATATCAAAAATTCATAAAAAAGTCAAATAAAATGCCGTAAAACAAAAAGCGACGAACATTACGTCCGCCGCGTTTTGCTTTATCAGTCCGCAACGTAAACTACTATGCTTTGTATGAACACTCGGTTGTCGGTGTCGATTTCGACCGTTGTCGACGCCTTGTTCGCGGTAAAATTAAAGTACATAATGCCCCAGTCGTTTTTGCTCGCGGTTTGCTGCTCGGAGCCGTTTACCGATATTTTATCTTTTTGATCTTTATTCCATTGACGGGCGGTAATTACAACGCCTGTTATCTTTTTGTTGAATGTAAGCGTGATTTTACCGCTATTCTTTGCCGAGCCGACTTTGATGAACCCCGTACCCGTAACTACGCCGTTACTATCGTCATTGCCAAGCACGACGCGCTCACCCGATGCGCTTACAAAAACGCTCGAATTTCCGCATGCCAAACCGAAAATATAATTGGCATTGCTAAGCTCGCCTGTTTGCGTAAGCTTGGTCAAATCAAACTCCAGCGGCGTGCCGTCGGGCTCTACTGTTTCGGGATAATAATTGTACTGTTTGGGGTCTACCTCGCTATTCTTATAGACAATACCGTCCCCGAGCGCCTGTACCGAAATCCACCACGTATCCTTCAACTGCACCGAACGATTGTCTTCGGCGGCGATTATAATATCCTTTGAAACGTAATCCGAATAGTAATCGCCGGGAACGGAAAATCCGTAATAAACGACTCGGTATCCGATTGCGTGCTCGATCTTATTCCACGTCGCAACGCCCGTCTTGGGATCGATATTGATTTTGGGCGCGTTGAGCTGAATACGCGTGTCGGACGTAATTGCAAACATAAACGTAAGCTCGTCCTCATCGTACATATGATTGCTATCAACGTACAACAATGCAGTGAGCATAACGGGAATATCATCCGCCCCGCTTGCAGGGCAAGTAACGGTAACGTTGCCGTAATCGTCCATTGCAAAAGCGCCGGTATCGTCATCGTCCACGTCCCACAGTATATTTACGCCGTAAAGCTTAGTCGGCAGATAGAAATCACCCATTATCCTGGAATCTTCTTTAAGCATATCCCAAGCGTTAAGCGTTTCTATTACAAGCGCGTATCTATCGTTTTCCGCAATACCGTCAAAATCAACCGAACGATAGCTTGAGAGCCCCTTGACTGTGCCGTCCGCAACAAGCGTACCGATTGCGGTTACGTCAAGTCCTACAAGTCTTTCGTCTATTGCCAAATACAATTCGGGAACATAATCGCCGAAAAGCGTAAAGCCGTTTTCAAGCACGGCGTCGCCGTCCCCGTTCGTCTCTATCGTACCCGTAATCATAAAGTCGCGGGTAGGAAGATTTTCGCCGTAGTAATTCATAATTTTAAGAATTTCGGCTACGGTGTAAATCTCGTCGTCGGCTATGGCGAACTCGACCTCTCCGCAATATTCGCTTGAAACGCTAAGGTTGGAATAATCGCCGTCATCCGCAATTTCTTCCATGTCGTCAACGATAGCTTTAACTTGGAAGGTCCAAGTCGAATCAAGCCTTGACGCGTCGATTTCGGAAAGGTCAACCGTGGCGGAGTTATTATCAACGGTTACCGCATTCCCCTCATCGCCGTTAATAACATACTTGTAACAATCGGCGCCCTGTACCGCGTTCCAGTTTAAAATTACCTTGCCCGCGTCCGTGCCCTCAATTACAGCCGTAAGGTTTTCGGGCGCGGTCAACTTGTTTGCGGGCGCCCTATACGTTTTGGGCGTTGACCATTTGCTATCCACATAGCCAACACCGTCGCCCTTGGCTTTTACCGCGACGGACTGCCCGTTTTCAAGCTTAACCTCACCCTCCTCGGCGGTTTGCTCGGTGCCGTCGTCAATCTTAAACGCATAACCGCTTGCGTTTGTTACCTCGTTCCATGTCGCGTTGCCGTTGCTGTCAATATTGACCGTGGGCGCGGCAAGCGCCTTTGCCCCGTCTTTATTGCCGTCTTTATTGACGCCGTCATCGTCACCACCGCACGCAACAAGACAAACGCACATAAATATTGAAAAGATAAAGCTTAAAGCTACAAGTCCAAAACGTCGTTTTTTCATACGACCTCCCGAAAATTGTCTTTCACTGATATTCTAACACTTTATTTTATAAATGTCAAAAAAAGTCAAATAAAAAAGTCACACAATATTAATCGGTGACTTTTTCGATTTTTAATTCCGAATTATCTCTGGAACGGCAAAAAGTCCTCGGCGTCAGTCTTGTCGTAAATAAAGTCCTTGCCTATCAGCGACGCGCGGTGTACGACGTTGCCGTACTTGTGCGTTATTTTGTCCAATGTTTCGTCAAGCTTTTCCAGCTTGCCGTTGCGCGTGCCGTCGTCGAAAAAAGATAATTGCTGCGGCAAATCGTCCGAAACGAACTTTGACACCGCTACTGTTATCGTGCGCATCGGATCGCCGTTCCAGTTGTCGCTAAACACCTTTAACGCGTTTTCCGCTATCTCGGTTGACGAATACGTAGGCACGGGCATTACGCGCTGACGGGACATATAATACAACGCGTTGTCGCGCATACCAACCGACACGAGCGTACCGCGGTAGCCCGCCTTGCGCATGCGCGCGCCCACCTTTTCGCTTAGGTAGTAAATCATGTCGCGCGCGTCCTCAATCGTTTCTATGTCACGCACCGCCGTCATGCCGTGACCTATCGACTTTACGTCGCGGGAATATATAGCTTCACGCACGGGCTCGGTGTCCTCGCCGTTGGCGTAAGCCTTCATCTTAAGTCCGTTTATGCCGAAATGACTTTTAAGCACGGCGGAATCGGCGTTCGCCAAATCGCCTATTGTCATTATGTTCAGCTTTTGCAAATGCGCGTACGTGCGCCGACCTATCATCAGCATTTCATCGGCATTCAGCCGCCATATAAGCCGCTTATAGTTTGCGCGATTGATAACGGTTGTTGCATCAGGCTTTTTCAGGTCCGAGCCGAGCTTAGCAAAAACCTTGTTAAAGCTTACGCCCACCGAGCAAGTGAGTCCGCTGTCCTTTTTTACACGCTCGCGTATTAGATCGGCTATTTGCCTGCCGTCGCCGAAAATCTTTTGCGAGCCGGTAACGTCCAGCCAACATTCGTCCGCGCCGAACGGCTCGACCATATCGGTGTAGTCGTTGTACAGCTTGAACATTTGCTTGGAATATTTCATGTACAGCTCGAAATGCGGCGGCACTACCATAAGACCCGGCGCTTTTTGTTTGGCTTGCCAAATGACGTCGCCCGTTCTTATCCCCGCTTTTTTTGCCAGCTCGTTTTTTGCCAACACCACACCGTGCCGTTTGGTGGGATCGCCACAAACAGCAAGCGGAACGTCTTTCCACTCAGGGTGAGAAACACATTCCGCCGATGCGTAAAAATTATTCAAATCGCAATGCAGTATTACTCTGTCGCTCATTTAAACTCGTAGTTGGTATAAATCTCCTGTACCTGCTGTTCGGTCGGGAAACCCGCGCCGCCGCCCGCGTGGCGAATTTTGAGCGCGGCAAAGATTTCCGCGCGTTTCATCGCCTCGGTCGCCGAGCAACCGTTAAAGTAGTAATGGTTAAACGCCGTAAACAACGCGTCGCCCGCGCCGACGGTGTTTGCCACCCCGCCTATTTGGCATGCGGGCAGTCTTGTTATAGTATCGGTATCGCGCTCGTAAAATATAACGCCGTCGCTGCCCAAGCCGATTGCTATAATCTTTGCCTTGTATGTGTTTTTCAGGTCGGTCAAGAACTGTTCGGGGCGAACGGGCAAATCCTCATCGCTCAAAAACAGTATGTCCGCATACTCCATAAAGTCGCGGTTGAACGGGTCGTAAATATCGCTGATTACGTGCACGTCGGTAGCAATAGTTTTGCCCGCAGCTTTTGCCATAGGCAGTAGCGGTCTATTAAAGTTGGTATTGCACAGCACGCAAATGTCCGAAGAACGTATGGCGTTTTCCACACGCGCCGCGTCAATGCTCATGTCCTGAATGTTTTTTAAATCGCAGTATATTTGCCGCCTGCCACCGTCGCCCGGCTCGTAAAGTATAATCGATACGGGTGTGCAGTCCAGCGTTTCAAACACATACTCGCGGGATATACCGCCCTCGTCCAGCTTGTGCCGTATTCTATCCGCCTCGTTATCCTTGCCTATCAGCGTGGACAATGTTATTTCGTCGCCCAACGTTTTGGCTGCCATGGAAATATTGTAGCCCACGCCCGATATGGACGAGTCTATGCCGAAAAACGGATAGTCTATCGGATAGTAGGCAACAGGAAAGGAGCGTATACGTAAATTGGTTTCTACGTTGACAAGCCCCGATATAAAATACTTCATTGGCACACCTCTTTTATGTGTATGAGATTAATATGTATTATAAACTTTTTTCATATTTTTGTCAATAGTAATATTGCCCCATTTTTTTGTTGTACACAATTCCGAATTCTTAATTTCTTATTGACATTACGACGCAAATGATATATAATAGACAAAAGCCAAAATTTTTCGGAGGAAAATATGGAGAAAATAGAAATATCCAAGCTCTTTAAAGACGGCGCTATGCAAACAACTTTGCGCCGCGCAACATTTGACAGGCTGCAAATCCGCCAGCAGGTCAACTACCGCGGCAGAACACAGGACGAAGTGTTTTTCCAAAAACAAGACGGTGCGAATGTTGAATTCGAGGTTGTGCGCAGAATGGATTTCGAGCCGGAAGGCGTATTTGAAATCACCGCTGTTTACACCGTGCGTCGCGCACTTAACGACGAATACGTCGGACAAGACATAGATTTCCGCGAGCTGCTGCGCACGCTTACCGCCAACGATTATAATATGCTTTGCGGCAACGTGTTCTCGTCCATGTCTCTCATTATTTCACAGCTCACACTTGCGTCCAACGGCGTACCCATGGTCTCCCCGCCCGTATACTGCGGCATAGCGGCAAAAGCCGAATAATTTAATTAAATAAAACCGATACGTAAAACAGGCAAGCTTTAATGCTCGCCTGTTTTTTTGTGCATATAAATTGCGTTTTGTCGAAAAACGACGGAATTTGTACATAACTTTTTTTGATTAATGCAAACTAAGGGTATATTTATCACACACGAGGAAAAAATTTATGCAGTATCTTATCGAGGTGGACGACAAGTTGAACGACTTACTTAACGGCAACGCGAACGCGCGTAATATGAGTGTTCCCGCTTTAATCGTGGAATTGCTGAAACGTTACGTTATCGACGCGCATATCATGGAACAGAACGAGCTTTGGCAGTCCGGCACGGAAGAGTGCAAGGACATTAATCTGGACTGGGCAAACTTGTAGTACCAAAGGAGAAAACGGCTGTGACGGCGTACAAGCGTGGAGAAATATATTATGCGGATTTGAGTCCTGTCATCGGCTCCGAACAAGGCGGAGTGCGACCGGTGCTCATTATCCAAAACGACGTCGGCAACCGCTACTCGCCCACCGTTATAGTATGCGCCGTGACAAGTCGCATTACCAAAGCCAAGCTTCCCACGCACGTGGAAATTCACGCGGGACAGTTCGGGCTGACAAAGGATTCCGTAGTACTGCTCGAACAGCTCCGCACGCTGGACAAACGCCGATTAAAAGCGCGCGTCGGCGAGCTGGATGCGCCCGCTATGCGCAAGATAGAGCGCGCCACGCTGATTTCGCTTGGGTTTGTATAAACTACTTATTTTAATAAAAACATTGCAAGAAAAATCCCCGACAAAACGCCGAGGATTTTTTTCTATATAAACTTGATATTTATTGTGTAAATATTATTTCCAAATCTTATCGTCGTCGTTGCGATGAATAAACCAGTGAATAAACCACGAGCCGCCGATTGCAAGTATAACCACGGTGATAATGCCGCCGTTCCACAACCATTCGCTATTCCACAGCCTGCCCAGCCAAAATATAACGCACAACAGCACGATAACGGCAAGGTTTATACCGACTGCAATCCAACGGAAATCCTCCCAAAACGACGATACGGCTATTGCCGCCATTGTGATGACGGTGATTGCAACAAACGCCCAAAGCGATGCGGACACGTCAAACATCAGCGGGAATACCAAGAAGAACAGCAGGTATTCTATAACCTCTATCGCAATCGGCAGGTAAAACCAAAAGTTGAAATCGTCCAAGAAACCGAAACTATCGCATGTAACATATCTAAATGCGGTAACAAGCAGCGATATAGGCACAAGCAGCGCCATACCCCACTGCGTATATACCGACGCCGCATTGTTATGCGCCGCAAATGCGGACAATACAAACAACCCGAACGTTATGATTTGCGTAACCATGCCGAGCGGCTTATTCAGCTTGTCGAACAGTCCCAGTCCCTGTACAAAAAAGCCCAAAACAATAACGCTTATAAACGAAACACGCATCGGCACGGACAACGCCGCCCAGCCCCACCTCGCCACACCGTCGATTTTGGCAAGAAAGCTTATATGCGGTATAAGCAGCACCAACAGCAATTCAAGGACAATCGGTATACAGCACACGACGGTTGCCACTATATCGCCGCCCAAAATTACGGGCATTTTGCTTTTCTTTGACCCGGTTGACTTTGCCGTTGTCTTAGATTTGGGCGTGCTACTCTTTGATTTTGTGGGTTGCGCTCCCTTTTTGGGTGTTGTTTTTGCCCCGTCCGACGATTTGGCGTTAGATGACTTTTTATGCGTTTCATAAGCGGCTGAGTAAGGGTCGAACGACGCACTTTCTTTCTCGGGCGTAGGGGTAGGCGGCACTACTTGATCGTCAGAACTCTCGCCGGACTGCGTAGTATCCTTTAAATATTGAAGAAACAATGCGCCCATGTCTAAACCCATAGTCGGTATGTCCGATTTCGGGTCATCTTCGACATCGTGTTTTTCTTTGTCATTCGTTGCAGACGACGGCGCAAAATAATCCCTTAATCCATCGGCTCGCGCTTTGAATTTGGGGTCGGTACGTTCCCTTTCGAGTTCGCCGTGGCGTTCCTCGAGCCATTCCGAAAACTCGTTGATCTTCTTTTTAAGCTCACCGTCGGCAAGGCTCGCAGCCCGCAAATAGTTGGGGTTTAAAACAATACTTGTATAAAGCTCTTCAGTCAAATTCATCACCAAATAGCTATCGGCAGAAACGCAAAATTTCATCGGGCCTTTGTTTAAAATACCGTCTTTCGCGCCCATATCCAGCAAAAACAATCCCCAATATGCTTGGGCGTTTTTTCTGTCGCGCGATAAAATCCCGTTATAAAAGCGCCGTGCGGCGTCCGAATCGTCGGCGTTGTACGCCATATTCGGACTGTTCAACAATTCTTCATCCGGTCTTTTTGCGCCACAATTCGGGCAAAGATAAAAGCCCTTGTCCAAACGAGCTCCACACTCTTTGCAATTTTCGGATATCATTATTATGTACTCCCCCAAACTAATTTGCAACCGTATTATTAATATATCACAATTAGATATAGATTGCAAGTATTTTCAAAAGATATATATGATTTATTCCTTATATTCAGCAAAATTGAGTACATCGTTTGCCGTGAGCATCATTTGCGCATACGAGCTTACGGCACGCTCGGCGCCCAAGCCGTTACGGTAGCACGCAACGGTCGCCGCGTCAATCGGGTCATACGCGCATGTCAGCGCGGTAATGCAACCGCTCAGCATATCGCCCATACCACCCTTTGCCATAGCGGGCGTACCAGTAATGTTGAGCCGTACTTCCCTTCCGTCGGTAATAATGGTAGTTGCCGATTTAAGCACGAGCACTGCGTTCAGCTCGGCGGCAACCGACTTTGCGTTTTCCACAGTCGCCTCTAAGTCCGTCAACCGTTTAAACTCGCCCACGTGCGGAGTGAGTATCACCCTTGCCTTTGCCGATTTTATAAAGTCGTAGTCGCCCTTAATCGCGTTGATTGCGTCGGCGTCAATAACCACCGCTTTGTCGTAGTTGTCGCAAATATATTTGACCATATTTCCAAGCTCGGGATTTGCGCCCATGCCAACGCCTACGCATATCGCCGATGCCATGCTTACAATATCGTCCAATTCCTTTTTGTCGAACTTGATAAATCCGTCGGGCGTGTCGGGCATAAATTTCATTATGGACATAGTTGCGCGCGCCGACATCGCCGCGCGGTGCACACTCGGCACGCATACGGTGACAGTGCCCGCGCCGTTAAGGTATGCGGTATGCGCCGCAGCGCCCGCCATAACAGGCGCGCCGACCATAGACCCGCAACCGCCCAAAATGTACACCCTGCCCGCTGTGCCCTTGTGCGCCGTATTTTCCCTTACGTATGCGGGAAAATCGCCGTCCTCGTACACATGCATATCCGAATCGGTGGCAAACACGTCCTTTACGATAATCTTTCCGCACATATTCCTGCCGCTGCCGAACAACATTCCCGGCTTGTAGCAAGAAAAAGTGACCGTTTCGTCCGCCTTAAAGCATGTGCCCATAATATCGCCAGTGTCGCAAATAAGTCCCGAAGGCATGTCCAAGGCTATCTTGAACGCGCCTTTTTGCGCATTGAGCTTGTTTATAAGCTCAGCCGCCTCGCCCGTAATCGGCTTGTTTAGACCTATACCGAAAATCGCGTCCACTATAAGCGTAGCGCTACCGTCATAATTGCTTGCCTGCTCTACTTTCAAGCCGCCGCTTTTTACATACGCCACTGTTTCGGCGTCGTACTTGGCTATATCGAACACGGTGTACGCAGTAACGTTGAGCCCTACGGTGCGCAACCGTGCCGCCGCAAGCAAGCCGTCACAGCCGTTGCCGCCGCTGCCGCAAAACACGGCAATGGAATTTTCGGGTTTGTTTTTGACATGTTCGAAAATAATATCCGCCACGGCAAGCGACGCCGAAAATCGCAAAAATGTTTCGCCTACGCCGTTTTGTTTTGCAAGCTCTTCCGCAGCACGGACCTGCGCCGCACTCAAAACGTTTTTCATTTGCAATCTCCTTTCGACAGCTCGACCGCAGCCACGGCGTAATCACCGTCGTGCGAAATGGATACGCTCGAAATATACGGCTTGAATTTTTCCACGGCGCCGCCGTAAAAGTTAAGCGTTGGCGCGCCGCCTTCGGAATGTGCGACCTCTATGTCCGACGGCATAACGCCGTTGCCGAAACCTATGCCCAAGGCTTTGACTGCCGCCTCCTTTACGCAAAAAATCCCTGCGTAGCTTTGCGCGCTGTTCGCCTTTCCGTTGCAATAGCGTTGCTCCGCTGCGGTAAATACTCTATCGGTAAACGCGGCGTTTTCGATTGCCTCTTTGATTCGTGATATTCTTATCGTGTCTATACCTATCATATTTAACCGATTATAACCTAACGGCATTTTCCACGGCGCGCGCGGTAGCCTCCACGGCAAGCGCCATAATTATATTGACGTCGGCTGTCTTGTCGCCCTTAGACAGCGCAAACAGAGTGTCGCCGTCCGCGTCGGTGTGCACGGGACGAATGGACATTGCAAGTCCGTCGTGCGCAACTGCGGCAAGCTTGTTTACCTGTACCTTGTCCAGCTTGGCATTGGTCATTACGCACCCGATAGTCGTGTTTGTACCCGCTTGCATTCTCATTATTTGTTCGAGCGTGCCGTTTGTCAAAGCCTGCATAGTATTCAAAAATTCGCCGTTAGGCAGCCTTGCACCCGCAAGTATTTTGCCCGTAGCGTGATCGCACACGTCGCCTAACGCGTTTACAGCGATTACAGCGGTCACAAACACGTCGCCGAACTTACACGTGGCGGCGCCGATTCCGCCCTTACACGCCCCCATAGCGCCCAAAATTTTGCCTACTGTGGCGCCCTTTCCCGCACCAACATTGCCGAACGCTATATTATCGGCAGTCGCGCACTTTGCGGCGGTATAGCCCATGTTCTTGTCGGGATAGTGGTATTCTCCGGGCGTGTTAAGGTCAAACAGTATCGCTTGCGCGACAAGCGGCACTACCTTGTCGCCCGCTTTGAATCCGACGTTGTTTTCGCGCAGGTAATCCATAACGCCGCACGCTGTTTCCAGCCCGTAAGCCGAGCCGCCCGAAAGCACGACGGCGTTTACAAAGCCCTGCGACTTTTCGGCACGCAGCATATCCGTTTCGCGCGTACCCGGCGCGCCGCCGCGCACGGACACACCGCCCACCGCGTAGTCGGTAAGTATGCAGGTAACACCCGTGTAGTCGTTTTGCGCGTGTCCGATTTTTATACCGTCGGGCAAAAGCACCGTGTTGTTCATAATAGCCACTCCTTTATCCGTTTATTAGTAATCCCCGTCGTCGCCGTCAAACGCATCCGAAAGCTGCGCCACGGCGCTGTTTATGCTGTCCCAAGAAAACCCGCGCCCCGCCAAAAATCTTTTCAGCTTTTGCCTGTCCGCGGACTTGTGCGATTTGATATACTTTTCGGCAATAGCAGTTATACTGTCCTCCGACGCATCGTCCATCAGTTCGTCTATTACCGACTGCGCAATGCCCTTTTGTTTGAGCTCCGCGCTTATTCGGAATGAGCCGTATTTTTTGGATTTGGACCTAATATAAGTTTGCGCATACAGATAATCGTCTATATAGTGATAAGCGACCAGCTTGTCTATGGCTTGCTCGATTATGTCCTTGTCGTAGCCCTTGTCGGCAAGATATTTGAATATTTCCTTTTTTGCACGCGGCGCGATGGAAAGATAGCCCACGGCGCGCTCGAACGCCGAATTAAGCTCGCTCTTTTCCATTACGCTTTTAAGATCGTCCGCAGTGATCTCGTCGCCTATTTTGAGCCTTGCGGCGGCTGCGGCGACCTCGTCCAGCCCGCACACAAATTCCCCGTCTATAAATATGCTGACGCGCGTGCGGTTGCGTTTTTGCTTTTGAATATCCGTTATCTTGCCCATACGTATATTTTAACATTATATACATAAAAAATCAAGCGCGAATAAAAACAAATCGAGCGACACATATTAATTTTACATCACTTGAACTTGAAGGAGAAATTCATGACTACAAAAAGCCTTACGGAATTGAGCGAACTTATGCGCAGTGAAAAGCTTGCGTACAAAAAATGCTGCAATTACGTGTCCGAAACGGACAACGAGCAGCTTAAATGCGCGCTCGGCAACCTTGCCAACGGACACAAACAGCGTTACGAAACGCTTAGCAATTACCTCGACAAAAACTAAGGAGAACAATTATGCAATACGATAACGAATACGATCTCGATCACAACGACTGCCCCGAATACGAAAACGAAATACCCGAGGAGTTTGCATCCGACTTTATAGTGGAAACGGACACCGACGGCTATGACGAATATCCGACAATGTCCGACGAATATATAGGCAACAGCTTTGGCAGTGACGAGCAAGCAGCCACTACCGACCTTTCGGACCTTTACGTAAACGATGACGACAGCTACGAGGGCGACAATAACGTCGGCAACGGCTCGCACAAGCCGTGCAACGGCGACAGCTGCAATATAGACTACGAAATCGGCGAGGACTACGGCAACGGCAACGACTCGGGAAATTACGAAAACAGCGACAAGTCCCTGCAGTACGCTCCGAGCGACGAGCAAGCGGCAACGCATGATAACTGGTGCAACTGCGGCGACAGCTGCGGCTGTGGTGAAACCGCACAGGAAAAATGCCAACTTGACGACTACGAAATAATATCCGACGTACTCGGCTCGGAAAAAGAAATCGTGCGGCTATACTCCTCCGCGCTGTGCGAAACTGCGGAAGAGAATTTGCGCGACGTAATACGCGCCAACTTTACCGAGGCGGCAGCCGACCAATACAAGGCGTTCAGCTATATGCAGGAAAACGGAATGTACAAAACCGAACAAGCGTCGGAAGAGGACATTACCAAAGCAAAACAGCAATTTGCTCCGCTGTGCAGAAATAACAGCAATAATTTCTAACAAAAAAAGCGCTCGATCGAGCGCTTTTTTTGTTAGAGTAGCGGGATTGTAGCCAAATACTCGACGCCTTTTCTATCCTTGGCGTCACCCTCGGCAAGCACAAACGCGCGGCACACGACCTCTCCGCCCGCCATAGCCACAAGCTGCTCGAGCGCGGCGTTGGCAGCGCCCGTGCTGATAACGTCGTCTATAATGGCGACGCGCTTGCCCTTAATCAAATCCACGTCGTGCGCGGAAAGATACAGGCGTTGTACCTCGCCCGTGGTTATCGTTTTGGCTTGCACCTCTATGCCGTCCTGCATATACAGCTTTTTGCTTTTGCGCGCAACGGCGTACATTTTATGTCCCATATCTCGCGCTACACAGTGCGTAATTTGCAAGCCCTTGCTTTCCGCCGTAATAAGCACGTCGGGATTGTACTTTTTTACCCTTTCCGCAAGGTGCTTGGCGCAATGCTCGGTCAGCTCCACGTTGCCGTGAAGATTGAAAAACGCAATGTTTACGCCGGATGGCAACGGCAGTATGGGCAAGTGTTCCACCCTGCCGCAAATGTCCACTGTATAAATTTTTTCCATGTATATTTATTCCTCGTAGATTTTCTTATTCGCTTTATTCTTCAATATCCGACCATCTCGCGTAAAGCGTTTGATTGGCGGTGATACCTACCGTGGTAGTGCTATCAATATAAGTACCGCCTTCGGTACGCCAACCATCAAATTGATAACCACTGCGCGTCGGCGTAGGCAATTCGCCGTAAGCTTGTCCGTACGTAACTGTTATGGTGTCCTCACCCTCGGCAAGCGTGCCGCCGCTCGCGTCAAACGTTACCGTGTATGTGTTTACAGCCCAATGTGCGGTAAGCGTAATATCTTCGGTAACGGTTATTGCTGCGGTTTGCTTTTCGTCATCTTCCTCGCCTTCGCCGTTTATCCACCAGCCGTCAAAGCTGTATCCATCGTGCGTGGGCGTAACGTTGAGATACGTAGAGAACTGCGTGTCCTTTGCTACGGTGAACGTATACGTTGTTTGTCCGCCTATCGTGCCGTCGCCCGCATTGAGCGTTACGGTAAACGTGGTTTTGCTCCACTGCGCGACAAGCGTGATATTTCCGCTAAGAGCTGCCTCAGTGCCGCTTACAACCTCGTCCTCTCCGTTATACCAGCCGTCGAACTCATATCCGTCGCGCGTGAGCGTAGGCAGTACGTACGTATCGCCGTTTGCCATTTGCACGGACTGCGGATTGGTTACGCCCTCGGCATTGGCGTCAAACGACACTGTATACAACTGTATCCAGCTTGCGGCAATCGTAACGTTGTCGATAACGTTATCAGTCGCACCGGAAACGCTCCAGCCGCCAAAACGATAGCCGTCGCGAGTAGGCGTAATCAAGTTGTGTAGCGTGAACGAACCGCCGTATTGCACCTGTGCGGTCATTGTATTATTTGTACCGTCCAGCGTGCCATCGCCCGCATTGATCGTAACAGTATAATACAGTATGCGCCACTGTGCGTACAACGTGATTTCATTTATGTTGTTGGCGTTTTCGGGCTTAACCAGCGTGTACGGCGTTATTGCTTGGCTGTTTTCCGCAGGTGCAACCGTCCAGCCGATAAACTCGTAACCGTTACGATTGAGATCGGATTTCAGTTCGTCGTAAGTTTGACCGTATCCGACCGTTTTGGTATCGGCAATTGTGCCCGCGCCGTCATAGTTGGCGTTGTACTTAATAGTGTACTGCTTTGCATCCCAGTGCGCATACAGGGTGTGCGGTTGGGTATCGGTAATAGTAGAATCCTCGCCAACCGAATCACCGCCGATTGCAGCAGTGTACCATCCCAAAAATTCGTAGCCGATACGCGTGGGAGTGGGCAAGTTGTACGAATGTTTGTACAGCGGCGAAGTGTAATTTTCGCATTGAACGTCGTCGCTGCCGGCGTTGGTGTTGAGCGTGACGGGAATTGCACCTATAACTTGCACTCTATACAGCATCGTCATATCGCTAGTGTTCACCGAGTTGTTTCTGCCGGCAATATACTTGACCTGTATAGTTGACAAAGGAATTACATTGCTCGTATTAAACGCCATCGTCAATGTGAACGTAGAAGTATCGTGACCCGACATCCAATAACTGTCATGGAAATCAATAGTCACCATATTCGCCTCAAGGCTTGCAGGCGTGCGTGCCGAGTGCTGCGAATCTTTAAGTGACAAGCTATCGAAATATTCATTCAAATTATGCCCGGACGGCGCGGTAATTTCCAACGATATTCCGCGTTTATACTGAGCATTTGCGGTTGCCTGCCATGTAGACACCACAACATTGTTTTGATTTTGACCGACTATGTTCCCGTCATCGACCGCAAAGTCGATATTGTCCGTATTGGATGCGTTGTACTGCGCAGCGGTAATAGGGGCCGAAATATTCAAATTGAACGTAAATTCCGTGGACTGTCCCGCAATATTCAAGGTAAGCGTTACCGTAACACTTTGGTCGGACGTTACTGTTGAGGCACTGAATTGTACGCCGTTGCCGCCGTAAGTAGCAGTTACAAGGTTGCTTGCAGTCACGTTGGTAACAACAACGTCAAAGCCTTTGTCGGCAGTCAGTTGCATTATCGATGTTTCGCCCGAGTCGATGGACGCCGTGCCGTTTTCGGCAACGGTTCCCACGCCAAGCGTTGCGGTAATATTCACCTTTTGCGCGGCTACGGTATATTGCGCCGAGCTGTAATACACCTTGCCGTCGGTAAGCGTAACAACGTAGTTTAATGTGAATTTCTTTTCGGGCGCAGTGGCAGTGAAATACGCGCCGTAGTCTTTGCTTACCGATACAACGGGACTTGCCGTACCGTTGCCCGCTACAGCCACGTATTCATCTACGCTTTCGGGCACGACGACCGTTATGCCGCTCACCGTTCCCGATATAGCATTGCCTAAAACCTTGGCTTTGCTAAGCGTCAAATTGTTGTACTTGTAATCGGTATTATTCCACTGTACGTTTTCAGTAAGCGAAGATGACGGGATAGTAACATTAATAGTCTTTGTGCCGACAACGGTTGTGCCCGCATATGCGCCCGAAGAAATGAGTACCGTGGCGGTAACATTTGCGGTGGGAGCGGTTGTCAAGTTGTTCTTGACTATAAGGCTTGCGCCGTCCACGCCGAAATCAGTCGTGTCGTCCACTGTGAGCGAAATAATAGCGTAGCTATCGCCGCTTTGAACAAAGCCAGTTCCGCTTGCGGTGTTGGGCGCGAATACGCTCTTGAACAATCCGTTAAGGTCGTAAGTGGCTTTGGCGTTGCCTATCGTGATGCCGCCTGCAGTCGTGTTCATTATAGGCAATACGCGCACGGTAATCGTGTCGGTAACGCTTTCGCCCTGATGCGCACCGCTGTTGATTGTTGCCTTTACGGTAAGCAGCAAGCTACCGCCCGCTCTTGTCTTGTTGTTGGCGGTTAGTGTAAGCGTGCCTGCGGTTGCGTCGAACGAGAAATCCGTATCTTTTGTAAGCGTGCCGTTTTGCGCCTCAAAGGTAAACGTAACTTTGCCCGTATAGCTGTAATTGCTGTTGTTATTGTCAAACGTATAGTTGGTTGACGCATATGTGTAATTACTCTTGCCGTCCAAGCAAAGCTCTTTGTTGGCGCCGTCTTTCCACTGAATTGTGGGCAGCGCAACGCCCGTGACGGTAATAGACCTGTCAACGGTATATTCGCCCGCATATGCACCGTTATTTACTGTAATGGTTGCGCGGACTATCACCGTTTGGTCGGTAACTACGTTCTTTTCGGCGGTGAGAACAGCACCCTCGATCTTGGCATAAGCGCCGCCTGCAATAACTTGGTATGTAACACTGTAATCGCCGTGGAAACTTATCGCCGCAGTTACGGACAAATCTACAGTTTCCGCAGGCAACACGGTGTCGTTTGCGTTAAGCGTAAAGTTGGGCGCGGTCGCAGTAAGCTCGACCGTCTTGTCGCCCAAATAGACAATGCGGCTGCCTATAGTAGCTTTGGCGCCTATACGCATAGTTGTGGGCTTGGTAGCGGTGATTATGCAATACCGCTTGCCGGTGGTGCTATCAATCGTCAAGCTGCCTTTGGTGACATTGCCGTTTACAACAAGATCTACAATCGCCTCTTCGGGCAAGCCCGTAATCTCGTACTTGAACATGTACGGAGTGGTTGTATAATCGATATTCTGTTCCGTCTTGTTAAACTCGGTGTACGTAGAGCCGTTGTTTTGCGACATATACAGCTTGGCTGAAACGTCCGCACCGTTCATGAAATAATAGTTTTGCGTGCGTTCGTACGTTTGCCCGCCCACCGTTGCCGTAACGGTAATTGCAAACGCGCCGCTTGCATTTTCGATTAACGTAACAGTAGCCGTTTTCCCGCTGAACGCCGCGATAGAAACAACTGCGAGCGCAACGGGCTTTGTGCTGTACGTTACGTCAAAATCGGCGTCGTCGCTTGTTATGACAATGCTGTACGGGGTGGTTTTGTCAACCACGGCATGCTTTGTTGCCTCGGAGCTGTAAGGCGCAATAGCGGTCGAGCCTGACATAAGGTTGAAGGACAAGTTGTAATCGCCTTCCACGGTTACGGTATAGGTAGCGCTGCTCGCGAACTGTCCGACAAACGTTATTCCGTCGCCGGTGCCTGCGGCATACGTATAGCGCAAAGCGGCGGTAAGCGTATATGTACCCTTCTTTGCCGCTGTGTTGTCAGCCAGCTTAACGGTCTTTTCGTTGCCGCTGCCCGTGATTGCAAACAAGCCTTGGGTGGCAGTCAACGTGTACGCGGGAGTAAAGCCTGCGTATGCGCCTACGGTCGGCGTTACGGTCAACTGCGAATTCCTGTTCAAAAGATTGAGCGTGCCGCTGGTGGACGTAAGCGTAAGCCCTGCGACAGGCGTTATGAGCACGTTGTAGGGTTTGGTTACCTCTACGCCCGCATAGGTAGCCGTTACCAATACGGGAACGGTAGTCACGGCATTGCCGTTTACCGCTTTGGGTTTAAGCACGTAACCGGAAATATCGAGGTACGCGCTGTCGGCTGTGTTTTGGAGCTTAACTGTCAAAGCTACGCCATCAGCCGCCGTATACGCTGCCCTGCCAAACGCAGTGCTTGCAACGATCTTGCCGAGCAAATCGGCTTGCGTGTAATTGCTTGCATTGCTGTAGTAAAGCGTGAGCGTGTCGTTTGCGGCATTAAACGCATTTGTATCCACACCGTTTATACTTACGGCGGACGGAGCTACTGTGTATGTGAGCTTGACCTTGAGCGTATAGGATTGACCTGTCTTTTGCTCGGTATACTGCGCACGGTAGTAAACAGTGCCGTTTATCGCCGCGGGATCCGTCACTTTGATTACGCCGTTATTTACTGTAAGTCCCGTTGCCACGGTCGTGCAATTAAGATTGGTATACAATCCGTAAGTAGCCTGCTTGCCACTCTCCTTGTTGCCCGATCCGTCGTTGACCACGTTGGCGACAAGTGTGAATTCGTCGCTTGCCGATTGCACTACAATGCTTGCGGACGGACAGCTTTCGCCCTGTACTTGCGTGGGTTTGATTGTATTTGCGCTGTCAAACTCGATATGAGAAGTGAGCGTGTTTATAGTGATTGCACGGAGATGCTTGTTGCCGTCGTACGTTACGTTGTCGTATACAAGCCGCAAATAGTACGCTTGGGTACGTGCAATATTGTTGTTTATCTCGACAATATATTTTTTGCCGGTTGCGTCGGTCGAGTCTTGAGTTACGGTTATGCCGTTTGTAAACTCTTTGTATTCGCTGCCGTCAAGAACGTAAACGTCAAGCACTTTGTTTGTCGTGATAAGGGACAAATCGGGCTGCGCAATGGCGTTTCCGTCGTTATACACGAGCGAGATATTAAGCGTTTGCTTGCCGCTCGACTCGCCCGTTACGGTGACCACGGTGTTTGTGTCGTCCGCAAAGGCAAGCGCGTAAATATCCATTGTGACGGTTATTTCGATTTTGAGCGTAAACACGTTGTCGGAATCCGTGCCGTTATACTCGTCGGTAAACGTGATGGTGAATGTTTGTTTACCCGTAGCGACCTTGGTAATATCGTTGGCAATAGCGATGGCATATTCCGATTGCGCGTTCTTGATATTGTTTGTAAGTGCAAAGCCGTTCACAGTCGTGGGAGCCGTAATCTTAAGACCCGCGCCGGTATGATCGTATGCCAAGTCGTATCCGTTGCTGTTGGTTGCGTCGTAAACGAACGAGAGATTGAGCGACTTGATGTCGGCGGGATTTTTAAGGCTGAACGTAGTGGAATACGTGACGGTATTGCCTGCTGTAATAGTTGCAACGGTGTCCTCGCCGTTTTTGACTGTCAAAGCGCTAAGACCGGCATATACGTTGGCTGTGCACGAAACCTTATTGTTGCCCTCTTTGTGATTGACAGGAACAACCTGAATTGTTTTGACGGCGGTTACCGCACTGTCCTTGTCGAGAGTAATCGTCAAAGTGAACATCTCGACATAAGTGCTTTCGGTCGAATACGCGCTGGGCATCAATGTGTAAACATTATTGCCGTCGTCATCGACAACCGCAGTCTTTCCGTCAAGCTTTAAGTAGGACGGCAACGTCAACTCCACCGCCTCGAATGACGTAAAGTACGACTGATGAGTTTCGTATTCAACTTTTACGTAAATAGTATTGTCGTACTTATTCGGCTCATTGATAAATCCGCCGAACAAAAGAGACTTGCCCGCAAGCGATTTTTCCGTAGCGCCGCTGTTGTCGCTGTAAATGCCTATCGATCTGATGGCACGCGTTACGTTGTTGACCGAGAAATTAAGCGCAACCGTTGTACTCGCATAATAGACGGTAGACGGACCATACGTGGCATGCTGCGCCGTTATTGCAGGCGCGTGATACGTAATTGTATAGTACAAGCCTTGGGTCGGAGATTCATCTTTGTTTGTCGGAATTATCCCCGACGGCACGCTGAACGTGGCCTTTTGGACGGGCGCGATATGTCCGTTCGCCTCGGTTTTTCTCTCGATATAAACTCTTTGTGCGCCGCTGCTTATGGTTATGTCTATAACAGACGTTGCACAAAGAACAGCGTCGGTATCTTGATTTACGGACACGGTGAAACCGTTTGTCGTGTGGCGGGTTATTTCGGTTTGATAATTAACGTCGCTGAACAGCGCCGCATTATCCGCCTTGCGCTCGAATTCCAGTTTCATTCTCCGACCGTATACAAACTCTTGGTCGAAATGCTTGCCGAGATACTCATCGGTATCGTTGAGCAAAAATTCAAGCTCGACGTTGCCGAAATTGATGCCCTTTTCGTAGCTGTAGGCGTAAACGTCGGTAAGCGTGGAAAGCTTGTGATCCTTGTCGAACTTGTACAGTTCCTTGCCTTCATGCTTAAACGTATAGCCGTCGGCGGTAGGTTCTTTGGTAAACTTAACGTCGTTGCCGTAGTACAAATCAACGTTGTTAAATGTAAAACTCTTTTCCTCGTCAACGAAACGACGCGTTATCTTGACGTCGCTTGCATTAATCGTTACCGACGCATTGTTTGTTGCGTCGTACTGTACCGTAGACTTGCTCTCAATCGGACGTATATCGGTAACAGCGTCGATAATATAAACAAGGATTCGAAGAGTTGCTATTTTGTCGGGTTTTACATTGTAAACATCGAAACTTACCGCAGTGGCATAACTACCGCTCGAAACGGTAGTACTACCGGTAAACGACAATACTTTGGTTGTGTTGTTCCAAGAAACACCGTTGCCGGAATTGGCATTAATATTTCTAATCTCAAAGTACGATTTGTCGGCTTTGACAAACTGCTTGATGTTTTCGAGCGATACAATGCTCAATTCGGTACCTTGGGGACGGTTTTGCACGTAGATTTCAGCCTCGGTATCCGACTTGCGCACAAAATTGCCCGCCCATGTGTTGTTTTCGGTGACGATGTTAAGCGCATTAATAAAACCGTTGCCGTCATCATCGGTGTCCTTTATAATCCACGCGGTTTTGGCGCTTTCCGTAATTTTGAAAGCGGCGGACAGCTCAAATGCTTTATCCTTGGATTTAAGGCTGTTATTATCGTCCGTACCGTAAATGTCGGAGCCGTTTTTGATAAACGTAAACACGGCGGAGCCTGTGTTTTCCATTTTGACAGTAATCTCAAAGGTGATTGTCGCGGTGTAACGCGTGGACGCACCCGAACTACCCGTAACCTTTGCAATCGTATCTTCAAAAGACGCACTCTCTTCCTTGTCGGGCACAAGCGTTTTGCCCTTGAGCGTAACGTCCATTTCCTCAGGGTCGAAATCCAGCTTGTATACGTTATTCAAGCAGTTGTTTTCCGCAAGAGTTTTGGCGCTATCCAAACTGGGCGCGATAAACGTATAAGTAACCGTTACTTCGTACTTGCCGCCTACGGACGCCATTACCTCTATATCAGGCTTTGCTGTGGTTGTCTTGCTTGTACCGCACGCAAGCTCAATGTCGTTTGTTTGAGCGACAATGCGTACAGGCACTCTTATTTCCGCGCCCGCACTGCCGGTCTTTTTATCCTTGATTATAAGCTCGACATTATTTTTACTGTCCGTCCACACATTTCTGGGATAGAGCTTGACATCGCCTGTCGTGCTGTCTTGCGTGACCTGAAGAACGGTCGGTTGCGACGACGTTACTTGAATATCCTTGTACCAAGCCGTCTTCATCTCCTCGCCCGACGCGTCGTATTGTATATTGGCGGGGTTGAGCATTACATGCTTGAATAAGTCGTTGTATGTAATACTGTTGTTATTGCTGTACGGCAAAACCAAAGCAAAGTCGGAGCTGCCGCTGCTCAGCTGAATGTTGCGATCGTTGAACGCAACAACCTTTAACGTTTTATCCTTGTTTATTTCCGTTTTAAGCTTTGTGGAATCGACCGCGGTCTTGTTTGTGGCAATCACCTTGCCCATCAATTCTTCGTCGACTATAGGCTTGTTAAACACGTACATGGAATCCACATAGCCGAGCGTAACGTTGGACTCCACCTTTACCTTTATTGTTTTTGCTATTTCTTTACAGTCTTCGTTGTTTACGTTTGCCGTTATGGTGAGCGTTATGTATTTGTCGTTAGAGCTACCCTTGGCTGTAAACGAAAATCCTTCGTTAGTGACCGTATCTTCGTTTATGGATATAACCGATTCGTCGCTCGACGTTACGGTTACGGCGTCCGATTGTTGTCCGTCTACCGTGACCGAAGTGAGCTTTGCGTATTCGTCCGAGGTGGGATTGTATTTGCTGAGCTGCTTAAATCTGACCTGTATGGACTGGTTGTTTGCGCTCGAGTTCATTGTGTAGTACGGAACGGTAATGGGCAATTCCTTGTCAAGACTATCGCCTGTCACCGTTGTGTAATTGTTACGCACGCCGTACTGCGTTACCTGGATGTCCTCCGCGCCCTGGTTGACAATAACAAATTCGACCGTTTTGTACTCGCTAACCTGCGAAGGAGCGCGTACCGTTATTTTTGCGGTCTTGCCGTGCGTACCCACTCTGGGTATAAACGTTAAGGACGGCTCGCCGGAATTCTTTTGCTCCTTGATTTCAAGCAACGACGGGTCGAAATCCCACTGAACGTTGGTACTGGAATTATTGTCCACCGTCAAAGTGGAATACACAGTGTACTCGTTGCCTATGGACGCGTAATACTTAACCTGCCCGTCCTGAGTGGTTTCCGAAAACAGCGATGTCGACACCAAGGAAATATCCTTGACGTGATTTTTGTCCTCGGTAACGCTCGGCTTGACCAAGTACATAACCAAAAACGCTACGGCAAGTGCTAAAAGCACTCCCATACCCGCTATCATTATTATAAGTGTCTTTTTGGTTTTTTTAACCGGTGCAAGCTCAATGACTTCATCCG
>CAMWLQ010000011.1 GCA_947175195.1 uncultured Clostridia bacterium | reverse complement strand
GTTTGAAAACGGCCCGCTCACAACAATTACGTTTGAGAAGAGAGCGGATGGCAGCTGCGATTTCGCTTATACCGGAAACTATGCGTTTGCAAACACGAGCTTGACGTCTATAACGTTCCCTAAGTCCTACACGGGTTGTTCTACAGGCACGTCGGTTGCGAGCTATGTATTCTACAACTGCTCTTCGCTCACATCGATTACGTATGAAGAGGACGGCGTCCTCAGAGGAATCGGTACGTATGCATTGGCCGGCACCGGCATCACGTCGATTACTATTCCGTACAGCATAAATACCGTTGCTTTGGGCAACTATGCGTTTAACAACTGCGCAAATCTTACTTCCGTTGTTTGGCAGAAAAATCCGCTGGGCAAAACGTCCAAGGCAACACTCGGTGAGGGCGTATTCAGCGGTTGCACAGCGCTCAAGCACATAGTTTTGGCAAAGACCGTTACACCCAACAATTCCGCATTCAAGGGACTCGATGCCGACACGGTAGTCTATTTCGACTCCTTGGGCAGCCCGACGGCAGACTGGTTAGGCAAAAAGTATCTTGAAAACTGTGCCGTAAAATTGGTGTGGGGCTGGAGTGAGGACATGGGATTCATGAAAGCCGACGGAACCTTCGAGGGCAATGCTTAGTTCGCATTATAGGTTAACACAGCGTACATTTACTACTTAATTACACCCGATTCGTTTGCCGCAGTGGTATGCTGCGGCAAACGTGTATTGTGGGCATCAAAAAATACAGCTATCGTATAAAAAAATTATACAAAACGCCATAATTCGAGTGACATTACTTGCTAATTGTGGTACAATATAATAAGAGAGGTAAATATTATGAATACTTCCCAAGCCGAAGTAATTAAAAAGTGTCGAAACGACTTGCAAAAAGAAAGAATTGTCAAGTCTGTACTTTGCGGAATGGCCGTGGGTTTTTCCGTGATATTTATAGTGGCTTTTATTACTTGGATTTTCGAATTTAAGGGCTTGTGGCTGTCTATAGGACTGGGCGTTGCCGCTTGGATAGGCGCTACGCTGTTGTTCTATTTTGTCTTATTTAGCTTTACCGATATGGAGGTAATGAAACGGATTGACCGTGCGGGCTTGGACGAACGTATGGTTACTATGTACGAGCTCCAAGGCGACAATTCGTATATGGCACAGCGCCAGCGCGCCGACGCGTCGGCTGCGTTTTTAGCAGCTGTCAAAAAGAGCGGCGGTCATCTTATTAAAACCAAAATCGCAACCGCAATAATTTGTGTTGCCAGTATTGCCGGTACGGTCGGCGCAGGTATGGCAGTAGTTACCGGCCTCAGCGATTACGGCGTTATCCCGACATTATACGAATTGTTCACCGATGACAGCTACGGTGGTTTCGGTCACGGATCTAATGTGCCTACTTATACCGTAACGTATAAAGTCGGCGGGGAGGAAGAAGGCGGAACGATAAGGGTAAGTAATTCCGACAGCGACGTCGATAAGGTTAAAAAAGGCGGCGTTTCGTCCGCAAGAGCAGTGATAGCCGATGGCTATTATATTGAAAAGTGGGAAGACGATAAGGGCGTGGAGTATTATCCCGAAATCGTTGGGTATCAGCCCACTCAATTCTCTGCCGACAATGTTCAAAAAAATATGACGGTTACGGTTGTTTTCGCCAAGTATGACGATGAGGACGATTCAGGTTTCAGCTATTATTACAACCCCGATAATGACAAGAATCAAGACGGACCCGACAATCCCGATGGGCCCGACGGCAATGGCGATCAGCCCGAACAGGATAACGGCGATCAAACGCCTGCTCCGCCAATGCCTAGCGGTGGTGGCGGCAGTCCGACAGCCCCGGGCAATACAATTGTTGACGGTGAAACGCAGTACGGCGAGAATTATGACGCTTATTACGCGCTTGCAATGGATATGCTGGCAAACGGCACGGACGGCTATCCGCCCGAACTGGTAGCAATGTTGGAAGCGTACTTCGGAATATTATTGTAAAATACAATCTGCGCGCCGCTACATGCGGCGTGCTTACACAGAGGTAAAATATGGTTACGGAAAAGAATATCGCTAAATTCAGCGAACAGTGCAAAAATATTTTTGCTCAGATAGAACGCGACGTCATTGGGCAAAAGGAAATCGTCGAAGGCACGATTATCGCCATGATTGCCGGCGGCAACGTTTTGCTGGAGGGTGTACCCGGCGTAGGTAAAACTCGTCTTGTGCGTTCGCTCGGCAGGGTATTCAGTTTACCGTTTTCGCGTATTCAGTTTACGCCCGACCTCATGCCTGCCGACGTTACCGGCACAAATATTGTCGTCAAGGACGACAAGGGCAATTCGTCCTTCCAGTTCCAACCCGGTCCTATATTCAGTAACATAATACTTGCGGACGAGATTAACCGTGCTACGCCCAAAACCCAGTCGGCACTTTTGGAGGCTATGCAGGAACACACGGTTACCGTTATGGGTGTGTCGCGCAAGCTTAACGAACCGTTCTTCGTTTTGGCTACGCAAAACCCCATCGAGCAGGACGGTACGTATCCGTTGCCCGAAGCGCAGATGGACCGCTTTATGTTTAAACTTATTGTCAAGAATCCCAGTCTTGACGAGCTTATGAATATAGTCAGCCTTACGCAAAAGACGATGGCGGAGGTTGCGGAGGCCGCGTGTAATGGTGAGGATCTTTTGGAAATGCGCGCTACGGCTAATCAGATTCCGGTTGCAGACGAGGTGCTGCGCTATGCTATGACTCTTTGCTCGGCAACGCATCCCGACAGCGAGTGTGCGTCTCAGGCTGCCAAAAAGTACGTGCGTCTCGGCGCAAGCCCGCGTGCCGGCCAAGCTATTATTTCCGCTGCTAAGGTCAAGGCGCTACTTAACGGCAGATTTAACGTATCGTACAATGATATCAACTCCATAGCGTATCCCGTTTTGCGCCACCGCATGAAGATGAACTTCGAGGCCATTGCGGGGCGTGTTTCTCCCGATGCGGTTATAAAGATGATATTGGACGAAATGGCAACTTTGTTCAAACTGGAGCCGACCATCAAACCGCTTGACCTTTCGGAAAACGAAAACCAAGCTACTCCCACATCCACTCCCGAACCCGCGCCTGCGGCGGACGGCAACGAACCCGACGATGCGGGCTCTAAAAAATCCAAGCGGAGATTTTCTAAAAAATAATGGCAGTCTCTTACTTAAATGATGACTTTTTCAGTCGGTTAGAGACTTTGGCTTTAAATCTTCGGTCTGATTTGGCAGGCTTTTTCGGTGGTAAGCACTTTGTGCGCAACTACGGACAAACCGTGGAGTTTGCCGATTACAGAGAATACGTGCTTGGCGATGACCTTCGCCGTATAGATTGGAACTTATTCAGCCGATTCGAAAAGTTTTTTATAAAACTGTTCACCGACGAGCGGCAAATGCATATTCAAATCATGCTCGATTGCTCCGCGTCGATGGGACGAGTAAATCCCCAAAAATCCGCGTACTCCGTTGGGGTTGCTGCGGCTTTGGGATTTTTGGCTGTGCATAATACCGACAAGCTTTCATTTAATCTTATTAAGGACGGCGCCGCCCAAAATCCGTACGGCACAATCGTCGGTAAAAATTCGTTTTTCCGTGCCATTCGCGGACTGGAGAATATAGAGTTTGGCGGAGAATGCGATCTTGCATCTGCTGTTGTAAACAGTCAGACAGGGGCTAATGACGGACTTACTGTAATAATTTCGGATTTCTTTACTGAAAGCGATTGGAAAAAGGCCGTCGATTATTTGTGTTTTAAAAAACGTCAGGTTTTGCTTGTGCAGGTACTCACGCCCGAAGAGGTGGATCCCACATACGACGGCAGGGTGCACATGATAGACGCGGAAGCGGAAAACGACATGGATGAGCGCAATATGAAACTGCGCATTACCCGCGGTATGCTTAATGCGTACTCGCAGGCGCTTGCCGATTACCAAAACGAGCTCAGAACTTTTTGTCATTCCCGTGGTGCGGAGTTTATTTCGGTAGTAACCGATCGTCCCATCGAGAATGTGTTGTTTGAAGAATTGCTAAAGGTAGGTATAATGGAATGAGTTTACTTTTACCTTTAGGATTACTCGGATTGCTTGCTTTATTGGGTTTGTTTTTAATCTACATTATCAAACCTAACTATCAGCAAAAATTGGTTTCCAGTACGTTTGTATGGAAGCTTAGTTTAAAGTATCAAAAGAAACGGTTGCCCATAAATAAGCTGCGCAATCTATTGATACTGCTTTGTCAAATTGTAATTTTTGTTTTGCTCGCATTGATACTTACTCAGCCCGCAGTACCGGAAGAAAGAACGATGAGCAGCAAGGAAAAGGTTATTGTAATCGATGCCTCCGCAAGCATGCTTGCCACCACTCGTTACGATGATGAACACTATACACGGTTTGAACAAGCGGTGGACGGTGTTATCGATTTGGCAGAAAAAACATTCAAGGACGGCGGTAAACTCACAATTATTCTTGCGGACAGTGATGCCAAATGTCTTGAAATCGAAGATCCCGACGGATATGTGGGCGATACAATAGACGGTCTTACGGAAGAAGTCGCCAAAAAGCAGTTTTATCGCGTGGACTCCAAGTGGGAAAACGACGTTATGCAAAAGCTCGCCAGCCTGAAATCGGATTGCGACAGCAACAACAATCCGATTGCTTGCACATATGGTAGCGCCGATATAAAGGGTGCAATGGAAATAGCGGAAAATATAACGACGGAAAATCCGTTGGCGGAAGTCTATTTGTTCACAGGTAAGCAGTACTTAAACAAAAACGGCGTCACCGTCGTGAATGTGTCGCGCGGTTCGGAAGAAGTAAACGTAGCAGTGCTTGACATGCGTGCTGTGTTAGAAGAGGGTTATTACACGTTTTACGCCGATGTTGTGTCATACGGCGAGAACTCCGAAGTAAACGTTGACTTTTTTATCGATGTAGACGTGTTTGGTGGAGACGCCGAATACATGGAGCCTATAAGGGAGAGCTTTCACAGGTATCTGCGCGCCGGCGAGGTTACTACCGTAATATTCGATACGAACAGCCCCAATCGCTCGGACGGAAGCAAAAGACCTGTTACCGATTATGTTTATACTTTCTCGTCTGCAAGCGTAAGCATTTCATTTGAGGGCGATGCCATAATCGAGGACAACTCTATCACGCTTTACGGCGGCGTTAAGCCTACATTGAAGGTGCAGTACGCCAGCTCCAAACCGAGTATATTCTTCAGCTCGGCGCTTATGTCATTTGAAAACGCAGTGCGTGGTCGTTGGGATGTGGATATAGACGAGGTTCGCGGTGATAACGGTGTTGCTAAACTGAGCGGTTACGACTTTTATATTTTTGAACACACAATGCCTTCCGAAATACCTCAAGACGGCGTGGTGTTCTTGGTTAATCCCACGGCTTTACCGGCGGAAATGGGCATTGTTCTCGACAGGAGCGTATCCGGCGTGGAAAAGAATTTGATAGCGCAAGAAGTACATCCGCTGTTAAGCTATATGAATGTAAGTAATTTGTTGGTAACCAGCTACAATGCAATAAACACTTATCCCGAGGGCTACACCACGGTTATGCAGTGCGATGGCAGGCCTGTGTTTATAAGCAAAAACACAGCGGACGAAAAAATAGCCGTAATGACTTTCAGTACGGGCTATTCCGACATAGCGGTTAAGTTCGAATTCCCCATGCTTGTTTACAATATGATAGAATACTTTATCCCGTCGACATTCACTCAATATATTTTCGATGTCAACGATACCATAACGTTTAAAGCGCGCGGTTCGGTGCTGGAGCTGAAGGGTGCCGGAGTCAATGAAGAGATAAAAGCTTTCCCTGCCGAGTACGTTCTTACAAAGGTAGGTAGCTATACTACGTCGCAAACTTTATTTGGTGTAAAAAATGCTATTACCGAAAACTTTTTCGTAAAAATTCCGGCTGAAGAAAGCAACATCGGCTTGGTTGTAGACGTGATGCCGGGGTCTGTGGTTAAACCCGTTCCCGCCATGTCATTTGACGATTTGCTTGTTTATTTTGCCGCCGCACTTGTTGCGCTGCTGTTCGTAGAATGGTGGCTGCAATCGCGGTCGAGGATATAGGAGGGGGGAGTATGTCGAATTTTAAAATCGAATTTTTAAATTCCCCGTGGTGGTTAATCCTACTTATCCCTGCATTCTTCCTTACGTTGTTCCCGTATTTTAGAATAGCAAAAAAGTATAGGCGCAATCGCAACAGAATAATCTCGCTTGTTTTGCACCTTGTTATTATGACGCTGTGTATTTTTACGCTGTCGGGAATTTATTTTACCTACGACAAAGCGGACAAAAGCAACGAGGTTATCATTCTTGTAGATAGGTCGTATAGCAGTGAAACTTACGGCACGAAAGATTACGACAAAAATGAGTTTGTTCGTTCCGTCATAGACGATAGCGGATCCAAGTACAAAGTGGGCGTTGTTACATTCGGATATAACCAAGTTTACGCGGCAAATATGAGCACCGATACCGACGAGGTTTACCGCAATTATCTTAATGCCGCCGAGCCGAACAATTCCGCCTCAAATCTGGCGGCGGCGCTCGATTATGCTCGCAGCTTGTTTACTAATCAAAAAAACGGCAAAATTGTGATTATATCGGATGGCGCGCAAACGGACGGCGACGCATCATCGGCTATAAAAACCATGTCTGCCAACGGCATTCAAGTGAACACCGTATACTTCCCCAATACTTTCAATGACAGAAACGAAGTGCTTATTTCGGATATTGAATTGCCCGATTACACCGTGTCACTCGATGAGGAGTTCAAGGTTACGGTTACGGTGCGCGCACGCAATGAGGGCATCGGCAGTGCCAAAATATCCTTTTACGACGATTCTACCGCCGACGGCGAGCAGCTATTGGAATCGCGGGACGTCAACATTGTTTCCGCCGAGCAAAAGTTTGAGTTTGGAGTAACGCTGACAAAGCCTGATATGCACAAGTTTCGCTTTAATATACAAAGCGTTAATGACGAGATTTCGTTTAACAATGATTATTATACGTATATCTACATCGAATCGTCTAACAATATTCTTGTAATAGAAAAAGATAGCGGATCGTCGGACAAATTTGTACAGTCATTGGGCGAGGAATATAACGTATCCATTGTCAATGTTACGGACAATGATCATATGCCCAAAACGCTTGACGCTTTGCGCGAGTATGACGAGGTTGTAATGATGAACATTGCAAATCGTGACATGCCCGATGGGTTTGTTGATTTGCTGTATACTTACGTTCACGATATAGGCGGTGGCTTATTCACTGTTGGCGGCATGCGCGAGGATGAGTACGGTAATTCCGTACCTAATATGTACGACCGTGACGACATGTACAATGTTTCGGATGACGGCATTTTAGTCCCTACGCTTTATCAAGAAATGCTGCCTGTTCAGTCAATCAACTATACTCCGCCGTTAGGTGTTATGATAATTGTAGACCGCTCCGGCAGTATGGGTACTACGCTTGCAGGCGGCACCAGACTTGATTCGGCAAAGGAAGGTGCTACGGCGGCGGTGTACGCTTTGAGCGAGCGTGACTATTGCGGTATCATGACGCTTGATACAGAGTTCCAAATTGAGCAGTCGCTCATCCCTGCTACCAATCAGGCACGACTATTGCGCACTATTTCCGATATAGAAATGGGCGGTGGTACGCAGTTTGCCGGCGCTATCAAGCGTGCGGGCGAGGCGCTTTTGTCGCTAAAAGCGCGGCACATTGTAGAGCGCTGCCATATAATTTTGATATCCGACGGTGAACCCGGAGACAAAACGTTTGAAGAATACGGCGACGTTATAAGCGCCAATTACGAAAAGGGTATTACGTTCTCAATGGTCGCAATCGGCATAGACCAAAACAGCTCCCAAGACCAAAACATGCAAAAGGCCGCCGATTTGGGCCATGGTAGATACTACAGGGTTTGGGACGATACTTTGGCGGACAAGATGAGTCAAGAACTGCGCTTGCCCGAAATTACCGATATTAGTTCGGAACCGTTCCAGCCGATAATAAGCGACCATACAGCTGCGGTAAACGGTGTAAATCAATCCGATGTTCCCATGCTTGGCGGATATTTCGGTACAAAGATTAAAGAGGGTGAGGACTTATACATTCCTTTGGCGGGCGAATTTGTGCCTATCCTTGCGCATTGGCGTTACGGTGAGGGCAGGGTCGGCAGCTTTATGTGCGATCTTACCGGCGAAGGTTGGTCGGCGGAATTTTTGGGATCTACCGGCGGTGTAAAAATCATAAATAACACAATAAAGACACTTTTGCCTACCGTAAATATTCGCTACTCCGGCATGATCGTCGAATTGACAGAGGATAACTATTCGACAAACGTGAGTATTTTCACCGAAATGAACGAGGATGACAGAATAGAACTCGAGGTGTTTACAGTGCCTACGGGCGACCAAGTGGAAAAATCTATCACGAAAGTCACACCCACAAAAGAACAAGGTTATTCCAATATTAAGTTTGAAATCACCACCCCCGGAGTGTACAAGGTTGTTATATCAAAGCTTGACGGTGATGGTAATTTGCTTGCACAGCACAGCGAGTATAAAGTGTTTTCTTATTCTAAAGAATACAACGTGTTTGTCGAAAACAAGGATTGTGAAAACTTGATGGCTCAACTTGCTGCGGACGGGGATGGTAGGATAATTGCGCTTGACGAGCCGTGGTCGGTGTTTGACAAGGATGTTGACGCGCTTCACAATAAGTTCGACCCGCGCTGGATATTTATGATTATAGCTATCGTGCTGTTCCTGCTTGATATTGCTGTACGCAAATTCAAGTTTAAGTGGATACACGAGCTTGTGCGCGAGCGCAAGGAAAAGCGCGCCGCCGCTCATGAGCAGAGCAATACGGAGAAATTATGAAAAAATTTCGTTTGACGCATAAAATATTAATAGTATTGTGTTTGGCGGTATCTACGTTGCTCCTATTTGTCGCTTGCGGTAGCGCGCCCAAGCTTGACACGCCGAGCGATGTGGCGGTTATAAACAATAATACGCTCACTTGGACTGCCGTCGCGCACTCTAAGGGATATTCCGTCAGCATTAACGGAACAAGAACGGATACGCGCAGAACGTCTATTTCGCTTAGAGATTACGCTCCCGGCGCGTACACGATTAAGGTAAAGGCGCTGGGTGACGGCGACAATTACGGCGATTCCGATTGGGCGGTGATTAAGTTTGAAAAAGAGTACGAGTCCGGCATGGTCTATACTCTTTCCGAAGACGGCAAGTCGTACGAGATTACCGGCATCGGCACGGCAAGTGGTGATATCGTAATAGACGACGAATACAAAGGGCTACCGGTTGCGAGCATAGGCAGATATGCGTTTTCCAATGCCGACAAGGTAACTGGTGTTGTAATCGGCAATAACGTAAAGGTAATCGAGGAAGGCGCGTTTTACAACTGCACGCAAATGAAGAACGTTACTATTCCTAACGGCGTCGTTACTATAGATACAAAGGCGTTCCAAAGCTGTTACGGACTTACCGATCTTGTAATACCGAATAGTGTGTTAAGCATTGGCGAATTGGCATTCGCGCACTGCCGCGGGCTTACTTCGATTGATTTAGGTAACGGTGTTAAAACCTTAGGCTATCGTGCGTTCTTTCGTTGCTCTGCTATTTCGAATATAACCGTTCCGCAAAGCGTAACCGTTATAGGAGCTGAAGCGTTTTCCGGTAACGACGCATTAGCGTCGGTGAATATTGAGTGCGATAGATGCGCCATAGGTGAGCAAGCTTTTTATCAATGTCAGGCCATTTCCGCTCTCGATCTTGGCAACGGAGTATACGAAATCGGGGCATATACGTTTTCGGGTTGTACAGCCTTGGAAAGCGTGGAAATGCCCGATTCGCTAATCAAAATCGGCACATGCGCGTTTGGCTATTGTACCAATTTGTCTGCAATTCACATTGGCAATGATGTGCAACAGATAGGCCGATTTGCCTTTTATGACACCGCAGCTTGGGAAAATTCATCCAATACGGTAATTATAGACAACTGGCTTGTCGGCGTTAAAGTTCCATCAGAACTTCGCAACTTGACGCTTAGTACAACGCAAATTGTAGGGGTTGCGGACTATGCGGTTACAAACTGCACCGAAATTACCGGCGTGACATTGCCGAATACCGTTAAGTACGTAGGTTCTGCCGCTTTTTCATACTGCTCATCATTAAGCAGTATACAAATAGGCGACTCGGTAAAGAGCATAGGTCAGTATGCATTTTTCGGGTGCGATAATTTACGCACAGTCAGTATAGGCAACAGTTTGGAAACCATTGGCAACTATGCTTTTCGCGGTTGCGTCAATCTTGAAGCAAACGCTATCAATATTCCTGATTCCGTAAAGTATATAGGTGTTTACGCTTTTTACGATACGGCCGCGTGGACCAATGCGGAAAAAATCGTTAGAGTGGGCAACTGGATTGTAGGTTGCAAAACGGACACGAGCGGTACCATTCAGATAGACAACGGCGTAAAAGCGATTGCTACTCAAGCGTTTTATGATTGCGATAGAATATCATCGGTTTATATACCTAACACTGTCACATATATCGGCAAGTACGCATTTTACAACTGTAAGGCACTTCGCTCCGTTAATATCCCGGGAAGTGTAGAGCGTATAGAGGATTCTGCGTTTTTTAATTGTTATATGTTAGAAAATGTGGAAATCGCCAACGGAGTAAAAGAGATAGGTCGTCAAGCGTTTGCATATTGTAATTCCATAGAGTTGATTGAGCTTCCGGACAGCGTATCCGTTATTGAGGATTATGCGTTTTTATCATGCTTTTCCGTAAAAACGCTTCTTTTAAGCAACGGTATTACTTCAATCGGCAATTGTGCGTTTACCAACTGTGTTCAAATACCCAACTTGGTTTTGCCGAATACGTTGACAAGCATAGGCAATTATGCGTTTTACAATTGCTTTTCTATAAAAAGCATCGACTTCGGTACCGGCGTTCAAACGATAGGCGAACGCGCGTTCTACGGCTGCTTGTCGCTTACCGAACTGGATTTGCCCAGCAGCCTTGTTGAAATAGGCTCGCGAGCTTTCTATAATTGTACGGGACTTAGAACTGTCAATATAGGCGACCATGTGCGTAGCATAAGCGACTATGCTTTTTCCGGCTGCAATCGGCTCGCCTATGTCCACATTCCGGACAGCGTCACCGAAATCGGGAGTTTCGCTTTCCGTGGCTGTAATGCGCTTAGCGGTATAACTATCGGCGGTAGCGTAACATACGTTGGCAATCATGCATTCAGCGCTAGCGATATTACTGTTTACAGCGAGACTTATCCCGAGTACATTAGTTGGTCGCATCTTTGGAACTCGTCCTACAGACCGGCAGTATGGGGTTGCACTCTATCGGACGACAAGAGCTACGTTGTGTCGGTCACCGTTACCGAAAATACGTTGACTACGCCGGATACTACGATTAACCCGACTGCGCCTACTCGCGCGGGTTACAACTTCCTTGGTTGGGCAACTACTGCGGGCGATACCGAAAATCTTATTGCAGCAAAAGACCTATCGACCGTTGAGGTTGGTACGACGTTGTATTCCGTGTGGGAAGAGGCGGAGAAGGAAGAAAATCCGGAAATAGATATACTGCCGGATATTCCCGATAAACCCATGTGGATTGGTAATATTATAGGTGGGTTGTTGGACGACCTTTATAGCTAAGTTTATATTTAATGAATAGACGAAAAACACCGAAGTCAATTATGGCCTCGGTGTTTTTGTTGTTTTATTTTTGTAGATGAACGCCGCATTGCATAGCGGCGTGCAATTACCGATATGCCCGCCGCGCGGAAACGATTGACAAATTATCGAATATCTATTATAATAGCAATGCACAAGTTGCTTGCGCGCCTATATCGATAGCAAGCTCTCGAACAAAATGTAAACATTTTGAGTGTAGCTATTGTTACACGGCGCAAATTTGCTTGTTATATAATGTAAATACTATAACGGTTTCCGTACAAGGAGATTTTTCGATATGAAACTTGATAAGCTTGTGGGCGAACGTTTTAAGGAAAAGCCTGCCGATTGCAGTGTTGACAGCCACGCCTTTATGGTGCGCGGCGGATATTTAAAGTACGTTGCAAACGGGATATTTTCGTCGTTTACGCCGCTCAAGCGCGTGACCAAAAAAATCGAGCAAATAATGCGCGAGGAGATGGACGCCATAGACGGGCAGGAGGTACAGTTCCCCGTAGTTATGCCCGCGTCGATGTGGCAGGAGTCGGGCAGGTACAAAAGCATCGGCAAGGAGATGGCGCGGTTTTACGATCGCAACAACAGCCCGCTTGTGCTTGGTATGACTCACGAGGAGGCGGCGGTACATCTTGTCCGCGAGTACGGTCAGACCTACGCTAAGTATCCGTTTATGATATATCAAATCCAAACCAAGTTCCGCGACGAGGCGCGTCCGCGTGCGGGATTGATTAGAGTGCGCGAGTTTACAATGAAGGATGCATACTCCTTCCATACAAGCCAAGCGGATTTGGAAAAGTATTACGACAAGTGCCACAAGGCATACGAGCGCATTTACGCGCGCGTCGGCTTGCCCGATGTTATTTCGGTTAAGTCCGATTCGGGCATGATGGGTGGCAGCATTTCGCACGAGTTTATGTTGCTCACCGCTATCGGCGAGGACTCGATAGCCATTTGCGGCGACTGCGGATATAGGGCGAACGTCGAGGCGGCGGAATGCGTTTTGGACGCGCCCGCAAAAGCGGAGAGCGAAAAGCTTACCAAGGTCCACACGCCCAATATCCACACAATAGAGGACGTATGTACCTTCCTAAAAAGCGAAACGACCCAATCGTGCAAGGCGGTTGTTTATCAGCGCAACGCCGACGACAGCTATGTGGTGCTGTTTATTCGCGGCGATTTGGAGGTAAACGAAACAAAGCTCACCAACTATTTGGGCTGCGATATTCATCCTGCGGTAATCACCGAGGAAAGCGGATTTCATGTCGGTTATATAGGTCCAGTGGGGCTTAAAGCAAAAGCGACCGTACTGTACGACAGATCGCTGAAAGGCTTGAATAATATTTCGTGCGGTGCAAACGAGGATGAGTACCATTACACCGGACTGGACATGGCGCGCGACGTAAAAGACGCGGAGTATCATGACTTTGCCAAGATCGTGGACGGCGGCATTTGCCCCGTTTGCGGAAAGCACAGCATAAAGGTATCGCGCGGCATAGAGGTTGGCAATATATTCCAGCTCGGCACCAAGTACACCAAGTCCATGGGCATGACGTATCTCGACAACGACGGCAATTCGCAGCACCCCATTATGGGCTGTTACGGCATAGGTGTGGGACGGCTTGCCGCGGCGATTGCGGAGGCGCACCACGATAATTACGGTCCTATTTGGCCGCTCGCGGTTGCGCCGTGGCAGGTGCATTTGTGCGCAGTGCGTGCCGACGACGCGGACATCAAGGCGTATGCGGATAAGCTGTACGAGGCCTTGCAAAGCAGCGGCATAGAGGTTATTTACGACGACCGCAACGTAAGCGCGGGCGTAATGTTCTCGGACGCCGATCTATTGGGCGTTCCGTATCGCGTAATCGTCAGCCCGCGCAATATGAAAAACGGCGTCGTGGAGTTTACCTCGCGCGACAAGACAATGAGCAAAACGCTCGCATTGGACGGCGCCGCCGACGAGGTGATAACCGCCGTGCGCACCGAACTGAGCAAATACAAAAAGTAAACGAGCAAATATTATGACACAACAGCCGAGCAATCGGCTGTTCGTTTTTGAACACGTATCGTAAGCATTCGGAGAAAAACAGTATTATGGATAAAGCGAATACGGAATGTAAGGCGTGGTTTACCGCTTACGCCGATATTTTGAGGGAGGAGTTGCTCCTTGCTATGGGCTGTACCGAGCCCATATCGATTGCATACGCGTCGTCTATTGCAACGCACGTATTGGGTCACGCGCCCGCATCGGTCAAGATAGGGCTTTCCGGCAGCATTATAAAGAACGTAAAAAGCGTGCTTGTCCCCGCTACTGGCGGATTGCACGGCGTGAGCGCGGCGGTGGCGGCGGGCGTAATTGCCGACAGCCCTCAGCTCGGCTTGAACGTTTTGAGCGCTCTCGGCGAAAGTCGGCATGCCGACGTAAAGGAATACATGCGCTCCGCCGCCATAAAAGTTCATGACATAGACTCCGAGGACGATTTTGAAATCGATTTGCTGGCAAGCTACGATGGGCATACCGCGCGAGTGCATATAGTGGGCGATCATACCAATGTGGTTGCTATAGAAAAGGACGGCAAGGACATAACCGACGAGTACATAAAGGCACACACTTACGCCGTCAAGCACTGCGACCATAAAGTGCTTAATATGAAAAACATTGTGGAGTTTGCCAAGTCGGTAGATTTGGACGAGCTGCGCATGCTGCTCAAACGCCAAATCGAGGTCAATCTTGCCATTGCCGACGAGGGGCTGAAGGGCAATTACGGTGCGTCAATCGGCAAGCTGCTCTATAACAACGGAAATTGCAGTGTCAGGAACAAGGCGCGCGCATATGCCGCCGCTGGGTCGGACGCTCGAATGAGCGGTTGCGAAATGCCTGTGTGCATCGTGTCGGGCAGCGGCAATCAGGGCATGACTACCTCGCTGCCCGTAATAGTGTATGCCAAGGAATTGGGCGTGGACGAGGACACGCTACTCCGCGCGTTAATCGTAGCTAACTTGACAACGCTGTATCAAAAGACGGAAATCGGTTGTTTGTCCGCATATTGCGGGGCGATCAGCGCGGGGTGCGGCAGCGGCTGCGGGATTAGTTTTTTACATAACGGCGGGGACTACGACGAGATAGCCCAAACGCTGGTAAACAGCGTTGTCATACTTTCGGGCACAATTTGCGACGGCGCCAAGGCGTCGTGCGCCGCCAAAATCGCCATGGCGGTAGAGGCGGGCATTATGGGTTTCGAGATGGCGCGCTCACACAAAAATTTCAATGCAGGCGACGGCGTCGTCAGCGACAACGTAAACGGCACGGTATGCAATATCGGGCGCATAGCGGGCGAGGGCATGGCGCAAACCAACAAGACCATTATTCGCATAATGACCGATTCGGATAATAAATAGAGTATAACTCGGGCCTATGCCTTAGGCTTTTTCCAAGGGCGGTTTTTGTCCAGCCAGCCGTTTTGCTGCCAATATTTTACGTCAAAGCTTTCCGTGCCGCTTTTGCGCACTTTCTTTTGTATCATGCGGCAAAGCGCAAACTTCATTTTGGTAATAAGCTTGGTGTGCGCGGGCTTATGATAATTTATTTTTGCAAACTTGCGCGCAAGCTTATTTATTTTTTTAGTGAGTTTTTTGCGCTTGCTTTGTGGCAGCTTATCCCAAACAATATCGCTCATAAGCGATCCGCAACACGTGCCGATTTTTGATACGCCCCACCAAGACAGGCTGTGGCGTATATCTTTTGCTGCCGATTTTGCACCAGCGCCCAAGCATTGCGTGATTATAACCGCGCGCTTGCCGAACATTTGCGGCGCAGGACGGTGCGGCATCCAGCGGTACGCCAAATGGTCCAACAGCGCTTTCATTCCGCCAGTGGCGTGCATAACGTAGGCGGGTGAAGTCATAACAATCAAGTCGGCTTGCAACAGCGATTTGTCAATGCGCTCTACGTATGCATAATCTTTGCAAGCGCTTTCGCCGTTAGTAAAGCAAGCCATGCAGCCCGTGCAAAATTCGGGGCAGTCCTTGGGCAAGTAGAATTCCGTGATTTCCGCAACCGATTTGAACTGTTCCAAAAACAGCTCCTTCAGCTTATAGGTGACGCCGTGCTTTTCCGTACCGTTTATAACCGTTATTTTCATTTTGTTATCGACCATACTCAATTATAAGTTTAATTTTGCTTTAAACATTATAGCATACTTGTCATATTCCGTCAATACCGATATGGATTAAGTTGTGTTTGAGGATAGGGAGGTATCTTTTAATTATTTATTTAAAGTTATGGTATCCGCTTTACTGTTTATAGAAAAAGTGATATTATATATATCAGTAACAATCAAGGAAAAATTATGAATTATATCGGGTCTAAGTATTCGCTTATAAACTTTTTAAAATCGTCCGTTGCCAAAACCTTGGAATCGAGCGGCGAAACGCGTTCGCCGTCCGAAATGGTATTTGCCGATTTGTTTGCGGGCACCGGCGTCGTGAGTAGCGCGTTTATGCAAGACGGCTATTCTATAATCGCAAACGATATTCAGTATTTCAGCTACGTTATCAATAAGCATGTGATTGAAAACAGCGGCAAGCTGGACGAACAACACTGCGCACAGCTGATTGACGAGCTTAACAACGTCGACGGCGTCGAAGGGTTTATTTACAAAAACTATTGTTTCGAGGGTACGGAAGGGCAGGAGTTTCGGCGCATGTACTTTACCGAACACAACGCCAAAAAGTGCGACGGCATAAGACTGGCTATCGAGGATATGCGCAAAAGCAATACAATCAACGACAACGAATATTTCTTTTTGCTCGGCTCGCTCATAAACAGTATGGACAAGTATGCCAACACGGCATCGGTATACGGCGCGTACCTTAAGCAGCTTAAAAAATCGGCGCAAAACGAAATGAAACTTACGCCGTTGCCCATTACCGACGGACAGGTACGGTGTCAGGTTTACAACCAAGATATAAGCGAGCTTATAAAGCATATCTCGGGAGATATTTTGTATCTTGACCCGCCGTACAATGCGCGGCAGTACTGCACCAACTACCATTTGCTTGAAACGATAGCGAGATACGACAATCCCGTCATCTACGGCAAAACGGGACTCAGAGAATACGCCGAGCAAAAAAGTGTTTTTTGCATAAAGAGCAAGGTAGAAAAGGCGTTTGCCGAGCTTATCAAAAACGCCGATTTCAAATACATATTCCTAAGCTACAACAACGAGGGCTTAATGTCATGCGACGCCATAGAGCGCATAATGAAAAAATACGGCAAATATAAATATTTCATTCAAGACCACCGCCGCTACAAAGCGGATAACGCGCGCGAGGCAAAGACGGACAAGACGGTCGAGTTTTTGCACTGCTTGGTAAAAAAATAAATTTTGCATAACGCTATACAATATCCCTATGCGCCATTGCGCATAGGGATATTTCTTTGAATATGTAATGTATTATATATTACATCATTTAAAGTATTGATTTAATTTTACAAATATGTTACAATGCTAATATGGAGACGCATATGTATAACGTTTTTAAACATAAAAAATCGCATAACAAACGCAGCGCGACCTCGGCAAAAGCGCGCATATTTACGTGCATTACAATAATATTGATATTGACGGCGAGCTTGCTTTTCGGCTTTTCGGGGACGAGGGCGGCGGTTGCCGACGTTAATGAGTCCAACAACCGCACATACAAAGCGTGTGTTTTCCATTTCGAAGGTTATCACATGAAGGACGACAACGGCAGCTTGTCGGGGTACGGCATTGAGTTTTTAAACCTTGTTTCCAAACATTCGTGGCTTAACTTTCAATATATGGGATATGACATTGATTGGAACTGGAGTGTAGTAAGCAAAAAGCTGGAGGACAAAGAATTCGACGTAGTCACGTCGGTCAGCTGGGATGACGAGCGCGCCGAAAAATTTGCATACTCTTTGCCTATCGGCAGAAAAAACACCGTTATTTCCATACGTGAGAATGACGATCGGTTTGACGGCGGCGACTATTCTACCTATGACGGAATGGTAATCGGCTTGCTGGGCAACAACAAAAAGACCGAGTTAGAAGAATTTGCCAAGCGCAAGGGCTTTACCCCCGTTATTAAAAACGATTATATTGAAGACGCCGAGCTTGCCGCCGCGCTACAGGACGGCGAAATCGACGCGATAGTCACCAGCGACCTCAGGAAAGCGGAAAACGAAAAAACACTGGAAATTATCGGCAACGACGACTTTTACGCTATCGTCAGGAAAGAGGATACCGAGCTGCTCAGGGAAATCAATTACGCTATCGGGCAAATGGACATAAACGAGGGCGACTGGAAAAACGAGTTGTATTACAAGTACTACGGTCCTACGTATCCCTCGGAGCTGTCCCTTACCTCGCGCGAAAAGAAATTTATCAGTGATTTGCTTGAGCAAGAAAAAACCATAACGGTGACGGCGCTCGGCAACAACGCGCCCTATTCTTATACGGAAAACGGAAAGCTTAAAGGCATTATGCCCGATTACTTTGCCGAGCTAATGAAACTTGTTGCCAACGAAATAGACGACGTCGACGAGCTGCCGTATACGTTTATCGCGCCCAAAAACGAGGAGGATTATTTCGAGCTTGTCAAAACTGTGGACGTGGTTATAGACAGCTTGGGCGCCGAAGACACCGTGGAGAACGACGCATACCGCGGTTTCAATACGGAAAGCTATATGTCGGTGCGTATGGCAAGGGTTACAAGAAACGACCACAAGGGCGCAATCAAGACTCTTGCCGTGTCGGAGTCGCATGGTAAAAGCCTTATTCCCGCCGAATACCTAAAGAATTATACCGTAAAGGAATACAGCACGGGCGAGGCGGCAATGCGCGCAGTGCAAAACGGCAAGGTGGACGCCGCCTACGTTTACGCTTATTCCGCGCAGCTGTTTGTAAACAAGGATTCCACCGATTCTTTGTACTACAGCGTTATGAACGGTATGAGCGCAAGTTTCAGCATGCGCGTCGGCAAAAATACCGACCACGAGCTGATTACCATTCTTAACAAATGCATCAAGCATACGCCAGACGACACGATAAATCAGCTGTCGATGAATTATGTTACATATACTGTCGGCGATATGAGCTTTTGGGAGTATATGAAAGTGCATCCCGAAATAATCATTATCGTGCTTGTAGTGCTTGCGGCAATCGTATGCGTTATTATAGGGCTCTATTTGCGCGGGCGTTGGAACAAAAAGCTGTTGCACAATACCGAGCAATCCAACAAAAAAATGGGCGAGCAGCTCGCCATAGTGGAGGCGCTCAGCCGCGACTATACCAACGTTTACGCCATAAACGACGAGCAAGCCACCGCAAGAGTAATCAAGCTGGAGGGTTATGTTACCGAGGGGCTTAACAAGGATTCGGTAGAGGAATACGACTATGCCACCATTCTCGATACTTATATCCGTAACCGCGTTCATCCCGAGGATCGTCGCGAGCTGACCGAGGCGCTTGCGCTGGATAACGTAAAAGATAAGCTTAAGACCGACAACGAATATAAGGGCAGCTACCGCATAACGGAAAACGGAGAGGTCCATCATTTCCAATACGCCTTTTTGAAAATCGCCGAAAACGATTTGGGGAATGACGGATTTATCCTTGCAGGTTTCCGCAATATCGACGAGGTCATACGCAAGGAGCAGGAGCAAAAGAATGAATTGTCGGAGGCGCTTGCGCAGGCGCAGTACGCCAACAAAGCCAAGACCACCTTCCTCAACAACATGTCGCATGATATTCGCACGCCTATGAACGCCATTATCGGGTTTACGTCATTGGCGACAACTCATGCCGAAAATCCCGATCAGGTGCGCAGCTATTTGGGCAAGATTATGACGTCGGGCAATCATTTGCTCAGCCTGATAAACGACGTGCTGGATATGAGTCGTATCGAAAGCGGCAAGGTCAAAATCGAGGAAAAGGAAACCAGCCTGCCCGAGATAATGCACGACCTTAAAACTATCGTTCAAGCCGACGTTAAATCCAAACAGCTGGAATTCTATATCGACACCTTGGACGTCGCAAACGAAACTATAATTTGCGATAAGCTCCGCCTTAATCAGGTGCTGCTCAACATTTTGAGCAATGCCATGAAGTATACCAAGCCGGGCGGCACGGTTACTGTTCGCGTAATACAAACCGCCGAGGCGACTGACGGCTATGCGTCCTATCAGTTCAGTGTAAAAGATACCGGCATAGGCATGAGCCCCGAATTCTTAAAGCACGTGTTCGAGCCGTTTGAGCGCGAACAAACCTCTACGGTAAGCGGTATTCAGGGCACGGGCTTGGGTCTTGCCATCACCAAAAATATCGTGGATATGATGGGCGGCACAATCAACGTGGAAAGCGAGGTCGGCAAAGGCTCTGAGTTTATTGTGTCCTTCCGTTTCAGAGTTGCCGACATACCCGTTCAAACGCAGCGTGTGGCGCAGCTGGAAAACATCCGCGCGCTTGTTGTGGACGACGACGTAAATACATGCGTCAGCGTCAGCAAAATGCTTTCTACAATAGGTATGCATCCCGACTGGACTACGCTGGGCAAGGAGGCGGTAATCCGCACCAAGTTTGCCAATGAGCAAAAAGAGCCGTACGGTGCGTACATAATAGACTGGCTGATGCCGGACATGAACGGCGTAGAGCTTGTTCGCCGTATTCGCAAGATGATAGGCGCGTCCGCCCCGATTATTATGCTGACCGCATACGACTGGTCGGACATCGAAAAGGAGGCGAGGGACGCAGGCGTTACGGCATTCTGCTCCAAGCCGCTGTTCCTTTCGGAGCTGCGCAGCGTTTTGGCAGCGCCGTTCGAAAATCAAAAGGACGTGGAAAAATCGGAGGACGCCGAGCTGCGCTTTGACGGAAAGAAAATCCTGTTGGTCGAGGATAACGAGCTTAACCAAGAGATAGCGCAAACGATTTTGGAAATGGCAGGCTTTGTTATCGACACGGCGGACGACGGCAGCGTGGCGGTTAAAAAGATGAAGGAGCAGCCCGCGGGCACATACGATTTGATACTTATGGACGTCCAAATGCCCATTATGAACGGCTATGAGGCGACAAGGGCAATCCGCGCGTTGAAGAATAAAGCAAAAGCGACCATACCCATTGTTGCAATGACGGCCAATGCCTTTGAAGAAGACAAAAAGGAGGCGCTGGAGGCGGGCATGAACGGCTATGCGGCAAAACCGATAGAGATAGAAAAATTGATGCAAACATTGCATAATATATTGAAATAGGTTTATTAACAAAGTAAAAGCTTTCGGCACTGCCGAAAGCTTTTTTTATGCTTGAGTTTTTGCAATCGCGCAATCAAAAAAACTTGTACATACATGTACAGCTATAAGATGATTAAGTACGGGAAAATTCGAGCAAATTCGGGTGAAATTTATAAAAATATCTTTAAATTGCTTGCCAAAAAAATGTCGAATATGTCATAATATTAATTGTTGTGTAGGGGAATTTGATGGGCACAACTATTTTGTTTTAGGAGAAAAAAATGTCCAAAAAGAGCGTGTTAAAAAAGGCGATAGCAGACAGTGAGGCGGAAATCGACACCTTGGAAAAAAAGCGCAATAGGTCGCAGTCGGCTATTCTCGAGGCGTACTTAAACAATACGCGTCCCACCAACGCCGACGCCGAGTATTTTCGTACATACTCCAAGCTAATCGAGGTTGAGCGCGAAAATTTGCGCAAGCTTAAAGAGGAATTGGCGTCCATAAAGGATTAGCCCGTGTCGGCTGTTTTTTGTATTACAAAAACGGTCGTCGATACTAAGTTTTGTAAACCGCATGTCGGCATGACTGCCGATATGCCTTAAATATTAAATACCGAATATGCTCGGAGGAAAGAAAGGGATGGAACATATAACCGTTAAGAAAAATCGTTTGATGACAATGTTGTTGACGATACTTTTCAGTACCGTTATTTTCGGCTGTGCGCTGTTTGCCGGTTTAGGATTCCGCGCGACGGCTGAGGAAGACGACGGCGCGGCTGCTGCGTACAAATACGAGCTGACCGACGTGTCGGTGTCGTTTAACGACGGCTGGATCTTTACGAACAATACGCCCGACAGCGAGCTGTACAAAATGGTGAGCGTCGCCGTCACGTATAAGGACGTGGACAGCAACGAGGTTTTGCCTGCGCGCGTACTGGAAATATCCGTTAGCGGTACTGCCGCCACGGGCGAAAGCGTTTCGTTTACGCGCGATACGACAACAAGAAAGGTGACGGCTACCGTAACGCCCGCAGGTGAGGATTACGATCCTTCGCCTATGTCGGGCACGTCCGCCGCATACACGTTGTCCAATGTTTCGCAGGTTGTTATAAACGGCATAACCGCCACTTATGAGTCCGATGGCACAGAAATTACCACCACCACACAGCTGTCGTCCGCTGCGCTCAAAAGGAACATTACCGTATATGAAACCTACAACGACGGCTCGATAAATCACAACGGCAAGGTCAGCTCGTTTGACTTGGACGGCAATCTTTTCCCCGCGGCCTTTACGGACGGCATGACCGACGGCAGTACATACGACAAGGAGATTACCGTTGTAGCGAGCAGCGGCAGCGCTCCCGTGCTTATTACCGGCATTAAGTTTGTTACGCCCGGTCAAATACTCGGTATAAACGGCAACTTGCAAACGCAGGTAGCAAGAAGTAAGCGCCTCAATATGGACGGCTTGAACATAGTTGTCGTATATTATTCACCGACGTTTAATATGATAACCGTTCCTGCATCCTCGTTCCCTTCCGATCACTTTGAGTATAAATATACGGACGCAAGCGACAATGAGGTAAAGGACGCCTCGGGCAATCCTATGCTCAGTACGGCTGTCAAGAACGTTGAATTAACGTTCAACTATCCCGGAATGAGCCCTGTCGCGGCAATATTCGCGGACATCGAGGTTTCGCGTATATCCATTCATACGCCCATATTCCCCGACGGACTAAACGCCACAAAATCCACGTTGTCTTGGAATAACGGCGCATCGATAGACATAACAAGCTGGGACTTTGACGCATTGCACACCGATACGGGCGACGCGCCCAATCCCGTAATAACCGTTTACAAGGTGGACGTCGGCGGCGGCGAAACGCCTGTTTCCGCAACCGACGCGCCCGTGGACGATTCCGTCGACGGACAAAGAACGGTGGAATTTCCGTCGGCAGGGTACTTGTACCGCGTAAAGGTCACTTTGCCCGCGTCCGGCGACTTTATGTGGGGCTCTCCGTTTAACGGCAACAAATCGGACGACAACCTGACAATGTCGTTTGACGCGCAGGTCGATAAGGGCAAGCCTGAGGTCGTATTAAGCGCCATAGCCGACACGGTATACGGCACGCCCAACGGCAGCGGCACGCTTACTGCAACAATAGAAAGCGTCGACATGGGCAAGACGTGGAGCGAGGTTTCGGAGCCTGATTACAATGCGTATATCAACGACGACGGCGCGTGGAATTACCGTTTGGAATACTACACCGATTCCACCGCTACAACTCCCGTTCCCGCAGCCGATCTTCGCACCGACGGCAGACCGAAAAAGGGCGGCACGTACTATGCTGTTGCCGTTACATACGAAAACAGCGGGTACGAATCGGCTACGTCCGATCCGTTAGAGTTTGCCGTAAAGCAATTCGAGGTCAACACCACCGTTGCCGACAAAACCTTTGCGCGTACCGATTGGACTATTGACGATCTTTTGTCCGCAGGCAACACCTTCCCTTACGGCGAAACAGCGACAAGCATTTTGACCATAAAGGAAGGCGGTGTGGCGATTGACTCTACCAAAAAATTCCGTAATGCGGGTAATTACACCGTAACCGTTTCGGTCAATCAAACTGCCAACTACAAGCTTTCCGGCGCATCGTCGGTCAGCTTTGCGATTAAAACGAACGAGGATTCTACGTTTGATTTCAGCGTAAACGGCTGGACGTACGGCACGAGCGGAGCCAACCCCGGTATTACCTTTACCGCAAAGAGCAACCCGTACTATCCGAGCAATACGGGCACGCTGGACACCGACTACACGGTTAAGTATTACAAATACGATAATACACAACCCAACAACAAAGGCGCGGAAATCACTATTTCGAGCGCAAGCGAATTTAAAAAGCTGGAAGTGGGCGGATACGTAGTAGAGCTTACCGCCGTAAAGGACGCGGCTTATTCTACCGAAACCGCGGCATTGACGGCGGGCACAACCGTAGATTATACGTTGCCCGTTGTGTGCAAAGAGTTTTGGGTTACCGCGTCGCCCATAGTTGCGCCGCAGCTTAGCGCGCCGTGGGATTTGACCGAGGCAAACGGCGGATTGCTGTATACGTATGACGATACGCAAAGCGGTCAACCGTATACGTTTACCAAATGGATAGGCGACGCCAACAATACCGCCGCCGACGGCACGGCAATACTTACCGTAGCTATTTCCTATACCCAATTCGTGAGCGGCACGGCAAACACTGTAACGCTCGGTACGGGCGGCACCTTCACAGTCGACTATGCGGGTAATTATGAGGTGACGGTAACGCTCAACGGCAACTATTCGTGGAGCGATAAGGACACCGTCGGCAACGATGTTTGGAAACCGACCGACAAATCTTACACCTATTACGGCTATGTTGCAAGGCAGCAGCTTGCAATCTTGAGCAACAGCAAAATTTCGGGTGCTAAAAACGTTTACGATAGCACCGTGCAGGAAAAGACGATAGGCGATTGGAACACAAACGCGCTTAAAATCACGTCGGTCACCGTTGCGGGCGTGGAAACAGGACACACTCCCGTCAGCGGCGGAATTACAACGCCCTCCGACAACAGCAACAAATTCAGCGTTAAAAACGCAGGCAAATACACCGTCAAGGTCGATATTGACGACCAGGACAATTACGAATGGGCGGGCGCAACCACCGACGCCGAAAAGCTGCGCACGCTTTTGCTCGAATATACCCTTAACCGCGCACCGATGAAGGTAACGTGGGGAACGAGCAATCTTGACGGCACTTTTGACAAGACCGATTCTACGGCATACCCGCGCTTTGAGTTTGACGGCAGCAAGAGCGAGCAAAGCACGCCCGTCGCTACCGTAAGCGTTTACAGTGGCGACGTAGTCACCGTCGGCGGGTATACATTGTATAATGACACGGACGCGTTCGGCAGTATCATCACGGACGTTACCGCCATAGGCTTTTACCGCATAGTAGTTTCGTCCATAGGCGGAGCGGCGGCACCCAACTACTATTTGCCCAACAGCTCCGAGGAAATTACGCGTATCGCTACCGTTTTCCAAATTTATGCCAAGACCTTTGCGCGCCCCGAGCTTGACGCAACCGTCGGCAGCGCATTAATAATCGGCAACGACATCGAGGTGGTTTACAAGGGCAACGGCTACCGCCTTTCCGATTTTATCCAAGACTTTAATAAGTACACATTAAACGGTGTTTTGCGTTTGGAAATCGAGTGCAGCGACGTCAGCGGCAACAACCCGCTGCTCAAGAACGTACTTTGGGATTCCGACAATGCGATTATATCGTACACCATAACGGTCAAGCCTGTAGATAACTACGCTTGGGACAGCGGCGACGGTACCGAAACGCTGTCGTACACGATTAAGATAACCCAAAAGACGGTGGAAATCAGCTGGGGTACGACCGGCTATGAAACTACATACGGCGAAGTTACGTCGCCCACGCCGACCGTAAGCAATAAGGAAAGCGGCGATACCGTCAATATAACGCTCGGCTATAAACAGGGCAACACCCCCGTTGCGGACATAACCGCAGCCGACGCGGGCGTGTACACCGTTTACGCGGCGGAGCTCGACAACCTCAACTACAAAATAGACGATACGCAATCCGACTGGTCCATTCCGTTTACCGTCAAGAAAAAAGCTCTTGCCAAGCCGACGCTTAACGCGGGGCAATTCAAGAATATAGAATTCGGCATGACCACGGCGACCGCGCTGTACTCCAACAGCGCAACCGATAAGGCGGCGTGGCAAAACGGCACGCTGTTCACCGCCGCAGTAACGGCAAAGCTTGACAAGGCATGGTTTACCGAAACGGTAGACGATAACGACGCCGTGCTTGTTATCGATACTACCGACGCCTCTAAATACGGCTTTGATACCGCAGCGGGCACGCTTAAGTATTACGCTGCAGGCATCTATACCGTTACGTTCACGCTTGTCGATTCGGCAAACTACTGCTGGGCGGGCGACGGCAAAGAAAGCGCGTTTACCGACAGCGCCGATTATACTTGCGCGTGGGGCGGCAATAAGGAATTGACCGTTGCGCGCAAGGTGATAGACGCACCCGCGCTCGGCGAACAGCGCGCCATGGAGGCGGAAAAAGAATACGATCCGCTGTCCGCTATTTTTACGGGCACAACCGACGGCGCCGATTACACCGTAAAGTACGGTGCGCGCGACAGCAGCGGAGCATTCGGAGAGCCTCAAGCCGCGCAAGCGGACAACAAAGAACGCGGTCAGTATTACGTAGTACTTACTGCGACCGACAAATATAACTATGCGTGGGCTGTTAATGCCGACGACGGCAAAGGCGGCTTTTCAAAGAGCAGCTTTATAACACCCCAAATCGATGGCAGGGTGTACAAAATAGAATACACCAAAGCCGACGGCGCAAAGGTGTATTTGCTGTACGCCATTACGGCTACGCAGCTTGACGTTGTGCTTGTAGTCAACAACTATACTTACGGCGACAACGGTTACGCAATAGGCGACAGCGTTATTGCGCAAAGCGATAAGGCGGTACGTGATTACGCCAATGCCAACGGCGACGTCAAAGTCTTTGACTACCAAAACCATTCCGACCACGTAGGCGCGGGCGACGACCAAGACACGGGCGACAACAAGAGCCTTCCCGAGCATTACGATCCTGTTTATAAATTCTATAAGATAATAGGCGGTAGCAGAGTAGAGGTAGCGGAAACCGATCTCGTTGAGGGCTTGCCGTGGGAGGCGGGCGAATACGAGGCCGAAATCGTTATTGATTTTGAAAACTCTTTGGCTTATCAGCAGTGGACGGACACCCGCAAGTTTACGGTGCAAAAACGCACGGTCACGCTTGAATGGACTTTCGGCGACGAAACCAAACAGGACGGCGGCGTGTTCACAACTACGTATAACGGTGAGGAGCAAAAGCCCGAATATACCGTAACCAATATTCCCAAAAAGCAAGCGGGCGATACGCCCACGGCGCCGCAGCTGACGTTCAGTGCCGTGTCGATCAACGGTAAGGTCGCGTTTACGGACGCCGCAACGTATTCCGTCAACAGCGTTTCGTTTGCGGACAGCAGCAGCGTAAACAACAACTATGCGCTCGGCACGTACACGCTCGGTTTTGTAATCAATCCCAAGCAAATAACGCTCACGGCAATGCCGCAAAGCCACACTTACGGCGACAGCCTTATATTTGCGGCAAGCGACTGCTTGGACAGCGATACCAAAAACCAATTCTACACTCGCGACGGGTCGGTCGTAGCTATGCGTGTGCAAAACGCTACCGGCACCACTTTGACCGATACGCGTGACGTAACTTACGGCGGCGAGTTCTATCTTGTTCCCGTACTCAATACCGCCAACACCAAGAGCGCTAACTACCAAGTCACCGCTACAACCAAGGCGGCGCTCACCGTTAATAAACGCGCTATCACCGTTACGGTAACCAATACGCCGAGCAGCGTTTACAGCGAGGACATTGCCGAGATTACTTATACCGTTGCGCTCAACGACGGCGACGGCACTGCGGTTGTGGACAGCGAGTCCGACGTGTTCACCATAGCGGCGCGCGACGGCTCCGATGCCGTTATTACGTCCTTGACCGACGTGGGCAGCTATTATATTATTCTTACCTTGAGCGGCGTGCGCGGCAACAACTACGACGTCACGTTCGGCACAAGCCAAGCCGATGCGGGCAAAACCACTATCAAGCACGAGAGCTACAAGTACACAATCACACCCAAGCAAATTGAGGAAGATAATGATTCGATAGTCGCAAACGCACTTACGTACAACGGCGGCGAGCAACAGTTCTTGGCTAACGGCTACGCCGTAGTTATCGGCAATCCCAATCTCGAAGGCAACGCGCCCGTTTGGTCGTACGTCGAAACCGATTCCGATTACACTACGGACGGCAAGACGTTTACTGCGTTTACCCAAAGCCCGACGGTAAAGGACGCGGGCACGTATTACTTTGTAATCAAAGTGACTGCGGCAAACCACACCGAGCTGACCAAGAATATAGAGGTCACCGTTGATAAGGCCGTGCTTACCGTGCGCTTTGATTTGACGATTATGTTCGGCGAGGAAAATCCCGCAACGGAACAATACCTGTTCGGACTCGATAGCCTGCGCACGAAAAACATAGGCTGGACGGTTGTCGGCTTTGAGGGCGACGATTACGATTTGTTCTATTCCGCCGCGGACTTTTACGCGCTTGCCGGCAACGCAAAATATTCCGTAGCCGACTACGATAAGACTTCGCTTACTACCTCATACGATATAACCTTTATTGCAACCGAGAGCGGCAATCCCACGCTCACTTGCGGCAACTATACGTTTGTCGGCGAAACGGGCGCGCTTACCGTAAAAAAGGTAGAGCTTACCGTAACAATCAACGACAATTCGGTCACGTACAACGAGCAAAACGTAGGCAACATTCCGTCGGTGGACGTTCCTTTAATCGGATATACGGTGCTTTTGCCGCAGTCCACGTACAACGCCGCTGCAAATTACGTTATGTCGGAAGGCTCGTTCGCCGAAATCTTTACTGTTTCCACCACCGCGCATGACGGCAAAATCGCAACCTCCACTACTGGTAACGTAGGCAGCTATGCGATTTACGGCACGCCTAAATCCGAACTTACCGATAAATACGATATTACGTTTGTCGGCGGCTGGAACGAATTGCTCGTAGCTACCGAAAACGGCACTTGCGGCAAGTACACAATCAATCCCGCCACGCTCACCGTAAAAGACAGCATTGCCGATTACACGGGTGTGTACGACGAAAAGTGGCACGGCATTGTGGTTGACGGCGCTAACACCGTTCAGCTTGACGGCACGCCTACTGACGGCGTCGTGCTTGCCACCGCAAGCGACGGCACGGCGGTTACCGTTGAGTACCGTGTTTCCGACGACATATTGCCGGTGTTGAATAAGTCCGAGTTTGACAAGCTCACGCTTAGTGATACAGCACCCAAGTATAGGGACGTCGGCACGTATTACGTTTATTACGGGCTGTTTAACCCCAACTACGTAACCGTGCTTGCTTACCGCACCGTCGATATTACCAAGGGCAACAATGGATTATCCATTGCGTTCAATTTCCAAAACAACACCGTTGTACCGCAAGGTCAAACCGCAATGACGGCATGGACATACGGATATAAATGCACGGACGGTTTTGATCCCGACGACGCCAATATCGTTATCGAGCCCGAGGTCAAGTTTATCTATACGGGCGCAGCCGCCAACGCGGTGGGCAAGATTACGTTCAGGCTGTTGTACAACGAGAATAGTATTTGGATTAAAACCGTAGACGCCGACGCCGCCGACACCGTTACTAATATGTTTGCGGAATTGTTTGAGGGCGACGGATTGAACGCCGGCAATTATATACTGAGCGTTTCTATGGCGAATACCACTAACTACAACGGCTTTACCGCCGCCTATGTATTCAACGTGGCAAAGCGCGAGCTTACCGTAAAAGCCGCCACTCCCGACGACATTACTTACGGCAGCGAAATTCCCGCGTTCACCGACGCCAGCGTAGGGCTTGTTGTCAACAGCTCCAAAGCGGGCGCGACCGCGGACAGCATAGAAAAAGCGCTCAGCACTGCGCCCAATTACGTAACGGCATACTCGCAGGGCGACAATGCCGACGCGTCCTACCGCGTTTACGTAAGCGGCAAGGCGAACGGCGCGACCGACGCAAGCTCGTTTACCAACTATACGGTAACGTACCAAGACGTGCAGCTTACAGTCGTCCCTCGCGTCATAACCGTAAACATAGCCGATAAGGAAAACACATACAACCTGAGAGGCGCCGACAATACTACCGAAACCATCCAAACGCTCACGTTCACCGTGACGGACGGCTCTATTTATTCGGCGGAGCTTGTCGCGGGCGTGCCCGAGGGCGGCGTTTACAACAACGCCAACCAATCGGTGCTTACCCTCTATACCCAGGCTATTGTCGGGGATAATACAAACAACGTAAAGATAGAGGGCGGCAAGGTTGTAGGTTATACCATCTACGCCGTTTTCCGCGACGGTACTGCGGCAACAAATTACCAAATAAACTTCGCGGGCTGTTCCTTGATGGAAACGGAAAACAGCGCGATAGGCGGGGACGGCAGCGCTAACAACGCGGGATCGTATACCATTAACAAAGCTATATTCAACGTTAATCAGCACGGCGTTTATCACGACGTGGACGGTGTAAGAATCGACGCGCCGAGCACTGTTTACAGCGGCGCGGTTAATTACTACGTCGCAACGCTTGACGACCAAGCCGAAACGCCCATAGATTTCAGCTATACCAAAAAAGCGTCAAACGGCGATTATGTTTCGATTGCCGCCAACCAAGTAGTGGGTGTGGGCGAGTACCAAGCCATAGGCAGCTCGACCAATCCCAACTATACTGCCGCTAACCTGACTATCGGGTTTACAATTACAAAGGCGACGCTCACGCTTACGGCGGTGGCGACCCGAGTACAGTACGGTACAACGCTTTCCGGCGTTGTGGCGACCGACCAAGCCGCTGGCGGCGCAGTTGCGACGGGCAGGTTTAACGGGTTTACGTTCCTGTCAAGCTCGGAAACGTTGCTTGCCGATACGCTTGCCGATTACCTGGACGACAACACCGTCGGATATATAACCATGGGTTACAGCGCGTCCGCAAATGTAGGCGCGGCATGCACCATAACGCCCGTTTGCGATTCCGACAACAACGTGACCGTCACGACGGTCGGAGCCGCTTTAACGGTAATCAAGCGCACGGTCACCGTTACCATGGTCGGCTGGAACGCAACCGAGGACGGCGATAACAGCAAGCACAATAATAACGCGTGGTGTTATTATCTCGGCTCACATGACGCAACGCATGACGCGCTTGTGGACAGCTTTAACAAAAATATATCGTCGTATATCTACATTGCGGACGGCAATGCAGTATTCGGCGATTCGGGCGACGACCGCACGGCGCTCGGCATATCGGTAAACCTTCCCGACGGGGTAAACGTGGGCAAGCACGCTTTCACCTATACCGCAAGGAATAATACCAACTACAGCATAACTTTTGCCAACGACGACGCGCCTATGTTCTGCGTACAAAAAGCTCAGCTCACGCTTTATGCGCATCCTATGCAAGGCGAGTACGCTTATACGTACGGCGAAACAATCGAAACGCTTGTCGATAGAGCATTGTACAACGTAGGCAATCTTACTTATTTCGTCGATGGAATGCAAAACGGCGAAAAGTTTGTCAACCTGCTCGATGAAAGAAATATCGCATTTACCATCGTCGATAATGACGGCAACGCATACGCGGCGTGGGAAAGCGGCTGCGGCACGTACACCGTATCGCTTGTCGTAAGAGAGGGCGAAAACGAGTATGCGCCCACCGCCGCGACGTTTGACAACTACGAGATTATAAACGTTGTCGACGCCACGCTCACCCTGAATAAGCGTAAAATATCGGCGACTACCGAAAATCAGGTGTTCGGCTTTGACGGAACAAATTACAACGGCGGATTGTACGGCAAAAACCACAATGCCGTAATAACGTTTGTCGACGTATTCGGCAACGACAACAACGTAGACGCCGACGCGTACAGACCGTCGTTCACTCTTACGTATAACACCACAACAATCGGCAGCTATCAAACGGCAGGTGCGGCGCCCACGGTTGTCGGCGATTACAAAGTCACAGTTCACCTTGGCGCAAACAGCAACTACGTGTTCGGCGACGGTACCGACAGCCGCACAATAGACTTTTCGGTTACCAAGCTTGTGCTTAGCGAATCCAACCTCGGCTGGGATACCGTTTCGTATTCGCTGGACGATCTTGACGACGAAACGTTTACCAACTACATTGAAAGATACGTCAATGATTATTTCAGAGTAGTGCGCTTTGTGTACAGGTCGGCGACCGGCGTCGGCACGCAAATTGCCGAAGGCGACAGGGATACGCTCGATACCTACTATTTCGATAATCAAAAGATGTATATCACGTTCGGGCGCAACGTCGGCACGTACACGCTTTCGTTTGCGCTTAAGGACAGCGCAACTGGCAACCTGGCTCTTTCCAGCGCGATTGTCGGCGAGGCTACGGTTTCGTTCTCGGTAAGACAAGACGCCGTAACAATGACGGTTGAAATTGCTGACTTTACCTACGGCGACCAGCCGAGCAAGGTGACCGTTTTGATCAACGGCAGCGAGGCGTCGGTCGGGCTTACGCTTACCTACGCGCCCGTCACGTCGGCAAACGCGGCGGACTTTGCCGCAAACAGCAAGATAGGTTTGGGCTTGGAAAAAATCGACGGGCTGGAATACGGCACGTTGAGCAATGCGACCAACTTTAACGCAGGATATTACGTGCTGTCGGCGGCGTATGAGCTTAACGAGGTAATTACGCGCAGGTATTACGTGTTCCACGTAGCAAAACGCGTCATCACCGCGCCGCAGGAGAGTATAGCCCAAACAATATTCAACGGCTCGGCGCAAAACGTGGCAATCGATTACGAAACGGCGTATATGCGCCCCGAGCTGACTACTGCGGGCGGCAGTATGACCGCTGCAAATGGCAAAGCCACGTTTACGGCAACAGCCGTCGGCACTTACGCAATACGGTTTATACTCATCGATCCCGCCAACAACGTTTGGGATAGGGATAGCGCCGAGGGCGAGTTCTCCGACGACAGTATAGGCGCGTTGACCCTTACCTGGAATATTATCAAGGACGAGAGCGACAACGGCGCCGAGGACGATCCGATTGTTGAGATTCCCCAAAATATCGACTCTATAACGTACGGCGGTGCGTTCAACCCCGATTTGATTACCGTCAAAAACGGTTACAACGGCAGGATGACGCTTTACCGCATGCTTAAGACGGACGACAATACGCCTGCCGCCGATCCTTCCGCCGAGGGCTGGACGGTTTACAATACCGGCGCACGCGGCTTGGATGCGGGCAATTATTGGCTGTTGGTCGTAGTAACCGATTTGACGGGCAGGAACTTCGCGCCCAAGGCGGCGGTCGGCAGTTTCCGCATCGTGCCCAAAACGATTACCGCCGCTATCTCCGGCACTATGGTTTACGGCACGGCGCTTGCCGATACGCAATTCGACAATATCGAAATCACGGGATTGCTTGCGGGCGACAGGGTGACTATCGGCACGTACTCGTACGACTACGCCGTGACTTATGCCAATCTCAATGCCGGCGGCGCGTACGAGATTATTCTTGCAACCGACGATAACGACGTGGTTATCGGTATCGACGCGGGCAGCAACTACATAGTAACCGCCGCAAGGGGCGCGCTCACAATCACCAAACGCGCGGTCACGGTTACAATCGAAAGCAAGTCTTCCGACTATTCGGTAACGCCCGTCTTGACCGACGTGCAGTACACCGCAACAGGGCTTGCGGACGGCGAGGATAAATCGGTGCTCGGTATAGTGTTCGAAACGGACGCTACCGACAAGAGCGCCGCGGGCGGCACGTACTGGATTACCATTAAGTCGTATAACGGCACCAACTACGAAATAACGCAGCACCGCGCGCTGTACGTAATCAACCCGCTCGAAATCGAGGTTGAGCTTGTTCGTCAGGAAAACATTAAGTACGGCGACTCCGACATAAAGGGCGCGACTGCGGGCGACATCAACATCGCCAACGCCGATGCGGACGAGGATTTTGTAAGAGGCGATTTGCAGCTTGTAATTCGCTTTACCGATAATAACGGTTATGATAGCTTTGACGTTCCGACCAATGCGGGCACTTATACCGCAACGCTTGTCGGCGCCAACGCCAACTACAGGCTTATCGGCACGCCGTCCATAGACTTTGTAATCGGCAAAAAGGAAATCGACGTTACGGCGTTCTATATCAACTCCGCAACGTACACGGGCAATAGCATCACGCCCGTTGTCGAGGTCAAAAAAGAGGGTGGCAAGCCGATATACGCTCGGTCGATATATGCGGTAGACGCGGGCGCATTTACCGATGCGGGACGCCACAACGTTACCGTTTCGCTTACCGATACCGCCAACTACGTGTGGTCGAGTACTACGGACGCCGCGGTCACGCTTGTGTTTGTCATCAACAAAGCCAATGATGAGCAAACGAACAAGCTCGTTATTGCGGGCTGGCAGTACGGCTGCTACGACATGGCTGTCAACAGCCCGTCGGCGGCGGTCAAGTCGGGCGAGAGCATTGTTTATCAGTACTCGACGGACGGTAGGACCTTTACCAATATCGTTCCCGAAAACGGCAATGCAGGCACTTACTACGTGCGCGTGACGGTTGCCGAATCGCAAAACTACAACGCGTTTATAGGCGAGCCCGTCATGTTCGAGATTGCCAAGTTTGTAGTGACGTCGCCGTCGCTTTCCGTCATTACCGACGGCAACGGCAAAAACGACGTTTACACCGGCGGCGACCTTGCGTCCGACATAGTAGGGTTTAATCCGCAGTTAATGCAAATCGCATACAACGGCAACATTCAATCGCTGGGCGACAGCGTTACGGTGTTTGCGCGCGACGCGGGCGTGTACACGGTATCTATCTCGTTGTTCAACGCTCGCAACTATTGCTGGAGCGACGGCGACGACAATAACGACGGCACGCTTGAGCTTACGTGGTCGGTGGCGCGCAAAAAGGTTGCCAAGCCCACACACGACAGCAGCACGAAAGTAGTCAACGGCAATACTATAGTTTATTTGCCTATCGGATTCGACTCGGCTATAATGTCTATAGAAAACAACGCCTATAGCTACGGCGGCACGTTCAACGCCAAGATAGCACTTAAGGACACCAAAAACTACGAGTGGGCGACGGGCGGCGATGCGCCGTTCACCATTAAGTGGTCGATTGTCGGCGCCGATACTGTGTTCGTAGTAATCATCACTATTTTGAGCGTACTCGCCGCGGCAGGCTGTGCATTGATACTTGTTCAGTTCTTGCTCAATAGGCATAAAAAGCGCTTGACAGCCAATACAATGCAGGCTATCGAAAACGGCAATGCTCAAACCGTGGCGGAGCAGCCCGCAACCGAGCAGGCTGCGACCGAACAGTCCGCAAATGCAAGCGAAGGAGGAGCCGAATAATGAACGCAATGTTTTTATCGGGATCGATTTTTACACCCGGACAGGTGGCGGCAATGATAGTCGTCGGAGTTCTTATCGGGTTACTTATTGCAGCCAATATCGTGATATTCGTGATTTACAGGCGCAAGCAGGAGCGCAAGCTATGCACAAGCCAGCTGCAAAACAAGCGCCTCGAGCTGCTGCAGCACTTAAAGAATATCACTGACGACGGCTCGCTTATGAAGGGCGCGCCCGTTATGTACGCGCAGGACGTCGATGACGAAACCGAAGAGGATATGACCGACGACGCCGACGAGGCGGGCGATGATACCGACGATGACGACGATGAGGCGGCAGTGACCGAAACTACGCCGAGCGAGGGTGAGGACATAACGCAAAACGAAATCCTTGCCGTCGCCGATATGTCGGAGTACACGCGGCGCAAGCTCGGCTATATGGACGACGAGTACGACCGCAAGCGTTACTACGTGCGCTATACGCAGGGCTTTGAGGCCAAGCTGCGCGCGGCGGACGACGAGGTCAAGGCGCGGTACAACGAGCTGATTTCCGAGTTTAAGCAGTTTAAGGGCGTAAAGATCAAAACGAGTTTCCGCCAACAACGCATATACAAGGGTCGAAAGACGCTTGCCATTATGCTGTTCCGCGGCAAAACCCTGTGCGTAGCGTTTGCGCTCGATCCCAAGGAGTACGAGCAAACAAAGTACCGCGGCATAGACAAGTCGGATAAAAAACGGTTTATGCAAACGCCGATGCTGTACAAACTTACTTCGGCGCGGCGCACGGAAAATGCCAAGTACCTGATTTTGCAGCTTGCCGACGTCAACGTAATGGTGCTCGACGAAAAAGCGGATATTACGCCTGTCGATCTTTCCGAATGTACTCCCGACGAATTGTTTGTTGCGGGCAACTTGCGCATAGCAGTGCTCGGCGAGGCGCCAGAGCTCGAGCCCGAGCCCGAGCCTGAGCTTACCGTCGAGGACACGCTGGATGGAGAGGCAACGGGTAGCGGCGCCGACAAGGAAGAGGAGCAGGAGGAGGACATCGAATTCGATACTCCCGAGGGGAGAATGGTGTTCGACCGCAGCTTTACCGCAAGAATAATTCAGGCGGACGATGCACTTAAGGCACGCTATTCCGAGCTGAAAAATTACATACTCCAATACAAGGGTGTTAAAAACCGCATCAGCTGGAAACGCGAAACCTATTCGATGGGCAGAAAGACCGTAGCAATGTTTTCGGTGCGCGGCAAGACGCTGTGCTTGTACCTCGCCGCCGATCCTACCAGGTTTGACAACTCCAAGTACAATGTGGAGAACATGTCCGAAACGGCAAGCCGACGGAAAACCCCGCTGCTGTTCCGCATAAAGAGCGATAGACGCACCGCTTACGCTAAGCAGCTTATCGACATCGTTATGCAAGAGAACGGCGCGGCAAAGACGGAACGCCGTCCGGTCGACTACACTTCGCCGTACAGGTCGAACGACGCGCTCGTCAAGCGCGGACTCATCCGCATTACGCAAACCACCGCCAAAAACCCGTTTGGCACAACCGACAAGTAAATAGATAAATAATAAAAAAAGCTCTCCTTTGCAATACGCAATGAGAGCTTTTTTGTAGCAAGATGTTATCGCATTCACCGCAAAATCAGAGTAATGATTAATGAATAGTGAATAAATAAAAATAGGTAAGCATTTATTCGCTTACCTATTTTTGGTGAACCGACTGTTAATTATCCGAACACAGTTGTATCGATAGGATGTGTGTTTGCATTTATTATGAGAGTATGCTGAATAGGCTAAACAACGCCATTACATCTAGTATAGCAACGAAAACCTAAGTGTATTACCAATTTTTACAAATTATATCAATAAATGACTAAATTAGGATTCAAGACTTGCATTATCTGTCGAAATATGCTATTATACGTATATAAGCGGTTATCCGCTTGAAATAGTATTTTAAATATAAGGAGATATTATATGAAGACAACTCAAATAGAGATTATGAAAAGAATCGAAAAAGCAAAGCGCGTTGTTGTTGTAAGCGCTGTTGCATTTGATTTATGGAATGATTTGGCTAATGCACAGTGGTTTAAAGATAGAATAAAAAAGGGTGACCTTATATTTGAGATATTTTGTGAGGCTCCTTATATACAAAATAGTCAAGCATTGATATCTGAGATTCCAGAGGTAAACAATCAAGATATTGCTTTATATGGTGAGTATACTTCTAAGATTGACGAAGTATATACTTTAAGGAAAGAGTTAAAGGAATATGGATGTACAACATTAGAACCAGTAGATGATCAAATTCAAGATGTTGTAGATGAGAAATTGAAATTGTATGAGAGGTCTTTGTGGGATGATGCTGATAAGAATGCAACCATATCATTTGGTCGTGATGGATCTGAAATTAAGTCTTATAGCATTGATGTAGTAGAAAAGATTAAGGCATCTGTTAAACAAAAGAAAAAAGAATTAGAAAATTATTATAGAGATAATAATGATTTCAAATATTGTTTTATTTTAAGAACGTGCTATACGGCTTTTACAATTCCAGCAATAAAAATTGTATTAGACAATGGCACTATTGAGTACTATTATTCTTTAAGTTTAACCCGTTTCATTAATGTAAAAGATTTTATAAAATCAACGGATTCGAAACCTAGTGATTGGCACAGTGAGATAAAGGATTACTTTGCTTATTTTGAAAGCGATAAAGGTGGGAAAAAGTATTCTACTGAATTCACAAAAAATAGAGATAAATTAGAAGTTATTCAATCTTATACAAATAATGGTGAAGATAACGGAAGAGAACCGTTACATCTTTTGCCGCGGAAATCATTTTTGGAAACACCTCAACAAAAAAAATTAGTTGTATGGGGATTTATTTTTACTCGTGATGGGCGCATGTTGATCCATCAAAGAGGAAAGAATGCAAGCGATAATCAAGGATTATGGGATAAATCAGTGGGGGGGCATGTTGCTCCTCATGATATAGATACAGCAAAAGCTTTAGCACGAGAAATGGCCGAAGAACTTTATACACATGAAATGGCTACCCAGGGCGGACATGGCATAAAAGATTTTATTAAAACTAATGAAGATAAAATGATCTTTTTAGGAGAATGGCAAACAGATCCGGAGAAGCGCATCAATTTAAATGACATAATTTCTTCCAAACGTGACGAATACTATTATTTTAGGTTTGAGTATGGTTTTAGTAAAAAGTCACACCTCTCGCCTCGATTGTTGCCGTCGGGACAAAAACAGGATGTCGATGCGTTTGTAGATGTTTTTGTTGGCATCGTATCTGATAAATTTGACATAGAGAAACTTTCGCATAACTCTAAATATATGCTTAAAACTCCAAAAGAAATATCTACTATGATTAATATGGGTAAATTCAAAAATAAAAATGGCGAATATGAAGAGTTTAAGGTGTCTCCAGATATAGATGAAATGCGCAAAGAGGGATTGTGGGATAAATTGATTGGCTTTTCTGAATATTTAGCTAAACAGCTTAATTAGGAGTATCATGATGGAACCTTGCATAATAACAATTACCGGGGCTTCTATAAGTGGTAAAAGTACCGCTATTAAACGCTTACTATCTTTGGCTGATTCGGAATTTAAGCCTGTTCTTATGCCGAAATATACAACGCGCCCTGCAAGAGATAATGATGATGCGGATGTCATTTGTGTTGAAAGTCTTCCAAAAGAATGCGATATAGCCTATCAGCAGTACGGAGTTCGTAGTGGAATTGCAAAAATTTCTATTGATGCCGAGTTATCAAAAGGTAATTTTCCTATTTTAGTGTTAAATAATATTGGCGCAGTTCGTAAAGTTAAAGAATTATTTAAGGGTAGAGTTATCTCTTTATTCAATTTCCGTAAAGTTCCTCAACTTAAAGATTTTGATAGGGTATCTCAAGAGCGCGGGAATGTTTCAAAAAAGGAAAATAGAAATCGTTTTGAAAAAGCTACCGTAATATATAGGTCATACATAGAAAACATAGAACTATTCGATAAAACATTATTGAATGTTGTAGAAGATGATTTCACCTTACTAGATGAGCAGTTAAAACAATTTGTTATATGGGTTAAAGCAAGAAAAGTTCAATTAGAACAAGGACCAAAATTATTTGTTATCGTAGGTAACCCAGGCTCAGGTAAAGATGAGATTATACGAGCAGTACGGGATCTTGGTAAGCTTGATGCAGATGTGGTTCCGAAATATACCACACGAGCTCAAGAGGAAGATGACGGTAGTGAAATGATTTGCCAATATACCCCATCACCTAATGCTATTAGTGACTGTCAAGAAAAGGCAGCGAGGGTGCAATTGTCTAAGAAAGGTTCAAAATATAATTGGAAGCATTATTTTCAGTGGGACTTTGATTATGACAATCCAGACCATAATGTTCAGTTCATATTAAATGATTCCTATGTAAATGGGATTGAAAAATGTAGTGTTCATTATTCCAAAAAACAATTTAATTATGGTATAAACACTGATGCTATTTCTGAACATATAAAAAATCGACATCAAATTATTGTTGTGAGTGGTTATGATGCAATTATCCAGCTTATGAAGAAGTTTAGCAATAGAGTAGTTGTAATTTATGTCCATTCACAAATAAGCGAAAAAGAATATTTGGAAAAGTCTCTTGATGCCAATAAACGAGTAAAAGCTGTTGATTTTAATGAAGAACTCTCGTTATATTCTAGGAGATTTGATATTTTTAATCACGCAATTATTTATGCTGAGACTAAAATCGGCAAGGGAAAATCAAGTCAAGAAGATCTAATTGATCAAATTTTTAATGTCTTAAGAGCTGATAAATACAATTAATACGAGGAAATTATGCAAGATAATTGTTCTGGAAAAGGAATATATATACTTTATGGTGCGTCAGGTTGTGGCAAAACTACTATAGTAGATATATTGTCGAATAATAATGCGGATTCGGCATTTAAAAAATGGGTATCAATTCATTCAAAAGGAACAACACGTCATCAGAGATTTTATGATGGTATTGAATTGGTTTGTGGACTTAGTGAAAAAGATATAAAAGAAGATTACATTGGTGAAACAGAGATAACGGCTAATGAAAATTTTTCGTATGGCGAAAAAGGATACGTTTACTATCAATATAAAACTGCTTTAGGTAAAATAGCCTATGGAATACAAAAAAAGCAAATTAATGAGGCTTTAAATCAAGGTAAACGACATCTTATTATTTGCAATAATTTAGATGTCATAAAGCAAATAAAAGAGGATTATAGTACTTCATGTGCGGTAAAGGTATTATTCCTTAAGTTTACAGCGCCATTACCGCTTATTAAAGAATTTATCACTGAAAGAAGGCAAAATGGAAAATATAAGAATGGCGCGACTGACGAAGAAGATCTTTCCTTGCGTATTAAAAAGATTTCGGAATTGGATAATGTTTTTAATGAAAATTCAGATTTTTTTGATGGTGTAATACTGAATAAATTTAAAGAAAGACAAGAGATAGATTTTGCACTGGAATTCCTAAAAGAACAATTGTATTTTTTTATGCGGGTTCCGAAGATTACACGAGAAACTAAAGATGCATTTATCATAACATCATTTGCAGATAAAGATTCTCTTCGTAAAGCGCAATATGCTTATCGCGAAGGTTGTAAGCGGATTATAAATAAAGATGGAGAAAGCATGCGAGCTTTCCGAGTTGATCAGTTATATTCAAATGGGAGTACCGCCATTGTTGATAATATTTATAGCGCAATAAATAATGCAGAAGTTGTTATTGCGGATTTAACAGACAATAGACCTAATTGCTATTATGAATTAGGATATGCTCGGGCATTGAATAAACCAGTTATTCTTTTTTCTGATTCCTCAACAACTCTTGAGTTCGATGAACGTGGGTATGAGTGTATCCAATATGATGTTTATGAGCCTGATGAAATTGATGATTTAATAACTCGTGTTACAATGGCATTGCAAAAAATAGGATACAAATCAAAAATCAATTAAAAATAGGAATATTTCTATTAGTCACGGAATAAATATAGGTATAGGTAGCCCGTTATGTTATATATTTTAGTGGGGCCGTCAGGGTCCGGAAAAACAACGTTGCTTAGGTTAGCATGTGAAAATAGACCTAATGTCACGATAAACGTAAAACGAACAAATCGAATGCGTAGATCTGATGATTTGGATATATTGACATGTTCCGTGGATTCACTTAATGATTGTTTATTGAATCCAAAGAGTTACTATGTTTATTCATTATATGACAATATTTATGTTATTGAGAAGTCGCAAATTAGTAAAGCTTTACAGGAAAATAAAATTCACCTATTGATATGTTCAGATTTTCCTACTATAGAAAAATTGAAAAAAGATTATAAGGGAGAGGTAAAAACTATATTTATATATTCAAATGAACAAGATATCAATGAAATTTTTTACGAGCGAAACACGCTAGAAAATGAAAAAATGTCTAGAATTAATTGTAATACTGCAATTATGCGATTTTATAGAAATAACCCCGATTTTTTTGACTTTACAATTATAAACGATGCTAATATAGATGCATTATGGCAAAATATGCAAAGTATTTTAGATATGCATTAAACATGATACTTAATTTTAAATTATGGTATAAATTAAGGGCTACCGCATACTGCGGTAGCCCTTAACGTTATTTAGATTAAGCTTATTCGATCCAACATTTATACATTTTATCTCTTTAATTCGTTCATTTATATCCCGCTCCACTTTGGCGGTTTCTCTGTTCCGTCTTTTTCAACGGTTATCCCTATATAATCTAACGGGATTCTTTTCGTTATTCAATTTTTTATTCAGTTGTCTTTGTTGCCTTTCTGCTTGCCACGCCGCAAACTCTCTTTGTCCTTCTTCGGTTGCAAAGTGGGCTTGTATAGTGGGCAATAATGCTCTTGTAAGGGAGCCGATCTCAAGACTACTTATTTTATAGGACAAAAAATAAATCCGAACAGGGGTGTTCGGATTTATTCGCAGTTGGTGACCCCAACGGGACTCGAACCCATGATT
>CAMWLQ010000010.1 GCA_947175195.1 uncultured Clostridia bacterium | reverse complement strand
GCAAGCACGGGAACGGGCAAAAAGCGCGGCAGGAAACCCGCAGCACAAAAGCAAGCCGATACCGAAACGGACGAAATAGTTATCAATACGCCCGCACCCGAACACAACGACTTTGAGGCATTGATAGAGCATCAGGCTAGCTTGCTGGGCGGCGATAGCGAAATGTCGCTCAATCCCACCTTAACAGCCGACACATTGGACGTAGCCGATAGACTTGCCAAGCAGGTCGCCAACAAGCTGATAATGGAACAGCTTGTGGAGCAGCTTGGTGACGGCGGCGTAAGTGAGGATAGAGTGGACGAAATTTTGCGCGACATACTGCCGCAGGAATTCACCACCATAGCTGAAACCGAGGTGTCCGATAAAGTCCGTAGACTTGCCAACCAGCTTGTGCTTAACAAGCTCCGCGCAAGGCTCAACGGCAATAAGGACGACTAATAATCAACCGTAAATCAAAAGACCGCGATAGAATTATCGCGGTCTTTTGCTATGCCGTAAACTTGTAAAAACTGCAGCAAAGTTGCAATAACTATATGGGTTTTGCATTGTCGGTTATTTGTGGAGTAGGATATTATATTATTGATATGATTAGTTGTTAGTAATGGGGAGAAATCATGCTACTAACAAAATCCAAAATACAATATGCGGATATAGCAAAATCCATGTATATCCTTACAACGCAAAAGAATGAGATAAAAAGCATGGCACTATTTTATCTTGAAAAGCTTGCCTTCGGCATTGGTCTATTGATAATGTCTATGGTTATTGCATACACGCAAGAGTGGACGAATTTTTCCAACGAAGTTTTGTTTGTAGAAGTGCCATTTGTATCAATAGTTATTGTTGTGTGTGCTTTTAAGTCGATAAGGAATTTTGCTATACTTCGCACTCTCAAGCGTATTCGGTCGGAAGGTGAGGAAACTGTCAAAATCGAATGTAAAGACGTGCGCTTTATTGCTTACAATTCTTTGAGATACGATTCTTTTATTATAGCTATTATATTTGTAGGTACGAACCATAAAAAATATTTGTACGTGTTACCGGAGTCTTTATTTAATTACAAGAAAATACGTCAACACATAATAGACAAATGTTTATTTGAAACTGTCGAGCTTACGTGCTATAAGGGTACGAGAATGTTAAAGCTTTTTGATATATGGGATGGATACAAATACTGCGTTTGACTGTGTTTATATGCTTGAAAAATTTTATATTTAGTGATATAATCAGCTATATTAACGAGAGCAATAGGAGATATTATGGAACATAAAGGCACGCAAACGATAGAAACCGAAAGACTGATTTTAAGACGGTTCGAGCTTTCGGACGCGCAAAATATGTTTGATAATTATTGCGGCAAAGAAAAGGTGACCGAGTTTTTGTCTTGGGATGCACATAAAACAGTAGAGGACACAAAAAGCTATCTTACGGACGTTGTTTTGCCTAATTACGATTTTATAAATACTTACTGCTGGGCGATAGTGTGGAAAGAAACCAATCAAGTAATAGGCTGTATAGACGTTTGCGTCAAGGATGAGCGAAAACGCTGTGCCGAACTTGGTTGGGTTATCGGCGATGAGTATTGGGGAAGGGGCATTATGCCGGAGGCAGCAAGGAGCGTGTTAAAGTATTTGTTCGCCGTCGGCTATGAGCGCATACAGGCTACTCACAACATCGCAAACAAAAAAAGCGGCAGGGTAATGGAAAAGATAGGCATGCAATGCGAGGGCATACATAAAAAATTCAGTATGTTCAAAAATGATACTTTAATCGATTGCTACCTGTGGGCTATAACAAAATAAACATAAATTGTATGAGGGAACAAATGGAGTATACGATAAATCAAGAACGCTTGACGGCTGATGAATATATTGAGTTTTTAAAAAAGTCGGATTTAGGTTCGCAGTATCCCAAAGAAAGATTTCAAGAGCGCATAAAAACTTTGGTGAACAAGGCTTCCATTAGCTTAGTGGCAAGAAATGAAAGCGGCGAGATAATTGGTGTTTGCTTTGGTATTACCGATTTTGCATATTGGCTGTTTATTACGGACTTGGGCGTTGTGCGCGAGTGTGTCGGACAAGGCGTCGGCAAAGCATTGGTGATAAAGATACACGAGTTAGCAGGTGGCGAGAAAAATATCGCAATGTATACTTGTGCAAACAGCGGCGCAATTCCGTTCTACGAAAAAATCGGCATGACGCGTTCAATAGATGTAATGGAATATAACCATATCGAATGGACGGGTTTCACAGTCGAATAAATGCTGTTAATTTAATTTTCATTTATTCCGTGCAATCGTAAATTTGATTGCACGGTTTTTTGTTGTGCCGAATAAATAATACGGATAATCTTTACGGCACGCCAACGCTTGCGTACACATATAATGAAAAAGATAGAAGGTGGTGTATGCAAAAACTTATAGTACAAGGCGGTGTGCCGCTCGGCGGTGAGATTTCCGTTCAAACGGCAAAGAACGCGGCGCTCCCCATAATTGCGGCATGTATTTTAACCGAAGAGCCGATCATAATAGAAAAGTGTCCGCACTTAAAGGACATTGACGCAATGATTAATATCATGCGGCATTTGGGCTGCAGTGCGGAGTTTGACGGCGACAATCTTCACGTTTGTTGTCATGACGTGTCGCTAAACGTCATAAACGCCGATTTAACGGGTAAACTGCGTTCGTCAATATTTATACTGGGCTCGATACTTTCGCGGTGTAGAAAGGCATACATAAGCCATCCCGGGGGCTGCGAGATAGGTTTGCGTCCCATAGACTTACATATTTCGGGACTGAAAGGTCTTTCGGTAAAAATAGAGGACGATAACGGCGTCATATGCTGCGACGGCGGCGATATGAAAAGCGGCGTGATAAACCTCGACTTTGCGTCGGTTGGCGCGACCGAAAATCTTATGATGGCGGGCGCGTTGTTGGACGGAGAAACGGTAATAGTCAACGCCGCGCGCGAGCCGGAGATTGTCGATCTTGCAAACTTTATAAACGCAATGGGCGGCAATGTATCGGGCGCGGGCGGATCAATAATCCGTGTGCGCGGAGTCAAAAAACTGCACGGCTGTACATACAAGCCTATGCCGGATAGGATTTGCGCGGGCACGTTTCTTGCGGCGGTTGCGGCGACGGGCGGGTGCGCTACGGTCAAGGACGTTGTTCCAGAGCATTTGTTCGGCATAACCGAGCGACTCAAAAAGACGGGCGCCAAGCTGACCGTGCGTAACGGGTGTGTGCGCATTTGTGCGGACGGCAGACCTAAGGCGATACATAAGCTGGAAACAAACGTATATCCAGCTTTCCCGACCGATATGCAGCCGCAGTTTTGCGCGATGCTTTCGCGTGCAACGGGCAGCTCGGTAATAGTGGAAAACCTGTTTGAAAATCGGTTTGGCTACACCACCGAGCTTGTCAAGATGGGCGCGAATATAACGGTCAAAGATAGGATAGCAGTGGTGGCGGGAGTAAAGCGACTGCACGGCGCTGCAGTCAAGGCGTGCGATCTTCGTGGCGGTGCGGCGCTTGTTATTGCGGCGCTGTCAGCTGAAGGCAAAACGGAAATATACGGCACCGAGCATATCGACCGCGGCTACGAAAGCATAGAGCAATCATTTGCCGCGCTCGGTGGAAATATAGTTAGGAATTAGGAATAAGGTTGAGATTCATAACTGCGTTCGGATTAGCCTGCGGCTGCTACGTAGGACAAAATATTATTTAGTAAATATGGCAATAGTGGCGTAGAGCACTATATAACGATAGGAAATTAATCGGGTGTAATGTGAAATGGACAACATAGTCAACACACGACAATAAAAATACTTGATTTTTGTAATGTAGTTTGTTATACTTACTATGTATGCGTAACAAGAAACTGATTACATTATTAATAGTGGTGTTGGTGCTGGTGATACTGGTTATCGTTTGCGGCGCCACTTTTCTTGTTCGGCACGTTGACGCATACAGTTATTACGACAATCCTCAAATAGAGGAGTACGACAAAAAGGTGATAGCCGCAGCCGGGATCAAGCAAAACAGTTCTATGTTTTTTGTGGACGAGGCGGGCATTAAGAAAAAGGTGGAAAAGGCGTATGCCGACGTTGAGGTCATCAACATCAAGCGCGGTTTTCCCGACAGAGTGACAATAAACTACGTTATTTACGAAAAATCGTTCCAGTACCAAAACGGCGATAAGTATTACCAGTGCTATTCGTCGGGCAAGATAGGCGAAGTTTCGGACACCCAAGCGTCGGGATATTTTACCGTCAAGCTGTCGTCGGCTACCTCTACCAAGATAGGCAATTATTTTCAGGGCAGCGACGGCAAGGAAAGGCAGTATATAGATACCATAATCAAGTTTTTGCGCTCTAAGGGAATGATTGATTTTCAAATCAACCAGTTTATAAACTTTATCGATTTTCGTCGCAACGGTTACGTATATATCCGTACCAATGCGGGTTGTTCAATAGAAATCCACGACAACGGCGTGGAATTTACCGAGCTGCTGGAACGCGGCTTTGCTGTTTACGCCAAAATGGATCCTCAGCTTACCGATATTGTCCAAACACGCGGACTGATCAAGGTTTATCCCAATTTGAGCCAGCTCGCGGAGGACCCCGTTCGCTGTGTATATCTTAAGCCTTATCTATCTCAGGACGAGGGCAAGGTTTATACCGATGAGGGTTATTACGACAGGCATTACGACGGCGCGGAGCAAAGCGCATAATTTAACTATTTTTAGCCGTACACTTGACAACAGCACTTGCGTAGTGTATAATTTTCAATGATAGATAGTATTAGGGGTAATGTCTTGAAACAAAGCGTTGCAATTTTGGATTTAGGCACGAGCAAGATTACCGTGTTAATCGGTAGCCGCGGCATAAACGATACGATAAACCTTGACGGAGTCGGGGTTTGTGAGTACGGCGGTTTTGCGTGCGGTCAATGGTTGGACGGGGAACGGCTTTCGCACTGTGTAGGACAAGCTATTGCGAGTGCCGAAACTCGCGCGCGCCAAAAAATAGAAAAGCTGTATGTAGGCGTGCCCAACGAGTTTTCGCAGTGCCATGTCGTGGATGCAAGCATTTCGCTCAACAAAAAGCGCCGAGTGACCGATAGGGATGTGCAAACGCTTTTGGACAACGGTAATACGTTTGATGACCCTAATAGAATAGTCATCAATATGCAGCCCATATACTACACGCTGGACAACTCGCACAAGCTGATTGAGCCTGTGGGTATGACGTCCACCAAGCTGAGTGGCAGCATTTCGTACATACTTGCGCGCAACGACTTTATAGAGGATATTACCGCCGCGGCGGGGCTTGCTGGGATTGAGGATGTCGAATTCCTTTCCGCGTCGCTTGCGGAGTTAATTTTGCTGTTTGACGATTTCCGCCGTGACAAATGCGTCATGCTCGCGGACGTCGGCGCGCTCGGCACGGCGCTCACCATAGGCAGGGGCGACGGCATTTGCGTGCAAAAATACTTTTCTTGGGGTGGCAGGCGCATTACCGACGCGCTTGCGGACAAGTTCGATATTCCGTTCAAGCAAGCCGAGCAGTTAAAGCGCAAGGTAATACTGTCGCTTGAGCCCGATTTTGTACCGCCGTCCGATGAGGAAGAGCCGCCCGTAGTACAAACCGAGTACGAATTGGAGATAGCTGGCGAGATAAAACGCTTTGACGTTGCCGAAACCAATCTTGTGGTGCGGCTTGAGATAGAACAGCTTGCGCGATATATCCAAAAAGCGTTGAAAAAATGCAATTACGATTATCCGGAATACACACCGTTGTCGGTGACCGGCGGCGGGATTATTCCCATGCGCGGCGCTATCGAGTATTTGTCCGAATGTCTTGCGCATGAGGCGGAGGCGGTAAAGCCCATGCAGCCCATGCTGGACAGCGCACCGTTGTCGTCCGCGCTCGGCATACTTAACATGGTATTGGTCAGCAATCCGACGGACGGCGGAATGATAAACAGATTTAAACGTTGGTTTTCCAAACGTAAACAAAAGGAGTAATAGATATGGTAGACTCGCAGTACGGGACGAATTTTCAGGACGACGATTCCAATTCGCCTGTAAAGGTAATGATAGTCGGCGTTGGCGGCGGTGGCAGCAACGCTGTTGATAATATGATCGAGGCGCAGGTAAAAGTCAACGTTTTCATGGCGATAAATACCGATAAGCAGGCGCTCCGCATATCCAAGGCGACGCGTAGGGTGCAAATCGGGTCCAATATAACCAAGGGCTACGGCGCGGGCGCCAATCCCGAAAAGGGCAGGCTTGCCGCCGAGGAATGTCGCGAAACGCTTACCAAGCTCATCAAGGACATTGACTTGGTGTTCATTACCGCGGGTATGGGCGGCGGCACCGGTACGGGCGCGGCTCCCGTTATTGCGGAGATTGCGCACAACCTTGACAAGCTGGTCGTAGCGTTTGTAACCACGCCGTTCAAGTTCGAGGGCGAGGTGCGTATGCGCAACGCGCAGGCGGGCATTGCCGAGCTGCGCAAGTGGGTCGATTCCATAATCATTGTGCCCAACGAGCGGCTCGCATCGGTCGCCAAGGACTTGACAACGCAAGAGGCGTTCAAGTACGCCGACGACATTTTGCGCCAAGGCGTTCAGGCATTGACCGATATAATCGTCAACCCCGGCAAAATCAACGTCGACTTTGCCGATATTAATACAATACTCGAGGACGGCGGCGACGCAATTATGGCAATCGGCAGAGCCAGCGGCACCAACCGTGCGGTGGAGGCAGTCAAGCGTGCCGTAAACAACACCGTGCTCGACACGTCCATCGAGGGCGCGACCCGCGCGATTGTTCAAGTCGAGGGCAGGGAAGTCAAGATGAACGAGGTATCGCAGGCGGTCGAGCTTGTGCGCGATATTTGTGCCAAAGAGGCTAATATAGTCTTCGGTCACGCGATTGTGCCAGAGCTTAAAGACCAGCTGCAAGTTACTATTATCGCGACGGGCTTTAACCATGGCGCGGCGGCACCGCAACCGCAACCGCAGCCCATGCAGCAACCCAGACCGGCGATGCAACAGCCTATGGCACCGCAACCGCCCGTAATGCAGCAGCCTATGCAACAACCCCGTCCCGCAGCGCCGCAAGCGCCTCAGGGCAACGTTCCGCCGCTGTTCGCGCAGCAGTACAGGCAACCGCAACCGCCCGTTGACGACGGCTACGTCAGCTTGGACGACGACAGCGAACAGTCGTGGCTTGATAAGCTTAAAAAACGTCGATAATTTACTTAGATAAGGGACTATCGCAACTGCGGTAGTCTTTTTTTGTGTCAAAAAGCGAAAAATGGCATATGACAAAATAGCCTCTAAACTGTTAAAAAGCGTAAAGCGTTTCGACATAATGGTCAAGACAACGCAAAAAGTATTTGCTACAATGTGCGTATCGAGGTTGAGCGCACGTATGTACATCGAGTTTGTTATTGCCGATAATCTTTTGCTCACGTATCTTGCGGGATCCGCCGCGGCAAAGCTGTGCCATAGTAGGGTACATGTTTGGCGGCTTATCGTCGCTGCTGTCGTCGGGACGACGGTCGCGGTTTTTTATCCGTTTATTGACGGGGTGGCTGTTTCTATTGCGGTCAAGCTCGGACTGTGGGTTGTGCTCAGCTTTATTATGTATTTTAAGTCGCCGCGACCGATAGTGGCTGCTGTGGTGTTTTTGGGCTGTACGTTTGCGTTCGGCGGCGCGTGCTATGCCGTAGAGCTTTGCTTGTGCGGCGGCAAAAACGTCAGCGAATTTGTTGCGCGCTATCCAATATGCTTGGTGCTGATTTGCGGCGTGATCGTGTACGGCGGCATACGGTATTGTATTAAGCGTATGCGTGTACCGCGCGTAAGGGCGCCGTACGAGTACGGAACGGAGGTTTCGGTGTTCGATACCAAAATGAAATTTGCGGCGTTTTTGGATACCGGCAACTGCGTATTCGACGCACGTTCGGGCTTGCCCGTGGTGATTACCGATATAGATAGGTTTACGGACAAGCTGGACACGGCGGCGGCTGTCAAGTTTGCCAAATCGCTGCCCAAGCTGCGCACAATGACCGCCAAAACCCCTGCGGGCGAAACGGTAATTTACTTGGTGCAACCGTCGGAGATAACGGTCTATTCGGACAGGCAGTGGCATAAAATAAATGCAATGGTAGGACTTGTCGGCGGACAGGGTAAGCGGTTTTCGGACATGCACGAAATGCTGCTTTGTCCCGCGGCTATGACCGAGATAGGGAGGTAGTATGATACTCAATTCTATTCTTGCGGCTATAAAGCGCGCGCTAAAAAGCAAAGACGATTGCGACCTCGAATACATCACCTCCGGCGACGGCTTACCTCATCCGCTTGAGCCGCAAGAGGAGGCGGACGCCATTGCTCGGCTTAAAACCGATCCTACGGTTAAGGCGCTTTTAATAGAGCATAATTTGCGGCTTGTCGTGTACATAGCGCGCAAGTTTGACAATACGGGCGTGGACGTGGAGGATTTGATTTCCATAGGCACGGTGGGGCTTATCAAGGCGGTAAACTCCTTTGATTCGGACAAGAATATCAAGCTTGCCACGTATGCCTCGCGTTGCATAGAAAACGAGATACTCATGCACCTGCGCCGCGTGGTGCGACTGCGCGCCGAGGTGTCGTTGGACGAGCCGTTGAACGTGGACGCCGACGGCAACGAGCTTGTCATGGCGGACATACTGGGCACCGATCCCGATGCGGTGGGTAAAGAGCTGGAAAACGAGGCGGAATGTCGGCTGCTCAACGAGGCGCTGGAACGGCTTAACAGCCGCGAACGCGTAATTATGCAAATGCGTTTCGGCTTGGGCGGCAAAAGCGAAAAGACCCAAAAGGAGGTTGCCGACCTTTTGGGCATATCGCAATCGTATATTTCGCGCTTGGAAAAAAAGATAATTTACAGGCTAAAAAAGGACATCAGCAAAGCCTTGCAAATATAATTATGCCTTATAACGTAGAGTGGAATGTTTATTTAGAGTTGTAGGCAGTCGAGCCGTCGGCGTTTTCCATACCTACAAGATAATCGCAAGACACCCCGAAAAACAACGCTATCGCTTTAAGATAAGATATCTTAGGCTCATTCACGCCGTCGCACCAAAATGCGACGGTTTGTTTATTTACGTTCAATTCCTTGGCAAGCTTATACCGCGTTATCTTATAATCCTGTATAAGCTCGTTTAGTCGTTTTGAAAATATTTCCATATTGTACCTCAAAAGGTTTTTTCTAATATACTAGAAATCTAGCTTAAATGCTTGACACAGCTAGAAATCTAGCCTATAATAAGTATGTCCTATAAATGAAAAACAATAAGGAGAATAAAATGCTGAAATACAAGACTTTGGCTATACCCAGCGTACCGTTCAAGGGTGTAAAGAAAAACGAATACTACGGCGAATTATCTATGGATACAGCCAGTGAATCTATTGCTCCAGTCGGGTTGGTAATCGAGGAGCAAGCCAAAAGCGGTTGGATATTGCATAGTGTGAAATTCTTGCCGCAAACGATTGTTCGCAAAAAGACGATTTGTGAGCTTTTGTTCGGGTGGATACCGCTTTTTGGGCGTTGGCTGTTCCCTAATCTTGATGACACTCGTAACGGAAAAAACGTCATGATTTATACTATGGTATTTGTCAAAGAAAGCTGATTTTCAATCGGTGCGCGTTTGAGGTAAGGAGATAAGCATGCTTTGTAAGGTTTGTGGTAAAATTAGCGCAGGAAAAAACAGTTGTCCGTTTTGCGGCGTAGAGCATGAAAAGAGGAAAGTCAATGGTACGCCGTTGTTGGTGCATATAACTGACTTAGTCGCGGATAATTACGATAATGAATATAGCCCGCACGCCGAATACTTATTGCAAAAAGCGCAAAGGCAATCCGCGCGTTTTCAAAAAGGAACTAAAGCAAATAGGAGATTAACCATTGCCGCGCTTGTGTTTGGCGTAATACTTTTGCTTGGCGGCATAGTGTCGACTGTTACTGTATTATGCGCTTTGGTAAGAGTTTCGGTTGTGGACAAATTGACAGGCGAAACGGTTATCAGGATTCTTGTAAGTGACGGTTTTGTCGGAGCGATTGTAGCATATGAATCGGCTATAACCGTCTTAATTCCCGCGCTTGTAATGTCAATTGTAGCGTTTGTGCGCGCAAAAAACAATAATTATCCTTCGTATAAGCTAAGTGCTGTTGCGTTGATTATTACACTTGCGGGAATAGCCTTGGCTTTGTGCGGAGGGTTGAGCAGTTTCTTGTGTAACCTTGAAAAAAATGTGATTGTTGAGCATGCTGCGCCTTGAATGACGTTAGGTGACATTACGACAAAATTAAAAGCCGCCATGATTGGCGGCTTTTGGCGTGCGTTACATAACCTTGTTGTGAATGGCGGCTATAGCGGTTTTTTCAAGGCGTGAAACCTGCGCTTGGGAGATGCCTATTTCCTTGCTCACTTCCATTTGCGTTTTGCCGTCGTAAAAGCGCATCATCAGTATTTTGCGCTCGCGTTCGCTCAAATGCTCGATCGCGTCGTCTATATCTATTTTGCTTAGGCGATTTTCGTCCGTGCTGTCCGCAAGCTGATCCATTACGAGTACGGTGTCGTCGCCGTCGTGGTATACCGGCTCAAACAGCGATACGGGATCGGAAATGCCGTCCAGTGCGTACACAACGTCGGAAACGGGAATGTTGAGCGCGGCGGCAATGTCGTCGAGCGTAGCCGTGTCGCCTGTGTCGTGTTCTATTTGCTGGCGTGCTTGTAACGCGTGGTATGCCGTATCGCGCACCGACCGCGAAACGCGGAGTGGAGAGCAGTCGCGCATGAACCTGCGAATTTCGCCTATTATCATAGGCACTGCGTAGGTGGAAAAGCGCAGGTTGTACGACACGTTAAAGTTTTCCATGGCTTTAATGAGCCCAATACAACCGACTTGAAAAATATCGTCCACGCTTTGCTTTTTTTGCGCAAACCGCTGAGTGACCGAAAGGACAAGCCTAAGGTTTGCCATAATAAATAAGTCGCGCGCTGCCTCGTCGCCGTTTTGCGCCTTTACTATAAGCTCCATCATTTCTTCGTGCTTGAGCTTGGGCAGGGTGGACGTATCCAGTCCGCAAATATCCACGCGTGTTTTCATGAGTAAATACCTCTTTTGCGTTTTGCCGTTTCGTCGGCATATTGTAAGTTTGGCTAAATAGGCGTATGGGTATGCGCAAAGTCGGCTTTGTTTTGCGCGAAAGCTGTCGCGCGCAGTCGAAAATACAATCCAAACACAAAAAACAATAGCAAAATGCGCGCTCACCGCATATACAAGTGCTATGGAAAACGAAATGACTTATTGCGAACTGAAACGCCGCGAGGTGATAAACGGCAGTGACGGGCGAAGAATGGGGCATATAATCGACCTGATTTTTGCCGTGGACAGCGGAAAGATCAAGGGCATAATCTTGCCGTACGGCAAGCGCGGCGTGTTCGGTAAATCGCAGGATTTGTTTGTGCCGTGGCAGTGCATCCAAAAAATCGGCGAGGACGTTATTCTCGTCGAAATCCATGATTTGTCGGGCGGAGCGCCTACATGCGTTCCCGCGCCCAAGCCGGAATTTTTACCTCCTCCGCCACCCAAAAAGAAGGGGGGAAACGGCAAGGGCTGCGACGGTCAATGCGAAAAGTGCATGCTGTTCGACTGTGCCGAGCGCTGGGGTGCGGCAACCGCCGAATAAATTTTGTATGTTTATTGGTGGACAAACGCGTAGCAATATGTTATAATACACAAACGAACTTATTGCGTTATCTGCGCAATGTTGTTTGTATGACATACTTACGAGAGGAAAAACGTATTATGAAGTGTATCTATTGCGGTAATGCGGAAAGCAAGGTCGTAGATTCGCGCTCCACCGACGAGGGCAACAGCATACGCCGTCGCCGCGAATGTTTGCAGTGCGGCAAGCGGTTTACCACGTACGAGGTGATAGAATCCACGCCCGTGCTTGTAGTCAAGCAGGACGGAACGCGTCAACAATTCGATGCGCACAAGATTAAAAGCGGCGTAATCAAGGCTTGCGAAAAGCGCCCCGTTGCCATACGCGATATAGAGGCGTTGGTCGCGTCGGTAGAAAAGCAGGTTTACAACTCGCTCGAACAGGAGATTTCGTCCAAAAAGATAGGCGAGCTGGTCATGGAAGGGCTTAAGGAGCTCGATCAAATCGCATACGTGCGTTTTGCGTCGGTGTACCGCGATTTCCGCGACGTGACCTCGTTTATCGAATTTATCAACGCATTCAAGTAGGGAGTTCGGCAGGGAGTTCGGTAGAAAGTATGACGCTTTTTGATTGCTCGACGGGTAGTATTGGCAAGGTAACTGAAATCAACGGCGGCGATCAAACGCGCAGGCGGCTTGTCGATTTGGGTTTGCTTAATGCGCGCTACCATGTTCGGGCAAGGAACAAACATTCCGTGCTTGTTGATTTCGGGTCGGCGTCTTGCGTCATTCGGTCCGACGTTGCCGCAAATATAAAGATACTCGAAAGGTGATATGAAAATTGCGTTATGCGGCAATCCCAACGTAGGCAAGACCACACTGTTCAACAGGCTGACGCGGTCGGACGAGCCTGTGGGTAATTGGCACGGCGTTACTGTGGACGTGCGCACCAAAAGGCTTTCGCGCGACGCGTACATATCCGACCTCCCGGGCGCGTATTCGCTTTCCGCACGCACGGCGGAGGAGGGAATAACTCGGGATAGCATTTTGTTCGGCGACTACGACGTCATAGTGTACGTGGCGGAGGCGAACAATCTTAGGCGCAATTTGTATATGTTTATGCAGCTTGCCGAGCTCAACAAAAGCGTCGTGCTTGCCGTCAATATGATGGACGAGGCGCGCGGCAAGATAGACCTATCTTTGTTGTCCGAGCGTTTGGGCGTGCCCGTTGTCGGCACGTCCGTCAAGGATAAAAATCCCAAGGCGGCAATACTGAGCGCTGCGGACAAGGCGTTGCACATAAAACCCAAAATGCCCGACTATGCTTATCGCCCCGAAGTGAAAAGGCTTTGCGGCGGGTTGCATATGAGCGGCGCAATGTCGGGTGTTACAAAGGAATTTGCGGCGCTCAAGATTATGGAGCGCGACGAGTATATAGCGCAGTCGGTCGGGCATAATACCGCAGGCTGCTCCGTTTGCGGCGGGTGTGATGCCGACTTGCCCGCTCGGCTGCGGTACGGGTATATAGACCGAATACTGTCGGGCGCAGCGCAAAGCGCAGGCGTACCGCAAAGCACATTAAAAATAGATAAAGTGGTGCTTGGCAAGCTTGCACTGCCGTTGTTTTTGCTTGTAATGTCGGCGGTGTTTTTTATAACGTTCGAGCTTGGCAAGCCTATATCGAATCTTTTGGCGGGACTGATCGAGCGCGCGCAAAGCGCGGTTTTGCAGGCGGACATGCCGCCGTGGGTGAGCTCGCTGTTCGCCGACGGTATCGTGGGCGGCGTGGGCGCGGTTCTCGCGTTCTTGCCGCAGGTGGTGCTTATATTCTTGCTCACGGCGCTGTTGCAGGACAGCGGGTATATGAGCCGCGTAGCGTTCCTTACCGACGACTTTTTTAAAAAGTTCGGGCTTAACGGTAGGGCGGCGTTCTCGGTAGTACTGGGGCTTGGTTGTTCGGCAACCGCGGTGCTTACCACGCGCGGAATATCGGGCGAAGGTCCGCGCCGCAGGGCGGCGTTTGCCACTCCGTTTTGTCCGTGCAGTGCGCGGCTTGCGGTGTTCACCGCAGTTTCGGCGTACTTTTCGCTTTCGGGCTTTGCGGTGGCGGCAATGTACGTTTTGGGCTTTGTTGCGGCACTTGCTGTGCTGAAAATTATGCAAGCACTGTCACGCAATGAAAGCGTAGATGACGAGCTGATAATGGAAATGCCGCCGTACCGTGTGCCGAGCATAAAACGCGTACTCGGCGTGGTGTGGCACAACGTGCTTTCCTTTATTTCGCGCGTCGGGTCGGTGGTGCTGTTTATAAGCGTTATCATGTGGGTGCTGTGCAACTTTTCGGTGTCGGACGGATTTACGGGCGGCGTGGAAAACAGCATTATGAGCACGCTGTGCGGCATTATAGCGCCGATATTCGCTCCGCTCGGTTTCGGGTCGTGGCGCGCGACTGCGGCGCTGCTGTCGGGCGTTGCGGCAAAGGAGGCGGCGGTGTCGGTTATAAGCTCGCTCGGCGGCATGAGCGCCGTATTCGGGACGCGGGCGGCGGCAGGGTCGTTTATGATATTCTCTTGCTTGTACGTGCCGTGCGTTGCCACGCTGTCGGCAATCGCCAAGGAGAACGGCGCAAAAAGCGCATTGCTGTCCGTGTGCGTGCATACGGTTGCCGCATATGCCTGTTCGCTCGTATACTACCAATCGGCGGTGGGGTACGCGGCGAATAGACAGGTGTTCTTTATCGTGTGGGCGTGCGCTTTGGCGGCTGTGGTGATATTAATAGCGGCGCGCATTATTTACACAAGACGAGCAAAGCATAAGCAGGCGTAATATTTTCGGAGAAAACGAATGGGAAAAAAATACGAGTTTAAAGTAAACAAAAGCGAACGGCTTTCATCGTTTTTGGCAAACAACGTTCCCGCGCTGTCGACGGCGCGTGCGGACTTGCTTATCAAAAGCGGCGAGGTGCGCGTAAACGGCGTAAAATCAAAATCCAATGCGGTGTTGGCTTGCGGCGACACGGTCAATATTTTCGTGCCCGACGAGCTTAATAAACACGCCGTAAATATAACAACTGTATACGACGACGACAATATAGTTGTTTTCGACAAGCCTAAACGCACGGCATACGACGCGCTGCCGCAGCTATACGACGCGCCGCTTTTTGCCGTGCACAGACTGGACACAAACACTACCGGACTGATTGTGTTTGCCAAAACGGACAAGGCGTTGAAGGAGCTGTCGGATGCGTTCCGCGACAGGCGGGTAAAAAAGGTGTACGAGGCGGTTGTGCTGCCCGCGCCCAAAGATGACAGTGCAACGCTGATGGCATACACCAAGCTGCTAAACGACCGCAATCTTGCATTGGTGACGGACAAGCCTAAGGCGGGCTATAAAACAATGATAACCGAGTACAGCGTTAAGCAGCGGATAGGCGATGCTGCGGTGCTGCGCGTATACCCGCACACGGGCAGGACTCACCAAATACGCGCGCACTTGCAGTTTATAGGCTGTCCCATAATAGGCGAACACAAGTACGGAGTAAGGGGCGGCGTAAGGATAGACGGCGCGCCCGATACGCAAATGCTCGCCGCTGTGGAGCTGACGTTTTCGGGGCTTAAAGGCGGTTTGGCGTATTTAAACGGAAAAACGTTTACCGCCGACAGTGGATTCGATTTGAGTTTTTTAATTAATAATTAAAAATGTAGAATGCTAAATTAAAATATGGTTGAGATTCCTCGCGTTGCTCGGAATGACCAAATTAAGTGGCGTAAAGCAATTTCTAACGATACCGCAATTAATTGGGTGTAGCGTAAAACAAACTATAAAAGTAAATACACGCCAGTAAAATTATTGACAAATCAAGACAAATACTGTAAACTGTAAATTATGATAGGCAAAGACATAAAAGGCGAGGCAAGAAAAAAGCTCGCACTTAATATGCACCAAGCGATAATTGTGTATACAGTGCAGTTCACAATTTTCATCACGCTGATTGCGTTGGTGGTTATGTCGTGCGTAAGTCTTGGCGCGGCGGTGAGTGATATTGCCGCTATCGTAATGATTTGTTACGGCTCGATACTGCTCATTATAGCTATTGTCGGCGCGGGCATGATTAATTTTGCCATGACCGATTTTTATTTGGTGTCGTATAGATGCCAGCCGTACAACGTAAGACGGCTGGGCGAAACCATAGCGCGCAGCAATATAACCAAGGTTTTGCTTATGAGCCTAAAACGCACGCTCATAGCGTTTTTGCTGTTGCTGTGTCTTATAGTTCCCGGAGTGATATATTTGATGCGCACGTCGATGGCGGCGTATTTGTTGATTGCAAATCCCAAGATGAAACCGTCCGCCGCGCTTACCGCGTCGAGCAAGGTAATGAGCGGCAAGACTGGCATGTACTTTTCGCTTTGCGCATCGCTTATCGGCTGGTACATTTTGGGCATTGCCACGCTCGGGCTTGGCTTTATATTCATATCGCCGTATATCAATTTGGTAAAGACGGTGTTCTATAAACGCAACCTGCAGGGCGACAAAGGCGTGTATACCGTGTCGGCGCAAACGTTGGCGTCTATGCCCGTGACTGCGGCGCAGCAGCAAGGACAAACACGCCAGCAGCAGGGCGGTCAAGCGTATTCGCAGCCCGCAATGCAGCAGCCCGTCGGTCCTGCGCCCATAGACGCTTTGGCTGACGAGGACGTTATGGATATGAACGCCGCCATACAAGACTTTGGCGGTACGGACATCAATGCTGCGCAAGACCGAGGCGGTAACGGCGTGGATGCCGTTCCCGAAATCCCGCTTGCAGCACCCGGCAGCAAGAAAGCCGAAAAGCAGGGCAAGACCAAGCTTACGCGCGAGGAAAAACGCCTTGCAAAAGAGGCGGCAAAGCAAGACACGCATTCGCGCAATATAGAAGGCACGGGGCTTGTGGAAACGGAGCGCGTGCTCACAACGCAGGAGCTTACCGATTCCGACGTTTTACGTCGCAAGGAATTGGAGCATATGTATTCAAACTCCGAGAGGCAGGGACCCGCAGTCAACTACTTTGACGTAAGCGGCAACGGCGGCGAGGACGACTTTGAAGACGATTTCGGCGTAAGCCCGATAGATGAAGACGCAGTTCAGCCCGAGCCGATCATAGAGCCGATTATCCAGTCGACCGACGATCCCGTAATCGAGCCGATTATGGAGCCTATAGTCGAGCCTATGGCGGATGATTTTGCTCAAGGCGACACGTTTGATACATTTGACACGTTTGAAACGGACGGACAAGCGGACGGCGCGGAGCCGATAATGAGCGAAAGCGAGTTTGACGAGTTTTTACGCAATTTCGACGCGGTCGAGCAGGAAGAGCCGTCGATTGAACAAGAGCCGTTAAAAACCGAGCAAACGGCAAATAATACCGATAATGCAAGACAGGCTGCTGCGGACAGGCGCAGGGCAGCGGAGGAGCGTATAGAACGTGACCGCCGCGCCGCCGCCGATCGCTTGGCAAACCGTCACCCCTCATCTCCGCAATCGATAGAACGTGCCGAGCGTATACGACGCGAACGCGAGGAACGCTTAAAAAATCAAAATCCAAAGAAATAGTAGGTCAAGGTCATCTTGAAAGAAAAACGCAATTATTCATTAACCGCAAAAGAGCGCAAGCAAAAGCGCATGGCGGAACAAAACAAAAAATCCGACGGCAAGGCATATGTTGCCAAGCCCAAGGCGGAACAAAAGAGCGCCGCGCCCGCACTTAGCGCGGAGGCTCAAATGGCGCAGTCGCAAAAGCGGTCTAAGCAATCGACGATTATTATCAGTTGCGTAGTCGCCGTAGCTATATTGCTTATTATCGCGGCATTGATTGCGCCGGTAATTATGTATGCCGTAAATCCTTACCGCGGCTATGACGACGTTATTGCCAAGTTTAAGCTGTCAAACGGCATGGAGCTTGAATACGTGATTGACGAGGACGAGTACGATACGGCTGCAACCAACTTTATATTTTTGGCGACAAATAAGTATTTCGATAACACCGTGTTCTACGATGCACAGGGCGGGTGGTTAAGGTTTGGCGGATACGTCGACCAGCCGCTTTCCAACAATACGTCGGATTATAGCCGCTCCAATCACCGTAGCGACGACGCCGATTATTGCAAAAAGTTTTCAGCGTTGCCTAACAATAAGTTCAGCAAGGTGACGGAAAAGTTCGGGTACAGGCTGCACATACGCACGGATGACACTGACGATAGCCTTGTAAAGCAGCTGGGTGCGCTCACGTTTAGGACCGACACCTCCACCGAGTTCCAGTTCTATTACGGCGATTTTGCCGAAACGGTGCCCAACAACATAAACACCATTTCGTGCGCAATGGTCGGACACGCGCTCAACACTAAAACAATAAAGAACATTCAGTCCATTCGCCTCACCGCTACGCTCAACTCGCATTTGAGCGACACCTATTTGTGGAAACCGCCTACGCCCAATATCAAAATAGAAAGCGTAAAGGTGTACAACCTGAAAAGCTCCAAATGGGCTAACTTCGACTTTTTGAATTACCTTGACGGCAAGGATAGCGACGGTAACAGCCGCTACGACAGCTGGTACGGCAAAGCATAATATAACAAATACTGAAAAAGCACGGTAAACGCCGTGCTTTTTGTTATAGAGCAACCCGTATATATCACGCCGATTAAGTCAATAATCGAGCATATGATTATAGGTCTTGTATTATTGGGCTTGGTTGCCGTGTTGCTGTTTTTCGGCATTGCCGAGCGCGTTTTCAAAAGTTTCGGCGTGGCGTACTGGCTGGCGTTTGTAATGATAGCCGTGCTTATAGGCTGCGCGTTTATTCCCACGTTCACCGTGGGCACGGTGCAGTTTAACGTGGCGGGCTTTTTTGCGCCGCTGTTGTTTGCCGCGGTGTTTTTTGCACTGGCGTTCAGGATGCGGGAGGTGCGCAGGGCGCTCGTTGTAACATCCGTCACCGCCGCACTGTTCATTTCCGTATGGCTGCTTATCGCGCCGATAACGTCGTCAACGGTGTGCGTGATTATAATAGGGTTTTTGTGCGGCGCGGTGGACTATCTTGTAGGCAAAACCAAAATCGCCGCGCTGTGCGGAATATTCTTAGGCATGCCGATAGGGGACGTGGTGTCGTCGGCGGTGGGCATGTACGTGTACAAAACGCCGTTGCGGTTCGGGTCGCCCGCCGCGTTCAATGCGATTATTCTCGCCGCAGTAACCGCTGTGGTTATATTCGAGAGCGTTGCGGCAATCAAGCGCACAATGAATCACCGCGCGGGACAAAAAGCCAAAGCTGACGCCGAAATCGCCGAGGAGTTCGATCCCGACGAATACAAAAAGTACTTTGACAAGTAGGATTTTATAACAATCGGCTAAATATATTTTACTTTTTATTATAAGTGTGTTAAACTACTGATAGTATTATGAAACCTATCGTAGCAATAGTCGGACGTCCCAACGTCGGCAAATCCACACTTATAAACCGAATAAGCGGACGGCGCGTCGCAATAGTAGACGACATGCCGGGGGTTACGCGTGACCGAATTTACGCCGACTGCGAGTGGTGCGGTAAGGAATTTACGCTTATCGATACCGGTGGTATCGACGAGAGCGACGACGATATTTCGCGCTCGGTCAAGCGTCAGGCAATGGACGCGGTGGAGATAGCGTCCGTTGTCGTTTTTGTCACAGACATAAAGCAGGGCATGCTTGCGGGCGACGGAGATATAGCCGAGGTGCTGCGTAAGAGCAAAAAGCCGGTCGTGCTTGCGGTAAACAAAGCGGACTCGGCAAACCGCGACAACGTATACGATTTTTACGGACTGGGGCTGGGCGAGCCCATACTCATTTCCGCCGAACACGGCTCGGGCGTGGGCGACCTTTTGGACGAGGTGTGCAAGGAGTTTGAGCGCACGGAAGAGGACGGCGAAAACGCGCCGCTCAAGGTGGCGGTGGTAGGCAAGCCCAACGTCGGCAAGTCCAGCTTGGTCAACAGGCTGCTTGGTTATGAGCGCACTATTGTTTCCAATATAGCGGGCACTACGCGCGACGCAATCGATACGCCAATAACGGTCGGCGGCAAGGATTATATACTTATCGACACGGCGGGTATGCGCCGCAAGCGCGATATAGAGGACAAGTCTATTGAGCGGTATTCGGTTATGCGCGCCATAGCCGCGGTCAAGCGTGCGGACGTTGTGCTTATCGTAGTGGATGCGTCGCAGCCGATAGCCGAGCAGGACGAAAAGATAGCGGGGCTTGTGCATGAATCGGGCAAGCCGTCGGTTGTAGTATTAAACAAATGGGACGCGGTGGAAAAGTCCACCTATACGTTAAAGGAAAAGACGGACGAGCTTAAGGAACACCTCGCGTTTATGAGCTACTTTACAAGCGTGTCGGTGTCGGCACTCACCGGTCAGCGTGTGGAAAAGATTTTGCAAACTGCGGAATACGTTTGGCAAAACGCGTCGCGCAGGATTTCCACGGGGCTGTTAAACGAGCTTATAGGTCAGGCGGTTGCAATGACCGAGCCGACGGCAAGAAAGGGCAGAAAAGCCAAAATACTGTACGTATCGCAGCCGAGCGTATGCCCGCCGCTGTTCGTGTTCAAGGTGAACGACGCCAAGCTCATACACTTTTCGTACGAGCGGTATTTGGAAAACGCACTGCGTAGAGCATTCGACTTTACCGGCACACCGATAACCTTAAAGTTTATCGGTAGGGAGGAAAAATGACGATTTCTACACCTATGCAAATACTTGCGGGCGCGCTTGTTGCCGTCGGCTCGTACTTTGTGGGAAATATAAATAACGCTATACTCATAAGCAGGCTAAAGGGCAAGGACATTCGGCAATGCGGCAGCGGCAACCCCGGCACAATGAACATGCTACGTACATACGGCAAGGCTCTCGGCGTGCTTACGCTTATACTGGACGTGTTAAAGGGCGTAGTGCCGTGCCTGCTCGGCTGGCTGTTTATGGGCAACGGGCAGTTTTTGCGGCTGGGCTCGGACAGGCTTGGAATGTACGTTGCCGGCATTTCCGCAGTACTCGGGCATATCTATCCCGTGCTTATGAAATTTCACGGCGGCAAGGGCGCAGCGACCATAATAGGCGTGTGCCTGACGTTGCAGCCGATGTACACGCTTGCGACATTCGCGTTCGGCGTGGCGTTCTTGATAATTACCAAGGTAGGCTCGCTCACGTCGTTTATAATAATAAGCGCACCGCTTGCGGTAGAAGGGCTTAGGGCGGCTCAAAACCCGATAGGCGTGTACGCGTCGGTAATACTGTTTGCAATATACCTGCTCAGCCTGTACGCTCACCACAAAAACGTGTACAAGCTGTTTGGCGGCAACGAGGGACGAGTGGTATTGTTCAAGCCTAAAAAGATAAAGCCGCAGCCTGACCGTTCGTTCGTATATGAGGACTATATAATATCGGAATAGAAAGCTATAAAGCAACGCCGTGCAAAAACACGGCGTTTTTTCGTGTACAAAAAAATTGTTCTTTTAAGAAAAATCTTTGCATACATTAAACCGTAATCGATTCAAGGAGTATTTTTGCCCGCTTGCGGGAGCAAAAATGCGACGACGACAAATTTAGTGTGATACTGCGCTGCTTGCAGCGCAACAGCGTGCGTAGCACGCGAGCCGGAGATGAGCAAACAGCTCTGGGGTATAACACTAATTTTATTGCGGCGGCATAATATGTACGATCGCAACATATATGTAAGATTAGTAATCACGCCCATGGAGGTAATATGGAAGAGTACGACGTTTATAACGATATCAAGGAGCGCACCGGCGGAGATATTTATATCGGCGTCGTAGGCCCGGTGCGGTCGGGTAAATCAACGTTCATAACCAACTTTATGAACACCTTTGTTTTGCCGTCGGCAAGCGGGTACGAGCTGGAGCGTATGCGCGACGAGCTGCCGCAAAGCGCCGAGGGTAAAGCGGTTATGACAACACAGCCCAAGTTTGTGCCGGCGGAGGCGGTTACCGTAACTTTGAGCGACACAGCCAAGATTTCGGTGCGGCTTGTGGACTGCGTAGGTTACATGGTGGAGGGTGCAACCGGGCATAAGGACGGCAAGGAAGAGCGCATGGTCAAGACGCCGTGGAGCGATTCGCCAATGCCGTTTGAGCGCGCCGCGGAAATCGGCACAAAAAAGGTTATTGCCGATCATTCCACCATTGGCGTTGTCATGACAAGCGACGGGTCTATCAAGACCGAGCTGCCGCGTGACGCATACGTGGCGGCGGAGGAGCGCACCGTAAACGAACTTAAAAATTTAGGCAAGCCGTTCGTGATTGTGCTCAACTCGTCCGTGCCGAATTCGCAGGAAACCAAAAAGCTTGCCAAGGCGCTTTCGGAAAAGTACGGCAACGCCGTTATTCCGCTCAACGTAAGCACGCTTAGCAAGGCGGACGTTGTAAAGCTGTTTGAAACGGTATTGTACGAATTTCCGTTGCGCGACGTATATATACAGTCGGCAAACTGGATAAGAGCGCTTGACGGTACAAACCCGATAGTGGGCGAGCTGCTTACACGCTCGGTCGCAGTTGCCGAGGGTAAAGCAAAAATGCGCGATTGCACGGCAGGCGAAACGGAGCTGGACAGCGAGTTCTTCGATTCGATCGAGCTTAAAAGCGTGGAGCTTGACAAGGGCAGGGCGGTGTACGCTGTTAAGGAAAAAGACGGGCTGTTCTACCGCGCGTTGCAGGAAGAATGCGGGCTGGAAATAAAAGACGAGTTCGACCTTATGGCAATGCTCGGCGATTTGGTAAAAGCCAAGCGCCAGTTCGACAAGCTGAGTAGAGCGCTCAACGAGGTTGCGGAAACGGGCTACGGCGTTGTTACGCCCACCATTGACGAAATGTCGCTTGACGAGCCGCAAATATTCAAGCAGGGCTCAAGGTTCGGCGTAAAGCTTAAAGCCTCGGCGCCCAGCCTTCACATAATGCGCGTGGATATAGAAACGGAGGTTTGTCCCGTCGTCGGCACCGAACAGCAAAGCGAGGACTTGGTCCACTATTTGTTAAGCGAGTTCGAGCAAAATCCCAAGGGTATTTGGCAAACCAATATGTTCGGCAAATCGCTTGACTGTCTTGTCAACGAAAACTTACACAACAAGCTTTCCGCAATGCCTGCGGAAACGCAAAAGAAAATGCGCAAAACCTTGTCGCGCATTATCAACGAGGGCAGGGGCGGCATAATTTGCATACTGCTGTAATAATATAGTGTTCACGCCGTCGGCGCGAAATATCGCAAACAAAAACGGAGTACTTGTTATGAGTACTCCGTTTGTATTTTTATTAATGCTCGTTATGCGTTTGTGTCGCTGTTGTTTGCGTTGTCATTTGCGTATTGGGGATCAAAGGGCTTTACCGATGCAAGTCCGCCGCCCGTAGTTCCGTTGGTCGCCGTGAGGTCGGGAAGGGTGTAACCTGTGTTTGCGGGCGCGGCAGTATTTGCAACGGATTTAGTTGCGGACTTTATCGGGTCGAATACAGGGATTAAAAGCAGTATGCTGCCGATAAGCGCAATCACGCCGCCGAGTATTGCCATAATGGATCCCATACCCAAATCATAACGGAGCATAATCCTAAGGGTAAGCTTTATCGTTTCATCCGACAATCCGCCGGTTTGACCGGTCTGTTTCATTATATCCAAAAGCGCATTGTTCATGGCGTATTGCACGTCGTTTTTTGTGAGAACCATCGATACTATGAGGAGAACAAAACCGACAACTGCAAATGTAAAGCCTGCGTATTTAAGTCCCTTTACGTTCTTTTTGAGTTTTTGTCTTATGGTTGAGTCAATCGCCACTATTGCCAATCCGATAATTAACACGACATATGATAATATAGCAAATAAAGGGGACGCACCGTCAAGCATTTTCCAAGACGAATCGAACAGGGCTAACGAATCGCTTGTTATACCGTTTGCGGTCGGAATTTGATTGGGGATACTCATGTCCACAAAACTTGCAAACATACCGATTGTTATAAGCCATAGCCCTAAGATGACTATACACGTAAATACGTATACGGCGGCATTCAGGTTTTTGTTTTCCATGCAACACCTCACTGCTGGTTGTTATTTTATATACTATCATATGGGCACATATAAGTCAAGATATTTTCATAAAATGTATTGTGTCGCTATTTATTTGGCAAGCAAAAACGGAGTACATAATTGTGTACTCCGTTTTGTGTTGTTTGACGTTGCTATGCAATCGTGTCGGTATTGTTGTCGTTTGTTTCCGTGGGCTGCTCTGCCGCGGGAGCGGTAGGGGCGTAGTCGGTAGCTGCAGGCGTAGGTGCTGCGGCAGCGGGAGCTGCGGTATTTGCAGCGGGCTGTTCCGCAAGCTTAATCGGGTCGAGCGCGGGGATTACGATAAGTACGCAGCCGATAAGCGCAATTATGCCGCCGATAATCGCCATAATGGAGCCGATACCCAAGCTATAGCTCATTACCATTCGGATAGCCGCCAGTATTTGTTGATCGGTCAAGCTTGCGCCTTCATCGGTCATTTTGACCGTAGCAATCATAATTTTATCCATAGAGTCTTCTACTTGGCTCTTGGTTACGATTATGGATACAATCAAAAGAACAAATCCTACAACGGATAAAGCAAGACCGGCAAAATTAAGCCCTTTTACTTTCTTTTTGACTTTTTGTTTGACTGACGCGTCAACCGCCATTATCACCAAGCCTGCGAGTAATACCAAGTAAGATAAAATCACAAAAACAGGGGAGACGTCAAGCATGCTCCAGTCGCCGTCGAACAATTCCAACGATGCGCTTGACGCGCCAACCATGCCGGTTAAAGCCGAGTTGACGTTTATGTCCATAAAGCTCATAAACAGTGAAACGAGTATGAGTCCGATTCCGAAACCGATCATGCCTGTCAGCAAGTATACGGCTGTTTTTAAGTTTTTGTTTTCCATAAAACACCTCATAAGTAATATGTATTTTATATACTAACATATGTGTGCGTATAAGTCAATAGTTTTTCACAAATTGTTTCTATTCCGACACATTATTTCATTGACAAAAAAAAATACTGGTGGTAAAATTTACGTGATAAGATAGCAAAAGGATAAGAGTAGACAATAGTGATTAAAGTTCTTATAAAAAGCGTCAGAGAATACAAATTGGCGTCAATACTGTCGCCCGTTTTTGTCGCGCTCGAGGTCGTTTTGGAGTGCTTGATTCCGTTTGTGATTTCCAAGCTGGTTAATGCCATAGACGTTACTGCGGGCAACGTGATAAAGATGAGCGAGATTTGGATGTACGGCGGCATACTTGTTGCAATGGCATTCGTGTCCTTGGGGTGCGGTGCGCTTGCGGGCGCGTTTTGCGCAAAGGCGTCGGCGGGGTTTGCAAAAAACCTGCGCAAGGATTTGTACTACAAGGTACAGGACTTTTCGTTCGAGAATATCGACAAGTTTTCCACGCCGTCGCTGGTTACGCGTATGACTACCGACGTTACCAACGTGCAGTTCGCGTATATGATGATAATACGCACGGCGGTAAGAAGTCCGCTTATGATGATATTCTCGCTGGTTATGACGTTTGTAATGGGTGGTAGCCTCGGCTGGATATTCGTAGCGGTAATCCCGCCGCTTGCGTTTTTGCTGTTTTTCATAATGAAAAAGGCGATGCCGCTGTTCCACCGCGTGTTCAAAAAATACGACAATCTTAACGAATCTATACAGGAAAACATTCGCGGCATGCGCGTGGTCAAGTCTTACGTGCGCGAGGATTACGAAAAACAAAAGTTCGACAACGCGGCTACCGACGTTCAAATGGACTTTACCAAAGCGGAGCGCATACTCGCTTGGAATCATCCGATTATGCAGTTCTTCTTTTACGGTGTGCTTTCCGCCGTACTGTTTTTGGGCTCGTATTTTATACTGAAATCAAACGGCGCCACAAGCGTGGGCGAGGTGTCGCAGCTTGTTGTTTACGGCATGCAAATACTTATGTCGCTTATGATGTTTTCCATGGTGTTTGCAATGATAGTTATGTCAATAGAAAGTGCGCGGCGTATTTGCGAGATACTGGGCGAGGAGAGTACCATTACAAGTCCCGAAAACGCAGTGACCGAAGTGGAAAACGGCGATATAGACTTTTCGGATGTCAGCTTTAAGTACTCGGCTGCTGCGGAGCGCTACGCCTTGGCTGACGTCGATTTGCACATTAAATCGGGCGAAACCATAGGCATAATAGGCGGAACGGGCTCGAGCAAGACAACGCTTGTAAACCTTATTTCGCGGCTGTACGACGCCACGGAGGGCGCTGTAAGCGTCGGCGGGCGCAACGTTAAGGAATACGACCTTACGGCATTGCGCAATTCCGTCGCGGTTGTGCTGCAAAAGAACGAGCTTTTCTCCGGTACTATCAAGGAGAATTTGCGCTGGGGCGATCCCAATGCTACGGACGAGGAATTGATTGAGGCGTGCAAGCTGGCGCAGGCGGACGAGTTTATTCAAGGTTTCCCCAACGGCTACGACACGTTTATCGAGCAGGGCGGCGCCAACGTTTCGGGCGGACAAAAGCAGCGGCTGTGCATAGCGCGCGCGTTGCTCAAAAAGCCCAAGGTACTGATTCTTGACGATTCCACCAGCGCGGTGGATACTCATACCGACGCGCTAATCCGCAAGGCGTTTAGGGAGTACATTCCGCAAACGACCAAAATCATAATAGCGCAACGCACGTCATCGGTGGAGGACGCCGACAGAATCGTCATCATGGACGGCGGCAAGATAAACGCCATAGGCACGCACAAAGAGCTGCTCGGTACCAACCCTATTTATACCGAGGTGTACACCACGCAAAACAAAAAATCAAACGATGATGCAATGGTCGGAGGTGGCGACAATGAGTAACAAGTCACCTATGTCAAACAAGCCGTCGGCTAACGGCAGACCGCCCAAGCGGAAAATGGAAAAGGGCATAATCGGGCGCACGATTAAAGCGCTGTTTAAGTGCTATCCCAAGATGATGACGTTTACGCTCATTTTTATAGTCGTAAACGCGGTTATAAGCTCTATTCCGTCCATATTTATGGAACGCGTGTTCACCGTTGCGGGCAACGCGCTCGAGGCACTTAAGATTACGCCTGATTTGGATTTGTGGGCGGTGTACGGCAAAGAGATTATTACCGATATGCTCATACTTATCGGACTGTACGTCGTGTCGCTGGTAATGGGCGCTATCGACAAACAAATGATGGCTATTATCACGCAGGGCTTTCTCAAAAAGATGCGTGGGCAAATGTTTAACGGCATGCAAAATTTGCCTATCAAGTACTTTGACGCCAACAGCAACGGCGATATAATGAGCTACTACACCAACGATATAGACGCGCTCAGGCAAATGATTTCGCAGTCGCTACCGCAGCTGCTTACGTCGTCTATTATGGTGCTTACGCTGTTCTTTATCATGCTGTGGTACAGCCTGTGGCTTACGCTGATTGTGCTTGGCGGCGTGGTGTTTATCGTTATCGTAACCAAGATTGTCGGCGGCGATGCGGGCAAGTACTTTGTAGGGCAGCAACGCGCAATGGGTAAGACCGAGGGCTTTATCGAGGAAATGATGAACGGTCAAAAGGTGGTCAAGGTGTTTTGCCACGAGTCCGCCGCAAAAGCCGATTTCGATAAGGTAAACGAGTACTTGTACGACCAGTCCAACCGTGCCAACCGTTACGCCAATATGCTCATGCCTATACTCGGCAATATCGGTCACGTTCTGTATGTGATTGTCGCACTTATAGGCGGCGCGTTTATTTTGGGCGCTGTGTCTAACGTGTCGATCGGTACGCTGGCGGGCTCGGTGCTTACCGTGTTCAATATCGCGCTTGTAGTTGCGTTTTTGCAAATGACGCGGCAGTTTTGCAACAACATCAATCAGGTATCCAACCAAATCAACTCCGTCGTAATGGGCGTTGCCGGCGCAAAGCGCGTATTCGACCTTATCGACCAAAAGCCAGAGGTGGACGACGGCTACGTCACGCTTGTCAATGCGCGCGAGGTGGACGGCGTTATCACCGAGTGCGAGGAGCGTACCGACGTTTGGGCGTGGAAACATCCGCATGGCGACGGCACGATAACGTACACCAAGCTGTGCGGCGACGTGGTGCTTGACGAGGTGGACTTTGAGTACGAGCCGGGCAAGCCCGTATTGCAGGACGTTTCCATCTTTGCAAAACCCGGACAAAAGGTCGCGTTTGTCGGCGCTACGGGCGCGGGCAAAACGACTATTACCAACCTGATAAACCGCTTTTACGATATTGCCGACGGCAAGATCAGGTATGACGGAATAAACATCAACAAGATTAAAAAGGCTGATCTGCGCAGGAGTTTGGGCATAGTTTTGCAGGACACCAACTTGTTTACGGGTACGGTTATGGATAATATCCGCTACGGCAAGCTGGACGCCACCGACGACGACTGTATTGCGGCGGCAAAGCTTGCGGGCGCGGACGACTTTATCAGGCGACTGCCCGACGGCTACAATACAATGCTCACAAGCAACGGCGCCAACCTGTCGCAGGGGCAACGCCAGTTAGTGTCGATTGCGCGCGCTGCGGTTGCCGACCCGCCAGTAATGATTTTGGACGAGGCAACCTCGTCGATTGACACGCGCACGGAGGCGATTGTGTCGCGCGGTATGGACGCGCTTATGCAGGGTAGGACGGTGTTTGTAATAGCGCACAGGCTGTCCACAGTCAAAAATTCGGACGTTATAATCGTGCTCGACCACGGCAGGATAATCGAGCGCGGCAGTCATGAAAAGCTCATCGAGCAAAAGGGACAGTACTACAGGTTGTACACAGGCGCATTTGAGTTGGAATAGAATAATGCCATTAAACTGCGGAACTTATGCTCCGCAGTTTTTTTGTGCTTGAACGTAGAACTTGTCGACCGCATATACCGACAGTGGGTGTATATGCGCGTAAACGGATTATTTTATTTGAATAGCTTAATGCTGGGCGTAGGGCTTGCCGTTGACGCGTTTATAATCGCGCTAAGCAACGGCGTAAACCGCATAGGCGGACGGCGCGGTTGCGCTGCGGCGACGTTGCTTGCCGTGTTCCAGTTCGCCGCCGTAATATCGGGCTGGGCTGTGGCGCATGCGGCGTACGAGCAGTATAGCCGTATTCGACTGATTTTTTCATGGGCGGCGGCTGTCGTATTTTTGTATATGAGCGTAAAAATGTTCATGTCGGCGGCACGCAAGGAGAGCGAAACAATCAATGTAAAACAGGGCGTAGCGGCGGTGATATTGCAAAGCGCTGCGGCGTCCGTGGACGCGCTCACCGTGGGGTTTACGGTTGAGGAATACGGCGCTGCGGCCGCAATAGTGTGTTCGGCAATCATCGCCGCAGTCACGTTCACCGTGTACCTATCGGGGCATTTTTTGGGCAAACGTTTCGGGGTCAAACTGGGTAGAGCCGCAAGCGTAATCGGCGGTTTGGCGTTTATCGCAATCGCGGTGGAAATCATTGTTTCCACGTATATATAGGGTCGGCGGGCGATATGGCGCTGTTAAACGGCTTTCTACTGGCGATAGGACTTGCGTTCGAGTCTTTTGTCGTGGCAATGGCAAACGGGCTGCACAACGCGAATTTCGGCGTAAAAAAGGCATTATCTATTGCTACGCTGTTTGCGGTTTGCCATGCCGTTGCGCTTATGCTCGGATATTTGCTTATAAAGACGGTGGCGCAAGGCATACAAAAAATCGAAGGCTGGCTTACATGGATAGCGGCGGCAGTGCTTTTGTCGCTCGGCATAAAGATGATAGTGGAAGGTATTCGCTGCGCGCGCGGAAAAATCGAAAAGCCCGCACGCACAAGCCACGAGTTTGTGGTGCAAAGTATAGTGGCGTCGTTTGACGCGTTTGCGGCGGGATTGACAATGTCCGATTACTCGGTATGGTTTGAGCTGCTGACGGCGGCAATCATTTGCGCGGTGATACTGCCGTTTTACATAGTCGGCTTTTGGGTCGGCAAAAAGTGCGGAACAAAGTTCGGCAAATACTCGGCACTGCTCGGCGGGCTTGTCTTTATCGGCTTAGCCGCGGAAGTCATTTTCGGCGCGTTTTGATAAAGGAATAATACTGTTTATAGGCATACCGTATCACTTGAAAAATTATATCGGCTGTGATATAATCGTTGTGATAGGACTATGCTTATGAATAAGTTTACAATGATTATCAACAACAATAGAAAAGATTTAAAGTGGTGGCAGCATAATTGGGTTTTTGCTACTACCGTATTTTTTGTTTTGTTGTGTATAATCATTCATTCCACACAGGGCGATTTGGGAATTGATATTGATTTTAATAATCATTGGCATGATTGTTTGTATTTTAAGGGCTTGCTGCGCGTATTCTTATCGTCGTTTTTTCATGCAAATTGGCAGCATGTGCTTTTGAATATGCTTTGCTTTTTTATTTGCGGGATATATCTCGAACGCAAAATTGGATCGATTTATTTCCTTTTGCTTATATTGGCGTTTTCATTGTTTGGAAACAGTGCGGTATCGGCAAACCACGGCTCTTTGTGGTTTCGCGGTTTCTCGGGCGTCAACTACGCCATATACGCATATATATTGGTCGACTACTTATTTTGCGTAATCCCCAAAACTAAACGCAATAAGTTGAATATAATTTACGGCGGGGTAATGCTCGGACTTATATACTTTGCCGCGTGCTTTAACGGCGGTACGCAAAAGGTGAGTTTCAGTTGGTATCCGTATGACGCAATGCATAATTTGGCGCATTATACATCGTATTTTGCAGGACTTATTATCGCAACCGTTTTGTGCACGTTCAGGTATCTTTTGGAAAAGAAACAAAATAGCGAAAATAAAGAGATAATTAATAATTAGAATTCTTATCCTGTCTATGCAAAACGGACTATTGCTAACGCAACAGCCCGTTTGGTGCGAGCGACAGGACTTGAACCTGCATGGTTGCCCACCGGATCCTAAGTCCGGCGCGTCTGCCAATTTCGCCACGCTCGCGTATGCCGATATTACAATACGATTATAGCATATAACGGTATATTTTGCAAGTATTTGTGCGGTCCGAAAATTTTCATATTATGTTGATTTTAACCATTAAAATCCTTGATATTTCATATAAATGGGTGTAAAATTAGGCTATGAAAGAAATTGTTTTGGCAAGCAATAACGCAGGTAAGTTGGCTGAATTTCGCGCTATGCTAAAAGATTATAGCGTGATTACGCCTAAGGATTTGAATATCAAGCTGGATGTAGAGGAAACAGGCAATACGTTTTACGATAACGCGCTTATCAAAGCGAAAGCGCTTTTCGAGCTTTGCGGCAAGCCGTCCATGGCGGATGACAGCGGGCTGTGCGTAGATGCGCTCGGCGGCGCTCCGGGCGTATTTTCGGCGCGTTACAGCGGCGGCAGCGACGAGGATAATATAAACAAGCTGCTTGACGAATTACGCGGCGTACAAAACCGCGCCGCGCACTTCGAGTGCTGCATTGTGTACTATGACGGCAAGGATATAATATCCGCCACGGGCAAGGCGTACGGACGCATTACCGAATCGAAAGAGGGTGACGGCGGATTCGGTTACGATCCGGTGTTTTTCAGTGACGATCTACATAAGACGTTCGGCAGGGCAAGCGAGGAAGAAAAGAATACGGTAAGCCATAGAGCGCATGCCTTGCGTGCGTTTATGGACAGTCTTTTGTTGTGGTAATCGAGGGGTTAGGAGAAATTTGCTATGTACAATATGGAGCCCGATAAAATTCTCTATAAACTGGTGGTTATTTCGGACACGCACCACGACATGGCGCGGCTTGAGCAGCTTTTGCCAATAATCAATTCGGCTGACTATTTGGTGTTTTGCGGCGACGGCGTATCGGACGTACTGTGGCTGCGCGGGCGCATAACGGTGCCTATCGTATGCGTCAAGGGCAACAACGATATAGGACTGAACGTGCAAATAACCGACCTTGCAAGCGTCGCGTTCGGCAAGACCAAAGCACTCGTCACGCACGGACACAAATTCGGCGTCCGCCAGGGCGTAGGAAAGGTGCTCGGCATGGCAATAATGAAGGATTGCAAGCTTGTGTTTTTCGGTCATACGCATAGGTATATGGACTTTTTGCAGGGCGGCGTACACTTTATCAACCCCGGCGCGCTATGCAACGGCTCTTATGCGCTTGTAGCAGGCGACGGCAAGCAATTCGTCAGCAAGCAATGCTTTATTTAATAATTCGTAACAGGCAACCCCGCATCGCGGGGTTTTTTGTTGCGCAAATATTTTAAATTTAAGGAATTATTAAAGAATTGAATATCGGATTATGATATAATAGGGACGAGGTGTATCATGAAATATAATTGCCTTATAGTGGACGACGAACAAATGCTAGCCGACAGTACCGCTCAATACTTTAATCTATTCGGTGTAACTGCGATAGCGGTGTATAGCGCGGAGGGAACGCGCGCGTTTTTTGCAAACAACACCGCCGAGCTTATTTTACTCGACATCAGCTTGGGTGACGGAAACGGATTTGAGCTGTGTAAGTGGCTACGGCAAACAACGGACGTTCCCATTTTGTTCATCTCCGCGCGCGGAAGTGATGACGACAAGATTGTCGCGCTCAGTATCGGCGGCGACGATTACGTGCAAAAGCCATACTCGCTGGGTGTACTGCTTGCAAAGGTTAAGGCTGTGTTAAAGCGTTACGGTAACGGAATAGTCGAATATTCGGACGGATACTTGACCGTCAATTTCGAGTCTAAACAGGTGCTTGTCGGCGGCAATGCCGTACGACTTACCGCGCTCGAATTTAAATTGCTTGCTTACCTAATAGAGCGGCGTGGTAAGGTGGTGTCCAAGCAAGAGCTTTTCCAAAACGTTTGGGAGGATAAGTTTACGGGCGACGGTACGCTAAACGTGCATATACGCAGGTTACGCGAGGTGATAGAGGTTAATCCTACATTGCCCAAGTATATCGTCACCGTTTGGGGCGACGGGTACAAATTCATAGGGAGTGACGGCAAATGAAAAAAGGTATATTACTGTCTTTTATTGCCGTGTTCGTTGCCGAGATCATTGCGCTTATTGTGTTTGCGGTGGTTGCGCCCGATTCTTCGCAGGACGTAGTTGCGGTCAACGAGATTGTGCAATCGGTGTCGGCTGACTTTGACGAACTGGACGCGCACAAAAATACGGCGTCGCTCGACTATACCGTAATTAATAACGATGGCAAGCTGCTTTACAAAACCAAATCGGGATTGTCCGAAACTATAAATCAGGCGATCGCTCACCGCGATACCGTGCTCGATATAACGAACGGCGAATCGGTCGTCGGCAAAGTTATAATATACAACGACGGCGCGCGCACGCTTATGTCGCAAAAGCGAACTGTTATAGCTGTTTTGGCGGTTGCAATAGCCGTGCAATGCTGTGTGTTCGTGTGTTATGTTGTTTATTTGCAGGCGCGGGTTATAAAGCCGTTTCGCAAGCTCAAAGGCTTTGCCGAGCGTGTTGCGTGCGGAAACTTGGATATTCCGTTGGAAATGGACAGGGGCAATCTTTTCGGCGCGTTCACCGAAAGCTTTGATATTATGCGTAGTGAATTGAAAAAAGCGCGGCTTGCGGAGGCGGCGGCACAGCAAAGCAAAAAGGAGCTTGTGGCAAAGCTGTCGCACGACATCAAGACGCCGATAGCCAGTATAAAAGCCGTTTCGGAGGTGGGATTGACGCTTGCAAAATCCACCAAAGACAAGTCCAATTACACGCAAATAATAAACAAGTCCGACCAAATCAATACTCTTGTTACCAACTTGTTTACGGCAACGCTCGAGGAGTTGGAACAGCTTACCGTAACGCCGACGAGCATAGACAGCAGGCGAGTGAAGGAATTGCTGGAAAACGCCGATTATCTTCACCGTGCCGATATTCCGGACATGCCGGAATGTTTGGTATACGCGGACAGTTTGCGGCTGCAGCAGGTGTTTGACAACATTTTTGCCAATTCGTACAAGTATGCAAACACCGATATTGCTATTGCGGTCGGGCGGCGTGACGACTATATAGATGTTATAATCGAGGACGAGGGCGGTGGCGTTAGTGGTGAGGAATTGCTCACGCTTAAAGAAAAGTTCAAGCGCGGCAACAATGCGCAAAGTATCGAGGGCGCCGGACTCGGGCTGTATATTTCCGATTACTTTATGCGCGAAATGGGCGGCGCGCTAGATATAGCAAACGGTGAGCGCGGTTTAAGAGTTACAGTCACGATTCCGCTTAATCAAAATTAATAGATATTTAAGAATTAGTTAAAGACAGTTAAGAATGGAACAAGCTAAAATAGAGCTGTAAAAGGAGTAGTTATGAGCGAAGTGTTATTAAAAACCGACAAGCTATGCAAAACGTTTTCCAACGGCGGACTGCAACAGCATGTATTAAAGAACATCGATTTACAGCTTTACCGCGGCGATTTTACCGTCATCATGGGCGCGAGCGGCGCGGGCAAGTCCACGCTGCTGTACGCACTTTCGGGTATGGATACGCCAAGTATCGGCTCTATCACGTTTGGCGATGCCGTAATATCCGATTTGTCGCAGGACGGACTTGCTGTGTTCCGTCGCGACCATTGCGGGTTTGTTTTTCAGCAAATATATTTGATTGACGGCATGAGCGTTATGGATAACGTTTTGTCGGCGGGGCTGCTCGTCAACAAGGACAAAAAGGACAAAAAGGCTGTCGTATCACGCGCCAAAGAACTGTTTGCGGCAGTGGATATATCGGAAGAAACGCAAAACAAGTTTCCCGCTCAAATTTCGGGCGGAGAGGCGCAGCGCGTGGGTATAGTGCGCGCGCTCATAAACAATCCCGAAATACTGTTTGCCGACGAGCCCACTGGCGCGCTCAACTCTCAAACAGGACTGGACGTACTTGACACACTGACCAAGTTTAACGAGCAAGGGCAAAGTGTTGTAATGGTAACGCACGATATGCGCAGTGCGCGGCGTGGCAACCGTATTTTGTACCTAAAGGACGGCGTTATCTTGGGCGAGTGCGATTTGGGCAAGTACGTGCATGGTGACGAATCGCGGCACGAAAAGCTGTCCGATTTTCTTACGGAAATGGGGTGGTAAGGTGAGAAAGCTCTTTCTTATTGCTCACTCCAATATGCGCAAAGCTAAGGGGCAAACCGCCGCTATTGTTGTGCTTATTCTTATTGCGGCGTTAATGCTCAATCTTTGGCTTATGCTGTCTATGGACTATAAAGCAAACTTCGATAGATATCATGATAAATTTAATGACGGGCATTTTACTCTCACCATAGACGACCGCGACGGTGCGGTAGGTGAATTTCTCGATAAAACGTTTGCGGGTGACAAACGCATTTCGCAGTACAGCTTGGTTAGCTGTTTGCACATGACTACGCTCATTCAGTACAACGGTGAAGAATTTAATACATGGTGCGTGTATTTACCTAAGCAAACTGCGTTGTCATGCAAGGTCGGAAGGTCGGAAATAGTGGAGGACAGCGCTTATACAAGCGGCATATACCTGCCTATGCTTTACAAATCGGGTGATGTCTCCGTGGGCAAAACGGTCGAGGTTTCTATCGGCAGTAATAAATTAAACTATACCGTTTGCGGATTTTTAAACAGTACTATGTTGGGCTCGCACAACTGCGGATTAGCGGAGATTATTTTTACCGAAGATAAGTATGCCGAGCTTGAACAATCGGGCTATGCCGTTAAATCTACCCTTTGCTCGGTGCGTATCAAAGATAAATCGATAAACCTTAATTTCGAGGCTGAGATTAAATCAAAGGTGTCTCGGCAGTTTCCCAATCTTAATATGGTAAGCAACTGCTACGATATTGTTACACAGTCGCGTTACATTGCTCAAATGATCTGTTCGGGTATAATGAGCGCCATGGCGTTTTTCGTGTTGCTTATCGCGCTTGTGGTAATAGCGTCCAATATAATCAACTATATTCAAGTTAATATCAAAAACCTTGGCGCTCTTAAAGCGGTGGGGTATACGAGCAGGCAACTGATTTGTTCGTTGCTGATACAGTTTTTGGGTGTGACGTTACTTGCGGCTGTCATAGGCGTAGGACTGTCTTATTGCGTTTTTCCTGCGATAAATTCAATGATGATCAGTCAAACCGGTATTCCGTACTCAATGCGTTTTTTGCCGCTGCCGCTGCTGATTACGCTTTTAATTCTATGCGGCGCGGTCGCGCTTGCCGTGTGGCTTTCTTCGCGCAGGATCAAAAAAATCGAGCCGATCGTAGCGTTGCGTTCGGGCATAACAACGCACAATTTCAAGCGCAATCACGTTCCGCTCGAAAAGACTAAAGCGCCGCTAAACCTTGCTTTGGCGCTCAAGACCACGCTATCCGGCGTAAAACACAATATAACCGTATGTATCACTATGCTTGTGTTGTCGCTTGTGCTTGTGTTCTCCGGATTGATGACAAAGAATGTCATTATGGATATGACGCCGTTTATAAACCTTATCGTAGGAGAAACTGCTGAAAGCTGTATAAGTGTTGATATTGAGAAGGAGAGCGAATTTTTGCAAAATATGAACGCCGACGGTCGCGTAGAAAAGATATATCTTTATCATACGATAAATGTTACGCATGTCGGCGGCGCGGAACTGATGGCAACGCTTTGCGACGATTTTTCCGTAGTAAACAACCAAACAGTTGTTTATAAAGGGCGATACCCCAAATACGACAACGAGATTGCAATCGGAGCAAAATACGCAAAGCAAAAAGGATTTGAAATCGGCAACGAAATCGAAATTACGGCAAACGGAAATACCGAAAAATACCTTATAAGCGGCTTTACTCAAATATCTAACTTTTTGGGGCGTGACTGTCTTATGACAAGGCAGGGCTACCAACGGCTTGGAACGCTATCATACACGAATTATTATATCAATCTTTCCAAGGGGACTGACATTGACGCATTTAATGCCGAAAAGAAAGATTTGTTCGATGGATACGTCAATACTGTTATAAATATTCAAACTACTGTGGAAAGTGCAAGCGCTGTTTACGTTTCGCTTATGACGATTATTGTTATTGCGGTTTTGGTGCTTTCGGCAATCATAATTGCGTTTGTATTATTTCTTTTGGTGCGCACAATGCTCAATAACAAAATGCGCGATTACGGTATTTTAAAGTCGCTCGGCTTTACCACAAGACAACTGATACTCCAAACCGCGTTGTCGTTTATGCCGTCGATAATACTTTCTACGGTGGTAGGACTCGTCGTGTGCTGCCTTATAATAAACCCGCTTATGAGTTTGTTTTTGGGCAGTATAGGCATAGTAAAGTGTACGTTCTCTTTGCCGATTGGCTTTATTGCCTCAACGGGTATCGGATTGATTGTATTGTCATTCGGCTTGGCGTGCTTGCTGTCGCTGCGAATAAAAAAGATTGCGCCGCGCTCGCTCTTGGTAGGAGAGTAAATCATTTATGAGTTTTGTTCCTCGTACAAATAGTATTCGATGCCGAGCGCGCCCGAATAATAATTAACGGTTATTGTATCACCTTTGGCAATTTCGTAATAATATTCGTGCGACGATACTTTGATCCATTCCGTTTTATTGTTTATGTTTATCTTTATTTCGTAGGACTTTGAGCGACCCGAAAAAACTTTTTTCTCGAGTACCGTGCATTCAATAGGGGTGGGACCTTTGTTGTCGAACACGCAGTTAGCAATGCCGACCGTTGTGAAACAGTAAAAGAACGATGCAAAAAATATGATGATTGCAATTAATATACAATTCCAAGTAGATACTCGCTTGGCTTTTATTTCGGGCGGTAATGTTTTGCGTAATAAAGCGTAAACGACTAATAAGATAACAGCACTTATGATTGCCGCGGGGATGAACGACCATGCCATAAATATTTGGCTTGCAAAATTCACGTTAAGCATTTTTGTCATCACTAAAATCAGCAAAACCATAGTAACGAGAGCGGGCTTTTTATCATCGACGTCGCCGTCGATTGACGAAAAGTCACGTGTTGTGCGCAAGTATATTACGCATCTGAAAAATGTCCAGCACATCATCGCCGCGGAATATATGACGAGCGTAAAAGTGAAGACGTTGCTTAAAAAATAAAACAGCAAAAAGAATATCAGGCTGCCTAAAAATATAAACGAATAGTAAATTATATCGGTTAGCTTGCGGTGTGTAATCAGTTCTTGAACGTATGCCGTTATGAAGATTGCGGTAAAGAATAGCGTAAAGAATACGGTAAAATAAGTATTGTCGGATGAATCCGGCGATTCTATTGCTAATAGAATTATCATGGATACAGCCATGCCGAAAAATTCTATTGCGAATAGAATGTTAAATAAATATTTGTAATCATTCCTTTTGCGCGCCCTTGCCATAACCGCACCCCGATATAATTAAAACTTAACTATATGGTAGCAAAGATTTTAACCGGTTTCAACGACATTTCTCGGCATAATTTACAACTTTATTGCAATTTTTACAGGCCAAAAGCAATCCCAAACCACTCTCAAATCGCGTTTTTATTATTGACGGTATATTGTAACATCTAAATCTCCGTCACGACGGAGTCAGAGGAAGTAGTTATTATTTAGTAAAACAATATATAGTATTCGTGAATACTCCCAAACAACAATATAAAGTATATTTTGACGATTTTCAAAAAACCTCACTCCCAAATCCCTCCCAATGGAAAAACCTCTTTGGGAGGGATTTTTGAATGACGGACTATTTATCCGTAATTACACGAAAAAACATTATATGATTATATCAAAAACGGACTGTTGAATGATTGCTATAATAGTTAACAAGATATAGTTTCTATTGCAAAATATATCATTTTTTGGTATAATTTTTTAAAAGTTATTATAGTGTTAGTTATAAAAAAGCTATACAATAGTGTTGCCATTGGAAAAAAATAACTGATTTAATATGTATAATTAATATAAGGTATAAGGAGATATTTTAGATGAAATCAAAAGATAAGGTTGTGAGTGAAAAACATATTGATTGTGATATGTTATTAGACAACGCGCCGGTTGAAAGTGATGACTATGGTGTAGAGGCACAGGTTTTAGATGCTCAAATTAGAAAGAAGGGAGTAAATAACATTGCTGTTGTAGCGCCATACGGTGCGGGAAAAAGCAGTGCTATCACTACGTACATTAAACGATATAGAAAGTCTGGAATCAGAAAGCCAAAATATGTTCAGATTTCATTGGCAGATTTTAATCAGGACGGAGAACAATCGCAGAGCGAATATAAAGAAAATGCAATAGAAAGAAGTATATTGCAACAGTTGCTATACAATCAAAAGAAACATAAGTTACCCAATTCGACATTGAACAGGACTAATAAGACACGTATTAGGACGCTCTTATGGTATTCATTTTGGTCTGTGGTTTTAATATTTGCAGCCGTTGCTTTAATATTTGAAACTAGTGGAAATAGCTTTTTTGGGTATTGGAAATACACTAGTTCAATTTTAACTGCTTTAACGACTATTTCGGTTGTATTTCTTATTATCAGCTTGTTATATACAGGTAAGTTGCGAAAGATAAAATACAAAGATCTTGAAGTCAGTTTAGATAAAGACGGTAAACCGCAAGGCGATGTATCCTTAATTAATAAATTTATTGATGAAGTGTTGTACTTCTTTGAGTGTATAAATGTAGATTTGATAATATTCGAGGATTTGGATAGATTTGAAAGTTTAAAGATATTTGTTAAGCTAAGAGAATTAAATACAATAATAAATAATAGTCCGAGAAAAGCAGAGAAAGTGACGTTCGTTTATGCTGTGAAGGATACAATGTTTAAGGATGAAAATCAGCGTGCAAAATTTTTTGAGTTTATTCTTCCGGTTATACCAATCATAAATCCTATAACGACGGCTGATCAGATACGCTCTATAAATGATAAATTGACAAAGAAAGATGTGTCATTGCGATTATCTGAACAGTTTATTAAAGATATTTCTTATTATGTAGATGACATGAGAGTGTTGAAAAATGCTTTTAATGACTATATTATGATGACACATAAACTCTCTGAAAATACAGAGAAACGTTTGAATAAAAGGCATGAGAACCTTTTTGCATTGGCACTTTATAAAAACTTATATCCATATGATTATGCAAGACTTCAACATAATGAAGGATTGATTCCTTTATGCATTGATAAGAACAGATTAGTTGCGCAGTTTGTTCAGACAAAAAAAGATGATATTAAAGAGTTAGAGGCGGAGAAAGATAGAATAAAAAAAGAAGCTCTGAATAATTTTGCAGAACTGAAACTGCTTTTTAAAGGACAGCATTGCAAGTATCCCACCATTTATGGACATTCTAATGTTTTAATTGATAATTTAGAGAGCTTTAAAGGTGTCAATACTTTAGATCATCCCATGCATTCTGGCTATTCTGTTGCTGTACAAAAGTTACCTAGTGGTGAAACATACTATGAACGAGAGCAGATAATAAAAGGAAAAGGTGCAAAGCGTATTGTTGATATAGATTATAAAATCAATTTTATTAAACAAACAATTGAAAGTGAAGAAAATGATACTTTCTCTAATCTTATTGATAGGATGGGAATAGATATATATTTTTCAGACGAAAACGTTAGGGATATTTTAGATAAATATGTGGAGGAAATAGTGGGCGAAGAGGAAAGAGCAACAGAGGATTCATTGTCACGAACGTGTGAAGAAAAAGTTTTATTATTGCAATTTGCTTTTATAAGAATGCTTATAAATAAAAGATATATTGGGGAAGACTATTTAGAATACATTTCTAATTATTGTTCTGAAATAACTGTTAAAGACATGGAATTTATTCGTAATGTGAAGAGAGGTTATTTACAGTCTTACTCATATAGACTCGATGATATTACAAGTGTAATTAAAAGTTTAAATGAAGAAGATTTTTCGCAATCGGCAATCCTAATTAAAGATGTATTAAATTCATTAAACTTAGTAAAAGAACTTGACGTTAAAGAGGAGATAAAGACACATAAGTTTGATGCAATAATGCGTTTATTAGCATCCGGTAAAAAGAATGTTGTTAATGCGGTAAAGGAATTTTTAGCATTAACTAATGATAGTGAAAAGTCCATTTTTGCCGATAATATTGCGATATACGCTGGTCAGTTAGTAGAGAATTTATTTGAAGCGAATATTTGCGATAATGATAAAGATATTTTTATTAGTGCTTTAATCAATTATAGTAAATATGAAGTTTTAAAGTCCGACCAACTAAAGCGGTATATAGAAATGCATTCGAATTATTCATCGTTATTTAGCTGGCCCGAACATTTTTTCATTCCTGCACTAATTAACGATGTCGATCTTAAATTTGAGGTAATAGATTTAAGTAACGGTAGGGATAAATTGTTTGATTATATTGTGCGTGGCAATTATTACCAGATGAATATTCCGAACTTACAAATCGTATTAGATGTTAAAGACGATGATGCTGTTGAGTTTTCAAGTAAGAATTATTCATTTATTCGAAATAGTGGTAAAGATTGTCTTGTAAGCCGTATTGAGAACGATATAAATAACTATATTGAACAGATATATCTTAAATTACCGTTATCAAATGAGGATGAGTATATTATTCGAGAATTATTATCCAATGAGCAAATCAGTGTGGAAAATAAAGTAAATATTATTGAGCATACCGAATTTAAACTGAAAGACTTTGATTCGATTGACACTCAACTATATTCAGCGATTCTTAATGGGAATAAAATAGAAGCGCGATGGGACAATGTTGCTACGGCATACAAAACAGTAGGCGTGGAAGGGGCATTAGCTGAATTCATATCGCTGAATTTAGGGAATATCGATGGATCATATTCTTCAATTGACAGTGTGCTTCAAACAGAGTTATTTAACACACTTATTGAGTTGTCATTTGATGAAGCTATATTTGGCAATTTGGCAAAATGTATTGATTGTAGATTTAAGATGAACGGCATATACGGTAAATGTAAGAATATTAAGCAGTTTATTTTGGCTGGTCTATTTGAATTTAATATTGGGGATATGCAATTTCTTACAAATCCTCCAAGCATTTTGCCGTATTTGGCTTGTTATCAAGATAATATTTTAGGACAGATGAAAGATTTTTTTGGAGTAAGGCAATTTAAGAACACGACATGTGAGAATATAATAGATGAGCAGTTATTAAGTTTGAGATTCAAAAAAGAATTTTTAGAATTGTATGGTAGTGATGTTGACATAACTGGAATCGAATTGAAGATAGCAGAGTTTATTGTTGTTAACAGCTGTGCTATTGGTGAGGATATGCTATACAAGTTTATTGACGTCAATCTAGAATCAACATTAAAATTACAGTTGTTGGCACTTGCTATAAAGCAAAACAAAATAAACAATTTGGCGAAATATAGAGAGTACTTTAGCTCGATAGGAGAAGATTACTCTAAACTCATAAAAGAAGGCGAAAGAATGACGGTTGAAAATAATGGGTGCAATAGATTGATTGCACACTTTATGAAAGAAAATGGAATCTGTGATTGCAACCAGAGAAAAGAAAAAATATATTATAGGAGTGCGTAGTCATCAGTGTCCTATGATGTTGTTCAATACAACACATTTAATGATTAATTTATGGAGAGAATACAAATGAATGAGTTTGATAGGGAAATATTAAGCGTTAATCAAGTAATATGCGATAATATTGCGAAGAAAGAGGCCTTAGGAATAAAACTCTTATCCCAAAATGTCATTTCCCAACTTCGAAATTTTGTTGAAGCTATTGCACTAAAGATTTATAGCTTAACTTGCCAAACGGAAGTAACTTATGAAGAAAAACAAAAGGCTTTGCGCTATATTAAATCACGCGACAGTCTTACGTTTTTAAGGCGTTTTCATAATTCACTTCAAGTAACTGCGTCTCATTCTACAATGGATCCAGAGGCATCATCACGTATGATGTGGCAATACCTGGAATTAATGTATACATGCAGATCATTCGTTAAAAAAGAGTTCGACTTGGATGTGTTGCATAACTTGGACGAATTGGAGCTGGAGAATGAGCAAGCACTTGCAGAATATCATAGAAAAATAGCCGAAGTTTTAGAACGAATTCAGACACATAAAATAACAAGAAGTCCTACTGATCGTTTTTACATATATAAGAAGAAACCTTTTAGATATAAAGGTGAAACTTATTATGAACTGACGCTCTCTAGCGTTTATAGTTTTGCTCAAAAAACAGATCGTATTATTGCTTTCAGCAAGTTGAATATACCTGACTATTACGCTGTACATTTGGAGTTTAGAAAATCGAAAATTGAAGTTATAAACCACTCAATGGAAATCACCGTGATTGTTGCATTTTTCGTTTCGGTGCGTCCCTGTGAATTTGATAATTTTAATAGGCTTTTTGGATATATTACAAATGTATCTACATCGAATCTCGAATATCGCAGTCTAATGTCTTATCTTACTGATACAGGTATGAATTTAACAGAGTTTCTTTATATGCGTGATGAAAAATTTTATGATATTCAGAGTCGTATTTGTAATGGCGCGAAATCCACTCCTGTATTTATTGGATTACAAAAGTGTCGAGAGTTTAAAGATCAACCAGGAAGTAATGTTCTAACATATTTGCTTTATCGGTTAAACAACTCTGTGTTGAGAGATCAGTATAGTATTTTTCAAAATAATAGATTGTCCGGATTGTATTTAAAGTATGGCTGCATTCCATTCGATGTAATGCCGTTTGCAAATGACTTATTTAAACATTCAACTCGATTATACGATTTGTTGAATTGTATTGACGCAACTAACCGCGTGCACGAGTTTTTAGGTCGTTATTTAAAAAACAATACAGAGATTAATGCTAAGCTTTATACTCCGATTGTTGAATTAGAAAAATTCAAAGATATTCCAAAGCATATTGATATATATAATGAAAACGTTTATTATAAGCACCGCCCCGAAAGTTGTATTTTCTTAGAAAACGGATTTGCATTTATCAAAGGGTATGAGTCAAATACAGTAAAAATTGTGCATGAAATAATAGATTTGACAAAAGAAGGCATTGTAGGATATCGCGCTTCCGTTCAATCATGGCTTAGTGAAAGTGGGTATAGCATTGATTCTCCTGAAAAGAAACAATTGCTGGAGAATATGTTTGAAAGCTCAAAAGTTGCTTTGATTTATGGCTCTGCCGGTACTGGAAAATCGACAATGATAAAACATATTTCAGCTTTTTTTGCTAGTAAAAGACGTTTATACTTGGCAAATACGCATACCGCTGTTGATAATTTGAAAAGAATTGTTAAGGGAGATGCCAATCAGTTTAAAACTGTGAAAAAATGTATTAACAATGAACGTCAAGACTGCGATATTCTTATCATAGATGAATGTAGTACGATTAGTAATGCTGATATGGCAAAAATTTTGGATAATGTTACTTTTAAATTACTGATTTTAGTAGGCGATATTTATCAAATTGAGTCTATAAAATTTGGCAATTGGTTCTCAATTGCTAAAGAGTTTGTGCCAAAATCCGCAATATGCGAATTAACATATGTTCATCGTAGCACTGATACACACCTTAAAAAACTTTGGGAGTCCGTTAGAAAGCTAGATGGGAATATGCAAGCTCTTCTTGAAAGCCATCATTATTGTTCTCCGTTATCTGAAACTATTTTTGAAAAGCAGGAATGTGAAGATGAAATTGTATTATGCCTTAATTATGATGGATTATATGGCATAAATAACATAAATCATTTTTTACAAGAAGGACTCAATGGGAAAGTTGTTGAGTATAATTTTGAACGGTATAGAGTGGGCGACCCAATAATTTTTATTGAAACAGATCGTTTTGGAGAACTGTTATATAATAACCTCAAAGGAACAATAGTTGGTATTCAGGAAGAGGAAAAACAAATAAAGTTCACTATAGAAGTAGATAAGGCTCTTAATAGTTTAGATGTTGATGGCTATTCACTCAGTCTTGAAACGCCTATTCATGACAATAAATCCGTCATAAGCTTTTATGTCGGGAAATTTGTCAATAAAGATGATGATGATAGAGGAATTGGCGATATTATACCATTTAAAATCGCACACGCTGTTTCTATTCATAAGGCGCAAGGATTGGAATACGATTCAGTTAAAATTGTTATTACCGATGAGGTGGGCGAGCTTATCTCTCATAATATTTTCTACACGGCGATTACCAGAGCAAAAAATAAATTAAAGATATATTGGTCGGCTGAAACCGAAAAGAAGATACTTGAAGGCATGCATTTTATGTTCAATAGAGAAGATGCAGCAATATTAAATAGAAAATTTAAGCTAAAACATAATTAGTAAAATTTAAGCTAAGTATTTGTCATTATGAATATGATATTTAGAAATGTAAATAATCTATTGCTTTTAAGCAATGGATATGATATACTATGAAATAACAAATATTAGGGGTTATAGCAATGGCAGTAAGCTACAATAAACTATGGAAATTACTTATTGATAAGGGCATGACAAAGACGGAATTGCGTCTTGCTACTGACATGTCTACGACTACGCTTGCCAGACTGGGAAAAAATGAAAATGTGTCTATGGACGTTATGCTCCGCATCTGCAAGGTGTTAGATTGTAAATTTGACGATATTGTCGATTTAACAGCAGATTCGGATAATTGATATACTATTGACCATATTCGAGAAATACATGGACAGAGGAATAAAAAGTGATTGATATAATTAACAACACTAGTAAGCTCTTGGGAGATGACTTGCGGAAGGAGATAAAGGGAGGCAGTCGCTTGCGTATAGCGGCGTCGTGCTTTTCGATTTACGCTTACGCTGCACTCAAATCTGAGCTTGAAAAAATAGATGAGTTGAAATTCTTATTTACTACACCAACGTTTATAGACGAACAAGTAAGTGATTCACTTCGCAAAGAAAAGCGCGAGTTTTATATACCTAAGCTTTCTGAGTCCGGATTGTGCGGAACGGAATTTGAAATCAGACTTAAAAACCAAATGACACAGCGCGCGATTGCCCGTGAGTGTGCCGATTGGATAAAAAACAAAGTTAAAATCAAAACGCTTAAAACGCCCGTTACAACGCAAAGCATGATAAGCATTGACAACGGCGACACATACACGCATTACACGCCTGTAAACGGATTTACGACGTCGGATTTAGGCTACGAGAAAAACGATAGTAATCTTGTAGGCATAATGAAAAGTGATATTGCCGAGCAAAGTAAGTTCTTTATAAGCGAGTTCGATAGGCTGTGGGAGAGTGGTACTAAGCTAGAAGATATAACTGATGCTGTGGTGGATTACATATCGAGTTGTTACAAAGAGAATTCGCCTGAATTCATTTACTTTATAATTCTCTATAATATTTTCAAAGACTTTTTGCATGATCTCGACGAAGATTTTATGCCGAACGAGGCGACTGGATTTAAGAACAGTCTTATATGGAATAAGCTGTACAACTTTCAAAAAGATGGTGCCGTTGGTGTAATTAACAAGCTCGAAAGGTATAACGGCTGTATTCTTGCCGATAGCGTAGGCTTAGGTAAAACATTTACGGCTCTTGCCGTTATGCAGTATTATTCTCTCCGCAATAAATCCATCCTTGTGCTTTGTCCCAAACGTTTGGAGCAAAATTGGCGGCAGTATCAAAATAACAGCACGACCAATATTTTTTATAGGGATCGTATTCGTTTCGATTTATTATTCCACACCGATATTGGTAGAACTTCGGGTAAAAGTGGAAGCATTGATTTAACTACGTTAAACTGGGGCAACTACGATTTGGTGGTAATCGACGAAAGCCATAACTTTCGAAACAATCGTGCGGTTTATAGAAACAAAGATACGCGTTATGACTTTTTGATGAAGCGCGTAATGCAAGATGGTGTAAAAACAAAGGTTTTAATGCTGTCTGCGACGCCGGTAAACAACCGCTACAACGATTTAAAAAATCAATTGCTTTTGGCTTATGGCGGCGATTACGATGAGATGAATGCCACAATAAATACTGATAAGGATATACAGTCGGTATTCATAAACGCACAAAAAGTGTTTAATGCGTGGAGCAAACTGCCTACCGAGAGCCGTCACGCTAAAGATTTGCTTGATAGACTTGATATTGATTTTTCTGTTATTCTTGACAGCGTAACGATAGCGCGTAGCCGCAAGCATATTCAAAAATACTATGATACTAACGATATTGGCACGTTCCCGTCGCGTTTGCCAGTGAAGTCGATTTATCCGCGGCTTACTGATAATGCCGCTGTAATGCCGTATAAAGAAATATACGACAAGCTGTTGTCGATGACGATGGACGTTTATGCGCCGCTTTCTCGCTTGCAACCGTCTAAGACAGATAAGTATGAGGCTAAATACCAAATAGATTTATCGAGCGAGGATAAGAATGCCAACAGCTTGGGGCAAGGGTTGACGCGGCAAAGAAACCGTGAGAGCGGATTGAAAAAGCTAATGACGACGAGCTTGTTAAAGAGATTGGAAAGCAGTGTATATGCTTTCCGTTTGACTATCGAAAAAATTATTAAGCTCAACGAAGAAACAAACGCAATAATACAGAGATATTTGAATGGGGATAAGTCGGCGTGTATCCAGCGTAAAATGACGGGACTTGCGGTCGAAGATCCCGACGAGGACGAGCTTTATTCGATGTATGAAATATCGGGTGGAGTTATAAACATCGAGCTTGCCGATTTGGATGTGATAACGTGGCAACGCAATATCGTGCATGATATCGAAATTTTGAACGACATATATAACGCTATGCGGCTTGTTACACCCGAATCGGATAGTAAGCTTTGTGAATTGAAAAAGCTCATAGCCGAAAAGATAGCTAACCCTATAAATGAAGGCAACAAAAAGATACTCATATTCTCGGCATTTACCGATACTGCCAACTATTTGTACGACAATCTTGCGCCATATATGAAAAGCGAGTACGGATTATATTCAGCTCGTATAGGCGGCGGGAATAACAATGCAACGAACGTTGGTGGCAGAACGGACTCGGATAGGCTGTTGACGTTATTTTCGCCGCTATCTAAACAACGCGACATAACATTGAAAAATGAACCTAGTACGCCGGATATAGATGTGCTTATCGGCACTGATTGCATATCCGAAGGACAAAACATGCAGGACTGCGATATTTGCATAAACTACGACATTCATTGGAATCCCGTGCGTATTGTTCAGCGGTTTGGGCGTATAGACCGTATAGGCAGTAAGAACGGCAAAATCCAACTTGTAAACTTCTGGCCTGACATTTCGCTCGACGAGTATATCAACTTGAACAGGCGAGTGTCGGCGCGTATGACGATAGTCAATCAAACAGCGACTGCGGACGACAATATCATTTCCGAAGAAAACGAAGAAATGGATTACCGCAAGGAACAGCTCAAAAAATTGCAAGAAGGCACATTGCAAGACCTTGAAGATGTTGACGGAAATATTTCGATCACTGATTTGGGCTTGAACGATTTTGTAATGGACTTACACACCTTTATAAAAACCAATGGTGAGCCAAAAGGTGTAATAACAGGGTTGCACGCTGTCGTAGCTGCAGATGAAAGTAGGGGTGTTGAGTCGGGTATTATATTCGTACTTCGCAATCGCAACAATGGTGTAAATATAAACAAGCAAAACCGCTTGCATCCGTATTATTTGGTGTACCTTAAAGACA
>CAMWLQ010000009.1 GCA_947175195.1 uncultured Clostridia bacterium | reverse complement strand
GTATAATAAATATAGATATAAATATGATATTGAGAGTTGGTGAGTATTGTAACGTAGTCATTAGGAGAAAAGTATGAATAAATTTTCTAATAAAATACTAACCCCGCTTTTGAAGTATCCGGGTGGAAAAGGTTCAGAACTCCCGATTATTCTTAATAATATGCCCCAAAAAATTAATAGATATATAGAGCCTTTTCTTGGGGGTGGAGCGGTTTATTTTGCTGTCGAAGCTGCAGGTTATTACGTAAATGATATTTCTACGGATTTAATGCTATTATATGAATATATCAAAAATGGCAATAAAGAGTTTTTTAGCGAGTTAGTTATGATAGAAAGTAATTGGGAACAGCTGAATTGTATTGTGGATATGAGTTTTGAATTTTTTATTGATACTCTCAATATGTATAGATTTCATGAAATAACAAATGAAGATTTGAAACTAATAATAACAGCGAATGTACAACCGTTGAATATATTAGACTTGCCATTATTTAGACTTGATAAAAGTCACCCGCCGCTTTTTAAGATACAATTGATAAAAAATATGGTAAGCATGATAAAAAGGATAAATAAAAATGAGATTAAAAAGGGGGTGGCATTAAGTGTAGAGGAAATAAAAGATAATTTTGAATGTGCTGTTAAAAGTGCGTATTATATGTATTTTCGTGAATTATATAATCATCCGATTGAAAATAATTTAAGTAATCCACGAAAAGTTGCTATTTATTTGTTTATACGTGAGTATTGTTACTCCTCTATGTTTAGGTTTAATAGTGATGGAGAATTTAATGTTCCATATGGTGGGATATCGTATAATAAGAAGAATCTAAAATGTAAGATAGAGTACTTTAAAACCAAAAATCTTATTGATAAGCTTCAAAATACATTATTATCAAATAAAGATTTTTATAAGTTTGTTAATAGTTTAAAATTGACTAATGATGATTTCATGTTTTTAGATCCTCCATATGATACTAATTTTAGTCAATACGATAAAAACGAGTTTAATAAGGATGATCAAATAAGATTAGCGAATTATTTAAAAATGGAATGTAGCTGCAACTTCATGTTAGTCATAAAAAAGACTGATTTTATAGAACGACTATATAAATCTAACGGAATGATAATAAAAGAATTCAATAAAAGCTATTCTGTTAGCTTTCAAAATCGAAATAATAAAGATGCAACGCATCTTATAATTACAAATTATTAGGAGTGTGAAAAAATGTCTAAAAAAATATATAGTGAAAGAGATTTGATTTTACCTGCTTTATTGATTTTACGTGGAAATCAGGATGGTCTTAACACAACTGAATTAAAAGAAGAACTTAGATTAGTTCTTACCCCTAGCGGCCATGACTTAGATATCCTTCAGGGACGTAATGATGATGTATTTTCGCAAAAAGTGCGTAATTTGATTTCGCATAAGACACTTAATAAGTATGTGGATATTTTGGATGGTAAATATCGCCTCAATCAAGACGGATTGGAGTTCATAGAGAATAGCAAAAATGAAGGCTTGATTGAAATGGATGATGATTATATTAATGATGTCGATGGGGATGAGTACTCTGCCGATATAGAAAAGAATGATGATTTTAGAGATGAAAATGCTGGTTTTGAAGTTGCGGATAAATCGATTGCTTTAGATAATATTTATCTTTCAGTATCGGATTTAAAGAGAAAGTATGATAGATTAAGAAGCGGTATTACGGCAAACACATTAAAGCTGGATGATTCTTTTCAGCGCAATGGCGACATTTGGAGTAGAAAAAATAAGAGCTTGCTTATTGAGAGTGTAGTTTTGAATATACCAATTCCCAGTATTTACCTTTCGGAAGATAAAGAGGGAACCCTTATCGTTATAGATGGGCGGCAAAGACTATCAACTTTATTCGATTATATGGATGATAAATTTAGATTGTCCGGCTTATCTATACTGTCGGAACTAAATGGCAAGAAGTTTTCTCAGCTAGTTGGAGATTTGGCAAAATATAGATCTAAAATAGAAGATAGAAGCTTACATGTTGCTAAAATAAGGTATGGTACTGATGAAACCTTTATAATTGAAACATTTGAGCGTGTGAATACTAAAGGTGCAAGACTAAACGCGCAAGAAATAAGAAATGCTTTACATCAGGGCAAATCTACGGAATTGTTAAATACTATATCTGATTTGTATTATGGCAGTAATGAAATTATAGACAAAAAACGAATGAAAGATAAATATCTTATTTTGCGCTATGTTGCAATGCGGCTATATTATGAAAAGTTACAAAGGAATAGTAAGGTGGAATTTAAGTCCATTACAGATTTTCTTTCGTTTGTAATGAAGTATTTGAATGAGGCAAGCGATGAGGATATTAGCAAGATAAAAAATGATTTTATTGATTCTTATAATAGAGCAATTATAATATTCGGACGTAAACAAGCGTTTAGGTTGGGCGAAGGCAAGCCAATTAATATGATAGTTTTTGAAATGACATTATTAATTGTTTCTTTAATGCAAAATAAAAGTGATGAAGAAATCAAAATCGCTCTTAATAATTTGATTCTTTATAATGTAGATGAAAAAATGAAAGAATTGGATGTGAATTATGAAACACCTTTTGAAATCAATATTAAATATCATCGTGACTCAAAGGACAATATAGAAGAGCGCTTGCATTGGATAAAACAAATTGTCGAGTGAGGTGTATAAATGCTTAAGAAGGTATCTATTGAAAATTTTAAATCAATTGACAAAATAACAATTAATTTAAAGCAATATAATTTGTTGTGTGGAGAAAATGCTAGTGGTAAAACGTCATTTATACACGCTATTTTAGCAACATTTCAAAGCAATGAGGACAGTAAAAGTTTCGATGGTAGAATGATAAAAATAGGAGGATTGGCAGAATTAAAGAATCGACAGCTCTCTGGTGATGTTACTATAAGTATTGAAGATGACCGCGGAAACAGTCGAAAAGTTATACTTAAACGAAATGAAGATATTATTCAAGATTCTAAAGATTTGTTAGTTATTGAAGCTAATGAACAACGTTTAGAGTTGGGGTTTGAGAAAGATTTGTTTTATTTGTCATCCGTACGAAATGGGGTTATGGAAATTTACTCAAAAGGCGATTGTTCTTTTGGTGTTGATGGAAGTTCGTCAATTGGTTATTTATTTGAACATCAAGATGACGCCATGAATGCTTCTTATATGAAAGCATTTAAAGAAAAGTATTCCGAAAGCGTTTGTGCTGATAACCCGAAATTTTCCGAGCACGTACGATTTTGGCTAAATAAAATAACGGGAGAGGAAGTTAATATTGATTCCGTTCCTTATACGAATCAATATGTGTTGACATTTGGACATGATAAAAATATAAGACCAATTAATACCGGTAGCGGATATAGTTTTATATTGCCGATAATTATTACTTGCTTGGGCGCAATTAAAATTTCTAATAATCCAACTATTATAATTGAAAATCCGGAGATTTATTTGCATCCAATTGCGCAAATTAATTTAGTTGATTTTTTGGAATTTATATCTCAATATGCACAATTTATAATTGAAACCCATAGTGAATATATTCTCAAACGGTCGATGGAGATTGTTGATGGCAATGATATGCGGCAAATTTTGGTTTTTAGACAAGATAAAGGTATGACTAGAAATGATATTTTAGATAATACGAACTTTAAAATATCACCTATAGCCTATCCGGAAGTATTATATAGAGCGTTCAATATTTGTTCTATCGAATTACATATAATTTTATTTAGTAAGCTGCAGGAAAAAAGTGGCGCAACGAATCTTGTCACTTTTGATAAGTGGATTTTAGAAAATTACCCGCATGTGCCACAGAAAAGTAGAGAATATAATGGCAAATCTACAAATACTTTACCGATATACATAAGAAATACAGTGCATCATCCTGATGGAAAAGATTCTACTACAGGAAAGCCTTATATTTATACACAAGAGGAATTAATCCAATCAGTTAAATTCATGCTGGATGTATTGTAAAGTATTGTTGCGTAACGAGTTTTCGAGACGGGAATTATATTAAAAAATTTACTTGTGCATTATATAATGGATTTTATTTCATCCAATAAACTTGCTGCTTAATTTGCTTTTTATTGCAGTAACACCATAAAAATAATTATTAATTCAAACTCAAGTTGCTTATTTCTAATATCAATTGAGATAAAATGGTCGTCCTGCAGTCATAATATTTCTTTTCCTGAGCTTCCGACCTGCCGACTAAAGGCACACCCGTTGCCGAGTTGTCGGAAACAACCAACAATGCTATGCTAGGTATTTCAAATAAATCCGAAATAAGGTAGAATGAGCTCGTTTCCATCTCGATTAAATCCGTACCGAACTCTTTGATTTCGTCTAAATGGCAATACTCCAATACGAGCGAATCGGTGCAAAAAACTGCCGCCTTTTTAATATCGAATTTTACGTTGTTTATTACTTGGTCTATAAAATTTTTATCGGGGACAACTTTTTCAAACGGGATAAAATCCGATAGCGAGTTTTTCAAATATGTATTGGCGTATACGCCCGCAATGCAATAGGTGGGAGTGCAAATATCGCCCAATTCAAATTTGTCATTTAGTGCGCCCGCCGACCCGACAAAAATCATTTTTTTAAACGACAGTTCGGCGCAAAGCGATAAGTAGTCAATTAAGTTTCTTGCCGAAGTCCCCACAGTAACCCAAGCAATTTTCATTTTATCTTTTTCGATTATGTACGACGCTATGCCTGTGGTTTCTTTCAGCGTGGTAACTTTGCTACATGTGTCGAGTTCCAATTTAAATGGAGTATAACTTGGAGTAACCACCAAAGCGTCATAAGTTATATCGGCTGTTAATCCAAACGTAAGGTAAGCCATGTTTTCGGTATTGTACCGATGAAATTTATCAAGTATTATTTTCATCTTTTCTTTCATGGTTTTATAATATCACAACTGAAAGTTTTTTTCAAGCGTATCGTATGTCCAGAAACCAACAAGCGCTTATATGCAGTAGCAAAGACGCTACAAAAATGTACTCCGTAATAACACAGCATAATTTGACATTATAAGCGTAATAGGATATAATTCTATTAACCACACACTTATAGGAAATCCTGCGACTGAAAATGGACGAAAATAAAGATATTATTCAAAACGACAACGAGTCAAGCGTCGAAGAAAAGCTGCTTGAACTTAAAAAGCGCGTTGCGGAAATAAAGGGCACGCATAATGGAAAGGTTACGTATGGGGAGAAAAAAGATAAAAGACCGGCAATCATTTTTCTTTCGATAGCGTTTGCGTTGTTTTGTGCCTGTATAGGTCTTTTTGTGTGGAATATTATAAGAATGCGCCGCTACGAGTCCGATTACGTAAAAATGTACGGCACTGTAGTCGACGTTAAATCGCACCATTCAAGCGACAGTGGAACATACTATTACTTAGTTATAACTTATACGTACGACGGAAAGGAATATACGTTTACGGATGACGTGGGGCGTAGGGAGTTCGGGCGTGACGATATAGGAAAGGTTGCGCAAATTTACGTAAACCCGCAGCACCCCGCTCAAGCGGTAGTGGTTATGTCGTCCGGCTCTATTGCAATCGGTTATTCCTGCTGCTTTTGTTTCTTTTGTTTTTTCTATGCATTTGGCATGAATTTTTTATTGGGATTGTTCGGAACGTCTTTTTTAAAGCGCTTGTGTTTTGTATGGGGATTGGAAATTTTGCTCGGCATTGCGTTGTTCCTATTTCCGTGGCTGGGATTTCCCAACAGCACATTTGGCGGGGTGTTTTCCAGAGTCGACGGATCTATTGGCATAATCGTTGTGTGCGGGTTGGTGTTTTTGGCGATGTGCGCCGACGGCGCAATTATGCATTATGTGCGCCGTTATGAACGCGGTCGTTAAAATCGAGATATAAAAAACCCGATAGGAAAGTTATCTTATCGGGTTTTTATAATAGGGTAGTAGCGATACTATTTGTTGTTTTCTATTACCGGTATCGAAAAAGAATTCAGCACCTCTTGCAGCTTGTCAAAGTTTTCTATTTTTATCATTTTCATAAACGTGATATTGCCGAATACTCCCGCATTTGCAGGTTGTTTAAAGAATATCGTAACGGTATTGTGGCCGCCCTCCTGCACGCACGAGTATCCTTTTACGTTGGAAAAATCTTCCTGAAAATAAGAGTTGTTTTGGTTGTTGTTCGTCACGGTAAAATATACTCCGTTACTCATAACCGCAAATAACAGCTTGTTGTTGTGCCATTTGAATTTGCGCCCCACAATGCAAACTGCAAACAGCAAGCCGAGAGCAATCACTACGTCAATCCCGAATACAACGCCTACGCCGAAAAAGTGAATGACAAACGGGATAGCCACCAAAAACACTATCATAGGTCCCATAAGATACCATAGCGGTTGATTGGTGTGCGGTCGACTTTGCCACAATGCGTTTTCAAACATTTTATTGCTCCTTGTACGTAATATTATTAATTTGATTTAATGATGAATGTTATCGTGAATGCCTACAATGCGCACGTAAATAAATTCTTCTATTTGCGTGCGTTCTTTCAAAAAGTCCTTTACCGTTTGAATATCGCCGACGGGTACGTTGTAGTATCCGCCGTCCTTTGTCGTTATGCGCATATATCCGTAATTCATAAGATCGGACGCGAAATACGTATCGCCGGAACGATGTTTCCCTTGAATGTTCAATTTGGTTTCGCCGGAGCCTTTTCTTATGATATTTATAAACCCGTAGTCTTGCAGCTCGTCGAACGAAAAATGCTTGTAACCCTTTTCAGCTTTCGGCTTATCTACAAACACGGTAATGCCGTCCTCAAAAAGTATTACGCAGTCTGTGTTTTTTATATTTGAATTTTTAACGCGGTCAAAAACAATCAAACCGATTGACGCCGCGCCCGTAATTGCGCATACAACACCCGTTATTATAAGCGTTTGTGACGATACGTTGTTTCTCTCTCCGAAAACTATTCCGAAAGCCAGGCACGAAAAGAAAACGAAAATTATGCCCAGCAGTTTGAGCATAGTAAATCGGTATCCTTTAACTTTGCAAATTGCGTTGGAAAAATCCATATCCGTATCGTTGTTCATGGCGCATCTCCAATATTCAAGTCCATGTCTTGCGTTGCCAATAGTAATCAACGTGCTTTATTGTTAAAATTATTATAGCATATAACTTTAGCTATTTCAAGCAAAAACGGACGCATATGCGTCCGTCTACGTGGTGGAGCAATCGCAACCTAAAACGAATAATTATGTTAGCTCTTTTCTAATTTGCCTATATATATCTTTTACTAACTCCATACGAAACAATCTATCCATTTTGTCACCAAACAAGCAACGCTTTTCAAATTTACTTTTGCAAAAACTATTTCTATTATACTTATAATGTTTTTCGTATGAAATCTTAAATCTCTTTAATAATGTAAAATATACTTCTTTATCGTTTGCTACTAATTGTCGGCAATTTCTTTTCCATTTTAATCTTGGTTCCAGCCCCCTTATCGCTTCATCCCACAAAGCCGCCACCTTATCATCACACTCATTTTTAGTTTCTTCAAACCACTTTCTTGCATCGATAGCGCTATATAAATCATTGAGTTCTGGAATTAGATAATCCAAAATTCCACCTATACCAACAACTTCATTCTCATTCTTATCAACTGCTGGATATTCGCAAATAAGAATATGCAAAAACAAATGTTCTAAATAATCGCAATAAACAATATTTTCAGCTAATTGCCATTCAAAAGGATTTTTCATAGCATATTCTTTATCGGATAATCTTATTGCATGGTCTTCAAATTTATGGTGTGCGAATAAACCATCTTGTGTTCGTGAACACTTTTGATTGGAATTCCACGATTTAGTCATATAATCGCATAACCCAATGCCGTATTTCTTTTGCAAGTAATCGCAGTATTCTAAATATGTAAGGTTTTTTACTTGCTCATATTCTTGAATATTCATAAAATCTCCATAGCATATTTTATCAAATTATTATATCACGAACAAACACCTTAATCAAGTATTTATTTTACTTTGGCACTGTGGCGAGTGCTTGATATATAACAAGTGCGCCGCGCGTTAATTCTATATGTGCCGTAAAATCAAAGCGGGTTGCCGCGGATTCGCGGCGGGCTTTGCGCTACGCGCAAGTGCCTAGCGAACTTCGCGCCAAATGTATATACTATTTAATATTGTCTTATGTTTTTTTTAAGCTAACAATAAATAGTATTTTACGTGGAGCGAGTTCTCACAATCTACGCTTATCTCCACCAAACAAAAACGGACGCATATGCGTCCGTCTACGTGGTGGAGATAAGCGGGTTCGAACCGCTGACCTCTTGAATGCCATTCAAGCGCTCTACCAACTGAGCTATACCCCCACGGCTTTGTCATTCTAACACATACAAAGCCTTTTGTCAACTGTTTTGGGTGAATTAATCGACATTGATATTTTGTGTGGCGGCTGCCTCCGCGGTTTGGGCGGTATCGGCAGTGGAATCTGCCGTGGTGTCGCAGCATTTGTCAGCCAGCTCTTTAACGTATGCCTCGGCGGTCATTTCCATAACCGCAACCGTGACCGATATAAGCCCGATTGCAACAAACACGCCCACGGCAATATTTGTTATTACGGCTATCAGTACGGATATTGCGACGCCTATTACAAATATAATGCAGTCGGACAAAAGCAGCTTTGCGGCGTTCTTTACGTTTACGACCGATTTCAGCGGGACTTTTTTGTAGCCGTGGGTGATATAGGCATTGAACAGCGAAAACAAAAGCGCCAAAATAAACGCGACGATTACCGTTATGTAAATACTGCTATGCCATTTTATACCAAGCCAAATGCTTACCGACGCCACCGTCGCCGATAGTACCGAGCCTATGAGCGTGCTTATTATAAATTTTTTGATAGTGCGTTTTGCTATGTCCTTGCGTATCATCCACTTGGTGAGGAAATAGCTTGCGATAAACGCGATTATAACAAAGATTAAAACTACAATGGCGTATACGATTATTTGACCGATGCAGGCGTTTACGGCTTTTCCGATTTGCGCCATATAGCTTTCTATGTCGCTTACTATAGGATTCAGCCCGCTGATAATAGTATCGTAAAACCATTGCTTACTGAACATAGTGCCGAGCGCAGTCACGGGATTAGACCAGTCAAGCGCCTCCACCGCAGCCGTAATGTTTGCGATGAGCACTTTAAAGTCGATCGATTTGCCCGAAATATCCAACACTTGTTCGCACATTTCGGACACCGCGTCGATAATGCCGGGGATAGCAACAGACAGTCCGCAAACCAATCCGAGCGCGATTATCCCGAGCGGAGTGAACACGTACTTAAAACATTTAAAGTAATTTTTTATGCTTTGTTTAATCATTGCATTGTCCTTTGTATCGGTGTTGAACACCCGTACACCGATAATAATATAAAGCGCGGCAAAAGTCAAGCGTGACGGATTGACAAATCGGCATGATAATTGTATAATTGCGGTATGAACGTAAACGAAATAATCGAGCTTGAAATAACGTCTAACGGAATGAACGGCGAGGGCGTGGCGCACTGCGACGGCAAGGTCGTGTTTGTGCCGTATACCCTAAAAGGTGAACGCGTTCGCGCCAAAGTTAAGCAGGTTAAAAAGAAATATGCGGTGTGTTCGGTGGTCAAAGTCCTGTCGCAGTCGGAGTACCGCGCCGATCCGAAATGCCCGCATTACTACAAGTGCGGCGGGTGCGACGCGCGACATATCACGCTCGACTACCGTAGACAGGTGCTAATAGCCGAGCTTAAAAACAATCTCAAAAAGATAGCGAATATAGATTACGATAATATCGGATTCGAGCCGTACACGGCTACTGTGCCGCCGCGCAACAAGCTGTCTATGCCGTTCGGATTGATAGACGGCAAAATCGTTTTGGGGCTGTACAGGCAAAATACACACGTTGTGGAGCCTGTGTCGTGCGATATGTCGGGCGAAAAAGCAAAAAGCATAGCCGATATTGTATGCGATTTTGCCAATAAAAAGCGTTTGCCCGTGTATGACGAAAAAAGCGGCAGGGGACTGTTGCGGCATTTGGTTGTGAGGACGGCGGGCGAGCGTGCGTCGGCTACGCTTGTAATCAACGCGCAAAAATTCGACGTCGAAAAAGAATTGGCTAAGCTGCTGCCCGACAACGTGGACTTTTTTGTTTGTCCCAACACCGCGCGCAACAACGTGATTATGGGCAACTCGGTGCGGCTTGTAAAGGGCAACAATCGGCTGAGCGTAAACGTGCTCGGCGTAAAGGCGGAGCTGTCGCCGCTGTCGTTTTTTCAGGTCAACGATTACATGCGCGACAGGCTGTACACCGCGGCAATGGACGAGGTGGAGAGCGACACGCTTATCGACCTGTACAGCGGTATAGGCATAACAAGCAATCTTGCCGCAAAAAAATGCGGTAAGGTTATAGCGGTGGAATGTGTGCCGCAAGCCGTCAAGGACGCCGATTATACCGCAGAGCTAAACGGCAATGCGGACAAAATAACCAACGTGTGCGGAAACGTCGAGGATGTTTTGCCGCGCGTGGTGGGAGAGTGCAACGGCGACGTTGACGTGCTTATCGATCCGCCGCGCAAGGGGTGCGGGGAGTCCGTGGCGCGTGCTATTGCCGAGGTCAAACCCAAAACGCTGATATACATATCATGCAACCACGCCACAATGTGCCGCGATATTCGCGCGTTTTTGGACGCGTCGCCCGATTACGAGATAACGAGCGTAAAAGTGTTTGATATGTTTGTCGGCACGCACCATTGCGAAACTCTTATTTGTCTTAAACGCAAGTAAAAGGTTATTAATTTTTGCGCAATAGGGAAAGCTATTTTTTATGAACAACATAAAGAGAAAGGCTTTCGCCAATATTGTACTATCGTTTTTGTTTTTGGGCACGGTAATCGTTAGGTATATCGGGTGTTGGGATAAATGCGTGGAAATGACTTTTATGTCCAATGCCGCTACGGGTGTCGTGCTACTTATCGGCGGCGTTTATGCGCTTATATTCAAGCGCGACATTCCGCATTTTTTGTACCTCGATTGCGCGGTGCTGATGAGTTCGGTAGTTATTGCGTGTTCGATTTTCGAGCCGACCTTTCTCGTAGTCGGGTTTGCGATAATTCCGCACTTGGTCAATCCGATTGTAATATTTGTGTATTATCTCAAGTTTTGCAACGGGCGAAATTGCAAAGTGCCGCACGTGCTGACGGCGCTCGTGTTCCCCACGGCTTACTACGTGTTTATGGTGCTGTTCGGCGTGCTGGGCAGCCATGCCGTATACCCGCAGTTCGATCCCAACATCATATCCGTATTGAATCTTTCGCTTGTGGGCGCGTCCGCATTGGTCGGGCTTTTTGTAGTGGGCGTGGTGCTGCTTATCGGCAACAAAGCTTTACACGGCGGGCTCAAACGCTTTGGCAAAAAAGACGAAAACGGCGAAACGGCGATAATCGAATAGTTTGCTTGACTTTGCCGCACCTGCCGAGTATCATGTTTATATACTCGGGAGGCGGGCATGTACATAGACGACGAACAATTAAATTGCAGCTTTAACAGGGGCAACGACAAATTCAGCTACCGCGTGTGCGCTATAATAATAGAGGACGGTTGCGTGTTGCTTGCTACCAACGAGGGCGCCGACTATTACTACACACTTGGCGGTAGAGTGCATTTCGGCGAAACGGCATATAACGCGGTGCTGCGCGAGGTAAAAGAGGAAACGGGCGTGGACTACGAGGTGGATAGGCTTGCGTTTATCAACGAGAACTTTTTTATTTCGTCGGGCGACGCTAACAAGGGCAAAAAAATCCACGAGCTTGCGATGTTTTTTGTTATGAAACCGCGCGGCAAAAAGGAGACTTTTGCCAACAACCTTTGCAGCGTCGGCATTGAGCGGTTTGAATGGGTGCCGATAGATAAACTGAAAGACTTGCGCGTATTCCCTACGTTTTTGGCGAGTCGTATAAACGACCTTCCTTTGTATGCGGAAAGCATAGTGACGGACGAAACGCAAGAGTGAATTAATTGACATTTTTAATATATTATTTTACAATTAATAACGGTAGCCGTAATCAGCGGTTGCCGTTAAATTGTTTTGTGCGGTGTATAATGGACGTTTACGAAAAATCACTTGAAAAGCATTACGAATGGGCGGGCAAGTACGAAATAACCTTGCGCGCGCCGCTTAACTCGCTCGATGATTTGGCTTTGTGCTACACGCCGGGCGTGTCGCGCGCGTGCTTGGAAATCGCCGCGGACAAGAGTAAATCGTTTGCCTTAACGCGGCGGCACAACACCGTTGCGGTCGTAACCGACGGCACTGCGGTTTTGGGCTTGGGCGACATCGGACCTGAGGCGGCTTTGCCGGTTATGGAAGGCAAGTGCGCGCTGTTCAAGGCGTTTGCGGGCATTGACGCAACGCCCATTTGCCTCGATACAAAAGACCCCGACGAGATAGTGAAAATAGTGACGGCGTTGTCCAAAACCTACGGCGGCATCAATCTCGAGGATATTTCCGCGCCGCGTTGCTTTGATATAGAGCGCAGGCTGATAGAGTCGTGCGATATACCCGTGTTCCACGACGACCAGCACGGCACGGCGCTCGTGGCGGGCGCTGCGCTATTAAACGCACTGCGCGTCGTAAAAAAGGACATAGGCTCGGCGCGTATTGTGATAAACGGCGCGGGCAGCGCGGGCATAGCAATAGCCAAATTCTTTTTGGCGCTGGGCGCCGGCGATGTCGTGTGCGTGGATAAGTGCGGCGTGCTTGTTCGCGGCGAAAACTATACAAACCCCGCACATAACGAGATTGCGCAAATGACCAATAAGTCGGGCATACGCGGCACGTTGGCAGACGCAATGAAAGGCGCGGACGTGTTTTTGGGAGTGAGTGCGCCAAAGATTGTAAGCAAAGATATGATTAAGGCTATGGCGAAAAATCCGATAGTTTTTCCGCTTGCCAATCCCGTGCCCGAAATAACGCGCGCCGATGCGATAGAGGCGGGCGCGGCGGTAGTGGGTACGGGCGCGTCCAATCAGCCCAACCAAATAAATAACGTGCTTATTTTTCCGGGGTTGTTCCGCGGCGCGCTCGACGCGCGGGCAAGGAATATCACCGCCGAAATGCAGCGTGCTGCGGCTACTGCGTTATCGAATCTTGTATCCGACGACGAGCTTAAAGCCGATTACATTTTGCCCAATCCGCTGGATAAGCGCGTGGCAAAAGCAGTTGCCGAGGCTGTGTATCAAGCGGCAAAAAAACAGTTGTAAAAACAATGACGTTGTGATATAATTATTAAACGACGGCATAGAAAGAAAAGTGTATTTGGATAAACTCTCAAGAAATCGAAATATCGATCTGTGATTGCGATATAATTATTAGACGGAATATCAGTGCACTTATACGCACGCTGTAAACATAAAGGTTGAAAGGGTATCGGCATGGACAACAACAGCATGGACAATAAATACGGCTATTCGGCTGAGGACACGCAAGTGATTCAGCAGGTCAAAACGTACAAGATGATAGCGTTCCGCGGCAAGGTGGTTTTTCCCGGTCAGGCGGTGCATTTCGATCTTGTGCGCGACAAGTCATATGCGGCAATCGCTCAGGCGGTAGAGTCGGGCGAGAGCGTGTTTTTGGTGGCGCAAAAGCGCGCTACCATGGTCAATCCCGCGCCGCAGGATATTTACCGCGTGGGCGTTTTGGCTACAATCAAGCAGGTGCAGCGGCTGCCGGGCGACGCAATGCGCGTCGTGTTTATGGCGGGGCGCAGGATGCAAATAGACAGCTACGTGTCGCTCACGCCGTACTTTGAGGTCACGCTCAAGGAATACGAATACGAGCCCGACGATCCCATTTATTTCGAGGCGGTCAAGCGCAGGCTGGACGAGCAGTTCCGCGAGTATCGCCGCATAGACACCAAAATGCCGGGGGACGTACTCAGCTCGCTGTCGGTTGACGACGGAGAGCGGTTTGTATCGACCATTGCGGGCTACATTTTCGGCAGCGACAGCGAAAAGCAAACGGTGCTGCAAACGCGCACGCTTTCCGAGCAGTACGAACAAATACTCACCGTGCTCACCAAGGAAACGGAAATCCGCGCAATGGAAAAGCGCATATCCGCCAAGGTGCGGCAAAATATAGACAAGAATCAAAAGGAATATTATATTCGCGAGCAAATCCACGCGCTCAAGGAAGAGCTTGGCGAGGACGCGGACGAGATTGACGAGCTTAGAAAACGCCTTGCCGATATGAAGGACGACATGCCGCAGGTAGCATACGAAAAGGCAGTGAAAGAGCTTTCTCGGATGGAAAAAATGAATCCTTCCACGCCCGAGGCAAACGTTGCGCGGTCGTATATAGACCTTTTGCTCGAAATGCCGTGGAACAAGTTTACCGACGGCGATATTGCGCTCGACTTTGCGCGGCAGGTGCTTGCCGACGATCATTACGGCTTGGAAAAGGTAAAGACGCGCATACTCGAATATCTTGCAGTGTACAAGCTGACCCGTAACCTCAAATCGCCCGTGCTGTGCTTTGTAGGTCCTCCGGGCGTGGGCAAAACGTCTATAGTGCGTTCCATTGCGCGCGCGGCGGGCAGGGAATTAGTCACAATGTCGCTGGGCGGCATACACGACGAGGCGGAAATACGCGGACACCGCAGAACGTACGTTGCGGCTATGCCGGGACGGATAATAAACGGCATACGCGGCGCGGGCGTAAACAACCCCGTGTTCCTGCTTGACGAGATAGACAAGATGACGGCGGACATTCACGGCGATCCCGCGTCCGCTTTGCTCGAGGTCTTAGACCCTAATCAAAACTACAATTTTAAAGACAACTATCTTGATATGCCGTATGATTTGAGCAACGTCATGTTCGTTACCACAGCCAACTCGCTCGACCCGCTGCCTCCCGCATTGCTGGACAGGTTGGAGGTTATAGAGCTTTCAGGCTACACGTACGAGGAAAAGCTGCAAATAGCCAAGCGCTACTTAAAGCCCAAAGAGATGACGGCCAACGGCTTAGACGGCATCAAGGTGGATATTAGCGACGCGGTCATGTCGTATATAATTTCGGCATACACGCGCGAGAGCGGTGTGCGTAAGCTTGAACGCGAAATCGCCACGGTTATGCGCAAAATCGCGTTAAAGGTGGTGGAGTCCGAAACTCCGCCGACATCCGTAAAGGTGACCAAAAAGGATATAACCGAATACTTGGGCGCGCCCAAATACAAGGACGACTCTACCAACGAGTCGGACGAGGTGGGCGTTGCCACAGGTCTTGCTTGGACGAGTGTGGGCGGCGTTACGCTCACTATAGAGGCGGCAATTATTTCGGGCGGCAAGGGCGAGCTTAAGCTGACGGGCAGCCTTGGCGACGTAATGAAGGAATCGTGCTTAGCGGCGTTGTCGCTGGTGCGCTCGCGTGCGGCGGAATATCATATCCCCGAACATACTTTTACCGAAAACGATGTGCACTTGCATTTCCCCGAGGGCGCAACGCCCAAGGACGGACCGAGCGCGGGCATAACAATAGCGACTGCATTGATGTCGGCGTTTTCGGGGCGCAAGGTGGCGCACGACGTAGCAATGACGGGCGAGGTAACGCTGCGCGGCAAGGTGCTTGCAATAGGCGGGCTTAAGGAAAAATCGCTCGCCGCGTTCCGTGCGGGCTGTAAGCGGCTCATAATTCCGCGTGAAAACGAAAAGGATTTAGCGGATATTCCCGACGAAGTAAAACAAAAGGTAAAGATTATACTTGTGGACAACGTCGATCAAGTATTTTCGCAAGTGCTTGTATGCGAGTAAAAAACGCGGTATTCGTAAAGAGCTGTACGGACGTATCGGCGTCCGAGAGCTTTTCGCCGCAGGTTTGCGTGGCGGGTAGGAGTAATTGCGGCAAGTCCACATTGCTCAATTCGCTGATGGGCGCGCGGCTTTGCAAAACCTCGCAAACTCCTGGGCGCACGCGGCTCATCAATATTTTCAAGGTTATTACCGACGAACGCGATTTTTACTTTGTCGACCTGCCCGGGTACGGGTACAGCAAGGCGCACAGGTCGGAATCGGACGAGTGGAACGTGCGCACCGACAAATACTTTAAGGACGGAAATAACATTGCGCAGGTGCTGTGCCTTATGGACATACGGCGCGACCCGTCCGACCTTGACAAAGTGCTGATTAACTATTTGCGCGACTTGCAGCTGCCGTTTACCGTGGTGCTCACCAAATCGGACAAGCTCAGCCGCGCGCAAATAGGCAATGCCGTAATAAAAATCGCCGCCGCGTTGGGGCTTGCACGCGATAACCTGATAGTAACAAGCGGACAAAGCGGGGCTGGCAGGGACGCGCTACTTAACAGGCTAAACGATATTTTGGCGGTGTCCGAAACTGAGTGATTTTCTACATAAATCTACTGCAATCAACTTTTGGTTGAGCTGTTTTCAAAACCCGTGTAAATCAACGTATTTCACGGTTTTTTCACCTCAAAAACAATTAATCAATCGATATTCAACTGAAAGTAAAGCGTATTCAACCGATAGTTTAGTCGTAAATCTTTACATATTCCGGTCGGCGTGGTATAATTTTTTTAGTATTCGAGGAGAAAATTGGAAAAGGATATGGAAATCAACGAAAAAATTTCCGCGCTGCGAAAGTCCAATAATATGACGCAGGCGGAACTGGGAACAAAACTGAACGTAACGTTTCAAGCCGTGTCAAAGTGGGAGAGCGGCAAGTCGTATCCCGACTTTGAAACGCTGTCCAAAATGGCTAAGATATTCGGCGTGCCTATAAGCTATTTCGAGGAGGGCGGCGAAAACGTAACCGAAACGGCGGCAACTGCTACCGCCGATGAATTCGGTAAAACCGAAAGCGGAAAGGTAGTGGGTTTTTGCAAGGATTGCGGCAAGCTTGTACATGAGGGTGAGGAGTCTTGCACTACGCCCGTCGTAATTTGCAAGCAGTGCGCGCTCCGTAGAGAAAATATAAAGAAAGTTCAGGAAAACGAGCAAAAATTACAAAAGCAGCAGGCGGAACGTGCGGTAAAAGCAAAAAAGCAAGCGGAGGTCGACCGCGGCAAAAAACGCCGTAACCGCGGACTTATAGTATCGGCAATCATTACGGTCGCGCTGTTGGTGCTGTTTACCGTCCTTGCTATTAAAAGTCCCGAGGACACCGTTATGTACATAGCAATAATGGCGTTTACCGTAGTGTGCGGCTATCCGTTTTTTGCTCAGCTGTTTTGGGACGGCATCGTTGTGGATATAGTTTTGGTCGGCGGCAAGATAGTCGGTATGCCCGGCGTAATATTCTCGCTCGACCTTGACGGCATAATATTCTTGATTGTCGTAAAAATCCTGTTTGCAGTAATCAAGATGCTCATATTCATGCTCACGTTCCTGTTTATGATATTTGTTGCAATGGTGGTTGCGACGTTCGTGTTTGTACCGCAAATGCACAAGCTCAACAAGGGCGAAGAGCTGTAAAGATAATTTGTAATTTAAAAGGAGAAAACAATGAAGAAACTTTTGACCGCATTAGCCGCGCTTACGTCGGCGTCGTTAATATCCGTTTGCGCCGTCGGTTGCGGCGGCACCAATTCGTCGGAAACGCCGGACGACGGCAAAGACGACGTTACGTACTCGATAGCTTGGTACGACGAGAGTGGCAACGTCCTTGCTACGCAAAATTTGAAAGAGGGTACTGCTCCCACGTACACTTATGACAAGCAGGATACCGCCGAATGGGATTACACGTTCGAGGGCTGGAGTTTGACTGCGGGCGGCACTGTTTTGCAAACGTTGCCCAAGGTAAGCGCCGATGCGTCGTACTACGCGATAGTCAGCAAGATAAAGCAAAAATACACCGTTACGTTTAACAGCGGCGAGGGCAGCAGCGTGCCGTCCGTGCAAAAGGATTACGGCGATACGTTGGAAAACCTCGCCGAGCCCACTCCGCCCGACGGTAAGTATTTTATTGAATGGTGCACTGACAGCGCATGCAACACCGCTGCCGTATTGCCGCTTACCGTAACAGCCAACGTCACGCTGTATGCAAAGTACGGCGAGGGCGAGGCAACCGAATATACCGTCCGTTGGTACGACGAGGAAGGAAACAGCCTTGCCACGCAAACGCTGAGGACGGGCGCTACCGCCGCATACGCTTACGACAAGCAGGACACCGCGGAATGGGATTACACGTTCGAGGGCTGGAGCTTGACTGCTGGCGGCACTGTTTTGCAAACGCTGCCCAAGGTGAACGCCGACGCGTCGTATTATGCGATAGTCAGCAAGGTAAAACAAAAATACACCGTTACGTTTGATTGCGGAGCGGGCAGTAGTGTGCCGTCCGTGCAAAAGGATTACGGCACCGCATTGGAAAGCCCCACGTCGCCCACGGCGCCGAGAGGTATGTATTTTGTCGGTTGGTACATGGACAGCGCGTGCCAAAACGCCGCTACGTTCCCGCTGACAGTCACGGGCAACGTTACGCTGTATGCGGCGTATGCCGATATAGAATACACTATCAGCTGGTATGACGAGGACGGCAACAGCCTTTCCACCCAAAAGCTAAAGGAAGGCGCTACCGTTGTTCCCTACGCTTACAGCAAGCAAGACACCGCGGAATGGGATTACACGTTCGAGGGATGGAGCTTGACGGCTGGCGGCGCAGTGTTGCAAACATTGCCTAATGCAAACGCCGACGCGTCGTACTATGCAATAGTCAGCAAGGTAAAGCAAAAGTATACCGTAACGTTTAACAGCGGCGAGGGTAGCGCAGTTCCGTCCGTGCAAAAGGACTACGGCGATACTATTGTCAATCCTACTGCACCCACGCCGCCCGAAGGTAAGCGTTTCCTCGGTTGGTGCACTGACAGCGCGTGCCAAAACGTAGCCACATTCCCGCTTACCGTAACGAGCAACGTTACGCTGTACGCGGCATACGGGGAAAACGTGGACGTAAAGGCGTTGTTGAGCTCGTTGCTTTCGGGCTATCAGCTCGATCCGTATTCGTACATACCCGAGGCTATGTTACCCGATTACTCCACCAATTTGGTCAACGCGAGCACCGTAAAAAAGACTGAGGAGGATTACTCGTCGTTCGTGAGCAAATCGCAAATGCCGAGCAAGGGCTTTGGCGAGCAGTGGCACATGATAGCCGACAACCTTAAACAGTCCGAGCGCTTTTTCAATGCGTTGTCCGTTGTGGAAAGCGTAAGCGCGGCTACCGTAACAATATTTAACAATCATGTGGACAGCAATCCGTCCGACTATGCGCACTATGCGTTTAAGCACGGAATATACGACGTAACCATAGATTGCAGCGGCGGCAAAATATACTACGTGCTTGACTATACGATTGGCGGTCAGGAAATGCAAATCGCACTCTCTATGAACCTTTTGGGCGGCGCCCGTAACGTTCGTATTCAGTTGAGCGACGCTAATGCGCTTACGTATACGATAACGGACAACGGATACACTTTCGCCATTAAGTATCTCGGTGTGCGCCGTGCAATGTTCGACGTGTCGCGCGACGCTAACGGCAAGGTGACGGGACATATCAACGAGTTCCTGACGGCAAGCGGCGTAACCGACAGGGCTATTGCAAGCGCGGCGGACTTCTACATCGACGGCAACTACGTATCCGCTGTCGGTAACAAAGCTGACGGCATGGTAGTATTTGACGGCTATATCAGCGAGCTGTACAATGCCACAACAGGCAAGCTTATTTCCTACGAGGTACGCGAAACAAAGTCATCATTAACGTTTAATACGCTGTGGTTCGATCTTGCCGATGTAAGCGGAATAAATTCCGTTAAGTACGAAAAGACCGACAAAACCGAAAACTTTTACGTAAACAACTCGTCTACTGCTTGGGAGGCTAAAAAGGTTGGCGGTATTAGTTTGAAAACCGCGTCGCGTAGATATGATATAGAATTCCGCACGCAGTACTTTTACGCCATAGAAGACGGCGAGGTGGTTGAGGTCGCGGTTAAGGTGCCTATGCTGTTTGTGCAAGAGGAGAATTACGGAACTCTTACCGCGGACGTAGCAGACAAGAACAGCGGCGTTAATGTTTCGGTAAATATTTCCACAACCAATCTTAACAAACAGCTCGACGATTACGACACGCTTGTGGACGAGTTTATCGAAAACAAATCCGATATTACCGTCGACTACATTATCGAATATATCGGCGATGCCGTCGAGTTTAACTAAGCCCATTAATTAATCTATAAGTAACTATACCGCCTTTCCGTGCATATATTAATCGAGTAGAAATTTGCATGGAGGGCGGTATTTTTTATGGCGGTAGTTAAGGCGGGTTGCGGCGGTAACTTTCAGGACGGTTTGCGTTGCCGTATGGTGATTGAGGTCAAGCGCGTGTTTGACGGTTGCGCGACGACCGACGAAAATATAACGCTTACTCTCACTACGGTCAATCAAATTCCGCAGGGCGCGGAGTTTGTGTCGGCGCGTGTCATCGGCAGCGAGTTCGAGGGCTTTTCGGTAACCTCGTGCGGCGACGGCTGCAGCAGGGTGGTGGGCGAGATTGTAACCACGTTTGCCGTAACGTATTCGGCAAACGGGCAGCTTACCACCGTGCAGGCTACGTACAGGGAGAACAAGGACGTATTGTTGCGTTTGCCGTTTAACAATACCGCAGTTACGTTTTCGATCGAGGTGCAAACAAATATGAATATCGCGGGCGGCGCTATAATCGGCACAAACGCCGTCAGTATATCGGGCTGTCGTATTCAAATAATCAAGGTTACCGCACCGGTGGATATTCTTGTGCCCACATACGGGTATTGTCAGTATCCGCCTTGCACGGGCTGCGCCTGCCCGGGCGTGGATAATATTTTCCCGACGTTCGGCGACGAAGAAACTTAGATAATGTAGAATTATGAATAAGGTTGAGACTCCTCACTGCGTTCGGAGTGACAAAAGTAATTTTGCTATATTATCAAGCTATTTTGTCATTCCGAGCAACGCGAGGAATCTCAACCTTAATTAATTGACTTTTTAGCTGTGTAGTGTTACAATATGCGTATGAAGGTTTACGCAATTTCCGATTTGCATTTGTCAATAAACAATCCCAAGCCGATGGACATTTTCGGCGAGGTGTGGGATAACTATTTGGACGATATAGAAAAATCGCTCGAGTGCGTTCAGGCGGACGATTTGGTTTTGCTTGCGGGGGATTTAAGCTGGGCTATGACGCTCGAGCAGGCTGTACCCGACCTTCAGTACATAGGCAAGCTGAACGGCAAAAAAATCATTACGCGCGGCAATCACGACTATTGGTGGAAAAGCATATCCGCCGTGCGTGGCGCGCTCCCGCAAGACGTTTACGCCATACAAAACGACTGCGTCAAGATAGGTGACGTAATAGTGGGCGGCAGCCGCGGCTGGAGCGCGGACGACAAGACCGAGGACGGCAAGCGCCTTTACGCGCGCGAGCTGTTGCGCATAGAAATGTCCCTGCAAGCAATGCAAAAGCTCAAGGCGGACGGCGATAGACTGGTGTTTATGATACATTATCCGCCATTCACCGTTAAGTTTGAAAATACGCCCGTAACCGACCTGTTTGAAAAGTACGGCATTGACGCGGTCGTGTACGGGCACATTCACGGCAAAAACTGCTACGCCAAAAAGACGCTCGTAAAAAACGGCATAAGGTATTTACTCACGTCATGCGACCTTATAAACAACACTGCGGTGACTGTATTATAAAAGAATATACAAATTAAAAGCTCCCGTTATACGAGAGCTTTTTTGTTGTGTGGTCAAATTGCGATAAGATATATAATCTTTCCCTATGATTATGCGTGGTACGCCACCGATATTATTTATTCGACAGCAAAAAATATCGAATTCCATCGAAAAATAGGCGGTTTTCCGCAAAAAAATTGGTAAATGTGGTCAAAAGGGGTTGACAAGGGTCGATGGGGTATGATAAACTATCCATACAGTATCGAAAAGGGTTAATGGATATGTTCATCGGACAGCATCATCATCAATTAGACGACAAGGGGAGGTTAAGAATACCGCCCGCTTTTCGTCGCTTGCTGGGTGATAATCCTATGATCTTTTGCGGTTTTGAAAGGTGCTTGTGCATATACCCGCGCGACGACTTTGACAAACTCGTAATCGAGCGGTTCAAAGACGCCGACATGCTGGATATGGATATGAACGACATTAAGCGCGCCATATTCTCGTCCACGCAAGAGCTTGTAGAGGACAAGCAGGGCAGGGTTTCGCTCAACTCGGCGTTCATCGAAGAATGTGGACTCACCAAGGACATAATCACCATAGGCGCTTACGACCACGTGGAGATATGGGACGAGGGAGTCTACCGCGATCACAAAAATTCGACGGACTTCAAACGTATTATATCACAGTTTACCGGATCGCGCAACAAAATATAATGTATCACATACCTATTTTAGCGCAACAAATAGTGGAATCGCTTAACGTTAAGCGCGACGGACTGTACCTGGACGGCACGCTCGGCGGCGGCGGACATTCCCAAGCGATACTCAACGCGGGCGGCAGGGTGGTCGCAATCGACCGCGACATAGACGCCATCGAATACTGCAAAGCCCATGTTACGGGCGACATTACGTACATTAAAGGTCAATACGAAAATGCTGTAAAGCTGCTCGGCGAAAAGGGCATCACAACAATAAGCGGCGCGGTCATAGACCTTGGCGTGTCGTCGCATCAGTTGGACGAGGCGAGCCGCGGTTTTTCTTATATGCACGACGGCGCGCTCGACATGCGCATGGACAAGTCGCAAGACTTTTCGGCTTACGACGTAGTCAACGGGTACAGTGAGGAAGAGCTGACCGACATACTAAGGCGCTACGGCGAGGAAAGCTTTGCGCGGCGCATAGCAGGCGCGATAGTCAAGCGCAGGGCGGCAAAGCCCATTGAGCGAACGGTCGAGCTGGCGGAGCTTATACGCAGTTCGGTGCCGTACCGCAAAAACGGACACCCCGCCAAAAAGACTTTTCAAGCTATCCGCATAGAAGTCAACGGCGAGCTTAAGGGGCTGTACGACGCGATTTGCGGCATATTCGGAATGATAGAAAAGGGCGGAAGGCTGGCAATACTCAGCTTTCACTCGCTGGAGGACCGCATAGTAAAAGCGGCGTTCACCGAGTTTGCAACCGACTGCATTTGCCCCAAGCGTTTGCCCGTGTGCGTGTGCAACCACCGCGCGATAGGTAAGACGGTGCTCAAACAAAAGCCGTCGGAGCAAGAACAACAGACAAACCCGCGTAGCACAAGCGCTACGCTAAGAGTAACGGAAAAACTATAAGGAAGTGAGTTATGGTTACAACAAAACGACAAATAAGACGCGATAGCGACCGTTTCGGCGGTTTTTACAATACGGAGATAGACGGTATTCCGGATATTTCCGATTACTCGCGCATTTCCGATATTGATCCCATAACCGAACCCGCAAGGGCAGGCAGCAGCATGCTTGTTTCCGACGACGTACAAAAGGACGAGTCCATGTACACCACGCCCGAAATGCTTGCCGAAACCGAAACGCCCGCGCCCGAGCTTGCTCATGTCGAGCGTCCCGTTAAAAACGCGCCGCCTCGCGACAAGGAGGACTTGCTGCCCACCGTCAAGACGCGCGCATACGCTACGGAAAAGCCCGCTCAGGATATAGAACAGCACAAGGAGGCAGTGCCCGCAAAGCGTGCCCGTGCATCGCTCGACACCAAGACCAAGATTTTGCTTTGCGTGTACGTAGTGGTGGCGCTCGTTTTGGCGATTGCAGTTATTGCTACCGGCGTATCCATATCCAACGCATCGGCGCAAGCTGACGCAATGGCAAACAAGGTCGCGCAAAAGCAGGCTATCGTTCTTCAGCAGGAGCAAGAGCTTGCGCTCCTTCGTGACGACGACGCCATTCGCGGCAAAGCGTTGCAAAACGGTATGGTTCCCGCAGGCGAGCCCGCTTACTCTGTAAGCAACGTTCAAACGGTCGGATATCCCGAGGCGACACCCCGCACCGACGGCTGGGACGAATTCTTCGACGCAATGTCCAAAATATTCAACTAAACGACAAAATACATAAATTAGCTTTATTTACCGCCTGATGCGTTTTCCCTCCGCTCGGGCGGTTTTTTTTGCTCGACGGCGCATGCATCGTCGGATACGGGCTACGTTCGTCGCGGCGGCTCGGTCATGTACGTCTATGTACACTCCCGTCGCCGCCTTGCCGACTGTTGCTCGTCTGCGACGCGCCTGCGTCGCCGAGGCTGGGCTGCAATTTCGAGGCTAATCATTGGTGCAGGTTTTTATTACGTGATTGCTTTCATATACATAGAGTTGAGAGGTGGTGTATGAAGGCGAGCTCAATGCTTATGCGAAAAAGGTTATTGACGGCGTTTATCGCGCTTGCGGTGGTTTTTGTCGCGCTGTTCGGCAGGCTGTTCTACTTGCAAATAGTCGACGGCAGTTTTTTGCGTGCAAAAGCGGCGGAGCAGTGGTATCGCGATCTTCCGCTAAAGGCTACGCGCGGAAAGATACTCGATAGTAACGGCAGCGTGCTTGCGGACAGCAAGGACGTATTCACGCTGTACGCCCGCCCCAACGCCGTCAAGGATAAGCCCGCCACTGCGCAGGCGATTGCCTCCGCGCTCGGATTGAGCTACGACAGCGTTTTGGAAAAGCTTAACACTTCGGTTGGCGAGGTGACGATAAAGCGTAAGATAGACGCCGACGTCGCGCTTGAATTAAGGCAGCAAAACATCGGCGGATTGTACTACACGCTGGACACTGAGCGTAACTATCCGTACATGAGCAATATGTCGCAAATCCTCGGCTTTACCAATATCGACAATGTGGGGCAGTCGGGGCTGGAAAGCTATTACGATAAATACCTGACTGGCGTGGACGGCTTTGCGTACACCTCTACCGATATGGCGGGGCGCGAGGTGGACGGCTCGATCACTAAGTATGTTCCGGGGATTGCGGGGTGTAATATAACGCTGTCGCTGGACGCCAATATACAAAGCTTTGCCTACGACGCGGTGACGGCGGCGTGTACCGAGTTTTCGGCTAAGTCGGCGCAAATGATTGTAATGGACGTCAACACGGGCGGCATTATAGCAATGGCAAAGAGTCCCGCGTTCGATTTGAACGATCCGCCGCGCAACGATATGGATTTACTCAACGAGCTGTCGCGCAACACAATGATAGTGGATATGTACGAGCCGGGCTCTACGTTTAAGATATTTACCACCGCCGCGGCGATAGAGGCGGGCGTGGTTTCGGATAACGATACATTCTTTTGCGGCGGGTCGCGCACGGTTGACGGGCAGCGTATACGTTGCTGGCGTTCTATCGGACACGGCAGTCAGCACCTTGCCGACGGCGTAAAAAATTCGTGCAACTGCGTGTTTATGGACTTGGCGTTGCGCATGGGCACGAGCAAGTTTTACGACGCGCTCGAAATATTCGGACTGGGGCAAAAGACGGGCGTGGACTTTTCGGGCGAGAGCAGCGGCATGCTGATGAAGGAAAGCAACGTAAAAACGGTCGACCTTGCGCGTATCGGTTTCGGTCAGGCGGTGGCTGTAACGCCGTTGCAGCTGATAACAGGCGTATGCTCGGTTGTCAACGGCGGCACGCTGTACCGCCCGTATTTGGTGTCGTCCGTTGATTCGTGCGACGGCAAAAACCTTGCGACCCGTCAGCCAATAGCCGTGCGCCGCACTATCAGCGAGGCTACGTCCAAAAAGATGCGCGAGTACCTGGTGGGCGTGGTGGCAAACGGCGGCGGCAGCAAGGCTGGCGTGGTCGGTTACGCGATAGGCGGCAAGACGGGCACGGCGCAAAAGTATTCGGGCGGCGCGATAGCGCAGGGCAAGTATATATCGTCGTTTATCGGCTTTGCGCCCGCGGATAATCCCAAGTACGCAGTGCTTATGATAGTAGACGAGCCGCAGGGCTATATGTATTACGGCAGTCTTGTCGCCGCGCCGTATGCGGGCAACGTGTTCGGCAAAATATTCGATTACAAAAATATTCCGCCCACCATGCTGCCCGAACTCGAATATACGACAATGCCCGACGTAGTAGGCGATACCGCCGAGGACGCCGTAGCGGCATTGGAAAAAATAGGTTTGCATGTCGAGGTCGTGGGCGAGGGCGGCAACGTAATATCCCAAGTCCCCATACCCAACGAGCGCGTTGCCACCAACGATAGTGTGTTAGTGCGCTTGAGCGAATAGCAATAGAAATATATAGAAAAACGCAAATAAAGAACAATAAGCAATCTATTATGCGGATAAGAAAATGAGTTGCGTACAAGTTCACATAAGAAAAAGATTCAATCCGTGATTGTGTCGAATTATACCATTGTTTGCAAAAGTGTGCCGCTGTTCTATTTTAGCTTTAAAATAAACATATACTAATTGCGGGAGATGACGTTATGCGATTAAGCGAGTTATTGCAATGCGAAAGCGATATAGAAATTTCGGGCTTGTGCTTTGACAGCTCGAGGGTTAAGCAGGGCGATTTGTTCTTTTGCCTTGTCGGTACGGAAAACGACGGACACACGTTCGCGGCGGACGCGGTGTCGCGCGGCGCGGTGGCTTTGGTTGTGGAGCGCAAGCTCGCTTTGGACGTGCCGCAAATAGAGGTGAGCGACGCGCGCAAGGCATTGGCGCATGCTGCATCGGAGTTTTACGGCAATCCGTCCAAGCGGCTGAAAATGATAGGCATAACGGGCACCAACGGCAAGACCACCACCACGTATATAGTAAAAAGCATAATCGAGGCGGCGGGGCATAGCTGCGGGCTGATAGGCACCAATGCGGTGGAATATTTTGGCAACAAGTCGGACGCGCGGCTGACCACGCCCGATCCGATAGAGCTACACGCCATACTCAAAGAAATGTCGGACGCGGGCGTGGAATACGTGGTAATGGAGGTGTCGGCGCACGCGCTAAAGCTCAGTAAGACGGACGGTATTGTATACGAGGTGGCGGCATTCACCAATTTTTCGCGCGACCACTTGGACTTTTTCGGCAGCATGGACAATTACGCAGCCGCCAAAAAGAGCTTTTTCTCCATCGAGCATGCAAGGAGCGCGGTGGTCAACGTAGACGATGAGCTGGGAAAAATTATTTTAATGGAAAGCAAGCTCCCCGCAGTAACCTACGGCGTGGACAATCCGTCGGACGTGTTCGGCATAGACCTTTCGATGAGCGCCTACGGCTTGTCGTACGTTATAAATATGGCGGACAGCGTGGGGCAGGTCAAGTTCAGTCTTACCGGCAGGTTTAATATGTACAACACGCTGTGTGCGGCGGCTATTGCGGCGTCGCTCGGATTCGGTTTGCAGCAGGTAATAGCCGGAATACGCAACGTAAAAAAGATAGACGGCAGGTTTAACATTATAAATATGTCCAAGTGCAATGTCATTATCGACTTTGCGCACACCGACGACGGGATTGCGAACATTTTGCGCGCCATACGCGAGTTTGCGCCGAGCAGGATAATAACGGTGTTCGGCTGCGGCGGCAACCGCGACAAGTCCAAGCGCGCGGTTATGGGCAAGATTGTGTCGCAAATGAGCGACTACTGCTTTGTCACCAGCGATAATCCGAGGTTTGAGCCGCCGCTCGATATTATTAACGAGATAGCAAGCGGCATAGATGAGATAGGCGGCACAAACTATACCAAGATAGTCGACCGCAAGCAGGCGATTAAGTCGGCGATTGCCATGGCAGATAAGCAGGATATAGTGCTTATAGCTGGCAAGGGCGCGGAGCGTTACAACGACGTTATGGGCAACCGCACGCCGTACAACGACGAGCAATACGTTATGGAATTGGCGGGAGAGTTCGGATTTTGATAAGCGTTCTTTGCGGATTTCTAAGCGCGTTTGCCGTGGGAATGTTGCTCCTGCCGCTCAATATCAAGCTGGTAAGAAAGCTCAAGGGCGGACAACCCATACTGTCGTACGTGGACAACCACAAAAGCAAGCAGGGCACGCCCACAATGGGCGGCGCGTCAATCGTGCTTGCGCTGCTGCCCGCGCTATTCTTTACCGCGCACGGCGATAACACCACATACATTATTATAGTAATAACAGTGGGTTACGCGCTTATAGGGTTTATAGACGACTTTATTAAAGTGCGGTATCACAATAATAAAGGTCTTTCGCCCATACAAAAAATAGTTTTTCAACTGCTGCTTGCGATAGTTATTGCACTGTACGCGTACTATAACGATAGCGTGGGATCGGCGGTGTACGCGCCGTTCGCGCCCAAAAAGATAGAGCTGGGCGTGTTCGCGCCTATATACTATATACTTATATTCTTGGCGTTTACCAACTCGGTAAACCTGACCGACGGACTGGACGGATTGGCGGCGTCGGTCACTGCGACGAACGCGCTTGTTTGCTGCGTCATGCTCGGCATAGCGTATTTTGCGGGCGTGCTGGTGGGCGAGTCTACGCTCAATATGATAATACTGTGCGCGGCGCTCGGCGGCAGTCTGTGCGCGTTTTTGTGCTTTAATACTCATCCCGCCAAGATATTCATGGGTGATACGGGCTCGCTTGCGCTGGGCGGATTTTTGGCGTGCGTGGCAGTGCTCAGCCGAATGTCGCTCAGCATGCTGCTTGTCGGCGTAATGTATATAGCAACCAGCCTGTCGGTGATAATTCAGGTCGCCGTGTTTAAGGCGACGGGCGGTAAACGCGTGTTCTTGATGGCGCCGCTCCACCACCACTTCGAGCGCAAAGGCGTGTTCGAGGGCAAGATAGCAACTGTGTATACGCTTGTAACCTTGGTATGCGGAATAATCACCGTAGCGTTAATGTTGGTGCTGTATTAAATAGTTGTACAAAATTCTAAACAGCCGCTTTTCATCATAGAATACCGTATGAGTATTTTCGACGGAAAGCGGTTTTTTGTTTACGGCAACGGCGCGTCGGGCAAGGCGGCTGCGCACGCAATAAAAAAGCATGGCGGTAAAGCCAAAATCTATACCGACGACTGCGGGCGGTTTGTCGCGCCGCTCGACAAAAGTTATGACGGCGCGGTGATAAGTCCCGGAGTGCGCCCCAATCACGCGGTATATGCATATTGCGCCGAGCACGGTATAAAAGCGGTGGGCGAGGCGGAAATAGGCTTTGCCATAGCAAAAAGCGCAGGGCGCAAAACTGTGGGCATTACAGGCACCAACGGCAAGACAACTACAACGCGGCTCATTGCCGATATGCTGGGCGGCGTGGCTTGCGGCAACATAGGTTATCCGTTATCGGCGGCGGCGTGCGAAAAATCGACGGCGCCGCTCGTATGCGAGCTGTCCAGCTTTCAGTTATACAATGCGAATATTTCGCCCGACGTGGCGGTAATCACAAACATGGCGTCCGACCATGCCGACTGGCACGGCGGTATAGAAAACTACCACGCCGCCAAGTGTAATATCGCGGCGAATATGGACGGCGGGTACTTGGTGCTTGGCGAGGACATTACCGTCGGTGCGCTCGACGCATTGCATACAAATGCGCAAATAGTGTGGTGTTCTTCAAGCAGGGTGTGCGACGGTGCGTATTTGCTTGACGGATATTTTCAGTTTGACGGAAACCGCGTTTGTCCGACCGATTACTTGCGGCTGTCGGGCGCGCACAACATAAAAAACGCGCTGTGCGCAATAGCCGCCGCAAAATGCATGGGCGCGGACAATTCCGCCATACTCGCGGCAATGTCGAGTGCGGAGGCGAGCCCGCACCGAAACGAGGTAGCTGGCAGGGCGTGCGGCAAGCTGTGGATAGACGACAGCAAGGGCACAAACGTGTCGGCGTGCCTTGCGGCGATAGAGTTGACAGTTGGGACGGTGTGCCTTATACTGGGCGGGCGCGGCAAGGATACCGATTTTAACGAGCTGTTCGACGTGCTGGATAGCCGCGTGACGTCGGTTGTGGCAATGGGCGAAACGGCTCAAGCCGTGCGCGACTGCGCGTGCAAAGCCAAACCCGATTTAAAGGTTACAGTGGTCAACTGCCTGTCGGACGCGGTGCGCGTTGCCGCAACGTCGGACGCGGAAACGGTGTTGCTTTCTCCGGCTTGCGCGTCGTTTGACGAGTTCAGGTCGTACTCCGAGCGCGGTGAATTTTTTAAAGCCGAAGTTCGCGCTCTTTCCGAGCATGAATGATATGAAAAAACGCATTTCCAACAACACGATGCTTTCGGACAAGACCGTCGGCAAGTCGGACGTATGGCTGGTAATAGTTATGTTTACGCTTGTGGCGTTCGGCGTGCTTATGGTATATTCCGCGGGCTCTTATACGGGCGAACGTATATATGGCACAAAATATTACTATGTGTACAAGCAGTTGATGGGCGCGGCGCTGGGCGCGGCGTCGATGTTTTTGTTTTCGCGCATAGACTATCACGTACTGCACAAGCTCAGATACGTGATACTTGCCGTGTCTGTAATACTGCTTGCAATAGTGTTTATACCAGGTGTGGGCATAACCAACTACGGCGCGCGGCGGTGGATAAACCTTCCGTTCTTCACCATACAGGCGAGCGAAATATCCAAGTTCGGGTTTATAGTGTTTGCGGCGGCTTACATAGGCTCACACGAAGGCAAGATTACTACCTTCAAGGGCATATTGCCTGTAATAGCGGTGGGCGGTGTTATATGCCTGCTCATAATTTTGGAGCCGAACATGTCGGTGACGATATGCATGGCGCTGCTTATGATAGTCATGCTGTTTTTGGGCGGAGCGCGGATAAAACACCTGCTGATGATAATAGTGCCGCTAATCGTGCTTGCGGTGGTATTGATATTGATAGAGCCGTATAGGTTTGCGCGGCTTATGGCGTTTTTAGATCCGTGGGAAAGCCCGTTGGAGGAAGGGTATCAGCTCATTCAATCGTATTACGGCTTGGGCGCGGGCGGACTGTTCGGAGTGGGACTGTTCAACTCCCGACAAAAATATTTGTTTTTGCCGTTTGCCGAAAGCGACTTTATATTCAGCGTGATAGGCGAGGAGTTCGGGCTGTTCGGCTGCATGCTGGTAATGCTCGGGTATTTGTTTATAATTCGTCGCGCGCTAAAAATATCTATGGGCGCGTCGGATAGGTTTGGATCGCTCCTCGCATCGGGCATAGCCGCAATAATCGCCATACAGGTTATGGTCAACATTGCGGTGGTTACTGGCAGTATTCCGCCCACGGGCTTGCCTTTGCCGTTTATAAGCAGCGGCAGCTCGGGCTTGATCGTGTTCATGTCGGGTATAGGCGTGCTGAACAGCGTTAAACGCCGTAGCCACAAGAGCAGTGAGTTTATGTTTAGCAAATTAAGTATTAAGAATCCAAAATTAAGAAAAAGGCGCGCAAAGCGTACTACACAAATTATTCCGAATTCATAATTCCGAATTTCGAATTGTCAAAATGTCTTTACATTTCGGTAATAACGCGGTATAATAACTATGTGAAATATATCGGTTTGACTTTTTCATACCTGAAAAAGCATTTCGTGCTACCTGTGCTTGCAATGCTTATTCCTGCAATAGCGGCGTGTTTTTTGTATACGCCGTATTGGGAAGTGTCGTTTGTTGCTGGTTTCGATTTTCAGCCGTACAAAACGGTGGGTCAAACGCTGGTGATTTTGTTCGGCGATTCATGGCAGTACGTTTGGCCCGTTATTGTCGTCGCAATATTGCAGGTTTTCGGCGCGGCTATAATCATGTCGTCGCTGGATAGGCATTTCCGTACCGGCATGCTGTCGTTCAAATCGCCGGTGCGGCTTGTCAATATTTCCGTTTTTCCGATAGCTATAGGCGTGGCGGTGATGAGCCTGACCGCAATAATACTGAGGTTTTTGCTGTTCGGGCTTGTATCGCTGGTGCAGGTAATACTGGGCTCGATGTCGGTGGCGTCGGGCGTTACGCTTGCCGTGATAGCGGCGGCGGCAATTGGAATGTTCGTTTTGCACGCGCTGCTGCTTTTGCCAATGCTGATGTGGGCGCCCATAATGTTCATATACGGATATAAATTCCGTGACGCGGCGGCAATGTCGTTCAAGCTCATTTCGGGCAAAAAGGTGTTTTGGAGCTTGTTTTTGCCCATGCTTATTTGCGCGGGCGTACAGCTGCTCGTCGGATTTTTGCAGGTCCACGTCGCAATAGCTTACGCAGTGAACTTTGTAATATTCCTGTTTACCAACGTGTACACAACGGTGTACACCATGATAGCGTTCTACGACATAAGCGGACTTGATAGGCGCGACATAGAGCCGTACAAGCGCGCAATGCTGAACTTAAGCTCCGCGCAGTCTGCACCCGAAACGGCGGAGCGCAATGACAAAGTGCCGAGCGCCGACAAAAAGAAAACAAAAAAGCAACCGAGCGCCAAGCCGAAGAATGAGCATAAGCCCAAAAAGGAGGACGACTATGTCCTTTAAAAACGCGTTCAAAAATTTAATAGCGCACTTCGGCGTAGTGTGGGCGGTGCTGCTGTACTTAATCGTTTGCTCGGCAATCATTGTCGGATTGAGCTTGCCGTTCATTTTGCCGATTGCAAACGCGTTTGAAAAAGCGGGCGTGTTTGCGGGAATAGGCAAGGCGTTCACCGTGCTGATGGGTGACGGCGGCTGGAACGGATTTTGGGACGGCTTGTTTGACGTGTACAACAAAATAATAGGCGTGTTCAACAGCAACGGCAGGGTAGTGTCGCTTGCGCGAATGTTTGTCATATTCGTATTGCTGCTTGCGTTCCGATTCTTTTTCGGACTGTACGAAATCCCGCTCGCCACGGTTATGGATGGGCGAATGTCATGCAATGCGGGCTACAGCTTTGTCGGCAAGTTTATATCTACGCTCGGCGTGTCGGTGCGGTTTTCGCTGGCAAAAATGCCGATAATGATAGCGATAGACGCAATATCGTTTGCAATAATCTACGGCTTGACGTTGCTGATAGGCTTAAACGTGGCGTTGCCGTTTGTCATAATACTGGTAATAATAGTTATGCGCGCGTTCCGTAGCTCGCTCACTTCGAGCTGGGCGCCGTGCGTTGCGGGCGGCATGGGCGTTGTCAAGGCTTTTGCAAGATCGTGCGAAATATGCTTTAAACGGTTTGGGTCGATATATTCAACTTATATAGTAATGTGGATACTGATAGTCGCATGCGGACTGTTCATAACCATATTCACGCTCGGCGTGGGAATAATCGTCGCTTTCCCGTTTGCAATGTGCATACTCGCTTATATAGGTATAACAGTATACTACAACAAGACGGGCAAACGGTACTATATAGACGGCACGGTGTTTACGCCGCCTATGGAAAACGTGTTATAATATTGAAATAGATATATATACTGCTCGACGGCAAATATGCGCGGCAAATTCGGTAATTTGCAAAATTTGCCGTTTTTTGCCTTTATAAATGTTTGAGAATATGAATAAACTATGAATATAGCTCAAAAAATTGCATATTTTTTGAGTTGTTTATATTGACAATACCACCGAAATGTACTATACTTAATAAATGAATAATGTCGAATAGTATACATATTCGGCGTTATAGCCACGTTTTCGGGGCAATACGGTCATAAGTAGGGTCTTATGAAATTGACAAAGCAATCTAATAGAATCAAATCACGTATAGTATCGTTTGTCGCAGTGATAGCGCTTATCCTCTGCGCGGTACTGTCGTTGGGATATATCTTGCCCGACCGCATAGCGCGTGCCGATGGGGACGGGGCGACAACGCCCGCCGCAAAGGTTACGGACGGTATACGTTTTGTTCAGGTCGCAGCCGGCTACGACTTTGCTATCGGTCTTACGTACGACCGTAAGCTTTACGGTTGGAGTACCAAAGAGAAGCGCGACACGTCAAATATGCAATCGCTGGGCGACTATTACTCATACGACCCGACGGAAATCAAAGTCACGTTCCGTAGGGGCGCGTCGGGCAGCGGCTATAGATGGGGCAGCACGGGTACCGAGATAAACTATCATACTCCGCGCACCGACGATAAAATCAAAAGCATTGCCGCCACGGGCACTACCGCGGCGTTTGTAACCGAAAGAGGCTATTTGTATACTTGGGGCGTGGACACCGACGTAAAGCATGACGTACCGCACAACGACGCCTCGGGCGAACATTACTTATTGTTGCGCGAAACCGACGAAACCAAAGAATATTCTTGGAAAGTCCCTTACATTATAGATTACTATTACTATGGCGCTGCTACGTCTTCTGCCGACTTTACAGCCAAATATTCCACCGAGCAAATGATCCCCACCAACGACTCCGCTACGTTCTCGTCGTTGGCTGCGGGCGAATATAACTATATACTTGCGTTTATCCGTAACTATCCCAGTAGCGGCACGCTTGCAGGACATTCCGAAAGGGGTGATATGTATCACACCTATGTTTGGGGCTCCGCACTGTATAATGCGATAAACACAATTCCCAGCGCATCCTTTTCTTATTCCAGCAGTTCGATAACTGTTCAAGAAAACGGCCGCAAAGTTTTCAACACGTTTATTTCGTCAAGCTCTACCGGAATTATTACGGCTGTTGCCGGCGGTTACACGGTAGGCATTAATAATACCGCGGCAAACGTTACTGGTGGTACGACCCTTCAGCTGCGCGGTCGCAACTTTATAACAACGCAGGGCGTAACGTCGGCGGACAGCAACTTTAACGTAGTTAATACCGCAAAGCTTGTAATGACCGAAACGGATAACGCCACAAACATAACATGGAACGGCGCGTCGTATCTCGGCGCACTCGCCGGCGGTAACAGTATCAATGATTCGGGATCGGGCTCGCTCTATGGAAAAGACACCGAAAAGTATTATGCGCGTCAAGCGGGTAGCGTTAGGTATAACATCTCGGGCAACGAGGCGGGATTCCTTATCAACTCCAAGGCCGCGGGAACAGGCAACGACAATAGAATCGAAAGCTATCAGGTAGCAGGAGTAAATGCTCAGGGTCAGCCCACAACCACAACCGAAACGGCGCTTAAACCCACGCGTTACGCCGTTGCGCTCGGCAACGATATAGGCTACGGCATAGCCAACAGCAAGCTGTACGGCTGGGGCGACAACGCCTACGGTCAAATTACCCCCGGGGTGAACGGCACCAATAAGGACGAGCCTACTGCGGTGCTTAGCAGCGTCAATTTCATGTCCGTCGCCGCAGGTAAGCAAAAATCCAAGACGGACAGGGCGTTCTTCAGTACTAACACAACGTTTAGCGGCACGACGTTTGCCGACGGTGTTAAAAACGAGCAGGGATATATAACCGGCGCTCTCACAACGAGCGGCGATATTTACGCTTGGAGCAACGGCATATCAGAGGTAAAGCAGCTTACCTACATGGGCATAAGCGGCAACAAAAAAGAAAGCTTTGCCGCCGTGTATTCCGGCTACGGCGAAATCCTGTATGCCGTTACCGAAAGCGGCAAGCTGGTGCGCATTACCAAAAACTCGGCAGGCACCGATTTTGAGCAGTATGTTTACGACGAGTTTTATACTTTAAATGCTGCGGGCAATGCTGTTAAGATAGATAACTGGACGGTTGACAAAACCAACAAGGTTGTGTTTAACGTTCCGACGATAGACGAAGACGCTCCCGCCGCACAGCAGGTGTCGCCTTATTTAGGCAACGCCACGTTCTACGTTTGGTCGGCAACCGTGCTTACCAAGGGCGAGGAAAACGCCGACGTGGAGTCTGAGGATATAGAGATAAACGGCGGTAGCAAAACTGCGTATAAACCGCTTGTTTCGACAAATGCAATAGGCGACGCGTATAGAATTATCGGACTTTCCGCCGCGGACGCGAGCATAAATTATCTTAAAGCCGATAATTTGAATACAGATATTAATGAGCTCACTTACTACGCGCCCAAGTTCTACTTTGACAGCAATGAGAACGGCACGGGCGGCAGCCTTATGAGCACGAAACAGCAGCAAAATATGTTCACGTTCCGCGAAGTGTACGGCGACAACGGCGAGGGAGTCGGTATTTACATCGAGCCCAAGCAGTCGTCCAAGGGCAAGAACATAAGGGTAGACTTTTATATCGCTCGTTACAACAGCTACGGCAAGTTCAGCAACGTCACCAACGGCGACAATGCCATTTACTACGATTACAAGCTGTGCAGTATAATATTCTCCATTGCCGATACGCCTTCGGTCGTTACCTATTCGGCGTATAATTCGACAAATGCCAACAAGAGCAATATTCCGCTTTTGGATCCCAACAATCCGTACAACAAATATTATTCCATAGCGGTGCAGGACGTTTCCACAGGTGTCAACGAGCTTATTAAATTCCTCACCGGCGGCGAAAATGTCAATACCAATTTCAAAACGGCAGTAATGACCGAAATGAAAAAGGACATCGGTTTCCCAGATAGTGAAAAAGTAGAAAAGGGCGACCTTACCTACTATTTGAATAACGAGGACTTAAAAAAGTATAATTATATTAAAGACAGTAGCGGCAACAATACGATGAGTGCAAACGACAGCATTTATCAGTTTATGTTTACCGACCGCGACAGCGAAAGAATCAAGCTCGAAAATCGTGAAAACAGTGATATTATGTCGAGCACTGCCGTAGAAGGCGAAATCAAAACGATAGTTGTCAAGGTTGAATATTTGCCGAGCAGCTACGGCATCACAGGCGTTAATGCTGATTTGACCGCGGATAATTTCGGCGCTACGTTGCTTAAAACCATTGCCGCCGAATTCGACAATAGATACGGTTTATATGAATTTAAGTATACAACCGAGGGTGGTAAAAACTATCTTTCGTTTAGCTATGACGTACTCACGTTTACTGCAAAGGCAGGTACGGGTGTAATAGGTTATACCGGTACAGCTACGGAGGCAGCAAGTGTTACCGACTACAACACAGTGCAAAATCAGCCGCACGCAACGGCGAGCTTTATATCGCGCACATTCAACAAATACACGTATACCGACGCTGCAGGTTACGTAGAGAGCCCTCAGGATAGGGATACGCCCAGAGAGAACTTGTCGGGCGTTGTGCACGTGTTCGCTTTGCCTTCGCTTAGGCTTAAAGACAGCGTTCAGGAAGATACAAACGGTCAAGCAAGCGGATCCAAAAACACATATGTGGAAACGCACAGCAACACGACAACCGATCCGCTGTACGTGGGCGATACCATTACGATCAGGCTTACCGATTATGTGGCAAATACCAATCTCGAAACCATCAGCTTTGCGTTTAGCAAATCATCGGCTGCCACTAATCCTACCAATCCGGTCAGTCCCGCAGATACCGCCAGTCTTGCGGAATTTGCCAATCAGTTTAAGGACTTTACCGGACACAATATGCGTATTGTCACATTGACTGACAACACAATTTCCGTACATCCCACAACGGCGGCGCCCATCAACTTTACGGTCGAAATTCAGCGCTTTGTTAATGCCGGAAGAACAAGGTATTTTAAAAACGGCAACGACGTTGACGAAAAGATTTATCTTACGTTCAACTTTAACAACATTGTCGGCTTTAATTTCTCTAAAGGCGACGCCGAAACGAGTTACACTATAACCAAAAACACTACTATAGACCTGTTTGGTGAGGGTAGCGTTGGAATAGAAAATGCCAAATCGTTTGTAAACATAACGGCGTCCGGCGGTAGCCAAATTTCCCAAAATGCATTTGACACGCTCAAGGCAAACGTTCAAATTTACGGTTTGCAATACTCGGAAAAAGACAAGGCGGAAAACGAACGATTGTTCATTGTCAACGACCCGCAGGCCTCCGTTGACAAAACAAAGTTCACAATCACGCCCAAACGTTCGGGCACTGGCACTATCGTATTTTCGGCAAACGTTTACGACAAGAGCTTAACCTTTAAGCTTACAATCAACGTTTCGGCTATTACCGAGCTTGGCGATAGCGAAAAAATATCGCTGATAGATTACGAGTATATCCCTGTGTCCAAGCTTGACGCCGCAATTCGCAGTGCCAATACCTTTAAAGATGAAAACGGAAATTCTTCGTACGTCGGGTATAGGATTTTGCAAAAAGACGTAGCCGGCGCTATATACTTCGAGGATGAGGACGGCAATACCGGCAACCCCCCGTTTGTAGATGAGGTAGAGATTGAGCGTGCCAATACAAGCAACGCTACTATACGCATAAAGGCGAGCAACAGCTCCACCAATCAAAGCAAGACGTACAAAATGTACGTGCGCTATACCGACGCGCCCGAGGGAATAGATAAGTACGAGGACGTTCCTGCGGATAAATCGATAATAGAAATTGTCATTCCCATCTCTTCCGGTAAGGTTAAGCTGCAGGACGACAAAAAGGGCGGCGATTTGGTTGCCGATATAGATTGCCGTAACAAGGAAAAAGCCGACTGGTGGACTCAAACAGGCGACAAGCTGAATACGCACATATCTATAGACCTGCAATATTTGCTCGATCTCGATAAAACTGCGGGCTCGGACAAATGCACTATATTCCTTTTGTCGGCAGACAGTGCCGCCACCAAGTATTTCCAGTACGACAAGGGCAGCAACGAAAGATCCATAGAAATTACGCCCAAGCTCAATACTGATAAAAACTACGAGCTTAGCGTTTCGGTGTACAACGATTCCGACAAAACCACAAAGGTGCTTACGTTTGAAGTATCGGTTAAGGGTATTCTCACCGAATTGCCCGTTATGACGGATGACGACGGTATTATCGGCTACGGCAATATTTGGCTGTACTCGCTTGCTATCGTGTTCGGCGTGCTGTTTATAATCTTTATGATTCGCTTTATAGTGTATATGCGCCGCAGAGCTAAGCAGCGCGCCATTATCAAGCGCAACCAAGAGCTTATTCGTTTGCGCGACCGTATGCATGGCAAGGCAAACGCAGCCTCGCGTGAGCAGCTGGTCAAATCCAAGCTTAAAATGGAAGATCCCAAGTACGCAAAAATGTTCAACGATATGCGTAGGGATAAGGAAGAGGAAAGCGGCGTAGCGCTGGTCAATTCCGACCTTGCGGCTACCGCCGACAAAAAGACCAAAAAGAAAAAGAAGAAGGGCGGCAAAAAATCCGTTGCGGAATTGAAGGCGGAGTTGGCGGCAAAGAAAGCGGCGTTCGCAGCCGCGCAAGCCGGCAACGCTCAGCCCGTAAATCCGTTTGCAACCGAAGTTCCTTTGGACGGCGACGGCTTTGTCGCGCCTGACGGTGGCTACGGCGGTGACGGCGGGTTTGTAACGCCCGACGCAGGCTTTGCCGCGGACGGTGGGTATGCGCCCAATGACGGCGGCTTTGGCGACGGTGGCTTTGGCGACGGCGGCGCACAAAGCATCGACGGCAGCGATATTATTTTCGACGCGTCCGATATGGGCGACGGAAATATGTAAGGGGGAGGCGAGAGTAATTATGCAAAGAACATCATTAAAACGCAACATATTACTGTTTTCCATCCTTGTTATAGCGGTTTTGGCGCTTTTCGTGGCAGTGTTTTTGCCGCATGCTGCCGTTTCCGCCGATGTCGGCAACAATGCAGGCGGCACAGCCAGCAACGGTAGCGGCTTTATTCCGCTCGTGTTCGACTTAAACGGAAAGGAGGCTCAACAGTCCGACCAAGACAATACTGCCGCTAAAATCACAGAAAACAACGTTAAGCAGTTTAGAAAACGCACTATCACCGCAAATGCAATAGCTCAAAGGATAATTCCCGGCTATGTAAGCGGTGATGAGTATACGTTTGTTAAAGCGTCTTTGATAAACGGCAATACTCAATTTTCCGTTGCATTCACAGGATCCGACTCGGAGGATTCGGAACATAACGTTATAACGGTAGAGGCAACGTCTTATATTGCCCGTAGTGTAAACGGCAATTTTTCCATTGACATTCGCAAGGATGAGCGCGGCGTCACCGCAACAACTACTGCGTACTTTGAGGTCGTTATCAACGACACGTTGGTACAGGGCGGTGTTGCAAGCGGCAACAACCTTAAGTCCTTGTATGTCGGTAATGAAGTAAATGCCAACGGCGAGGAAACCACCCCGTCGTATGATGCCAGCTCAGCCAGCAATGGGCATGCGTCCATATTGAATGTGTCCAATTTCGCTACGTTGGAGCTTGACCTCAGTGAGTATTTGCTGGGTCGCGCGTTGTATGAGGAAAATACCGCGGTTGGCGGAACGGATACTGCGCTTACCGACGGCTCCACAAAAAAGTGGACAATCAAGTCCGTCACTAATATCAAAATCGACAGCGTATCATTCCGTAATCTTCCCAGCTTGAGTTTGAAAGACCAAGTCACAACCAATACCGTCAGCGACTTTGTTCGCATTTCACCGCGCGTCACGGGTGATGTGGAGGTGTATTCGTCCATAGTCAACCTGTACAATCAAGACAGTGGCAAGAATTTTTGGGCGGAAACGCACATAATGGAAATCACTATCAGTGTAGTGACGGCGCAAAATACGCCCAGCAGTGTGGAAAATTTCACATTGCCCAACACAACAAGGTGTGTGATTTTAATTCCCATCAAGTTCCAGCCTGCCAACCCGCAGGAGAAAGCGGTAAATTCCAAGGCTTTGCGTCTTAACGTCACATCGGACGCCGTATGTGATTTGTCGCAAAACGACAGTTCGTTCGATCATTGTTCGATTATCGTCAGGCCGACCGATCTTATGGAGTACAGCTCGCCCATAGATCCCACCAGTGCGGAGGCCCCTAAGTTCGATCACACTAAGACACAACTTGATGGAACGGATGAGCTTAAGGTTGACGGTCTTACTATCGAGCGCGTAAGGAAAGACGGGGACAACTACGTACTTGACGAAACAACCGAAACGAATGAAGAAAAATATATTGTCGATATGTACCGAATTACCGGTAAAAAGGTCCCCAACAACGACAACGACGGTACGTATACGATTACGTTCAATATACGTTACCGCACGAGTGAGGGCGCTGCCGCTCAAAATTATCCCGCAACTATTATTGTCACAACGTACGGCGGATATTCGGTCGGTTTCGATACTATCAAGGGCAAAGATGCCGTATCGTACAACGCTCTTAATTCGGGTAAGTTTGCAAAGATGCGCGAACTCGGATATTTGCTTACGGACGCTAAATCAAATAACGAGGATTGGCTCACCGTTACTTTTGATAACAACGTGTTAAAGCTCGACCCCAACGTGGATAATATCAAGGGTCAGGTCAAAGCGTCGGTAAGGCTCACATTCACAAACAACAACAGGCAAACCATTACTTTCGATTCGGAGTTGTTCACTATCGATCCCAACGCGGGCGATTTGTTCAGGCGTTTCGAAACGTGGGAGGCAGCGCTTATAATTGCCGCTGCATGCTTGGGCGGATTGATTATAATACTGTTCATTGTGTGGATATTCCTTCATGCGCTGTCCAAGCGCAGGCAGGACGAGCTTGCCATGCAGGCGCCTGTATCGTCGTACATTGTCAAGCTTAATTCCACTATAGCCGCAACTCAAGCACAGGCGCGCGCGGCGCAAAATCAAGCTTTGTCGCAAGCAAGCACGCAAATGCTTTTGGGCGCAGGTCCCGCCACGGGCGCGGCGCCGCTGCCCGACACGTTGCAGCTTGCAACCGGTCAGCCTTCGTCGCCGGCTATGTCGTCGCCTTCGTCGCCGCTTATGAGCGAGCCGCAGGCAACCGTGCCGCCCACCGACGGGGATGAAAACTTGAATGAGCTTATCGCCAAGTACATTTCGGACGACGAGCTTTTGGAGCGCATATTCACCGAAAAGTACGAGCCGAAGGGCATGGTACGCCGCACGTTCTTCAAGTCCAAGGATTTGCAGGCGCGCGAGCTGGATAAGGAAAAGAAACGCATTATCGAGCGTTACAAGTCGCCCATGCCTATGGACGAGGCGATAATGAGCGAAACGGAAATCAAAAACGCTGGTGCGACCTCTACGCCCGCCGCGACGTCCGAGCCTATGGCAACCGAGTCCGGTCCTGTCGAAATGTTCGTGCTCGATTTCGATCCCGATTCGCCGCTGTACGTCGAAGAGGAAAATACGTCCGACGAGTTTACCGAGGAAAAGATCGATATAGACACCTCGCCGGAGGAGAGCAGGCTGCGCAATATCGAGCGTCAAAACGCAATTTTGAACAAAGAGCTTGCCGAGCTTAAGACGCGTTTGGATAAGGTGCAAACCGAGGTCGACCGCGCCAAGACTATGGAAGAGGAATTGCGCGAAAAAATCGCCAAGGCGGAAAACGACGACGCGCAGTATGCCAAGGACATCGAGGAGCTTGAGTTTAAGCTCGCCTCGGCTAAGAACAAAGACAAACCCATTATCACGCGCGACATCGGCATCAAAGAGGAAAAGAAAAAGCGCAACAGCGACGAGCTCGAACGCCTTCGTCAAGAGCTGGAAGACCTTTTGGGCAACAGCGATCGCATAAACGGCATTTACTCCAAGCTCAGCGATGTGCAACAGCAAAAGAATGCGGATTTGGAACGTGCGGTTTCCGACCTCGAAAAAGCCAAAAAGGAATACGACGCGTATGTCGAGCGTATGGAGCTTTTGCGCAAGCGTCAGGAACTCGAGGCAAAGGTCGTCACTTTGGAGCCGTTGCTGGAAGACGTCAACAAAACCGATTACGAGCTTAGGCGTATAGACGCGCTTGAGGTAGAGCAGGACAAAGAGCGCGAGTCGCTCAAGTCCGCGGTCGCTCAGGCCAAGTCGCAAATTTTGGGCGCTACCGATTTCGGCATTATCGCCGACCTCAACGCTCAAATATCCGACGCCAACGCGCGGCTGTCCGAGCTTGAACGCGAAATCACAAAAACTACAAAGCAAAAGTCCGACCTCAATATCGAATTCAACTCGCAGCGCCGCAAGGCAAACGACTTTATCACCAAAAACGAAATCCCGCTGGAAGAGGTTATCAAAGCGGACGACAAGGTTTTGGGCGCGATAGAATTCGAGCTGGTCAAGGCACGGCGCGAAAAGGAAAAGGAAGAGGCGGAAAAGGCTGTAGCCAATGCACAAGCCGTTTACGACGATTTGTCCGCATCGTCCAACGACGTGACCATGATTGCTATGGAGGTTGCGTCGGCTATATCCGAGCTGGAAGAGGAAATCGCTCAGGTACAAACCCAGCTCGACGATATTAACGCGCAAATGGAGGCGGCGTCCGAGGACGAAAGGCTGGAGCTTATGGTTGCTCAGGGCGACACTTCCGACAAGCTGGAAGAGCTCAAAGCCAGGCTCGAGCAAACCAATATCGACGGCACCAAGCGCAAGATGGAGGCTCAGTCCGAATACGACGAGCATCTTGAACGCGCCCGCACCGACCTCGACAGAGCCAACGAGGACTTCGAGCAAGCGTGCAAGTCGTTCGACGAGTTTGTCAACAACACCAACCCGCTCGACCTTATTACATCGGGCAGCGGTATAATCAGTAAGGACCAAGCCAAAATCGAGGCGGAAAACCTCAAAAAGCAGCTTGAGCGTTCCAAACTTGAGGCGGAGCAAGCCCGTCTTGCCGCGCAGCAGGCGCAAGAGCAAGCCGAGGAGGCACGTCGCAAGGCGCAGGAAGAGGCCGAGGAGGCTCGCCGTCAAGCCGAGGCTGACGCGCAGGAGGCTGTAGAGCGTGCTGAGAAAGCGCGTATCGAGGCTGAGGAAAAGGCGAAAGCAGATATAGAGGCCGCCGAGCAAGCGCGCAAAGAGGCTGAGGAGGCAATGGCTGCCGAGGCGGAAGAGGCAAAGCGCAAAGCGGAGGAAGACGCCGAAGAGGCGCGCCGCAAAGCCGAGGCGGATGCCGAGGAGGCAAAACGCAAAGCCGAGGAAGAGGCGGAAGAGGCAAAGCGCAAAGCCCAAGAGGAAATCGAGGATATGCGCCGCAAAGCCGACGAGGAGGCTGAGGCCAAGCGTTTGGAGGAAGAGAACAAGCGCAAGGAAGAAGAGGCTCGTCAAAAGGCTGAGGCCGAGCGTGCGGATGCTATTGCCAAGAAGGTTGCGTTGCGTAGGGATCAAATTATAGCCATCCGCAACGAAATGAAGGAGCTCAAGGGCGACGAAGAGGCAAAGAACTTGCGCGAACGGCTGTACAATTTGCAGCTCACGTTCGACGAGGACGAGCGCGGCTCTACCGAGCTTATGGACTTCTACAACAAGACCATGGACGATATTCAAAGCAGCGGCGAGATAGCGCGGTTAAAAGCCGAAAACGCCAAAAAGCCGCAACGTATTGTCCGCAAGGTCACGGAACGCGTCAACCGCATACCTAAGCGTAAACCGGGTGCAAGACCGGGTGCACGTCCTGCGGCGCGTCCCGGCGCAAGACCGGGCGCACGTCCCGCAAGCGCAAGACCGGGTGCACGTCCTGCGGCGCGTCCCGGCGCAAGACCGGCAGCACGCCCCGGTGCAAGACCGGGTGCACGTCCCGGCGCACGCCCGGGCGGTCCCAAAAGACCCAAGTAAGGCAAAGCGGCGCGATTAGGCGTTGAATGCAACAACCAAACGATTCGATTCCGCAAAAGCGGTAGGAATAAGTGTAAAAACAAATAACAAATGCGAGGAACATTTATGGACAACCAAGACAAGACGACTTTTTCGTTGGATGATGAGGAGATCGTAGAGGAAGAAGTAACCGAGCGTGACGAAGAGTACGACGACGGCTACGAGGACGATGAATACTACGACGACGAAGAGTACGACGACGAGTACGACGAGGATTACGGCGACGAAGACTACGGTGACGAGGAGTACGACGACGGTTACAACGACGATTACTACGACGATCGCCTGAACAAAGTCCTTGACGAGCTTGCCGAATTAAAGAGGGGAATGGTACCGGCTACGCAACAGCAGCCTCAGCCCATTATGCCGCCTCAGTACATTTACCAACCCACCGCTCCGCCTGCCGGCAGCGAGGTTGTAATGTACAACGAAATTTCGCGTTTGCGCGACGAGCTTGCCCGTAACCAGAGCAGCTTGGAGATGCAAAAAGAGCTTACGCGTATCAAGGAAGATATGCAACGCGACCAAAAGTTTGCGGAGGCTCAGTACAAAGCGGAAATCCAACGGTTGCAGAGTAGAATCGACGACCTACTAAAAAACGGGTCAAGCCCTCAAGGTGAGCTGCCTGTCGGTCAAGAACAGGCTAACGTTGAGGGCGGAAAATCGACGTTGGATATAGACAAACTACTTTCGATTAACGAGGCTATTTTGCGTGCGATGCGCGACACCGATGCGCGCGTTCAAAACGAAATAGGTCAGCTTAAAAAGCAGTTGGACGAAATGCCGTCCGTTAAGGAACTTAACGGCGCGGTTTCGTCTATGAAAAAAGCCGCCAACAGCATGGATACCGGCAGTCTTACCAAGCTTTCGGGCGAGATTGCGGCGTTAAAGGCTGTGCTGGAAGGCGCGCCTATGCCTACTGCTACCGCTGCCGCCGCGCCTGCCGCGACCGCTCCTGTTGTTTCGGAAGTGAGCGCAGCCGAGCTTTTGCGCCAGCTGTACGAAATAAAAACGGCTATAGGCAATGCGTCGCCTGCCGCCGTTAAGCGCGCACAAACAATTTCCGAGCTTGTAAATGACTTCAAAAAAGTTACATACGATGTTCACTCGCAATCCGCATCATACAAAGACAAGCTCAATGCATTGTACGCGTACGTAAAACGCCTTTCGGACAGCAACGAGCCCGACGCTATCGACTTGGTGCAAGCCACTAATTCGCTTATAGACGAGCTTGGCGCTCAGCCGCTCAACAAGCAGTCGTTTACGGCTGTGGCGGAATTCTGTGCCGAGCGAGGCATGACGACCATAACGTCGGCTATGCGCGACAGTGCCGATCGTTTCTTTAACATTGTAAATAAAATTTCGGACGCCAACGTTGAATCGTACGGCGACTATTTGCCCGATCTTGTAGAGGAGCTCAACACCCTTCAGGGTAACAAGTACGAGGCGGATAATGCCGCCGCGGTCGGGGAGATAACCACGGCGTTGCTCGACGAAAACGGCGATAAATCCGCCGTTAAGGAAATGGTCGAACGTCTTGTTGACATCACCGTTGCTGACATTTTGGATTTGCCCGAAATGGATTTGCCCAAATCGTACAAGCCCGCGCGCGTCGAAAACGACGAAACTCTGTTTACCAAGCTTGCCGATCTTAAGTCCGCGGTTATGGACAGACCGCCCACGATAATACCCACGTCGGCGGACGGCGAGTTGTCGGTAGACGAGGCGGCGTTACAGCAAATACTGTATTCGGTAGACGACCTTAAAAACAAGCTGGAAAGCGCCACGGGCAACAACGACGTTGCGGGTGCGCTGGAAGAGCTGCGCAATAACTATCTTGATATAACCAATCGCATTGTCGATATTTCCGAAAAATTGCAAGAGCCGATAACCGTCGAAACGACAACCGAAACGACGGGCGGAGCGGCAATGACGGACGAGGAGCGTCAAATCATGCTTGACGACCTCGGTTATATCCGTGCAAAGCTTGACGATTACGAAACGTTCTTCAACAATTTGTCCGACCTGCGCACGGAACTGAATTCGGCAGGCGGCAGTGCTGATTTCTCCGAACAGCTTGCGGAACAGGTCACAACGCTTACGACCGAAATTACCGCGCAGTTTGACAAGCTGTACGAGGACGTTACCAACGTAATTATCGAATCGGAATCCAATATCATAGGCAAGCTGGGCGACGGCAGTGCTACGGTTGACGCAATCGAGGCAGCCAAAGCGGACATTCTTGCCGACACGCAGTCCATCAGGGAATCGCTTGCCACGGTATCGGACGCCATACTTATGTCGCCCACGACGGAGGCTATCGAACAGCTCCGCGCCGACGTAAATTCGTTTATAGATTCGTCCACGGTAAACACCGAGGCTGCAACGTCGGATAGACAGCGTTTGCTGGACGATATAGCGTTCCTGCGTGAGCAAGCCGAGCTTGCCATTGCGGAAAGCGAACAAATCCCCGACGCCGCCGAGGCAGTTCAGGACAGCGAAAAGCTTGTCGACTATATGGACGAAATTGCGGCGCGTGTGTCTTTGATCAATACGGTTGCCGAAGACACCGCAACAACCAAGGAAACGGTAACGGCAATAGGCGATAATGTAGCTACTGTGTCGGACAACGTAGCCGCCGTGTCGGACGCATTGTCCGCCGTTACGGACAGCGTTGCGGCAGCGAGCGACAGCATTGCGGCTATCAACGACAACTTTGTTGCCGTCAACGATAATTTTGCCGTAATCAACGACAACGTAAACGCTATGGGCGAAAACGTTGTTGCGGCACGCGACGCGGCTAACTCCGCGCTCGACGCACTTACGCCCATAACCGAGCAGTTAAACAGCATACTCGAAAGGCTCGAAACGCCTACTGCGACCGAAACGGAACAAACCGTCGAGGAAACCGAATATACTGCGGACGAGCTTGCTATTATACGCGACAACCTGAACTCCATACTCGACACGCTCACGCTTATGCCGCAGTCGGACGACGTAGTTGTCGCGCGCGACAATACGCTTGCCATACTCGACGCGCTTGCAACAATGCCGCAAGCGGACGACGTTGCACTCATTCGTGAAAACGTAACCACGTTGCTCGAATCGGTCAACGGACTTGCGGAAAGCGTAGCAGTTCTTGCCGAAACGCCCGCCGACAATCAGCCCGTTATAGACGAGATAACCGCGCTCCGCGAATCGCTGGACGTCACGGCCGAGGATATTAGGCTTGTTCTTGAAAAAATCGAGCTGTACGAGCAAACCTCCGCTGCAAATAAGCAAGATATAATCGACGCGGTCAGCGGTATAAGAGAAGAAATTCACATCAACACGCTGGACGAGAATATGTCCGCGTCCGGTATAGACGGAGAAACCCGCGAGGCGCTTTTGGGCGAGATTGCCGAAATACGCGAACGCTTGGGCAATATCGAAAGCGCTACTCAAACGGTCAACGACTTAAACGTATCCGCTATCGAACAAATCTCCGCCCAGCTCGGCGAGCTGCAGTCCATGTTGGAGGGGCTTGCCGCGGAAACGGACGATCAAGCCGACCAAGAACAGCTCGATGCGGACAATATGCAGGCGCTCATTGCCGAACTTTCCTCAATCAAGGAAAAACTCGATGCGTCGTCCGAGTACGACACCGTCGAGGAAATCCTGTCCTTGCGCGAGGACATCAAGGCAGCGCGCATAGTCGACCAAGACGAAGTGTCGGGTGAGCTGGAATCTATTAAGAACGAGCTTGCCGCCATATCGTCGGGCAACATACTGGACGAAATCCGCGCCCTGCGCGAGGATATTGCCAACCTGCCCGTGGGCGACGGCGAAGGATCCGCGGCTACCGACGGCGAAATCAATCTTGTACTCAACGAGATAGTGTCCTTGCGCGACGAAGTGTTTGCGTTCAAGGACGAGGTGCTCAACGCAACAGGTGTTGCGGAGCCTCAAGAGGAACAACCCGTACAAGCAGCTGAAAACTCCGAAGATATGTTGACCGTGCTTGACGAGCTTTCCGCATTGCGTGCCGACCAAACCGCGCTTAACGAGAACATCGACGAGCTTAAAGACCTTGTCAGTCGCAGGACGACCGTTTCGAGCGGGGACGAGGAAGGTGCAGTCGCAAACGTCGACGAACTGAACGTTGTACTCGACGAAATAATCAACCTCAAGAGCGACATAGACAGAATAGAGGAAAGCTTGGGCGGCGATAGGCTTAATGCAATCGCCGAGCAAGTGGAAGATATTCGCGCCGTGCTCGACGAGCTGAGAAACAACTCGGCTGAGATTGGCGCCGAAACGACAACGGAAACCTATGCTGAAAGTGCACCCGTAACCGCCGAAGTCGACCTTACGCCCGTACTCGAGCAGTTGGACGCAGTCAATGCGGCTTTGCAAGATATTAGGCTTGTGCAGGAGGCTACCGTCGCCGAGGAAGGCGGCGCGGCTACCGGCTCGCTTGCTGAGCGCTTTGACGAGCTTGCCGCAGAAATGGCGGATATTAAATCCGCTCTTGCGGACATGGCGCCCGTAGATTACGCGGCGGAAATGGCGGAAATGCGTGCGGAAATCGAGGCACTTCGCGCCGAAAACGAACAGTTAAAGACGGACGGCACTGACGTGCTTTCCGTACAAATAGACGAGCTTAAAGACCTTATACGCGATATGGCGGTAGCCACGCCCGCGGCAACAACTGACGGCGACGCGTCTTACGCAACGCTCATCGACGAAATCCGCGAGCTTAAAGAACAAGTTGCGGCAGTCAACGTCGAGCCCGTACAGGCTACTGCGGGGCTGGACGAGCAAGCTTTGCAGGATATACGCGACATGCTTGCCGCTCAAACCGAACAGCAAGGGCTTATCGGAGAGCTGGGCGAGATACGCGACGAAATAGCGCAGCTGCGTTCGCTTACCACCGTAGCGGCGGAAAGCGGCGGCAACAGCGTAGAGGTACAATCGCTCAGGGACGAGCTGGCGGAAATCAAGGCTATGCTCGCGTCGCCCGACAGCATGTTCGGCGTAGCCGAGGACGTAACGGCAATCAGAGCGGACGTTCAGTCATTGAAGGAAGAGCCCGATCTTGGCGTTATGAGCGAGATTTTGGCATTGCGCGACGAGTTCCAGGCGCTGCGCGAGCAAATCGAGGACGTAAAACGCATTGCCGGCGAAACGGACAGCGAGTCGGACGACACGCTTATGGCGGAAATTCAGTCGCTCCGCGACCAGCTGTTCGCTATCAGCATGGCTAACGTAAACGATCCCGCATCCGGCGAATCCAATTACGAAAGCTACAACAATATAATTCTCGACGAGATTGCGTCACTCCGCGACCAAGTATCCGCTGCCGGCTCGGCAAGAGATATAGAGATAATTTCGGAAGAGTTTGCCAAGCTCAAGGCTGCAATCGACAAGCGCGAGGCTGTGGTCGAGGCACTTGCGGACAGGGTGGCATCGCTCGGCAACGACGCAACCAACAACAGGATTTTGGAAGAGCTCAGCGTATTGCGCACCGACATGGCTAACCAGCGCGACGCGGACCTTACAACGCTCAACTTTATGTCGGAAATGGCGCACCTTTTGGAACGCCAAAACCAGTACCTCACGCAAAACGCGGGCACTAAGATTACCGACGAGATTGAAAGCCTCAAAGCGGAAATAGCGTCCAGCGACGCCGTTGCCGAAGAGGTGGCAAAACTGCGCGAGGTTATGACGCAAACGGGCAACGCATCCGACAACGAAACCATTCTTGCCGAGCTTGCCGATCTTAGAGAAGAGCTCAGCAAAGAAAAGCCCAGCCAAGAAAACGCGCTCATACTCGACGCTATTTCGCGGCTCCGCGACGAAATAACGGTGCTTGCCGAACGCGAAAGAGTCCGCGACCTCGATTCGGACGTAGACCTTTCCGATTCGCTGTCCGACTTGAAGGAACAGCTTAACGAAATTGCCGGCATTATGGAGCCCGATCAACCCAAGCAACAGGAAAAGAAACCTGCGGCAAGCACGGGAACGGGCAAAAAGCGCGGCAGGAAACCCG
>CAMWLQ010000008.1 GCA_947175195.1 uncultured Clostridia bacterium | reverse complement strand
GCAATAGATAAATTAAAAAAATAATTTCATAAAACGAAAAAATCCATGTTGCGTTTGCAATGTGGATTTTTCGTATTCGCAAATTAATGCGATTAGATTTTTTGTAAAGCATTTTCTTTTCGGCGTAAAAAAGTTATTTGCTTTACACTATTATATTGTGCACTTTTCGGGGGATTATGCGTAAGTTTTTAAAAAATGTTGAGATTCCTCGCGTTGCTCTAATGACAAAATAGTTTTAACAGTAAATAAATTTTTTGTCATTCTGAACAAGCAATGCACAGTGAAGAATCTCCACCTTATTTTTCCACAACGAAAAAATCCCACAATGCCGTAACATTGGAGGAATTTTCCGTTTCGCTTGCCGTAGGCTGAAAGATTTTACGGCTGTTAAAGCGAACCGTCTGTAGGGCATTGTGGGGTAGGAGGTTTTATCGCAATGTGGTCGATATACCTATCGTAAACCCGCGATTGCCTTACAACTTTATATTGTGCCGATTGCGCCTATGTTATACATAACAATTACATATTTTTTTTTATTTCTCTTGACAACTGCTTATTCTCGGTTTATACTAAAACAAGTGTTTTAAAACGATTGTTTTATAAGGAGTAATTATGCCGCCTAAATCGAAATTTACAAGAGAGGAGATTGTGAGCACTGCGCTTGACGAGGTGGAGAAAAACGGGTTTGACGCTCTAACCGCGCGAACGCTTGCCGCCGCGCTCGGCAGCTCGCCGCGCCCTATATTCACTGTGTTCAGCAGTATGGACGAGGTTTGCGCCGCAGTGGTAGAGCGCGCCAATGCGTTGTACAACAGCTACGTGGACGAGGGACTGCGTAACGCCGTTCCGTTTCGCGGTGTAGGTGAGGCGTACCTCAGGTTTGCGCACGAGCATCCCAAGCTGTTTATGTTGTTGTTTATGCGCGAGCAAACCGAGTTACTCGACGAGCGCGGCGTGCTTGACGCAATCGACCAAAACGCCGAAAAGATTTTGCAGTCGGTAATGGATTATTACGGGCTCGAACGGCAAAAAGCCGAGCGGCTTTATATGCACCTATGGGTGTACACGCATGGCATTGCCGCGGCTGTCGTGACGGGCGTATGCAAGTTTTCGGACGAAAAGGCTATGCTTACCGAACAGTTTGTTGCGGTATTAAAGCACATCAAGCAAAACGAGGATTGATTATGATTACGGCAACCGATTTATGTAAGGAATTTAACGGTGGCGCGGTCAAGGCGTTGCGTGGTGTGTCGCTTAATATCGAGCGCGGCAGCTTTGTCGCAATTATCGGCGCGTCGGGATCGGGCAAGTCCACGCTTATGAACGTGATGTCCGGCTTGGAGCGTGCGGACAGCGGGAGCGTTGTCGCGTGCGGTCAAGACCTTTCCGCAATGACCGATAAACAACTGACCGAGTTCCGCCGCGAATACGTGGGGTTTGTTTTTCAGCAATATTATCTATTGCCGCATTTAAGCGTGGAAAAGAATGTGCGCTTAGGCGCCGACCTTGCGGGCAATAAAGATTATATACGCGAAATTGAGGCGGTGGGACTTGTTGATAAACTAAAAGCCATGCCGAGCGCATTGTCGGGCGGGGAGCAGCAGCGCGTGTGTATAGCGCGCGCGCTTGCCAAAAAACCGCAAATATTGTTTTTGGACGAGCCGACGGGCGCATTGGACGAAAGCACGGGACGGAGCGTTTTGGACTATATTGCAAAGCTCAAGGCGGAACGCGGCTTTACCATGGTCATGGTCACGCACAACCGCAACATAGCGGACATGGCGAACACCGTTGTGGAAATGAACAGCGGCAAGATTGTGAGTGTAACCGACAACCCTGCGCCAAAATCGGCGTACGAAATAGGGTGGTAGTATGGTAATCGGAATTAAGAACGGAATAAAGCTTTTCGGCATATCGGTGGTATGCTTTTGCGCGGTGTTCGTATGCACCTTCTTTTTGAATTACTATATGGACGCGCTTGCAATAGACAAGGCGGTAAGCGGTGACCTGCGCACGCTGTACGACGCCAACATTACGTCGGCAAAATTTACGTGCGCTATAACGGGCGGAGTGCTTTGCTTGATTGCCGTTGTAATGACGGTGTTCTATATTAAGCTGTTTATAGACGGCAATGCCAAGCGGTTTGGCATACTCAAAGCAATGGGGTATTCGGATAATAAAATATCGTTGAGCTTTTGGGTGTTTGGACTTAGTACCTTTATAGGCGCGGCGGTCGGCTACGGCGCGGGGCACGCAATAATGCCGCTCATTTACCGCGAAATGACGATAGACGGCATGCCGGCAATAACGATAAGCTATCACGTTGAATTGCTTGTCGCGCTTGTTATTGCGCCTACAATATTGTTTTCCGCGTTTGCGTGCTTGTATGCCAAGCTGTCGCTGCGGCGCAACGTAGTGTCTATGATTAAGGGCGGAAAAGCGACGGCAAAGTCCAAACTCCGACCGTCAAGCAAGCAGCGCCCGTTCTTGGTCGAAATGTGTTTGTCCACGCTTGCGGGCAAAAAGTCGGTCGTGTTCTTTGTGGCGTTTGCGTGCTTTTGCTATTCGGCAATGCTGCAAATGGGGCTTACAATGAGCGATTTAAGCAGCGTAATTATGGGTGTGATGATTTTGGTTATCGGCGCCGTTTTGGGCGTTACAGCGCTGTTTATGGCTATTACAACGGCGATTAATGCGAATAAGAGCAGTATAGCTGTGATGAAAGCGTTTGGATATTCGGCAAAGGAGCGCGCGGTCGCGCTACTTGCGGGGTATGTGCCGTTTGCGATTTTGGGCTTTGCGCTCGGCACGGTTTACCAGCATGTATTGATGACTGTTATGGTGAATGTTGTTTTTGCGGACGTAAAAAGCGTTGCTACGTATAGATTCGGCATAGGGTACTTTTTTATTACGCTCGGCACGTTTGTCATGCTGTACGCTTGCGCAATGGCGGTGTATGCGGTGCGCATAAACAAAGTGCCTATAAAAGAGATTATGTCAAACGAGTAGCGCATTGACAAGCGCGCTTTTGTGTAGTATAATACAACTATGACTTTTGAGCGGCAAAAGCACAACGGATATATTATGCCGAGGCGGTTTACGCGCATGTACGCGATTGACGGTAGGCGCGCGCAAAAAGTAAAACGCCCTATAGGTAAGGGTGTGTTTATTCTTGCCGCCGTCGCGTGCGGGCTGCTTATTCCGTTGCTGCTGATGCTGGATTTGCGTACCGATCGGCAAATAGCCGAGTGGTGGACAACGCATATAGAGGCGGGGTGGGTGCGTGTCGTAGGCACGCTCACGTCGTGGCTGCCTTTTTCGATTATGGAGTTCTTTATAGTTTGCTTAATCGGACTGGGCATTTTCTTTTACGTAAGGCTTATAATTAACTTGGGCAGGGCAAGGTTTTTGCGCATACTTACGGGCGCGCTGTCTATATGCGTGGGCGTAATTTATGTGCTCAACCTGTATATGGTGAGTATGGCGTTTGCGTACTACCGCGCGGAAATGCCAATTCCGCAGTCCCAACGGACCTACGACGCGGAAAGCGTAAAGCCTGTAATAGAATACTTTTTTGCCGATTACAATAATCTTGCCCAAACGCTGCCGCGCGACAAAAACGGGTGTGTGGAATGTCCGTACACCTTTTCCGAGCTGGCGGAGCGAGTAAAGGTGGAGTATGCCAAGCTGACCGATCCGTATTTCAATCAGTACACGCCGACCGCCAAACCGATAGTAAATAGCTGGTTTATGTCGCAAATGCTGATAACCGGCATGACGTTTTTGCCGACGGGCGAGGCTAATGTGAATAACGCCGCGCCGCCCACTACGCGCACGATTACGCTTGCGCACGAGCTGGCGCACGCCAAGGGCGTATTCCGCGAGGGTGACGCCAACTTGCTTGCGTGGTACGTTTTGGTAACGTCGGACGACGATTATTTACGGTATTGCGGGTATTATTATTCTTTTGACAATTTGCTGGAATCGTTTATACTTACCGAGGACTGGGAGTCGTACAGCAGCTATGCGGTGCGGTTAAGCGACCTTGTGCGTGTCGAGCGGTGGTTTGCCGCCGATTATTGGAATTCGCAGTGGGACCTGATAGGGCAAATAGCCGAGTTTTTCAACAACTGGTATTTAGAGGCAAACGGCGCTACAAACGGCACGGGCAGTTACGATGACGGCAACCAAAGCACGGTGGTAACGCCTACCGACCCCGTAACGGGCGAGCCCGAGCGCGATCCCGTAACGCAAGAGCCGGTGCGCATAATCAACTTTTCGCAAGTACAAAAAATGTTCTTTGCAATTTACGAGCAAAAAACGGAAACAGCTTGAAATGCAATTAAGTGCGTTTCGAGCTGTTTTTGTATTGCCTAATTATTTGCGCATGGTTGCGTACCGCTAAGTGCGCTTGAATTTGCCGAATAGCGGCTTGTGTTTTTTTTGTTTTTTGCCCACCGCCATTTCAAAGTCCACCGCGCCGAATATGACTGCGGCAAGCGCCGAAAAGCACACTCCGCCTATACCCGCAACTATTATGGGAATGACCGTTCCCGGAATTATGGAATGTACGTATTCGGTAAACAGCCACGCGGGATATGCGCTGGCAAGGCAAATAAACAGCGGTTTAAAGAATGTCAGTTTAAAGCCCGTGCGCCGTTTAATGTCTATCACGTCAAGCACGGACGACGCAATCAGGCTGAGCCCGAATGCGAGTATAAACACGTCCATATCGAATCTCGAGTAAAACGCAAAGCAAATAACGTACATTGTGACCGCGCCGATTAGGTAGTTGATAAGCGATTTCTTTTCCAAATCGAGCGAGTTGAGCATTGACGATGCTATGTTTTCAAACGCAAGCGGCAACAGCAGCCATGCCGATTTTTTCAGGAATATGCCCGCGTCGGTGTTGTTGTAAATAAACGTGCCGAGCGGCTCGCCCAGCGCGCAGTAGGCGGGCAATACAATAGCCGCGATTATTACTGAAAACGACAGTGCGTTTTCTATTTGACGGCACATACTTTTTTTGTCGCCCAGTGCGTACGATTCTGACAGGGTAGGTATCATTACAAACGCGAGCGATCCAACTACCGTTATGGGCAGGTACAGCAGCGGCAACGCCATTCCCACGCACGAGCCGAAAACGTACATTGACTGTTCGGAGTTAAGCCCGCTCGACATAAGCAAAAACGGCATTGCTATTGCTATAACGTAGTTGTTTATGCTTGATGTAGTGCGGGACAGCGTAATGGGCACGGATGTGGCAATAAGCGGCTTAAAATGTGTTTTGGGGCTTTTTAGCTTGCGCTTGCCGCAAAAATAGAACAGCGCTACCGCAACAGCCGATACGGCGCACGCCACCGTCATTGACGCGGCTACCGCTACCGTCTTGTTGCTGAACAGCGAAAACAGCACAATGCACCCGACTATGCGTGCTACTTGCTCTATCAATTCCACCGCGCTCACTGACATAAAACGCTTTTCGCCCCACAGTACGCCGCGGAACGCGGAGTATACGCCTGAAAATACCAGCGCAGGCAGCATTACTATAACAAGCGTCATTGACTGCTTATCGGCAAACAGCGACCCGATGGGCTTTTGGAAGGTCACTACCAAAAGGCAAACTATCAGCGCCGTGATAAGCTCGAAAATGAGCGCCGCCGAACATATTCCGCCGCTTTCCGCTTTGTTGGTAGCCGTTTGCTTGGACACCACAAGCGGTATGCCCGACGTCAGCAGCGTTATCAGCACAAAAAAGAATGACAACGCGACCGAATAGATGCCCATGCCTACCGCGCCGATTTCGCGCGATAGGTAGATTTTGAACAAAAATCCGAGCGTGCGTTCCGCAAAGGTGAATGCCGTCATCGTCATTACTGCTTTCGTCATGGAATTCATCGCTATATCTTATGTTTTTCGGGCGCGTAAAATGAGTTAAAAATAATATAGACGTATATTTTTTCGCGTTCCCTTGCTTTTACTCGACGGATTTGATATAATGTATTTGTGGGAACAGTACAAAAAATCGGTAAGAATATTTTTCGCTTAGCGGTTATGGCAGGGCTTACGCTGCTTGCCGTGATTTTGTTTGGCTGTTCTTCTGAGGACGTGGACATTGTTTTGTCGCGCACCGAGTTTTCGCTTGCCGTAGGGGAAAGCCGAAGTGTCTTGCCTTACGTCAGTTTTTCGCCCGCTACGAGCGGCGGCAAGGTTACGCTCAGCACCGATTCCGATTGTGTGTCCATAGACGGCACGACGGTGGTTGCCGTTAAGTCGGGCACGGCGGACGTCAAAATTTCAGCATACGGCAAAACCGCGGTGATAAAGATTAACGTAACCTACCGCGACATAATAGACTTTACCGTAACGGCGGAAAACAGCATACAAACATTGCGCGGTGCGGCGCCCGAGCCTGTGGTTCTATCGGCGGAGTTTGACGGCAACGCAAACACGCAAACGGAAGTGCAATGGCAGGTGAGCGACGGCACGACCTTTTCGGGCAATCGATTTGAATATACTCCCACGGGCTACGGCGAGTATTCCGTAACGGCTACCGTGGGCGATATAGTAAAGAGCGTCGGTATAAAGGTGTATAGACCTACGCAGGTCACTATCGGGCATACGAGCCTTAGCAACGTTGCGGCGTATTCCACCGTCACGTTCACGGCGTACGAGGATGTAAATTCGCTCAATCCGCGGTCGGTGTACGAGTGGCGTGTAAACGGCGAACAGGCTTGCGACAGCCCAACGTTCGATTTTGCGCCGTCGGTAGGGCGGTACGCCGTTTGCTTGTACGTAAACGGAGAACTAAAGCAAATAGACGGCAAGAACGAAGTGACGCTCGATATAGCGAGCGATACATATTCCGACTGCGAGGTTGCATTTGACGATACCGATGGCGTATATATTCGGTATGCAAAAGAGCGCAAGGTGCTGTACGTTTCCATTATCGACCCCGACGGCAATCGCAGTATATTCGACGTTACTGACGCGCAGTACGCGCATTTGTTTGCGAGCGGGGCATTCAGGGCGACCGAGTATATTACCGTGTGCGCACAAAATCCCGAGCAGTATACGGTGATTATAGGCATGGACGGCGATAGGCACGAATTTGCTTTTTCGCAGTTCGGCGAGAATGTGGCAAGCTATTTGGATAACAAGGTGCTTTGCCGCAATTCGTTTATTTCAACCGAAAGCGAGGCTGTAGATTACGTGCGCGAGCTGTATGCTACCGGCGCGCAAACCGCGCAGTGTTATGCGGCGGCGGACGTCGAGCGCATTGAGCAAATAATAATTAAGCAAGCCGAAAGGCTCGGGCTTAATGTGACCGCCGCGACCGACTGCAATGTTATAACGCTCGATTTTGCTCAGTACGTAAACAAGCCTGCTAAGTATGAACATACGTCCAAAAATCCTTTGTACTTTGAGTTGCCGCACATAGAATATAACAGCATTAATCGCCGTTCTAACGACTATGTTTTTTCGTCGGATAGGGCAACGCGCAGCGTTTCGGTGCTGGGTAGCGAACAACTGCTTATTGCGGTATCTAACGGCGTAAGACCGGTCACGCAAAGCGGCGACGCCGCATACACCGTTTACCGTGCGGCAAAAAGCATTCTTTTGCGCATAGTCGGAAAAGACTACACGCAATATCAAAAGATTCACGCCGTATACGACTGGCTGCAGTGGGTTACGGTCAATGCGGATAGCGTAGATACAAATTCCGCGGGCAGGTTTTTGGACGGCATATTCGCAAACGACGATCCTTTGGGATCGAGCTATATGGTGACGCGCGAGGGCGCAGCCAAGGCGTTTGCGTTGCTTTGCGGTATCGAGGGCATAGAGTGCGTTATTTGTTACGGCGAAGGGTACGGATATTACAACAAAGTTAAGCTGGACGGATTGTGGTACAATGTGGACGTTTTCGGAGGTCAAATAACGATTGCGAACACTTCCGCTCGGTATACGTCGCACTGCGGACTGCTTATAAGCGATAGCGATCTCGAACGGCTGGGTTGCACGGTAAACGACGGTTACGAGGCGTTTGACCGCACGTATTCACGTTATATGCAAAAGTACGAATACAACGGCATGTATATCGATAATTATATCGATAAGGCGGAGATAACGTACGAGTCGGTGCGAGCCGTTGTGTTCCACGCGTTTGACTCCGTCGTGCGCGGTCAAATAAGTATACCGTTTGTGGGCGGCTTGAGCAGTATTTACAACAATACTTTCGGCGTGGAGCTTGCATTGTCCGACGGTATAACGGAAGAAGAAACAGCCGAAATATCGGGTTTTGTAAGCAGGGCGATAGACGAGTATGCGAGCAATGTGCTAAATAACGCTACGTTTGCAAGCAGGCGCACGATAATCGCGAACGGATATATATGCGCTGTGGCGGAGTCGCCGCGCGCGGTAGAGCAACAGAATTGACGTGAGCAATCGGAGGGATAATGCAAAAAGCGAATATCAATAAATTTTCAGCGCGTATCAGGGCGGCGGTCGCCGTTACGCTCATTGCCGCAATAGCGGTGATGTCCGCCGGGTGCTCATACTTTCGGGACTTGTTCAAGCCCGACGTAATCAGGTTTACGGAAAGCAAGCTTGAACTGTACGTAGGGGAAATGTACGACATTTCGCGTGTTCTCGAAACGAACACGACCTCATATAGATTGTCATCATCGGACAGTTCCGTCGTTTCGGTAAACAGGCTTTCGACGGTCGTTACGGCAACCGCCGTCGGTATGGCGTACGTGACAGCGGAAACAAGCTACACAAGCGATAGGATTAAGGTTGAGGTAACCGAAAGAGAGGACGATTCGCTTACCATATCGGCAAACGGCGAGCTTGTTCAAACATTCGGAAGGACGTCCGAGATTACGTTTACCGTCAGTGCTACGGGCGAGCCGAGCGGGGTTGAATATGTATACTGGTGCGTAAACGGCGCGCATATAGAAACGCTTACGTTGAGCGACGAGTTTGAGTTTACGCCGAGCGAGATAGGCGAATACGCCGTTATTGCGCAGTGCGGGGATTTCTACTCCGACGAGATTACCGTGCGCGTATGCAGCGCCGTCACCGCCGAAGTGAGCGTGACGGGCGAGCTCGAACAAAACGAGCCGTTTGACAATATAGTATTTTCGGTTGCCGCAAGCGGCGATACGGATGATATATATTTCCAGTATTTCGAGGACGGAAAAGTGCTGTACGAGGGTATGGACAGCACGTACGTTTATTCGCCCACGGTAGGGCGGCATACGCTTACCGTCAAGGTAAACGGTCAAACGGAGTATTCGGAGGATGTGTGTTTCCGCGGCGCGGTGTTGCCTATCATGGGCGATTTGGAGTTTGACAATTTGTACCCGCACGCATATATCGAATACGAGGCCATCGGCAATGTCAAGGTGGAAATCATGTTCCCGCAGGGTAGTACGGTCGAATATTCGCAAAACGATACGCAATATGCGGAGTTGTTCGACGAAAACGGGTTTGACGTCGGGTCGCTGATCGATTTGTGTGCGACGGGCTCTAATCGACAAGAATATAAGTTCCGCGTAAAATCATTGGGCGACGGCGACGCCGTAACTGAAAGCGGTTATTCAGATTACGTTACGTTTACGCAGCTGCCGTCAAACGCCAAGCAGTATATAACCAACGTTTTGCCGTGCGGCGATCTTTACGTAACATCGGCTATCGAGTACGTCAGGATTACTGAATATTATATCTATTTCAGGCAAAAAGAGGCAAACTCGTCGGTGTCGTTCGATTGCTATTTGGGCTATGACAGATCGGGCAGCGCAGTAGACCTGTGGAACAGTGCATTCCCGATTGCGGCAACAAGCGGAACGTATACCGGCATAAAAGTGAACGACTTGGGCGGCGATGTTATGCGCACTTCGTTTAAGGTCAGCACCGTCAACAGTCCGTCTACGCAAACGATAGCGTCGGCGCAAAGGTCGGCACAGCTGCATGCCATACTGCCGCACATCAACTATGACGCGGCGAAAAACCGTCCGTCAAACTACAAGTTTGCTATAGACAGTCGGACGCGCACGGCGGAGGTGGAGTATTCCGACGAGCTGTATTTGGCGGCGCAAAACGGAGTAAGACCGATTCCCAAGGCAGGGTCGTCGGCGCAGGCGGTTTACGAGCAGGCGCGCAACGTATTGCGCAGTATTTGCACGGACGACATGACCGACGTGCAAAAGGCGCATGCTATTTACGACTGGATTATGTGGCATGTAACATACGACACGCCCGCAACTATGCTTTCAAGCGGCGGCGAGAGCTATTCCGCTTACTATTTGGAGGCAGTGTTCGGCAACGGCTCAACCAAGTTCGGCGGCGTGGCGTACAATCCCAACGCCGTGTGCGACGGTATGAGCAAGGCGTACACGCTTATGTGCAATATGGAGGGCATACCGTGCGTGCGCGTTGTGGGCAGGGCGGGCAAGTCCTTGCGCGAGGCGGGCGGACACGCTTGGAACAAGGTGTATTTGGACGGCGCGTGGTATGTGGTGGATTGCACTTGGGGCGATTCGCATATTACGTTGGCGCTTGACGGCGCGGCGAGGGAATACGAGCTTGGGCTGCACAGCTACCTGTTTGTGACGGACGCGCAAGTATCCGCCACGCACTTCGAGCCTTATGAGTACGACGACAATACTACGATAATGTACGCGCCGCAAACGGCAAAGTCGCCTATAAACGTGTTTGCGGATATGACGGTAAACGGTGTGGAAATTAATTGCTATATAGCAAAAACCGAAATCCAAAAGAATAGAGTGAGTGAAATAGCGACGGCTTTTGCGCGCGCCTACGTCAAGAACAAAACAATAAGCGTGCCTTTAAGCGGCGAGCATGCTGTGGGGTATCAGGCGATAGAAATTTACGCCGACGGCGGATTTACTCTTTCGGACAACGAGATAGCAACGTATGTTACTACGGCGGTAAAATCCGTTCACCGCACAGCCGACGTAAAAACGTTTTCGCTGGAAGAGTCGGTTTTGGTATTAATAAAAGTTTAATGCGCCCGACGTATCGAGCGCATTAGCGTAAATAATTATATCGTATTGATAAGCTTAAAGCAGTGAAAACTTTTTAAAGAAATCTTTTTGCGGCGCGTACCAAGCGCGTTCGTCGTGTACCGCCGTGTTTGTTACGGTAAGGTCAAGGTTTTTTACGCCGCTTTTTCGCAGTGCGTCGTTAAGGACGTACCCGTCGGTAACAAACAGCTGCGATTCCTGTTCGGCTAATTCCGGTCCCACGCTGCCCGTGCTTTCGGCGCCGCCCGTGTAAACCTTGTAGTACCCGTCGGTATCGAACGTGGCTGTTTTGAAAAACTCGGCAAATGCCTTGGGGCATATAAACAGCGGTGTGGAAAACATGCCGTAAGCCTTGACGCGCGGGTTTTTCCGCGCCGCAAAGTACAGCGTGGCAAGCCCGCCCGCCGACGAGCCGAGCATACCGTAAAACTTAAACCCGAATCGTTTGTCGAGGTAGGGAATGATAATTTCATCCAAGTACGCCATGTATTCGTCCGCTCTGCCGCCTACAAGTTTCATGCCGTACCGTTCCGACAACTCGAAGGGGAAGGGCAAATAATCATACTCGCGCGTGTTGGTGCTGTCTATGCCGATTATTGCGGTGTTTTTGACGTTTTCCGCTTTAAGCGCGTCGAGCGCGCGCCAGCTCTTTTTGTAGGTGGCGTCCGCGTCGTAAAACACGTTTTGCCCGTCGTGCATTATTATGGCGCGGTCGGCTTTTTTGGGCGCGTATATGCGCACCGTGCGCGCAAACCCGCCCCTTGACAATACCGCTATCTCGTACTTGCGTTTCATTTTTACCGCCTGATAGATTGAGTTTTACAACAGTATACACCCAAAAGAATTAAATGTCAAGATTGGCGAAAAGTGTTGCTTTTATTATTAGTATGTGATAGAATTTAACTAACAACAAACATGGATAAAATATAATGAAAATCAATCTTGACGAAAAGTCCGCCAAATTTATAAGCGAGCTTGGCGACAACGTGTATGTTGTGGGCGGGTACGTCCGCAACAGTTTGTGCGGGTATAAATGCACGGATATAGACATAGCAGGTCCTATGCCGGCGCTTGCTTTGTCGTTGCCGCCGCGCACCACCATGACGATGGTCAATCACCGCATGGGCACGGCGCAAATAATATACGACGGCGTCAAGTACGAATACACACCGTTCAGGGTGGAGGTGTACGGCGAGGGCGGGGAACACACGCCCGTGCGCGTTAGCTTTACCACCGATATTTATGCGGATGCGGCGCGGCGGGATTTTTGCTGTAACGCGATATATTACGACGTAAAGCGGGATGAGATAATAGACCCGCTGGGCGGAATGCGCGACGTGGAAATGAAGGTTTTGCGCGGCTGTAACAAGCGTGTGTTCGAGTCGGACGGGCTGCGGCTTTTGCGGCTTGTCAGGCTTGCCGCGGAGCTGGACTTTAAGATAGAAGGCGAAACGGCGCGCGCAGCAAGGGCGATGAGCGACAACCTTGCCGACATAACCGCCGAGCGCAAGCGCATAGAGCTGGACAAGATTTTGCATGCCGACATCGTAAACGGCGTAAAAAACGCGCATTACCGCGGGCTTAGACTGTTGAAACAGTTGGACTTGTGGAAAAACCTAATACCCGAATTGGTGGAATGCGACGGCATGGCTCAGCCCGAACAGTACCACAAGTACGACGTTTTGGAGCATACGTTTCGCACCGTGCTTGCCGCGCAACCGTTGCACAACGTTAGGCTTGCCGCTCTGTTGCACGACGTAGGCAAGGCGTACTGCTATAAGCATTTCGGCAATTTTTACGGACACGAAAAAAGCTCGGGCATAGCCGCGCGCGTAATATTGAACAGGCTGCGCTATCCCAACGACGTTATAGAACAAGTAGTGCGGCTGTGCAGTGCGCATATGTACGACATGCGCGGCGACGCGCGGGAATCCAAGATACGTGTGTTCGTGTCCAAAAACTACGATATTTTGGATAAGCTTACGGCGCTAATCCGCGCGGATAAAATAGCGACGGGAATGGTAACGCCGGAGGAGGCGGCGGCTCCGCACAGGTTTGAGCTTGTGCGCGAAAAGCTGATGCAGGAGGGCGCGCCCATACTTAAAAAATCGCTCAAAATATCGGGACGCGACTTGGTTGACATGGGGTTTGAAAGCGAGGCTATTTCCGCAGCGCTCGAGGTGCTGTGGAAGGATTGCCTGATTAATCCCAAAAACAACAATATAGAGTTTTTGAAAAAGGCGGCAAGTAGGCTGCCTAAAACTCCGTCGGAGCTGCCTAACAAAAAATAGAATAAACCTACCGAATACTTTCGATATAATTCGACATACTATTTGCGTATGAAAAAGCTCGGTAGATTAATATACATAACAGCTTTTGTGGTATGTATGCTGCTCGCTATGGGCGCCGCAAAAGCGCCGACCGACGCGGAGTCCGATACGTACCCGACGCTTACAATTACGTACGGAACGGAAACGTACCAATACACGGACAAGCCCGTCGAGCCGTCGGACTTTACGGTTATAGAACAAATAGCTGCGCGCAAAATAAACGCGCCGTTACCGCAAAAAATAGAGTATATGGACGAATGTATTGCCCGCGGCGCGGACTATAAGACCGCCGTGAGGCAATGTTTTCCTTTGCTTGTGCGCAAGCTGGACGGACTGTGCGACAAAGTTTTTGTACCGCCGACCGACGCAAAAACGGTGTACGAGCACGGGGTTTTTAGCGTTATACGCGAAAAAACAGGTATATGCATAAACGAGGAAAAGCTGTACGCAAGCATATACTGTTCGTTCAAGTTTTCGGGCGGCGGCGAGGTCAAGGCGACGGTTTCGGATATTCCGCCCATAATCACCGCCGACATGCTGAGGGAAGAGCTGCAACAGCGCAGCTCGTATACAACCGACTTTACGGGCTCGTCGGAGGAACGCGCGCACAACGTTAAGCTCGCATTAAGCAAGATAGGCGGCATGATTATACCCGCGGGCGAAACTATGTCGTTCAATGCAACGGTGGGCGAGCGCACCGAGGCAAACGGCTTTAAGCAAGCAAAGATAATAGTGGACGGCAAGTACATAGACGGAACGGGCGGCGGCGTGTGTCAGGCGTCTACTGCTGTATATAACGCGGCGCTCATAGCAGGGCTCAGCTGTGCGGCAAACGCACATTCGATTTGCCCGTCGTACTGTCCCGCGGGATTGGACGCCATGATAAGCTCGGTAAGCGACTTACTAATAACCAACACCACCACGCACTCGATTTATATTGTGGTGTCGGTGAGCGGGCGAAAGGCCACCGTAAAAGTTTTCGGCGAAAAGCCGGAGTATGAGATAGTTCCGGAAAGCGTGGTGCTCGACGTGGTCAAGTGCGAAACGCAGGAGCAAACGGACAACGAGTACAAATACTTCGAGCAAGGCGCGGTAAGTGGCAGTAGGCTGTTGGTGTCCTTGGGTAAGGACGGTATTACAAGCGAAACATATATCAACGTGTACAAGGACGGTAAAAAGCTAAAACGCGTAAAAGTGCGGGAAAACACCTATCGCGCTGTGCCGCAGGTAATAGCCGTTGCGCCATGAATAATTCGGAATTATTATCGGAAACAAGGCAATAGTGGCGTAAATATATTATAACGCAATATAATTGAGCGGGTGAAACGAAAAACGAACCGCATAGTAAACACACGCGGGTAAAAAGGCTTGACAAAAGGACTGATAAGGGCTATAATCGGGTTATGAATTCTTTAGCTTTTATCAGTTCGTTTAATTGGTACGGGTTGCTTATGGCGACCGGCATTATGTGCGGCATTGTCGGTTGCTATTTTGCCGCAAAGCATCACGGTTTGGAGGGCGACGTTATAATCGACATGATTATAATATGCCTGCCGCTTGCCATAATCGGAGCACGCATTTACCACGTGGTGTTTGACGTAATAGACGGCAATTCTTGGACGTTCGCTGAGTTTTGCGGTTTTTCGGACGGTGAATTCAAGGGGCTTGCGGGGCTTGCAATATACGGCGGACTTATCGGCGCTATTGCGGGCGCGGTCATTTTCCACTTTTGGAAGAACAGAAAAAAGCTCCCCGAAAATAAGCGCGTATCATTTTGGCAAATCGCAGACGTAGGTTTCACGTTCATTATGCTCGGACAGGTAATCGCGCGCTGGGGCAACTTTACCAACGGCGAGTGCTACGGCGAGGTTGTTACCAATCCCGCATTTCAGTGGGCGCCGCTCAGCATGAAGGTGGGCGACGAGTGGCGCACGTCCATATGGTTTTACGAATCGTTGTGGAATTTCTTCGGATTTTTCGTACTGCTGTATTTGTATTTGGGACGGCACAAGAGCTTTGACGGTTTCGTTTTTGCCGCGTACAGCATATGTTATGGTATAGGCAGGGCGTGGATAGAGGCAATCCGCGTAAACGACGTTTTGTATTTGGGCGGAATGCGCGTCAGCGTGTTTGTAAGCGTGCTGTTTATAGTTGCGGGCGTTGCTATAATTGCAACGCACATAATCCGCGCCAAGCGTGCGGGCAAAAAGGTATTCATTTTTGTCAATCAAAAAAAGCTGAACGACGAGTATTTCGGTTACGAAAAGACCAAGCTTGCCCATCCCATGCCCGACATTGTGTTCTTTAAGGACAGGAAAAAGGTAAGGAACAAAGAAGAGGTTATTGTAGACGAAAACGGCGTTGCAATAAAGGTAAAAGACGACGGTACGGATAACAACGCTACTACAGGTGCGCCGTTATCGGGTGCCGCAAAACGCGAAAATATTAATACAAAAGAGGTCATATCGGACGACGCGGAGGATGCGTATGAAGACAAGTGGGACGACTGACGTCGTACTTCCGCTTTCCAAAAAGCAAAAGTGCGCGTGCAATATCGTTATGGGCTGTCTGCTTGTCGCTGCCGGCATTGTTTTGGTGCTTGCCGGCGCGGATGTTATTAAGGCGTCGGTGCGAGATATAGCGGCGCCCACGGTGTTGTTTGGGTTTGGCGCAGCCGTGCTTTTGAGCGCAGTAATCGCAAAAAATTCGCTGTCAATGTGGTTTGCGGGCGTAGTGCTTGCATGCGGACTTACGTCGCTATTGGCAGTAACTACGTCGGCAGGTTACGGACAGCTTTATCCCATATACATAGCGGCGCCCGCAATAGGGTGCGTGTTTTCTTTGTGGTTTGCGCAAGGTCGACTTACGCAAATCAAAGCAATCTTGATTTTCGGCGGGATGGGCGCAATATTCGCGCTGGGCTCGTCGGGCGTGTGCGGCTACGGGTTAGTCAGCGGGTTGCTTGCTGCGTTCGGCGGGCTTGTGGTAATAGCTATCGCACTTGAATCGTATTTAAAAAAGGACAAATCAGACAATGCGTAATCTTACAATGATGACCGACCTCTATCAGCTTACAATGATGGACGGTTATTTTTTAGAGGGCAAGGCGCACGAAACGGCGGTGTTCGACTTGTTTTTTCGTCAAAAAGACACCATTAACTACGCGGTGTTTGCGGGGCTCGAACAGGCGATCGACTACATAAAGGGCTTGCATTTTTCAGCCGAGGACATTGCTTACCTGCGTTCGCTCAACGTATTCCATCCCGAGTTTTTGGACTATCTCAAGGATTTCAAATTCACGGGCGAGATGTATTCGGTGTGCGAGGGCGATATTGTTTACCCGCAAGAGCCGATTGTAATAATCAAAGCGCCGCTCATTCAAGCCCAGCTTATAGAAACCGCACTGCTCAATATAATCAGCCACCAAACGCTTATTGCCACCAAGTCGGCGCGCATAGTTTCGGCGGCTATGGGTAAGGGCGTGGTCGAGTTCGGACTGCGCCGTGCGCAGGGTCCCGACGCCGGCATATACGGCGCGCGCGCCGCAATAATAGGCGGGTGCAACGGGACAAGCAACGTGTTGACGGGACAAATGTTCGACATACCCGTCAAGGGCACGCACGCGCACAGCTGGGTTATGAGCTTTGACAGCGAGCTGGACGCATTCCGCGCGTTTGCCAAGGTCTATCCCGATACGTGCCTGCTGCTCGTCGATACGTACGACACCATTCAGGGCATAAAGAACGCGATAACCGTGTTTAACGAGCTTAAAGCGCAGGGACACAAGCCCGTAGGCATACGGCTGGACAGCGGCGACTTGGCGTATCTTAGCAAGGTCGCACGCAAAATGCTGGACGATGCGGGATTTAAGGACGCGGTGGTAATGGCGTCGGGCGATATAGACGAATACCTTTTGCAGTCGCTCAACGCGCAGGGCGCAAAAATCGACCTGTACGGCGTGGGCACAAAGCTCATTACCAGCGAGGAAACTCCGTCGCTTGGCGGAGTGTACAAGCTGTCCGCAATCGAGCGCAACGGCGAAATGGAGCCGCGCATGAAAATTTCCGACTCGCTGATAAAGGTTACCAATCCCGGGTTTAAGACGTTGTACAGGGTGTACGACAAGGACAGCGGCATGGCGGTTGCCGATCTTATCGCGCTATACGGCGAACAAATAAAAAAGCCGTTGGTGCTTACGCACGAAACTGAACGGTGGAAGACCACCACGCTCAACGACTACGAGATACGCCCCATGCACCGCCAAATATTCAGCGGCGGCAAGTGCGTATACGCCACGCCGACGCTCAAGCAAATAGTCGAGTTTGCAACGGCCGAGAAAGCAAAGTTTTGGGACGAGTACAAGCGCATAGACAACCCGCAAATTTACAAGGTGAACATATCCGACGGGCTGTACGCATTAAAGCACAAACTGCTGACTGAACATAAATAAAAACACGGATAAATAAAATACAAAAGCCTACAAAGAATAAATAAGAGAGAAGGAAATGGACGGCAAAAAGAAATACACCCAATCCGATTTGGACAGCTATGCCGAGGCGGTGCGCCGCGAATGTGAGGGCACTATGCTGCGTCAACGCGAGCGCATTGACGAGCTTAAAAAGAGCCTTTCGGCAGCCGAGCGCAAAATAGCAAAGTACGAGAGCCAAAAGGAGCTTGTGTACAAGGCGATTACCGCCGCACTCAAAAAGGCGGACGACATCGAGCGCGTGTCGCTTATCAAGTACAATCAGGAAATAGCGCAACTAAAAAGCTTTCACGAAAAATGGCTGTCATACTATAATAATATTATAGCCGCATACCCGTTGGACGACGAGCTTGTCGAGGCGAGTAGGGTAAACCGCAAAATTTCCGAGGTGCTTACGCACGCTGGCGATATTGAAAGTCAGTACGAGCAGGAGCGTGAACGGCTTAAAACGTCGCTTGACGACGAGGACGACGGCGACGAAGGTCAAGAGGCGAGCGCCGCCGTTGATGACGAATACACGGACAGGTCGCCCGCAGGATTCTCTTTTTCCGAGGCGCTCCATCCCAAAGAGGATTTAAAGGACATAATGCGCGAGCTTGGCGTTATTATGGACGACGATGATTAACGGCAGGGTAGTAGAGCTTATAGCAGTGACATAATAAAGGCAATAAAAAACCGCTCGAATGAGCGGTTTTGATTTGTACTAAATTATTCGGCTTTGGGCGCGTCCTCGGCGGTTTCCGCTTTCTTGGACTTTTTGGGCGCCTTTTCCTTTTTGGGCTTTTCTTCGGCTACCTTTTCTTTTTCCTTGGTTGCCTTTTTCTTTTTCTGTTCGGCCTTGTCCGCTTCCTTCTCTTGCTGTTTGGCACGGAACTCGGCACGTGCAGCCTCGCGAGCCTCCTTGGCGGCACGCGCTTTTTCGGCAGCAATGGTCTTGTTGTCCTTTTTGACGGTAACGGTTACTTTGCCGCTCTTAATATCGCTGATTCTTTTGCTGAGCGCCGACTTTTTGTTTGCGGCGGCGTTCTTGTGAAGAATACCTGCGGTAACGCCCTTGTCGATAATCGACATGGTGATGGGCAGTAAGCGTTCCGCCTCTTCTATGTTTGCCGAATCGATAGCTTTGTTAAACGCCTTGATTGCGTTGTTGACCTTGGAACGATCGGAACGGTTGCGGGCGTTTTTCTTTTTTGTAATAAGTACGCGCTTTTTAGCGGATTTAATGTTGGGCACGATTTTACTCCTTTTATCGCCTTTTTTCTATTTGCCATACAATTATACCATACTAAAATAACTTTTGCAACTGTTTGTTGGGTTTGCGATTAAATTTTTTTCTTTTACAAACAATATTTTTATGGATAAATACGCTGTTTATACCGATATGGCGGTTGAATTTTGCAAGCACAAGCACAATAAGGATGACGGGCTTATCAAATATTACGAGGTGAACGTGGATGAAAAAATGTCCAAGCAGCTCGGCAAGCCGTGCGGAAAGTACGCCACGCTGGAAACGACCGCCGTCGTCAAGGGCGAAAACATGCAGTATAAACGCGTTACCGACGCGCTTTGCTCGTGCCTGAAAAGCTACTGTAACGACTGTGACAAGGTTATGGCGGTAGGGCTGGGCAATCCCGATTTGACCGCCGACGCGCTAGGCGACCGCGTGTTTAAGCGGTTGTGCGTAAACCGTCACTTGAATAACGGCGAGCATAAATATCTTTGTGCGCTCACGCCCAACGTGCTGGGAATGACGGGTATAGAAAGCTTTGATATAATATCCGCCGTGGCGGACAGGGTTAAGCCCGACGTAATATTGGTGGTGGACGCGCTTACCGCCGCTGCCGCAAGTCGAATCGCTACGGCGTTTCAGGTGACGGACAGCGGCATAACGCCGGGGAGCGGTGTGGAAAACCATAGGCGCAGGCTGGACGAGTCGTCGCTCGGTATACGCACGGTGTCTATAGGCGTGCCGCTTGTCGTGTATTCGTCCACCATAGCGCGCGACTACTGCGCGTGCCAAAGCGATCCGCACTGCGACATGATAGTAACGCCCAAGGATGTGGACATACTGGTAGAGGACTGCGCAAGCATAATCGCGGGCGCAATAAACAACGCGTTTTCATTCGGAAGGTAAAAGTAAGCATTTGTAACAAAGCGCTACCGCTGCGCATATACAAGATACGCTATGCAAAGACCGATAGGAGTGTTTGACAGCGGCGTAGGCGGATTGAACGTGCTTAAATGCTGCACGGCGCTGTTGCCGCAAGAAAGCTTTATATATCTCGCCGATGAGGCGAATATGCCGTACGGCAACAAGCCGAAGGAGGAAATAGCGCGCGCGGCGTTTATGTGCGCCGATACGCTGTTTTCGCTCAACTGCAAGGCGGTGGTAATAGCGTGCAACACCGCGACTGTGACCGCTGTCGACAGTATTCGCGCACTGTACAGCACGCGCGTTGTGGTGGGACTGGAGCCAGCAGTAAAGCCGTGCGTAAAAGAGCTCGGCAAAAACGGTTATGCCGTCGCGCTTGTTACCGACGCTACGTTCTCGTCGGATAGGTTTAGCAGGCTGCTGGCAAGCTGCGACAAAAAGGTAGTGCCGTTGGCGGCGCCTGAGCTTGCCAAGCTTATAGAGGACAATCAGGACGATATTACACGCATAAGGCATTACGTAAGCGAGGTATTCAAAAAGTACTCCGACGCGGAATCGGTAATACTCGGTTGTTCGCATTACAGCTACGTAACGGGCTTGATAAACGAAATTTACGGCGGTAATATCAAAATCTACGACGGCGCGGAGGGTGCGGCGCGTCGGCTCAAGTACTGCTTGGAGCTGTCGGGACAGACGGCGAAAAAGGGCGAGTGTACGCCGTCAATAAAATTCTTGTCTACATACAAAAAATAGTTAAGCCCTCTCGCAAAGAGAGGGCTTTTATTTTTGAATATTATTCTTATTTTTAATCTTATTCGACTGTGACGGACTTGGCAAGGTTGCGCGGCTTGTCTATGTCGCAGCCGCGTTTGGCGGCAATGTAGTATGCAAATATTTGCAATACCACGGCGGTAAGCACGGGCGTTACGTCGTCGTCGCAGGCGGGGATAGTCAAAATCGAGTCCGCCTCCTCGCCGATTTGCTTGTTGCTTTGTGATGATATGGCAAGCACCGAGCCGCCGCGCGACTGCACGGATTTTATGTTGGACAGCATTTTGTTGTACAGTCCTTCTTGAGTGACGAGCGCGAGCGTGACCGTTCCGTTTTCTATCAGCGATATAGTGCCGTGTTTAAGCTCGCCCGCGGCGTATGCCTCGGCGTGGATATACGATATTTCCTTCAGTTTGAGCGCGCCTTCAAGCGACGCCGCGTAGTCGGTGTTCCTGCCTATAAAGAACACGCATTTATGATCGGCGTAGCTTTCGGCATAATTTTTGATCTTGTCGGTGTCGTTTAGAATCTCGGTTATTTTGTCGGGCAGGCGAGTAAGCTCGTTTAATAATTCGGAGTACCGCGCGTCGGAAATTATGTGCTTGACCTTGGCGATTTTAAGCCCAATCAAATACAGCATTGCCACCTGTGTGGTGTAGCCCTTTGTGGTGCAAACGGAGATTTCCGGTCCGGCGTAGGTGTACAACACGTCGTCCGCCTCGCGGGCGATTGCGCTGTGAAGAACGTTTACTATTGCTATTGTGTGCGACCCGAGCTTTTTGGCAAGCCTGAGCGCGGCAAGCGAGTCAGCCGTTTCGCCGCTTTGGCTTATGACAATGGTAAGCGTGCGGTTGTCGGTTATGGGATTGCTGTACACGTACTCGCTGGCAAGCTCGCAGCTTACCGATATGCGGCAATACTTTTCGATAAAGTGTTTGCCGACAATGCCTGCGTGGTACGCCGAGCCGCAGCCGACGATGTTTATGCGGTTTATGCTGTTTACGTTGCTAGGCGAAAAATCTATCTTGTCGAGGATTATATTGTCGCCCTTGATGCGCGGGCTTACCGTGTCCTTTATCGCTTTGGGCTGCTCGTAGATTTCTTTGAGCATAAAGTGCGGATAGCCGCCTTTTTCGGCGCGGGATATATCCCAGTCCACGTTGTACGGAGTCTTCTTTAGGGCATTGCCGTAGCGGTCGAAAAAGGTGACTGCGCGCGCGGTGAGCCGTGCGATTTCATAGTCGTTAAGCTGTACAAAGCTGTGCGTATGCTCCAATGCCGCCGCAAAGTCGGAGGCTATAAAGTTTTCGTTTTGTCCTATGCCGACTACAAGCGGATTGTCCTTGCGTATGGCAAACAGGCTGTCGGGTGTGTCGGCGCACAGTATGCCCACCGCGTACGATCCGACAATCCTATCCATTACCATGCGCAGGGTGGATACCATATCGCCGTCGTAAAGATATTGAATAAGCTGTGCTATTACCTCGCTGTCCGTGTCGCTGGTAAACGGCAAGCCGTGGTTTACCAATTCGGCTTTAAGCTCGGCAAAGTTTTCGATTATGCCGTTATGAACAATGCAAAACCGCCCGTCCGCGGACAGGTGCGGGTGGGAGTTAATATCGCTGGGCGTGCCGTGGGTGGCCCATCTTGTATGACCTATGCCTATATTTCCGCTTATGGATTTGCCGTCCAGTGTTTTTTCGCACAGCGCGGCAACTTTGCCGCACGTTTTGACGACACCTATTTTGTCGCCGTCGCCAATCGCTATGCCGCTCGAATCGTAGCCGCGGTATTCCAATCTTTGCAGTCCTTTAAGCAAAACGGGCGCGGCTTGCTTGCCGCCCACGTAACCTATAATTCCGCACATAGTGTACTCCTTAATTATTCTTTGTTGTTTGCACCGTCGTCTTTTGCGGAAATTTTATCCGACGTTTCGCCCTCGGTTTTGGGTTTGTACAATATAAGTTTTATGATTAATACCACCACAACTGTTACCGCTATTACAAAAAATGCGAGCGTGATATAGTTGACGTAGTCCTTGAACAAAAACGATATAAGCGTAATTATCGCGCACGCAACGGCATTGCCGATTACAACGCCGATAAGCGATTTTACAAACCCGATTTTCAGTATGGACGCCACCGCGCTGCCCGTCCATACGCCGGTAAGCGGCAGGGGAACGGCTACAAACAGCGCCGTACCGCCCATCTTTTTCAGGTCGCTTTTGGTAAGGAACGGCTTTTTTGCTCCGCCTTCCGTATTATCGTCATGCACGGTATCGGCGAGCGAGCGCGATTTCTTTTCGAACTTGTCGTACAAAAACTTGCCGATTTTGGAAAAGAACTTTGTCTTTGACAGCGCGTTTATGGTGGGGATAAAAACTATTAGCAGTATGGGCGCGATAAGCGACGATCCCAAAAACGCCCAGCCGAACGCCTCCATAGGCGACAGCCCCATGCTTATGCCGAACGGTATGGCGAATCGAGCCTCGGCTATCGGTATGATAGACAGCAACAATACGCTAAGCGGCGCGCCGAGAGCGTTGTTCATTGCCTCGGCTATTCCTTGTACAAATTCACTCATACCGCTATATTATAAGATATATTTTAGTGTTATGTCAACCGTTGGTAAAATTATTTTATTTTTATCGCGCAAAGGATAAATAACTTGCATATATATTGACAAGATTAGCGGAATATACTATAATTTATTTGGTAGTTTGTGCAATTTTGCGCTGGCAATCGGAGGGACTATGAGCAAATATTTCGGTACGGACGGTATAAGAGGCAAGTACGGCGACAACCTTGACACGGGGCTGGCATACAAGGTCGGGCTTGCCGTTGTCGCATACTTCGGCAAAGGTATTGTCGTTGTAGGGCGAGATACCCGTGTGTCCGGACCGGAAATACAGTCCGCTTTGATAGACGGGCTAAAGCGCGGCGGCGCGGAGGTTTTGACGGTTGGCGTGTTGCCCACGCCGGCGATAGCGCGCATGGCAATCAAGTATAACGCGCTGTGCGGTATCGTAATATCGGCGTCGCACAATCCGCCTGAGTACAACGGCATAAAGATATTCGACGGCAACGGCGTCAAGCTCAGCGAGGAGCAAGAGGGCAGTATAGAATATTATATCGAAAACCCCAGCGAGGCGCGCGCAGTCGGCTCGGTGCATGAGATTACCGACGCGCAAAAGCAGTACGTGGATTACCTCGTGCAAACGGTTGATTATAACATGTCGGGCGCCAAGGTGTGGCTGGATTGCGGCTACGGCGCGGCGTCCACCGTCGCCAAGGAGGCGTTCGAGCGCTTGGGCGCGACGGTCGAGATAGAAAACTACAAGCTACGCGGCGAAAAAATAAACTGCGGCTGCGGCGCGTTGCATCCCGACTATGTGCTGCATTCTATGGTCGGCACCGACTACAAGCTCGGATTTTCTTATGACGGCGACGCCGATAGACTTGCGTTCGTGTTTGACGGCAAGATAATGGACGGCGATTCCGTGCTGTACAATATCGGCAGGGAAATGGCGCTCAAGGACAATGTTGTTGTCGGTACTATTCTTTCCAACACCGCGCTGGAGCGGCGGCTGGAAAAGGACGGGCGACGGCTTGTACGCACACCGGTCGGCGACAAGTATATTTGCGACCTTATGTTCAAAAAGGGCTACAACCTCGGCGGCGAGCAAAGCGGGCATTATATCGTGTACCCGCAAGCAACCACGGGCGACGGCATAATGTCCAGTATGTTCCTTACCAAAGCGTTATTCAAAAAAGGCAAGCTCGGCGAATTTATCGAGCTTAACCTGTTTCCGCAAAAGGCGATTGCCGAGTATGCCGATCAGTCGATAATGTACGAAAAGGGTATGATAGACTTGATCGAGGACTATACGGCGCGGCTGTCGGGCATAGGCAGGCTTATCGTGCGTATGTCGGGTACCGAGCCGAAGGTGCGCGTGATGTGCGAATGTGAGGACGCGAGCAAAATAGACGAAGTGCTTTCGGTATTCAAAAAGTATATAAATACTCGAAAATAGCGTTTAAATTAACGGATATGCGCGTTTGGCGCACATATATTGACATAATTTCCCCAATGGTGTTGACAAAATAAAGGCATTGTGGTAATATACAGTGTGATATAAGGGCATAATCGAGGGGTAATGGCAAAACAACCGAAAAATACCGACATCAAATCGGATAATATAGAAACAAAAAAGCGGACTAATGTAAAAGTTAAGGCGTTGTTTTCGCCGCGTTACCGCGGGGTGTTATTAACGTTCATATTCGACATTGCATTTTGCTTTGGCGCGTTTTGGCTTGCCCGTATAGCTATGTTCAATCAAGTGCCCGTATCGGCTGCGCTCAACTACGGCAATTTCGAAATACCGATTATGATAATAATGACGGGTATACCCGTATGTATGCTTGCGCTGTTTAATTGCTACAATGTTGTGTGGAAGTTTGCGGGGCGTATAGAATTTATCAAGTTTGCCGCGTCGTACGTCATGTCGTACTGCGTGCTTTTGATTATGAAAGCGGTGCTGTTTGCGGCGTTCAACGTCGATTTATGGGGCACTCAAATTTTGTTGTACGTATTTTTGGCTATGGTGTTTACCGCCATACCGAGGTTTTCCAACATGCTCATAGGCTACGTCAGGCACGTGCAGCGCGGAAACTTTGCCACAAGCGACAAAAAGCCCATACGCACGGTTATTTACGGCGCGGGCAATATCGGCTCGGTGCTTAACAACCGCTTTATCGCCAACGCCGACGAGGGATATTTGCCCGTTGCGTTTATGGATGACGACGCGGACAAGCACGGCAAATCCATAGGCGGCAATCTTGTTGCGGGCGGCTTGAACGACGTGGCGCAAATTATAGAAGATTATTCGCCCGATATGTTTGTAATCGCAATTACAGACATTACAAAATCGCAGTTAAAGCATATATACGAGCATATTTCCAAATACAATATTCCGATAAAAATGCTGCCGCCAATAAGCGACGCAAATGCGGCGGCAAATGCCTCTCTCGCTTTGCGTGACATAAAAATCGAATCGCTTTTGGGCAGGGACGAGTTCAAGGTCAAAACCGAGCTTGTGGACATGTCGGTCAAGGACAAGGTTGTCATGGTCACTGGCGGCGCGGGCTCTATCGGCTCCGAGCTGTGCAGGCAGGCGCTCACTTTCGGTTGCAAGCATTTGGTAATTTTCGACCAAAACGAAAACGGAATGTTTAATATCGACCAGGAATTCCAAAAGAAATTCGACACTTCGCGATATTCCCTGATTATGGGTACTGTGCGCGAGGCGGGCAAGCTGGCGGATGTGCTGAGTAGGTTTAAGCCCGAAACTGTATTCCACGCGGCGGCTTACAAGCACGTGCCTATGATGGAGATTGCGCCCACCGAGGCTATCAAGAACAACGTTTTCGGCACGAAAAATCTTATCGAGCAGTGCCAAAAAGCGGGTGTAAAGCGGTTTGTATTAATTTCCACTGACAAGGCGGTCAACCCCGCAAACGTGATGGGCGCAAGCAAAAGACTTGCGGAAATGCTGGTGCAAACGCGCGCCGAGGACGGCGATATGCAAATGGCGGCTGTGCGTTTCGGCAATGTTTTGGGCTCGTCGGGCTCGGTTATTCCCACGTTTTTACGTCAAATACAAGAGGGCGGTCCGGTTACCGTTACCGACCGCAATATCAAGCGCTACTTTATGACCATACCCGAGGCGGTGCGGCTTGTTTTGCAAACGGGCGCGCTGGCGAGCTCGGGCGAGGTTTTTGTTCTCGATATGGGCGAGCCCGTGTATATTTACGACTTGGCGTGCAACCTTATCAGACTTAACGGACTTGTGCCCAACAAGGACATACAAATAGTCATTTCGGGCTTGCGTCCCGGAGAGAAACTGTTTGAGGAGCTGCGCTACGACCAAGAGCAGGTCGATCAAACAATGCACGAGGGCATATTCGTTACCAAGCTGGAAACAATAGACAGGGCAAAGTTCGACAAAGATCTTGCCGAGCTGAAAAAGATAGCCGAAAAAGAGGACGAGCAAGGCATCGAAAAAAAGGTGTTCGAGGTCGTTCCTCGCGGCGCAAGAGAGCAGGCGATAAAGGAACGCGAATCGAGCTTGCGCGCCGCCGACGCCGAGGCAAAAATGACGCTTGCCGTGTCATCCGCCGCTACAAGCGACGCCGCGTAGTGCGAATGTTTGTTGGGTTTGACCTAAGCGAGTAATAATTTTCATACCTAATTCATTATTATATTGTGACGGTTTTTTCCGGAGGTAATTTTAATGGTTTGGTGGCAAGCCATGGTGCTGGGTCTGGTGCAGGGATTGACCGAGTTTTTGCCTGTATCGTCCAGCGGACATTTAATACTTACAAGAGAGCTGATGGGGCTTAACGACGGCAGCTCTTTTTTGCTGTTTGACGTTATGGTGCATGTTGGCACGCTTGTCGCTGTGGTTATAGTGCTGTACAAGCCTATTTTGGAGCTGTTCAAAAAGCCGTACAAAAACCTTGCTATGCTTGTTGTGGCTACCGTTCCCGCGGTAATAGTGGGGTTTGCTTGCAACGATTTGATAGAAGAGTATTTTTCCACAGCCAAGTACCTATGTTTCTTTTTCGCGTTTACCGCGGTGATAATGCTTATAAGCGAAATCGTGGCAAAGCGCAACAAAAAGCCCAAAGACTTGGGTTGGGGCGGCGCAGCGGCAATGGGGCTTATGCAGGGACTGGGAGTTCTACCCGGAGTGTCGCGGTCGGGCTCGACTATTTTCGGCGGCACTGTGGCGGGCACGGACAGCAAAAAGATAGCTACGTTTTCCTTTTTGATGAGCATACCGGTAATTTGCGGCTCGCTCTTGTTCAGCGTAATAGACGTGGCTAAGGCGGGCGCGTTGGGCAGCGTGGACTGGTTTGGTATGTTTATCGGCGCGGCAACGGCGTTCGCGTCGGGGTATATTGCGGTGCGTGTAATGCTCAAGCTGATAGCCAAAGCCAACTATAAGTGGTTTTCGCTATACCTGTTTATCGTTTCGATTTTGACTTTTTCGTTCTACTTTTTGTAGAACAAACATAAATATAAAATCTATCACCATTTAATTGCGGCAATCATATACAACAAGTATGATTGCTGTATTTTTCGGTGGACGGTCGTGCGAACACGACATTAGCATAATTACCGGCTTGCAAGCCATGTCCGCGTGCAAACAAAGGTGCGTGGGCGTGTATATAGACGGCGACGGCGCGTGGTGGGCAGCGGAGTGCTTTGACAGCGTGTCCGCTGTGCGCAACAATAGGTTTGACGGGAAAAGGGTGCACCTTCGTCCCGCCGACGGTTATTTGTACTGCAAAAACAAAAAGCTGTACAAGGTGGACGCCGCGCTATTGTGTATGCACGGGCTACTCGGCGAGGACGGCTCGCTGCAGGGCTTGCTGGAAATGTGCGGCATACCGTACACCGGCAGCGGCGTAGCGGCGTCAGCTATCGGTATGAACAAAATCCTGTCCAAGATAGCATTCCGTAATGCGGGGCTTAACGTATTGCCGTACGTGACTACTACGCACGCAAAGTTTAACGCCGACGAAAAAACGGTGATGGACGAGGCTGAGGATTTAGGCTATCCAGTGATTGTAAAGCCGTGCAACTTGGGCAGCTCGATAGGCATATCGGTAGCGGACGATAGGGCGGCGCTGTATACGGCGCTGCGCGTGGCGTTCGAGTGGGACGATTTGGTCATTATAGAAAAGGCACTGACGGATTTTACCGAAGTCAACTGCGCGGTGCTTGGCGACAGCTACGACGAGGAGCTTACCGTATCGGAAACCGAACAGCCTGTCGGGTGGAAAACGTTTTTGACGTTTGCCGATAAGTACGCGGGCGATGTCAAGTCGTTAAAGCACAAAATGCCCGCGGGGATAGGTGCGGAAAAGAACGAGCTTGTGCAGGACTTGGCGGAAAAGGCGTTCCGCGCGATAGGGTGCAGCGGCGTGGCGCGCGTTGACTTTATGGTTAAAAACGACGACATTTACGTCAACGAAATCAACACCATTCCGGGGTCTTTGGCGTCGCCGTTGTTCGCAAAACAAATGCCGTTTTCGGAGCTGATAAACAAGATGATAGACTGCGCGTACCGCCGTAAACAGCGATTTGACGCGCTAAAACGCACGTATACACCCACAACGCCGATTGTGGGCAAGTAGAATATAAATAAAACAGCAAAAAAAACACGGTATTCGGTTTTATCCGATACCGTGTTTTTTATGCTTTATGGTCTGTAGGTCGCACGCAAAAAATTATAATCTCGCATATGAACAAAATGTCGTCCTCGCAATCGTTGCGTACCCACTCATTGATAATCGCGTCGATTCCTTTTAGGAAAAACTTTTGCATATAGTAAATGAGTTTTTTATCCGTTACTCCGTATTTTGACAATATGGGGACAAAAATATTTTCTACCATTAAATCGTCCATTTTGCTCACTTCGAATGCGTGAGCATTGTCGGCGTAAATCCTAAAAAGACGTTTGTGCTTTTGTATATATCGCAGGTATGGCAGCAGGTATTTGGGCGAAATCAAATTTAAGTCTTCCTTGCTTAAATTGCGCATATCCGATAGATCCACTGGGTCTTCGAAATTACATTCTTTGAAAAAACTGTCTACTATGCTATCGCGCGACTCTTTTAACAAGTCGTATGTGTTGTCGTAATGCGCGTAAAATGTGGAACGGTTTACGCCCGCGGATTTACAAATATCCATAATGCTGATGTCGGCAAACTCTTTTGTTTCCAACAACGTAACGAATGCGCTCCGCATTTTGCTTGCTGTATTTTCAAATTTCGATTCCGATCTGTTCATATTACGATTGTACCAAAATGCTTTTAAAAAATCAATCAGAAACCAACACTTTTTGGTTTTTATGTTGTGGTGTTTTTGTAAATTCACAGCTAAACTATAAATGCAATCAGGCAACAGCCTATGAGGTACATTATGGAGAATACAGACAACATTCAAGACCCGAACGAATCCGTTGTTATTACGGAAAAGGACTTTCGACAATTTTTATCGGCAACGGGCAAGGAACAATTTAAGATATTGCTTTCCCACGCCGAAAGAAATAAAAAAATCATTCAAATAAGGAGAACAAAAACCATGAACGAACAGTACAACGACCACCACTACGAGGAAATCAGCAATCAGTTTGAGGAATTTTGTCAAACAAAAGGCATTGCGGCAAAGTTTAAAGTAGCATTTGCCAATATGGCGGAAAGCGCGCGCAAACAAAAAGAAACGGACAAAGCACAGCTTGAGGAAGTCAAGCGTCAGTCGGCGGAGGCAAATCCCGAATTTACCGAGTTTTTGCACACCAAGGGCTTTAAGGCAAAAGTGCAGCTCATTATAGCAAATCTCAAAAAGGGCATAAAAGAAGCGCCGCGTAAAACGGCTGCGGCGATTGACGGAATTTCGGCACAAACGAGAGCCAATATAGCTAACGCGAAAGCAAGCGTATACAGGACGACGGCAGGCTACGGCGCGACGAACGGCGCAAAGCTGCAAGACGCATCGGAATATTCCGCCGACGATCTTGCCCGCGAGTTTAACGAGTTTTTAAGGGCAAAGGGACTTGACGGTAAGTATGCCGTCGAAGTAACGGGCGAGGAAAGCAATGACTGAACTTGAAAAAGCATTGTCGGGCGAACAGTTCAATAGCAGGGACGGAGAGGTTATGACCTTTCAAATGAAAGTGAAGGAACTGTTGTACGACTTTAATCACGCGCGCCCGAGCGACCCTAAGCGCACGGAAATAATCAAGGAGCTTGTAACCGAATATAATCAGTACGTTTTTATCGAGGACGGATTTAAGTGCGTGTTCGGAAAGAATATTCACTTTAAAGGCACGGCAATGATCAACTATAACTGCACATTCCTCGATTCCAACATTATCACTGTAGGGCACTGCGCACTTATCGGTCCTAATTGCAGTATTATTTGCACCAATCATACGCTTGACGCGGACGAGAGGCTAAAGGGCGGGTTTTGCGACAAGCCCATAACAATCGGCGACAAAACTTGGCTGGGCGCTAACGTAACCGTATTGCCGGGCGTAACGATAGGCGAGGGCGCAGTAATCGGTGCAGGCTCGGTTGTCACCAAAGATATCCCGCCGTACACGGTGGCGGTAGGAAACCCTTGCAGGGTAGTAAAGCAAATTCCGCATAAATAGGAAAAACAATGAAAAAGAAAATCGTAATACAAGAACACAACAAGCAGGTGGAACGGGAGATAACATATATCCCGTTCCGCTATATCGTTGCAATCTTCCTTGTGGTGATTGAAACGCTGGCGGTAATTGCGGTTGTATCGGCATTGACTATTTTCATCCCGTATTTTTACTTTGTTGTAGTTATAACACAGTTTGTCGTTGCGATAGCGATTATCAACCGCAAGGACAATCCCGACTACAAGCTGCCGTGGCTGTTTTTCGTCATGCTTATTCCTATTGTCGGGTTTATGCTTTACTTTATGTTCTATTCTCGCAAGCTGAGCAAAAAGCAGGTAAAAAGACTACAACGAATGACCACACAACGCGTGGCAAAGGACGATGGCGCGGAGCTGTCGCAAATATGCGAGGGCGACGCGATAATCGGATCGCAAGCGGTAATGCTTAACAAGCTGTCGGACTCGCACGTTTACGGCAACACGGATATAAGTTATTATCCGCTTGGCGAGCATATGTTTGCCGCTATGGTCGAGGACTTGAAACAAGCCGAAAAGTTTATTTTTATGGAATACTTCATAATCGAGGGTGGCTTGTTTTGGAACACGATTTTGGAGATACTCAAACAAAAGGCGGCAAGCGGCGTCGAGGTGCGCGTTGTGTACGACGATATAGGCTGTATGATGACACTTCCCGGGAGCTACTATAAACAGCTTAGAAAGATGGGAATAAAAGCGGTGCCGTTTTCGCGCTTGCGCGGCCAAGCCAACAACGAGTTTAATAACCGCAGCCACAGAAAGATTACCGTTATTGACGGAAAAGTCGGGTACACGGGTGGCGTAAACATTGCCGACGAATACATAAACCGCATACAAAAATTCGGGCACTGGAAGGACGTTGGTTTGCGCTTGCAGGGCGAGGCGGTAAACGAGCTTACGCGGTTGTTCCTTATCGATTACGGTTTGAACGACAAAAAATTCGACGATAATTTTGCCGATTACTACGGTAACGAATGCGTGGAGCAGGACGGCTATTGCATACCGTTCGGCGACGGACCCAAGCCGGTGTACGATAGGCAGGTGTCCAAGTCGGTCATTCTCAATATGCTCAACCAAGCCAAGCGGTACGTGTACATAACAACGCCGTATTTGATTATAGACAGCGAGCTGATCGAGGCGCTGGAAAACGCCGCCATTCGCGGCATAGACGTGCGCATAATCACGCCGCATATTCCCGACAAAAAGCTTGTGTTCCTAATGACGCGCAGCCATTACAATAGGCTTTTGACGGCGGGCGTAAAGATTTACGAATACGAAAGCGGCTTTGTTCACGCCAAGACTTATATTTCCGACGACGAAACGGTTATGGTCGGCACGGTCAATATGGATTACCGTTCGCTTGTTCACCACTTCGAAAACGGCGTGTGGATATACAAGCACAAGGCGATCGGGGACATTAAAAATGATTTTCTCGAAACTCAAGAAAAGTCTATACAGTTCGAGCTTGGTATGCTAAAAGAAAATTTGTTTCAGCGGTTTATACGCGCTATGGCTAAGGTGTTTTCGCCGTTGTTTTAAAATACGCAGTAGAAACCGACACTTTTCGGTTTTTATGTTGTGGTGTTTGTATCGAATACGTTTTATAATATTCTTGTAATCAGGAGGACGTTAATGAACGCAATAGAAATAAGAAATCTATCCAAAAGCTTTCGTGGAATGTACGCAGTGGATAACCTGAACATGACCGTACCGCAGGGCGCAATATACGGCTTTATCGGCGAAAACGGGTCGGGCAAGTCCACTACGGAAAAGCTTATTTGCGGACATCTTGTACCCGATAAGGGCGAAATCAAGCTTTTCGGCAAGGATTATACCGACGCCGGTGTTCGCGCACGAGTGGGCGCGCTTATAGAGAATGCGGGCTGCTTTCCCAACTCAAGCGTGTGGGCTAACCTTATGATGCAGGCGTTAAATCTCGGTATACAAAACCGTGACGAGGAAATAAAGCGTGTGCTCAAAATCGTGCGTATGCAGGACAACGCAAAAATCAAATTCAAAAGCTGCTCGCTCGGTATGAAACAGCGCATAGGCATTGCTATGGCGTTGCTCGGCAATCCCGCGCTCTTGATTTTGGACGAGCCTATCAACGGACTGGACACCGACGGTATGCGTATTATGCGCGAAATACTTGTTGACATTACGCAAAACTATAATTGCACCGTGCTAATATCCTCGCATATACTGGGCGAGCTGGAAAAGATAGCCACGCACTACGGCATTATTCGGCAGGGCAGGCTTATACAAGAAATGTCCGCAGAGGAAATGGACGCGCGCTCTCGCGTGTTTGTGTCGGTCAAGACACCGCACATTCCGTCGGCGCTTACCGTATTGCAAAGGAAATTCGCGGACGTTCGCTACGAGGACGAGTGTATCAGAGTTTACGACGTGGACGATACCGAAAGTATAGTGCGGTGCATGCTTGCAAGCGGACAGCCTGTAAGCGCAGTCGAAAAGAACAAGGTCGGACTTGAAGAATACTATATCGAACTTATGTCGAGAAAGGAGAGTGACTAAAATGGAAAACACTCGCGAACTGAAATTCGAACAACCGAGCTTTTTCAAAAGGTTGAAAGGCATGCTCGGCGTAGACTTTTACAGGTTGTTCCATACTCCGCTGTTTTACATTTTTCTTGGCATTGCCGCGATTATTCCGGCGCTCGTATCTATGGGCGCAATGGGCGGCGGAGCAAAGGGAGTAGAAGCTGCGGAAGCGACGGCAATGTTTACAAACGCTTGGCAAATCATTGCCGCAAAAAGTCCGTTATACGTTATAAACGACATGGGCGACTATGCCAATATGAATATGGTGTTCATATTCGGTGGAATAATGATTTCGATTTTTATCGGGCACGATTACAAAAGCGGATACGTAAAGCAGTTATTTACCACGCACGCCAAAAAGGAAGACTATATGATGAGCAAATCGCTGCTCGGCGCATTCTCTATGGCGTGTATGTGTATTACCTATATGATCGGCGGTATGATTGCGGGTGCGGCTACGGGATTGCCGTTCACAATCAACGCGGGATCGCTGATTTGCGCCATACTCGGCAAGATGATAATGAGCTTGGGTTGGGCAAGCCTGTACACCTTTATCAATATAATTTTCCGCTCGAAGTTCGGCATTTCCATTGCTCTGTGCTTTGTGCTCGGTACGGGTATTCCCATTATCGGTGCGGCGGCGGTTATAGGAAACACGCCCGCACTCAATATATTCCTTTACGGTTCGTCTGTATATGCTTGTCTTTCGGCAAACTTTGTCAGCGTAATCGTATGCCTTTCCGTTTCGGTCGCTTGGGCGGTGATTTACAACATATTAGGCTCGTGGATATTATCCAAGCGCGATTGTTATTAATGAGGTGAACAATGAACGCTATTGAAATAAGAGATTTAAAAAAGAATTTCGGACAAAAACAAGCTTTAAACGGACTTAACATGACCGTGCCGCAGGGCGCTATATACGGCTTTATCGGCGAAAACGGCTCCGGCAAATCAACTACCGAAAAAATCATTTGCGGGCTTATACTTCCGAGCGGCGGCGAGGTAAAGCTGTTCGGCAAGGATTACAAGGACGCGGACGTCAGAGCGAAGGTAGGCGTGCTTATAGAGGCGCCGGGTTGTTTCCCCAATTACAGCGTGTGGAACAATATGATGCTGCAAGCGGCGAATTTGGGCATAGAAAACGCCGAGGAAGAAGTGCGTAAAGTGCTGAAAGTTGTGCACATGGAAGGCTCGGCAAGCAACAAATTCAAGAATTGCTCGCTCGGTATGAAACAGCGTATCGGTATTGCGTTTGCGCTGCTCGGTAACCCTACGTTACTTATTCTCGACGAGCCTATAAACGGCTTGGATGCCGACGGTATGAGAATAATGCGTGAAGTGCTGACGGACGTTACCAAGAGCTATAATTGCACGGTAGTCATTTCGTCTCATATCTTGGGCGAGCTCGAAAAAATAGCGACACACTACGGCATAGTGCGCGGCGGCAAGATGATAGCCGAAATGACCGCCGAAGAGCTTAACGCAAATTGCCGTACCTATGTTGCGCTAAAAGCCAAAGATATGACTACGGCAATGGCGGCGCTCGAACGCAAATACTCGCGCGTCGAAACGGACGAGGAGGATTATATCCGCATTTACGCCGCCGTTAAAGCCGAAGAGGTTGTTGATTATTTGTATAACGAACATCGTATCGCCGTTACGGAAATCAAAACAAGCAAGATCGGCTTGGAAGAATACTACATCGACTTGATGAGGGAGGGTAGATAAATGGATGCGACGTTTGAAAAGTTTACTTTTGCCAAAAGACTGAAAACCATGCTCAAGGTGGACTTTAAAAGAATGTTCACTATGCCGCTTATTTACGTTTTGTTGGGCGTGAGCCTTGCAATGCCCATACTGATGTTGGTAATGACGGGTATGATGGGCGGAGAGCCCGACCCGACTACCGGCGCGGAAGCGGCGGCAATGTTCACCAACGTTTGGCAGTCTATAAGCTCGGTCAGCGAGGCATCCGGCAGCGCTGATGCGGCTATGTCTATGGACCTTACGACAATGTGCAATATGAATTTGATGTACTTTATGATTGCCGTGCTCGTATGTGTATTCACGGCCGAGGATTTTCGCAGCGGATATGCAAAGAACCTGTTTACCGTTCGTTCCAAAAAGGTTGATTACGTTTTTTCCAAAACGCTTGTGTGCTTTGTGGGCGGCGCAATTATGATGCTTATGTTCTTCATAGGCGCTATGATAGGCGGCGGGATTGCAGGACTTCCGTTCACAATGGAAGGCTTTAATGCGGGCGGAATCGTGGCTTGTTTGTTCTCGAAAATATTCCTTGTTGCGGTATTCGTTTCGATATTCCTCGCATTCGCCGTTGTTGCCAAACAGCGCACTTGGCTTTCTATTTTGCTTGCGATTGGCGTGGGTGCATTTATGTTTATGATGATACCTATGATGACGCCGCTCAACGCAACCTTCATACACGTTATTATGACGCTTGCCGGCGGTGCGATCTTCGCCGTAGGTATCGGCGCGGTCAGCAACTTAATACTAAACAAAACGAGCTTGGTATAGCTTGGCATGAAAATTAAAACCGACTTTATTCGGTTTTGTCAAAAAGAGCATAACGGCATTATTTTCGTCATATTGATAATCGTAAACAAAATGCGCCGCCCAGGCGGCTTAGAAAGGAGATTGATATGCGAAAAAAACTCATTGCCGTAATAGCGGTTGCGGCGCTGTCGCTGCCGCTTTTTGCTTGCTCGTCTAACGAAAAGACCGAGCTCAGCAAGTACACGATAGACGCAACGCTTTCCGCCGACAACATTCTTACCGCGACGGTCACATGCGACTACGTAAACAACAACGACGTTCCGCTAAAGGAATTGTGGTTTCATTTGTATCCCAACGCATACCGCGAGGGCGCATCTTACAGTCCCGTTGCCGACAGCCGAATTACCGACGCTTACCCGAGCGGCAAAAGCTACAGCGTAATGAAAATCGATAGCGTGTCCGTCAAGGGCAAAGCCAAGGACGTTACGGTGTCGGGCGAGGACGAAAACATCCTTGTCGTACCGTTGGGCGATACATTGGATCCCACGGAAAAGACGTCGGTAAAAATAGAATATTCGGTTAAGCTGCCCAACGTAAGGCATAGATTCGGATATACCGACAAGTCGGTCAACCTGGGCAACTTCTACCCGATAGCATGCATGTACCGCGACGGCGCGTTCGTAGCCGATCCGTACTATTCGACGGGCGATCCGTTTTTCAGCGAGTGTGCCGATTATTCGGTAACGCTGACCGTGCCCGAAAAGTACGAGTGTGCCGCGACGGGCGAGATTAAGGGCAAGACCGAGATTGAAAACGCCGTAACGTACAATATAACCGCACGGTCGGTCAGGGACTTTGCGGCGGTGCTTGGCGAGTATGAAAAAATGAGTGGGCTCAGCGGCTCTACAATAGTCAATTACTATTACTATTCGGACAACGAGCCCGAAAAATCGCTTAACGCGGCAATCGACTCGGTGCGCATATTCGGCGACAAGTTCGGCGCATATCCGTACAAGGAATACACCGTTGTGCAAACGGGATTTTTGCAGGGTGGTATGGAATATCCCGCACTGTCCATGATTTCCGACGCGTACAGCGGCGACAGCAAGCTGGACATTATAGTGCACGAAACGGCGCACCAATGGTGGTACGGCGCGGTAGGCAACGACGAGGTTAAATATTCGTGGTTGGACGAGGCTATGGCGGAGTATTCCACAATGATGTTCTATGAGTACGCGGAAGGCTATAAATACACGTTCGACGCCAAGCGCGCCGACGCGCTGAGCGCATATATCCTGTACTGCGAAACGTACAAAAACAACGGGCTGGGCGATACGTCCATGACCCGTGCGGTAAACGAGTACGGCAGCGAAACCGAATATTCTTATATGATTTACGTTAAGGGCGCGTTAATGCTGGACGATATACGCAACACCGTTGGTACAGACAAGTTTTTGGCGGGCTTAAAGCGGTATTACGCCGACAACAAGTTCGGCATTGCCGAGCCTCAGGACCTTATGGGCGCTATGGAAAAGGCGTCAAGCCGCCAGCTTAAACCGTTGTTCGAGTCGTGGCTCAACGGCAACGTGCAGCTGTATTCCAACCACTAAACAAGCGAAAAATGCATATAAACCGACGGCGTTATACACTTATGCACATAGTTATGCACATTGTGGATAAATGCATGTGTAGAAAAATGTAGAAAAATCAGGTCACCGTTCAATTCGCTCAGGGAGGTACAGCGGCTGTATGGCGTTTATCACGATTAAAAGAAAAACCATTATTGCTGTCTTGTCTATTGTTTTGGCGCTGATTGCCGCTGTGACGACCGCAGCTACGGTTATTGCGTCCGCCAAGCCGAGTAACGGCATAACCATTGTGATCGACGCAGGTCACGGCGGTGCGGACGGCGGCGTAACGGGCATTACCACGGGGACAAAGGAAAGCGACATAAACCTATCCATATCCAAGTATTTAGCCAAGTACCTGCAAAACGACGGCTACAACGTCGTGCTCACGCGCAGCGACTCCTCGGCGGTGTGCGGCGGAATCAAGTACAGCAAGCGCGGGGATATGAGCGAGCGCAAAAAGATATTGTCGTCGGCGTCGCCCGATCTTGTAATAAGCGTGCATTGCAATTCGTATCCCGTATCGTCGGTAAATGGCGCGCAAACGTTTTATGCGTCGGCGGCGGGAGAGCGGTATGCAAGAGTCGTGCAAAACTACTTTAACGACGTGCTCAACGACCGCGCACGCCAAGCCGCGGTAGGCGACTACTATATCCTTAATTGCACCGAGTATCCGTCAATACTGTGCGAGTGCGGATTTTTGTCCAACGCGCAGGACGAGAGCAAATTGATAACGGCGAGCTACCAACAAAAAATAGCGTACACAATATATTCCGCCGTAAGCTCGGTACTTAACGACGATACGCAAAGCTAATTAAATAACCGATTACAAAAAGCCGAGTACATCTTGGCTTTTTATATTGCTCATATCACCGTAATTTTCAAAAAACACTTGCAATCCCGTACAACGTATGGTACAATTAGATGGTACAATATTTGTATTATGGAGGAAAAAATAATGCAATTTTTATCTTTGTCAGGCGGAGTAATAGGCGGTATAATCGGCGGCGTTGTCGGGCTTATCATAGTGATAATAGCCATATGGTACATTGCCACGCACAACTCGCTTATTGCGCTCAAAAACGACGTAGAGGAATCGTTCTCCGCTATGGACGTACATATGAAAAAGCGTTACGATCTTATTCCCAACCTTGTGGAAACATGCAAGGGCTACGCCAAGCACGAATCGGAAACGTTCACAAGGGTAACCGCGGCGCGCAATGCTGCAATGGCGGCACGTAGCGGCGGCGGCTCGTCGGTTGCAAGCGGTGTTGATAGAATTTCCGCCGAGCGCGAGCTTAATTCCTCGTTGCGCACGCTGTTGAACTTTGTACAGGAGCAGTACCCTCAGCTCAAGGCGGACAGCCAGTTCAACAATTTGTCCCGTCAGCTCGAGCAAATCGAGGAGGAGATTGCGCGCAGCCGCAAGTATTACAACGCCAAAATCAAGATTTTCAATAACAAGATAGAACAGTTCCCGTCGAGCATTGTCGCTAACAAAATGAAACTGGAACGCAGACCGTTCTTTGAAATCGAGGACGAGGCAGAACGCGTAGCGCCCAAGGTAAAATTTGATTAAACTATGTTATCACAAAAAAAGTTAACCGTCGTTTTCGGAATTCTTTTCGCTACGGCGGTACTGTTTTTTATAGGAATAACCGTTTTTGCGTCGCTGTACGGCGAGGAAGTCACGACGCAAACGATTGACAGTGCCATGACCATAAATGAAATGCGCGTGGACGTCGATTGGCACAAGGACCGCTCGTGCAAAATCACGCAAAATTTGACTGTGGAGTTTAATTACGAACGCCACGGTATTTACGTGGATATTCCAGTTAATTCGGGCGAACGCGTGCGCAATCTTACTGCGTCGGTAAAGGATAGCCACGGCTTTGACGTCAATTACAAGGTCGGACACGAGTCGGGAAACCGCATAGTCCGCATCACGGTGGGCGACGCAAATAGATATTTAGGCGTAGGCGAGCAGCTGTATTGCACTGTCGAGTATGATTATCTTACGCCCGAACATCCCGAGGACAAAAACGCATTGGATTTGAACGTTGTCGGTACGGGCTGGTCGTGTTTTATACTAAACGCAGTTGTAACCGTAAACTTTCCCACCGCCATACAGGACAGCGCCGTGTCGGTGTGGGTCAGCGGGCAGGAACGCGACGTTTCGCTCACCAACGGCGGAAAAACGGTCACGCTGGAAACAGGTAGATTAATGCCGTTTCATGGTGTGCGCGTAAAAGCAATAATGCCGAGCGGATTGCTTACAAGCTCGGGCTTTGAAGGTATCGTTACCATAGTTATCGGCGTGGTGCTTGTAGTAGCGTCCATACTGCTAATGGTGTTTTTGGGCAAGGATAAACCGCTCACTCCCGTTGTTGGATTTTATCCTCCGCTAACGGACGGAAAGAGCGGGCGCAAGCGGCATATGCTGCCCGTGCAGCTCGGCAAGATAATAGACGGCACGTGCTCGTCGTCCGACGTGACTTCGCTCATATTCTATTGGGCGAGCGAGGGGTATCTTTCGATACAGGACGTTGACGGCGAAACATATTTGACCAAACTGAAAGAGATAGATCCCGTAACGGAATATGAACGGACTTTGTTTGTAGAGTTGTTCAAAAGGGCGAAGCGCAACAAAAAAACGGGTGAAGTGCGGGTGAGCATAAGCAGTCTTTCGGGCAGCTTTGCAAACAAAATAAACGCAGTCAAAAGCGCGGTCAACAAGGAATACCGCGGCGGATTTTTCAGGTCGGGCTTTACCGCGCTGTCGGTGGGCATGGCTGTTGCGGCGGCACTGTTTGCCGTGCTCGGATCGATGCTTTGCACGCTGCGCATATCAAGCGGATTTTTCAACCTGATCGGCGTGATAACAGTGATTCCCGTCGTGCTCGCAAGCGTGCTCGGGTCAATGCTGGTAAGGACGTACTTTAAGCTGGGCGATATAATGCGCAAAGCGTTTTTGGCGCTGTATCTTATGGCGGTCGTTCTTGTGTCGGTTGCGGTCATGCTTGCCGTGCCTACTGACGCAATGGCGTGGACGGAAAAGATTATCTTTGCCGTATGTATAGGTGCGACGGCGGCGATTGCGCCCTTCCTTACTCGGCGTAGTGACAAATACACCGAGCAGCTAAACGAAATAATCGGTTTCCGCAACTTTATACGCGACGTTGAAAAATCTCAGTTGGAAATGATGTTGAAGGACGACCCGCAGTATTACTACAATATATTGCCGTACGCCAACGTGCTTGGCGTGTCAAAGATTTGGCAGGATAAATTTGCGGGACTTAGCATCGAGCCGCCTACGTATTACAGCGGCGGCAACGTTTCGGTATTCGATATTTACGTTATATCGCGTCTGTCCAGTTCGATAGGCTCGTCGCTCACGTACACACCGCCCAAGGTGAGTAGCGGCAGCTTTTCGGGCGGCGGATTCTCCGGCGGCGGTCACAGCGGCGGCGGCTCGTTTGGTGGGTTCGGCGGCGGTGGCGGCGGCTCATGGTAATCGGGCGCGCTTAACGTCGTTATACGTCGTTAATGGTCGGTGTGCCATCGGTCATTTAGGCTTGACTAAACTCCCGTCGGTCGCACCTTCTTGCCTTGTCTATGCGCCCATGCACATTCACATACGTTCAATTATACTTAACAATTAAATCAAATCACAAAAACAAATAATAACGGTAAGAGTTTTTTATGGCGATAGAAATTGTTACTGCCGGCGAATCGCATGGCAAAATGTTGGTAGGAATAATGAGTAATTTACCCGCGGGACTTAATATCGACGGGGAGTTTATCAATTCCGAGCTTGCCCGCCGTATGCTTGGGCTGGGCAGGAGTGCGCGTATGCAAATAGAGGACGACCGCGCGGAAATCGTTTCGGGCGTTCGCGCGCACAAAAGCACTGGCAGTCCCATTTCCTTGCTTATAACTAACCGTGATTATCAAAACTGGAAAAACACTATCGGCGCCGACGCGACGGGAACGGACAGGCGCATTACCGCTGTGCGCCCCGGGCATGCCGATTTGTCGGGCGCGGTCAAGTACGGATTTTCGGACGCGCGCAACGTAGCGGAACGCGCATCCGCTCGCAGTACTGCAATGCTTGTAGCCATGGGTGCAATCGCTAAGCAGTATCTTGCCGAGCTGGGTATTACCGTGCAAAGCCATACCGTAGCTATAGGCATAGTCAAAGCGGATAGCGTCAATGATTATACCGACATCAACGCCCGTGCCGACGCCGACAGAGTGCGGTGCTTGGACGTAGCCGCAAGCGAAAAAATGGTGGGCGAAATACGCATAGCCGCGCTTTCAGGCGACACGCTTGGCGGCGCCGCCGAAATAGTAGTAAGCGGGCTAAAGTCGGGCATAGGCAGCTACACGGCGCAAAACAAGCGTTTGGACGGCATTATTATGGGCGCGGTGGGCGCCGTGCCGTCGGTAAAGGCAGTGGAAATAGGCGACGGCATAGCGGGCTCTTCGTTGTACGGCTCGGCTGTTCATGACGAGATTTTCGTTAATAAATCGGGCAAGGCATTGCGCCGCACCAACCGCGCGGGCGGGATCGAGGGCGGCATGAGCAACGGCGAAAACATTATTGTGCGTGCGTACTTTAAACCGATTCCCACGCTCAAGAACGGACTTAACACAGTAGATATTTCTACCCGCAAGCAAGCGACTGCGGCGTCGGAACGCGCCGACGTGTGCGCCGTACCTGCGGGCGGCGTGGTGTGCGAGGCGGCGGTGGCTATAGCGTTGTGCGAGGCTTTGTCCGATATGCTGGGCGGCGACACAATGGCGGAGGTCAAGCAAAGATACGCCGACAAGGAGAGCGCTGTATGACGACTAACGTAATGTACGGAAAAAATATTGTAGGCGATATAGAAAACGCATTGTCGTTGTGCGCAATGGTCGTTACCGACGAAAACGTTGCGCGGCTATATCCCGAGCTGAGTAAAAACGCGTTTATCATACCCGCTGGCGAAAAAAGCAAAAACCAACAAACCTTGTTTTCGATATTAGAGACAATGGGCGCGCGTGGATTAAAGCGCACCGATAAAATTGCCGCGCTTGGCGGCGGCGTTGTGGGCGACGTCGTGGGGCTTGCGGCATCGCTTTATATGCGCGGAATTGCTTGGGTGGTTATTCCCACCACGTTGCTTGCAATGGTGGATTCGTGCATAGGCGGCAAGACCGCAATCGACTACGGTGGCGTAAAAAACCTTATAGGCACATTCCACGCGCCCGAAAGCGTAATAATATCCTATCATTTTTTGGAAACGCTGTACGAGGAGGATTGGCTGTGCGGCTACGGCGAGATGATAAAAACATGCTTGCTCACCGAAAAGTCTTACTCCATGCTCATAGATAATTTGGATAATATAATCGCATACGACCGCGACGCCGTATACGCGCTTATAGAAAAGTGTATAGAGATCAAGCAGGCGGTGGTCGATGCCGATCCCAAAGAAAACGGATTGCGCAAAAATTTGAATATAGGTCACACCGTAGGACACGCGCTGGAGGCGGCGGACGGATATAAGTCCACTCACGGCGAGTACGTGCTTAAGGGTATAATGACCGAATGTGCAATGTGCAAAGACATAATCGACAAAGATTTTTACAATCAAATAATATCGATATGCAAGCGGTTTGTAACGCCGCCGCGCACCTCTACCAAATCGGTCAAGGAACGCGCGTTGCATGACAAAAAGAACGAAGGCGACATGATTACGATCATGCTGCCGACCGCAGCGGGCGAGGTGTCCAATGTGCGCATAGCGCAAAGCGACTTTATCGAGCGGTATGACGGAGCAATAAAGGAACTCAAAAAGGTATGAGCGAAAAAGCTGTTCCCAAACTGAACAGTTACGACAAAACGTTGATGAGCACGCCCGACAAGAGCATATCGGTGCGTGCGGTTATTCTTTGCTCTTACGCCGTCGGCAAGTCCGAGGTGCGCAATCTTTCGCTGTGCGCCGACGTGCTGTCCGCCGTCGATTGTATGCGCGCTTTGGGCGCAAGCATTACATTGGAAGGTAACACCGCGCACGTAATAGGCGCGCCGTTTCGTTCGTGTTCGCTTGACTGCGGCAATTCCGCAACGACGGCGCGGCTGCTTATAGGCTTGCTTTCGGGACTTAACGGAGTGTTTGGTATAGACGGCGATGAGTCTTTGCGCGCCCGTCCAATGCGGCGCATAATCGACCCGCTGAGGCTTATGGGCGCGAGGATAGAGGACACCGACGGGCATTTGCCGGTGCGAGTTATAGGGTCGGCGCTCGGCGGGCTGGAATACTTTATGCCCATATCGTCGGCGCAGGTAAAAAGCGCATTGTTGCTTGCGGGACTGAATTGTTCGTCGTCGGTCACCGTAACCGAAAAGGTTAAAACGCGCGACCATACCGAGATTATGCTAAGTAAGATCAACGGCGAAGTATCGGTTGCGGACAATACCGTAACGTGCCGAAACAGCGTTCTTTTCGGCAACGACATAACGGTAGTCGGCGATATTTCCGCGGCGGCGTATCCGCTTGCGGCGGCGCTTGCTTTGCACGGCAGTTGTACGGTAAAATCAGTCGGGCTTAATCCTACGCGCACGGCGTTTATAAACGTTTTGCGCAAAATCGGCGCAAGGGTGAGTATAGATAATTTTACCGACTGCGACGAGCCTTACGGCGATATAACCGTGAGCGGCGGCAAGCTGCGCCCTATCATAATAGGCGAAAACGAAGTGCCGCTGTTGATTGACGAAATACCCGTGCTGTGCGCGCTGGCGTGTCATATAGACGGCGTCAGCGTAATCGAGGGTGCGGGCGAGCTTAGGCATAAGGAGAGCGACCGCATAAATACGACGGTTGCCGCACTGCGTAGCTTGGGCGCGGATATAGACCAGCGCGGCGACAGTATTGTTGTTTGCGGCGGCAAGCCGCTTGTATTCGGCAAAGTCGATTCTTACGGCGACCACCGCATTGCAATGGCTGCGGCGGTTGCGGCTGCGGCGGGCGAGGGCTGTGTAATACAAAACGCCGACTGCGTCGCCGTCAGCTATCCGTCCTTTTTCGAGGAGGTGATAGGTGTTTAAAGCGGCATTGCTCGGCAAGGATATTTCTTACACAAGGTCGCCTGCGGTGCACAAGGCTATCGCGGACGCGCTTGGTATTGATATAGAGTTCGACGTTTTGGACGTGCAGTACGGCAGGCTTGGCGAGGCGGTGCGCACTCTTTTGCACGACTATGACGGTTTTTTCGTCACCAAGCCGTACAAGTCGGAAATCAAGCGGTTTTTCGACTGCGACGAGCAGTCCGTTAATCTTGTGCGTTGCTCGAACAAAACGGCGTACAACACCGACGGCATAGGTTTTGTTCGCGCGCTCGACCGTAACTTTGTTGACTGGCGGAGCAGCGTGCAGTCCGCACTGGTGCTGGGTACGGGCGGCGCGGCGCACGCTGTGGTAAATGCGCTGACCGCTTCGGGTAAAAAGGTTTACGTGCTTGGACGGTCCAATATTAATGCCGCTCGGCTTGTTGCAAAGTACGGCGGCGCCGAGCTGTACGCCAATCAGCAGGCGGAGCTGATAGTGAACTGCACGCCGCTCGGCACAAACGGCGAGGACGCGCTTGCCGCATTTTGCGTGCTGCCGTCATTCGACTTTGCGTTCGATTTGGTTTATTCTGCTGCGACGCCGTTTTTGCGGCGCAACCGTAACGGCGGCGCACAAGTGGCGGACGGCGGGGATATGCTCATCTATCAGGCGATAGAGGGCGACAGGATTTTACTTAACGGCACGTTCGATGTGGAAAATATTTACGAGCACGTCGCTTTTCGCGTAAAGGCGAACGGCTGTTTGGGAGGATAATGATGAATGTTTTGGTACTTAACGGCGTCAACATAAACATGACGGGAAAGCGCGAGGAAATTTACGGCACGGAAAGCTTGGACGAGATTAACGCGCGGATTAAACAATTCGCCGAATCGCACGGCGCGGAAATAGAATTTTTTCAGTCCAACATAGAGGGCGAGATAGTCAATCGCCTGCAGCAGGGCGGCTTTGACGGGCTTATTATCAACGCCGGCGCGTACACGCACTATTCATATGCGATAGCCGACGCGCTCTCTTGCGTAAAGGCAAAGACTGTGGAAGTGCATTTGTCCAACATTTTGGCGCGTGAGGAATTCAGGCAAAAAAGCGTGCTTGCAAAGCATACGGCAGGATGTATAGCCGGATTCGGCGGCGACGGCTACATTTTGGCGTTAAGGTATTTACTGTGCAAAGAATAGCGTTAATCGGTCCTATGGGTAGCGGAAAAACCTCGCTTGCCCTGCAATATAAGGCGAAACACGGCTGTAATGTGTTTGATACCGACGAGGTGTTTACAGCCCGCTACGGCGATATTTCGCGCTATATAAGCGATAACGGCGAGAGTGCGTTTAGAAAAATCGAGCATGAGCTCGTTTTACAGGCAGTAAATTCGGATGCCGAAATCATATCGTGCGGTGGCGGGGCAGTGCTCGATAAACGCAACATTAACGCGTTACGCAGCCGTTGTGATATTGTGTGTCTTACTGCGCCTGTGGAAACGCTTAAGGAGCGCATTGCGGGATCGGACAGACCGTTCAAGACCGATATAGAAAAAATAGTAAACGAGCGCGCTGCGCTGTACAGTCGCTATGCCGATTATACGATAGATACAACATCGGGCGACTGCGTGCAAAAGCTATCATGCGCTTTGTCCAGCCCGCGCCCCAACAGGTACGACATACTGCTTTGCGATGCGGACGATACGGTACTGGATTTTCAAAAAGCTATGCGCACGTCCATAGTAGGTGCTGCGCGCGCGGTTGGCGTAAAAGCCGATGACGAGAGGATAGTAAAAGAATTCGGCGAGGCGTCCGCCATAGTTTGGCGAAAGCTGGAGGACAAGCTGATAGAGCGTGACAAGCTCGATACGCTCAGGTTTTCTATGCTGAAAGAGCGGCTGGGCGAGGATTTTGACGTTTCTGTAGTTAGCGAAACGTTTTTGGAGAACTTAAAGAAAACGCGATTCTTATTGGACGGCGCGACGGAGTTTTTATCTGCCGTGCGCAATCGCGGTATCAAGGTATACATACTCACCAACGGTCTTGCGCGTGTCGCTCATGAGCGGCTTAAGGCTTTGGACGGCTGTATTGACGGCGCGTTTATATCCGAGGAGATAGGGTACAATAAACCCGACCCGCGGTTGTTTGATTGTGTGTTTAATGAGCTTGGCGGCGTGGATAAGTCGAGAACGCTTATCTTCGGCGACAGTATAAATTCCGACATTCGCGGCGGCATAAACAGCGGTATAGACACATGCCTATTCGACCCGAGCGAAAGCAAGGAATGTTCGGCGGATTACAGCGTGCGCGGTTACGACGGCATACTGCGGATTTTGTGAAATTTGCCGAATTTTGGGCAAAACATTTGTCAAACACGACTAAAAGATATATAATATACCTGTAACGCCCGTTAGGAGAGAGTATGAATAATTACGGCATATTAAAGAGCGGAACGGATATTCGCGGCAGAGCGATTGAATCCGAGGGCAAGAGCGCACCTCTTACCGAGCAAGCCGTTAGGGATTTGGCAAGCGCCTTTGCACTGTGGGTAGTGCGGCGTATGGACAAGCCCAGATGCAAAATAGCGATAGCTCGCGACAGTCGGCTTACAAGCGAGGGCTTTTCGCGCGCAATCGTTGCCGAACTAAAGTATGCCGGACTGGAAATTTTCGATTGCGGCTTGTTTTCCACGCCTGCGGCGTATATGGTTACGCAATTCCCGTCCATGTTTGCGGACGGATCGATTATGATAACCGCCAGTCACCATCCCAGCGATATTAACGGACTTAAATTTTTCGTGCCCGAGGGCGGCGTAAATTCGGCGCAGCTCGACGAGATTATCGAGCTTGCAAATAACGGCGAAAAGCCAGAACGTTCATCCACGTCTACGGTTATACGCAGGGACTTTTTGCGGCTGTACTGCGATTCGCTTACCGAAACGATAAGAAAGGGGACAGGCCTTTTCCTTCCGCTTAAGGGGATGAAAATCGCGGTGGACGCGGGGCATGGCGTAGGTGGATTTTTTGCCAAGCGCGTTATAGAGCCGCTTGGCGGCAACATTTCGCCGTCGCAGTATTTGGAGCCGAACGGAAACTTCCCCGCACACGCGCCCAATCCCGAAAACGCCGAGGCTATGCAGTCGCTCAAAAACCGAGTTATAGCAACGGGCGCGGACCTGGGTATTATTTTCGACGCGGACGCCGACCGTTGCGCGGTGGTAACAGCCGACGGTACGGAAATCAACCGTTCAAGGCTGATAGCGCTTGCTGCGGCAATGATTTTGCCCGATCATCAGGGCGCGACAATCGTTACCGACTCGGTAACCAACGAGGGCTTGCGCATGTTTATAGAAAGCCGCGGCGGCGTTCAAAAGCGGTTTAAACGCGGCTACCGCAACGTGATAGACGAGGCAAAACGGTTGTGCGACGAGGGCGTGGACGCGCCGCTTGCCATAGAAAGCAGCGGGCACGCGGCTTTTGCCGATCATTATTTTTTGGACGACGGCGCGTACTTTATAGCAAAGATACTTATAGTTATGTCCGGACTGCGCAAAAAGGGCATGTCGCTTAACGACCTTATAGACGACCTGCAAATGCCGCTGGAGGAGCGCGATATTCGCCTTAGCTTTACATGCGAAAACTGGCGCGAGGTTGCGGACAAAATAATTGCAAGACTGACCGCAATGTCAGAGCGCATGCTCAGGCTTTCGGACGACAACTACGAGGGTGTGCGCGCTTACGTGTCGCATGCCGACGGGTACTTTATCGTTCGCACCAGCGTGCACGATCCAGTATTGCCCATATATATAGAATCGGACAAGGCGGGCGGCTCGCTCAGCATTGCACGATTGCTGTATTCGTTCCTTAACGGTTTTGTGGGCTTGGACACCACGCCGCTGTACGAGCTGATAGCCGATGCCGAGCAGCAGGCGTATGAACAATCGGAAACCGACGAGGTGTACGAAACAACGGACGAGGAATATGCCGCTGAAACCGACGAGGCATATGAAACGGCGAACGATGATTACGCCGCCGAAACCGACGAGGTATACGAAACGGCTGAAGGTGACTACGCCGCCGATACCGACGAGACGTATGAAACGGCGGAGGGTGATTACGCTACCGAAACCGACGAGGTGTACGAAACGGCGGAGGGTGACTATGCCGTCGAATCCGATGAGGCATACGACGTAGAAGACGAATTTGAAACGGTCGATACGGAAGAATAACACACTTGTAAAAGGAGATATAAATGACAAACGAACAACTGACAATATCCACATTGAGGATGCTTTCCGTCGAGGCGATAGAAAAAGCAAAAAGCGGACACCCTGGTATATGCTTGGGCGCCGCGCCTATGGCTTACACGTTATTTGCAAAGCAGCTTAAGCATAATCCCAAAGACCCCAACTTTTTCGATCGCGACAGGTTTGTGCTTTCCGCAGGGCATGGCTCCGCGCTGTTATACTCGCTTTTACATGTGTTCGGTTACGGGCTGACAAAGGAAGACCTTATGCGTTTCCGTCAGCACACGTCCAAAACCCCCGGGCATCCCGAATACGGTGTTACCGCCGGAGTGGAGGTTTCCACAGGTCCGCTCGGGCAGGGTGTGGCAAACGCAGTCGGCTTTGCATTGGCGGAGCGAATACTGGCCAATAAGTTCAACAAGCCCGATTGCACGCTTATAGACCACTACACCTATGCGCTGTGCGGTGACGGCTGCATGATGGAGGGTATAGAAAACGAGGCGGCGTCGTTTGCCGCCGCGCAAAAGCTGAGCAAGCTCATCGTTTTGTACGATAGCAACCGCATAACTATAGAGGGCAGTATAGACATTACGTTTACCGAGGACGTCGGCAAACGCCATGAGGCGCTCGGCTGGCAGGTCATACGCGTCAACAACGGCGAGGATATAGACGCGATTTCCGCGGCTATAACGCTCGCCAAGGACGATAAGGACAAGCCGTCGCTGATTATAATCAACACCACAATAGGCTACGGCTCGCCGCTTGCGGGCACGTCCAAGTGCCACGGCTCGCCGCTTGGCGCCGACAACATTAAGGAATTGCGCAAAAAGCTCGGATACAAGATGCCCGCTTTTGAAGTTCCGCCCGCAGTTGCCGACCACGTAGCTGAAATGGCGCCCGTGTTTGCTAAGTATCAAACCGAATGGAACAAAACCGTCAAGACGTACAAAAACAAGTACCCCGAAGAGTACGAGGAATTCCAGGTATGGCGCAAGGGCAGCGTTGACTTTAACGAGCTGGACAGCATTTACGAAAAGCCCGAAAAGCCGGAGGCGGCGCGCGCGTCGGGACTGCGTATACTCAACGCGATAGCGCAAAAAAATCCGTTTATTGTGGGTGGCTCGGCGGACCTTGCTCCTTCTAACTTGGTTGAGATCAAGGACGGCGGCGATGTTTCCGCAACCGAAAACGGACGCAATATTCACTTCGGTATTCGTGAGCATGCAATGGGCGCGATATGCAACGGCTTGTATTTGCATGGTGGATTGCTCCCGTTTTGCGCGACGTTCACGGTGTTCTCCGATTATATGAAAGCGGCTATTCGTATGAGCGCGCTTATGAACATCCCCGTTGTTTATGTACTGTCGCACGACAGTATCGGCGTAGGTGAGGACGGACCTACACATCAGCCTATAGAGCAGCTTACCGGATTGCGTGCAATACCGGGAATAAAGGTTTTCCGTCCCGCGGACGCAACCGAAACGGCTGTCGCGTTTGAATCGGCATGGACTGGCAAAAGCCCGACCGCAATAATCACGTCGCGCCAAAACTTGCCGCAGCTCGACTGCACAAGTACGGACGCGCTTTACGGCGGCTATATTGCGGCGGACAGCAAAAATGAAACGCCCGACGTTATACTTATCGCTACGGGCTCGGAGCTTTCACTCGCACTCAACGCAAAAGCGGAGCTTGCCAAGGACAATATCGACGCCCGCGTGGTGAGTATGCCGTGCATGGAATTGTTTGATATTCAAACAGTTAAGTACAAGGAATCGGTATTGCCGTCCAACGTGCGCGCGCGTGTGGCAATCGAGGCGGGCAAGTCAAGCTGCTGGTACAAGTATGTCGGACTTGACGGCGAATTGTGCTGCATAGACCGTTTCGGTATGAGTGCGCCCGCATCAATCTTGTTCGAGATTTGCGGATTCAACACCGACAACGTTGTTAAGCTTGCAAAAAAGACAATACGCACATGCAGCAAGAACGAGACTTTGTTTGGGAATAAGGATAACTGATGGTAAGTAAATTTTTCGCATTTTTGGATAGAATGAAACTCATCGATAGGTGGGCGCTTATGCGCAACACTTCGGTGGAGGACGTGGCGCAGCACACAATGCAGGTATCGATGATAGCGCATGCGCTGTGCACGATAGAAAACACCCTTTACGGCGGCAATCTGGACGCGTGCAAGGCTGCGGTTATTGCGCTTTACCACGAATCGGCGGAGGTCGTAACAGGGGATTTGCCCACGCCCGTCAAGTATTTTGACGATGACATCAATCGAGCGTACAAAAAAATCGAACACCGCGCCGAGCAAAAGCTGGTGGACACGCTGCCCGACGAGCTTAAGTCCGCGTTTTCGCCGTACGTAAAAGCGGATAGAAAAGAGCCCGAATACATATTTGTAAAGCATGCGGACAAGATGAGCGCGCTTATTAAGTGCGTGGAGGAAATTTCCGTTGGAAATAAAGAGTTTGAAAAAGCGTACAAATCCACGCTGGAAAGCCTTAAAGGCGTACCCGAAAAATCCGTACAATATTTCCTCGACGTTTTTCTTCCCGCGTATTCAATGAACTTGGACAGCTTGTTGGATTAACATACCGCTACAATTATTATAACGTTCAACAAAAAATCAATAGCGCAGTGCTATTGATTTTTATTTTATTTGTTTATTGTCTATTTTTCCGTGCGGCTGTCGCCGGTGAAGAACAGCGCGACAGTGCCGGGACCCGAATGACTGCCTATAACGTAGCTTAGCGGCAAAATTTGTGGGTGTACGCCGAACTTGGCGGTTACGGCGTCGGCAACGAATTTGGCGTCCTCATAGCAGTCGCCGTGCGTAATGTATACCGTGTCGCTGCTCCTGTTGTACCGTTCGTCCATTTTTTCCACAAGCATGCTAAGCGATTTTTTTCTGCCGATGACTTTTTTAATTGGGATCAGCCGTCCCAGCTCGTCAACATGCAGTACGGGTTTTATGTTGAGCATATTGCCGAAGATAGCCGAGCCTTTTCCCAGCCGCCCGCCGCGGGCGAGGTACTTAAGGTCCTCGACGACAAAGTAGTGTATAACGTTGTCGCGTATTTTTTCGGCATACTCGCAAGCCTCGGCAAACGTTGCGCCATCGTCGCGTTTTTGAGCGACAAGCGTTACAAACAATCCTTCGCCGCCCGACGCGCATTTGGAGTCCACAACGTATACCTTGTTGGCGTTTACTGCGTTCAACTCGTCCGCCACGCGCCTAAAGTTATCGTAAGTGCCGGATAGGGCGGAGGCAAACGACAAATACAGCACGTTTTTGCCCGTAGCGAGTAGCTCGGTCAAAAATTCGCGTGCCGTTTGTTCGTTTATCATAGACGTGCTTGTGCGCGCACCCGCACGCATGGCGTCGTAAAATTGATGAAACTCCAGTTGGTTAGCCTCATCCTTACCGTACGCAACGTCGTTTACAAAGTAAGTCATGTCGCGCGAATAGACCTGCATACTGCGCAGCATTTGTTTGGGAATGTCACAGGTGCTGTCAGTGGCTATAACATAGTCCATAATTAACTCCTATTTGAGGAGCATTTTTGCTTGCTTGCAATTGCAAAAATGCGACAAGAACAAATTTGGTGTAATGCCCGCTACTTGTAGCGGCATCGTGCGCAAAGCACGCCGTTTCAGAGCTTGCTCTGGGTATAACACCAAATTTATTGCAAAAATGCGGGGGATAGGTCTACTCCTGTGTTTTGCTCCAGCTCCAGCACGAACAGTGCGCGCACATACCCGCGGTCGAACGTGGTGGAGTGTACGTAAAACTGTTTTCCGTAGTAGTATCGTGCCAAACGGTAGTATTTAGAATTGGTGTGCAACGCAATAGCTTTTGCGCCGTTTTCGTGCGCAAAGTTTACCGCCGCGTCCAACAGTGCCGAGCCCAAGCCTGTATTGCTGATTTTGGGGCTTACGCCGAATCGGTATACGTACCACAAGTCATCCGACAGCTTTTTGATGCGGATAGCGCCCACAAGCACGCCAAACCGTTCCACCACAAACACGGCGTTTTCGCGTATGTCGTGCAGTGTGGATTCTATTGTTTCTTTAAGCGCTTTTACCTCGTAGTTTACGTGCAGTTCCTCTTGGTAAAGCGAAAACGATTCTTTTGTTACCCGCAGTACGTTGTCGACGTCCTCGTCCGTAGCGCGGCGTATTGCCAAATACATTTTGTTGTCCTTCTATCTTTTTCCCATGAGCAGGCACATAACCGCTTTTTGAACATGTAAGCGGTTTTCAGCCTCTTGGAATATTACCGAGCGTTCGGAATCTATAACGTCCGCCGTAACCTCTTCGCCGCGGTGCGCGGGCAAGCAGTGCATAAACACGGCGTCCTTTTTTGCCATTGCCATTACGTCGGCATTGACCTGGTAGGGCATAAGCGCTTTTTCCTTTTTGTGGTCTTTGGCTTGTCCCATAGAGAAGAATACGTCGGTATAAAGTACGTCGGCGTCTTTTGCCGCCTCCTCTACGCTGTCAGTTACCGTAACCTTGCCGAACTTTTGCGCCGCCGCGGTTATATCGGGATTGGGTTGGAAACCCTCGGGCGAGCAAATGCACACTTCCATGCCCGTCTTTGCGCCTGCAAGCATAAGCGAGTGCGCCATGTTGTTGCCGTCGCCGAAGTACGAAAGCTTTATGCCGTTAAGCCGACCGTACTTTTCGTAAACCGTAAATATATCGGCAAGCGCTTGGCAGGGGTGAAAATCGTCGGTAAGTCCGTTTATTACCGAAAACGTGCCGTAGCGTGCAAGGTCCTCTACGTCCGACTGCTTGAAGGTGCGAATCATTATGCCGTCAATGCCGTATTGCGACAGCACGCAGGCGGTGTCGTGAATGGTTTCGCCTCTGCCCAGCTGAATATCGTTGCTCGACAAAAACAGCGAGTGTCCGCCAAGCTGGTGCATACCCATTTCAAAGGATACGCGCGTGCGCGTAGACGATTTGCTGAATATCATTGCTAAGGTTTTACCCTTTAAAAGCTCGTGTTTTTTTCCTTTGTGGAAAGCGGTTTTGAGCGACTCCGACAAATGCAAAATCTCGTAAATGTCGGCAGTGGAATAATCGAGCAAATTAAGCAAGTGCTTGTGGTCTATTTTGCCCTTGGGTTTGTATGACGATACGTCCATGAAATCTCCTTGATATGCGTACGACCGAAGTGTAAAAATCGTTCTCGGTCGATATTGGCTAAAATGTTGTTTAATACATAATATTGTATCATTAAAGCAAGATTAAATCAAGTAAAAACGCGCAAATTGTTTTTGCGCGTTTGGTGTTGAAATATGAAAATTAATTGTTTGCGTAGTTGATTGTGACTATACGTGGGTTGCGGCGCACACCTCGTCGAGTGCCGCAACAAGCCCGTCGATTTCTTGTTCGGTTATCGTAAGAGGGGGAATAAGGCGTAGCGTGTTGTTGCCTGCCACGTTTACGAGATAGCCCTTTTCGCGTATCTTGCCTTCGAACGCCGCCGCGGGCACTTTGTCGGACAGCTCTACGCCGCGCATAAGACCTAAGCCGCGAATGTCGGTAATAAAGTTGTATTTGGAAAGGTGAGCAAGCTTATTGCCCAAGTACACGCCCATTTTAGCGCCGCGCTCAAGCAAGCCGTTTTGCAAAATTTCCAGCACTTTATCCGCCGCGGCGCAAGCAAGCGCGTTGCCGCCGAAGGTCGAGCCGTGATCGCCGAGCGAGAATGCGGTGCCTACTTCTTCCGAGGCAAGGCAAGCGCCCATGGGGATGCCGCCCGCAATGCCCTTTGCCATTGTTATGATGTCGGGCTTTATGCCGAAATGTTCAAACGAGAACAGCGTTCCCGTTCTGCCCATGCCCGTTTGCACCTCGTCCACAATAAACAGCACGCCCTTGGACTTGCACAGCGCGTACGCGTTTACCAAAAAGTCGTTGGAAAACGGACGCACGCCGCGTTCGCCCTGGATAGTTTCCAGTATTACTGCGCCTACGTTGTCGGTCAGCTTGCTCTTAAAGTCGTCAAAGTCGTTGTACTTAAAGCTATCAAAGCCTTGCGGGAGCGGGGAATACCGTTCGTGCTGGGCTGTGTTGCCCGTTACTGTGAGTGTTGCGAGCGTCCTGCCGTGAAAGCTGCCCTCGGCGTAGAGGATTACCTTGTCGCCGCCGTGGTTTTTGAAATACCGCCGCGCAAGCTTGATTGCGCACTCGTTTGCCTCCGCGCCCGAATTGCACAGGAATACGCGGGCAAAGCCCGACGCCTCGCACAGCCGCGTTATGTACTGCGATTGAATTTCCGTGTAGTAATGGTTGGACACGTGCATCAGCTTTTTTACCTGATTGCACACCGCCTCGGTGTATTCTGGGTGGTTGTAGCCGAGTATGTTAGTAGCGATACCGGCTACAAAATCGACGTACTTGTTGCCGTTTATGTCGAATAGGCAGTTGCCCTCGCCGTGGTCCAATACCAAGCTGTCCCGTGAGAATACGGGCATGTAGTGCGTTGCCTCGGCGTCTTTTATTTTGTTTATGTTCATTTTTTCACCTTTTGCGGTATATTAAGCCGCAGTGATTTTTGATATTATTTTTATCTTAACCGCGCTCTATCATCGTGCCCACGCCGCTGTCGGTAAACAGCTCAAGCAGTATGGAATGGGGGAGCGTGCCGTTAAGCACAAACACGCTGTTTATGCCGCGTTCGATTGCGTCTATGCAGCTTTGTGCTTTGGGTACCATGCCGCCGGAGATAGAGCCGTCGGCAATCATCTTTTGCAGCCCCGATACCGTAATGCGGTTGATAAGCGTTTCCGCGTTGTCCTTGTCGGTCATAATGCCGTCGATGTCGGTAAGGAACAACAGTTTCTCCGCGTGCATTGCCGCGCCAATCGCCGCCGCGGCAGTGTCGGCGTTCACGTTGTAGCTGTTGCCGTTTTCGTCGGTTGCTATTGACGCTATGACGGGTATAAACTCGTCGCGTGCGAGTATCTCCAACAGCTTGGCGTTTATCTCGGTTATCTTGCCTACGTAGCCCAGCTCGGGGTCGAGCGTTTCCGCCTTAATCAGCAGTGAATCCTTGCCGCAAAGCCCGATTGCCTTAACGCCCAAGCCGTTAAGCTCGCCCACAATGTTCTTGTTTATTTTGCCGCACAAAATCATTTGTGCGACCTCCATCGTTTGCTCGTCGGTAACGCGCAGTCCGTTTTTAAACTGCGGCTGCACGCCCAGTCTGGACAGCATTTTGTTTATCTCGGGACCGCCGCCGTGGACGAGTATGGGGTTTACGCCCACAATCTTTAACGCGGCTATGTCTTGCAGTATGGTAGTGGTGATTGCCTCGTCGTTCATTGCGTTTCCGCCGTACTTAATCACCAGCGTTTTGCCGCTGTACTTGCGTATGTAGGGCAGTGCCTCGCAAATTATGTTTGCGCGCTCGATAGTCGATTTAATGGAATCCTTCATAGTATTTCCTCTTTTGCCCTCGCCGTTGGGAGAGGGTGGGCGCATAAGCGCTCAGGTGTAGTATTTGACCGAATTAATATATGCCGAAAAGGTTAAATTGGTGCGTAAACGGGCAATCCCGCGGTTTCGTCAAGCCCGAACATTATGTTCATGTTTTGCACCGCTTGACCTGCCGCGCCCTTTAATAGATTGTCTATCACCGATATAACTATGCCGCGTTTGCCGTCGAAACGACATCCGAACATACAGCGGTTGGTGTGCGACACAAACCCGATTTCGGGGAGGGTATCGGTGTAGCCGACAAACGGCTCGCCGTTGTACGCCGTTTTAAGCGCGTTTAACGCCGCCTCGGGATTGTCAACCTCAAAGTATATGGTGGAAAGTATGCCGCGCTTAATGGGTAGCAGGTGGGGCGTGAAAAGAACCTTTTGTCCCAGCTTTTCGGACATTTCGGGCGCGTGGCGGTGTGTGAATAAACCGTATGCCTTAAAGTTTTCGTCAAGCGTGCAGTACGCATATGCCTCGTCCGCTTTCCTGCCCGCGCCGCTAACGCCGCTCTTGCTGTCCGCTATTATATTGGAAACCTTTGCGGCTTTGGTGACGGCAAGCATAGGTAATAGCACGCTCGTAACGTAGCAACCGGGGTTGGCTATAAGCTTAGCCGATTTTATTTGTTCGCGGTTGACCTCGCACAGTCCGTACACCGCGAGCTTGTTAAGGTCAGGGCGGGGATGCGTAACGCCGTATGTGCGTTCGTAAACCGATACGTCCTCAAATCGATAATCGGCGGACAGGTCGATTACGCGCACGCCTGCGTCTATAAGCTCGCCTACGAGCGCCGCGCCCGCAGTTTGGGGCAATGCCGTAAAAACGACGTCGCAGTTTTTAAGCGCAGGGTCGGACGCGTCGGAAAACTCCAAATCGCAGGGCAACGCAGGGAATACCGACGATACCTTTTTGCCGAGCTGAGCGCGGCTTGTAACTACCTTAAGCTCGGCGTCGGGGTGTTCGGCAATCAGCCTAAGCACTTCCGCGCCGGCATAACCGTTTGCGCCTACTATTCCTACTTTAATGCTTTTGTTCATAATCCGTCCGAAATAATTTTGTCGCATATATTATATAACATACAAATAAAAAAGGCAACCGAAAATTATAAGCCAAATCATATTGCGCAAAAATGCTTGACAAATAATGATAAGTGTTGTAAAATAACTATGCTTTGCCGGTGTGGTGGAATTGGCAGACGCGCCGGACTCAAAATCCGGTGGGCTAATAACCCGTATCGGTTCGACTCCGATCACCGGCACCA
>CAMWLQ010000007.1 GCA_947175195.1 uncultured Clostridia bacterium | reverse complement strand
AATATAAACAAGCAAAACCGCTTGCATCCGTATTATTTGGTGTACCTTAAAGACAGCGGCGAAGTGCTAAGCAACCACTTGGACGTAAAATCTACGCTTGACGTTTTGCGTACAACGGCAAAGGGAAAACAGGAGCCGCTTGCCGATTTGTGCCGCAAGTTTAATAAGGAAACGAAAGACGGCGCAAAAATGGATAAATACAATGCGTTGCTCGATGCCGCAGTAGCGAGCATAGTGCAAGTAAAAGAAGAAAACGATCTAAAATCGTTATTTAAAGTTGGGAGCAAAGTTTTGTTCCAACAGAGCATTGACGGACTTGACGATTTCGAGCTTGTGTCGTTTGTAGTAGTTAGGAATTAGGGTATAGGAGTTAGGATATGGAAAAATATCAAGACCTTACTGTATGGCAAAAGTCGATGGAATTGGTGAAACAAATATACTGCTTGACTGATATGATACCGGATAAAGGAAATTATGCTCTAATCGATCAGATGCGTCGAGCGGCAATTTCTGTTCCGTCAAATATAGCCGAAGGACATGATCGCAATAGTACAAAAGAATATATTCGGTTTTTGTCGATAGCTAACGGCTCGAAAGCAGAACTTTTAACGCAAGTTGAAATTTGCAAAATGTTAGAACTTGTACCGTATGCCGATAGAGATTATCCCGATAAAGTTATAGACTTGCTAAACGAAATCGGCAAAATGTTAAATGTTTTGATAAAGAGATTAGGGGATAGGGTTTAGCAAATAGGTGATTGCCAGTTGCTAGCCCCTAATCCCTAAATCCTAACCTCTAAAAGGAGAACCATGTTCGATCTAAGCAGTAAAACACAAGTCAATAAACACTTTAAACTACCGGAGCTGTATAAGCTTATAGGCGCGAGCAAGGAAGTTAAAGCGGACACAGGTAATGTAATGTCCGTTACGCTTACTAATGTTCTAAACGCTGATACTATGAACTTTGCCGCAAGCGATATGGTAAAAGAAATCTATGTTTTTGAAATCGTGCTGAATGATAGAACAATACCATCGCTATTTTTGTCTACACTTGATAAGGCTATAAACTTACATACGGTGTTTTTATTACGCCACGAGAACCAAATTCTACTTTACGGTGCGTATAAAGAGTACGGCGAAAAAAATATGAAAATCGGCAAGTATTATTATACAGAGTGGACGGCAGATAGTTTAATCAAATTGCCGATTAACGTATCGAACTTGGAAGATATTTACACGGCAATCATAGATGAGCTTATACCTATAGCCGCACGAAAATCCGAAAGTACGAAAGACTTTGTTGTGCGATATGACGAGATACAACGATTACAAAAAGAAATAGCAAAACTACAACACGCCGTTGATATTGAAAAGCAATCTAAGCGGAGGTTTAATCTGAACGCAGAACTAAAGGAAATAAAGCACAAGTTGGAGGAGTTAGCATGACAGAAGGATTATGGGCAGCGATTATTGGTGTAGCTGGCACATTGTTAGGCACGTTTTTAGGCTGGGTATTAAATTCATGGTCAAATTCCGGTAAGTTGAAGGTTTCAACGGTTGATACGCAAATCTCATTTGAAAAGCAAGATTCAATAGGTTCAATATGTAGATGCGATTTCGATGAATCGAAATGTTTTATATTAGAAACGAAGATAGATATTTATAATAATAGTTCAAACACGAAAATTATGAAAGATATAAAAATACTCTTTTTAGACAAATCAAAAAAAGTATTAAAACGAATTGTCCCATACGACGAGGATTTTACTACATTTAATCGTGTGTATGAATATCAAAAAGTTTGCCCATTAAATATAAAAGCCTTTACTATAACTGAAAAAAGATTTAAATGGTATGCTTGGAAACATGAAGAATCGTATGATTATTTGATAGATACAAAAAGTATAATACTTGCTTATACCAATGAAAGTGGAAAAACAAAGAAAGTCGCTTTGAAAAATCTCGACGGCAGTGATTTATTTAAACAAAAGTTAGAGGAGCAAAACAATGGATAAACTTAAAATGATGTCAATGGACAAAGTGCAAGAGAATATACAGAAGATTCGGGAGTTGTTTCCGAATGCGGTAACGGAAGTGTTGCGTGACGGTGCGCCTGCGCTTGCGGTGGATTTTGATGTGCTAAAGCAGGAGCTTGCTGATACTTTGATTGACGATAGAGAATTGCGCTATCAATTCACTTGGCCGGATAAGCAAAAATCGGTGTTGCTTGCAAATACGCCTATATCGGCAACATTGCGTCCTTGTAAAGAGGATAGCGTTGATTTTGATAACACGCAAAACCTTTACATAGAGGGGGACAATTTGGATGTACTTAAATTGCTGCAAGAAACGTATCTTGGCAAAATAAAAATGATATACATAGATCCGCCGTATAACACTGGTAACGATTTTGTATATAACGATGACTTTGCGCAGAGCAGTGATGAGTATGCTGAGAATAGCGGGCAGTATGACGACCAAGGCAATCGACTTGTGCAAAATACCGAAAGCAATGGTCGTTTTCATACCGATTGGTTAAATATGATTTATCCACGCTTACGTTTGGCAAAAGATTTACTTTCTGATGACGGAGCGATATTTATACATATTGATGAAAATGAAGCTAATAATTTACAACAAATATGCAAAGAAATATTTGGTCAGTATAATGAATTAGGCACAATTATATGGGATAAACGTAACCCGAAAGGAGCTGTTGTTGGTATTTCTTATCAGCACGAGTCAATTTTAGTATTTTGTAAAAATAAAGAAGTTTTTGCTAATGTATCATTTACAAAAGAAAAAGAACACGCTTCATTAATGATAGACAAAGTGAAGTCATTAATAAAGAAACATGGTGTTGTAAACTCTGTCGTGCGTGATGAGTACAAAAAGTGGTTAAATACTAATAAGACCGAGTTTAGCGGAGGTGAGCTTGCATATTCATTAATCGATGATAATGGAGATATTTATCGTACGGTATCAATGGCGGCTCCAGATAAACCCGAAACGCGTTCTCACCGTCCACTTATACATCCTATTACACATAAGCCTTGTTCGGTTTCAGCAAAAGGATGGAGATTTACTGATAAAACCATGGATGAACTACTGGCTGCTAATAAAATTGAATTTGGTATCGATGAAACAACTGTTCCCAATCAAAAATATTTTCTTAAAGATAATTTAACAGAAGCAATGTCATCTATAATTTATTATGGTGGTAGTGATGATGCCATGGGGTTGCCGTTCGATAACCCTAAACCGATTTATATTGCTCAAAAAATAGTAAAGTCAATTTGTAGTAGCAGTGATACTATTATTGACTTCTTTTCTGGATCAGCAACAACCGCACACGCCGTTATGCAGTTAAATGCAGAAGACGGGGGACATCGTAAATTTATTATGGTGCAACTTCCAGAAGTTTGTGATGAAAAGAGCGAGGCGTATAAAGCGGGGTATAAAAATATTTGTGAGATAGGCAAAGAACGTATACGCCGTGCTGGAGCAAAAATCAATCAAGAGTACGGAGATAAGGCAAAAGACCTTGATATTGGTTTTCGTGTTTTAAAACTTGACAGCTCAAATATGAAGCCAGTCTATTATAAACCGGAAGAGTATGAGCAAACATTACTTGATACACTTGAAGATAATATTCAGCCCGACCGTACACCGCTTGACTTGTTGTTCCAAGTAATGCTTGAACTTGGCAAGCCGTTATCTGCAAAAATAGAGGAAAAAGAAATTGTCGGCAAAAAAGTCTTTATTGTCGACGATAACGATTTAATTGCGTGCTTTGATAACGACGTAACCGACGAAATCGTAAAAACGATAGCGCAGTTAAAACCGCTTTACGCCGTATTCCGCGACAGTAGTTTGAGTAGCGACAGCACTGCCGCCAATTTCGACCAAATTTTCGCTACATATAGCCCGAATACTATTAGGAGGGTGTTATAATGGGTTTTGCGCGTATCAATTTACTCTGTAGTGCATATTCAGAAATTGCGATAGAGAATTACTTTTTGGCGAAAGAAAGAATTGAGCAGATAAAAAGAGAGCAGGACTATAGTTACGGCATTGAGTATTACGATGATGCTGTTCATCCTACATTTATAACTTGTGTGTTTGCTATAATGGCAATTGAATCGTATCTTAACGATTATGCGGCGAAAAATTTAGGCGATGAAGAATTTTATGATAATTTTGACAAATTGTCGTTATTGAGTAAGTTCCAGCTTATTTCAAAATTTATTCTAAGAACAGATGTTGATAAAAGTCAGTCCTATTATGGTAATTTAAAAACTGCAGAAAAGATGAGAAATGAATTTGTTCACAATAAAAGTCGAGATTTATCTAAGTGGTTAAATGGAACAGGTTTCTTTGTAGATAACGATTTAGATGAAAGTGAGTTCGATGAAGAATATGAATTAAATAAACTCATTCATGGATTCAACGATAATTTAAAAAAAGCAAAAACCGCGATTGAAAGTATGCGCGATATAGCATATTTCTTTGAAAATAATGACAAAAATTGTTGTGCATTCCTATTGCTATTTCCGCAATTAATGATTATACCAAAGTCGCCTAGTAGCGAAGAAATCAAAAAAGAGTTTTCCATAAAAATATGATATTAAGATTATATGATACAGCTAAACCTATTTCAAATTTAACTCACGGTTATAACAGTACTTGATAAGTAAGAATATTGCTCAGAATTTAAAGTGTATTGCTTCTTGTCAATTTTACTGCCAATAAATTCGAACAAATCTTAACAAATATAGTTCTACTACTGCAGGGATGGTGTAAATACATGGGAAATTTTCAAAATGGATATGGTAACAAATGTCCAATTTGCGGAAAAGAAGATATAGATATTTGGTATCACTCCGTAACCGATAAGTTATATTATTACGGATGTCCTACTTGTGGCAATTTTTTTGCCCCAAATGAAAGGGTTAATTTTAGAAATGGAGCTCAGTTAGAAAAATATAACACTGAACAATTAAAAAGCTATTTGTTTTATAATCCAAATGATTGGCGTGCAGTACTTGTTAGTGCAGAGGATTATGAAAAATATATAACAGATGAATATGTGGAAGTATATAATCTTACGCCTGAAATGGTTGAAAACTGGTATCCGAAGAATTTTAATGAAAAAATCGATTTAATTTTATTACAATTAGATAAAATGTCAAAATTCGATGGAGATAAGATTTCTCTGTCTTTTGCTGATTTAGCGCTCCTTTGTTTTACGGTTTGCGAAGATAGCGTGAAAAATGAATTAAAGCAAAAGTATAGATTAAATCAAATAGATTTTATTTTGGAAACATTAGTAAAAAAAGACTATATTACTTGGAATTATCCCAATGGAAATGTGTTACATTATGGTGGTAGATTTATTAGTTTGACGGCTAATGGCTTAGCTAGGGTTGATGACCTGCAAAAGACACAAGTAAACAATAAGAATGTTTTTGTTGCTATGAAGTTTGGAGAAGAAACGCAAGCATTGCGCGAAAAGATAAAAGAAGGTTTGAAAGGATACAATGCCCGTATTATGGATGAGATTGAGCATAATCATCAAATTGTTCCTGAAATGTTATTTGAGATACGCAATAGTAAATTTGTAATTGCGGAGCTATCGAATCACAACAATGGGGCGTATTATGAAGCGGGATATGCTTTGGGGTTAGGTAAAGAAGTAATACATATATGCAAAAAAAGTGAAATGTCTAATGGCCTGCATTTCGATGTGGCACAGGTCAATACGATTGTCTATGACAGCATAGATGAAATTCCCGAAAAACTCAAAAAACGCATACAAGCGACAATATCTTAACTATATAGTTAGGTTACTACAAGGAAGGTGCTATAATGAATGAGCTCTTGCAAGAACAAGTTACTGCATTTAGTAAAATTAAATTTGTATATCAAGACTTAATCGACAATCCGCCGACAGTTGCTGAATTGATTGATATTGAACAATTCTTGAAATACGACGCTTTGACTGAAAGCAAAAAGATGTTGATTGTTAATTATCTTTATGCATTATTGGCACATACAAAAAACAATAAAATTTCGGTACATAATAATCCTTATTTGAATCAAACGTTAATATCCGAGTTTATGCAAACACATGGCGATATAGTTGAAAAAATAAAAATAGTACGGGATAAGGTTTATGCACATATTGATTTAAATTGGATGAGTGTGGCAAAGAATATATCAAACGACGAGATACAATGTTGTATAGATTTTCTCAACAATATTTTTGGAGAAAACAAATAATGAAATTCAAATTCAAAATACAAGAATATCAAACAGAAGCGGTGACGGCGGTCATAAATGCGTTTGACGGGCAGTCGTTTAACGATAGAGTTTCGTACTTGCGCGATTTAGGCAAGCAAGAAAAGCAAGTTCAGCAATCGCTGTTTGAGGGTGACGTTAGCTACATTGGTGACGATGGAAGCGGTTTCGGTAATGCTCCGATAGAGCTTTCAGACGATAAGCTACTTGACAATATTCGTGCTTTACAGCTCAACAACAATATCAAGCAGTCTAACGATTTAAGTAAGCCGTTCGGTGTGGGGTGCCGTTGCGCGCTTGATATTGAAATGGAAACTGGCACGGGCAAAACCTATTGTTACATAAAAACGATGTTCGAGCTGAACAAAAAGTATGGCTGGAGCAAGTTTATAGTAGTAGTGCCAAGTATAGCTATCCGCGAGGGCGTTAAAAAGTCGTTCGAGGTTATGGAAGATCACTTCTTTGAACAGTACGGCAAAAAGGCACGATATTTTATTTACAATAGCAAAAACCTCAATCAGCTCGATAACTTTTCGGCAAGCAAAGATATCTATGTTATGATCATCAACGCGCAAGCGTTCGCGTCATCGCTCAAAGAAGGCGCAAAGAACGAGGCAGCGCGTATTATTTACAGCAAGCAGGACAGCTTCGGAAGTCGTAGACCTATTGACGTAATTGCCGCTAACCGTCCTATAATCATTCTCGATGAGCCGCAAAAGCTCGGCGGCGACGCTACGCAATCGAGCATTAAGTTGTTCAATCCTTTGTTTGCGCTCAACTATTCGGCTACACATAAAGATGTACATAATTTGGTGTATGTCTTGGATGCGCTCGACGCATATCAAAAGAAACTTGTAAAAAAGATAGAGGTAAAAGGATTTGAATTGCATAACCTTCGCGGTACGGACGGATTTGTTTATCTATCGCAAATATTGCTTGATCCGAACAAACCGCCGAGAGCAAGGATTGCATTCGAATCTCGTAAGGCGAATTCGGATATAGAAAGAATATCGAGAATTGTCAGCGTTAATGATAATCTTTATGAGCTGTCATCTGGTAGAACCAATTTCCCAATAGAGCAATATAAAAATGGTTATGTCGTTAAAGATATTAATGCTTTTAACAATACTGTTACGTTTTTGAACGGTTTGACTTTGGCGGTAGGTGAAGCGAGCGGAGATGTGTCCGAGCGCGATATGCGGCGTATTCAAATACGCGAAACTATACTTTCGCACTTTCAAAAAGAAGAAGCACTTTTCTATAAAGGCATAAAATGTTTGTCGCTTTTCTTTATCGATGAGGTGGCGCATTATAGGCAATACGACGATAACGGTGATGAGTTATTAGGCGACTTCGGACAGATGTTCGAGCAGGAATATACGAGCATACTCAACGATTATATAACGCTTGTTGAAACGCCGTATGTGCAGTATCTTAAAAATATTGATGTTCGCGATACACATAAAGGTTATTTTTCTATAGACAAAAAGACGAATAGAGTGGTGAACTCGATTGAAAAGCGCGGCGTTTGTGATGATATTTCCGCTTACGATTTGATTCTGAAAAACAAGGAACGACTTTTGTCGTTTGATGAGCCGACGCGTTTTATCTTTTCTCACTCGGCACTCCGCGAAGGGTGGGACAACCCTAATGTATTCCAGATTTGCACATTGAAGCAAAGCAATAGTGATATCGGCAAGCGACAAGAAGTCGGGCGCGGTATGCGGCTTTGCGTAAATCGTACAGGTGAGAGGATGGATTTCAGTGTATGGGGTAGTAAAGTCCATGACGTTAACACTCTCACGATTATTGCAAGCGATAGTTACAAATCATTTGCCGGAGGACTGCAAAGAGAAATTAAAGATACGCTGTACGAGCGTCCGACAAAAGCTACAACCGAATATTTTGTTGGTAAGCTTGTTCGGCTTGCCGATGGTACGCTTTGCGAGATTACAAAGGAGCAGGCGTGGGGCATACAATTTTATCTTATATCTAATGCATATATCGATAAAGACGGCAAAGTCACGGATAAGTATCGTGACGCTGTTTTGAGTGGTAAAATAGAGCAATTACCTCCCGAATTGGAAGCTATGTCTGACGGCATAAATAAGTTGGTGCAAGGTATTTATGACGATAAAGCGCTGAATGACATGATTGGGAACGGTAACAAGTCGAAAATTACCGAAAACAATTTAAACGAGAATTTTGCTAAAAAAGAGTTTCAAACGCTTTGGAATTATATCAATCATAAGTACGCTTATACCGTCTCGTTCAATAGCTACGAGCTTATACAGAAAGCGATAAAAGCGATTGATGAAAGAATGTTTGTAAAGTCAGTAACATATTCTCGAACGATAGGCGCGCAGGGAACGGATACAGTTGAATTCAATGAGGGCAAGACCAAGATTGCATCACTGAGAAATGCAGGCTCTTCAAATGTCGCGTACGACCTTATTGGCAAGATTTGTCAAGGCACAACGCTCACAAGAAAGACCGTAGTTAAGATTTTGCAAGGTATTCGTTCTGACATATTTGCTATGTTCAAAGATAATCCTGAAGAGTTTATAAGCAAAGCGGCGCGGTTTATTAACGAACAAAAAGCTGATATGATTGTCGATGCTATCACGTATAATATCTCCGACGAAGAGCCTTATGATAATGATATATTAGTCGGGAGTGGTGCTATCGCTTTTGACAGAGTTGTCAAAGCCGATAAGCATGTAACGCCTTATGTCGTTTTTGACAGCAATATAGAGCGAGATTTTGCACTTGACTTAGAACGTGACGAGGATAAGGTGTGCGTGTATGCAAAATTACCCAAAGGATTCAAAATACCTACGCCCGTAGGAAATTACAGTCCGGATTGGGCGATTGCGTTTTACGAAGGCTCGGTCAAGCATATTTACTTTGTTGCCGAGACAAAGGGTAGCGAAGAACACCGTGATGAGTTAGAAATAGCTAAGAACGCTTGCGCAAGAAAACTATTCGAAAAGCTCAACAGTGGCGAGGTGCATTACGACGTGGTTAATTCTTATCGAAATTTATTAGATTTGATGAGCAAGTAGAGCGGTGGATTATTAACATTTACAAGGTTGAATTATGCAAAAATTAATTGGCAAGTTTTGTGTAGATAATAAAAACAACAACGGATTGCTGTTGATTGATATGCCTACCGGTATGGGAAAGACCTATGCGGTAACAAAGTTCATTGCCGAAAATTATAATAAAATCAAAGGAAAAATATTTTTTATTACGCAACTTAAAAAGAATTTACCCGAAGATGATTTGCTTAAGAGATTTAAGGAATTAGGAAAAGAGGAGGATTTTGAACGGCTAGTTTTGCGTGTCGAGAATAATGTTGATAATCTTTGTAAGAATTTTGGTGCTGTTAAGAAGGAATTGGAAAAATATATAAAAGATAAACAGCTTATTTGGAAGATTGATAGAGAAGTTCAGGTAATTAATCGTAAAAATGCTATTGCAGAAGAGGATTGGCTTCTTGTGCAACAAGCCCGTGATGATTTGAGTGAGGTGTCGGAGAAAAAGCTACGCGATTTGGTAACGGCTTATTTAAAATATGATGATAAAGGAAAAGAACGTTCTACGCAAGAAAGAAAACAACTGATTGCGCACGACGATAAATATAGTTGGATTGGCACATTGTATCCGACAGTATTTATGGATGAAAAGAAGATATTTCTAATGAGTTTAGATAAGTTCTTATTGCGTTATTCTACTATCATTGAACCGTCAATTAATTTGTTTGAAAGTGAATACATAACAAAGGGTGCTGTTTTTATTGATGAATTCGATACAACGAAGGATGTAATATTAAATAGAATCATACAAAACGGTTTGTATAATAAGGTAAGCATTGTAAATGTATTTAGGGTAATATATTCCGGATTATTTGATACTGATTTTACAACCAGTTTAACAGATCAGTCAGCAGAGTATTCTGCTGCCAAGTATACGCCGATTACTGAGATAATTGATACCTTTCGCATAATGGCGAAAGATATTATGGAAAACCATAATCTTAATTTTTTGCATAAACTCAAAGATGAATACAGAGATGATGTAAGTTTTTTGTTTCAAGATTATAAATTGCATACTATAATTAATGGTCAAAATAAGCGGATTGAAGTGGATTCTGACGATACGCAAAATGTCAATTGGCTAAAAGTGCGAGAATTAAATGAGAGCAAAGATACAGAAGAGAACGATTCAATTTATAATCTAATTGGAGACATCATAAAGTTTTTAGACTATTTCCAAACCGGAGTTGGATTTATAGCTGATAACTATATTGCATTGAGGAAAGAACGTAGACAAGCTGATTTTAAGATAACGCTTGAATCGGCGATTAAAACGGCTTTAGCAGAATTCGGCATTTACGGAACTATGCAGCAATTCTTAACCTACAATATTATGTTGTCTAGAAAAGGAAAACGCCACAATCGGAAAATCAATGATGCATTAGATAGTACGGTATACGAAAAAGGATTTAAGTACTATCATATTATAGATAACGATAACCACGATACTCAGTCGCGCATCAATTATGTTGCGTTTAATGATACGCCAGAGAAGTTTTTGATTCGCTTAATTGAGCGGACTAAAGTTGTCGGTATTTCCGCATCTGCTAATCTTCCCACTGTATTAGCTAATTATGATTTGGATTATATAAGAAAGGAACGGCATGAGCTGATGTTTGAGCCGAGTGCCGATGATGAAGAGAGATTGCGTGCAGAATTTGCAAAGTCGATTGCACAATATGAAAGAACGCATATTTACTGTGGTTCGATTGGATACGAGGATAAACTATCTGATGAGGCAAAAAGGCTGTATAGGCAGTATTCCGCTATACTCGATTTAGAGGATTATTTGCAGGAACGGTATTTATGTTTTTCTGAGGCTGTTGAAACGTTTTTTAAGAATAAGCAAATACAATCATTGTTGTATTTCTCCAATACTAAAGGACGAGAGTTTTATAAAGATAAAGATAATTATTTGATACAGTACTTTAACGAATTAAAAAAACTGTACGGAGTGGATGCTGAAATTGTTTTTCTTTGTGGCAATAATGAAATCTTTGAGCGCCGTAGAGAGAATGTCCTAACAATGCTTAAAAATGGAGGTAAAGTATTTGTATTTACTACCTATGGATCTATGGGTGCCGGTCAAAATATTCACTATAAATTTGATAGCGGAAAAGAAAGTGATTTGGTGAAAGTGAACTCTTTATCATATAATAATGATGAGAAAGATTTCGATGCAATTTATTTAGATTCGCCGACACATGTAATGGTAAATCCGACACGAGGGTTTGATAGTGATGAGGATTTTATTAAATATATTTACCAAGTAAAGTTTTTACAAGAGGTCGGTAATTTAACTGTTTTGCAAGCAGAAAAGAGAGTACGCGATGCTTTTAAGCTTAATAATGGTGTGGGGTGTAAACCCGCTGCTCATCCTAAAGACGCGCCACATTTTAATATGGCTTTTGCAAAAATCGCTATGCAAGCGATAGGTAGAATTTGCAGAACGGGCAACAAACGGAATAACATTCATATTTTATATCAAAGAGATTTTGCTGAAAGAATCAAACCAGTGGTAAGTTATTTTGATGGAAAATCAATAAATCCGGAATTCAAAGCATTTTTGCAATCATGTCAACAAATCGGAAATGTACAGGCTCTTTTGCAATCAGAGCAAATTCTAAATGCTAAAGCTGTGAGTGTAATTGCGCAGTCACAAAAGCTATTTGATAATGTTATCGGAAATTGGACTATAAATAATGTCGATTATTGGGAAAAAGTTAGGGAAGCAGTATTGAGGGACCCGACAACTGATGACTTGGGCAACGTTCAATTTCCGGAATTATATATTGAATTGCCGCAAAAAAGCAATAAGTATTACGTAAATAAGTCGATTAGACCGATTGGTATAGCATTTCATGAGTGTGGTTATGGATGGGAATGTGTAGATGAAAAATATGTAATGCTCGATAAAGTTTTGATGATACCGGGAGTAAAAGAATATTTTGAAGAAAGTGGGTATGCAACTAGTTTTCAAGCAGGAAAGTATATTCTTGCTGAAAATGTCTTAAAAAGGATATATCAAGGGGCTTTAGGCGAGGTGGTTGGCAGATGTATATTAACTAAAAAGCTTTTTAGATATATAGATAAAAAGTTTGAGTTGTTGGATATCGCTAAATATGAAAAATTCGATAGTAAGAGCGATGACGTTTATTTTGATTTCAAATTGTGGTCAGGAAAATACGATCCGTCGTATAAATCTAAGATTAAGAATATACGGAATAAAATGTATTCATGTAAAGCTCGCAAAGTAGTTTTCGTAAACATATTTAATAATGGCATGGAATTAAGACCTGTTATTGAGACTCTGGAAGATCCTATTTTAATTCTTCCGTACCTATATGATTTAAAAGAAAAAACGTGGAATGGTGATGGAATTAGAAGATTGTATGAGATTATGGAAAGACTTGATAATTAATAGTGTTTGTATGTTTGACCATGTTTAACAAAAAGCAAATAGGCATATTGTTTGATTTATAGAGATCAAACAAATAAATCTTTGGTTTAAGGAAATCGTAGCCAATTGACTTCCTTTTTCGTGCGAAAGATTAAAATTTGATTAAATTTTTTAAAAAACCGCGAACTTTCGAAGACCCGTGTCCTTGTTAATATGGATGGAATTTTGGATTAGACACCGAACTTTTTCAAAAAATTGTTCTAGGTATAGTAGATGGTAATATTAAGATTCGATTAGAATTTTGAAAATGTGGTTGTTTTTTTGCAATCTGGTGTCCTTGTTAAGATAGAGAGATGAAATTATTTAAGAAATTTTTTGTTTAGACAGTGAACTTTTGCTATTTCAATGGCTTTATAGTAGAGAGCTTTATTATAATTTGATTAAATTTTTACTCAAACGGTTGTTTTTTTCAAAAATGTGTCCTAGGAGAAGTGAGGAGAGATAATTAAAAAATTTTCTAGAAGTGGTTGTAATTCCAAATCTTGTGTCCTTGTTAAAGTGGATGGTGTTAAAGAAATATGTAAAAATTTTATTGCTGGGCATGTACTTTTCAGGATAAGTGTGCTTGGTTATTTAGAAGGAAATAAGAATTTTATGAGAAATTTTAGTGTAAGCCGCCACGTTTTCAAATCTCATGTCCTTGTTAATATAGAAGGATACAACTTTTTTCTTAATTCTCATTAGAAACATCTATAATTTACAAACTCGTGTCCTTGTTAATATAGAGGGTAATTAAAGGAGGTGATGCGTATGCGCTAACAATAGACTTGCAAGCGGTCATTAAATGCTTGTAAACAAATAAAATAACGGGGGAACAATGGAACAGAAACAACTAAGGCAATTTACTTTCTATGACTTGTATTGGGATTTAATTCGGCAATCTGACGACGCTTCGGCGGGGAGAATGGTGCGGAATATCTGTCAGTATATGTTTACGAACGAAAAAGTAGCAGAGCCGCAGGACGATAAAGAAAATTTCTTTTGGAGTAACATAGTAGACTTGTTGGAAGAAGATAAGCAAATCGAGTTAAGCGGCAAGCAGCCGAAAAATCTTAACAGTAAAATGTGGCACTTTACGTTTGCGGATACATACTACAAGGCAATTAAACTTATGACTGAAGTGGAGAGCGGACAGTATGTTAAGGCAACCTGCGACTATATGTTTAACGGCACAGAACGGAAATTGAAATCGCCAGTGGACGCATACTTCGCACTTGCCAAACGGAAACTTGAACTGTCGAGAAAGAGAAAGAAAATAGGCCCGATAGGCGGCAAGCAAGAGCGTGTAAAGGTAACGGATAGGCAGGTAGAAAGTGTTACAAAAGACGTGGCGAGAGTATCGTTTGATGAGTTTATGCGATTGCACCCTAACGTACAAAACGATTTATATTCGTCGCGGCTATACTTATTGAATGATGTGGATTGGGCGCGTTTGGACAAGGGATTAGATAGGCGTGAATACAAAAAATGCAACAGTTTGTATCAACTATTAGTCCACTACAAGGAAATAGTAAAGGATATTTAGTGGAAGCAAAGATAGAGCAAAGTGGGATACTTCCCATGAAAAAAGTAGGCAGGATAAGGAAAGTGGGCAAAACGCCCATTTCGAACTTTGGACAAGTGGGAAACCCGCTTTCCGTTTAACAACAAATAATTTTATCAGGAGAAACAAAAATGAAAAGAAAAGAAATTGAAAAGTCGGTTGACAGACATATCAGAATTACGGATATGAGCACAATGAAACAAATCGACGAGATTATGGAAAATCCGGATTATAAGAGTTTCAGCAAGGTCATTAACGACGCGCTGTTCTACGGCTTGCCGATTTTGCGTAACAAGCTGTATGGAGAGGTTACGTTTGATGACGAACAGTCTACGTCGCCGCGACCGCAAATTAACGGCAGTAGGTTAGATGACGAGTTATTCGATACTATTGTAAAGTTGCTCAAAGAGACGGTCTTAAATGTAACGATAAACAAATCAATTTTATCGTCACTGTTCAATAATACGGAACGGATGAATAGAGCGTTTGGTTTGGGTGAAGATCTAAACGAATTGTATGAAAAAGGTTTGATGAGCGATACGCCGGACTATCTTTACGAATACGAATTGGAAGGGTAAAAAAAATTGCGACGGTAATTCCTAAAAGTACTTGACTTACATATGACCTTCTGTTAAAATATACTAAATCGTATATATACGACACATATATTTTACGGAGGAAAGTATGGAAAAGAAAGACAGGTCTATAAAGGACAAGCGTTATGAGGACAAGCACAAAGCCGAGAGAAAGGCGAAGTGTATGGTGTGGGGAACAAGCGTACTGAGAGAGAAAGCCGAACAGATAAATGATTTTTTGAAAAGATACGGATTTACCAAGGTGCAGTTAATCGAGGCGGGGTACAAAGCATTGTTAGACGATGCTGTCGAACATGACACAACGCTTGCCAAGATAGTAGACGGATATGATGACTTTTTCAGTTTTGAGGAAGTCGATAAAAAGAAAACCGAATAACTATAAATCTTATAAACGAGGAGGAACACGCAATGAAGAGAGGACATAGTATTCAGAGCTATAAGGGTAACGGATAATTGCCCGAATAAGAATACTTGAAAGAACACAACACGTTACAAGCGGACAATTCCGTGCTACTACTGCTCGAATCGCTGAAACAACAAAACGAGCTATACGAGCGAATGTTGTCGGGATTGGTTCCGCAGACCAAAACAAGTAAGGTTAAAGAGAATCGTCGGAATGTGCTGAAATTCACAAAAAAGGAGATTTCAAATATGCCGACATCATTTAGAAACGTCTTTGCGGTGAACGACCTGATCGTACACTACCGTTTGAGAAAAGACGGAGTTTACGAAGCGCGATTCCACAGGCAGGGAATCGACATAGAGGTTTCGTCCAAAGACTTAACAATGCTCAAAAAGAAATTTGTCGATAGGCTTAACGGCAAAGATGAAAGCCGTAAGCCTAAGAAGGCAGACAAGAGCAAAAAAACATTCGCGGAATATGCCGACGAGTGGCTGAACATTAAAAGAGTAACAACCAAACAATCGACATACAAGGAATATGTGCGTATGCTCAACCACGACATATTGCCTGTATTCGGGGAAACATTGGCGACCGAAATTGACAGAAGTGATTTGCAGAACTTTTTGTTGACATACGTTGATAAAGGCGTTTTGCGAACTGCACACAAACTGTTCTTGGTACTTAGGTGTATCTTCGATATGATTGCGGACGATTACAACATTCCTACGCCTATGAAAAAGGTGGTCGTTCCAAACTACCAATGCAAGAAAGGCTCGGCGTTTACATATGAGGAAGAGCGGAAGCTTGTTGATTATTGCCTCTCAAACCTCAAAAAAGACGCTTCACACGCCCTAATCGTGCTTTTGTACTCAGGAATGCGTCGAAGCGAATTAGCCAGTCTAAACGTAATTGACGGCGTTTGGCTTGAATGCGAGACGAGCAAGGAGCGCATGGGTAAGAATGTTGTAAAGCGCAGAATACCGTTTACGCCTATGATGAAGCGAGTACTACCGTATATCGACTTTGAAAAGGTGAAGAGAGTAAACTTAAACACCTTACATACGATGATAAAGCGGTTGTTTCCAAATCACCATCTACATGAATTGCGGTATACGTTTATTACCCGCTGTAAAGAGTGCGGTGTACACGGTGAATTGGTAATGCTGTGGGATGGTCACGAAGATGATAGGAGCATACATTCTTCGCGTATAGACCGAGGTTACACGGACTTTTCTGACATGTTTCAGCTCAAGGAAGCCGAAAAGGTTGACTATCTTCAATGGGATTTCAACGAGCAAGAGGGCAGTTAAAAAGTAGTAAAAAAGCCCTAAAAAACTACGTACAATTCCCAAAAGATTCCCAAAACCCCTCCCAAATTCAGTAAGTCAGTCATTTTTTCAGACAATTGTATGAAAAAGAAAAACCATATGTTGTGTTCGCTGTTTTTGAAATACAACATATGGTAGACTGGCAGGGGTAGAAAGATTCGAACTTTCGGAATGACGGAGTCAGAGTCCGTTGCCTTACCGCTTGGCGATACCCCTAAATATGAGCTTTGCCGTAAAAGTACGGCAAAGCTGTTTGTGGGTGTGGCAGGGGTAGCAAGATTCGAACTTGCGAATGCGAAAGTCAAAGTCTCGTGCCTTACCGCTTGGCGATACCCCTGTATGGGGTGAGTAAAGGGATTCGAACCCTTGGCCTCCAGGGCCACAACCTGGCGCTCTAACCAGCTGAGCTATACCCACCATAATGGCACGCCCGGGGGGATTCGAACCCTCGACAAACGCCTTAGAAGGGCGCTACTCTATCCAGCTGAGCTACGGGCGCACTTCTTGGAGCAGGTGATGGGAATCGAACCCACGTGGTCGGCTTGGAAGGCCGAAACTCTACCATTGAGCTACACCTGCGCGTGCTTATCAAGAATAGCATATTTGCAAAGATTTGTCAACAATTTTAATCGGGTTATTTTTAATTGTGTAAATTTATTCGAGGAACAAATTTGCCCGCTTGCGGTAGCAAATTTGCGACGAAGACAAATTTGGTATAATACGTTTCTTGTAGCAAACAAGTAAGCCGAGCATATATATACGGACGCGGTTAAAATGGCTCTGGAAAATGATACCAAATTTATATGTTGCTGACAGTAAATTTGCTACAAACTTTAACGCGATACAAATGGCAATGCCAACAGTTCGGTTAGATTGTTTACCTCATAAGTGGGTTGGTAGAACGCTGACGGCGCGATTTGGTCCTTTGCAAAACCTTGCTTTATGCGCACCGTTTGAAAGCCGAGCTTGTTTGCGGGCAATATGTCGTTGTCAAGTCTATCGCCGACCATAACTGCACTATGAGCAGGGCAGCTGCTTTTTTCGAGCGCTATGTTAAACAGTTGTTCGTCGGGCTTGTAAATACCGTAATCGGCGGACGACACAACCGTCGAAAAATACTTGTATATATTCCAGCCGCGTAAACGTTCCAAGAGATCGCCGCTTTGGTTGGCGATAATACCCAATTTAAACTTTTTGCTCAGCTTTTCCAAAACTGAGCGAGTATTGTCATAAAGCGTTTCCAATTCGTTTTTGTATTTTGCGGACTGAGTAAATCTATACTTAGCTATTACTGATTTCCACTGCGACTTGAATTCGAGCGACGCCGTCTTTATGTCTTGCATAAGCGTATCAGCGGTTATTTCTAAATCTAAAGCTTGTCGGGTTTCCGCTTGCTCTTTGCAACGTTGAATCCAAACATTGTCCTCGTTGACTAACGTGTAGCCTATATCGAAAAAGATGTATTTAACAGTTTCCATTAGCAATTAAGCCTATAATTTTTCTATCTATTTGCCATAAATTAGGTGGGAGATTGTTGACGTCAAAAAATTGTAATTTTAAGACCTCGCTATCTTGTTTGTGCAATTTACCTCTATAATCTTTGCACACGTAATGCACGTCCACAGAGAATATTTCGTCGCCGTTGGGAAATGTGTGGTGTCCGTCTTCGCCGCCGGTAACATCGAATAATGATAAATTATCCACTTCTAAACCGGTTTCTTCCAATACTTCACGTTTTGCCGATTCGAGCGGAATCTCGCCGATTTCGACAATTCCACCGGGGACGCACCAAGTGCTGTCATCTTTACGCTTTGTAAGCAATATTTTACCGTCTTTGTCAAAAATGTAAACACACACGCCGACGGCTTGCAACGGGCGATGCCCGATGCCGTCTATTTTGCGTAAATCCATTATATAGCTCATATTGTTTCAACCTCAATGAAGATATTGTAACAAATACTAAAAATATTTGCAAGCACATCCATAATCTTGCCCAAAAGCGTCGTAAAAAGAAAACGCATACCTATATGTAGGCATAAAGCAAAATAATGTATTTTTTTAACGCGTAACGAAATAATGACTGCAAATTGCTTGACAATAATAATTTGTGTGTGATAGAATAATAAGGCTGTGTGACCCATGGTCCATTAGCTCAGTTGGTAGAGCACTTGACTTTTAATCAAGTTGTCCCGCGTTCGAATCGCGGATGGATCACCATAATATGGACGGGTTCCCGAGTGGCCAAAGGGAACAGACTGTAAATCTGTCAGCTTCGCTTTCGGTGGTTCGAATCCACCCCCGTCCACCAATCAAAACCTAAAACGAATCACGTTTTAGGTTTTTTGTTTTTTTGTAAAATGCTTGCAATTCCTTTTGTAATATGTTAAAATAATATTGCGAAACAAGTTATATGCCCTAATAGGAGTACGGTTTTTTTATTGCAATAATTTCACACACTATATAAGCGATGAGAATTTGGTAAAAATGCAAATTCCATTTATGCTTGTATAGTGTATCATTCCGTACTGCATTAACTTGTTTCGCGACAGTCGGAGTTTGCGTTTTTCGTGCGTTGGCTTAGGCTGGCGCACTTTTTATTTAGTTAAATTTAAGTTTATGGAGGTAAACTATGAAGAACAAATTTGATAAAAACGATAGGCTCATCTTTCACGCTACTGTATTAGCTGATGTAATTGTGTGCTTATATGCGGGCATTGGACTGATTTATGGTATTGTGACCATAGTGAACGGTGCTAAACTTGAAAGCACGGAAACCATTTTATTGGGCGTTTTTGTTATACCTATTGCATTTATTGCTGCATTTATTTTTTGGGTTTTTATTAAAGTATTTGTTAATATGTGTTGCGACATAAAGTTGATTCGCAACAAATTGTATTCGATTGATAATGATTATCTAAATAGTTTAGTTACAAACAATCAAAATAGTGAGATACACTCAAGCGATGAACAACAAGTAACTAACTATGAAGTCAATGAAAATGGTTCATCGATACAAAACAATCAATTTGCCGATAAAATCGAAAAGCCTTAAGTATTAAAATAATTATTGGATAATGATATTATTTTTAATATAGAATTTGAAAAAGAAAATGAATGTATATTAAACTCATAAGTATAATAGCTTATTGCAAAAAATTATTCGTTTTAGGTTACGATTGCTCCACCACGAAATGCGCACCCTAATGGGTGCGTTTTTTCGTGGTGGACGGGCGGTGAAACTATGCAATGTTTTTTTGTCATACTCACGCTTGCTTTTTCGTTATTATAATGGTAAGATATAAGCATAAATCAATATGGGTAGACTACGAAATGAACGTAACAGATTTATGCGAAAAAATTAATGTGCCGCAAGAGATGCTGCAGTATATTTCCGAAAAGCTTGTGCCTTGGGGAGTATTGCAATCATTGACTGACATTAGCACCGCACTCGATGGGTATCGGCAGCTTAAAGATTTACTCGGTAATGACAATAACGGGCTTAAAATGTTTGCATGTATGCTTAATGCCGCAGTAATAACCTATGAAAAATATCGCCGATACGGTATAGATGAAAAGATGTTTATAGATACAATGTATTGTTTTACACGGTTTGCAAAAGAACACTACGCCAGCTACGGTGTTTACGGATTTGACCGTGGCTGGTGGACGTACCGTCAGTTGTCATGCGCTTTATTTAAAATAGGCGAGCTCGAATACGAATATCGCGACGATGAAAAGGTTGTTCATTTACATATTCCGTCGGGTGCGAATATCAGTATAGAAAATTGCAAAAAGTCACTTGACGAGTTTAATGCTTTTACTGTAAAACACTTTCCCGAAAAGCAATACCATATCGTTTGTAATTCGTGGTTGCTGTCACCGGCATTGGATGAACTACTTCCGCAGCATTCCAATATAATCAAGTTTAAAAATTGTTTCGATATATCAAGCTGGAATAAAACCGAAAAGGAATTCTTGCAATGGGTATACGGAAAAACCGATATTGAATACGATAAGCTACCCGAAAATACAAGCCTGCAAAAAAATATGAAAAAGCATCTCATCAGCGGCGGATTTGTAGGTAGCGCATCCGGGCGATTAATAGATTTTGTATAAACCAAACAAAGATACAGTTGTATTGACAAATGGGACTATGATGCGTATAATTAATTAAAAGGCATTAAAATATCGGAGGGTAATATGAGCTCGTTTAAGGATCTTAGGATAGTGGATAACTTTTACCAAACCTCGGCGTTTTTCCCGATGCCGACGATTTTGGTGGGCACGGTCGCCGAAAACGGTAAGACAAATTTAGGCTCGTACTCGTTGTGCTTTCCGTACTATATTGCGGGCAAGGATTATTACGCCATGATATTGGAGTGCCGCAACAGCTCCAATACGGCGCAAAATATTTTGCGCGGTAGTCGCGTTTCACTCAACTTTATTACTGATGACCGCAAGTATTTCCGCGAGGCGGTACGGCTCGGCTTTCCGGGTGATACGACCGACGAGAAAATGAAGGACTGCATTTTTACGCTCGAACAAGGTCAAGCCGACGGCGAGCGCCCGCTTGTAGTAAAGGAGGCATATCAAGTATTTGAATGTACTTGGGACGATAGCCTCGAAGACGCACACCTTGACAAGGCGGGTACGCTAGACGGCTATGAGCCGCCGTACCGCAACTTTAACGGAATTACAAGCAAGTTCGGCGCGCACTTTATACTCAAGATAGATAAAATACTTATGAAAGACAAGTATTACGACGCGATAGTAAACGGTGTTACCGCCAAGGGTTTTCCCAAAGTTCCCGTCGATTACGGTTACCGCGACAGTACTAATTTCTGGTGTTCAGCGTTTAAGAAACCGTTCCCCGAAAAAATTCAAGCAAAAGACGGCGACGTGAATTCGGTCAAGTATGCCGCAAAACGCATAGATCCCGACGTCACTTTTACCGACGAGGCGTGCGCAAGGCTTGTAAAAATCCCGCGTATTTTCTTGAAGGCGGCACTCACGCAAATGGTAAGCATAGCCAAGCAAGAGGGCATCACGGTTATAGACGAAACCGCGCTCGAAATAATCAACGATAAGCGGCGCAACGAGAAAAAGCGGTAATGTAATCGCGATTTCGATGATAATTCGGGTTTAGAGGAACATATGACAAAGCAAGATATACTTGACTTTATTAAAAAACAAAAGACGGCGTTTATAGGCTCGGTGGACGAAAACGGCTATCCCGTAATCCGCGCCATGCTCGCGCCGCGCGTGATTGACGGCAACGATATATATTTTTCCACAAACACATCATCCAAAAAGGTGGCGCAGTATCTTGCAAATAACAAGGCGTGCGTGTACTTTTACAAGCGCGGACGGTTTAAATATCATGGCGCAACATTGATAGGCGATATGGAGGTTTGCCAAGACCAGCCGACCAAGAATATGATTTGGCGGTTTGGCGATTCGCTGTTCTATAAAAAGGGCGTAACCGATCCCGATTACAGCGTGCTGAAATTCACTTGCAGGTCCGCGGAATACTATTGCGACCTTAAAATCGAAACGGTACTGTTCGATTGATTTGTAAGATTAAAAGGCGATTATAAACAAAAAGCCGCACGGTGATTGCCGTGCGGTTATTTTTAATATCCCTTTTTAAGATCGACAATGTTTTGCGGTGTTTTACCCGACAAATACAGCAAAACGTTGTTTAGTGTATCGTCAACGTACTTGCTGTGCCCGTCGTCCACTTGCATTGCCTTGTGCGACGAAAGCACTATGTTGTTCAGTTGGTTGAACGGCTCGTCAAACGGCTTGAGTATGGGACTGTCGGGCGTAGGCTTTTGCCGCCAGGTATCTATCGCCGCGCCCGCAAGCTCGCCGTTTTTAAGCGACGTATAAAGCGCGTGTTCGTCTATGCAGTTGCTCCTGCCTACGTCTACTATATATTTGCCTTTGAGTAACTTGAAAATCTCACCGTTAAACATATTGTCGGTTTCGGGCGTTTGGGGCAGGGCAATCATAAGCAAATCGGTCTTTTCGCACAGCGCTTGCAGCGACGGAACAAGCGAGATGTCGCCGTAAGCTTTGCCGCGATCGATGGTGTACGTGGGGATGCCGTTGTCGCGCAGCACTTTGTTAATGGCTTTACCTATACTGCCGTAACCGACTATGCCGACCTTCATATCGAAAAGATTTTTCCAGTACGGATTGGCTATATCCCAGTCGCCGTTGCGCATTTTGCGGTCGAACTCCGTTACGCGCGCGGTAATGGATAGGGCAAGCGCAAACGCGTATTGCGCAATGTATTCCGAATTGATATGCGAGTTGCACAATATTATGCCTTTGTCGTTAAGCGCGTCAAGCGGAAAGCCGTCCACGCCCGTTTTATAAGCAAACACCGCTTTTAGCTTGTCGGCTGTTTTGAGCTTGTTTTCGGGCATATTTTTGCCGATAAAAACGTCTATACCGTCAAGCGAGTAGTTTTCCAAATCCGCCACCGTTACGTCGGCAACGCGCGACAGCTCGGCATGCAAACGGTCGAAGTCCTTGTCGGGCTTGGCTATGCTCAGCAAAATTTTCTTTTTCATTTAAGCAAATCTCCGAAGGTCGCTTTGTATGCGTTGACGTCGTTTTCCGTTCCGGCAAAAGTATCGCCGGCTATTTTGTGCTTTAACGCGAAAGCCGCGATTGCAAACGTCGTCGCAGACTTTACGTCCTTGCCGCTAAGCAGTCCGTGCAGCATAGCGCCGTCAAACGCGTCGCCGCCGCCGATTTTTTCGGTAACTGCAAACTCCACGACAGGCGAGGAGTAGCGGTCTACGGACTGTCCGTTGTTGTGGCAAACGGTAACCTTGACGCTGTGTTTGTCCGCCGATAATATTTTACGGTCGCGTAGTATCAAATATTCACTGCTGAATTTGTCGTAGTACTCCGCCTCGGTAGTATTCAAAAACACCGAAAGGTCGAGCGTGCTTGCCAAAACAATGTCCGCCTTGCTTGCCGCTTGCTTAAGATACTGCGCGGCTGTCGTTGTGTCCCAAAGCTTGGCGCGGTAGTTGAAATCGAAACTGACCTTAACGCCGCGGCGCTTTGCCTCGTCTACCAGCCTGAATGCGAGCTGCTTGCTGCTTTCGGACAGCGCAAACGATATGCCGCTTATATGAAAAAGCGTAACGCCGTCGAATATGCGGTCGTAATCGAAATCGTTTTGAGTAAGGCGGGTAAACTCGGAAAACCTGCGCATATAAATGACGTTAGAGCCGCGACTGCCATTGCCGTTTTCCACAAAGTAAATGCCCATAACGTCGCCGCGCCGCACAATGCTGTCCGTGTCTATGCCGAAACTCTTTATGTGGTTTACCGCGGCGTTGCCAAGCTCGGTATCGGGCAGGGCGGTAAGATATTGAGTGGCGTACCCGAATTGCGACAGGCAAGCCAAAACGTTACATTCCGTACCGCCGTAGCACGCGTCAAATGAGTTTGCCGCGGCAATGCCGATGTCGCCCGCGGATAGGCGCAACATAATTTCTCCGAAAGCCGAAATTTTTCCGTTCATACCTTCACCTCAAAGAGAAAGCTCTTTTTGTATTCTTTCGTTGCAAATATTGGCGTAGTACATGCACGCCAGCAACGCCTCACCGCATTCGCGCTTTAAACTGCCGTTAAACGCCCGAAGGCAGCGGAACCCAAATCCGTCCGTGGCTTGTGTAAGCCTGCCTACTCGCGGGTAATATTCACGTTTTACGCGCTTTATTTTGCGCGCTTTCACTTTCAGCGAGTAGCCGTAATCTATAAATATGTCTTTCATGTCGATAAGATAGAAATCGCTGTCCAGCTTTTCTGCAGTGAGCGACGGCAATGCCTCGTCGGGCTTTTGTCCAGAAAGAGCGGTCGTCGCAAACTTTTTCGATTTGTTTTGCAGTATTTCCGTCAGCTCGTCCGCCGTGTATTTTGCGATAACGTAAAAGTACATATTGGGCTTGCCGCCTTCCAGCAAATCGCGCGCAATGCCCAATAGGTTGATGGAGAGGTTAAAGCCGATAAGGTCTGACTCGTCCAGTCCGAAATTCTTTTTGACGGTGGTGAGAATGATCTTTCGGAACGTGTCGTCGGCGTGCTTGGGAGTACTGCCGATTTTGCCGTCCTCTTCGAGTATGACGTCCGACTTTTTCATGGCGAGCGAAATAGGCTGGGCGAATTTGTTTTTCCAAGTGGTTTTGCTGTGCCCGCGTTTTTCCAAAAGCAGGTAGCCGTCCTTGGAAAAAATAAGCCCATTAATGCCTATTTGATTGGCAAGCTGCGACCCGGATAGGGGACTTACCTTTGAGCCGTACTCGAACATTCCGCGTATGGAAACCGTGTCGTCCAGCAAATAGTCCATGCAACGGTTGGTAACAAGCATATCGTAATACTGCGTGCGGCGGGTGTTAAGTACAAGCCTGCCGTTAGAAAAGTCTATATCGTCCAAGCGAATAGTGTCGTTGTTGCGCGACGAGGAATTTTTGTGCGCGCCCATAAGCGCCAGCTTGTTTTCGGTAACAAACCTCGGCAGCTCGAACATTTCCGTGCTGTCGTTAAATGTGACCTCGGTATCGCCCAAAATGTTGGCAAATACGCTTACGCTTGGCAGCTGCAGCTTGCCGTTCATATACGAATCTATATCGGCCTGGCGCGCTTTGTAGCTGTCCGAATACTTGTCGGCAATGGGATTTTTGGGTGGCTTGCGGCGCTCTACAACGTTGTACAGCGACATAACAACGCCGTCCTTGTCGCAAAAATCCTTTGTTTTGTCCATTGCGTATTTGGGATGCTTGTTGTATCGGCAAATGATTTTGTGGTGGTCGTCGTCAATCTTGTACGATTCTTCCAGCAGTTTCATGCATTTGACGACAACGCTGGCGACAATCAAAGATACTGCGGCAATCAGGAATATGGAAATCACGTCCACGCTTGTAATAATTTCCATGATTTTCTCGCCGATTTTTTCGGGCGGGGAGAACGCACCGCCCAAAGCGAGTATGCCGACAATGCAGCCGATAAGGAATATCAACCGCACCCAAAAATTGCCGATAAGCTTTTGCATGAACTTTAAAAAACGTTTCATAATCTACCAACAGCACCCCTTTTATTTTGCTACAATTCTATCGTCATCGTCCAATATGATTGCGCCGTCTACGTTGCGTATTATTGACACTTCGCCGGCGTCAACCGCGACGGTGGCGTTGCCTATGCGCACAATCAGCGAGCCGTCGGCGTCTATCATTTCCGCATAACCGCGCACGGTCATGCCGTTGTGGGTGAACTCCACCGTTTTACCCACATTTATGCACAGGTTGCCGTAGCGGATATTGTCAAACGTGGCTATGGTCGCGCGCTTTATCATTCGCAAAAGACCCGTCACAAACGCTGACGCGCGGGAGGTGGGCGCCTCCAAGGATATTGCAATGTCGCCGAGTCCCGCTTTTTCCAGTTCCTTGGGATCGGTGGCGTAGTTTATGCCAATGCCCACAAGATACTCGGCTTTGCGCACCGATTTGCACAATATGCCCGCGACCTTTTTGTCTTTGAGCATTATGTCGTTTACCCATTTTATTTTGGTTTGCACGCCAAGCATGGCTTGAATGGTGTCGTGCACTGCAAGCCCGACCGCGGGGGTAAGTGTATGCGGGTCTATGTACACGCCCTGTACGCGCATAACAATGTACAGTCCGCCGTCGGGGCAAAAGAACGTATGGTCGCCTCTGCCGACGCCCTTTGTTTGGCGCTGCGCGATTATTGCGTCATACTTGCCGATTTCGTCGAAAGTGGATTCGCACGAATCGACCAGCTTTACATTCAGTCCCGTATGTAAACGAATGAATTTTTCGTTAAGTACCATAATTGTATTGTAATATAAAAACAATAAAAAATCAAGTTTTTAGTCATACATTTATAAAAAGTCGCGCGTAAAGGGTTGATATTTGTGTTAAAAAGGTTTACAATTACTGTGTATAAATGCTATAGGAGAATTGTATATGAATCAAAACGTTTTCGACACGCTTGAGGCACGCGGTTTTATCAAACAAACAGTGTACAAGGACGATCTTTATCAGCTTTTGGGGTCGCAGTCGGTCACGTTTTATTGCGGATTCGATCCCACTGCGGACAGCCTGCACATAGGGCATTTTATACCGCTGATGGCGGCGTCCATTATGCAAAAGGCGGGGCACAAGCCCATTTTGCTCGTAGGCGGCGGCACCGCTATGATAGGCGATCCGTCCGGGCGCAACGATATGCGGCAAATGATGACGCGCGAAACGGTGGAAGGGTTTGTTGAAAAAATCAAGCCGCAGCTTGCGCGGTTTTTGAGCTTTGAGGGCGAAAACGCGGCAATCATTGTAAACAACGCCGACTGGCTTTGCAAGCTGAACTATATAGACTTTTTGCGCGATTACGGCGCCTATCTTTCGGTAAACAAAATGCTCACCGCCGATTGCTTTAAAACGCGGCTTGAAAAGGGCTTGAGCTTTTTGGAATTCAACTATATGCCCATGCAGGCATACGACTTTTTGCGCCTTTTCACCGATTACGGCTGTATGCTTGAAATCGGCGGTAACGACCAGTGGAGCAATATTCTTGCGGGCGCGGACTTTATTCGCCGCGTGGCGCGCAAGGACGCATATGCGCTTACCTGCACGTTGCTTGAAACCAAGGACGGCAAAAAGATGGGCAAGACCCAAAAGGGCGCGCTGTGGCTGGACGCGAATAAAACCACGCCGTACGAAATGTATCAGTATTTCCGCAACGTCGATGACGAAGAGGTGGAAAACTGCTTGCGGCTTTTGACGTATGTCGATTTGGACGAAATCAAGAGTATTTGCGCGCACCGCGACGAGCGTATAAACAACGCCAAAAAGCGGCTTGCATACGAGGTGGTAAAGATTATCCACGGCGAGGCTGCGGCTGTCGACGCTCAGGCTAAGGCACAAGCGGCATTCGAGGGCGGCGCGGCGGAAATGCCCACCGTAACCATAACCGCCAACGGCGAAAGCGGCTTGATCGACGTTATGGTGGCGTGCAAGGTTTGCGCGTCCAAGGGCGAGGCGCGGCGGCTTATAGAGGGCGGCGGCGTCAAGATAGACGATAAAAAGGTTGAAAGCGTTACCGGCAAGGTGGGCGCCTATACCGACAAAACGGAGTTCGTTTTGTGCAAGGGTAAAAAAGTTCGCCTTAAAGTAATAATGCAATGATAGTTTGCGTAAACGAAGGCGAAAAAGAGCTTGTTATCAAGCGTTCGCGGTTTATAGCCATATCGCGGCATATCGACACGCGTGACGACGTTAAGCCGATAATCGACGCGCTCAAAGCCGAGCATCCCGATGCGCGGCATGTTTGTTACGGATATATTGCCGACGAAAAAGGCGACGACTTCGGTTACGACGATAACGGCGAGCCTACGGGCACTGCGGGCAAGCCGATATATTCGGCGCTTGCGGCAAGCGAGGCGCGAAAGACATGTATAGCGGTGGTGCGCTACTTTGGCGGTATCAAGCTGGGCGCGGGCGGGCTTACTCGGGCGTACAGGCAAAGCGCCGCCGACCTTATAGCCGAGGTAGGAGTCAGCCGCGCTGAAAAGCGCACCGTGTGCGAAATTTGCTGCACTAACGATGCGTATAAGCGCGTAAATGCCGTTTTACGCGGGCTTAGCGGCACAACCGAACAAATACGCTACGAAAGCAATGTGACCGTTACGGCGGTATTGCCGACGGAAAATGCGACCGAGCTTATCAAAACTTTGGACGGACTGAAAGCGGATTATAAGATAATCGGAGAAAGATACGCGGCTGTTTAGGCTAAACGGTGCGGCGGGCAATATGCCTACATACGGGGAAATTATGCAAGCGGAACAAATCATCAAACAAATAAAAAGCGTGTGCGGACTTGACGTCAGCGAGGTGAAAGCGCCAAATGATACGGTCGGCGAAATTTTGCGCGACGAAAAAAACGGCGTTATAATTTTTTCGGTAAACCGTGATGGCAAAACATATTCGTTTAGTATGCGCGACAATGGCGAAGGCGATATGGTTACCGCAGCGCTTGCTCGGGAGTATGTAATATCATTGCTTGCAAAAGCTCCGACCGACCCGTTTGTCGAGTTTTTACGCGGGGCGAGTAGCGTGCCGCAGGGCGTTCATGTAGGCAAGTCCGACTACTTTGTGTTCGCGGTGTATAGCGCTGCGGGCAATCACAACGTTACCGAATACCTTACGACAATGGCGGACGGGCGCGACTTTGTAGCCGATATGTCGGAGGGCATTACCGCGTTTTGCAAGGTGTCTGACAACGATACCGATTACCGATCGGCGGGCGAATTTGCCGCCGTGTTAAAAGAAAACCTTTCCGAGGAGCTTAAGGAACACGTAAAAATAGGCGTGGGTGGCGTTGCTCACGGCGTATCCGAATTGCCCAAGTATTACGCATACGCAAAATCCGCGCTGATAGGCGGCGCGGAATTCGATCCGTTAAGCGATATTTATTCCTACAAGGAATACGCGCTTATAAAGTCGTTGTCCGCGCTTACTACGGCGGATAAGGAGCGGTACGTTAAGACCGTGCTTGACAGGTCGTACCGCGAGGTGCTGTCCGATCCCGAACTGATGACGGCGGCGGACGCGTTTATCAAACACTCGCTCAATATATCGGAGGCGAGTAGAAGTATGTACGTGCACCGTAACACGCTCATTTATCGGCTTGACAAAATCGAGCGACTGACAGGGCTTAACATACGCAATTTTAACGACGCAATGACTTTTCGCATTGCGTGTTTGGTATACAAAATGCTATGAGCGCGCGTGTGTGCCGAAATATTTGATTATAAGCCCGAGCGTTTGGGCGGGGATTAGCTTTTTTAGCGTCGCGTACAAGTCGATATGCGGCGCTTTTTTGTTGTTCTCGTACATTTGCGATAGCAGCGTAGTTATCGCGGACGGGTCGGGGTTTTCGGTGAGCTTTAGCAAAGCCTGTTCTCTTTCGCCCAGCTTGCCTTTAAGCAGTAGTGGCAGCATTTGTTTAATATCCATAATAGCTCCTTATGTAACTTTATTTGGTTGCCTATCATACAATAATCGCGTGGAGGATTTTTTATGCGCAGTATAAGGGATTTCGGACGTGACGACAGCAAGACCGACAACCAATCAACTTTGAGGGAGGACGTGCAATCGGTCGCCGCAAAGTACGCGGGCAGGAGCGAGGAGGAGTTGCTCCGTGCGCTCAAGCAAAACGTGGCGACGGCAAAACGCAATGGCACTTTTTCCGCTGAGCAGTTGGACGGCTTTGTGTCCGTCGTGTCATCGAGCTTGGACGAACAGTCGCGGCAGCGGTTAATCTCGCTTGTCGAAATGATAAAAGCCGAGTAGGTTGATTGCGAATTACTTACTTATTTCTCGAATCGCTTTAATAAAGAACTCGACCTCGCTTGCGGTGTTGTGGTAGGACAGCGACGCGCGCACCGCGCCGCAATCGAGCGTACCCAAATACGAATGACACAGCGGGGCGCAGTGCAGCCCGCATCGCACGGCAACGTCGTACTGTTCGTTGAGAATATTGCCGACGGCGGCGGCGTTTATTTTGGCGAGGTTAAAGCACACAATGTTAGGCAGGGTATTGTACTTGCCGTATATTTTTACGCCAGCTATTTTGCTCAGCTCGGTGCGTAGCATTTCGCCGATAGTCGCAAGATTGCGCGTTGTGCTAAGAGGCTGTCTTTGGTAGTGCGTTATTGCGGCAATCAATGCAAATATGGAATTAACGGGCATTGTGCCACTTTCAAACCCTTCGGGAAAGTCGGTGGGCTGGACAAGCGTGTGCGACGCCGTGCCCGTTCCGCCGAATCGCAGCGGCAATAACGGCGGGTTGCCGCGCACGCACAGGCATCCAAGTCCTTGCGGACCATGCAACCCTTTGTGCGGGGAAAAGCATAGGTAATTGCAACTGATTTCGCGCATGTTTACGTCAAGATACCCGACGGACTGTGCGCCGTCTATAAGGTACGGTATGCCGTGGCGTTTGGCTATATTGCCTATTTGTGCGACGGGTGCAACCGCGCCCGTAACGTTGGAGGCGTGGTTGACTGCAATAAGGTACGTATTGGGACGGATGGCGCGTTCCACCTCGGCGGGGTCGATAATGCCGTGCGCGTTGGGGCGGACGGCTGTGTATTCCACGTTCATACGCTTGCTCAGCTCATGGATGGGGCGGAGCGTGCTGTTATGCTCGTAAATTGTCGTGACTATGTGTCCGCCCTTTTTTGCAGTGCCGAATATTACCGTGTTAAGCGCGTCGGTGCAGTTGAACGTAAACGCCGTATCGTCACAAGCGGTAAGCTTTTTTACCGCTTTGCGTGCCTCGTACACTATTTGTGCGGCTTTGATTGCTGCGGAATGACTGCCGCGTCCTGCGTTCGCGCTAAGACTTTTCAGCGCGTAGGCGTCGGCTTTGATTACACATTCCGGCTTTATCATAGTGGTTGCGGCGTTGTCGAAATAAATCATGACAGAAGGCACTCCAAATTCATATAACGGAATAAGACCGTAAAATAAGACTGCTATTAGTTAATGGCGAAATTTGGCGGTTTAGAACTATTAAGAGGAAATTATAGCGTATGAATTACATTTTTTCGTTTTCTTCACGAAACAGCGCAATACGGTTTTGCGACGCGGTGGCGGCGGTGGGCGGTAAAGCCAAGCTGATAAACGCGCCTATAGAGAGCGGATCGGGCTGCGGACTCGCCGTCAAGTGCAACGATTACAAGCTGTGCCAAAACGTACTCAACTGCGGGCACTACGGATATTTGCGCGAGATATACGAGTACGATGGTCAAACATATAAATCACTGTACAGGCAATCGAATTATTAAAATACCTTTACATTTATTTTATATTGTGGTACAATGTATTTGAGCAAGTTGGTCTTGCTTGAGATTTTTTGTGTCAAAATAAATACGAACGGCAAAATCACATACTATGAACGAACAATTACTCGAAAAACTCAAACAAACGTATCCCGACGCGTGCTGCGAGCTTGAATACGGCAATGACTTTGAATTGCTTATATCGGTTATACTAAGCGCACAGTGTACGGACAAGCGTGTCAATATAGTAACGCGCAAGCTTTTTGCCGTGGCTAACACTCCCAAGGATTTTTGCGATATGCCGCTTGAAACGCTGGAAGGCTATATCAAAAGCTGCGGACTGTACAAGAATAAGGCGGCAAACATAAAAAAGTGCTGTGAAGGGCTTGTAAACAACTTTGGCGGCAACGTGCCGCGAACAATGGACGAGCTATTGTCGCTTGCGGGTGTGGGTAGAAAAACCGCCAACGTAATGCTAAGCGTCGCGTTCGGTCAGCCCGCAATAGCGGTGGATACGCATGTGTTTCGCGTGGCGAATAGGTTGGGACTGACGCGCGGCAAAACTCCCGACGAGGTGGAAAAGGACTTGTGCGCCGCATTCGATCCAAGCGATTACCGCGACGTACACTTTTTGCTCATTAGGCACGGCAGGGATTGTTGCCATGCCCGCACGCCCGACTGCGAGGGATGTGCGGTAAAAGAGCATTGTCCGCATGGCGTGTCGTATGCGCAACTATAGATTCAAGTAGGTAAATATGTTTATAGACAGAGCAAAAATTTATATAAAAGCGGGCGACGGCGGCGACGGCTGTACGTCGTTCTATACCGAAAAGTACGTGCCCAACGGCGGTCCCGACGGCGGCGACGGCGGTGACGGCGGCAGTGTGGTGTTTAAGGTAAACCCCAATGCTGCGTCATTGTCCGAGTTCAGGTTCGGCAAGCATTACCGCGCCGAAAACGGCAGTAACGGCTCGGGCAAAAACCGCCACGGCAAAAACGGCGCCGATCTTGTTTTGTACGTTCCGCGCGGCACGGTGTTGCGCGACGAACAGTCGGGCGCTATAATTGCGGACATGTTCTATGAGGGCGATACCGTTACGGTGCTGAAGGGCGGCATAGGCGGCAAGGGCAACGCTCGATTCAAGTCCTCGCGCCGTCAAGCGCCGGGATTCAGTCAAAAGGGCGAGCCTACCAAGGAACGCGCTATCGTTTTGGAGTTAAAGACCATTGCCGACGTGGGACTTGCGGGGCTGCCCAATGCAGGTAAGTCTACGCTGCTGTCGGTGCTTACGGGCGCAAACCCCAAAATCGCCAATTACCCGTTCACCACGCTCACGCCCAACTTAGGCGTGTGCTATGTGGATGAGAGCTCGTTTACCGTCGCGGATATACCTGGGCTTATAGAGGGCGCTGCGGACGGCGCGGGGCTCGGTCACAGGTTTTTGCGACACATAGACCGCACGCGCATAATCGTGCATGTTGTGGACATTTCCACCGACGGCGACGCGGTCAAGGATTACGAAATAGTCAATAACGAGCTGTTCAGGTACAATAAGGATCTTATGAACGTGCCGCAGCTGATTGCGCTCAACAAGATAGACTGTGCGGACAAGGATAAAATCAAGGATTTCCGCGCGCGAGTTAAAGGCGAGATTTACGAGATAAGCGGCGTTACACACAGCGGACTGGACGGGCTGTCGCGTGCAATATCGCGCAGGCTGGCAACGCTGCCGCCGCCGTCGCCTATAGAGTTCGAGCCGTTCGCATACGAGGAGGTCGATCCCAATTCGTATGCAATATCCCGCGCGGACGACGGCGCGTTTGTGCTTAGCGGCGCAATGATAGAAAAGCTTGCGCGCACGGTAGTGCTGGACGACCGCGACAGCTTTATGTACTTTCAGCGGCGGCTGGACGTGGGCGGCGTGACCAAGGCGCTCAAAAAAGCTGGAATCAAATCAGGCGATTTAGTCAGAATACTCGATACGGAGTTTACTTATGAAGAATAACATTACAAAGATAGCAATATTCGGCGGCAGTTTCGATCCGCCGCACTACGGACATGTAGACATTGTTAAAAATTTGGAGCGGCATTTCCACCGTGTTATAGTCATGCCGTCGTACATTTCGCCGTTTAAGCAGGACAACCAAGGCGATACGGCGCGCTATGCATTATGCAAAAAGGTTTTTTCGTCGGAAAAGACAGAGGTCAGTCGGTACGAAATCGGCAAAAAGGGCGTAAGCTATAGCGTGGACACCGCGGCGTATCTTGCCAAGCGCGTCGAGGGACAGCTCTATTGGGTAATCGGAAGTGAGGAGATTAACCGCCTTGTCGAGTGGCGAGATATAGATAGGCTCAAAACGCTGGTGACGTTCTACGTGGTGAGGCGCCCCAATTACGAGCTTGACGATGGTACGCTCAAAGCGCTCAAAAAACGCAAGATCAAAATTAAGCTTGCGCCGTTTACGGGGCTCGATATTTCGTCCACCGAGGCGAAAATCGATATTGCGTTCGGCAAACCCAACAAGTATTTGCCGTCCGTCGTTTACGATGCTGTAATCAAAAAAGGACTGTTCAATCCGTACGGAAAATACGTGCAGGCGTTGTACCGTTACGGTCTTAAGGCAAGGCGTATACGGCACGTTTACGGCACGGCTGTGCGCGGCATGGAGCTTGCCAAAATGTACGGCGCGTCGGTCAATGACGCCGTTATCGCGTGTATTCTTCACGACGTAGCAAAGACAGTCGACCCCAAGGATTACGAACGCCGCGTGGACTTTTCGCACTTTCCGGAAGATACCGTGCACGCGCCCATAGGTGCGTATATCGCAAAGCGCGAGTTTGACGTTTCGGACGAAATAGAACATGCCATACGTATTCACTCTACGGGCGACGAGGGCATGTCGCTGCTTGACGAGATAGTGTATCTCGCGGACAAGTCCGAGCGCGGAAGGAGCTACAAAACGCTCGACTATGTGCGGTATTTGTGCGAGGTGGACCGCGCGCTTGCCATGCATTACGCGCTCAACGAGATCAATTCGCTCGAATGGGCGGAGGACAACGAGTTTTCTTTGCGGGCGATAAACTACTACGACAAGCTTTGCTACGGCATGGAATATCCCGAAATGCCAGAAAATAAGCCGACGGAAATAGCGCCGCCCCAAAATGAAATTGCGCAAGAGCAGCCCAAGGAAAAGCAGGAAAAACGAAAAAAAGAATTTGTTCCTTCGGGCGACGAGATAAAGGATATAGCCACGGTTGCGGCGGGCGAGCTCAGCTTGCACAAGGCGCGCAACGTGGATATAGTAAGCCTTAACGGCAAGACGATTGTAGCCGATTATTTTGTTATAGCGTCGGCGTCGTCCAGCACGGCGGTTAAGGCGCTTATGGGATACGTAGAGGACAAGCTGATCAAGCAGTTCGGCATTAATCCCACCAAGCGCGACGTAAATACCGAATGGATAGCGCTCGATTACGGCGGCGTTATCATTCACATATTCACCGATAAAATGCGTGAGTTTTACAATATAGAACGGCTTTGGTCGGACGGAAAAAATATCGAGCGTTACGAGGACTAAGTCGTGCAATTCGAGGTCGATTTAATCAAATTATTACAGCGCGCGTCCAACGGGTTTACCGACACGGTATTTCTCGGCATTTCGCAGCTGGGTACGGAGCTGGCGTTTTTGGCAATCGCCGTGGTGTTGTACTGGTGTTTGGACAAGCGGTATGCGTACAGGTTTTTCAACGTGTACATTTTGGGCGTGGCTGTTACCAACTTTTTAAAGCTGGGATTCAAGCGCCCGCGCCCGTTCGATGCGTACAGGGTGCGTAGCATAGGCGATCCCGAAACAACGTACTCATTCCCGTCGGGGCATACGGAAAGCATAGCCTCCATATCGACCCTTCTCACAATCAAGTACGGCAAAAAGAGTAAAGTCGTGCCGATAGTATGTATTGTCGCGACATTGCTTGTCATGCTGTCGCGTATGTACTTGGGACAGCACTATTTGTCCGACGTGTTTTGCGGACTTACCGTAGGCGTGTTTTGCGCCATTGCGTTCAATGCGCTGTTATCGCTGTTCGGGGATAGGGAAGAGCAGTTTTTAATCCCGAACATAATAGTGTCGGTCATAATCATTTCCGTGCTTGCGGGCGTGGGGATGCTAAACAGTCCGAGCGGCGCGGATATTCTTAAGGGCTTGGGCGCGTTTGTGGCGTTCGATATAGGCTACTTTGTGGAAAAGCGTTACGTCAAGTACGACGTGGAAAGAAATCGGCTTTGGTGGACTGTGGCGTTGCGGCTTGTCGTAGGACTGGGCGTTGCTATAGCCATACAGCAGTGCTTTAAGCTGTTTTTGCCGGAAAGCATGCCTATGCTGTACTGCTTTTTGCGGTATTTCCTTATGGCTGCGTGGGCGTCGCTTGCCGCTCCCGCGCTGTTCAAAAAGCTCAAAATATAGGTGTTACGAGCGAGTATGGAAACAAAAACGTACATAATAAAATCGCCTAACAAGATGGAGGCGCTGGGTAAAAAGCTGTCGCGCCAAATATCGGGCGGCGACATAATATTACTTACGGGCGAGCTGGGCGCGGGCAAGACGGTGCTGTGCAAAGGCTTGGCAAAAGGACTGAACGTAAAGGCGCAGGTCGTGTCGCCGACGTTTACTATAATGAACGAATATTTCGGAGACATCAAGTTTTGCCATTTCGACGCGTACCGACTGGAAAACGCGGACGAGGCGGCGGCGGCAGGGCTGACCGACTTTTTCGGCGCGGACGATACGGTTTGCGCGGTTGAGTGGTGGCAAAACATAAAAGAGCTGTTTGACGGTTGCCGCACAATCAAGATAACAATAAACAAGATAGACGAAAAAAAGCGAGAGGTCACGGTGGAAAAATGAAAAGCTATTTGATGATAGATACCGCCGAGGGTACGCGCGCATTGCTGTTTAGCGGCGGCGAGTACTATTACGACGAGAATTTGAAAAACGCGGGCTCGGAAACGCTTATGCCTATGATAGACGGACTGCTGAAAAAGGCGGGCGTAACTCTTGACGATATAGATATATTCGGCGCGTGCGTTGGTCCCGGGTCGTTTACTGGGCTGCGCATAGGACTGACCACGATAAAAACGTTTTGCTATTCGCTGGGCAAGCCGTGCTTTGGCGTAAACAATTTGCGGCTCAATTCATATAACAATAACAGCGACAAGGTGATTTCCGTAGCCGACGCGGGCAACAAGGTGTGTTATGTCGCACGGTTTGACGGCGACGGCACGCTCGATCCCGCCGTGTGCATGACGCTGGACGACGCGCTGGCGTTTGTCAAGGCGCACAAGGATTACGCAGTGTCCACCGACAATAAGCTGTCGGGGATATTCTCGGGCGCGGTCGGCGTGGGCTTGCGCGAAATGAAAATTGCCGCGGAAAAACACGTAGGCAACGTGCTGGATCAAAAGGATTTACTGCCGCTGTACATACGCAAAGCGCAGCCCGAACGCGGCGAGGGCGATTTGTGATAGGTATAGCGGTACGCAAAGCACAGCGTAGCGACGCACCCAATATCGCGGCGGCGGAGCAGGCGTACATAGACTGTCCGTGGACGGAAAGCCAAATCGAGGGCGAAATAGTCGGCGGAGCGGTGTTTTTGGTCGCGGAAATAAACGGCGAGTTTTGCGGGTACGTGTCGGGCGAGGTTACGGTTGACGAGTGCGAAATATCCAATATCGCCGTTATGGAAAAGTACAGGCGGCGTGGCGTCGGCAGGGCACTTTTGACCGAGCATTTGACCGAGCTTGAGTTACGCGGCGTACATAGCGTATTTTTGCTTGTACGCGACGGAAACACGCCCGCAATACAACTTTACCAAAGTCTCGGGTTTACACGCGTAGGGCTGAGAAAAAACTACTACAAAGGAAAAGACGCGCTGATTATGCGACTAAATTTGTAGGAAGTGTATTGTTTATGGAAACGACTGTGGACGGAGTGCAGTGCGAGTACGAGATGTGCCGCGCACAGGGCGATACAAAAACAGTCGTTTTGTTTTTGCACGGATGGGGCGGAGACTTAAGCTCATTCGCGGGCGCGTATAAACGCGCGTTGGATTGGGGCGTGGGTTGTGTCAACTTTGCATTCCCCAAAAAAGTGCCGAGCAACTGGGGCGTATACGAATACGCCGCGTGCGTGCGCGACTTTATGCTGGAACAGGGCATAGACAAGCCGATAATAGTCGGACACAGCTTTGGCGGGCGTGTTGCAATCATTCTTGCGGCGCAGGGCTTAGCGCAAAAGATAGTGCTTGTGGACAGCGCAGGGCTCAAGCCAAAGTTCAGCCTTAAAAAGAAAATTCGCATTGCACGCTATCATCATAGGGTTAAACGCGGCAAATCCCTTGACGGATTCGGCTCAACCGATTATAATAAAGTAGACGCGGATATGCGCGGCGTGTTTGTGCGCATAGTCAATACTCATTTGGATAGGCTGCTGCCGTATATCAAGTGCCAAACGCTCATATTTTGGGGCAAGCGCGATCGCGACACTCCGCCGTATATGGCAAAGCGACTGCGGCGCGGAATAGCAAACAGCGCGCTTGTTATGACGGACGGCGGACACTATTCGTATATCGACGCGCAGTACAAGTTCACATTACAGCTAAAAAATTTCGTAACGGAATAAGCATATGGAATACTATATCTCTGTCGCACTAATCGGTGTTGCGGCAATACTATCGGCGGTAATCGGCATACCGATGCTGAAAATAATCCAGCTGTCGGGCTACAAGGCTCACGGCGTTTTCGGATGGTGGAAAAGCACTAACTACGACGTGCTTATCCGTTATGCGGCGCTTATGCTGTTCGGGTTTATCACCGAGATTATCTATATCACTTGCTTTTCCGCGGTTGAATGGGCGCGGTACTGCGCGGTGGCGTTCTATTGCATTTTTGCAATAATATTTATTGTGGCGGTACGGCGCAACGGCGCAAACAAAATCAAGTTTACGGGGCGAATGGTACGCCTGTTCATAGTAAACCTTATATTATTGCTTGCGGTTGGCGGAGCGATAGCGTTTGCTACATACTATTCGGTGTATTGCCAAACGCTTACCGCGGCACTGGGAATGGCAGTTCCGTTTGTAGCGCTGCTTGCAAACGTTATTACTTATCCGTTTGAAAAGCTAAACAACCTTAAATACGTAAAACGCGCCAAAGCTAAGCTGAAGGAGCAGTCGCCCATAGTAATAGGCATAACTGGCAGCTACGGCAAGACCACGGCAAAGAATTTGCTAAAGGATATGCTGCAAGCCAAGTACACGGTACTTGCCACACCGGGCAGCTTTAACACTCCTATGGGCGTGTGCAAAACGATAAACAACAGCCTGAACGGCGAACAGGTCTTTATTGCCGAGCTGGGCGCGCGGTATAAGGACGATATAAAAGAACTGTGCGATATTGTAAATCCCGTTTACGGTATTATCACCGCAGTGGGCGATATGCACTCCGAAACAATGGGCACAAGAGCGGACATAGCCAACGTCAAGTACGAGCTTGCCGCGGCGCTGCCTAACAACGGCGTGCTTGCCCTTAACGGATATAACGAGGATTGCAAGGCGCTTGAAGGTCGTAAGCCCGTTTGTAAGACGGTAGTGACAGGCGACGGCGTGGGGTACGAAAATCTTGTTATCGACGGGCGCGGCACAAGCTTTTGCTTGGTCGCTGGCGACAAGCGGCAAAACATAACCGCAAAGCTTTTGGGCGCGCATATAGCCGAAACGGTGTGCGTGTGCGCGGCAATCGCGTTGGAGCTTGGCGTGTCGTTAAATGATATTGCCGCGGCTGTGGAAAAAGCGCAGCCCGTCGAACATAGACTGCAGCTGCTGGAAAGCGGCGGCGCGGTCACCGTTATAGATGACGCGTTCAATGCCAACCCGATAGGCGCAAAAAACGCGCTGGACGTGTTAAAGTGCTTTGACGGCACAAAGGTGATTATAACGCCGGGGTTTGTCGAGCTTGGCGCATTGGAAAGGCCGAGCAACGTAGAGCTGGGCAAACAAATATCCGCCGTATGCGATTACGCTTTTCTTGTGGGATCGCGTGCCGAGGACATAAAGAGCGGTGCGGTAAAGAACGGAATGGACGAAGGTAAAATCACAATATTCACTTCGCGCAACGCCGCCGTGGACGCGTTAAAGGGCATCGACGGCAACAAGGTTGTGCTGTTTGAAAATGATTTACCCGATAATATAGTGTAGGTGAACAAATGAAAAGGACGGTACTTATAACCGGCGGCGCGCGCGGCATAGGCAGGCAAATGGCGATTGATTTCGGCAATGCCGGATATAACGTGATTATCAATTACAATAAGTCGGAAAAGCAGGCAATGGAGCTTGTAAACGAGCTTAACGCAAAGGAAATAGCGTGCCAAGCTATACAATCCGATATATCAAATGCCGAGCAGGTACAAGCTATGCACGACAAAGTGGCGTTCGGCACTGTGGACACTCTAATAAACAACGCGGGCATAGCGCATATGGGTCTATTGCAATCCGACAGCGAAGAAGATTTCGATAGGGTAATCGGCGTTGACTTAAAGGGCGTGTGGCTGGCTACGCGCGCGTTTTTGCCCGATATGATTAAAAACGGATTTGGCAGGATAATCAACATAAGCTCGTTTTGGTCGGAGCGCGGGTCGAGTACGGAAACGGCATATTCCGCGGCAAAGGCGGGCGTAAACGGACTTACAAAGGCGCTTTCACGCGAGGTTGGGCTTGCGGGCGTAACGGTAAACGCGATTGTCGCGGGATTGATTGCAACCGAAATGAACGACCCTGTGCCGCCCGACGCGCTTATAAAAATAGTCGATAATACGCCTGTGCAGCGCATAGGCAGGCCTGAAGATATAAGCCACGCCGCGCTATTCCTCGCGGAAGAAAAATCGTCCTTTATTAACGGTGCGTTGTTGCACGTGGACGGGGGATATTAAATTTAATTCGGAATTATGAATTATAGGTTGAAATTTTAGGAGTTGCTATGGAAAACTCATTAAAAGAGTTGATGAAAGATAAAGCCTTGTGCGAAATTTATACCGATATTGATGATACTTCAAAGTTTGCGGTAGGGTATATTATTGCTTGTGACAGCGACTATACGATTGTCGAAATGTACGATTCTCACGGACACTATGACGGCATAGCTTGTTTTTTGACCGATACTATATTTAACGTTGCTACAAAAACCGAATATCTCGTGGCTTTAACAAAACTGATTGATTATTACAAGGAAAAGAGCAGCTATAGTGTAGAATCCGTCGCCGATATAAACAAGATACTTTCTGTTATAAAGAGCGAAAAACGCATATGTGAGATTGAGCTTTGCGAAAGCGGCAATAGTGATATTTCGGGATATATAGATACTTTCAATGATGATGTGATAAATGTATGCAAAATAGGAGATTACGGTCAAAACGACGGAACGGCAGTAGTCAGTCGACATACAATCAGCTTTGTGGAGTTTGATTCGACAGACACGGTAAAATTGGAAATTTTGTGCAAATAAAATCAGTTAAAAATTTTACAACATAAAAGCGGGCAGTTTTCACTGTCCGCTTTTTGTTGCTACATTATTTGATTAGTCGTCCAAGTCGTCGTCGGGCTTTTGGGCTTGCTCGGTTTCCTGCTCGGCAGGCTGTTCAGTTTCGCCCTCGTCCGTCGTATCGGTCGCGTCGGTCTCGCCGTCCTCACCGTTTTCGGGTAAATCTATCGGAGTTTCCTCGTACATCTCATCGTTTGTGACCTTTTTGGACTTTTGCTTTTTGCTGTCCTCAGCTTGAGCTTTGAGCCGCTCGATTTCGTCATAAACGTCGGTGCGGTCATACTCGGTGGAGTAGGTGATTTTGCGTTTCTTTTTGAAATGGTCGCGTATACGCACAACCAAAATCAGTATTACAACAGCAATCAACGCAACGCTGAATATTATTGTCGGGATAATCCACCACTGAATTTCGCTCGACGGCGCCTCCGTATTGGAAGTGTCGTCATCGGTATTGGATTCGGACAGCTCTACCGCAATTATATTTTTGTCTTTGGACTTTTGTGCGGTTTCGTAGTCGAGGTTGTCGATCTCGGTCATTTCTATGCCGCCGATAACCAAGTGACCTTGAATATAGCTATCTTTATCGGTGCCGCCGAAGGTTATATCCAATCCGATGCTGCCGCCGTTGTCGCCGGTGGAGATATAGAATGAATAGGTCTTAAAGGTTTCGTAGTTGCGGCTGTCTTCGTTGTTCTTGTCCGCAAGCGTGGTGGTGTCCTTAATGTTCTCAAACGCCGCGGTGGAGCCGGTAAGAGCGATTCCCGCGCCGATCGAGGTTTTGTCCTTGCGCACCTCGTCGGTTACGCGTACCTTGACCTTAACGTCTATGCGGTAATACTTGTTGGCAACAAGCGACAGCGAGTTGTCGTAAGTGTATTTGGTGTAGTTTTTGTCGGTGTTGTAAATATACAGCATGTTGCCCGACAAGCCGTCGGTGTCAAAGTCCTTGTATATTTTCAAATCCTTCATATCGTTTGTATTGAACATGCCGCTTGTAACGCTGCGGTTATCCGACGTCATATTCCATTGATACAAAATACCCAAGCCATCGTTCAGCGCGTAGGAATACACGTCATAGTAGTCGAGCGAGGGAGTGGCAAACGAGTATACGCCGTAGTTGAGCTTGTTGTGCGCGGCGACAGCCGTTTTATATTCCTCGAGCTTGGCATTGTACTCGTCGGCAACGTCGCCGTCGTCTTCCGCAGTCCAAGCGGTAAGCATGACTTGCTGTACGTACACATTGCCGGACGAAAGCTTTTGCTTGTTGTCCACGCGGTCGTTCAAGCCCAGCCATATTTCAAGGTAAACGGTTTGATCGGAAAGGGGAGCGGCAAGGTAGAACGTATATGTTTTGTACTGACCTTGAGTATCGGTAATGTTTTCGATTGTGGAAACAACGCTGCCGTCGGTTGTTTTGAGCACCAACGACGCGCCGTAGCCGTTTACATGACCTACCATCATATCTACGGTAAGCTTGTTAGCAGTGTCGGTGGAAAGCGTTATGGACGGAGATTGATAGCAAAACGCCGTTTTGGTTTTAGACGCAAGCATCAACACGTTGTAGTTGTCGGTATTGGGCTCGTCCGCATAGGGGATAGCACCGCTTGTTGCAATGTTTCTAAACGTAGTTTCATCGGTAGGTATAAGACCGTGCACAACGTTGTCGGTGTTGACCGCATTGGTATTAAAGCCGTTTGTACTGACGGTATCGGGCGTAAGATACGTCCAGTCCGCAACAGTCATGGGGAACTTGATTTCGTCCATGTCGCCGACGGTAAGGAAATTACCGTTTACGATGTTGGTGGAGTTTTCGAAATCGTCAATACCGTACACATTGCCGCTGTCAGCCTCGGACATAGCGGTGTAATCGGAATATTTAAGCTCGGTCAGGGTTACGTTATCGAACATTGCAATACCGGACGACTGTGCGTCGGGCGCGCCCAACCAAAGCTCGAAACTGACGTCGTAGTCGAACAGCATAGAGCCGCGGATATAAACAACTTGTTCCTTCCAGCCGTAGTGCGCGTTGTCCGAGCTGTCGCCGGTGAGATTGGTGTACTCGGTGAGCAGCGTGGCTTTTTCGGCGGCAACACCGTTTTGTATAAGCTTGCCCTTAATGCGTACCGAAATACCGTTGCCGTCCTGAACGTTGTCGTCCTTTACCCAAACGGAGAAACGGTAATACTTAAAGCGTTCGATTTTGACGAACGGGGACGCGACGCCGGCGGCGGCTTTGGTAAACTCGTTGCCCTCGTATGTGCTTATAAGCATGATATTGGCTTGACGTGCACCCTCAAAGAAAGGCGAGTCGATACTGATGAACTCGTTGCCTTCGGCTTTGCCGAACGGCGCCCACGGGTTTTGAGAAAAGCCGTAAACGTTGTCGGACTCGAGGTTGACTATCATTTCCGAATTGTAAACGCCCTTGTGCGCGTTGCCCGCAAAAGTTGCGTTGTCGTCATCTTCGTCGTATACTACATTCGTTGTTTTCCACTCGTCGGTATTTTGGGAGAACGTGCCTATTTCCTTGCCGTCCTCTGTGGTGAGCGATGTGGTTTCGTTAAGGTTGATCGCAAGCGCGTTATCCCTGGCGTACACGTTGTCCTTGCCGTCAAGCTTTTGGAAATACAGTGTTTCTTTGGCAAAGTCCAATGCCGAAATGCGCTCCGCCTTAACGTCGTCGAAGAACACGTAGCCGGACGCGGGGCTTACGGATATGTCGGGGTCCTCGTCACCGCCTGTGGTGGCGTCGCCCAAGCCTAAGCTGAGGCGAACGGTTTTGGAGAGGGACGCCGAGGTGCGAACGTAAAGCGAGTATTTGACCCAGCCGTAGTTATTGGTCTTGTCGAGCGCAAGCTCGCCGTCGTCGTTGTAGTTGTTTTTTACAGTGTCGATGTTGTTAAACGCAAAGTTTTGACCAAGTCCGGTAAGCTTTACTGTCGCGCCTGTTTCCGCGGCAAATTTGCCGGTCTTGACCCATACCGAAAAGCGGTAGAAGGAGTTGGGGGACAACGTCATTTCTTCCGACTTGTAGGCATACGCAACACTGCCGCCCTTAGCGGTGTTTATCATAAGCGTCTTTTGATCGCCGCCGTATTCCGTATTCTCGCCGAATATGGATTTGGGTATATCGGTTTCACTCGCGTACTCGGGGTACTGATCGAGCTTGTACTCCTTGTTGCCGTTTGTCGAGTACACGGACGGTGTGAGGTCCACAACGCCGCTTACGGGGCTGTACTTGCCGCCGTCTACGTTTTCGCCCGTCCAAGAGCTGGGCGTGGCAGGGTAGCTACCCGACGACGAGCTGAACTGCGTATTGCTCAAAGAAAGCGCTACGGGCGCAAACTCTTTTGTGTCCTCGACATTGTCGGCACGCGCGGGGCGAATCGCCATAAAAGCCGCGCCGAACAAGAGCGAAACCGCAATCAGTATTGACAGCAGTATTGTTATCGATTTGTTTTTCAGTCTCTTGATAGTGTGCATAAAACACCTTTATAATAGTGATTTTTCTTATACAATGTATATTATATAATATGTTAGAGTAAATTGCAAATGATTTTGGGCATAAATCCCCGCTAACACAAAATATTTTGCACCGCGTTTTTTGCATGACGCTATATGCGGTTATTCGAGGAGTATTTTTGCTTGCTTGCACAATCACAGATTGACTCATATGGGTAGCGTACTATATTGAAGTGAGTAGTTACGCAAAGTGTCGCGCATCATTTGGCTGCCGATGACAAAGTGGTATAATACCGCGCCCATTTTGGGCGCAACAGTGCGCATAGCGCACGTGCTCGGGGATGTGTAAACAGCCCCGATGTATAATACCTGTTTATTTTTTGCAAATATCAGAAAAACTATTTATATGAACGGTAAAGCAAAAACAATGCTCGTTTGCGGCGGCAGCGTCGCCGTGGGGCTGGTATCCGGATTTTTCGGCGGCGGTGGCGGTATGCTTGCCGTGCCGTTGCTCACAATGTGCGGACTGGATGCAAAACGCGCGCACGCCACGGCGTTGCTTGTAATTTTGCCAATATGCATAATAAGCGCCGCCATATATATAGCCGCAGGGTTCTTTGACGGGCAAACGGTGTTGTGCGCGTGCATAGGCGTCGTGCTCGGCGGAATAGTGGGCGCGGCGCTGCTTAACAAGCTCAACCCGACTGTTATAAGCATTATATTTGCGCTTATGATGATAGCGATAGGGATTAAACTGGTGATAGTATGACGGCACAGCAGGTTATAATAATCGTGTCATTTTGCGGCGGTATAATAGGCGGTATGGGCATGGGCGGCGGCACGTTGCTCATTCCGCTGTTGACGCTTGCGGCGGGACTTAATCAGCACCTTGCGCAGGCGGTCAACCTGATAGCGTTTATTCCGATGTCGGTCGTCGCGCTGTGCATACACAAAAAGAACGGTTATGTAATGTTCGGCAAAAGTCTGCATATAGTTTTGCTTGCCGCGCTGGGCGCGGTGGGCGGCAGCTTTTTGGCAAAGTATTCAGGTGGGTACGTTTTGCGCGCATGCTACGGTGCGTTTTTGATAGCGCTCGGCGTTTATCAATTAGGCAAAACGGTTTACACGGCAATAAAATCGAAAAACAAGCGGGTGGCAACGCAAAATTAAAAAGGGCGGCTTGCGCCACCCTTAATTCATAACTTCGAATTAAATTAAACTCCTTGGGCAATCATCGCTTGAGCGACCTTTAAAAATCCCGCAATGTTAGCGCCTGCAACATAATCGGCGGGCGTTGCGTACAGCTTTGCGGCGGATGCCGTTTTGTTGAATATGTCGCGCATAATGCCTTTAAGCTTGCTATCCACTTCCTCGAACGACCAGCTGAGGCGTTGTGAATTTTGGCTCATTTCCAAAGCTGAAACGGCAACGCCGCCCGCATTTGCCGCCTTTGCGGGCATAAACAACACGTGTGCCGCTTGGAAGGCGTTTATCGCATCGGTTGTGGACGGCATATTCGCGCCCTCGCCGACGGCGGTAACTCCGTTTTTGATAAGCGTTTTCGCATCCGAAATATCAAGCTCGTTTTGCGTAGCGCAGGGCAGGGCAATATCGCATTTGACCTGCCACACCTTACCGTCGCTGTGGTATTCCGCACCGCTTACTTGGTCGGCGTATTCCTTAATGCGTCCGCGCTTTACCTCCTTGATGTCCTTGACTACTTGGAGGTCTATGCCGTTTTTGTCGTATACCCAGCCGTTGCTGTCCGACATGGTAACAACCTTGCCGCCCAGCTCGGTTGCCTTTTGCGCAGCGTAGATAGCCACGTTGCCCGAGCCCGATATGGTGACCGTCTTGCCCTTAAAGCCGTTGCCTATGGATTCCAGCATGTTTTGTATAATGTAAACAAGCCCGTAGCCGGTTGCCTCGGTGCGAGCGAGCGAGCCGCCGTAGGGCAAGCCCTTGCCGGTAAGCACGCCTTCGTAAACGTTTTTGAGCCGTTTGTACTGTCCGAACATATATCCGATTTCGCGTCCGCCTACGCCAATATCGCCGGCGGGTACGTCCACGTCCGCTCCTATATGCCGCGCAAGCTCGGTCATAAAGCTTTGGCAAAACTCGCGTATTTCGCGCTCCGACTTGCCTTTGGGGTCGAAGTCCGAGCCGCCCTTGCCGCCGCCTATAGGCAGTCCGGTAAGCGAGTTTTTAAAGATTTGCTCAAAGCCCAAAAATTTGATTATGGAAAGGTTGACCGAAGGGTGAAGTCTAAGCCCGCCCTTGTACGGTCCGATTGCGTTGTTAAACTGTACTCTGTACCCGCGGTTGACTCGGATATTGCCGTTGTCGTCAGTCCACGGCACGCGGAACATGATTTGCCTGTCGGGCTCGGTTATGCGTTCGAGAATGGCGTTAGCCTTGTAAACGTCGCTGCTTTCCACTATCGGCGTGATGGTGGTAAGCACCTCGTCCACCGCTTGCATAAATTCGGGCTGACCCGCATTGCGCGCGGCAACAGCGTTGCGCACCTCTTGTATGTATGACATAATACCTCCGAAAAAATAATGGACGCCGTATAACATACAGCGCCCTTGCATTGCGTTTTTAATTATAAAAGGGGAATAACTGCTTTGTCAAGCGTTTTGATAAAATTTTTTAATGCGCTGCAATAGGTAAACGGTTTGTAAACGGCACGTTTAACTTTTATGCGGCGGCGACGTTGCGCGAAAATCAGCATTAAATTAGTGTATTTTACAACTTATTATGCGCGAATAAAGATTGACCGAACAAAAAAAATATGCTATAATATAAAAGCGTTGAATACGGATTGTGTCGAGGTCAATAATTATACGGCAAATCCTTAAATCATAGCAAATACTGCACGGCGGTGAAATATGGTAAAATTCATTGTTGATTCTACTTTCGGATTGACGCGAGAGTACGTCGAGCAATATGATATAAAAGTCGTCAGCCTTACGCTGACGCTTGGCAACAAGGAGTACGAAGAGGGTTTCCGCGATATGTGGCCCGATTTTTACAAAAAGCTTGCCAAAAGTAAGAACGGCGGCAAAACGTCACAGCCGTCGCCCGAAAAGTTTAAAAAAGCCATAGACGAAATTTACGCGCAGGACCCCGACAGCGAAATTTTGATTTTTACAATAGCGGACAGGCTGAGCGGTACTATCGGCTCGGCTAACATCGCCGTTGCCGATTACGAAGGCAAAAAGATAGCCGCGGTCAATTCTGGCGAGGCGGGTCCTTCGGCGCTTATGTTTATGCGCGAGATAGTAAAGGCGCAGCAGGCGGGCGCAACGTTTGAGCAGCTTTTGGAGCTTACAACCGACTTGCAACAGCGCATAGCAATGCAGTTTATACCCGCGTCGCTAACCGAGCTTGCGCGCGGCGGCAGGGTAAACAAGCTGCTGTCCCGCGTCGGCAATATTCTCCAAATCAAGCCCGTGTTCGAGTTCGCAAAAAACGATCTCACCATTTATGCCAAAACGCTTGGATTCAACCGTGCGGCGGACGCGGCGATTGCGCACTTACCCCAAAAGTTTGACAGCATAATGTTGTACTATATAGGCGATGACAAGTATATCGAGCCGCTCAAAGCGCGCTTGGCAAACAAGCTCGGAATTACCGAGGTAGAGGTTGAGCCTATGTGCCTTGTTGGCGGCGTGCATATCGGCATAGGCACCGTGGGTATCGTTACGCTTGCAAGCAAGGAATAAAATTCTACGTTGTAAATAAAGAACAAAAAACTCTCGACAATCGGTCGGGAGTTTTTTTTTGTCGATAGGGCATATCGGGTGCAACGTCCGAATACTAATGAGTTATGCGAGTATGGGAGCGCAGGTCGTCATGATAAGTTTTTATTCGACACAAGCTCCTATATATCGCGCCGAATAGTATTTAAAATAGGAGTTGTCCGATGAAGTTCATAGTTGTCAAACGTAGGACAATCATTTTGGCGGTGCTCACCGCCGTCGTATTGGCGCTTGCCGTTACCGGAGTGTACTACACGGGCGCGGCGGCTATATACAGCAACGTAAGCCCCAAAAAAGTGCCCATCTATTCCGTTGAAACGGACGAGAAAGCGGTTGCGCTTACGTTCGACGCGGCGTGGGGTGCGGACAAAACGTTGGGCATTTTGGAAACGCTTGAGCAAAAGGACGCGTGCGCAACATTCTTTTTGGTAAGCTTTTGGGCGGAGAAATACGAGGACGAGCTGAAAACGCTTGCCGCATCCGACAGGATAGAGATAGGCACGCACTCGGCGACGCATCCGTATATGTCCAAGCTGTCCAAGAGCCAAATCGAGCTGGAGCTGACCACGTCTAAGTCGCTTATAGAGAGCATTTCGGGACGAAAGGTCAACTTGTTCCGCCCGCCGTACGGTGATTACTCGGACTCGCTGCTAAACGTAGCCAAGGAGCAAGGGCTGTATACCATTCAGTGGGACGTGGATTCGCTGGACTGGAAGGGGATTTCCAAAGAGCAAATCACGTCGCGCATAGTGAGCAAGTGTCGCAACGGCAGTATCATTTTGATGCATAACGACGGCAAGTACACACTGGACGCGTTGCCCTCGATAATAGACGGCTTGCGCGCCAAGGGCTTTACGTTCAAAACCGTGGGCGATCTTATCTACAAAGACAACTATACAATCGATCATACGGGTAGACAATCAAGGAGTTAAACATTAATGAAAAACGACAAATCAACCAATTCCGTGTTTTTACAGGGGCGAGTGGGCTCGGCAATAGAATATTCGCACGACCTTTACGGTGAACGCTTTTACGAGTTCAAGCTGAACGTGCCGCGACTTTCCGAGCATTTGGACGTAATACCGATTACTGCGGCGGAAGGGTTGATAGCAAACCTCAAAGAAAACGATTACATATCCGTATCGGGGCAGTTCCGCAGCTTTAACCGTCCGGAAGGCGAGCGGTCGCGGCTTATACTAAGCGTGTTTGCACGCGAAATAAAAGAGCCGATTATGGATGTGAATCCAAACACGGCGGAGCTTATCGGGTATATTTGCAAACCGCCGATATACCGCACCACGCCGTTTAATAGGGAAATATGCGACGTCTTGCTTGCGGTAAACCGCGCTTACGCCAAGTCCGATTACATTCCGTGCATAGCATGGGGAAAGAACGCGCGACTGATAAAGAACGCGCCAGTCGGGCAAAAGCTGGACGTGTCGGGGCGTATTCAGTCCAGACAGTACACCAAACGCCTCGATAACGGCGAAACTGAAATACGCACTGCGTATGAGTTTTCTATCGGCGCGGTGGAGTTTATGCAAAAGGAGAGTGAAGTGGCATCCACTTCGGACGAATAAATTCAAAAATAAATGGTCGCAGTTTGCGACCATTTTGTGTTTGGATTTAATTAATCGGTGTCGGCAACGTCTTTATTTTCTTTGTCGTCGCCGTCGTTGTCCAGCCGTTTCTTTTTGGAATAGTAAACTCTGGAAACGATTATTATAGCAAGTATCAACGTGATTGCTATAACGATTATTGCTACGATAAGTACGATATTCAGTCCCGTATATTTAAGATGTACTGTTTCCACATAGCACGTTACCGTTTTGTGCGTTTTGCCGTCCAAAAACTTGATTTTGGTATAGCGCTCGGACGAGTCGAACGCGCCGACGACCTCAACCTTTGTACCGGCGTTAAGCGTTACGCCGCTAACCTCCGTATACTTGCCCGTGGCGTTGTCGCGGCTGTACGTTTTAGCTGTGGTTTTACCTTTGTACGCAATTATTTCGGCATTGTATTCGGGCAGGATATTCGCTTGCTGATAGTCTATCGTGCTTACGTTTACTGCGGGGACGTAGCCCTCGTTTCCGTTGTCGTCAAGGGCGATTCTGTACCAGTAATAGCCGTAACCGTCGCGGAAGGATTCGACAAAGTCGAGCATATTAAACTTGGTGTTCTTTGCCGTTTCGGAATATCCCATTATCGCTTTGGCGTTGCGGCTCGGCCATTTGTAAACTATTGTGCCCAGCTCCCCGGTGATTGTGCAAATGTCGGACGGAGGCGGGGAGTACTTGACGGGATCGGAAAGCGCGTCCTTGTACACATAGCCCTGCAAAAGCCTGTTGTTTTGCGTATCGTCAATCAGTACTAATGTGAATTCGGGCGTTTCGTCGGGCTTGTATTCGGGTGCTACAATGGAGTAATCGGGTACAATCACGTACTCGCCGCCGATTACCGTGTAATTCGATTTGGTTTCGACAGGGTAATCGAACAGCGGTGTGTCAAACCGCACCTTGCGTATTATTCCCGTTTGTCCCTCGACCGCTGCGGTATCGCCGATAATGTCGGGCGACTCATAGGAGTAATCGACAAATCGTGCGCCGATAGCAGTGCCGTCCGTTTTGAGTACGCGGTGCCTGAACGTGTCAAGTATAATAGCGTAATTTTGTTCGTCGCTGTCAACGCCGTTTAAGCCGTCTTCCATAAAGCAAAGCAGTATTTGCCCGATGCGGTCGCCCAGCGTGTACGGCTGTCCGTCGACGGTAAGCGCATATTCGGTGGAAACGCCGTTTGCCGTTATGCCAGCTATCTTGTCGGTATACAGTGCAAACGCCGTGTCGTTTAGATCGACGGCGACGGAAATAGCGTCATTGCCGACGGGGCGGGAGCTTTTTGTTTCGCCGGTGGTCTTGTCCAGCCAAACGATTTTGTCGGCGTCCAAAGCGTAAAGTCGGCTTTTGCCTATGCTCAGCGTAATGTCCTTGTACGCGACCGTGCTTATGCGGGTAGGCGTATAATCGCGTTCCACCCTCCACAGTCCGCTGTCGGATAGTATAAACAGCGTTTTTTCCGAATCTACGACAATGCGGCTGATCTTGCCAAGCGTTGTTGAGGTTACGGTTATCTCGTCGTAAGTCGAGTAAGCGTTGTTTCGGAAAATGCCCACCTTGTTGTCGTCGTAAGCAACGTACAGCGTGCCGCCGTTGTCCGCCGCCACCGATACGGGGGTGCGGAACTCGCGGTTTATGTAACGTATGCCGCTGTTGTCGTATATTGCTATGCGGTTGTTCACCGTGTCGGCAACGTACAGCATTGAGCTTTTGGCGGTCATGCCGAACGGAATATTAAAGAATCCTTTGTCGCTGCTTGCGGAGGCGGCAATCACGCGCTCGTCAGCCAGCTTGCCGTTCATAACGTGCAACGCGTTAAGCGAATCAAGTGTGTAAACGTTGTCGCCGTACGCAAAAATATCCGTTATGTCGCTGCCGTCGGTGGCATACAGCTTGTACAGTCCGCCGCCGACCGTCGCGGTATAGCCTATAATTTCGCTGCGCGTAAGCAGGTATATTACGTCGTTTTCGGCGGAGGCGGTAAGCGCAAGTACGTCGTTGCTTTGGTCGAGAACGGTATTGAGCGTGCAGCCCGTGCTTGTCACCGACGCAATATCGGCGGCGCATATGTCCCACTTGTTGCCGAACACGGCTTTTACCGATATGTACAGTTTGCCGTCGACGGCGGTTATGCGCTTAGCATTTACTTTGGAATGTCGGCTTGAGGAAAGCGGCGCGACAAAAGCGTTTTGTGCGTCAATGCCCGTTTCGAGCAGGGGGGCGACTATAACCTGCGTGGCGGTAATCGCGTACAGCTTGTCGCCTAAAATTTCAAAGTCCAAAACGTCGCCGACTACGCCGTTCACATCAAGCTCGGTAATATCGTCGTCCGCGCCGATTGCGGAGATTGCTCCGTCGTTAAGGATAATAAGATACTCGGTGCTGTTTTCGTGTGCGGTGCGGCGGTACACCTTGTCCGCCGACAGGTCTTTAAACTTGATGTCCGTTTCGCCGTTTTCGTTGGCGGAAACGAAGTATACGCCGTTTTGTCCCGCGACGATTTTTACCTCGCCGTCGGCAAACACCGAAATCGGATTGTCAAAGCAGTAATAGGTAACGCCATCACTTTCCGTCTTGACGGGCGACAGCTCGCAATCGGTCCCGTTTTCCGCAGCGGCGGGGACGCGCACAAAGGCAAACGCCGCCAAAACAGCCAGCGCCGCCACGAGTAAAACCGTTATTATAGAATATCTTATTTTCCTATTAATCGCCATACCTTAATATTTTATCACTTACACAAAAAAAAGTAAAGGGTTTTGTAATATTTTGTCGATTATGAAACCGCTATTGTTTGAGTGCGGACAGGGTTTTGAAGGCGTTTTAGCCAAATGTAACAAAAAAAAACATTAAATTTATGCAAAATACCCCCTTTACAAGAGTTGAAAAGTATGTTATAATCCGTGTATATATCAAAATAGGCATATTTATATTGCTTTGAGGAAACTGCATTGAACAACATTGCTATTATTGATTTGGGATCCAATTCGGCGCGGTTAGTGCTGGCGCACGTCATAGACGACGGGTATTTTGTCGTGTACGACGAGCTGAAGGAAACGGTACGGCTCGCTCAGGATATGGAGCGGGACGGGTATTTAAAGCAGGCGCGCATTGCGCAGGCGGTAAAGACGTTAAAGATGTTCCGCAAGCTTTGCGACGCCAACAACGTGGAAAAGATCTATGCGTTTGCGACAACCGCAGTGCGCAAAGCCAAAAACCAGCGTAGCTTTTTGGAAGAGGTCAACACCGTTTGCGGATTCAAAATGGACGTACTCGGCGAGGAGCAAGAGGCAACGCAAATATATTACGGCGTAATCAACTCGCTGGAAATCCCCAAGGGCGTAATCATGGACATATCCGGATCGTCCTTACAGCTTATACAGTACAACAGGCGAATGATAGTCAACCGTATCAATTTGCCGATAGGTACTATGACGCTTTCGGCACTGTTCAACGAGAACACTACGCCTTTACAGCAGTCGCAAATGATAGAAACGTATATGCGCGACCAGTTTGCGGGTGTTGAATGGCTCAAAACGCTCGATCCCGAATATAGACTTGTAGGCGTGGGCGGGTCGTTCCGCAACCTCGCCAACATAGTCCAGCGTATAGAAAAATATCCGCTTGCTATGGTACATAATTACCATGTCGGCGTGGAAACGTTCAACAAAGTATATGACATGATAAAAATTTTGGACGTGGAAAAGCGTTCAAAAATCAAGGGCTTATCGGCACAGCGCGCCGACATCTTTTGCGCTGCGCTGTCTTGCATAAAGAGCTTGCTGGACAGTACCGATTTCGACGATATTGTGGTGTCGGGCTCGGGCATACGCGAAGGGTTTATGTTCAATCATACCGTGCCCACAACGCTTGAAAAACCGATAAGCGATATATTGGGCTATTCGGTGTACACGCGTTTGCATTACTACAATCAAAATATCGCTCACGCTGAACACGTTTGCAACCTTGCAATTCAGCTGTACAAGCAGCTGCGCGTGTTGCACAAGCTGCCGCGCCAGTACGTGCGCGTGCTGCGTATAGCGGCGCTTATGCATGAAACGGGCGGGCGAATAAGCTTTTACAACAACTACAAACATTCAAACTACTACATTATGAACTCCAATTTGTACGGCGTGTCGCACCGCGACTTGGTGCTTGCGGCGTTTGTCGCGCTGGCGCACGACTTGGACGATTTGTCGTATGCGGAGTGGAAAAAGTATTCGGGCATAGTGCAGGAGGAAGACCTTGTGGCGGTAATGCGGCTTGCCGTAATATTGCGCATAGCCGATTCGCTCGACCGCTCGATGTCCGGCTCGGTCAAGGCAATCACTTGCGACGTCCTCGGCGACTCGGTAATAATGAAGACCGAGGTGGAAGGCGATTGCTCCTTGGAAATTAAGGATGCGCTGTCCGCGGGTGCGGATTTTGCCAAAGCGTATAAGAAAAATCTTGAAATCCTTTGATATTGTTCTTGCAACGGCGTCGCCAAGGCGCCGTTTACTCATACAAAAGATAGCCTGCGTAAATCCCGTGTTTATGCCTATGGACGTTGACGAGGTCGTACTGTGCGGCGCGGAGCAAACGGCAATGGCAAACGCGCGCAAAAAAGGCGAGGCGGCGGCGCGGCATATCGAGCTGCCCGTTTTGGCGTTCGATACCGTTGTGGGTTTGGGCGATACGGTTTTCGGCAAGCCCGTCGATTTCGAGCAGGCGGTAAGTATGTTTAAGGCACTTTGCGGCAACACTCACGAGGTGGTGACTGCCGTATATTTTGCGGTAAACGGTAAAATTATAGAAAAAGTTGAAAAAACACTGGTCACTTTTGGTGCATTTAACAAAGATATAGTGTATAATTATGTCGAGAGCGGCGCGCCGTTCGACAAAGCGGGCGGGTACAACATAGACGATGCGCAAATAAAACCGCTGATTGCGGCGGTGAACGGCGACTACGACAACGTTGTCGGCTTGCCGGTAAAGCTCACGGAAAAACTTATCGAGGAGAATTTGATTTATGGCGAAAATGGATATAGCGCTTGATTTGGGGACGTCGTTCACTTCGATTTTCGTATTGAACAACGGTATTGTTTTGCATGAGCCGTCCGTAATCGCTTACTTTGACGACGGCGGAAAAAAACGCACGCGCGCCGTAGGCAGCGAGGCGTACAATATGATGGGCAGAGCGCCCGAAAAGACCAAAATCGTTTGCCCTATAATGGACGGAGCTATCAAGGACGCACAGGCTTGCGCCGATATGCTGTCCGAGTTTGTAAGCAGGATATTGCCCGAATCGTATGTGTTCAAACCGAGGATTCGCTGTGTAGTCGGCGTACCTATGGGCGTTACCGTTGCCGATAGGGAAATGTACGAAGACGTGCTTATGCGCGCGGGGATTGACGATATTACAATGGTCAACTCCGTCATGCTTGCCGCACTCGGTACCGATATGCCTATATCGTCCAACTTCGGCGGAATAATAACCACAATAGGCGGCGGTGCTACGGAAATAGCCATACTCAGTCTTTGCGGAATAGTGTCGGGCTATGGCATTAATATTGGCGGGGACATGATAGACAGCGCCATTATGGACATGGTCAGCGGCAAATACAAAATCAACGTCGGCAGGAACGTCGTTCGCGGTGTAAAGGACAAGGTGTGCAGCCTTATCCGCAACGACTGCGCAACCACCGTTGTCAGCGGCATAGACGTGGAAACCAAAAACATTCGCACGCAAGCCCTGTCGTCGGACGAGCTGTACGGCGTAGTGTTCGATTATTACAAGAATATTGCCGACGCTATAGAAAGCGTAATCAATGCGGGTACTCCCACGGCGGCTGCTGAAATCCAGCGCATGGGCATAACCGTTGTGGGCGGCGGCGCCAAGATCCCCGGTCTTCAGGCAATGCTCAGCAAGCTTTTAAGACTGAAGGTCCGTATCCCGTTCGAGGCGGAATACGCAACCGTATTGGGCGGCGGCAAGCTGCTGTCCGACGACGAGTTGTTGTACGACATAATTTCGCACCAGTAATTATAAGCGGCAAAGAGCGGCACTGTTGCCGCTCTTTTTTTGTAATTCCGACCAAGCGAAACGCAATGGGCAATACCAACTCTTTTTCATAAAAAAATTTAATTTTGTTTGCGACAAAAGCGAACAAATTTCCGCTTGCACTTTATTCCGAGCGGTACTATACTTTTTATGATGAAAAGTATAGTCATTACATCGGGCAAGGGCGGCGTAGGCAAAACGACCGTTACCGCGTGTTTGGGCAGGGCGCTTGCCAACCTCGGCAAGCGCGTAGTGCTTATCGACGCCGATTTCGGGCTCAACAATCTTGACGTGGTTTTGGAAAAAGAAAACCGCGTTGTTTACGATATTGCCGACGTAATAGAAAACAAGTGTAGAGTGCGGCAGGCGCTTGTAGAGTGCGACGACCGTAATTTGTACCTGTTGCCGTCCGCGCATGGGTATTTGGGCGAAAAGGTGACGGCACAAAACATAAGGGTTATACTGAACAGCCTTGCCGTCACGTTCGACTACGTATTGGTGGACTGTCCCGCGGGGATAGAGGCGGGGTTTAGTCGTGCCGTGGGCGCGTGCGAAAGCGCGCTTGTGGTTACAACTCCGCACATAAGCGCGCTTAGGGACGCCAATAAAGTTATATCGTTGCTGTCGTCGTACAAGATTGCGCCCACCGTTGTTGTAAACCGCGTGCGCGGCGACCTGCTTGCCGACGGCAAAATTCCGAGCAAGGACGAGATAGAAAGCATACTCAAGGCGCGCGTAGACGGCGTTATTCCCGAAACGGACGGCGTTTACTGTTTTTCGGAAATGCCTAAAAAACCGTTCGAGCTATTGGCAAAGCGGTTGCATTTCGGTACGGGCGAGCCGCTCGATCCCGCGGCTAATTACCGCGGCTTTTGGGGCGGGATAAGGCGTAGACTGCGCAGGGGGAATTAACTATGTCAAACGTATCGGAACGCATAGCGCGTATGATAGAAAACGACGGCAACGGCGAAATCAAGCGCACAATGCGCGTTGCGCAAAGCGACGTAATGGCGCTGTTGTCCGAATATATGGACGTGACCAAGCTGGACGTGACCGTGGATAAATCGGCTGACGGCTATGACGTGAACATTACCGCCAAAGCCGCGCGCATATACAGCATCGGTCATACCTCGGACAACGAGTAACGGCGCGATTTTTCGCCGTTCTTGTCCGCGTATTATATTAGTCGGCAACCGCTCATATAATACGGTATGGACGATAAGTATGAAGGCTGCAATATTGTGGAAAGCGTTGTCACCGCGTCACGACTGCCCGAGCAAAAGGACGGCAAAAAGCGCACGGACGGCACATTTAAGTCGCATTTTATTTTGCGGCTTTTAATATCCGCAATTATCATAGGCGTTATATTGGTGCTGCATTATTTTCCGTCGCTGCCGCTTGCGAGTGGGGTATCGAGCGTGCTTAAAAGAGTGTTTTGCTACGACGTGTTCGGGCGAGGCGCGTTTGGCGTGAGCTTGTTCGGCTGAAACAATGTTCGGTAAGAAATCGCACAAACCCGCGCAGCACGGCGACGAAATGCGCATATACATATCCCCTATAATGTTTGTTATGGCATTGTACTTTGTCGCGGTCGGCATGGCGTACGAATTTTGTTGTTCGCTTGCCGCCGTGCTTTTGCATGAGTGCGCGCACGCGCGCGTTGCAAAAAAGCTGGGGTATGAGCTGAACGTGATAAAGCTGATGCCTTACGGCGCGGCGCTGTGCGGCGACGTACAGCTAAAACCTAAGGACGAGGTTGTTATCGCATTGGCGGGTCCCGTTTTCAACCTGTTGATCGCGGTGGTAATAGCGGCGGTTTGGTGGTTGTTGCCGTCGTCGTATATGTTTACGCAAGCGTTTTGTTACGGCAATGTGTATATAGGACTGTTCAACATGTTGCCCGTGTATCCGCTTGACGGCGGCAGGGTAATGCTTGGTGTTCTTTCCAAAAAGCTAAAGCGTAAAACGGCGTGCAGGGTTATGCGCATTGTGTCGGTAGCGTGCGGATTGACGGCAATAGCATTGTTTGCGCTGTCGGCGGTAAGCTCGCTCAATCTTTGTTTGCTCAGCGTGGGATTGTTTATGACGGTATCGGCATTCATTCCCGACGGCAAAGTCAAGTACCGCGCGCTGTTTGCGGCGGGAAATAGGGTAGAGCGAATAAAGACCCCGCTGGAGGTGCGGCGGTATGCGGTGTCCACTCATTCCGAGTTGTCGGGCGTGCTTTCCGTGCTCGATCCGGACAAATACAGCGAGTTTACCGTTGTCGACGACGATATGCACGAGCGCGGCGGATTTACCGAAACGCAGTTGATAGACGCAGTAAAGCAATACGGATATTCGGAAAGCGTGGGAAAAGCATTAAATTTCAATGATTAAAAATGTTCGGTTTTTGTAAAAAGTATTAGACAAACGCGAAACTTTGTAGTACAATAGTATATGGCAAAAACTATATTGTGTTTTGCTGTACACGTAGTACCGCAAGAGGTCGTTTTGAAGAGTAAAATTCTCGTTGACTATGAACCGTATATGTGCAGCGTCGCTTTGTTGGAGGACGGTGTACTTGAAGAGTTTTACGTAGAGGATCGCAACACGGAACTCATTACCGGCAATATTTACAAGGGCAAAGTTGTAAATATACTGCCGGGGTTGGAGTCCGCGTTCGTGGATATAGGCAAGCGCAAAAACGGTTTTTTGGCGGCGTCTGACATGCTGGAAACCCGCACGGCGTTGTATAGGTCGGGACAGCTACCCACACGCCTTGACGTGTCGGAAGGCGACTACGTGCTTGTTCAGGCGATAAAAGAGCCGACGGAAACCAAGGGCGCGCGGCTGTCCGCCAACCTTTCCATACCGGGGCGGTATATCGTGTTTATGCCCACGGTAGACTTTATCGGCGTGTCAAACAAAATAATCGACGCGGAAACGCGGGACAGGCTTACCGAGCTTTTGACCAAAAACCGTCCCACACCCAAGTGCGGACTCATTGCGCGCACTGCTGCAAAGGACGCGCCCAAGTCGGACGTAATTGACGAAATAAAATATTTTAACGCATTGTACAATAGCATACTGGAAAAGTTTAACGCTACCGATGGCGTGGACAGGCTGTTCAGCGACGGCGATCTTATTTTCCGTTCGGTCAGGGATTTGCTGAATTCGTCGGTTGACGAAATCGTGTGCAACAACCGCGAGATCGCTATGCGGCTTAATAGATATTTTTCGGAAAACCTTGCAAGTACGGTCAAGGTGACGGTAGTAGAGGATCAAGACGTACTCAAAAAGTACGGAGTGCTCAGCGAGGTGGAAAAGCTGCTACAGCCCAAGATAGAACTTAAAAACGGCGGCAACATAGTAATAGATTACACCGAGGCGCTCACTGTAATAGACGTAAACTCCGCCAAACACATAGGCGATTTGGATAGGGAACGCACGGTGTTCGAAACCAACTGCGACGCGGCAAAGGAGATTGCGCGTCAGCTCCGCTTGCGCAACGTCGGCGGCATGGTCGTTATAGACTTTATAGATATGCAGGACCCGCTCCACAACGAAGAGGTCGTGGAGGTTTTGCGCAAGGAAACGGGCGCGGACAGAATACGCACGCGCGTACTGCCAATGACCGAATTGGGGCTTGTGCAAATGACGCGCAAAAAGACGGGCAAAGAGATTCAGTCGTTGCTGCTCAATAAGTGTTCGGAATGTCGCGGCGCGGCATACGTTCAGGCGCCCAACTTTTTGTTGCGCAAGATAAAAGCAAAGCTGACCGACATATTTGCCGATTCGGCTTGCACGGCGGCGGTTGTATCCGTCAATACGGAAATGTTCGATAGGCTGTGCGGCGATAACTGGCAGCTGACCGTCGGTAATTCAACGGCGCGAGTGTATCTTGTTCCCGATGCGTCGGTTAGCAAAAATTCGTTCAAGATAAGCGCAAGGACGGAACAAGTGCTGTCGCTGCCGTCAAACGCGTATTTATTGTCGTAAGGAGGTGGATAAAAAATGAAGTATATTAACAAAGAATACGGATTTGCTTTCCGCCCTCCGTTTTTCGATAAGTTTTACGAACAAAGCGACGACGGTCCGCCTATAGGCAGGGATAACTTTCCCAATAAATGCATAATGGGCGTTGGGTACGACTACCGCGCAATCAACGGCGCAATGCTCGTAGGTAAGCACGGCTCTATGTGGGGCGTGCGCGTGCTGTACTATGCCGGAAAGAAATGGCTGGACAACGACGACTTTGTGCGCAATATGGGCAGTTCGTGCGCCAACACCGCCGACGGTAGCTTTGCGCATTTTAATTCCGGTCCGCTCAGCATAAAGTGGGCGCGGCACAACGACAGGTCGCTTGTACTTCAGGTCAGTTCAAAGCGCAAGCTAAGAGTGCGCGTAATATTCTATCCGTGCTACGACTGTCCGGGCGAGCTTTCTATAGAGGGCGCGGTGGTGCATGGTCGTAGTCCGTACATGGCGGTGATACCGGGGACGGTAGAGCTTACCGACAACAACGCCGTATATCGCGGCAGGTATTTGGTGGAGGACGACAGCCGCAAGGAATATTTTCACGCGGTGTCGTACATGCCGCCGTCCGATTCGGCAAACGGCGCGTTCAACGAGGCGATAATGGAGTTTGTTATCAACCGCCGCCAGCCCAGCGTGTACGTGTACGCAAGCGTGGGCGAGCATGATATATTCGACGCCGAGCTGCCGCGTTTCGACAGAATACAAAACCTTATAGAAACGACCGAACTTAGGTACGGCGTCAACAAAACAATGGGCTCGGGCGAGCTGGGCGCTCCCGCCGAGCGTATGATAAACGCCGTTTTGTGGTCGAGGGTATACTATCCGTATTTGCTCACCGAGATTTTTACGCCCAAGCGCACTGTGCTGAACAACCATTTCGATATGGACGGCACGGACGAAAACTGTTCGGCTATTCTCGGCTGTTACACGGGAACGGAGCAGGCGGTGGGACAGCTCAGCTACACGCAGGAAGACAAGATAATGGCGGTCTTTGCGGTGTGGCACAACTATAAGCACATAACCGAAAGGGCAAAGCTGTATAATGAATATCTCAAGCTGTCAAGCCTTTATCCGCCGGTCGCAACGCCCGTGGTTGCCGAAAAGAGCAAAAACGACGTAGCGTACAAGTGGTCGGATTCGCCACTGAAAGAAAAATTCAATCCCACGGCGATGTTCAGTTTGGACTTATCGTCGCTCAAGCTGCTTGCGTTCGACGTTTTGGAGCGTATTGCCGCAATGTTCGACTTGTCGGAGGACAGGGCAAAGTACGCCAAAGCCAAGACCGACATGAAAAAGCTCATCAATGATACGTTTTGGTGCGATGGCGAGGGGATGTATATAAACAGGTATACCACAGGTCAGTGGGCAAGCGCTATAGGTGCAACGTCGTTCTATCCGTTGCTTGCGGGCGCGGTGGATTCGCGGGAGAAACTTTCGCATATAGTCAATAATTTGACCGATACAAATAGGTTTTGGGGCGATTACGTTATACCCACGCTGTCCATTGACAACCGTGAATACGGCAAGCGCAGCAAGCCCGACAACAACGGCAAGCGCACGCCGCCGTACCTCGAGTACCGCGGCAGTATAGTGCCGTACGTCAACTTTATAGTATATCACGGCTTAAAGCGGTACGGGCTGGACGAGCTTGCGGCGCAAATTGCGCAAAAGAGCGCCGCGCTGTGGTCGGCAAACGAAACGGACAATGTGGAAAACTACTCGGTGTATTTGCCCAAGGGCAAGCGCGTTCAGGACGACGAGTACTTGTCCGCCAACGGCAATATGCTCGCGCTCATCGGTATGCAGGAGCTTATAGACATCGAATATTTCCGTCCCGACCTGAAGGACGCGATAGCGTTCGGCACGTTTTTGCAAGGCTCTAATTCGGTTACAAACCTAAAGCTGCTCGACCGACTTTATAGCATAGAGGTTACCGACGAGAGTACGGCGCTTATAATGGACGATATAAATATGTTCAAGGGCGACGGCGGAAAGTTTGTTGTGCGCAATTTCGTAATGGACGGCGACGGCGGCGGCGAGTTCATGATAGACGCCAAGCAAAACATAACCGTCAACCTAAATCTTCCGTCGTCGGACAAAAAGACCGTTAAATATTTCTTTATCGTTCCGGCGGGCAAATCGGCGGTAAAAGCTATGGGCGGCATGGTCAATATAACCAAAATAGAATAAAAAAAACTCACAATGACGTTTCACTGTGAGCATATATGAAAACAAAGCGTAAAAAATATTGCTTTGTACGTATAGTATATACGGCACACCGTCGATTATACGCAAAACATATAAAAAGTGCGGAAAACGCGGAGACAACAAGAGATTTATGCTTAAAGATTTTTTTATCCCCGAGGACTGGGAGAATATACAGTTAGTCAGCAATTACCACACGCACAACTACTTGTGCGGGCACGCGGGCGGCACGGTGTCGGACTACGCGGAGGAGGCTGTGGAAAACGGTATGCGCATAATCGGAATATCCGATCACTGCTTGCCGCCGTTGGAAACGCACGACGCGTATTTTTCGGCATACAATATAGACAAGCACTACTTGCCGCAGTTTGACGAGGCAAAGCAACTGTACGGCGATAAAATAAAGATACTCCGCGGTGTGGAAATAGAATATTTCGGCGGGCATTCCGATTATTATAAACTGCTTACCGACAGGCTTGACTATATGGTACTCGGTCAGCATTTGTTTATGTGGGATGGTCAAATGTATAATTCGTTTATCGACGGCACGGACGACAGGTCGGTTGCAGCGTATTTCGACAGCGTTTGCGAGGCGATAGACAGTGGACTGTATGCAATGATTGCGCATCCCGACTTGATATTTTATAGGCTCAATAAGATTTCGCCGTATATGGTAGGCGCAATGGAACAAATGGTCAAGCTGGCGACGGAACGCAAAATCCCGCTCGAGCTGAACGCCAACGGAATGCGGTACCATAGGAATAAATATCCCACTCAGCAATTAGTTGATTTGTGTCAAAAGCACAACGCAAGGGTAGTGGTATCGTCGGACGCGCACAGTCCCGATTCGTTGTGCGACAAGTATATGCGCGCACTTTACGCCTACGCCAAAAGTATCGGACTAAACGTAGTAGATGAAATAATATAATTATGTTATTCAAATAAAAAAATCGGAACAGCGCAATGTGTTCCGATTTTTTATTGATGATTAAGCGATTAATACATTCCGCCCATGTCGCCGCCGCCGGGAGCTGCGGGTGCGGGGGGAGTGGGAATATCGCACACGGCGGATTCGGTGGTTAAAAGCGTCGAGGCTATGGATGCCGCGTTTTGCAATGCCGAGCGCGTAACCTTGGTCGGGTCGATAATACCTTTCTTTACTATATCGCAGTACGTGCCGTTAAGCGCGTCGTAGCCGTAGTTGGTCTTGCCTGCGGTAAGCACGTTGTTTACAACGACAGCGCCGTCGACGCCCGCGTTGATTGCAATTTGCTTGAGCGGCTCTTCGATGGCTTTGCGAATGATGACTGCGCCCGTCTTTTCGTCGCCCTCGAGGGTGGCGATAAGCTTGTCCAAAGCGGGGACAGCGGACAGCAACGCAACGCCGCCGCCGGGAACGATACCTTCCTCCACGGCTGCGCGGGTAGCGGCAAGCGCGTCCTCTATGCGCAGTTTCTTTTCCTTCATTTCAACTTCGGTAGCCGCGCCGACGTTGATTACGGCAACGCCGCCGACAAGCTTAGCCAAACGCTCTTGCAGCTTTTCGCGGTCGTAGTCCGAGGTGGTGTTTTCAAGCTGGACCTTGATGGACTTAACGCGTGCCGCAACGTCCTCGGGATTGCCTTTGCCCTCGACGATGGTGGTGTTGTCCTTGTCGACCTTGACGGTTTTGGCTCTGCCGAGCATAGAAAGGTCGGCGTCTTTAAGCTCGATACCCGTTTCGTTGGAAATGAGTGTGCCGCCGGTGAGCGCAGCGATGTCGCGGAGCATTTCCTTGCGACGGTCGCCGAAACCGGGGGCTTTGACTGCGACGCAGTTGAACGTGCCGCGCAGCTTGTTCACAACAAGCGTTGCAAGCGGCTCTTGCTCTATATCGTCGGCGATGATGAGCAGCTTAAGTCCTTGTGCAACGATTTTTTCCAAAACGGGCAGGATTTCCTGTATGTTGGAAATCTTGTTGTCGGTGATGAGAATGACGGGGTTGTCCAAAACAGCCTCCATCTTTTCGGTGTCGGTGCACATATAAGGGGAGGCATAGCCGCGATCGAACTGCATACCTTCGGTGAAGGCAAGGTCGGTCGTCATGGTCTTGGATTCCTCTACGGTGATAACGCCGTCGTTGCCGACCTTTTCCATAGCCTCGCTGATGAGCGCGCCGATTGTTTCGTCGGACGCGGAAATGGACGCGACCTGCTTGATAGCGGTCTTGCCGTCAACGGCTTTGCTGATGGATTTGATTTGTGCCACGGCGGTTTCGGTAGCCTTTTCTATGCCTTTGCGCACAATCATGGGGTTTGCGCCGGCGGCTACGTTTTTAAGCCCTTCGCGGATGATTGCTTGTGCAAGCAAGCAAGCGGTGGTGGTGCCGTCGCCCGCAACGTCGTTTGTTTTGGTGGACACCTCTTTTACGATTTGCGCGCCCATATTCTCAAACGGGTCTTCGAGCTCGATTTCCTTGGCAATGGTGACGCCGTCGTTGGTGATGAGCGGCGCGCCGTACTTTTTGTCGAGAACAACGTTTCTGCCCTTAGGACCGAGCGTAATCTTTACGGTATCGGCAAGGGTGTTTACGCCTTTTTCCAATGCTTTGCGGGCCTCGTCGCCCGTTTTGATTTGTTTTGCCATAATTTATCTCCTTATCATATATATAATAGGTTAGTCTTCGACAATAGCGAGAACGTCGCTCTGGCGCATAACGGTAAACGTTTTGTCGTCCACCTTAAACTCGCTGCCGGCATACTTGGAATAAATAACTTTGTCGCCGACCTTAACAACCATCTTTACGTCCTTGCCGTCCACAAGCCCGCCGGGACCGACCGCGGTAACGCGCGCCATTTGCGGTTTTTCTTGATCTTTGGCAAGCAGTACTATTCCGCTCTTAGTCTTTTCCTCCGTCTCCAACGGCTCGATAACTATACGGTCAAACAATGGTTTTATATTCATAATTCACCTCCGAAAATTTATGACCGTGCTTATATTATCGTATCTACATTTAAAAGTCAAGTAAATATTAAGGCTATTTATATGGGCGGTTGTAAATTTTGTCGATATAACTTGACTATATTGCCAAAAAAGTATTGACAAAATATGAACAATATGTTAACATTTAGCTGTATATATATAA
>CAMWLQ010000006.1 GCA_947175195.1 uncultured Clostridia bacterium | reverse complement strand
GGAAACAGCAATCTTTGTTTCAGACCGCTTTCACCCACTCTTATTTCTCATCTTGATATTGCTTGGAAGAAGTATCAGGTCTTTCCGAAATGCGCAGAAATATTTTTGAAACGATTGCAAGAAATAATGTAGAAAAGCGTAATTGGAAAAGACATGGCGTTCAAATCCTGTTCATTTCAAAAACTCTAAAAAGCCATCCATAAAAAACAAAGATAGTTTTCAGTATTGCTATTACTATATTTTGTATCTGTGTATAGCAAAAAATCACCGAACACACTATATGTTCGGTGATTTTTTGTCAGCATCCTTTTCGGGTACTAAATATGGTGGAGATGACCGGATTTGAACCGGTTTCCGACGCGGGGTTACGCGGACTTCTACAGGTTTAGTTTATTGCTTGATGTCCGGTGCGCCGCCGCAATACACAAAGGCGGTGCGCCGCAAGGTCTTTGTTCCGTTTTGGGTGCGACCGATACCCAAAGCGGGAGCCTATCTTGATTACGCCCGATCATCTACCGATAGGATATAGAGTCGAACTTGCGGCTTAACTAAGCCACGAATGCCATTGCCGGAGCCGCAACAGGAGCTGCGAACTTCATGACTTTGGCGTTTTCGTTTTTGTTGGCAATTAAAGCCTTTTGCGTTTTTAGATAGCCGACCCTATCACCTGCTTTCCGTCGCTGAGCCGCGCCGTCGAAGCCAATACATCCCCATAATAGTATGGCTTTTGCCGTGCATATTAATATACACGATTTTTGACCGAATTGCAACTATTTAAAGAAAAATATTTTTTAGATTATTTTCTTACTTTTACATTAATATTCCGCCGAGCAGCCGTGCGGTCATGACCGCCATTACGTCCGCGGGCGTTTGGTAATCGTTTTTCATCCATTCGCGCATAAGCGACGCTATACCCGACGCGGCAAAGCTGAGGTAATAATCGGCGTGCAGCGGGTCGAACGACGCGGCGTTGTGCAGCGCCTCCTCCACCTCGATTTGAACAAACTCCCTAATCTTTTCCACAATAAACAAGTACAAATCGGGGTCGAAAAACATCGCCGAAAATTCCTTGGTGCAAAGGATATATTCGTACCAGTACCTGTAAATCTTGCGCGCACCCGACGTTTTAAAGTCGTACTTTTGCTGAAACTCGTAAAACACCTGATCGACAAGCCGTTCGACCACAGCCGTCTTGGTGGCAAAATTTCTATAAAACGTTTTTCGCGCCACGCCCGCCTTTTTGCAAAGCTCGCTTATCGTTATTTGCGCAAACGGCGTTTTTTCCAGCAGCTCGAACAGCGCGGTGGTGATTAGGTCCATAGACCGCGCCCGTCCCGCGTTAAGTTTTTGTTCGCCGCCGTCAAAGCCGTTCATGCTCTCGTTCTCCTATTACAATAACTCGCCGAGCTTGCCGTTGAGTTGGTTTTTAAATCCGTCGATACGCGTTTTGTTTATAACTATCAAGTTATCCCTATCCCCGCGGTAATACCTGATAAATCCCGCCGCAGGATAGACGGTGAGCGAGGTCCCGCCCACAATGAGCATATCCGCCCTTGCAATAGCCTCCACCGCGCCCTCCACGGCGTACTCGGGTAAGCTTTCGCCGTACAGCACTACGTCCGGCTTGATAACGCCGCCGCAGTCGCACCTCGGCACGTTTGGCTTGTGTGCGCACACCTCGTCCAAAGTATAGCTCTTGCCGCACCTTGTGCAATGATTGCTATGCACGGTGCCGTGCAGCTCGAAAACATTTTTGCTACCCGCGGCTTGGTGCAAGCCGTCAATGTTTTGCGTGACCACCGCAAGCAGCTTGCCCGCATTCTCCCACTCCGCCAGCTTTTTGTGCGCGGCGTTGGGCATAACGGACGGGTAAATCATCTTATCAAAGTAAAACCTGTAAAACAAGTCGGTATGCGCGTAAAAATAATCGGCGGACAGTATGACCTCCGGCGGCTCGTCGTACTTTTGGTTGTACAGCCCGTCGGTACTGCGAAAGTCGGGTATGCCGCTTTCCGTGGACACGCCCGCCCCGCCGAAAAACACTATGCGCTTTGCTTTTTCTACGCGCGATTTATATTCCTCTACCGTCATGTTTTTCCCTAACCTATCAGCCCGCCGTCGCGTAAAGCGTCAAGCAGTTCGGACGGATGGTCTATAATAAAATCGGGATTGAACGTCCTTAGCACGCTTTCGTCGCGGAATCCCCACGTAACTGCGACCACCGGCATGCCGCACGCCGCGGCTGTTCTCATATCCGTTTCGCCGTCGCCCACGTATACCGCACGCGACGCCGAACTGTTAAGCAAGCCGAGCGCATGGAAGACGCCGTCGGGCGCTGGCTTGGGGCGTATGCCGTCCTGCGCGCCGATAATCAAGTCCACCGTTCGGAAAAATATATTTTTCAGTTCTCGCGCCGCGCCGTCGTACTTGTTTGTCACGATAGCCGATTTAAGCCCGAGGTCTTTTACCGCGCCAAGCATTTCCGCCACGCCCTCATACGGTGCGGTGCAATCGGAGCTGTGCTTGTCGTAGTACTCGGTGAACAGCGCAAGACAAGCGGACACAAGCGCCCTGTCGCAAGCGTTGTCCCCATCGAGGTCGGGCTCGTCTCCCGTGGTCGCAAAATACACGGCGCGCTCTATAAGCTTGGGCACGCCGTTACCGACGTACCGCCGCAGCTGCGCCCGTGTCATAGTCGGGAGCGAAAACGCCGTAAACGCATGATTAACCGCCGCCGTCAAATCGTCCAACGTATCGAGTAGCGTTCCGTCCAAATCGAATATAATAGTATCAATCGACATATAGTCTTAAGCCAGTGTGATAATCTCTATGCGATGCGCCGCCGCGCCGCCGCCGGCATACACGTATCTCAAACCGTAAGCGGTAGCGCCCTTGCCGTCGCTTTCTATATCGTCGCCCACCATAACGGTGTCCAGCCGTTTAAGCTTGTACTTTTTGAACAAGCAATCGAAAAACTCCTTGTCGGGCTTGCGGCAGCCGTAGTCCGAGCTGAGCATAATGCCGTCGAACAAATCGGCAATGCCCGCCGCCTCGATCTCGTCCATTGTAAACGCGCTTTGCGCATTGCTCAAAATATACAGCCTGGCATTGCGCCTGAGCGTTTTGAGCAGCGGCAACGTTCCGTCGAAAAGATCGAACTTGCGAATGGAATCCTTGCGCGCGATTTTGGCGCACAAAACGGCGTCCTTGTCGGTGAGCGTGCCGCCGAGAGCTGCCGCCATGCGCTTGTACACCTCGGTAATATCGCCCTCGGGATAAGCGTACTTGGTCGTGCTTTTAAGCTCGTCCAAGTGGCTCGCCCAGCACTCGTCGTAAAGCTCGATGAGCCTTTTCGGGTCGGACTCTATTCCGCGCTCGGCAAGAAACTCGACAACGCCCTGCCAGCTTTGTTCGCTATGCTCGTCGGTGCGAATATCGACAAGCGTGTTATAAAAATCGAATACAAAGTTTTTCATACCATAATTATACATTATATAAGCCGTTAATGCAAGCAATTTTAGAAAAAACACACAATTCCCGATAGTTACACTTAGGGCACAAAAATATTCACTTTTTAATCATATTCTAATCTTAAATATATTGACTTTTGGTGAATACCGTATATATAATATATATGTAAAACACAAAAGGACGGTAAGCATTAATATGTTTTGCAAAAATTGCGGCACACACATATCCGATGACAGCAAGTTTTGCTATAAGTGCGGCACACCCACGCACATTGCCGAGCAAAAAGATCAAATAGCCGCAAACGATTACGACCCGTTTGATTTTCCGCCTACCGCCAGCTACAACCCCGCGCCTACGCCGCAACCGCGGCCTCAACCGCAGGCGCAGCACCAACCGCAACAGCAAACCTCCGCGGCGGACGAAGGGATTTACGGTTTGCTCGGATTTGTGTTTGCGTTCCTCATCCCTATACTCGGCTTGATTTTTTCCATTATCGGCATGAGCAAAAAGAAAAACAACGGCTTGGCGACAGCGGGCTTTGTACTAAGCCTTGTGGTCATAATTATCGCGGTAATCGCAATCATTGTCGGGGTAACAGCGGGAACCAGTTCCTATTACTACTATTAAACAACGTAATGCAACAGGAGAAAAAATATGTTTTGCACTAAATGCGGCACACAAATATCCGACGACAGCATGTTTTGCTACAAGTGCGGTGCACCCACCCACCTCGCCAAACAAAAAGATTCGATTGAGGATAACAATTACAATCGCCCCGAGCCCGCCGTAACCCCGGCGACAAATAACCATACACCGCAGGCTCAACCGCAAACCACAACGGCGGACGAAGGGATTTACGGTTTGCTCGGATTTGTGTTTGCGTTCCTCATTCCTATACTCGGCTTGATTTTTTCCATTATCGGCATGGGTCAAAAGAAAAACAACGGTCTTGCGGCAGCCGGTTTAATGATAAGCGTCATTATCATTCTTTTGGCTGTTGTTATAGCCATTGCCGTCGGGATAAGATACGGTTTCAGTTAAAGGTAAAACACAAAAAAGCAGCCTCGGCTGCTTTTTTTCGTGACTTTTTATTTTACTTTGAGCGTGTTTTAATACACTTTTGTGTCGGGGTCTATCCTATAGCTTTCCCGCGCTTTTTGGATAGCCTTGTTATGCACGAACTTGGGGAACGTTTGCGCGGTGAACAGCGGCAGCGTTTTGTCGTAGTACTTGACAAGACATTCGGCAAGCAACCAAGCCGCCGCCATATCCACGTAGTACTGACCGTAAGTGACGTTGTACCGCAGTGTTTCCAATATCTTGTCTATGTACTCGGCGCCAAGACAGCAGGAAAACATAATCATTATATAGAAACGTTTTTCGTACTGCCCCTCGCAGTCCAACAGGTAGCGGAAATCATTCCACAGCGTGTCCTTGTCCGCCCATCTAAGGCATGGCGTAACGCAGTCCACGTGCGCCCACGAGCGGAACAGCGGAACAAGCCACATAAGGCTTTCGCGCGACTGATTGTAATATTCGCCCTTGCGTGCGGCAAGCACGCCGGCGAACAGCACCGTATCGTACGACAAATCTTTGTCGGCAAAAAATCCGTTAAGCACATTATCCCGCGCCGCAATCGGCACTGACTTTGCCAGCTTTTTTATTACGGGCGTGCGTATGCCGAGCGTTGGGTAGCCCTCGCAATTCACAATAGGATTGTTAAACTTATCGTACTTTTCGTCGACGTTTTTTAATAGCTCGGCTTTGCACTGTTCGTATGTTTCGTACATTATAGCTCCGTTTTTGATTTTATTATTTTTGCGCGTCATAGTTCATGTGGCGTGTGGTTACGCGATGCAGTATTAATCGAGTTATAATATAGGAAATTATCACAACGACTGCCGCAATACAAAAGTACAAAACGGCGAACGCAACTTCCAAGCCGTATGTGGGACGGAACGTTGCTACGGCGTAAACTATCCAAGCGATCAGCGCAACGACACCGCAGCTTATTATCGCGCAAAAAATCGAATTTATAATTTTCAACGTTTTATTTCCGGCTACAATCATTCTGTCACTCAAAGCCTTTTTCAGCGCAAAATCGATTATGCAGTATATGGGAATAGCTATCACCGCCGCCATGGCATATAAAAAAACAATCGGCATGATATACATGCATATTAGCAGTACGACAGTGAGCATGTTCACAAGCCAAGCGGCAAGCCCGACCATCCACTTTTTATAAATTCCGTACCATGTAAATCTATCGTCGGAGGCGCTCAGCCATACTACCAAGCGCGAAATCCACATGGCGAGCGCGACCGCCATAGCCACAACCGCAAGGCCGTCAATAATGGCGTTTATCATTGCAAAGACGGAGCGAACCGTTACGGAATCGTTGCCCGCCTGTACGTTGGAGTAGCTTACCACCTGAATTACGTTGATAATAAGAGCATATACCACTACAATTAGAAACGCTGTAAGACAAAACCGTATTGTCGACGTGCCGCGCTTAACACGCATATCACTGTCCGGCTTTGCCACCTTGGGCAGATCGTCAAACCCTGTCATAAGTCCGGTCACCGTAATGCCAAAGTATTCGGCGAGTCGTTGCGCGTAATACATGGATGGTACGGAAAGACCGTTTTCCCAGCGCACGACCGATTGTCTTGATACGCCTATCTCGTCCGCCAGCTGTTGTTGGGTAATATTTTTTTGAATTCTGAGTTGTTTGATACGTTCGTTGTATTCCACCGCTTGTCACCTCCCGCTCTATTCTATACCGGCGCATCGGAAAAATCAAGACACAATCGGTTTACATTATGCAACAATCAATATTACGCGCTTGCTTGCGTGACGTATTTGAGAAGGTTTTTCACGCTGTCGAATATGATGAGCGGGGCTTTGACGGCGGTAAACGTGCCGCCGAATTTTTCAAACCCGTCCTTGACGTCCTGCACGTCGGTGAACTCGATTTTCGCGCCCGACCTAAGCAGCGTAACCGTCGACGCATTCATTGCGGACGCGAGGTTTTTTATTAAACCCACATTGGCGAGGTTGCGTATTTCCACGGGCACCGTTTCGTATGCGTCCTTCAGTCCGTTTAGCAGCTCGTCGCGCTCCGCCTCCGATTTTAACTGAGAAATGCGCTTGTACAGCTCGACGCGCATGGCGCTGTCGCAGTAGTCCTTGGGAATGACCGCGGTAAAGTCCACCTTCATTACGGGGTCTTTGTGCTTGGCGACCGCCTGACCCTTTATTTCCGCCACCGCCTCGTTGAGCAGCTTGCAGTACATATTGTAGCCGACGCTTACCATATGCCCGTGCTGCTCGGCGCCGAACACGTTGCCCACGCCGCGTATGCGCATATCCTGCTCGGCTATCTTTACGCCGCTGCCGAGGTCGGTATACCGCGACACTGCGGTAAGCCGCTCGAGCGCCGCGCCCGCAAGATTGCTTTCGCTGCCGTAGGTAAAGTACACCTGCGCCACCCTGTCAGACCTACCTACCCTGCCCTTGAGCTGGTACATTTGGCTAAGCCCCATGTTTTCCGCGCCGTAGACAATCATGGTGTTGGCGTTGGGAATATCTATTCCGTTTTCTATAATGGTGGTGGCGACAAGCACGTCCGCCTTGTTTTCAGCAAACGATTCCATTGCGGCGTTCATCAGTTTTTTGTCCATTTGCCCGTGCGCATAGGTAAAGCGCAATTCGGGCATGAGCGATTGCAAGCGCGCGGTGTATTCGGCAATGCCGCCCGCACGCGGTCCGCCGTTTACGTAGTTGTACACTATAAACGCCTGACCGCCGCGCGCCACCTCGCGAGTGACAGCGTCCACTATGAGCGCGTCCGAATACTCGGTAACGTACACCTGCGCGGGCAGTCTACCCGTGGGCGGCGTTTCCAGCATGCTCACGTCGCGTATGCCCGACATCGCCATGTGCAACGTGCGCGGGATGGGCGTAGCCGAAAGCGTAAGCACGTTTATATCGGTCTTGAGATTTTTAATCTTTTCCTTGTCGGACACGCCGAACTTTTGTTCCTCGTCCAGTATGAGCAATTCGAGGTTTTTGAACTTGACCGAGCTGCCCAGCAGCTTGTGCGTGCCGCACACAATATCCACCGAGCCGTCGGCAAGCCCCTTTAGCGTTTTTGCAACGTCGCCCTCCGCGCGGGACAACGCGGCAACTTTAATACCGAACTTTTCCATTCGCGCCTTGGTGGTGTTGTAGTGCTGGTGGCAAAGCACGGTCGTCGGCGACATAAACGCCACCTGCCCGCCCTGCGCTATCACCTTGAACGCGACGCGCAGCGCCACCTCGGTCTTGCCGAAACCAACGTCGCCGCAAACGAGCCTGTCCATAATCTTGCCGCTTGTCAAGTCCTCGAAACACGCGTCGATTGCCGAAAGCTGATCGGGCGTTTCCGAATACGGAAAGTCGGCGGCAAACTCGTCCTCCAGCTCCCCGCCGTCGTCGTACACCTTGCCCTTTACCGTTTCGCGCCGCGCGTACAGCGCCAAAAGGTCGAACGCCATTGCTTTGAGCCGCGACTTGACCTTTGCTTTGACGCGCTCGAATTCCGCGCCGCCTATCTTGCTGAGCTTGGGCGGATTGTCGTTAAAGTCGTACTTGCTGAGGCGGCTCATGTTTTCCACGGGCACGTACAGCGTATCGCCGCCCGCGTACCTGACGGTTATATAATCGCGCTCGTAATCGCCGTAATCGACTGCGCCCACAGCCTCGCAAATACCTATGCCGTGCGTTTCGTGTACGACGTAATCGCCCGGCTTAGGCAGCTCCGCCAGCCCGACGCGCTTGACCGAAGTGAACGGGTCGCGCTTTTTGCCGACGTTGCGCATGCCGATAATGACGGTGTTGCCGTCAAAGAACACGCCGCCGTCCGAAACAGGCTCTATATACTCGACGTCGTAGCACTCCACGCTTTCCAGCCCGTCGCGCACGTCCGCGCCGATAATCACGTTTATTCCGCGGCTTTTCCACACCGCAATATCGTCTTTTAACTGATTGAAATTTTTGCCGTACAGCGGAAGGTCTATGCTTTTCAGCTTATACACGCGGTCGGGCGAAAAGAAACGGTTGTTGCTGTCAACCGAGTGAAAGCATAGTCTAAAGTTATGCGTGGGCGGCACGGACACAAGATTGTCCGCGGCGCAAAAGGGCGCCTCACCCGCCTCGATAAGCCGCTTTGCGCGCGAGGCATGCTCGCGGTAGGCAAATATGCAGTTGTCGTAAACCGACTTGGCGTCCTCGGCTATAACGAGCCCGCCGAAAAACTTGTCCACGGTGGTGTGCGGAAATAGGGAAATAAGCGTTTGCTCGCCGTCGGTATCGCCCGAGGCAAGCCGCTCCGCCATGCGGTGCTCTATCGGCACGCCCGCCGTCTTGCGCTTTTCGCCCGCCTTGAGCAGCTGCTCGGTCGCGACGGTCTTGTCCCCGAACACCGTTTCGGTCGCGGGGTATGCGGTAAATGACGACAAGCTTTCCCCCGCGCTTTGCGAGCCTATGTCCAGCCTGCGTATGCCGTCGCACTCGTACCCGAAAAATTCTATACGCGCCGCCTCGCCGTTGGGCGCGCACACGTCCACAATATCGCCGCGCACTGCAAACTGCGACGGCTCGTCCACGTGTCCTACGCGCGCGTACCCCGCCGCGATAAGCTTATTCAGCAATCGGTCGGTGGGAATGGACTTACCCACCTCGAAATCGACAGTCGCGTCCAGCACCATTTCGGGTGGCGGCACTAATTGCATAAACGCCTCGGCGGTAGTCACCACCACGTCGCACTTGCCGCTTGCCATATTATACAGCGCGCGCGCCCTATCGCCCGACCGCTCGTTGCCCGAAACGAGTATAACGTTGTTTTTGGGCAAAAGCAGCTCGACCGACGGAAAGTGCATAGACAGCTCGGTATACGCGGCGCGTGCCGACAAAACGTCGGCGCAAACGTACATAAACTTATTGAACGCACAGCAAAAAAGTCGGACGTCCGACTTTGTCAAGCCGAACACCGACGCGCGTTTGCCGTCGTTTACCGCCGAAATAATATCGGAGGTAACGCCGTTCATGTCGTTGATTACACGACCTATACTTCGCATATCGCTCAAACCGTTGTACCGTCTATTCTCGTTCGCTTATGTATCGATTTTAACCGTTTTTGTCAAGTCCTGCCACGGCTTGCCCGAAATCCAATCCTCTACAAACTCCGCCGCCAAGCCGCACGCCTTGTCCATAACGCTATTTGACCACGGCGCAGGCATTTTGGACAATACGTAATCGGCAAGCGCCATGTAATTGGGCTTTGGTCCTATGCCGATGCGCACCCGCGCAAAACCCTCCGAGCTAAGCTTGGCAACAATATCGCGCATGCCATTGTGCGTGCCCGAACTGCCGCTTTGCCTTGCGCGCACCGTGCCCCTAGGCATATCTATATCGTCGTATATGACAAGAATATCTTGCGGCGCTATCTTGTAATACCGCGCGATAAAGCCAACGGCGTCGCCCGAAAGATTCATGTATGTATTCGGCTTGACCAACAGCACTTTTTGCCCGTATATATTGCTATCTGATATATACGCATTGCTTTTTTTGTCCAACACAAAATCGGGCGCACGGAACAAGGCAGCCACCTTGTCCGCCGCAATAAATCCGATATTGTGGTACGTGTTGCTGTAATCGCTGCCGGGATTACCCAAGCCGACAATAAGTTTCATAGATTAGTCTATTACCGCATTAAGCTTGCTTACCAATTCGTCCACGTCATTGCCGTGAGCGGCGGCTGCCTCCGCAACCGTTTCTCCGCGCGAAATGGGGCAGCCCAAGCAATGCATACCCATGTCGAAAAACACCTGTGCTACCTTTTCGTTTTCGGGCGCCAAGCACAGTACGTCGTAAATTGTCATATCGGGTGTAACTTTGTTAGCCATGATAAATCTCCTTGTTTTACGTTTTGCTTTTAGTATGTACGTAACGATTTAAGTATACACGCGCAACCGCATTTTGTCAATTAAATTGACTAAGCCGCGTCGTCGCCGTCATTCAATACGTCGCAAAGCTGCTTGGCAAAATCGGGCAGCGGCTCGGCGGTTTCCCTGCCCGCGTACAATACGTAATCGTCGGGCGCGGCAATGCTGCCGACCATGTCGGGCGAACGCATATATTTGACGGACGGCACAAAAATGTACATCGGGTACCAGTCCTTATCACGCGGCGGCATACCCACGGTGTAGTAGCCGTAATCGCCGAAAATAAGATAGTCGAGCATTGTTACGTTTACGTCTTTAAGCATGCCCGCAAGCTCGGCAACCTCCGCCGCTATATTATAGGTTTGCGGAAACATGTTCGGCTCGCGCCGCGCTATAAACACGTACTTGCAAGCATGCTTGCACGCCGAACTGAGTATATCGCGCATGGGCACGCCGTCCGCCGAATAACATTCTATTGCGCGCACGGTAAACTCGTCGTCCAAAAACGCGGCATACGTGCCAACCGTCAGCTTGCCCAAATACGCTATGCCGAAAAAGTCCGCCGCCTCGGCGCGGTTTTTCAGCCTTACCGATTTTTGCCCGCCCGCAAGACAAAGCCCGAACAGCGCGGGCAGCATGGACGCGGCTTGCGCGGTGATATGTGTTATATTCACAAGCTCCGACTGCGGCGCGCACAGCACGCCCGCCACCGAGCCGTACCTGTCTATCAACCGGTGCGCAATAACGTTGGTGTCCTTTTGCGGAATAAAAAAGGACAGCAGCAATTCGACCAACTCGACGTCGCTGAGTCCTGCAAGGTCGACGTCGTTTTTGGCGGAATTGCGCAGTCTTTTCCTGTGTCCTTCGTGCGCGTTTTGCCCGTCCCCGTCTTTTCCGTCAAGACGGCGGCGCAAATATTTTTCCAAATACGGCGCTATCGGAAGTATGTGCTGCGAGCTTTGCTCAACTGCCGCGACCTCGTCCGAATATTCTTCCGTATTCGGCTTGTTGTTTTTCGGCTCGTTACCGCTTTTCATATGCTAATCTTGTGTTTACCGATCTTGCATAGTTTTTATTAAATTCAATATAGACTTTTTCTTGCCGTTCGTCAACTGTTCCAAAGTATTTTTAACGCAAAAAATATGCCACCCAAAACGGAGTGGCAGCCCAAAACAATATTTTCGATTATCACGTTTTTACTTTTTTTCCACTATTTCCAGCGCTACCCGCGCCTTGGTTTTGCCGCCGAACATATCCAGCTCTATATCGGCGTAACGGTTGTGACGGTTTATGTAGGTAATCATTCCCTCGCAGCCCATGAGTGCGCCCACCGTAATCGTTACGGTATCGCCGTTTATAAAGCCGACCGAACGCTCCACGCACCGCGTGCCCTTCAGCAAAAACTCCAGTCGCGCGCGCTCGTGGTCGGGCAATGCAATATTATCCCTGCCGCTTTTGAGCAGGCGGATAATGTCCTGCGAGCAGTATATGAACGAGCCGAATTCGGTTAAAAACTCGGTTTGGTCGAGTCGCGTTTCCACAAATACGTAGCCCGAAAACAGCGGGCGTTTTTGGTAGCGCTTGCCCGCTCCGCCCGCACGGTAGTACGATTCGGTTTGCGGACAAAAGGGCTCAATCGTATCCGACGAAAAACCCTTAGTATCGGCAAACCGCGCGATATCCTGTACCACGCGGTTTTCTTTGCCTGTTCTTACGTAAAACACATACCAATAGTACGGTTTTTGCATAATATCCTCTTTTAATTCCGAATTCATAATTCCGAATTCCGAATTATTATATATCTCTTTCCTTGTCGCTGACAAAGGTAACGCCGACCATGCCCGCGCCGGTATGCGCGCCTATGACCGGTCCTACCCAGCCGATTATAACCTCGCAGTCGGGACGGATTTCCAAAATCTTGGCTTTTAATTCCTCGGCAACCTCCCAGTTGTCGGCGGACGGAAGGTACACTCTTTTTGTGCTTGCGCCGTTGTTTTGCTTAAAGAAATCCGCCATGTACGCGACGCCCGCGCCCACGCCTATCTTTTTGGTTACGACCGACAAGCCGCCCTCTTTGTTGATGCACAGTATGGGTTTGATGCGCAGCGCCGTGCCTATGTACGCCGACGGACCGGACACCCTGCCGCCGCGTTTGAGGTGCATAAGGTCGGTAGGCATAAACCTGACCGATACATGCTTGGTGATGTACTGCATTTTTTCCAAAGCCTCTGCCGCGGACAAGCCCTCGTCGCGCAGCCGCTCCGCCTCGTCTACTACAAGCCTCTGTACGCTGGTTGCCGCAAGCGAGTCCAAAACGTACACGCGAGTCGCGCCCAAACGCTCGTTCACGTTGTTGGCGGCAGTGACCGCGTTTTGATAGGTGGACGACAAGCCCGACGACAGCGTTATATGCAACAATTCGCCGCCGCACTCGTCCAAAACCTTTTCAAAGAACTCCTCGTGCTCGGCAATGTTGATTTGCGAGGTGGTGGGCATTTTGCCCGCGCGGATAAGGTCGTAAAAGCCTTTGTAGTCCTCGTCATTGTCAAAATCGTCCACATGCGGAACTTCGTCTATTGTATAAACTTGCGATATGTACTTTATTCCTCGATTGTCGAGGTCGCTGCAAAATATATCGCACGAACGGTCTGTGCAAAGTGTAAAAGCCATTTTTTAATTCTCCTTAAAATTCATTTGTATGTAAAGTTCGATTAGATTTCGCTGCGAAGCTTATCCGATATAAAGGTTATACCTACGGCGTTGGCGCCCGTGTGCGCGCCGATAACAGGACCTATCAACGCCATCTCTATGTCGCAATCGGGACGTGCCGCCTGCGCTTTTTTGAGCATGCCCTCGGCAAGATCGCTGTCTGCGCTGGCTATGTAAACCTTGTGCGGTTTTTCGGCGCAGTCACGCTTGAAAATGTTGATCATTTCCGCAATGCCCTTGCCCGCGCCTATCTTCTTTTGCATAACGACCAGCGCGCCCGCGGGATCGAAACGCAGTATAGGCTTAATGTTGAGCGCCGTGCCTATGTACGCCGACGGACCGGACACCCTGCCGCCGCGCTTGAGGTGCATTAGGTCGGTGGGCATAAACCATGTGTGAACGTGATTGACAAAGTTCTCCAAAAACGCAACCGCGTCCTCGGCGGAAACGTCCTCGTCGCGCAAGCGCTCCGCCTCGTCCACAACAAGCCGTGTGGCAATGGTCGCTGCAAGCGAATCGACTATGTAGATATGCCGCCCTGTTTCCTTTAATATTTGCTCGGCAACGTGGCGCGCCGCCAATGGCGAGGTGGTAAGCCCCGACGATATGGTGATATGCACTATATCGCCCTCGTACTTTTTGATCATCTCGCCGAAAAATTCCTCGTAGTCGTTTTGCGTTACCTGCGAGGTGGTGGGCATTTCGCCTTCGCGGATTTTGGCGTAAAAATCTTTAAGCTCGTCGTCGCGCGTGATTTCGTCCTTACGCTCGACGCCTTCTATCGTGTAGTACGTGGATATGTAATCTATACCGCGCGCCCTAAGCTCGCTTTTGTATATATCGCATACGGTGTCGGTAGATAATGTAAACTTCATGTTTTGTCCTCCGATTTACTAATGCTATTATACTACTTACAACATTATTTATATATTTATGAAAGGCAAATTACGCACATATACCATACTTGCCGTTAAAAAGTATACATATATAGGTATTGTGTGTCATTTTTTATTCCGTACAAAAACGGAACGTTTCCGACCGTCCGCGCAAGCGTTTCGCTATTTTACAGCATAAATCGGCGTTTTTTGATAAAAGAAGGCGTTTTACGCATGTATGCGAAACTTGAAAATTAACGGTGAAAATGGTATAATTTTCTTAAATCGGCAAGAAAAAAGGAGCTGTTTCTTATGAAAATCAGAGTGATGGTATGTGACGACAACGCGGAATTTGTGGCGAGTATAAAATCGCACTTTTCCACTTCGGACAAGATCGAGCTTGTAGACGTAGCAATCGACGGCAAGCAGGCTTTGGACAAGCTGGTGACGGTGCGTCCGGACGTACTGCTGCTCGATTTGGTCATGCCAAATCTCGACGGATTTTCGGTGCTGGAGCGCGTAAACAAGGGTAATATGAAAATCATAATCGTGTCGGCGCTCAGTCAGGAGGCGTTCATTTCCAAGGCGATGGGATTGGGAGCGGACTTTTACATGATGAAACCGGTATCGTTCGGCGTGCTGGACGAACGCATAATCGAGGCGTTCAACAACAAGCGCCCGTCCGCCAAAAACCGCTCTATGGACGAGAAAATAAGCAATATCTTTATTACCGTCGGCATACCCGCGCACATAAAGGGCTATCAGTACCTGCGCGAGGCTATAAAGATGACCATTGACAATCCCGAAATAATCAATTCCATAACCAAAAAGCTGTACCCCGAGGTGGCGGATCACTTTAAGACCAGCCCCAGCAAGGTGGAACGCGCCATTCGCCACGCCATAGAGGTCGCGTGGAATCGCGGCAAGATAGAAAACATTAACACACTGTTCGGCGTGCGCGTGTACAACCACAACGAAAAGCCGACCAACGGCGAGTTTATAGCGCTCGTCGCCGACAAAATGCTGCTGGAGAGCGTGTAACATAATTCGGAATTATGAATTCGGAATGCGGAATTATTCAAAAAACGGTGAAAAGCATTATTCGCTTGACACCGTTTTTTGTATTTGTTACAATACACATATAATAAAGAAAAGCATTTACCTATGAAAAGACTTATTTTGGTATCGTCGCCGCCTGCCTGCGGCAAAACTTTCATATCCAAGCAGTTGGCAAAAAACCTGCGGCACGTGGTGTATCTGGACAAAGATACGCTTATCCCCCTTTCCAAGCAAATATTCCGCGTCGGCAAAAAGCCTTACGACCGCAGCTCGGACTTTTTTGAAGAACAAATACGCGACTATGAATACGAGGTCATACTCGACCTCGGCTTTGAGGCATTGCAGTACGACGACACGGTGCTGATTAACGCGCCGTTCACGCGCGAAGTGCGCGACCCCGACTACATTGCCGAGCTGAGAAAAAAGCTTGCCGCTCAAGACGCCAAGCTGACCATAATTTGGGTAGTTACCTCGCCCGAGGTTTGCCGTGCGCGAATGCTGCGCCGCAACTCCGACCGCGACACTTACAAAATCAAGCACTGGGACGAATACGTCAAAGGTATTGACTTCTCTGTCCCCGAGGGCGTATCGGGCGACGACGCCGACGGGCTGTTGCTGTTTTACAACTCGTCCGAGGCGGAGTTTGTCAAGTCTATGCACGACGTACTTGCCGTGCTCGACCCGCAATAAACACAAAATTACATTATGTCAGAAACCACCGAACAAAACTCAATATCCGCACCGCCCGAGCAATACGCCGACTTTAAGTCCGCATTTGCCTCGGTGTCGTCGGAAGACAAGCGACGCGCCTACACCATGCTGATTGCGGCGGGCGTAACGCTTGCCGTACTGTTTTTGTCGCGGCTGTTTTGGCTGTTCAAGCCGGTGTTCGATCTGGTGTATTACGCAACGCTGTCTATAATACTTTATTATATACTTATCGGCATTGTTTTTACGGTGTTCATTATTTTGCTCAACCGCTACCTTAAAAAGCACTGTGACTGCCGATTGTTTTTGCCGCAAAAACAGCATATCGACGTGCCGCGCACGCTCGCGGTTATATTAATCGGCGCAATCGCCATGCTGTGCATCAGCGCCGGCTTTAAGTTCAAGGTAAAAATTCAAGTGGAAATGGGCTCGGGCGTCACCATGGCTACCGCGCTCATCAATCTTGCCGTATACGTTTATTACGGACTGCATTTGTGGCTGGGGCTTACCGCCGCCGCGCTTGTTCAGCGTGCGCTTACCGTACTGCTCCCCACCAAGTACTCGGTGCCTTGGGGCGCTATATTTTTGGTTACGGTGTTCGGACTTATCGAGTTCGCATTGGAGGCGGGTACTACCACGCATTTGTATCCGTGGCTGTACTACGTTCTCACCTACGCGTACGCGGTGGTGTACGAGCTGACAAACCGCAGTTTCCACCTTACGTACTGGGCGTGCATAATAATAATGGTGTTGTGATATGTCGTTTAAGCAAGCCGCCAAAACCGCGGGAAAAGCATTTCTCCGCTTTATAAAAATAAATTACCTCATGGTCGCGTATATATTCGCCTCCGTGCTGATTGAGCTTACCGGCATTGCGGTTACGGCGGGCAAGTTTTACATGACCTCGCCATGGCTGTACCTTTCGCTTATAGCCCTGGCTTGCCTTGTTTCGCAGTACATTCCCAATCACAAAGCGCGCTATGCGTACTTTATGTGTCTTATACTCGCCAATTTCATTCTCGACTTCGTATTCATTGTTATTTTCGACAGCACGGGCGGAACGATATTCGACTTTGCAATGCTCAGCCTGCGCAACGACGCCATGATTATTGTCGAGGTTATCCCGATGAGCTTTACGTTCATGTTCGTATCGGGCATAATAATCGCGCTTTACGGCACGCTCGGGTTTATGTTTACCAAGCGCGTGGAAAAACCCAACGTGGCGTTTTCCGCCAAGATAACCACTGCGGCGCTGGCGGCGCTTGTTATACTCGGCAACAGCATGCTGTCGTACTTCGGCAATTACCGCTACGACTCTAACGACCTCAAATACAAGCTGTACCAGCAGGAAACGGGCACGTACTCCAACAAGGGTATCGTGGGCAACCTATACAACGAGCTTGTGCGCGGATTGTGGTTTTCGGACATAGACATCGGCGACACCGAGGAGCTGCACGACTTTATTTACATGCACACCACCGAGCCCACCCCGCTCACCGGCAAAGCCGACGGCTTTAACGTGGTGACAATCCTTTGCGAAAGCTTTGAGTGGTTTACCTTCCTTTACGACGCGGACAAATACCCCAACGGCTTTGCGCGCACTGTAAACGGCGACGAGCGCTCTCCCGCCGAAATCAAAGCCGCGCTAAAGCAGCTTTACCCCAATTTTTACCGTATGTACGAAAGCAAGTCCACCGTTATACTCAACAACGCGCACTCGCTGGAAAAGACGGACATTTCGGAAAACAAATCGATACTCGGCAACTATCCGTTGTTGTACCAATATATCAACTACGGCTACCCCGAAAACACTATACCGTACAGCATGCCCAACGTACTCAACACGCTGTTCGGCGTGGAAAGCAATTCCTTCCACAACGGCACCAATACGTTCTACAACCGCAACATTCACCATGTAAACGCGCTCGGCTTTAAAAGCTACACCTCGTCCGAGAACATGGACATGATAACCGACGACACCGGACTCGGCGAGCGCAACCTCGACTCGATGATGTTCGAGGCGTGCAAAGAGGAAATGTTCCCTACCGACCGTAGATTCAACACGTACATTACGACAATAACACAGCACGGTCAATACGCCGAGCGCGAAAACCTTAAGGGCTACTACGCCAAAATGGATAAGTACGGCATTCTCCCCTACGACGAGGACGACGAGGACGCCAACGCGCTGCGTTACTACTGCGCCGCGGGCATGGACACCGACAAGGCAATCGGCGTAATGCTCGACTATTTGGAGCAAAACGGCTTAGCCGACAAAACGCTAATCACTATGTTCGGCGACCACAACGCATACTATCAAGGCATAAGCAATTATGCAAAGAATATTTACTTTACCGACACCGCAAACTACACCGATTTGTACCGCGTGCCCGTAATGATAAAGGTGGGCAATCGCGACTTGGGCAATCCCGTTATAAACAAGTTCACTTGTGTTTGCGACATTTATCCCACCATACTCGACCTTTTGGGCGTAACGGTGTTTTCCAACCTGAACTACGGCGTAAGCGCGTTTTCACCCGAAGAGTCCATACTGTACTCCCGCGCCTACGATAAATTCCTTACCGACAAGATTTACTTTAACAGCCTGAGCAATATCATCTACAAAGCGCCCGACGTGGACGCCGAATATTTGGATGACGTAGAAAAGAAGGCTACCGTGCTGCTGGACAAAATTTCGCACGTAAACCGAATTTTTGCCGCGGACTACTTTAAAGGCGCGCGCGCAAACGAGTTTAACGCGATGCTGCGTGCGGCAAACGAACAGCCCGTAGTGAGCAAGGAGGTAACACTTAATGCAGCTTAACGTAAATACGCTGTGCGCAAACGAGTTTGCTCTCGCTATTGCGCTTACCGTGTTTGTACTGATCACAGTAATTTTTGCGGTGCTGCTTATATCGCTTGCCGCCAGTAAAAATTTCCGCACGGTGTTTTTCCGCGAAAAGTCGCACAAAAAGAAATCTACCAAAAAGCCCGCCGTGTCCGAGCCTGCGCCCACAATGCCCGAGGGCGGAGTTGATACCATACCTATCGATCCGCCAAAGCCGCGCCGCACCCCGACGCGTAAAAGCGCGACCGAAAACACGCCCGACTTTTTGAACGCAATCCCCACCGTCCCGCTTGGCGGCTTTCCTCAAGGTCCCGCCCCGACGCGCGGCGGCAAAGCTCGGTCGAGCAGCGCTCGCAACACGGAGATTCCCAATTCAAGGGAGCAGGGCGGAACTTACACCACGCGCTCGATAACCATTACCCGCGCGCGCCCCTCAACGCCCAAGCAGGCGCAAAGCGGCGACGAAACCGACGCGGCGGAAAACAAACCCGCGCGCACTCCAAAAAAGAGATAAAATCGAATGAAACGAACAAAGCTGTTACAAAACCTACAGCCGCTGTTTTTCGGCTGTATCACGGGCATAGTATGCGGCGCGGTTATCGCGCTGTTTTTGGTATGCTCGCGCATTGTAATCGGCTTTGCATTTTCGGTATATTCTTTGGAACGCACGCCGCTCGCGGTTGCGTGCACGCTTATACTCGTGCTGCTGTGCTGCCTGATAATGGCGGTACTGCAAATGCTTGTCCCCGCCGCTAAGGGCAGCGGTATTCCGCTTGCGGAAGGCTGCGCTCGCGGCATGCTAAAGGTTAAATGGTTACGCACGGCTGCGGCGCTTATTGCGGGCAGCCTTTTGGCGTTTTTGTCGGGCATGCCGCTGGGCAGCGAAGGTCCGTCCATAGGCGTCGGCGGGCTTATAGGCGACGGCGTGGGCAGAATGGCAAAAAAGCCGGTGCAGTTCAGGCGGTACTTGATTACAGGCGGAGCAAGCTCCGGTCTTGCGGTAGCGTTTAACGCGCCGCTCACCGGCGTGGCGTTCGCATTGGAGGAAACGCACCGCAAGTTTGCACCCGGCATATTGCTCGCGGCGTTCAGCGCGGTAGTTCCCGCAATAATGACGTCCCAGCTTTTGTTTTGGGGTTTTGAGCAATTACCCTACCTGCGCGGACTTGGCATACACGCGGGAATGACCGTACTCCCCTTTTTGGCACAGGTAAAGTACAACTCGGTGGGCGCGCTGTTCACGGTGTGCGGCATTGCCGCCGCCAGCGGAATACTGTGCGCACTGCTCGCAGCGGCGTTCAACTGCTGCATATTCCTACTCGGCAAGCTGTTCGGAAAAATAAACAACCCCGCACTACGCCTGCTCCCCGCCTTTATGCTCACAGCCGTTTGCGGACTGTGCATATATTCGGTTATCGGCAGCGGCGAGCGGACGTTTGAACACGTATCGGTAAACACCGCCGTGGGCATGCTTATACTGCTTATCGTGCTCAGGTTTGCAATGACTGTTACGGCAAGCGGCAGCGGCGCTACGGGCGGACTGTTTTTGCCGATGATAGCGATAGGCGGCATACTCGGCACTGTAATTGCCAAAACCGCAATGGCAATGGGCATGAGCGCCGAATACGCACCCAACGTGATAATGCTGACCATTTCGGCGTTTTTTGCCGCATCGGTACGCGCGCCCATCAGCGCGCTTGCAATGTCGGTGGAGCTTACGGCAAGCTTTTCCAATCTACTGCCCTGCGCGGTAGCCGTCGGGATTGCAACAGCCATTGCCGCGATACTGCGCACCTCGCCGCTGTACGACCGCATGATGGAAGAGCTTTACAATCAAACGGCCAAGGGCAGCGACAACGTTACGATCAAGGGCGTCATTCACGCCAAATCGTTTATTTGCGGCAGGCGCATACGCGACGTGCTGTGGCCGCACAATTCGCTTGTTACGGATTTATGCCGCGACGGACACGACCTCGTGCCCGACGGCGAAACCGTTTTGCAGGACGGCGACGAGCTGACCGTTCGCGCCGAGCTGGTAAACAAAGAGGCATTTATAGATCAAATGCAGGACTATATAACCACGCACAATCGAAATTGAGATTGGGCGCAATAGGCAAGGAGTAAAAACACAAATGACTACGGTAGCTATAACCGGAATAACGGGCAACATGGGTCAAGCGACGTTCGCGGCGCTTAACGGCGTCGACGTGGACGAGATAAGACTTCTCATCCGCACACCGAAACGCTTTAAAAAACTGCTAAGTGCCAACAAAGCGCTGAAAGGCAAGGTGAAGGTAATACAAGGCAGTATGACCGACCGCGACGCGATAAAGCAACTGGTTACAGGCGCCGACATAGTCATTAACATGGCAGCGGTCATTCCGCCCCGCTCCGACCAAAACCCCAAAGCCGCCGTAGCATGCAATCAAGTGGGCGCCGACATGCTGGTGTCCGAGATAGAAAGCATAACGGAAAACCAGCCCGCGCTTATACACGTATCTACCGTTGCGGTATACGGCAACCGCACGGGCGCGCACCCGTTCGGGCGTGTGGGCGATCCGCTGTTACCCAGCCCGCTGGACGTGTATTCGGCAACCAAGGTGCGCGGCGAGTTCCGCGTACTGGAAAGCAATATAAACAAATGGGCGGTGCTGCGCCAATCGGCAATGCTCCACCCGCAAATGATAACGGACAATATTCACGACGGGCTGATGTTCCACACGGCGTTCGACGCGCCGCTGGAATGGGTAACTGCGCACGACAGCGGAATACTGATTCGTAATATAATAATGAAATATATAGACGGCAGTATTCCCGACAGGTTTTGGAAACGCTGCTACAACATAGCAGGCGGAAAGCTTAACCGCCGCTACGGTATTCAAACGTTCGACGAAGGTTTCGCCATTATGGGCGGCAGCTCCAAGGACTTTTTCAAGCCCGTGTATAACGCCGCCCGAAACTTTCACGGCGTGTGGTATTTGGACGGCGACGAACTCAACGATATGTTCGACTACCAAAGCCAAACCACCGAGGAATACTGGCAACAGGTTTTCCGTGCCCACCCCGTTTTCAAAATGGGCAAGCTTGTCCCCAAAAGTATGATACATTTCTTTTTGTTCCGCAAGCTGTTAAAGGACAAAAACGCGCCGTCGTACTGGGCAAAGACGGGCGACGAGGCGCGTATGATAGCATATTTCGGCAGCAGAGATAATTACGACAAGCTCAAAACGGAAACGTGGAAAACCTATCCGCTTAAAGACCCCGCACAAATACAAAACCTCACCGACAACGACACCCCCGTGTACTACGGCTACGATATTAATAAGCCCGACGACCAAATCACCCAAGCCGATATACAAAGCGTGGCGGAGGCGCACGGCGGCAAGCTGCTTTCCGAGTTTGACGGCGATATGTACAAAAAGCTCGACTTTTTAACTCAGGACGGCGAAAAGTTTACCGCGTCGGCGTACACCGTGCTGCGCGCCGGGCACTGGTACAATCCCATATACGAAAAGTTTTTTTGGGACTTTGACAGGCTTTCAAAAAAGGACAAGGTGTTCGCGTCCGTATGGTACGACACTCACGACAAGGACGAGGACTACGTTTACTCGTTTGATAACGACTTTGTAGCGCATGCAAAAAAGACGGAGTCGCTATGAAAATACTGTTGATATACTTTTCGGGAACGGGCAACACCAAACGCATAGCCGACTTGTACAAATCGGCTTTTGAATCGCGCGAGGCGCAGGTGGACAGCATAGAGCTGCCGCTTGCCGCTCCACTCCCCGACGTAGACGGGTACGACCTGATAGGACTGGGTTATCCCATACACGGGTTTAACGCGCCCAAGCTGCTGCTCACGCTGTGCAAAACGTTGCCTAAGCGCAACAAAAAAACTGACGGATATAAAAACGCGTTCATATTCAAATCGTCGGGCGAGCCCGTGCGCATGAGCGACGTGTCGTCGCTGAAAATGCGCAAGATACTAAAGCGGCGCGGATACAAAGTAAACAACGAGTATCAGTACGTAATGCCGTACAATATAATATTCCGCCACACCGACAGCCAAGTGTACAAAATGTGGACGGTCGCGCAAAAGCTTGTCCCCGCGGACGTAGACGAAATATTACAAGGAAAACCGCGTTTACCCAAAAAGATGTTTATGGGCGGATTTTTGGCATGGGTGCTGCGCTGCGAACACTGGGGCGCGCACATTATAGGCAAGTCGTACAAGGCGAATAAGGAATGCGTAAAATGCGGCAAGTGCCAAAAGCTGTGTCCTATGGGCAATATCCGCACAAACAAAAAGGGCAAGATAAAGTTCGGCGGCAAGTGCATAATATGCATGCGTTGCGTGCAAGCCTGCCCCAAAGCGGCTATAAACATCGGATTGCTCAGGAGTTGGAAGGTAAACGGCGCATATAGCTTTGAGCAGCCAAACGAGCCGTCACCCCCTACCAAGCACGACAAATACTGCAAAAAAGCATACGGCAGATATTACCGCGACGCGCAGGAACGCATAGATTCTTTCGATAAAAATCGGTAAACTGTGAAAATTTTTGAAAAAAGTGTTGACATAAAATACACATAGTGTTATCATTAGCATATAATCATTTGGAGGTAAATCATGGCTAAAAAACTCAACACACTGGGTGTAGTCTTTATGGCTCTTGCGGCTGTCGGACTGATACTCACAATCATCGGTATGTGCACGGGCGTTGTTTCGGCGACTTTTGCAGGTGAAACCGATTCCACTACTTTGTTCGATGAATATTGGAGCACGTTGGAACAATACGGTCCCTATGCCGAGGCATTAGGCATCACCGTTCCGTCCCGCACGTTCCCGATTATTGCATTTGTCGTAGCGCTTATCGGCGCACTCATTGTGCTTGTACACGGCATACTCGGCATGATCGGCAAGGACATCAAAATCATCGGCTTGGTAGGCGGCGCAGTTGCAATCGTAGGCGGCATACTTGTTGTTGTTGCGGGCTTTATTCTTGCAGGTCAGTTCAATGACGTTATGGTACAGCTTGCAGGCATGAAAGGCTTAGACGCCACTGCAGGCATCGGCGTTTGGATCGGCGCTATCGGCGCAATCCTTGCCGGCGTTGCAGGTATCCTCGGCGCTCTCAAAGTCGGACAAAAAGCCGAATAATTTCTAAACAAAAAACGGGCATATGCCCGTTTTTTTGTTGCCGTTTTTATAGTGATTATTAATTATTGTGCGGCTAACGCCTGGATTTCTCCACTGCGTTCGCTGCGCTCACTTCGGTCGAAATGATGTGGATACATGTTAGGCTTATACGCCCATCACCTCGAGCGTAGTCGAGAGGTCTCGACCCGCCGCATTGGTGCTGTGCAATTACCGTCGATAATTCTTAATTTTGCATTCCGAATTCCGAATTAAATCAATAATCCGCAACCTGCAAAATATGAAACACGTACGTGCCCTCGCCCACCGCAATGCCGCAATGCACAAGCGCCGCGCCTGAGAACGTTTTGTTCAGCTCGCGCACATTGTAAATGTTATGCTCGTCCAGTCCCAAAAACTTTATGCGTTCGCCTTTTGAAAAACACACCGCATACGCGCGCGACTTATCCTTGCGCACCGCCATGCGGCAAACGCCGTTACCATAGCTATAAATATCCCCGCGCAGCACGCACCGCGCGTCGTCCTGATACGATAGTATTTGCCCGCGCACCGCACGCTTAATTCCGTCCGAAAGCTCGGTCGGATTAAACTCGTACCCGAGCGCGCCGAGCGTCGCCACGTCAAACCGCGATTTAAAGTTTTCGGGCGTCGGGTTTATTATATTGCGAATAAACGTAAGCGGATAGTATGCCGTATACGCTTTGACGTCATCAGACCGCAAGCAAAAATCAACGCGCAAGTCGCCAAATATGTCTTCAAATTTATATTTAATCATATTCCTTAATGCAAACATGCCGCGCGCGACGTCACGGCTTGTCGCGTTTTTAGGCGCGTCAATCATAACGTACTTTATATCGAAATTAGACAACGAATAACGCACCGCATGGTACAACATAGCCGTGTGCTCATCCGAATTGTCGTATTTGTATATGCCGTCGAACGCCTTGCAGATATTGGTACGCAACGCGCTTGTCTCTTCTATAAACTCGCGGTTTATGCGCAAGCCCGCAATCAACCCGTTTTCCTTGCACGCCACGCCCAGCGCATATATTTCGTCTCTGGTGTGTCTGCCGCCGTCCAGCGCGACGACGCCGAAACCAAGCTCGCCCGCCGCCTTTACCGCCGCGACTATTTGCATCAATTCCATTTTGGGCAAAAACAGTACGGCGGCGCGTTCGGACAAATGCTCGTCCTCCCCGTCCTCGCGCAGTATGTCATGAAATATGCGCGACATTCCGCCCTTGCCTATATCCGAATACACGCAAAGCAGCTCGGGACATTCCGCCGTATCAAAGTCGTATATCGTTATCGTGGCGCCGATTTCGCATGTCGCGGTTATGCCGTCGCCGCTTTGCTTTACCGCAACGTTGCCGTCGCCGTTGGGGCATAAAAATCCGTAAGCGTCGCCGCTATATTCCCCGCCGAACGCGGAGAAAAATTCACAGTCTTTACTGTTGTTATCTACATTGTCGGCACAGCCGCAACCGATCGACTGCCGCACAAGCGCAAGCTGCACGTCGCCGCTGTCCGTATGCTTTATTGTAACCCGCCTATATATCCCGCCGCGCGGATGGGGCGTGTAATACATAGTCGCTTTCAGCTTGGCATTGTCGTCGCACAGCTCCACAACAAGCGATTTATCGTTTCCGTCGTCGTCCTTCATTATCCACGCGTCGACAAACGAAAAATCAAGTTCTTTCTTTTTGCCGCCCGTCACGGCTTGAACATAAAGCTCTTTGGTTTTGCCGCCGCAGCCGAGCGCGGATAGGTCGTCCTCCGGCTCGACGCGCTTGCCGAAATACGTATGGGTAGGCACGCCGTCCGCTATCTTGAATATATAGCACGCCTCGCCCGCCGAAATATAAAAAGTATCGTTTTCGATTTTAATCATTATCACATCCTAAAACAGCTTTGCGGTAATATCCAGCAACAGCTTTTGCGGCAATATGTGCCGTAGGAAATTCAGCACCTTGTATTTGAATCCTATTATATACAGCGGCTTTTTGCTCTTGGTGCAGCACTTGTAAATCTTTTTTACGGCGGGACCCTGTTTCATTCTTTTATGCTCGCGCCCGTCTATTTTTTGCGCCGAAACCGCGGGAGCGTCGCCGTAGCGCTCCCCGCCGTCGTCGTACTTTATTCGGTTTGCGGTAAAGCCCGTTTGTATATCCCCCGGACAAACCGAGCTGACGCGTATGCCGTGTCCCTTTAATTCCATGTACAAGCCGTAAGCCGCCATGTTCACCGCCGCTTTACTCGCGCAGTACATGGCGCGGTACGGCAAAGCAAACAGCGCGCACGCGGACGATATAAACACCGCGTTGCTCCCCGCCTGCATATACCCCAGCGCGCACCTTACAAGATTAAGCGCGGCGGTAAAATTCAGCTCGATTTGCTTTTGAACTTGCTCGATAGGCAGCAGCTCGGTAGCGCCCGAAAGCCCGCCGCCCGCATTGGCTATTACCGTATCAATCCGACCGTAGCGCGCGTACACGCCGTCAACCGCTTGCTTTACTGCGTCGAGGTCGGTCACGTCCGCCGTTATATCGGGCTCGGTCGCCGTCCGCGCAATGCCCACCACTATGTGTCCGTCATTGCGGTAAAGCCTGCAAAGCTCTTTGCCTATGCCCGAGGTACAGCCCGAAATTATTACTACCTTTTGCCGCTTATTCTTCATCTTTTTTGGCGGGCTTTTTGGCAGCGGGCTTTTTCGGCGGTTTTTGCTCGCCTGCAAGCAGCCTGTTTATTGCCGCCAAAAACTCGGGCTCGGTCTTGTACCCCTCGGCAATCAACGCCTCGTTGTACAGTACGGTAACCGTGTCGTCAAAGGCTTGCTCGGCAAGACCTTCCATACCGAGTATAATCGGGTGCTCCATATTTACCTGCAAAACGCGCTCGGCTTTGATGCCGCCGCCCATCGCCTCCATAATACGTTCCATTTCCAGCGATACGTCGCCCTTTGCCGCAAGGCACACGGGGTACGACTTAAGCTTGTCGGTTGCGGTAACCGTCGCTTTGCCCTTGAGCTTTTCCTCTATGCGCTTGAGCAAGTCCTTATGCTCTTTCTTTTCGGGCTTTACGTCCTCGCTGCCCGACGCGATATTTTCAAACTTATGCCCGTCGTAGTCCTCCAGCATGCGCGCGACAAATTCGTCCACGGGGTCGACAAAAAACAGTACGTCGTCGCCCTTGTCCCGCGCGACCTCGAGCTGAGGCAGCATGGATATTTTTTCTACCGTTTCGCCGCACGCGTACAGCACGGGTGCTTTTTCCTTAAGCTCCGCAGTGTACTCCTTGTAGGTGATATGCTTTTTGTTCTTGTCCGAATAGTACAGCAGCAAGTCTTTGAGCTTGTCCTTGTCCGCGCCGAAATTGTTGTAAGCGCCGAACTTGATTGCCTTGCCGAACTGCGTGAAAATCTTTTCGTACTTTTCCCTGTCGTTTTTGAGCAGCTTTTCAAGCTCGGAAAGGATTTTCTTTTCCAAACCGCTCGCTATAGCTTTCAGCCGCCTGTCGTGCTGCAACGTTTCGCGCGATATGTTCAGCGCAAGATCGGGCGTGTCCACCACGCCGCGCACAAAGCCCAAGTATTCGGGTAGCAGCTCGGCACAGGTGTCCATAATGAGCACGCCGTTGCAGTACAGCGAAAGTCCGCGCTTGTAGTCCTTGGTATAATAGTCGTAAGGCGGCTCGGACGGAATAAACAGCAACGCCGTGTAGTCCACCGCGCCCTCTACGCGCGTCATTATGTTGTGCAACGGAGTGCGGTAGTCGCGGTATGCGTGCTTGTAAAACTCGTCCAGCTCGTTTTCGCCGAGGTCGGATTTTTGCTTTTTCCACACCGGAATCATCGAATTGAGTATGGTCATCTCGTCGGCTTTTTGCCTGTCCTCGGTGTACATTTCGGTCATCATGCGTATGGGATAACGAATGTAGTCCGAATACTTTTTGACGAGCGTTGTCAGGCGGTAGCTTTCCAAATAGTCGGAATACTTGTCGTCGTCGCCGTCGGGCTTGAGCGAAATTATTACGTCCGTGCCCGCGTCCGCGCGTTCGGCGTCCGTTATCTCAAAGCCTTCCACACCGTCCGAAATCCACTTGTACGCGCGGTCGCTCCCCACCTTTTTGGTGATGACGGTGACCTGTTGCGCCACCATAAACGCGGAGTAGAATCCCACGCCGAACTGTCCGATCAATTCGGCATTCTCCTTTACGCCCTGCTCCTTTTTGAACGCCTCCGTACCGCTTGCCGCAATAACGCCGAGGTTGTCCTCCAATTCCTTGTCGGTCATGCCCACGCCGTTGTCGCTTATAGTAAGCGTGCGCGCCGCCTTGTCCACCTTGAGCTCTATGCCGAAATCGGCTGCAAGCGTACTGTCGGTCAGCGACATAAACCTGCGCTTGTCCAGCGCGTCCGACGCGTTGGATATGAGCTCACGCAAAAATATTTCGCGGTTGGCGTATATGGAATTAACAACCAAATCGAGTAGCTTTTGGGACTGTGCTTTGAACTTTTTCATAATTTTAATTTACTCCTTATACATTGAAAAACGCGACAATGAGCATATCGCCCACTGCCGCGCGAAAACTACTAATAGAACTTGCCGAGCACCTCGCTCGTGCTTGTTACGTAAGCAAAGGTGTTGTCGTACTTTTTGAGTATCTTGTTGAACTCGCTCACCTGGCGTTTATGTATTACGCAAACCAGCAACGCTTTTTTGCTGTGTGCGTACATGCCCGTTGCGTCGATTTTGGTAACGCTGTGCCGCAGCTTGGCAATCAGCTCGGCGGAGAGCGCCTCGGGATCGTCGGTGATTATTTCGTACTTGATAGCCGACTTGAAACCGGTAAGAATAACGTCGCCGACCATTGCGCTGCTGAACTGCTGCGTGAACGACATGAACACGGGCGTAAGTCCGTTATCGTACACAAAGTACGATACCAACACGACTATCGCGTCCAAGCCCATTATAAACCAGGTTATGCCCGCCGCTTGGTACTTGCGCTGGATAAGCGCGGCTATTATGTCCGTGCCGCCGTTGCTCGCGCCCGCGCGGATCATAATAGCTACCGCAACGCCACCCAACACGCCGCACGCGATTGCGCCGAGTACGGGCTCTACGTTAGCGCCGGTGTACTGCGGAAAGTTAAGTTTTTCCATCAGCACCATGCCGCCCGAAGACAAGCCAACCGCGCACGCCGTCTTTATGGCAAAGCCCTTGTTCAAAAAGATAAACGCGATAATGAGTAGCGGGATGTTGATTAAGATGTTGGTATAGCCCGTAGAAAATCCCGTCTTATACTGAATCATAGTGCCTATACCTGTAACGCCGCCGGGCGCAAAGTTGAGCTCGGGCGACGTCATAAACACTTGTACGCAAAGGGAGCGTATAAACGACGCCACGAGTATCATTATAGGCACAACAACAAAGTTGCGTATGCGTTTCTTTTTTTGTTCGGGCGTAAGCGCAACCTTTTCCTTTTTGGCTTTGGCTTTTTTTGCGCCGACAACAGGCTTTTGCTCTACCGCAGCCGCACCCGCAGCCGCCACTTCCGCCTGCGCTATTTGCTCGGCAGTATCGGTCTGTACCGTTTGTTCGGTGTTTTCCGCTGCCTCGGTTATTTCGTTTTGTTGGTTTTCGGTACTCATAATTGACCTCTATATGAGTTATATCAAACTGTAAAAAAATAAGCAAGTGTTTTAAGATAGTTAAGGATTAACAATTTTTAATTACGAATTGCTTGCCCTATTTTCTCGCCGCACTTGACCACCGTTTCTTTGTCCACAGCAGTGTTTTGGAAAAACTCCTCGTCAAGCTCCGCCCTGTCCTTTTCCAGCAACAGTATTACAGTAGAGCCGCCAAACTCGAACTTGCCCTTTTCCTGTCCGCGCTCGAACCTGCCGTCCTTTACGGCGTTGACTATGCGCCCCACCATCATTGCGCCAACCTCTACCATCACAGCCGTGCCGAAGTTGTCGGTGTCCAGCACGGTGTATTCCCTGCAGTTTTCGGTGAACACCCTGCGGTTTTCCAGCGCGACGGGCTGAACGGTGTGCAGCCTGCCTTTTATAAACGTATTGCCGCTTGCCGTGCCGCCGTCGAAAAAGTGGTATCTATGGTAATCGGTAACGCACAGCCTAAAAACAATGCACAGACCGCCGCGGTAGCGCGCCGCAAGCTCGGTGTTACGTAGCAGCGTTTTCACCGTGTAGTCAAAGCCTTTAACGTTAAACTTAAGCTCGTCGTCAATTTTGTACGCCGACACCTTGCCGTCGCACGGACTGCACAGTGCTTGCTCGTCCATATCGAAGGGACGCAGCTCGGGCTTGATATGTCGGGTAAAAAAGGCGTTAAAGCTTTTGTAGTCTTCCTCTACAAACTCCGACATGTCTATGCCGTTCTTTTTGATATACTTTTTTATTTTTCGGCGCGAAAATTTGCCGTCGAGGTGATGCCCGACCAGCTTGCTCAGCCACCGCCGATTGATAAGGCGCAGGCACAGACCGCCGAACTTTGTGTAATACAAAAACCTCAGCGACTTGGGGACTTGCGGTTTTTCTACCGTTTCTCTCATGCCGATTATATTCCCATTGCCGGCGTTTTGGTGAGCGGCGCAAACAGTACTACGCCAAACACGTAATAACGAATGAGCGCAAGGCTTATTACCAGCACCGTTATTGTGACTACCGTTATTATGAGCCCTTTAACGCGCGCCTTGAACATTTTGAACTTGAACACAAACAGGAACGCGCAAAGCAAGTAGCACGTCATCATGATTATGCTTTGGTATATTATTAACGTATCGGAGGTGAGCCCTATCCATTCGGGGTGTTTGTCGAACATCGTTGCGACCAGGAAAAACACAGGCAACGCGAGCGACACGTTGGTTATGGGCAAGCCCTCGTAGCTGTCCCGCCTTGTGGACGTGGGGTCTTTGAGCCTGTTGACCTCGCTTACGTCGTAGTATGCAAGGCGCACAAGTCCGCAAAGTGCGAAAATAATATATATGATGCAGTAGTACCAGCGCGTCATGCCCATAGCAACGCCTACCATAATAGGCGCAATGCCGAATGACACCATGTCGCTTAACGAGTCTATGTTCATGCCGAACAGCTTGTCGTTGTCCGAACGGTGCTTGCGCGTTTTGGCGACCATGCCGTCAAAGGCGTCGCACAGTCCAGCAAGCAAAAGGAAGAATGCCGCAATATCGTCCCTGCGCGGTCCGCCGTATGCCGCGGCAAAGCATATGCCGCAAATAGACAACGCAAGCGAAAGATATGTAAGTATTACGCCGTAGTGCCAATACCCTACAAAATGTTTAAGCACGGGATCGCGGTGCGGCTTTTGCGGCGTTTCCGTTTCCGTGGCGGCTGCAGTGATGTTTTCGTCGACCGTATCGGGTCTTTCAGTTGTTTCCGTCATCCGAATAATCATCCTTTGGTTGTTCGTCCGATTGAATTTGCGCCGATTGTTCGGCAGTTGTTTCCGATTGGGTTTGCGCCGATTGTTCGGCTGACTCCTCCGCCGCAGCGGTTTTTTTGTTCTTTTTGGCGGGTTTGGGCGGCTCGGCTTGTTCCTCGTCCGCAATCGATTTTATAACCGCGTCGCTGTTGAGCGCGGAATACACGTCCACGTCGTCGGGTATATCGGGCGGCGTGCCGCCTTCGCTTTTAATCTTTTTGATGCCTATCGCGTGATACACCAGCGTGTACAGTCCCGTGACGACCATGCTTATATAGAAGGAAATCGCACGCGACACCATCATTGCCGAAAGCACAAACGTCATGTCGGGAAAGCCTATGCCGAATACGTTGGGATACAAATATTCGTATACGCCCGTGCCGCCGGGCAGCGGTATGGAGTTGTACCCTATCATGACGTACGCCTGCATGCAAAACAGCTCCAAAAACGTTACGTCCACCTCGCCGAACAGCGGCGACGCCATTATTACAAAGCAGGGAATGAGCGTTTGCGACACGCGCTGCGCAGTGTTCAGTATCAGCGCGTTTATAAACAGCATAGGGTGCTTTTTTATTACGGTACGGCAAGCACGATACTTTGTGACAACGCCGTCCAGCTTGCCCCGCCACTTGTCCGTCTTTTTTACGATATGCATTTTGGAGAGCAGCGTTATGCCCCAGTTGCCTATTTTGAGTATTACGCGAGCGCGGAACAAGCAAAGCAGCAACAGCGCAAGCAGTGCAAGCTGAATTACAAACCCGACTATAACAAGCGTCTTTGCAAGCCAGTGCCCTATTTGCCCGAACATGCCGGGGCATGCGATAATTCCGAACAGCCCCACAAGTATTGTAGCCGCGGTATACGATATTATATTGAACAGGACGGTAAAGCCCGCCGTTCCGCCACTCATGCCGTCGCGCATCATATAGAATGCTGAGGCGGGTTGTCCGCCGCTTGCCGACGGCGTGATTGCCGAATAGTACAAGTCGCTTGTGGAGTACGCAATCGACGACGTGAATTTGCTTTTGTGTCCCAGCTTGCGCGCTATTATGTGCAGGCTTACCGCCTCGAACATAATGTAGCCGAGCATTCCGCCGAACGCGCCCACAATGTACCAGGGATTGCAGTTGTACAGGAAATCGCCTATGTCATGTATGTTGATGTCCTGACTGACAAAAAGCACGGTAAACGTAACGCCTATCAAAATGACAAGCACCGCTATATTTATTATTTGCTTTTTTGCCTTTTTTGTCATACAATTCCACTTTTTGTGACAATTTTAAGTCACACCGTTTACATATTACCACATACTTGTCGATTAGTCAAGCAAAGCGCGCAAAGTGGCGCGTCATCGACCTTTTTTACGGCAAAAAAACACGACGGCAATACGCCGTCGCGGTTTTTGTAGTGTAAGTTATAACATATATTATTGCTTGCTTACTTGTCGGTCGCAGGCTTTGCTGTGGAATTGGGATAGCCCGCCTCCTCGGCAAGCTTTTGGTATCTTTGGGCAAGCTCTTTGTCCGCTTTTACGCCAATGCCGCGCGTATAGCAGTCGGCAAGGTCGGCGTATGCGACGGGAAAGCCCTGTTCCGCCGAACGCTTGAACAGCGAAAACGCGCGCGACTCGTCCACCTTTATACCCACGCCGTCGCGCAGGCATTTGGCAAGATTGTACTGACCGGGTGCGCTGTCCGCATCGGCAGCTATGGTGTACAGCTGCACGGCTTTTTCCGCGTTCTTTTCCAGTCCCCTGCCCGTTTCGTAGCAAAATCCGAGGTTGGCAACGGCTACGGGGTTGCCCGATTTGCCCGCCTGCTCAAACCAATGCACGGCTTGGGCAAAATCGATTTTTACGCCCCTGCCGTTGAGATAACACATGCCCACGTTGTTTTGCGCAATCGAATATCCGTTTTGCGCCGCACGGTAATAGTAAAGGTACGCCTTTTCGCCGTCCGCTTTTACGCCGCGCCCAAAGTTGTAGCAGTCGCCCACGTTGTTTTGCGCCGCGGCAAAATCCTGTTCCGCCGCACGCATATAGCAGTCGAACGCCTTTTCCAAGTCGATTTCCACGCCCAGCCCGCGCTGGTAGCAAAAACCGAGATCGTTAAGTCCGCCGGGATGGTCTTGGTCGGCAGCGGCTTGGAATATTTCCACCGCTTTGCCGTAATCGCGCTCCACTACCGAACCGTCAAAGTAGAAATGCCCGAGCGTGAACTGCGCGTCGATATTGCCCATGTCCGCGGCTTGCTTAATCAAATCATAAGCCTTTTTTTCGTCGTTTGCCACGCCCAAGCCGCGTATGTAGCACACACCCAGCGAGAATATGGCGGGCGCGTAGCCGAGCTTGGCGCTTTGCGTATAGCCGTCTACCGCTTTTTTAAAGTCGACGGGCACTCCGTCGCCCGTAAAATGCCGTTCCGCTTGATCGAAATACTTTTTCGCCAAGAAATCAGTGGGAGAAAGCCCGTTTTGTTGATTGTTGTTTTTTGCCATAATAACCTCGATATTACATAACTATGCAACGTCACTATCAATATTTTACCATAAAGGCAGCCAAATTGCAACCCTTTTGTAATTCCGAATTAATACTGTATTGCCGATTTGACCTTTTGCGCCACGCCGTCGCCCACGAGCAGGCGGATAAGCTCCAATCCCAAATCGACGGCGCAGCCCAGTCCGCGCGCCGTGGTTATGTTGCCGTCGGTGACGACCCGCGCGGCAATATCTACGGTCGCGCCCGTGCAGTCGCCTTCAAACCCCGGATAGCACGTAGCCTTTTTGCCGCGCAAATACCCGTTTGCGCCCAGCACTACCGCAGGCGCCGCGCAAATAGCCGCGACGCGCTTGCCCGATTTAATTTGCTTATCTATCGCCGACATCAGCGACGCACATGCCGCAAGGTGCTCCGACCCCGGCATTCCCCCGGGCAGGAAAATCAAATCCGCGGCGGTAAGGTCGACTTGCCCGACTATTAAGTCCGCCTGAACGTTTATTTTGTGCGACCCGACAATTTGCTTGCCGTCTACCGATACAAGCGCGGTATCGATACCCGCGCGGCGGAGCAAGTCCACAACGGCGAGGCACTCCACCTCCTCCGTGCCGTCGGCAATCATAGCGTAAACCTTTGACATAGTAACTCCTAAAATTTATGTATTTGCTATCACTATTATTTAACAAGCAAATTTGCGCCGCGTAACAATAGCTGCACTCAAAACGTTTACGTTTTGATTCGAGAGAAGGCTCTCGATACAGGCGCGCAAGTTGCTTGTGCAATACTATTATATATCATTCGCTTGACAATGTAAAGTTGATTTTTTGCTCGAATAATGGTAAAATAGCAATATGGAAAAACTGTGTGTGATTTTCGGTGCGGGCGAAGTACACTCGCCGCGCAAGCGTTTCGGCAAGGACGACCTTATAATAGCCGCCGACGGCGGGTACGCCACCGCAACCCAAGCGGGGCTCGAGCCCAACGTAGTAATCGGCGATTTCGATTCGGGCAGCGTGCCGACCGCCGCCGCGCATGTGATTAAGCTCAACCGCGACAAGGACGATACGGACATGCTCGCCGCCGTCAAGCTGGGGCTTAGGCGCGGGTATAAAACATTTGTGCTGTACGGCGGCACGGGCGGGCGCCCCGACCATACGTATGCCAACATAGCCACGCTTGCGTATCTTAACGCATACGACGCGCGCGGGTATTTGATTGACAAGGACGCCGTTGCAACAGTAATAACCGATTCGGCTATAACGCTACCCAAAGCCGCGCACGGCACCGTGTCCGTATTCGCATACGGCGGCTCGGCAAGCGGCGTGACGTATAAAAACCTAAGCTATATCCTCGACGACGTGGAGCTTACGCCCGACTTTCCTTTGGGCGTGTCCAACGCCACAACAGACAAGCCCGCCAAAATAAGCGTAAAGCACGGCTCGCTGTTAATTTATTTCCCACGGTAAACGTACAGTAATTTATGCTCAATCAAAAGGGACGGCACATGCCGTCCCTTTTGAATTTCGTGTTCTATTGCCCTTGCTTTTTCACCGCTTTTTGAGCGGGCTTGGAGCCTAACTTGGCGGCTTGGCGGATAAAGCCTTGACCGTTGGTTTCGTTCTTTTCCGTGCCGTGACCGTTAAGGTAGCACATACCCAAGTAGTACATTGCGTCGGCGTGCTTTTGCTTTGCCGCCTCTTTAAACCAAAAATACGCTTGCTCGTAGTCGATGTCAATATCCTCGCCCGAATAGTAAATCGTGCCGAGAGTGTACTGCGATTCGGCGTCGCCTTCCATTGCCGCGGCGGTCAGCTCGTCAAACCTTTGCCAAAACTCTTTGGTGGCAAGCTGATTGCGGTATTCTTCCATTATGCTCTCGTTTTCGGCAATGAGCTTGCGCTCCGCCTCGACGCGTTCCTCGGTAATATTTATGCTCGCGTTGTATTCCCTGCGCTTGTCGGGATCGCCGAGTACGACATACGCCGCCTCAACCTTTTGCAGCTTGGCTACTATCGCGTCGCCCGTCTTGCCCGAATAACGCTTGTGCAGCTTGTTGTAAGTTTCGGTGATTTCCTCGTCGGTCGCCCAAATGAGCACGCCCAAATCACCGTACAGCGTGGGCTTGGCAAGGCGTTTATCGGCATTGGTCTTTTTGGTCCACGCCTCTATACGCTTTTCGGCGTCGGACAGGAACTCCTCGCTCTTGGCGTACTGCTGCCACTGTTCGTTTTCGGCACGCACCGCCTCCAGCTCGGCTGTAAGCTCATCTATCTTTTTGTTGAGCCCGTCTATCTCGTCCTGTAACTGCCTGCGCTTATCCTGCTGCAAACGTATTTGTGCCGAGTTTTTCAGGTCGTACTGCTTGTTGTCGCGTTCCAGCTTGCTCACATTATCGGAAAGCTCCGATTTTTCCTTTTCTATCTTTTCCTTTTCGGCTTGGATAGCGGACTTTTCGCGTTCAAGCTCTTTTATCGTCTTTTTGGCTTTGTCGAGCTCGGCTTTGAGCTCCGAGTTTTCGTTGCGGGCGCGCTTTGCCGCATTGCCGCCCTGCTCGGAGAGCGCCTCCTCCAATTCCTTTATACGCGTGTTGGCGAGAGTCGCCTCGCGGTCGCGGTTGAACAGCTCCTGCTCCAAATCGCGCCTATCTTCCTCGGAGTCGCGCAGCTTGCGCTTTAGCTCCGTCTCGCTGTCCTCGAGCGCCTTAATTTTTTTATTCTCAGCTACCGCGGTTGCAAGCGCCGCCTTCAGCTTTTTGATTTCCGCGTCGAGCTGGGCGCGCGCCTCGGTCACGCCCTGCTGATACGCTTGGTTGACCAACGCTTGTATTTGTGCCTGCGCCATGTTCGCTTGCGCCTGGGCCTGTGCTTGCGCGCGCATACGCGCCATGGTCGCGGCGTCACGCCGTCCGCCCATGTTCATATTCATGTTGCGGAACGCAGCCTGCCGCGCCGCCTCTTGGGCTTGAGCGCGCTGGCGTGCGATAATCTCCTCCTGACTGGGATGCGGCGCAGCCGCCTCGCGCAGCTTGGCGTCGTATTCCGCACGCGCTTGCGGGTCGGACAAAACCGCGTTTGCCTCGTTTATGTCAGCAAACTTGCTTGCCGCCGACGCGTCATCGGGATTGACGTCGGGATGATATTTTTTGGCGAGGACGCGGTAGCTGCTTTTTATCTCCGCCTCCGTCGCCGTCGGCTTTACGCCTAAAATTTGATAGTAGTTTTTCATATCTTACTGATTGTACAACAGCGCGCGAATTTTGTCAACATTTTAATTCGGTCTTAGTTATTTAAAATCCTCACGGCTTGGGTGACAACGTCGGAATCTATGCCGAGCGAACGGTACGGGTCGGTCCTTACAAACCTATCGCTAAGGTCACCCCAGCCGTATAGATAATCGTCGATAATGACAAAGCTTTCTACATCCTCGCCCAGCTCGATTAGGTATTGCTTGATTTCGTCGGGGCGGTCGGCAAAATATCCCAAGTCGGGCGTTTTGTCGTATATTTCCACACCGTACTTGCCGAACAAATCGATAATATACAAACCGTCCTCGTCGCACTTGTTCCTGTCACTGTTCCAGTGCGTGCGCCAGGTCGAGCTGAGCACGATAACCGCGCCCGTTTGCTCCACGATTTGTTTGACAAACGGAATACGCGTTTCGTCTATATTGGTCAGCTTTGATTTGTCGCGAACTCGGTCGTACTCGCGCGAATTAAGCACGCCGTCTATATCCAAAAATACTATCTTCATTTTTTCACCGTTGTATTAAATGTATGCCGTTGCGCCCAATCGCTTGACTGGTCGTCGCCGATACCTCGAATTATATCGCCGAACATAATTATATAATACAACAAAACCGTGCAAAAGGCAATACTGTTTTGCACGGTTTATATATAATAGGATATACGGATTTTAATCGTTTTTGTAATGAACGTTAAACTCGTCCGTTTCGTCGTCGTACACGGCGAGGATTATTTTATCAAGGTCGTCCTTGTTCTTTATGTTAAGTCGAGAGAACAGCCAGTTGGTGTTCTTTTTTATTTCGTTCAATCCTGAATACGACACCGCGCCGTCTACGATAAGCACGTCGGTGAGCGACGCCTTTTTTATTTTGCTCTCGTCCAAATCCTCCATAACGACCGGTTTTTGCGCGCCGACCGGCATGACCGACAATTCGCCGCTCGGCTCGAACACGGCATACGCGACGTCCGATATATCAAAATAATTCTTTTCGCGCAGCATGGACAGCAAATCGTTGACGTCGATATTGTTCTTTTTCAGCTGCTTATAATCTATCTTGCCCTCGTATATCAGCGTGGCGGGCTTGCCCTTGATCCAGCGTTTCAGGAATGTGCACTTGCGCCCCAGCAGCGTAACCGCCATTGCCAACACAAAGAATATAGTCATTGCTATAAGAAAAATATAGAACGGCACTTCCTGACTGAACGTCATTTCGGCGGCAATCGAGCCGAGCGAAATTCCGATGGTGTAGTCAATAAATTCGAGTTGCGCGATTTGCTTTTTGCCCAACAGCTTGGATATGATGAACAAATACACAAACGCGACCGTCGAATTGATAAGCACCCAATATATAGGTTTGATCCCGAACATATAATTCTCCTTAAAGATTAATCGTTACGTATGGTATTTATCTTTTCCTTATAAATTATGCAAAAAGCAAAAAGCCTTCGAAAAACCGAAGACTTTTTGCGCCCCTTATAAATCCCTTTGCAATCTTTGCTTTGGTCAAATATTAGCTAAAAATCGTACATACTCTTGCGCTTGAATTTTACCTCGTAAACGTATTTTCTATCGAACGGATTTACGTCGCAAATATAGTCCGTTTCCGCCGCAGTAGGCAAATCGGAAAACTCGGCACATTCGTAATACCGTTCCAGCTTGGAAAACATTACGTAGCCCGAATTAGCCTCGGTTATTATGCACTCGCCCGGCGCGAAGTGCGAAAGCCGACTTTTGGTGACGAGCGGAATGGTTTCTATGCTGTACATTTCCATATCGTCGCTTTTGCCGTTGAGCGCGGACAGCGGCGAAATCCTTGCGTACTCCCCGCACTCCTCCGAAAACGCGCGCAGCGTTGCGGGGTTATTCGAGCCGAAAAACACGTGCATGTTCAGGTTGTCGCGTATGATTTCCGCAACGTCCGCGCCGTACACCTTGTTGAGTTGCGCATACGACTGGAATATGAGTATGAAGAATATGTTGCGACCAGCGCATGCCGATATGGTCGTTTCAAAGTCGCGCATTGCGGGGAAGTTGCCGAACTCGTCCAGTATAAAGTAGAAGGGCACGTCCAGCCTGCCTTTGCCCGACGCATTGGCTTTATCTATCAAAAACCTATACGCGTTTTGCACGAACAGGCTTATTACTTGGTAATGCACCTTTACCTCGTCGCGGTAGTCTATAAACACCGCCGTCGGCTTGTCGCAAATTGTTTCCAAATTAAACGAGTTGCAACGGGTAATCAGCCGCATGGCGCACTCCCTGAACACAGCCATTTTGGTGTTGAACGTGGCGACAATACATTTGCGGGTGTTGCTTGCATTCTCCAAAAGGTTGTTCTTGGCAAGCTGCAATGCGCGCGACGTAGGTTTGCGCGCGGAGAAATATCCGCTGTCGTTGTATTGCGAGCCGTTGTCGTCCTTGAACTGCGCGAGTATGGTGAGTATGGTGCTGAACGAGAACGTTTCCTCGGTGATTCGCGTGGCGTGAGCCTCCTTGCCGCTGTCCTCCAGCATCGCCCACAAAAACGCCTTGAGCAGCTCGCGCGCGCTGTCCTCCCAGTACGGATCTTGCAGCTTTTCCGTGGTGATGAACATTGAGCAAAGCATGTCTATGTCGTTGCCCACCTCGTCCATCATCATATCGGTGTAGTACTCTATTTGGCGTTGCAGCTCGGCAAAGTCGGTGTACAGCCGTCCGTAAAACTTGTGCTTAAGCTCCTCGCCGTCGATTACGACCTCCGCCTCGTCGGCAATGGCTATCGCCTTTTGGTACTTGCGGTATATGGGCGTGAGCATGTTCCAGCACTCGCTGTGCAAGTAGTCGCGAAAGTTGAGCAGCTTTACGTCGTAGCCCTGGTTGCGCAGCGACTCCGACGTACTTTTATACAGCTCGCCCTTGGGGTCGGATATTATCATGCTGCGCTTTACCTTTTGCTGCGCAAACGACACAATAGTGGGTATGACGTAGCTTGTAGTTTTGCCCAAGCGCGTCGCCGCAATCACGCCCACATGGCTTTCCGCAGCGCTGTATGTTTGAATGAGCTTGCCGTCCTTGTGCCTGTTCATTTTAAGCACGCCGGCAAGGTAATTGTCCTGTAACTCGTCGTATGCAACGGTGTTGGGGAGTGCGGCGTCCTCGTAACCGATTAGCCGCATATCCTCGTAACCCTTTAACAGTTTATTGCTATATTTCATCGCCGTCACCTCCGAATCCGTATCTATTCTTTTCGGTGCGCGCAGTGGCGCACTCGTCGATGAGCGCGGGCGTGATTACCGTTTCCGCCTTGTTGCGGTTAAACCTTATAACCGAGTCGATAACGTTTTCCGCGCCGTCCACCGAAAGCTCGTTGAGTCGCGCGACGGCGTCGTCCGACAGGGTGACGGACTTTGCGCCGTACAGCCGCTGTTTGGACTTGACCATATCGTCGTATGCCGCAGGCTTTTCGGCTGCGGAAACCGCGCCGACCGTAACAACGTCGCAGTACTTTTTAAGCTCCTTCGCGTTTGCCTTGTCGCAAAAGCATACGGGCAGCACCTTGCCAAGGTCGATAACCACGCCCGGACTGAGCAGGCAAAACTTTTTGCGCCGACGGCTTTGCAGGAATCCTATTGCCTCCTGCATTACGCCGCCCGCGATATTGCCGACAAACGACATAAGATACACGTTGAACGCGTCCTCGTCACAGCTGCGCACAAATATGTTTTTGCCCGTCGGCTGCAGGTCGTGCTCGTCCAGTCCCGCCACGTCTATGTATTCCACATGCGCCGCGGAGAACGCCTTGCGGATATGCCGCGCGTACAGCTTGCGCATGTATTCCGAATCGGCGCACACGCACAGCGGACGGAACGCCGAACGCTCGAGCAGGTCGCTGTTGGTCAGGCAAAGCCGTATGCGCTCCTCCTCTTTTTGCCGCACAAGCGGCATGCCGTCGAATGCCGCACAGTCGGGTGCAAGCGCGCCGCCGCTAAGCTTGAGCGGCAGTTCGGCAACCTCCGATATGGCTTGGTCGTTGGGCGAGAACATTGTGCGCTCCTTGTCGCGCGGAGCAAGCACCGCGCTGTATATGATGCGCGCGTACTGCGCCGAATAAATATCGGGCGTGAGCTTGCCGAGCGCGAACGCCTTGTTAAGCAGCTTACTCTCCTTTACCTCGCCGTCCGCGGCAATGCCGTACTTTGCCTCGGCAAGCGCGGGGAATGCGCGGTACACCGTGCCGTCCGCGACTGTGCGCAGGCGGTTGACGTCGGCTTGGCGTTCCGCATTGTAGTACAGCGCGGCAAGCGTGCCCTCCACACTGTTCCACTGCGCCGCACGCTCCAAATTTTTGACGCCCGCGGCGAGGTCGCGATCGGTATAAATGCCCTCGCACTGAATAAAACCGAGTATGCGCATTGCCGCAACCGTGCCGTGCGCCGCGCCCTCCGTAAGCATACGGAAAACCGCCGATTCGGTGAGGCGCGTTCCGTCAAGCTTAAGGTCGTATGCCCGCGCCAGCGCCTCGCCCTTTACCGCTATTACGTCCGCGATTTCGGCGGGGACGCCGCCGTCGCCGTCCACGAGCGCAACGTACTTTTCGATACGGCAAAACTGTAGGTAGTCGGCGTAATTGTTTACGTCGGCGACCAGCTTGTCCTCGGCAAGCGCGTACAGTCCGTCGACGTCGCATTTGGGAATAAGGAATATTTCGCCCAGCGTGTCAAACATATGCTTGGGGTGCTTGACCAGCTTGCCAAGCACGCTGCGGCTAAAAAAGTATTCCGATAAAAACAGTTCGTTTTGATTGGTAAGCATGATATATTCCTCCTTTATTAATACAGTTAAGCGTTGCCGCCGCTTTAAATCATGCGTTTCGTTCCTTCGGGTTTAACCCCTACTTTATAACAATGTCGATCAGTCCGTACGCCTTTGCCTCGTCCGCCGTGAGAATGGTGTCGCGGTCGGTGTCCTTTCTGATCCGTTTGACGGTGTTGCCGGTGTTGGCGGCAAGAATGTTATTGAGCCGAGCCCGCATGCGCTCGATGTGGTTGGCGGCGATTATGATGTCGCTCGCCTGACCGCTTGCGCCGCCGATGGGCTGGTGAATGAGTATTTCGCAATTTTTGGTAGCCGCGCGCATCCCCTTTGTGCCCGACGACAGCAAAAACGCGCCCATGCTTGCGCACATACCCAGCCCGACCGTGCGGATCTTGGCGTCTATGTAGTTCATTGTGTCGTAGATGGCAAGTCCGTCGCTGACACTCCCGCCGGGGCTGTTGATTTGCAACGTGATAATGCGTTCGGACGGCGGAACGTCCTCGCTTTTGAACTTGTCGTCCAAGTACTGGAGCTGACCTATGACCAGCTCAGCCATCGGAGTGTCCACAACACCGAAGATATTGACGGTATTGCGGTTGAGCGAGTACTCCCAAGAAAACTTTTCTCTTTCATTCATAGTTCTTTTCTCCTTTGCGGTTTTCCGCGTTAAAAGTGTTTGAGCTGTTGAAACGTTTGTAGCCGTTGTCGACCTGCCTTTTGCTTAACTCTTTGCTTATCTCTTCGGCTTTTTGCATAGCCATAGTGGACTCGAACCCGTAAGGTTTTTGGGGCATCCTGCGCCGTGATACTGCGTCAAAGCACACTCGCGGTACTACAGAGAGTACAGCTTCGTGCGCTTTTCCTTGTCTGACGGCGCATTATGCTCCCAAAAACTGCTCGCACCCAAACGCCGAAGTTTTGAGATAGTTTGACACTTACGGAGCGCAGTCGTACCCATTGCGGTACGTCAAGCGACGTAAGGGGCAAAATAGCCAATAATGCGGCGTTTGGGCTTGCGGAGCTCGGGTCCACTATGGCTTCCTCCCCTCCATAGATATTGTAGCAAAAGTCAAGCACCTCTTCAACGCAGTTTGCGCGCAGCTATTACAGCAAACTTGCGAAAACAAAAGAGAACCTGTAAATTTTACAAGTTCTCGATTGACTGCGCGCAAAAGCGCATAAACCGGCATAGTGCCGCCGTGACGTATCACGGCTTATTTTCGGTCTATAAATTTGGTATTCACCAAATTTGTCGTCGTCGCATTTTTGCCATTGCAAGCAAGCAAAAATGTTCCTCGAATCGAGTCGACCGAAAATTTACATGACATCGGTCGATTATATTATTGGTCTTTATTGTTGGTTGCGCTATTTTCGAATATAAGCACCTGCTCGAGCGGAATACGGCATATTTCCGCATAGTACAATAGGTCGCTTATCGTAGGGCGTGCTCTACCCTTTTCCCAGTTCACTATCCTGCTCTCGTTGTCCAAATAGAAAACGCGCGCGAGCTCGCCCTGGCTGATATGATTGTCCATATCCAGCTTGCATTTTTCGCAATCGCCTATACAATTACTGTCGCCGCTTTTCAGCTGCCAGCACACGTACTTGCGCAAATTGTAATTATTCAACCTCAAATTTTGCAGGTTGCGCCCCGTGGCTTTCCAGTTGATTGCGCGGTATTCTATTTTTTTCATAGGGTATTAACTCCTTTTATGGATTTAGATAGTTGACAACAAAAAAATGCATGGGCGCAGTTACACCCATGCACTTGTTCTTTGTAATGATACAGGCTGTTAGTTTTCGTCGCCGCCGCAAAAATCCTTTTCCAAGGTATCCGCCGTGCGGCCGACAAGCTCCACAAGATTGCCTATAGCTGACATCGGAACATAGTTCATATCAAGCGTAACTCTTACGTAATATATGTCGCCCATCTTTTCCAATGCGACAAAATACTTTTTGCCGATTGCCTCAAGGGCTTTGGGCAGACGGCTTGTGGCAATGTCGCCTACGCGCGATACCACTTCCACAAGTAGTCTATTGGACTGTTGCTCGTGATCGACAAGCACAAGCTGCGTCCTGTTTTGATCGTCGGGATACACGAACACGATTTTTACCATGTCACCCGCTCTGTCGGTTTTGTACGTAGACTCAAGGTGTTTTACAACGTCTTCCCATGTAATGGCGTTCATATTGTGCTCCTTTAGAATGATTTTTACGGTCTTTTTTAACCGACCTGATGATTATAACATAATACATTTATGTTGTCAATAGGAAAATATGATTTTTTTTCAACTTTTTCAGCGTTTGGCAAGCCCGCTCAAAATCCCGTCGATTTGCTCGCCTTTTAGCTTGTTGTTTTCCAAAAGCACGCGCACAAGCTCGTCAACGGCGGGCTTGTTTTGCTCTATTGCCTGCTTTGCCGCATCCAGCTGCTCGCCCAGTATTTCGCTGACGCGCGCATGCACCGTCGCGTAGTACGGCGAATGCATAAGCGCCGCGCCGTCTATTGCGCCCAAGCCTATCTTTTCGTCCATGCCGTATGCGCAAATAAGATTTTCCACTCGCCTTGTCGCGTTTTGCAAATCGCCGCTCGGCCCGGTGGACAGCCCGTCGTCATCGCCGTAGTACACAAGCTCCGCCGCCATGCCGCCGAGCGCTGTGCGCACGTGCGCCAAAATTTCGGCTTTAGTATACAGCGGCTTGCTCTCCTCGTCGCCGTACTGCATATATCCGCCGTGGTTGTCGCGCGCGACAATGGTAAGATAGGACGGCGTTTTTCCGCTCAGCCAGTACAGCAACGCGTGACCGCACTCGTGCCGCGCCGTGCGCAGTAGCGTGCCGTCGTCCCACTTTTTGACCTCGCCGCTGTTATATTCCTCAAACGCCTCTTCTATTATGTCGTCGGTGACGTCAAAGTCGGGATTTTTGAGCGCACTGCGCAGTGCCATTTCCACAACCGACGCGAGGTCGGCAAGGCTCATACCCGTCGAGCGCACGGCTATGTTTTTCAGCTGCTCGTCCGAAAGACGGATGTTGGCGTTGCGCTCGCACTGCATGCGCATAAACTTTTCGCGCTCGGACTTGTTGGGCAGGTCGACCATTATACGCCTGTCAAACCTGCGCAGCAGCGCGGGGTCGAGCTGCTTTTTACCGCCGTCGTCCACGCCGACGTTGGTTGCGGCAAGCACAAACACAGGTCTGTCGGGGTGAGCCTTAAATCCGTCCATTTCGGTGAGTAGTGCGGTAAGTATTTCACTTGTCGTGTCGCGGTCGGCGCTTAGGTCGGCGCGCGAAATGCCGATAGCGTCTATCTCGTCTATAAACAGCACCGCGGGCGCGTACTTGCGCGCCGTTGCGAACAGCTCGTGAACGCGCTTGGGACCCTCGCCTACCCACTTGCTTAAAAAGCTGTTGCCCTCGGCGGCGATATACGTCACCTCCGACTCGCCCGCAAGCGCCTTGGCTAGCATGGTCTTGCCCGTCCCCGGCGGACCGTACAACAGTATGCCCTTGGGCGGGCGCACGCCGTTTTTTGCGAATATTTTGGGATTTTTGAGATACGCGGTAAAGTAGCCCAGCTCGCGCTTTGCGTCGTCCGCGCCGATTACGTCGTCGAACTTGATGTCGGGACGGGACATTCCGCTGAGCACGCTTTCGCCGTCGCCTGCGTCCACCGCCACGGACAGCTTAAGATCAAACAGCGTTATCCTTGCCGTGCCGTCGCCGTCAAAGCTTTGCGCGGTTTGGTACGACAAAATCTTTTGCGACCGCGCAAGCTCGAGCATGTTGCGCTGCTGCTTGGCAATATTGCATTTTTCCAGCACCTGCGCCGTAAAGTCTTTTACGTCGTCGCCGCCCAGGCTTATCACGCCCATTGCGCCGTTGCGCGAAAAGGACAAAAGCTCCTCGCTTTTTATGTCGTAGCCGTCGCCCAGCACATACAAAGGCGTAGCCACGTTTTGGCTTGCGTAGTTGAAGAAGTCGCGACCTTCCGAGTCGATGTCCTCGAGATTGAGCACCGACTGCCTGCCGCTGCGCCGACCGCACTTAATATCGCAAACGATAATCGAAATATCGTTTTCCGCCAATATGTTTTTTGCCGTCGTTATGTCGCAAGTGTAGTGCGCCGTTACGCCTTTTAGCGCGGCGCGGCACTGATTTTGGCGTTCACCGTCGGTAAACATTAACACTTCTGGGGTTTGCGCGGGCGAAAACAGCTCGGCTATTTTTTCATCATTGGGCTGTTCTATATCCAGCTTGATAGTATCGAAATCGCGCGCGGGCTTGTCCGACGACGCCAAGCGTAAAAACTCGTACAGCTCGCCGTAGAAAAAGCTGACCGCCCTGCCGCGTATGGCGCGGGCGTCGGCGTTGCCGCCCTCCGAGTACAGTATTGCGTAATTGATATTTTCGTCAAGCTCTATCTTGACGCCCGTTTTGTTGTTGAGCGCCTCGGCGTGGACGGCGACCTCGTTGCCAGCAATGCGCAGCAGCTCGTGTGCGCCAAGCTTGTTGAACATAACGACGTTGCCCGAGGCAAACCGTGAGCATATTGCCTCGGGAAAGGACGGCGTGCCGTCCGAACGCTGTTCGGCGGACAGCGCGCGAATAACCGTCTTTTTGGGCACGCTCGAAAGATTGATTATGTCGGGATCGTCGTACAGCGTTTTGCCCGCGTTGGTGGTAAGTATGATTATGGCGTCCGAAAAATCTACCTCGTGCTCGGTAAAGGTGTCACGCAGCCGTCCCGCGTCCAGTATTTGCAGGAACAAATTGATTACGTTTAGATGCGCTTTTTCCACCTCGTCAAACAGCAGCACGCACCGCCGATTTTGCTCGACAAAGCCCGTAACCGCGCCCTCGTGCGCTCCCTTGTACACCTTGTCCGTGCCCGCAAAGTTCAGTCCCGATTCGTTATTGGAGTACTCGCTCATGTCAAACCGCTTGAACGGAAGTCCCAACGCCTCCGCCGCACATTCGGCAAGGTAGGTTTTGCCCACCCCCGGCGGACCGGCAAACAAAAATGTTGCGCGCGGCTTTTTGCGCCCCTTCATCAGCATGGAAACAAGCTCGGCTTGAAAGTACCCCGACACGAACATTTCCACAGCCAAATCCTGCCCGAACACACGCTCAAGCAGCTTGTCCTGAACGGCCTTAACCCTTTCGGCATAGTCGATAATAGTAGGGTTTTGGCTCGCCTGTTCGTGCGGCTGAGCGTCGTACCCGCCGTAACGCTCGGTTTCGGTATAACGCCTATGCGGTGTAACGCCGTGTTTTTCGTCGCTGTCCTGCCGCGGCGATTCCCTGTCGTCTTCTAACGTCCGAGCTATCTTGTCCATAGCGTCCGCAATCAAATCGTCGATACTCTCGTCACTATTCGTTATATCGGGATACTCGTCTTGGACAGGCGTGGGCGCCTCTGCGGCAGCCTCTTCCGCAGCGCCGTCATTGTCGTACGGCAACGGCGCGTCGGGCTGCTTGACCATGCCTGCCGAGGTTATGAACTGCTTTATGTATTCGGTCGGCTCGCCGAGCAATATCTCCAGCATGACGGACGTGGTAAGCTCGTTCCTGCCCTGCTCGTTTAGCTTGACAAGCGCCGCACGCTCCGTTTTTTGAAAGGCTATGCCCGCGTCCGCGTCGTTTGCGGAATGGCGCACCGCGCTTTCCATGCGCACGGCAACGTCCATGACGTTTATGTTGTAGCGCTCGAATATGCGCCGTGCCTCAGCCAACTCCTTGTTGACCGCCGACTTGTTGTAAATATATATTTCGGGTATGCCGTCCAGCTCGTCGCGGCTATGCGCCAATACCATATTGAGCAGCGCCGTGACAAAATAGTCGGCGTTGACCGACGCCTTGCCGTCCTTGCGGCACATGCCGAACGCATATTCCAATACCTTTTTGTAAAGCTCGCTTTGCACCATAACCGTTTCCTCCCGTGTCCTAAAACAAAAAAATTACAGCCGTAATGTTACGGCTATAATTTTATCATATATTTCTCCCAAATGCAACCTCCTTCTTTTGAAAAAGAAGGAGGAAAAAACTTATACAGCGGATACATTAATTGCCACCGTCGATAACCGACGTTACCGATTATCGGCAAGATTTTCCGTTTTGTGAATTACGTAATCGGCAACCAGCGTAGCGGTTTGTTCCACGCCTATCGAGCTGTCCACGGCAAGGTCGTAGTTGTGCACGTCGCCCCATTTGAGATTTGAAATGTTTTTGTAATAAGCGGCGCGCGCCTTGTCCGACTTTTTAATGTTCTTTTGCGCGTCCGCAGGGCTGTCGCCGTATATCTCGGTTATGCGCGCAATGCGGTATTCCTCCGGCGCGTACACAAACACACTGACAAGCTCCTCACGGTCGCGCAGTACGTAATCCGCAGCTCTACCTACTATTACGCAACCGCCTTTGTCGGCTATCATGTTAATCGCCTTATCCTGAGCGATTACGGCTTGGCTTACAACCTCCGCACTCATATACAGCGATTTCAGCATGCTCGGCGCGTTGGCGTTTATATCGGAAATAAATTCCTTATCCAGCCCGCTCTCCTGCGCGGCAAGCGCAATCATGTCCTTGTAATAGAAGGGCAATCCCAATTTTTCCGCGACCAGCTTGCCTATTTGCTTACCCGACGAGCCGTGCTCGCGCGCAATGGTGACTATTACGCCCGATTGCGACGGCAAAATGGAAATCTTTTGTTCGGGTACTGCGCTTGCACCTTCGCCCTGTTTTGCTTTTTCGCGACCGAGCGAGCGGAAAAAGAACACCGTCAACAGCGCCGCCACTATCATAGCTACGCCGTCGGCTATCGGTGCCGCCCACAATATTCCTTCTATGCCCATAGCGACTGGCAATGCGCAAATGAGCGGAATAAAGCACACAATGTCGCGGATGAGCGACGATATAATCGCGCGCACGGGACAACCCGCGGCTTGGAAGAAAATACTTGTCATTTTTATCGTGCAAGTGAACGTTACCAGCATGAGGAATATGCGGAACAGCATTTTGCCGAACTCCCAATATCTATCGGGATCGACCTGCTTGGGATCGGGATTGCCGAATATCGCAACTACGGCGTTGGGCGCCGCCTCGAACAACACGGTAAATACCACGCCTATAATAACTGTGCTTAACAAAATGTACAAGTACAGCTTTTTGACGCGGTCGTACTTTTTGGCGCCTATGTTAAACCCGATTATAGGCTGACAGCCGAGCACAATACCGACGACGATGTTAATTACCACGGTAAACACCTTGCTTTCTATCGCTATCAGCGATATGGGGATGTTTTGCCCGTACACCGACATTGCGCCGTATTTAAGCAACATTATGTTGCACACAAGCGATATTATAACAATGGTTATTTGCGTTATAAACGAGGACAGCCCAAGCTTGACGGGTGCGGAAAATTCCTTGAAATCAGGCTTAAAGCTGCTTAGCCTCAGCTTGAACGTTTTTGTTTTGAGAATAAAGTACAACAGACTGATTACAAACGAAACGGTTTGTCCGATGACCGTCGCCCATGCCGCGCCTGCCATGCCCCACTTGAATCCCATAATAAACACCGCGTCTAATACGATGTTGGTAATCGCGCCGCTCAGCATGGAAATCATCGACCAGCCCGGCGAGCCGTCGGCACGCACTACGGCGTTCATCATGTTCATCGCCATGAACACGGGGAAAAATCCGAGAATTATATCGAAATATTCTATGGCATAATCAAGGCTGCCCGGCACGAACTTGCCGTCGGCGGCAACCGAATCGACCGTCGCGCCGAACGTTTTTAAAATAGGTGTTTTAAGCGGATAAAATATCGCCATTAGCACAACGCTTGCGATAACGGTAAACATTATGCCCATGCCTATGGATTTGTGCGCATTTTGTGCGTTCTTTTTGCCCTGGCAAATGTTAAGATACGCCGCACACCCGTCGCCTATCCACCACGCAAAGGCTTGCGCAATGATGAATATAGGAAAAACTACGCCCGTAGCCGCATTGCCCAGCACGCTGAGCTCGCTGTTGCCGACGAATATTTGATCGACAATGTTGTACAGCGCGCTCACCAGCAGCGACAGCACGCACGGCACGGCAAACTTGATCATAAGCTTAAACAGCTTGCCCTCGCCTAAAATCTTGTTTTCGTTTTCTTCCATATAAAAAACCCTCCGTAAAAGAAATGTACGATTTACGGCGCGGTTAAAAAACGGCATAAAAAAACAAGGTACGATTTTTCCCGCGCCCGATATACGCCAAACACCGTGCCGTAATCAGATTTACACGGGGAAACCCGCAACTTGTGTCGTTGTGTTTTCAGCAGGAAGAGCGTTTATTTTCACCACTCTACATACTTGATTTTAACAAAATTTTTTTAATTTGTCAAACACAAACCCGCTTGTTTTTTACAAATAAGCGGGTTTTTACTGGCGCGTATTTACTCGATAATCGGTTTTACGTTACACCCGAATAGCTACGCGCCATGAATAATTTCATTACGCTGCTATTTCATAATTGGTCAAACCGGTTATTTGTGCTTTTTAATATAATTGTCGGTTATTTGTTGCGCTCTCGTAAGCGTGGGACCAAAGCCTTCGGCAAGCAGTGCGCCGTTAAAGTCCGTTTCGCTGTACTTGCTGCCCAGCGAGCTTTTTGCTTTTTCGTGAAGGGTGTAAATAGTGTACATACCATAGCCGTACGGAACGTATGCGGCGGGGATTTCCATTAGCCGCTCTATTATATCGCTCCTCCCCAAATCGGTAGCGGTGTCGCCGAAATAATTGACTCGCATATCGTACAATACCATGCTTGTGTATCCCGCCAGGGTTTCGTATTTTTTATACTCGCAGTACTTAGCCGTAGCGGTATCGGCGGTTTGGGCTATATTGTCCAAAAGCACAAGCTCGACGTAGTTTGCCCAGCCCTCGGAAAAAGCCAATGTGGTGGTGCAGTTTGAAAGCAGGCTCGCGCCGTTTTCTTTGGCGCTGACGTATGCGTACAAGTGTCCGGGATAGCCCTCGTGCGCAATGGTGGTCAAAAGGTCGGTGGGGTTTTGTTCCATTTGGTAACCGTTGAGCGTAATATTTTCGCTCGCGTCGGTCAGGTCGAGCGGCGTGCGCATGTAGTATGCCAAAGAGTTGGTTATTTCCGCAACCGTGTCGTCCATGTACTTAAAGCCTATATCGGGCTGTGTTTTTAAATCGGGAACAATATCCTTTGCCGCAGTCTTGAGATATTCCAATATCTCATTGGGATCGGTAAGCCCGAGCAATACCTTCGTTTCATTATAGTATTCGTAAAACTCGTCGTATGTGGCTTTGTCGGTTGTTTGCAAAGCGTCAATCGTGGCTACCGCGCCGTCCATCTTGTTCAAATAATCGTTGTACGCAACGACAAGCTCGTTGTATATTTTGGTTATGTTGGCGTTCTTTATGCCCGTTTTTTGGCGGAACAGCCATTCGTAGTAAGCCTTGCCCGCAGCGCCCGCGGAGGCAAGATAGCTTTGCTCAACCTTGGTAACCTTGCCGGTATACTCGTCAAGCCCGTCGTACAGCGCTTTTACGCCCTCCATGTAGCTTTCGTCAAGCGCCCTTTTGTAATCGGACTTGTATTGGGTTTTGGATGCCTCGTTCAAAAATTCGGCGTCGTCTATCTTTTTGTCCGCCAGCGCATAAAGATAAAACTCTTCGCCCTTTTCGTAAACGTCGTCCAAATAATCGCGCATCGCATTAAGCGTGTAGTCGTACAACGGGTAGCCCATGCTGTCGCGGTCGCGCGCAAAATTCAAATACGATTCAAACGCATCGCCGGTGGACTGCGTTACTTTAAGCAACGTTTGCACGTCCTTTTCCGTGCGGAATTCGAAGTTTTCAAACGACTGCGCAAAGTCGGCGACGTACCCGCCCTCTTTGCTTATATACGACCCGCCCAAAAGCTCGAACTTTTTGATGTATTTGGAATTGTAGTACGATTGGTACAAGCCCAAAGCATTGTCCAGTGCACGGTACGTCAAAGCAGCCGAGCCGCTGAGCTCGGACAAATTGTAATGGCTCAGCTCGTCGGCATACAGCCCGAACATGGTGTTAATCATATTCTTGGAATAGCTGTCCATCACGCCCGAGTACGAATACCACGAGCTATTGTCGGACACGACAAACCCGTATGTCTCGTACGGCGTTGCCGAAAACGCATTCCAAACAAACGCGTCGCTGCCCATCAAGGTTAATGCAAAATCCAGCCCGAGGTCTTCCAGCATTTCCGGCGTGTACCTTTTGCGGTTACAACCCGCTAGCCCGAACATAGCCGATACCGACATGACTCCGCTCATTGCTACCGCCATTAGCTTAGTGCGCTTTTTCATTAAACATTCTCCTGCGAAAAAAATACGTCTATAAATATTTTAACAAATAATTCGCCAAAATACAACAAAAATCTTTATTTATTCGCAATTCTAATCTATTCTTAATGTTTAACCATCTCATACACCGTCATCGCTCGGCTCGAACTCGGCGCTTATAATGATTTTAAAAGAAGGTACGCTTGCGTCTGTAACCTGCTCGCCTTTCGCCACCTTATACAGCCATATAACTTCGTCTTGGCAACTCTGTTTTACGTTTAGCGCATAGTCGATCTCAATGCCGTCATGCAGCAAATCAATGTCGAAAATATCGGCGTTATATTTAAAACCCACGCAGTCGGCGCTTATTTTGACTGCCCTGCCATTATGCCCGCCGGGACTTGGACTTACTTTCAAAACATACTCATATCCCGCAGACACCATATATTTTTCCCATACAATTTCGTTTCCCGAAATAGCCTCGTTGCGTTCGCTCAAGACGGAAGACCCTCCGCCGTAATACAACGCCCCGCTTACGCCAATAGATCCCGTCCAATCGTCGCCGCCTTGCGTGGCGGGCTTGTTAATATGATACCCCAAAAATATAGCCAAAACTATAATTGCGGTAATCGCCACCGCGCACGCGGTGGATATTATTATAAGCAGCCTACGCGAGCGAGATATTATTTGGTTTTTGTTTACTATCACCTTTTCGGTCGAGCCGTCCGAATACAATTCGTCCACGCTTACCTCAAAGTATTCGGCAAGCAATCGCAACGATTCGGTGCTGGGCAAGCCCAATCCGTTTTCCCATTTGGCGACCGCACTTCGGCTCACGTAAATACTGTCGGCAAGCTCCGATTGCGAAACTCCCTTTTTTGTGCGCAGCTCTTTCAGCTTTTCGTTAAACTGCATAGCGTCTACCTCCTTCCGCTGTTTGCCGAATTATAGCATAATCCCCGCCGAGAGTAAATACATTAGCCCGTTACTTTGCCCGTCACCGCCGTTACTTTCGATTATTGCCGCCGTTACCGTTGCGGAAACTTATGCGTAAACGGTTTTCTCGGCAAATGCGAGCAGTAAAAACTCGGCAATAACGATCCATACACAAAACGGCACGCATTAACGTGCCGTTTACAAATATCCGAATACCGTGCCAACCACTAATGCGGTATGGACGCCAAAAAGTCGTTCAAGTAAAGCGGCTTTTTGCTCTTTCGCCAATCGCGGTTGTACCTAAAATCGAACACCTTGCCCATTATAAAATTCGCGCCCGAACTGACGCCGTTTTTCAAGCCGTCCGAACTGACGCCCAGCTCGATAGACATTTTTGCCTCGATAAAGGCGGCAATTTTGTCCATTGTTTCCACAAGCTCGCCCAAAACGCCGGGGCGGTCGTCAAACGGCAAAAACTTTTTGTCGTCCTCGCCCAAAAGCAGCATGAAGTGGTCTTTCCACGTGCGGTCTTGTATTCTGCTCTCCATCATTTCGCGTACCTGTTGATACTCGTACTCGGCAAGCTTGCTTTCGAATTGCCTTATGCTCCTCTTGACGGGCGAAATAATATCGCGCGTCAAGCTTTCGGGCAGGTCATGGAACAGTGCGGCAAAAAAGCTGTTTACCACAACGGTGGACTCGTCGGTCACAATTTGCATTTCCTTTGCCGCAAAGTACGTCAGCACCGCAACGTACATGGAATGTCCCAAAACCGTCGTTTGGGGCAAACGGCATGTTTGCGACCAACGGATTTGCGGTTTTAACTTTTCAAAGTAGCTGAAAAATAAAAACAGCTCGTCTTTGGGATTGTCCAGCTTTTTGATGATTTCTTTGACAGTCTTATCTTTTATTTTATTGATAAACGTCGCGGGACTTATTTCCTTCTTTACTATCTCGGTGTCGGGGCTGCACAGGTTGAGGTTTTCTATATAGCAAAACTCTCGGTACGTGGCAAACTTATGCGCCGCATAACAAATCTCGTATTCTATACGGTCCTCGACGTCGCTCTTGTCGATAAACGTTGCCAAATCGGTTTTGGTGACTATGTCCTTCGGACGATACCTGAATTCGTCGTTTTCGTCAAAGTAGATGCCGAGGATGTATTCTTTGAGCGCCTCCGCATGCTCGGCTTTGATTTTATTGTTAATCGTCGCTTTAATGTCGGACGTCGCAATCTTGCTTAATAATCCGAATATGTTGCTCCTGACAATAAATTCCCAGTCTAACGATTCGCCCGTTCGCTCCTCGTATTCTTTTCCTATTAAATAAGAAAGCACCGCCTGTGTTGCGCTTTTTTCCATTTGCGTGTATTCCATAGGTCTTATAAAGTCCGTCCAACGCAGTATCATAAACCCGTCAAACAACTTTTTGGTAAGTCCCCAATCAAACATACTATCCTCCGATAATTCAATAAGGTATATATAAATAATATCACATATTTATATAAAATTCAATAGGTCAAAATGTTTTTTATTAAAATTTAATCTTTGAATTTTCCATTTTAGCCGCTAAATCAAAATACGAACTCACTTTGCACGAGTTCATATATTACAATACAAAATATTGAATAGCGCGTTTTACGTCAAGCACTAACCTAAAATGAAATTTTTTAATTGATTGAAATTACAGTAATCCTCAATATACAAATCAGCCGTTTTTTTAATTTCTTCTTCGTGATTGCGCATAGAATAGTCTTTAATAGCGCACACCTTAATACCTAAATTTTTAACTGTTTCGACAGCATGAATCGCATCCTCGAATACTATCGTATTATCTATGTCGGATTTAGCCCTATCTATACATACTTGATAAATTTGAGGGTTTCTTTTTGATATTCCCACAATTTCTTCCGTTAAAATAAAATCAAAATATTGTTTAAGGTCAAAATGATTTAATGCCTCATTTAATACGTCATAGCAAGTTGCCGAGGCCAAATATAATTTATAGTTGTTGCTTTTTAAATAATCTAAAAACTCTCTTACCCCGCTTTTTAAAGAAACCTGATTACAGTATTTAAAGACCATTTTTTCATGCCAATTCGACAATATTTGTTTGCCGTTTCCCAATTGCGGATAAATTCCGGATAAATAGTCGGCAAAATCGGGGACGCTCATTGTCCTTATCACATCTTCATAATCATCTATTAGTGGCAGATGATTCTCGTTAATCGTATCTTCACCCAACTCGTCCCATGCCCACATAGAGTCGGCTATCGTCCCATCAAAATCAAATATGATCAGCTTCGACATATTCAACCTCCGTATATATTATATTATTCACCCATAATTACTATGTTGAATGACTTTAACGGACGATAATCAAATTCCGCATAAATAATATTCTCAAAATCACCCAAAACCAAATCTCCGTTTTTAATAAATACGGTTGAACCCTTTCCCAATGCAATAGATTTCAAATGGGCTGCGCCATTTTTATATTCAAAATCCCATTCATTGTGCCGATATTTTTTCTGAACAGGAAACATTTTGTCGTAATTTTCCAAAACGTCGTACAACATACCCGGTTCAAAATGGTTGACGTACACGCTTGACGTCGTATGCTTAGATCCCAATATAACAACGCCGGTCTTTACCCCGCTTTGTTTGACCGCGTCTTGAATAACGCTATCTAACTTAACAAAGTATTGTCTTACCCATTCCCCCAATTTATCTTTTTTATTGGTAGACGGATATACGACTTGAGAGATATCGTCTATTTTTTTGTTATAAACATCGTTTTGATACTGTTTAACGATATCGTCGATTACGTAATCAATTATTTTTATCATTAGGAACCTCTCTTTTTTGTAAATGTTACAATTGTAAGTCTAAGTTATAAAATAGGGCCATGATTTTTATTCTATAAATTTTTAATGCTTTTTCTTTATCTCTGTCGCTCATCTTATTCTCACTGTAAACCACTGCGCATATAACGCTATCCATAGCCGCCATTATCTCTTTTTTAATTTGTTCGCAATACTTCATATTAAAGAATGCAATATAATTTATCGAGGAATAAAAAAAATCCAACATACATGAATTTAGCTTTTGACACATGGTTAATTTGTCAGATTCCTCGTTTAATACCTGCTCAATAGCCTGTACGTGTTTATTGATTTTATCGTTGGAAATAACTTCGGTTTTGTACCAAATTTTCTTTTTTGACTTTATTTTTTCTTTCTTTTCGCGTCGTGCGGTTTGCACTCCGATAACGATAACGCTTAAAGAGTTTATTGCCGATAGGGCAAGAGTTATAATATCAATTAATTCCATTCTTAATGCCCACCCCATCTTGAATATCAATATTTTTTTCGATTATTGCCATGACATACTCTTTGATTTGGGCGTTAACTATTTCGTCAACATCAAAAGCATATTTCTCGAAAAATTTATTTAGAATTATATTCTTTTGTGACAAAAACGAATGCGTAGTATCCGATTCACTGCACATTTTAGTTATAGTGTCATTAAAAAAACCGTAAAAAAACGAATAGCTTATAAAATGAGGTTTCGGACTAAATGCGATTTGGTACTTTTCTTTATCCTTTTCGCGTTGCAAAAAATACAGTTCCTCTTTTTTTTCTTTTATCCCGTTATCGTATCCTACAAAAAAGTATTTTTCTTCCCCGTCAATTGTAGAAACAAAATACGACTGAGAGCATATCGTTATATTCCATTTCCGCCAGTTACCCATTTTTTCTCCTTTGCACGCATAAAAATATTAACATTTATACGTAAATTTGTCAAGCAATAATTATATACAATACAAATATGGGTTTTTATAAACATATTTAATATGGCTCACATGACAAAGGCATTCTCTGTTACGTCGTGTTTTTGCAGAACAATAAAAAACAATCACGAGTTGTTATTTTCATTAGTCATCATCTTCGCTTTCGAATTCGATGCATTCCAAAAGATATTTAGGGATTGGTTTTGCGCTTTCAAGAGAAAACATCTCATATGGAGTGCCTTTCTTCCTCTTACTTTTCATATTTGTAAATAAAGAAAGCAAAATAAAGGGTGACAATTGCTTCACAATTAAGATATTGTTCTAAATATGCGCATTGCCAATCGCCTTTGGATAAACCTTGTTCGGGAACTACGAATTTATACCAATAAATATTATCGAAAATAATATTTGCAACCTTTTTATTAAAAAATCTTATTGTGCATGTAACATTCAGATAATTGCACTTTGCTGCTTATAAAAACCTAATATTATAGCAACTGTTGAGCTTTTGCTATTACCGCGTCCATTTGTTTTTGAACGTCAGCGTTATGTTCATTTATTCTTTTCTTTTGTTTTAATTTTACGGTAACGTAGATAATCCCGGGAATGATTAAGAACGCAAAAGCAATCAAGACATTGCTCGCCTCCATCGGGTTATACGTTTTTTTGTTGCGCTTTAAATCCAAGTATTCGCCCTCCATCCGATTGAGCGCTGCGTAATTGGGCATATCCTTATCGCGCGCCAAAGTGTATATAGTTCTATGCCTGCTCCGTCCCGACCGAACTTTTCTACTGGCGGTTTGTTGCCAGCCGAAACTGCGCCACTCGCCCGCGCTCGATATGTTGCCGTTCACCTCTTTTGTTTCGATATTCATTTGTCAGTGCTCCGTAATTATAAAATGGATAGCTATATAATATCATAAAGTCATAATAAAAACAAGCGGTATTTGTTATGACGTTTTGCTCGCATTATATTGTTAGTTCCCGCAAAAATCTAATCAATATTCTTTTTAAATTTACAAGCAGGAAAGTTGGAGCAACCGTAAAATTGTCCGTACTTTCCGTCACGCAATACCAAATTCCCACCGCACCTCGGGCAAATGCCTTGTTTGATTTGCTCTTGCTTTCTATGGATATTTTCGATATGCTCTGCTTTGCTTATTGTCGGATTATTCTTTAGCTCCAAAAGCTGATTATAATAGCGCTCCATTTTATCAACGGACAAAGTTGTATCAGTAACCTGACTTTTTATTAATGGTAATTCATAGATAGAATATACATTATTTGACGTTACGCTTGATATATCCGACCTTGACAAAAATACTACTATATTTTGAAAAACGTTTTTCACTTTTAGGTATTTTGACAAATGATAGATATGCGTTGCATTTTGTTTTACGGGATTATAGAACTTATTTATTTCATTGCCATAGGCTAATACCTGTGTCCATTCACGTTGTTTTTCATCACCGTAAATACGACCCGAATAATTTTTTGTTTCAATTACCCATATTCCGAATTTGTTTATGTAAATGTGGTCTATTTGACACGATTGTCCCGACTCATTACTAAATAACAAATCATTAATAACATATTGTTCGCCTGCTATAGTTTCACCCAATATTTTGGCAACAGTACTTTCCCCGTGTTCGCCTTTGGACTTAGGAGAACGTATCGTTCTACCGAATACTAAGATTATGATTAATAGCACTGCAATTATCGCAATTATTGCAAATATCATCAATACTGCTCCCAACAATTATGTATTTTGATTATAACACAAATAGGAGTAGTTTTCAAGCACATAAAAACGCACCTGTATGGGTGCGCATTTAGTGGTACGGTAGCAAAATAAAAATTATGTATTACTTTTTTCCTTTTATTTCGGCTTGCGACAGTTGCGGCACGATTTCCGAAATAAACCAATCGAAGTCCTCTGCGGATAAATAAATATCTATTTTTAATGGCAACCCGCCATTGCCTTTCAGGGTGATCGTTTTGGAAAAGCGTCTTATTATAACTTTGCGCACGTCATTGTAAGAATAATAACCGACGAATGACTTGTTGGCCATGCCTATTCTTTGCGACGTGATAAAATAAGATAGCTTTGGCACATTGGGCGGGACAAATAAAACTATTAAACCCGCCAACATTAATACGCCGATAACCAATCCGACATACCAATATCCGCCTAATATCATAATTGCAATAACAATTCCGCAAACAATAAAAATCGGCAAAATCCGAAGATTGTACAGTTTGAATGCAGCCGTGTTTGCGCGTTTGGTAAACAGCGGCGTTTCATCGCCTATGTCGATTTCATTATCTATTCCGTCAGGCTTAACAGTCATAACGTCACCTCTATTCTTTGTAAAAAATTATATCATAGCATGGCATAAAATGCAAGACGTTGCTTGTTGGAAATATAGCTTTAAGCCCCAGCACATTTGTTCGATATACAACGCCGTGCCTTTTACACGTTTTCCAGCTCGCTTAGAATCTTCTTATACGTTACGGTTTTTTTTACGTCCTCTATCGACATAGAAGTTGCGCCCTTATCTTCCACAGCGGCCGTGAGCGTGCTGTCCGATTCATTTGTCGACGCCGTCGCGCCGAACGCCGAAAACGAATTATTTACATAATAATTTCCGTCGAAATTGTGATACTCGACGTTGCTCGAATAGTATGAATTACTATAATAAATATTAGCGCCGCACACGCCGACGATATTGCCGAAATATATTTCCGACCCAACGCACGTGCCCACAAAGCAGCTGTCCGTAACACCGCCGCCGAAGTATGCCGTTCCGCCGCCTACGACTTGGAACTGATGCTCGCTTACGTACCCGATAATCCCGCCGACGTACGCCTTGCCGTCGCTAACGGCGGTAACGTCCAATCGATTTTCGCTTATGCAATACTCGGCGGTGCCTTTGCCGTTGTTGACGATTTCGCTCACGCCCATTATTCCGCCCGCGCAAACTTCCTTTGCCGTAACCTTAATATCCCCGCTCGAAACGCAGTTCAAAATTTGCGCGCGCGCAAAAGCCGATATGCCGCCGGCATACGACGTTCCGCTGCCAACAGCCGATACTGCGCCGCTATTGGTGGATTTGTAAATATATCCGTATGCATAATCGGCGATTCCGCCCACCAACGTTTCATAGCCATTTCCCGACTCCGCACTTATCGCGCCGCTGTTGGTGCACTGCTCGATGCCGCCGCTCGACGACATACACACGCCCGCCGCATACGAGTTGCCGCCCACGGCGGAGCTTTCCACATCGCCCGTGTTGGCGCAATTAACTATATACGGCACGATATTGGCGTTACTGTTTACGTAGGCTATGCCCGCCGCGATAGCGGACCGCGCATTTTCGCTTTCCGTCTCGCATGTGGAAACCGCCGAAATATTGCCCGTATTCTCGCAGTTGTTAACTAAGTACGAGTTGGTCATAACTATTCCGCAAGCAATCGGATTCCAATTTTCATTCCCCGAGGTTTGGGCAATATCCGCATTGTTTACACAACCGATTATTTCGCCGTTATTGACTACGCAAACGCCCGCCACGTCAACAGTGTTCGCAATGATTTCGCCCGTTACCGTGCAGTCCTGCAAGTACCCGTTGTTGAAACCCGCAATCCCGCCAAACGCGGTGTTTGCGCTCGCCTCGCCGCTCAGCTCAAGCTGAAAATAGTTGACCGTACTGTTTTTGATAACGCCGAAATCGACCTCTTGCGTTTTGTTGTTAAATATAGCGCCGTTGTTCATTGCTATTCCGCCAAACGTCAGCTCCGCAGTTGTTCCGTCATTCGGATTTTCCGCATCCGCGATTGCCCGCACGTTAACCGTAACGCCGTCGAACTCGCCGTAATTGACCACTGCCACAAGCGCGGTGCTTTCATTAGACAAAACGTAGCCCTCTACGTTTATAGTTACGTCAGTTACCCGCGCGCTGTTTGAAACGGTATAGAACAACGCCCCGCCCGAGCTTTCGATAGTCATATCGGTAAGCGCGCCGTTTAGCGTGGCAAACGCTGCGCCGTTGTCAAAAATCAGCTTATGCCCGTTGCCGCGGATTGTGCAGTTCACCTCGTCCACCGCTTTGTTCAACACTATATCGCGTTTCAAAACGTATTCTTTGTGCGCGGCGAAATTAATATCGCTAAGCTTGTTTACCTCGCCCTCGACACGGACGGGCATCAGCGCGACTGTGATGGTCGGAACGCAAACGGCTACCGCCACGCCCAGCGCCGAGCACAAGCACACTGTCAGTATTTTCTTTTTTTCGCGGTAGCTCAACGGGCGTTTATCTATTATTATGTTTTCGCCCTCAAACCGCACGTTAAGCGCGTACTTGATCGAATATATCGATTGAAGGCGCGCCCTGATTTCCTTTGTAGTATCGGCATAAGAGAATACGCGCGTCAAGCGTTTGGTCTTATCGAGAATTAACAACATTTCGAGCGGCGACACTACCTCATTATAATAAAGTCGCAAGCATTTACCGGCTACGCTCGAAAACTTTACGGACAGCTCCAACGGCTCGGTCTTTTTTTCGTAGCCGTTTATTTTCTCAATCTCGGCGGGCGGCGAAATTCTGTCCACTCCGTCCGAAAACCGCGCCGACATGCTCTTTACCGCTTGCGCATGCTTTTTACCCGAAACCGAGCATTTATCTATTTTTTCGTAGCTATTTATTTTTAAAAACTCAAGCTCGTGCGCCGCAAGAATTTTTCGCGATTTATAAAGGTACAGCAACGACAGCACGGGGAACCTGCCCAGACGGTATGCACCTATCCGCGCCGTTTTTCCCAAAGCGTCAAACGCCTTGAGGTCGTCGTTTTTTATGGCTTGAAGTAAGCGTTGTTCGATTGACTGCGCCATGTCCTACTGCTTTTTGATTTTGACCTTTCTGTCCGCCGCCCATTTGTCGAATACGTCAAAGAGATATTGCTCGTTGACCGTGCTGCCTTCGACCGACTGTTTGAGTAGCTCGGACGTTTTGGCAAACTCCGCAACAAGCGTAGCTATATCCTTGCCTTGCGCCGCAACGGCTGCTGATAGCTGTTCGTTTTCCTGGCGGATTGCCTCTATCTTGTCGGCGTTTGCCTTTAAGACCTCGGCTATATCCTTATTTATAAAGTCGTTTATTTTTTCGACGTTGGCGGTGTAGCCGTCGAGCGCTTTTTGTAAATCCTTAATGTTATAAGAGGAACGTTTTTCGGATATAAGCGCGTCTATCCGCGCAAGCTGGCTTTGCACGTTTTTTTCGATTTCGGCGAGCGACGAAATTCTGTCCGCTACATCCGAAAACCGCGCCGACATGCTCTCCACCGCCTGCGCGTACTTTTCGCCCGAAACCGAGTATTCCTCTATTTTTTTGCCAAGCTCCTGCCCGCTTTTGGCTTGCGCGTTGATAGTGGCATGCACCTTGTCGAGCTGAGCCATTGCACTGCCCGAAAAGTTTTTGGTGAGCGCGTCAAGGTCGTTGCGAATTTCCTCGTACGTCTTGCTCACCGAATGCAGGCTGTCTTGCAAGGGCGCAATCAAATTGCGGTAGGCTATAAAGCTGTCTATAAGTTCTTTAATCGAGTTGTCGCTCATTGTCTTTTCCTCTTAAGAATATTATTTGCCGATTTTAAACGCTCCGCTATTTCACGACTGTCCTTGTCGAGCGTGTCTATTATTATCTTTTTAGCCACGTCGTTGTCGTCTACAAGCGGATAAAACTGAACAATATCGGGGTCGAGCGCACCGCCGCCCTTTGCGCACGCGTCCATAAGCGGGAACAGCTTTTGATCGCCCGAACGCGTAAACAGCTCGCGCGCCTCGGCGTCCATGCCATGCCGCCAATACTCTACGCCCGCGTCGCGCAGTTTCCCGTAGCGCAAGTACTGCTCATGAATCGAAATATACAATAGCTGTTTTTTGCGCAGCTCGTCGGACGACAGCCTGTCGGCAGCGGCACGCGCGTTTTCGTACTGCTCGAGCGAACAAAATTTTTCGATACGCTCGACAAACTCGTCGTCGTCTATCTCTATTCTACCCGCAATGTCTTTTAGGTACGCGAGCGCGCCGTCTTTGTTTTTACGCTCGAAACAATCGTTAAACAGCGTATTGAACGTTTCGGGACAGTCGCTCTCGGCTACAAACAAATACTGCTTTGCGCGGGATATGCCGACGTAAAACAAATTGAAGTAGTACCTAAAAACGGAGTTCTCGTCGGCGGTCTTTCTGTTGAGCAGCATGTCGCGCATATACCGCCACTTGTCGGCGTTGTCGCTAAGGACGTCGGCGAGTATGACGGTGTTACGCTCCAAGCCCTTCGCCTCGGCAACCGTCAGTATTTCGGTCTTGCCCAAAACCTTGCGCAGCTTTTCCTTTTTTTGTTGTGAGGCGACGATTACCGTAACGTTTTCAAACCGCTTTTCGCCGAGCGAGTACACAAAGCTTTTGTCCTTTACAAACACGGCGGCGGACGGCAACGGTGACGGAACACTCTCTCCGCGCAAAACAAAGTTGTGCGTGCCAAACCTTTGCGTATTCATTTCGCCCAGCTTTTCGGCGATTCGTTCTATCGTAGCCGTGCTGCGGTAGTTGTGCTTTAGCTCGTCCACGCCCGTAACGTCGCCGTACATTATGCGCTTTAAGTACCCGAAATTGAAGTACGACGGGTTGATCATTTGCAACGCGTCGCCCACACAAAACAGCTTGCGGCACAGCTTTTTTATAAGACACAGGTTGACCTGCGTAAAGTCCTGCGCCTCGTCAATAACGCCCACCGAATACTTGGGCTGCGGCGCGCCGTTTAATATTTCGCGGCTCATCAGGTTGTTGTCGGTGTACCCGCGCTTTTGCAGGAACTCGGCATAATCGGTTGCAACCGAATATATAACGTCGCATTCGCGCCGCGTAAAGCTGTCGCTGCGCGCGGCGGCGTACTCGTCCCTGCCCATCATGTCGGCGGGGGCGTCAAGCTCGTACTTGCCGAAAATCATGCCGTAAATTTCTTTATAGATTATCTCGGGCGCAATGTGCTTTATCTTTTCGAGCGCGCCCGAAAGCCGATAGTTTTTGCCCGAGCCGAGATACTCGTTAAGGAAAACGCTCTCGCCCGCGACTCGCTTTTGTTCAAACGCCTGCGCGTAAATATCCTCTATAAGCAGATATTCCACCTTTTCTTTAAGAAACGCCGCAATGCGCTTTAACGCGGAAATTATCTCGCCGTCCTCGTCGACCGAGAATAAAATCCCAAGCTTGTTCTCCACCGCTTTTTTGTGGTTCCCGTCAAGGAACACTACGCACCCGCTCTCGTACGCCGAAATAAAGTCGTCTATGTTTTTTGAAAACAGCTCTACCCTGCTTTTGGTCTCGGTCAAAAGTCCGCGCGAAAACGTTGTGTAAAGGACTGCGCCGCGGTAGCCTCGGCATGCGCAATAAACAATCTTTTCTACGCAAACGTTTGTCTTGCCACTGCCGGCAACACCCTGCACGAGCATGTTAGCGTCCTCGGTCTCTACGATCTTGCGCTGCGTTGCGTTGAGGTACGGAAAATTGACAATACCGTCCGACCCCGACACAAGATACAGCCTGGTCAGGTCGTCGTCGGTAATGCCGTCGTCGGTCTCGCGCACGATAAGCGGTATATCGCTGTGCGCCGCAAGATACTCACTCAACCGCCTATCCGTTCCGCCCTCGGTATCGCTTTCGCCGATAAACCCGTAAAAAACCAAGTCTCCGCCGTTCAGCCTTTTATCTCCGCCGCCGACCAAAAAGAAAAGCGTGTACGCTCCGTCCTCGGTTTGCGCGGAATAACAGCCGGCGGCAAGCTCGTCCCCGCCGAAAATGCTTTCGGCTACACGAGAAACAAACGCGTCAATACCGAGCACCCTGCGCGTGGGCGAAATAAAGCCCTCGGTTTTGTAGGCTCGGCGGCTCGAAGACAACGCTATTTTTTTCGTGTGTGCAGTGAGTTTTATCATAGTACTACCGTAATGATTATCATAACGCCATAAGTCCGTTCAGGTATGCGGCGAACTGCTCGGCGGAAAGCGGGAACGGCGCTTTGGTAAACGCCTTAAGCCGCGCGTCGGTAAACGTGCCCGTATCCGCGTCGAACGTTATCGGCGTGTGCTTTTGTGAATACTGCGCGCTAATATCCGATTCCATACGCTTTTTTTCGGTCCGATCGCTCCGCTCCTTCAGTCGCTTTTCAATCGTTTCCAAAGCGCGTTTCTTGTTTTGGAGCTGCGACCGCTCGTCCTGGCAAACGACGGTAATCCCCGTAGGCAAGTGCGTTACGCGTACTGCGGACTCGGTCTTGTTGATGTGCTGACCTCCCGCTCCGCTCGAACGGAATAAGTCGATCCGCAAATCGCTTTCCGAAATTTTTTCGACGGTCGCCGCTGGAGTAACGGCAAAGCATAATTCATCAACATTGGACTGCGCGGTGTACACCTTGTGCGCACCCGAAAGCGGACTGAGCCGAGCGATAACGTCCGCGCCGTCCGCGACGAACGATATTTCCTTGGCTTTGCCGTCGCGGTAGGTGGTGTTTTCATCCTCTATCTTCGCGCCGCGCGACAACAAGTCGGACTTAATTAGCGAGAACAGCATGGCCCCGAGCTTTGCCGAAACGCCGCCAAGCTTGAGCCTGCAATACGCACGTTCGTCGACGTGCTTGCAGCCGAGCGCATCCGAAAGCGCCGCTGCGCTGTCGGACGCCCGACGTTTCAACGCGGAAATCTCCTCGTATATCACGGCGCGCTCGGACTCAGAATCAGCGTCGGACAACATCGCCCAAACCACCTTTTGCTCTTCCAGCGCGGTCGTCAGCGATTCGAGCTTATCCTTTAATAATTTGAGCGCATTGTATTTGGATAATACGGACAAATAATACGCCTTGTCCGCCTGAACTTCGGGATATTCCAACAATTCTTCCGTCTCGGAAAAGCTATCAAGCGCACGCTCCGCTGCGCTTATTATATCGCCGTAAACACCGTACATACTAATATTATAACATTTAAATGCGCCAAAAGCAAGTGAACAAGTAAAAATCGACAAGCACAAAGGCCTGTCGATTTTTAGGAGCAGTCATAACCTAAAACGAATAGTTAAGTTAGCTCTTTCCTAATTTGGCTGTATATCTTTTTATAAAACCCATACGCCAAACTCTATCCATTTTATCACCAAACAAGCAACGCCTTTCAAATTTACTTTTGCAAAAACTATTTCTATTATACTTATGATGTTTTTCGTATGAATTCCTAAATCTCTTTAATAGTGTAAAATATACTTCTTTATCATTTGCCACTAATTGTTTGCAATTTCTTTTCCATTTTAATCTTGGCTCTAACCCCCTTATCACTTCATCCCAAAAGGCAGTTTCTTTCTCATCATACTTGTTTTTAGTTTCTTCAAACCACTTTCTTGCGTCAATAGCACTATATAAATCATTTAGTTCTGGGATTAAATACTGCAAAATGCCACCAATGCCGACTTCTTCATTTTCATTCTTATCAACAGACGGATTTTCACAAATAAGAATATGTAAAAATAAGTGTTCCAAATAATCACAATAAACGATATTTTCCGCTAATTGCCATTCAAAAGGATTTTTCATAGCGTATTCTTTATCGGATAATCTTATTGCATGGTCTTCAAATTTATGGTGTGCGAATAAACCATCTTGTGTTCGTGAACACTTTTGATTGGAATTCCACGATTTAGTCATATAATCACATAAACCAATACCGTATTTCTTTTGCAAGTAATCACAGTATTCTAAATATGTAAGACCATTAACTTGCTCATACTCTTGAATATTCATAAAACACTTTGAGGAATTTATAAGACTATTATATAGTAAACAAACTATTTACTTTTACTGTCAATTTTAGATAATAACTCACTCCAATCACTAATGTCTTTTTGATGAAAAGCCATAAAGTTGATAGTGGTTTTTAATTTATTTTTTAATGTCTTTAAAACCTTTTCTGTTCTTTCGGGATTATAATCGTTAAAATAATGAATCACTAAAAAAACGCAGTTCGCCTTGGAATAATTCATTAACTTAGCTGTGTTGAATAATACATCAAGTAGTATATATTGACCAGCAAGCAGTTTTGCTTCATTTGCTGAATCAATCTCAACTAAATACAATTTGCCATTATATGCAAAATGCCCATCAACAGAAATATTTGCTTTGTCCGTATCGCAAAGTCTAAGCTTTCCAAGCAAATTATCAATGTCATTTTGATTTTTACCCATTCTATCTCTAAATTCCTTTTCATTATCGCCTGCTTTTGTCATTACATTTTCTCCTCAGCATATTAAAAATAAACCTAAAACAAAATCCGTTAGGAGTTCGTTTTAGGTTTTAATTGGTGGGCAATACAGGGTTCGAACCTGTGACTTCTACCATGTGAAGGTAGCACTCTCCCGCTGAGTTAATTGCCC
>CAMWLQ010000005.1 GCA_947175195.1 uncultured Clostridia bacterium | reverse complement strand
TAGGCAAAACGTCGGGCAAGGGTCATAAAGGACAGTGGGCGCGCAGCGGTGGCGGCGTTCGTCCCGGATTCGAGGGCGGACAAATCACGCTTATGCGTCGTCTTCCCAAGCGCGGATTTAACAACAAGTTCCAAAAGGAATTCAGTGTTATCAACATCGACAAACTGAACATGTTTGACGACGGCACTGTTGTCGATCTCATGCTTTTGGTCGAGGCGGGCGTTGTTAAAAAGGTCGAAGCCTACGGACTTAAAGTTTTGGGCGACGGCGAGCTTACCAAAAAACTGACCGTTAAGGCGGCTAAGTTCACAGCGTCCGCAAAAGAAAAGATCGAAAAAGCGGGCGGCACTGTCGAGGTCATCTAATGTTTGAAACGCTAAAAAACGCTTTCAAAAATAAAGACGTGCGGCGTAAGATTTTAATCACGCTCGCACTGCTCTTTATATATAGGCTGGGATGCTGGGTACCTATCCCCGGCATTGACGCGATTGGGTATGCCAGTGCTACCGAAGGCAACGTCGACGGCTTGCTTGGCTTGCTCAACGGTATTACGGGTAGCGCTCTCAGTAACGGTGCGCTGTTTGCAATAGGTATTACCCCGTATATCAACGCGTCGATTATATTACAGCTGCTCACGGTCGCCATTCCGCGCTTGCAGGAATACCAAAAGCAGGGCGACGAGGGCAAAAAGAAAATCACGCAATGGACGCGCATTATCACCTTGATACTTGCGGTTGCGCAGGCGACTGCGGTTACGGTGTCTTACGCGCGTGCGGACGCGTTGTCCACCACCGTGTTCGGACCGATGACCCAAAGCTGGATAATCGGCATATTCGTAGCAATCATAATGGTTATGGGATCACTCCTCACCATGTGGTTGGGCGAACGCATCACCGATTACGGTATCGGCAACGGCATCAGCCTTTTGATTTTTGTCGGTATCATTGCGACCGCCGGTCACAGCATTGTTGCTAACATTCAAAGCTCGGTCGCGGGCGACGAAATGGCTATTTGGGAGCTTGTCGGCTTTGTCATTATGGTTGTCGCCGTGTTCATGCTCATCGTCTTTATCGACGGTGCGGAACGCCGCGTCCCCGTACAGTACGCCAAGCAAATCAAGGGCAGAAAGCAGTACGGCGGTCAAAGCACGTTTATTCCCATCAAGGTCAACGCCAGCGGCGTTATGCCTATAATCTTTGCGACGGCGCTCATTACCTTCCCGCAAATGATAGCCCAGCTTGTAGCACCCACCAGCTCGTTCTACATTTGGTGGATGACCTACCTCGGCGCGGGATCTATTGCTTACTCGGTGCTTGTCGCGCTGCTCATACTCGGTTTCTCGTATTTCTATGCGGGCATCGAGTTCAACCCCGAAGACATTTCGCGCAACATTCAGCAGTACGGCGGCTTTATCAACGGTATTCGCCCCGGCAAGCCGACAACCGAGTACCTCAGCAGGATCTCCAAGCGGCTCACACTGTTCGGCGCAATATTCCTCGCGTTTATCGCGCTAGTGCCGTCGGTCGTATTTGCCGCGGTACTGGGCAATACGTCAACGCTGGTCAACGCCTTCTCGGCAACGGGTATGCTAATCGTAGTTTCGGTCGCACTGGAATTCGAAAAGCAGCTCCAAAGCCAGCTTATGATGAAACAGTACAAGGGCTTTTTGAAATAAAATAAGGGCGGCGAAACCGCAGTCCGACACTATTCACTAACTCACCCCTACAACGAGGTAAACATGAATTTAATCATCATGGGTGCGCCGGGCAGCGGCAAAGGCACGCAAGCGGCGCTCATTTGCAAGACGCACGACATACCGCACATCTCGACGGGCGACCTGCTCCGCAAGAACATAGTGGACGGCACCGAGCTGGGCAAGCAAGCCAAGGCGTACATGGACGCGGGCAAGCTTGTTCCCGACGAACTGGTTATCGCGCTGTTAAAGAACAGAATAGAGCAAGCGGACTGCGCTAAGGGATTCCTTTTGGACGGTTTCCCGCGCACCAAGGCTCAGGCTGACGCGCTCGGCGGCATTACTACAATCGATGTTGCGCTCAACCTTGTAACCGACCTTAACAAGTTAGCCGACCGCATGGCAAGCCGCAGGGTATGCCTCAAGTGCGGATACACGACCAGCGCGCAGGACGCGCCGGACGGAATTTGCAAGGCGTGCGGCGACAAGCTGGTCATTCGCGACGACGACAAGCGCGAGGTTGTGGAAAACCGCCTCAAGGTTTACGAACAAAACACCGCGCCGCTCGTAGATTATTACAACAACAAAGGATTGCTCAAAAACATCGACGGCATGCAGTCGATAGAGCAGGTCAACCAAGCTATCGAGGCAGCGCTTAAATGATAGTAAAGTCCGATAAAGAGCGCGAGGGCATGCGTGCGGCGAGCCGCGTAGTCAAAGCGGCGCTCGACGCGGCGGAAAAGTTTATCAAAGTCGGCGTTACAACATTGGAAATCGACGCGGTTGTCGAGGAGGTTATAAGGAGCTACGGCGCAACGCCGTCCAGCAAAGGCTTTCACGGCTACCCCAACGCCTCGTGCATATCGGTCAACGACGTGGTCGTCCACGGAATACCGTCGCTTATGACGGTCAAGGACGGCGACATAGTGTCTGTAGACATTACCGCACTTTTAAACGGGTATCAAGGCGACGCGGCAAGAACGTTTGCCGTAGGCAACGTATCGGAGTCCGATCGTAGGCTGATCGACGTAGCCAAGGACGCATTCTTTGCCGGCATCGAGTATGCCAAAGCCGGCTGCAGAGTGGGCGACGTTTCATCCGCCGTTCAGCTGTATACCGAGCTGCATGGCTGCGGCGTTGTGCGCGACCTCACCGGTCACGGCATCGGGCACAAAATGCACGAGCCGCCCGAGGTCCCCAACTTCGGCAAGCGCGGCACGGGCGCACCGCTCAAAGCGGGCATGTGCATTTGCGTAGAGCCGATGATTACGGCAGGCGGCTGGCGCGTCAGGATAGAGCGCGACGGCTGGACGGTCAAAACCTTTGACGGGAGCCGTGCGGCGCACTACGAAAACACTATCATCATCAACGGTGACGGTGAGCCGCCCGAAATCCTAACGCTGTGACGGTCACATTCCAACAAGGAGCGCGTTACAAAATGGAAATCGGCGATATTGTAATAAGCCTTGCGGGGCATGATACGGGCAAGCCGTTCGTAGTAGTCGCGCAGGCAGGCGAAAACTTTGTGCTGATAGCCGACGGCATGTCGCGGGGAATGGAAAACCCCAAGCTCAAACGAAAAAGGCATTTACGGGTAGCCGCCCAAAGCGGCATAGAAAGCCCGACAAACGCAGCGCTCAAAAAGCGCATAAAACAATTTATTAAGGATAGGAGGTTGTATGCCGAGGAGTGATAATATCGAAACGGAAGGCACCGTAGAGGAATGCTTGCCCGGTACCAAGTTCAAAGTCAAGCTCGACAACGGCGCAATGGTAATGTGCACGATTGCGGGCAAGATGCGAGTCAACTACATCAAGGTACTGCTGGGCGACAGAGTCAAGGTAGCCATTTCCCCGTATGACATTACAAAGGGCATAATCACGTTCCGCAGTAAGTCGTAAGCACAGCTTAGGCAACACAACTTTTTATAACCAACAACCATAATTCCGAATTCATAATTCCGAATTGAAAAAGGAGAACATCATGAAAGTAAGATCGTCCGTAAAACCCATGTGTGACAAGTGCAAGGTTATTCGCCGTCACGGCAAGGTTATGGTAATTTGCAGCAAGAATCCGAGCCATAAGCAACGCCAAGGCTAAGTTTTGAGTGGCGTATTCATCGCCGGATACGGGCTACGTTTGCACCACCCGCTTGGTTGCGTAGGTGGGTCTACGCGCCCGTCGCGTGTGGCACAACTGTTGCCCGTCTGCGGCGCGACTCCGCCCTCAAAAATACGTTCTTAACAGCAAAGTCGGATAACATACTTATAAAATAACCGTTACTTGCGGTAAGCGCGACATTCCACACGCAAACCGAAAGAGCGCTATTTATATCTATCAATAAAAAACCATTAAGGAGTTTCAAAAGTGGCAAGAATAGCAGGTATTGATTTGCCCAAGGAAAAACGTATCGAGATAGGACTTACCTATATTTACGGTATCGGTCGTCCCACGGCAAACAAAATTCTTCAAGCGACGGGCATCAGCCCCGACGTTCGTGTAAAAGACTTGACCGGCGATCAGGAAAACGCGCTCCGTACTTATATCGACAAAAATATCAAGACGGAAGGCGATCTTCACCGCGAGGTCGAACTTAACATTAAGCGCCTTAAAGATATAGGTTGCTACCGCGGCGTGCGGCATCGCAAAAATTTGCCCGTTCGCGGTCAAAACACCAAGCAGAACGCGCGTACTCGCAAGGGTCCCAAGCGCACTGTTTCTCGCAGCAAGAAGAAGGAGAGATAACGCATGGCAGTCAAGAAAACCGCTACCAAAAAGAGGGTAACGAAAAATATCGACAAAGGTTGCGTGCATATTCACGCGTCGTTCAACAACACGATTGTGACTGTTACGGACGAGCAGGGCAACGCCATCGCCGCTTGCTCGGCGGGCGCGCTCAAGTTCCGCGGCTCGCGTAAGTCCACGCCGTATGCGGCGCAAATGGCGGCTGAAGAGGCTGCGCGTCGCGCTATGGAACACGGCTTGCGTTCAGTCAAGGTGTTCGTCAAAGGTCCCGGCTCCGGCAGGGAATCCGCCATACGCGCTATGGAAGTAGTGGGTTTGCAGGTCACGGAAATCAACGACGTGTCGCCCATTCCGCACAACGGTTGCAGACCGCCCAAACGTCGCAGAGTGTAAGGAGAGTAAATTATGGCAAGAAATATTTGTGCTGATTGCAGACAGTGCCGTCGCGAGGGCATGAAACTCATGCTCAAAGGCGAACGCTGCCAATCCAAAAAATGCGCTATGGAGCGCCGTCCCGTTCCCCCGGGCGCGCACGCAATGGCTCGTCGTAAAAACAGCGAGTACAACATGCAGCTCCGCGAAAAGCAAAAGGTAAAACGTATTTACGGCGTGCTTGAAAAGCAGTTCAGAGAATACTACGAAAAGGCTGTCGCGCAAAAGGGCGTTACCGGCGAGAACATGCTCGCTATGCTCGAAAAGCGTTTGGACAACGTTGTGTACCGTATGGGCATCGGCGCCTCGCGCAAAATGTGCCGCCAGATAGTCAACCATGGTCACATCCTTGTCAACGGCAAGCGCGTAGACATTCCGTCCTACCAAATCAAGCTTGGCGACGAAATCACCATTAAGGAAACCAGCAAGGACAACGCGTTGTTCAAAGAACTGCGCGGCGCAAAGATTGTTATGCCCAAGTGGGTCACGTTCGACACCGAAAACTTTGTCGGCAAAGTCGTGGACAATCCCAAGCGCGATGACGTAGATTACAATATCAACGAGCAGCTCATCGTCGAGTTGTATTCCAAGTAATAAGGAGTATCAGGACATGATGGAAATTGAAATGCCGAGAATCTCTATGGAAGAAACCGACAGCTACCGTACCGGCAAGTTCGTCGTAGAACCGCTCGATCGCGGCTACGGCCACACGCTGGGCAATGCGCTCCGCAGAGTGCTGCTGTCCAACCTTCCCGGCGCCGCAGTCATTGGCATAATGATCGAGGGCGTCGACCACGAATTCTCGACCGTCAAGGGCGTTAAGGAAGACGTGACCGAAATCATTCTCAACCTTAAATCGCTCAACTTAAAGGCTAACTATACCGATAAATCGCTCGTCAAGGAATTGCATATCCAAAAGACGACGCCCGGCGCAGTAACCGCCGCAGATATAGACGTCGATCCCGAAATCGACGTTCTCAACAAGGACTTATACCTTTGCACGCTCGACGAGGGCGCAAAGCTCGACATGACGTTGTACGTCGGCAAAGGCAGGGGCTACGTTGTTGCGGACGAGCTTAAAGATCCGTCACGTCCAATCGGATATATCCCGATTGACGCCATATTCACGCCCGTCAAGTTCGCATCGTACTCGGTAGAGCCGACGCGCGTAGGGCAGTCTATGGACTACGACAAGCTTACGCTCAACGTCAAGACCGACGGATCGCTTACCGCCAAGGAGGTACTCAGCCTTGCCGCAAAAGCGCTCGAGGATCACGTAAAGCTGTTTGTCGCGCTGTCCGACACGATTTCCGGCATGGACATTCTTGTGTCGCGCTCGGAAGACCGTCAGGCAAAAGTACTGGAAATGAACATCGAGGAAATGGACTTGTCGGTGCGCAGCTACAACTGCTTAAAGCGCGCCGGAATCCACACCGTTGCCGACCTCACGCGCAAGACCGAGGAGGACATGCTCAAAGTCCGCAACCTCGGCAGAAAGTCTTTGGACGAGGTTATCGCCAAATTGCGTGGATTAGGTCTTGACCTAAAGGCATCAGAGGATTAATAAGGAGATTATCGCACTATGGAACAGAGAAAACTTTCCCGTCCTACCGACCAGCGCAATGCGCTCCTGCGCAACCAAGTTACCGCGCTGTTGTGGAACGAAAAAATAACCACCACTTATGCGCGTGCCAAAGAAGTATCGCGCCTTGCCGACAAGGTCATTCAACTTGCGGTCGACACCGTGCTTGACGTCAAAAAGGAAATCAAGCAAACGGTTGACAAAAAGGGCAAGCCCGTCAACGTCGAGGTAATTCTCGACGGCGAAAAACGCCTTGCCGCGCGCCGCAAGATTATGGCAATGGTGTACGATCCGCCCGAAACCAAAAAGCCGGGCGAAACCGGTCCCGCGTTCCGCGCTCGTACCGAGGACATTCAGCACCCGCTTATCGAAAAAATCTTTAACGTGTATGCTATCCGCTATTCGCAGCGCAACCACGACAACAACTCGTCGGGCGGCTATACCCGCGTCCTCAAGCTGGGCGCACGCCGCGGCGACGGTGCCGAAGAGGCGCTTATCGAGTTGGTGTAATTAACTTAATATCCAAAAACAAATTTAGTCCCGTGCATAAGCTCGGGACTTTTTTGTTTTACAGCAACAAAAAAAGAGCCGTGATTTGGCAGTAAGTGCTGGGCTCCAGTTGCCCAGTGTTCTTGCCAATCACAACTCTAATATTATTATAGACTGTAATAACGAAAATGTCAACAAAAAAGAGCCGCAACTTGGTAGTGTCGGCGGGGCTCCAATTGCCCCGTGTTCTTGCCAAGTACGACTCTAATATTATTATACACCGTAATAATGAAAATGTCAACAAAAAAGAGCTGTGACTTTGCGGTCCGATCCGGGCTATAATTGCCCGGTGCTCTTTCCAGTCACAACTCTAATATTATTATACACAATTAAAACAATAATGTCAACACCTACTTACGATTTTTAGAGTTTAATTATACCCGCAAAAAAATTGACATTTTTTTCATGCGGTGATAAAATGTATTTACTAAATTATTGGAATACCAAACAGTGGAGAACACCATGCAAAGAACTTATATAAAAGACCTTACCGAAGGTGAATGCCTAATCAAAGGCTACGTCGAAACAATCCGCGACAAAAAGATTATGTTTTTGGTCATCCGCGACGTGACGGGCTTTGTTCAAGTAACTATCGAAAAGGACAACCCTACTTACGACGAGGCTAAAAAGCTCACCCCGCACAGCTTTGTCACTATCAAGGGCAAATGCGTTTATTCGGAATACGTGCGCAACGGCGGTAAAGAGATATATCCCTCGGAGCTCGAAATAATGAGCATTGCCGACCTCATTCCGCTCAATGCGGAAAGCGGTCAGGACTTGCGCATGGACTATCGCTGGATAGACCTGCGCGACGAGAAAAAGGTTTTCATGTTCCGCATTATGACGGCGTTCGAGCGGCTTGCGATTGATTACTTTAACAAGAACGGATTTATAGAAATCCACACGCCCAAGATTACTGCGCTGTCCAGCGAGGGCGGCAGTGAGGTGTTCGAGCTGAAAAACTATTTCGGGCAAAAAGCATACCTTACGCAAAGCCCGCAGCTGTACAAGCAAATGAGCATGATGGCGGGATTTGACCGCACGTTCGAGATAGGCGAGTATTTCCGCGCCAATCCCAGTTTCACATCCCGCCACGACACCGAGTTTACCGGCATAGACGTAGAGGTATCGTTTATCGATTCGCATCACGACGTCATGGACATAGAGGAGGCATTGCTTGCGCACGTCATCAACGGGGTAAAAGCCGAGTTCAACGACGAGTACAAAAAATATTTCGGCACCGATATAATTACGCTCGACTATAAGATTCCGCGCATAACGCTGAATGACGCGTATAAAATCCTCAAGGACGAAATGAACTACGAAGTGCCGCGCGCGCTCAAGGGCGACCTCGACCCCGACGGCGAAAAGCTTATTTGCAAGTACGCCAAGGAAAAGTACAACAGCGATTTTGTGTTCATAATAGATTTCCCCGCCAAGGCGCGTGCATTCTATTCGATGAAAAAGGACGACGACCCCACGCTCACAAAAACGTATGACCTGCTGTTCAAGGGCATAGAAATCACCAGCGGCGCTCAGCGCGAACACCGCTACGAAAACCTCAAGCAAAACATAGCGGAAAACGGCATCAACCCCGAAACAATGAGCGAGTACCTCGATTTCTTCCGCTACGGCGCGCCCACGCACGGCGGCTTCGGATTAGGCATAACCCGTACGCTTGTCAAGCTGTTCGACCTGCCCAGCGTAAAAGACGTAACATTCTTGTTCCGCGGACCGAGTAGATTAAAGCCGTAACACTAAATTCAACTTAGCGAATATACACGTAATTACCAAAGATAAAAAGGACTTGCCATTTCGACAAGTCCTTTAATATTTTGTATTGATAATGTTAATTTAGTGTTCGTCTATTATATCTTCGGGCAGGGTGACGGTAGTAGTGCCGACATCTTTTATGGTATGCTTTGCCGTTCCTTTATCGGTAATGAAAGTAATGATAAATTCACCCGCGTCGAGCGTTACGGTCACACTTCCGTCGGTATCGGCAGCCGTCAGCGTTTTGGTTTTGCTGTCGTAGTCGGTCCACCACGACGCATTGCTTGTGGCATTGATACTGGCGATAAGGTTATTTATCTTAGCGTACGGCTCGCTTACATCGGTCGTGTCGGTAGTCTTGTGCCAAGTCATATCGTCAGCTTGGACAATCTTGTATAGGCGATCTGTATTTAATGCATAAAACGTCCCGTTGTATTCGACTTTAATTTTGTAGTCGTCCGTGTAATACTTATATAAGCGTCCGTCGGAGTACTCCGAAACGGAAGAATAGTTCCAGCCGTTTTTGGCATTCTTCAAAAACTCGACTGCGGCGCTTGCCGCTTGATTGATCTCTTTGGTCTTTTGTTGCTTTTGGGCTGCGGGATTATTGTCGTTACCGCAACCCGCCATAGCAAATCCTGCCGTAACAAAGCTTGCGGCAAGACAAACGGATATGGCTATCGTTTTGAAAAATTTAGTTAATTTCATATTCCACCTCGAATGAAATTTATTATTACTTTTTTGTGCGCTTTTTGGGTATGGGCGCAAATTCAAACGCAATGGCAATAACAAGCAATGCCGCGGCTATGTAGAACTGCACGCGCAAAGCAACGTCGACTACTAACGCCGTATATGAATTAATCATAGGATCTAAATCGATTTTGCTTACTGCATTGTTGATTGTCCCGCCGAAACTAATTAGAGTAAATACTGCGGATATGGCAAAGCAAATCAACGCCGCTATCATCATCACCTTAACAGAACGCACTTTTTGCTTGCCTGTCAAAGCTTTATCACCATTAACAAGCCTGTAAAGCATTGCATTATATGCGCCGCCAAGCACTATCAACGCCAGTGCAAAGAATAGTATGATAAGGAACAGCTGGTTATAATTCTTAGCATAAACGGCATGTATACCGTATGTTTCAAGGTGTTGTATAGAAGGCAATATACTATCGAGAATACCAAGACTGCCGTTTGTTGTAATAATACTGCGCAAAACGGGTTCTCCCAACGCCAGCGATTCTCCGTCATTTATTACTCCAATGCTATACGACGAAACGGTTCCCGATATAATGCTTGTACACATAAGGAACACCGCTACGCAAAGCAGCGCCGCCACTATTGATTTTTTAAGCACAACCGCCGCCCCGACATTGCCGAACAATATAGCATATCCTGCGCCCAGCACAAAGAACGCAACCGCCGAAGTAATTGCTATTGCAAGTGCCGCACCACCGATTTCAAGCCCCGGACATAACGCACTTATACCAACAGCTATTATCGAACACATAAACATAGCGGACAGCATTTTAAACAAATAATTCTTATTCTTTTTCCTCAACAAAGCGACAAGCGACATAATAGCAAATATCAATGCGATAACTGCCATCGCGCTCAAAATGATAGATACAGCCAGCCCGCCCAAAGCGGCAAGGGCTGTTGCGCTTTGAATTTCGAAATTGCCGCTTACGAGTTCTCCTTCTACATATATGGGAGTATAAAGCGCAACCATAATTAAGATGTAATTTGTTTTGCCAAGCTTATCTGCCAAAATCTGAGTTTTCTTCTCTCTAATTTCCTCCGCCGTAGCATTTTTGCCATTACTCAACAACCATTGTTCAAACTCTTTTTGCGCAGATTCATTTGCCTCGTTATACTCTTTTATCAGCCTTTCAGTCATTTCCGCGTTCTCTTTCTTTGCCGGCGTATAACTGAAATTAAAGGCGCTATCGTAAAAACGCCATATAGATTGGTCTACGTCAATATAGTTGGCTACGACTTCTTTTACCTCATCGGTTTCGGAGCTATCGGAATCGTATATAGCCCCCAGCCCCAAGCCGCTGACTTTTATCGGCACGCACAACGCCAAAAGCAAAAATACAACGGCAAACACCACCGTTACGATTGTGCCGATAAGTCCGTGCTTGTTTGTGTCGAATGCTTTCGCTTTTTTAACAAAGCCACCTACCTTATTGGGCAACCGCTCCACAAACGGATTGGTTTCCGCCGTAGCCACTCCGCCGTTTGCTGCAGCCTGCGCCTCGGTCGGCGGTGTTTGGTCGGTTACATCTTCGATAGGCGTATTGCACTTAGGGCAAACGTCGCCGTCAAATTCGTCGCCGCAATTAGAACAAATATTCATTAACATCTCCTTTATGTGTTTTATTGAACGATAATCACTCGCACGATTACCTGTTACTTTTTTGCGCGCTTTTTGGGTATGGGCGTAACCGCCTCCAAAATTTCGCATACGCGAGATACAAGCTCGCCGTCCTCAATGTCGAGGATGTAATGTTCCTTTGTGCCGTCGTATGGGATTCCGCACGCCGCGCCGCGCATAACCTCGTCAAGATGCGGCAGCTTTTTTACATACACCGTGCTGTCGCAAACGAGCAGTATGGGCTTGTCGTTTACGTACACCAAATAATCTCCGAACATTTTTTTGTATCTTACCGATTGAAAGCCGCGCACTTGTTCGCATACGAATTCTATGTAGTCCACGGGCGTTGCCATAATAGTTCCCTCGCAAAGATATTTTATATATTTTAGCTTAGTTATTTAATAATGTCAAGAGCTGCCGTTCTTTTTACCACTTGACTTGACATTGTATATATGTTAAAATATAGTATATTTTTCGGAGGCAATAGTGGAAAAATCGGCGAAAATAAGATTGATATATTCGATTTTCCTCGGAGTCTTTACCGTGGCGGTAGGGCTTGCCATAATTTGCGTTGCCGCCGATATTTACTATTCGGGCAAGGATACGGGCGTCATTTACAGCCGCGCGATTGTCGGCGAGCGACTTACCGCGCTTGCCATTCCGCTGATTTTTCTTATCGCCGCTATCATCTTGGGTGCGGTGTTTCCGCTGTACAAGGTCAAGGCGGCGCGCCAACCCGAGGACGCACTCAAAAAGCTCCAAGCACGCATTCCGCAATCGGGTGAGGGTGATGAGTTTACGGCGGCGCAAACCGCATACAAAAAGGCGGCAATCGTTCGGCTTGTTGCATGGCTTGTCGCGCTTGCCGTCGCGCTTGCGGGCGCGATTGCTACTTTGTGCTATCTCGTAGATACCGCGCAGTTTTCGGGCAAGGATATAACAAGCGAAATATTCAATCTTGTTAAGAATATTTTGCCGTGGCTGTGCGTGGCGTTTGCCGCCACTATCGCCGCGACGGTGACGAGCGGCATATTCGCAAACAAGCAAGTTGCCGCCGCAAAGACCATGATTAAAAACGGCGACAAAGCTGCCGTTGCGCAAAAAACCGAGCCCAAGTTTATAGCAGTAATCAAGTCGGTTATCGCAAAGCCCGCCTTTGTTTGGGCGGTGCGCGGTTGTATATTCGTGCTTGCCGTGGTGTTTATTGTGCTCGGCATTATCAACGGCGGGGCAAACGACGTGCTTACAAAAGCCGTCAATATTTGCACCGAATGTATAGGACTGGGTTAAGGAGGGCGCGATATGATTGTAGCTATCATTGTTATATCTATCCTCCTCGCCGTGGGTCTTATTACGTTCTTTGTCGGCAGGGCAGTGCGTAAAGCAAATTTGCCGCAAAAGCCCGAAAATCCTAACAAGGGCAAGGGCTTTGTCGCGTGGATTAAAAATCACATTCCCACCAAGCGCAGGCTTATACAGGTTTACGCCGCGCTGCTGTACAACGCCAACATAAAGGGCTTTGTCAAAGGCGAGATTTACACAAGCGAAACCACCAAGTACATGTGCGTTCCCGGACTTAACTGCTATTCATGTCCCGGGGCGGTGGGTGCGTGTCCTATGGGTGCGTTCCAAAACTCGCTTGCTGCGAGCGGTACGCGCGCGCCGTACTATGTGCTCGGCATACTCGCGCTGTTCGGACTTATGCTCGCCCGTACTATATGCGGCTTTTTGTGCCCCATCGGACTGTGCCAAGAATGGCTGTATAAAATCCGCACGCCCAAGCTGAAAAAGAGCCGCGTCACTCGCGTGTTGTCTTACTTTAAGTACGTTATACTCGTGCTCGCGATTGCGATACCGCTTATTTATGCAATCGGCAATTTGCCTGTGCCCGCGTTTTGCAAGTATATTTGCCCCGCGGGAACAATCGGCGGCGCGGTTATGCTGCTTATCAATCCGAGCAATTCCAATTTGTTCGGTCAGCTCGGTTGGCAGTTCACTTGGAAATTCTCGCTGGCAATAGTGTTTATCGTCGGGTCGGTGTTTATATTCCGCATGTTTTGTCGGTTCTTTTGCCCGCTCGGCGCTATCTACGGATTTTTCAATAAGTTCGCGCTTATCGGTGTGACGGTAGATAAGGAAAACTGCACCGACTGCGGACTGTGCGTCGCGCACTGCAAAATGGACGTAAAGCATGTCGGCGATCACGAATGTATCAACTGCGGCGAGTGTATGGCAGTTTGCCCTACAAAGGCAATTAGCTGGAAAGGCTCAAAGATTTTCCTTCGCCTCAATTCTATAGGCGACCCCGTACCGCAGGAAAAACCGCTTGCGCTCGTTGAGGGCGAGGTTAAAATCGGCGCGACCGCCGCGATGGATAATGTTGATTCGACGATTAGCGTGACGAATGGGGTGGCGGCAACGGTCGCCGTAACCGAAACGGCGGCGACGATTGTAGCGGTACCCGACGGGGCGGCGGTTGAGATAGAGCAGCCGACTGAAACGCCCGCTGAAATCAAAAAGGTCAAAACAAAAAAGCCGACCACTTTTTGGCTGGAGCTTGCGGCATGGGTTGCCGCGATCGCCGTGCTGATTACAGCGCTTATATGCTATAACTTTGTGGATAGGGACGACGAATACGTTCCGCCGACTACGGTGGATCCGGGCGGCGAACAAGTTCAAACGGGAAACAAGGTGGGCGACGTCGCGCCGGACTTTACGCTCGAGCTGTACAACACCGACGGAACTATCAACTTGTACGAAACTCGTGGCAGCATAACGGTAGTCAACTTTTGGGCGACGTGGTGCACGCCGTGCGTGGAAGAAATACCGTACTTTATACAGCTGGCGGATAACCATCCCGAAATAACGGTAATTGCCATTCAGGGCAGGGGCGACCGTCCGGTGCAGGAATTCATAACCGAACAAGGCTGGACCGATACGGCGCTGAACTTTGCGCAGGATAAGCTGAACGGGACAAAGTGCCAAACGTTTTTGGCTATGGGCGGCAAGGGCATGTGGCCGATGACGGTCATATTGGACGCCGAGGGTAAAATTCTTTACAATGACACTAAGTCGTTCAAGAGCTACGAGGATTTGGAAACGCTTGTGACCGGATTTGTGCAGGAATAACCGCATGCCGACTAACAACATATAATACGACAAAAACACGCGCCGCCCGAGGTTATCGAGCGGCGCGGTTGCGTCATATGCGACGGTTGCGCAAGTGCGTTGACGCGAGAGTTAATCCATGTCGTTGTCGCCGTAATTGTTCATACGGTTGCAGCAACGGCAGCAGCATTGCGGACGAACGGGGCGCTGTACCTGTTTGTGGCAGCAGCATTTGCAGCAGTTGTTGTGCTGCTCGTGGTCGTGGTTGTCTTGGCAGTTGCACCGCACACATTTTACTTGGCGGTTGCAGCAGCACGAGTTGTTAAAAAAGAACATATGACTTCACCTCCTTTGTCTTATGTAAACGGAATTGGTGGAGGTGGATTACATTATCGGTTTATGCAGGGCGGGCGCGGGGAGTGACAAAAAAATTAAAAACCTCCTGTGCGACGGCAAATATCGGCTTTTACAATAAAACGCTTGACAAAAACCCGACAATACAGTATACTGTACAGCGAATGGAGAAGTACCCAAGTGGCTCAAGGGGCTCCCCTGCTAAGGGAGTAGTTCGGTAACACGGAGCGCGGGTTCAAATCCCGCCTTCTCCGCCAGTAAAAACCTAAAACGAGCAAGCATAAGCACGTTTTAGGTTTTTATATAGAGTTAACTATGGAGAAAATGTTGGTTGAATGTCATAAGCTTATTTAGCGGTTGTGGAGGGCTCGACTTAGGCTTTGAAAAAGCCGGATTTGAAATCCCTGTCGCAAACGAATATGACCCTACTATATGGGACACTTTTATTGCCAATCACCCTAATACAAGATTGATTAAGGGTGATATTCGGCATATAAATGAAAATGACTTTCCTAACGATATTGACGGAATAATCGGCGGTCCACCGTGTCAATCTTGGTCAGAGGCGGGTGCATTACGCGGGATTGAAGATGCGCGTGGTAAATTGTTTTATGAGTATATTCGTATTTTAAAAAGCAAACAACCAAAATTTTTTCTTGCAGAAAATGTTAGTGGAATGCTTGCCAATCGGCATAAGCAAGCAGTAGCAAACATTATTCAAACTTTTAAAAATTGCGGGTATGATGTTTCTATTACATTGGTCAATGCGAAGGATTACGGTGTAGCTCAAGAAAGAAAACGCGTATTTTATATAGGATTTAGAAATGATTTAAATATCGATTTTAAGTTTCCGGAAGGCTCTACATTCCACAAAAATAAATTAACACTCCGCGACGTAATTTGGGATTTGCAATTTACTGCTGTTCCTGCAGCATCAAAAAACTGTCATAATCCTCAGGCTGTAAATAATAACGAATATTTTGTTGGGGCGTATTCTCCGATTTTTATGAGTAGAAATAGGGTTAAATCATGGGATGAGCCAGCCTTTACTGTTCAAGCATCGGGTCGGCAATGTCAATTACACCCGCAAGCGCCTAAAATGGTTTTTGTAGAACAAAATATAAGAGAATTTGTCAAGGGGAAAGAGAATCTATATCGTCGAATGACTATCCGAGAGATAGCACGCATACAGGGTTTTCCTGACTCATTCAAGTTTATATATACCAATACCAATGATGCCTATAAAATGATTGGTAACGCCGTGCCGATCAATTTGGCGTACGAGATAGCAATAGCCATTAAATCGGCATTAGAACGCATAGGAGAAATAGCATGAGCGAGCAAAGCAACAATCAAGGACGAGCTTATGAATACATTTGTATAACAACGTTATATAATGAGATAAGCAAATTACGCAGTGTGGAAATCGTACATAACAGTGCATATAGCGCCGCATTTCATGCGTGGTCTTTAATTGCGGAAACTCTTCAAAATGTATTGACCGAAAGCGCAGAGTCTGTAGTCTCAACTATATTTGATATGGAGCCTATGATAGTTGAGCAAAGCGATGATTTGTTGAAATTGCAAATACAAACAGATAAGGAAGGCAAAGACGGCGATGTTCGAGATATTGTAATCAGTCGCAAAGATGTGCAATGGGAAATCGGTTTAAGTATTAAGCATAATCATTTTGCCGTTAAGCATAGCCGCTTGGCAAAGTCGTTGGATTTCGGACATAAGTGGTTTGGGATGCCTTGCTCCGATAAATACTGGAGTGATATAAAGCCGATATTCGAATATCTAAAAACACAAAAAGACAGCAAAAAGAAATGGAGCGATTTACCGCAAAAAGACAAGGAGGTTTATGTTCCGCTTTTGCAAGCATTTATGGATGAGATTAAGCGCAGTAATTGTTTAAATTTCGAAGTGCCTAAAAAAATGGTAGAATATCTACTCGGGGAGTTTGATTTTTACAAAGTTATCAGCATTGATAGTAAACGCATTACGCAAATTCAAACTTATAATTTACACGGAAAGTTAAACCAGCCGAGTAAAGTATTAAAGCCAAACCGGAAGGTGCCGATTGCGTATTTACCTACTCGCATTGTCAGTTTGGAATTTAAGCCGAATAGTACCAATACGGTTGAACTTTATATGGACGGCGGCTGGCAATTCAGTTTTAGAATACATAATGCCTCTACAAAAGTAGAAACAAGTCTTAAATTTGATATACAAATTGTCGGTATGCCTGCCGCTATTATATCAATAGATTGCAAATGGAATTAATTAGAAAGGAGTAATTATGATAGGAATAATAAAATACATAGGAATAAGCAATAATGGTTTAGCGTTTGCCAAAGTTATTGGTGCAGATGGGACAGAATACTATTTTGATTCCAGGGCGCTTGATATTAATAGGATGAGCGATTTTCAATCGGGTGAAATAATAAGTTTTGACAGCACTATTGGCAATAAAATTTTAAAAGTAAGTAAATTTTATCAATCATCATCTAACAATAATATTAAAAATCAAGATGAGTTCTTAAATAAAATAGAACATTGGAGCATCGAGGCAACTAATGAGAATGGTGATTATTTTTATTCAGTCAAAGAAGTGGATAAGATAAAAGATGGTCAAGTTCTTTATGTCATAGGAAGGAAGGGCACGGGTAAATCTGCCATTGTAAAAAATTTGCTACATTCTAATAAGGGCGCAGAACACTCTTTAAAAATGTCATTTAAAAGTTTCCCGTTTAATTTATTATATGAATGTGACGATAGCGATTATGTACAACCAAATCAATATATTTCTATATGGCAATTAATCATCTATCGACAACTAGCAACTATGCTTATAAACTCTAACGAGATTGACAAAAAATTAAAAGAAAAACTAAAAAAGTGTTTAAATGCATCTGACATAAAAACGAATAAATTAATTAAGAAAATTGATGAGTTTAGTATAGGAGTAAGTGTGTTAGGAAATGGTTTTGATATAGGTTTTAGTAAAGCAAAAGATGATATTGCTTGGACGGTTCAATTAGAAATGTTTAAAGAAATCCTCAAGCCGGCAGTATTAAATGATAAATATTTTCTATTGTTTGACGAATTAGATGAAGATTATAAAGACTTTATTGATGATAAAGAAAGAAAGCGTTATATAAGTATGATTACTAGTTTGTTTAAGGCAATTCAATATATTAAGCAAACGGTTAGTACAACAAATATAAAGCCAATAGTTTTTCTTAGAACTGATATTTATAATCAATTAACTGATGCTGATAAAAATAAATGGAGTGAGTATTTATTAGAACTTGAATGGAATTTAGACAAAATCAAAGATATGTTAGCTTATAGAATTGCTAAAACATATGACTCAAATGCTCCAGTTGAAGATCTTGTATTTGAGAATGAATTTAATAAAATTTTTAGTGTAAAATCTATCTCAACTGGAAATAGGAAAAGTAATCATATGAGTGTATTTTCATATATGGCACGCAGTACACAGTGGCGACCGCGTGATTTTATTAAGTATATAAAAATATGTGTAGAAGAAACAAGAAGAAGACATTTAAATTATGTAACAAGTGATATTATTAAGCTGGCAGATTCCAAATTTTCAGATTATTTAAAACAAGAACTTATAGATGAGATTTTTCCTGTTTTGCCGGATATTGATAAAATATTACCGATTTTTTCTGCAATAAGAAAACAAAGCTTTAATCCCAACATTTTTATAGAAGAGTATCATAAAGAGGTTTCGAAAAATGCGATACAAGATATTGGTGCGGAAAATGTATTAGGTATTTTATTTAATTATAACGTTATTGGAAATGTTCCGTCAATGAAAGGACAATATTTATTTAAATTTTCATATGCAGATGCTAGATTTAATTTGAAAGAAAATATAGTGTTACATAGGGGCTTATATAAAACATTACAAATTTTTTAATATTATTTTAGTACAATATTAATCTAGTAATTAGTGGCGAGTTTAGCGCTCGATGGGCGGGCTCTTGTGGGTGGTCTATATCTATAATGGAGGGTATAAATAATGCAAACTATTGCATTAATTGCTTGCTGTGCAAGTAAAAACAAATATGCTTGTAAAGCAAAAGATATGTACATAAGCCCGTTATTTAATGGCTCATATGCCTATGCTAAAAAGCTGGGTGCAGAAAAGGTGTACATTTTGTCCGCCAAACATGGGCTGCTTGACGAGAATAAAATAATCGAGCCGTACAACGAAACATTATTGAAAAAGAGTAAACAAGAGCTGATATCGTGGGCAAACAATGTTTGTTCGGAGCTGAATATTGTAGCCGATCCGCAAACTGACAAGTATATAATTTTGGCGGGAGCCGTGTATAGAAAGTATTTGATCCCCCATTTATCGAACTACATAATCCCGATGGAAAACGTCGGGTCAATAGGCAAACAATTAGCGTTTTTGAAACACGTAAATGCCGATAATAATTAGCTATAGATTTTCAATCATAACAGAGGATAATTATGCAAGGTATTAGCGTTAATGCGATTGCATTGAGAGATAAGGCGAATTTATATGCGATTCCCAATAATAAGCCCGGTTATTACAAATGGTGGGCTGGCAAGGGTGAGATACTTAATATTTTAAGCAAGCTTAATATGCAATTTGACGACATTGTTAATTCGCTTGAGCAAAAAGACGGAAAGTACTGTATATATGTCGGAGTGGCGATTAAAGAGTCGCTTAGGAAACGACTTAACTGGCATGTAAACGATAAACATACCGATAATCGCGTGAAGAATGGTACAGTGTCCACACTGCGAAAGTCCATTGCGAGTTTGGTAGGTGACGATGCGTCCGACAAAGCTGCTACAAACGAATTTATAGACAGGCTTGATATTGAGTATTATTTATCCGACAATCCGATAAAATCTCAAGAGGCAATAGTGGAGCTGCATACTATTGAAAGGAGCTTACTTAGCGGGGAATATTTGTATATTTTGAATATTCAGGAAAACCGCCATGATTTGGCTCCAAAACAGTTATTGAAACAACTTCGCAAGCAGGCAAAGATAAAAGCCCTTAGTAAGCAGTTCTGAGCAAACTTGTCTTCAATACATGCACCATATTTTAATGCACAAATTATGTTAAATATCTTGACACTGTGTTTGGGCTGTGATAAAATATTCAAACAAATGCATATTGATATGGGAGGATATAGTGATGAGAAGATCGTTAAAGGGTCTTGTCACAGGGCTTTTGATAACGGCGATGTTATTGTTCGGCGTAATAGGTTGCGCGACAATCGATGCGCCCAACTTAGATAAGACGCCCAACGACAACCGTCTTGCGGCGGTGGCGCAAAGTTCGATTTCCGCGTCGCTCAACGGCACGCAGTTAACGGTGCAATGGGGCGCAGTCGAGTCCGCCGAGAAATACGTGGTCACGTTCGGTACGGCGCAGTATGTATGCAACGCGCCTACGACGCAAGCGGTGTTTAACAACGTAGAATATGTTTCCGGCAGCTTGACCGTGACTATTGTTGCGCGAGCCACCGGCTATAAGGATTCGGCGACGACGACGTACACATTCACGCCCGGGGAAATCCCGCCGCCTCAGCCCGGCACGCTTGCGACCCCGACGGGCTTTGCCATGCGCAACGGCACGTTGTCGTGGAACAAAGTTCAGGGTGCGACAAGCTACACGGTATCCGACGGCACCAAAACGGTATCGGTGAGCACCAACAGCATCGATCTTGCCGCAAACGGATTGACCGTTCCCACGAGCGGCAGTATTACATACACGGTTGTTGCCAAGGCGGACGGCTATACCGATTCGGCTGCAGCACCGTATACGTATACATACACGCCGCCTCAGCCCACAACGCTTGCCATGCCGACCGGACTTTTTGTCGGCAGTGGAATATTGACGTGGTCGAATGTTACCAACGCAACAAGCTACACGGTATCCGACGGCACCAAAACGGTGACGGTAAACACCAACAGCATAGACCTTGCGGCAAACGGCTTTTCCATTCCTGACGGCGCCGAAAGAACATATACGGTAATCGCCAAAGCATCCGGCTATAACGATTCGCCTGCGGCGACGAAAACTCATACGTTTGCGCATGAGCATACGTTTGCGGCGCAGTGGTCAAATAACAAAACTCACCACTGGCATGTGTCGACCTGCGGCGACTCGATTGCCATAGAGGAAAGTGACGGCTACGGCGCGCACGAATTTAACGGCAACACATGTTCCGTTTGTGCGTACACGCGTTCCGTGCCGCTGGAAGGTCAATACGTTAATTTCGGCGAGTATCCTCAAACCTTGAAGGCTGAGGACGTAACGGTGAGCGGCGCTGCCGACGCTAACGGATATTATACCGGCAGCGACGGCGCAAAGTATGCCAAAGTCACGGCTACGCCGTTCGTGTATTATCAGGGATTCAGAACTAAGTTCTCCAACGGCGAATGGATAACGAGCGGCACCGAATACTACTTTAAAGTCGAGCCGATTAAATGGCGTGTGTTGGAGCACAGCAACGGCAGCACCATGCTTTTCTGTGACAGCATAATAGACCACGGTGCGTACTACAACGGCGAGGACAGCCGAGAGATAGGCGGCGCCACGGTGTACCCCTCCAACTACGAACACAGCGATATACGCGCGTGGCTTAACGGCACGTTCTATTCGACCGCGTTCAACTCGACCGAAAAGAACAACATCAAAACCACAACGGTGAACAACGGTGTCGATACCACCGGATATTCGGAAAACCCGTACGTATGCGAAAACACTCAAGACAAGATTTTCCTTTTAAGCAACAGGGACGCATACAACACCGAGTATTGGTTTATTACCGACGGAGCGACGTCCGATGACGCGCGCATGCTGCTCGTCAGCGACTATGCGCGTGCGATAGGAGCGCACACGAGCGACTCGATTGTTTGGGCGGGCTGCGGCATATGGTGGATGCGTTCACCTATGTGGGACAGCGCTATACATGTAGACACGGGCTCGATGAGCGGTATGGTTTCCAGCTCGAAGGTCAGTTCCGTGCAAGTCGGTATCGCGCCCGCAATGCGCGTCGATACAAACGCACTTTAATAGATTTTATGAACTATATTTTAGAACGTATTTTCAAGCATTACAAGCCGAACTTTGCCAAGCTGCAAAAGTTCGGCTTTGTTATGTCCGACGGCGCGTATATTTATGATACCGCCATTATGAACGGCGGGTTTGCGTTGAACGTAAAAATCACGAGCTCGGATATAAATACCGAGGTGTTAGACTTGGCGACGGGCGATCCGTACACGCTGTTTCTTGTGGAGGGCGCGGGCGGCGGATTTGTTGGCGCCGTGCGCACCGACTACGAAAACGTTATGCTGGGCATCGCCGAAAAGTGCTTTGACAAATATATATTCAAAAGCGACTATGCGCAAAAGCTGATACAGTACGTTTACGACACCTACGACGACACGCTGGAATTTTTGTGGGACAAGTTTCCCGACAATGCGATTTGGCGGCGGAAGGACAATCAAAAATGGTACGGCGCGCTGCTCACCGTCACTAAAGACAAGCTCGGCTTGCCGTCGGACGAAAAGGTCGAAATAATAGACCTGCGCGCGGCGGCGGAAGATATTGACGCAATAGTCGACGGCAAAAAATTCTTTCGCGGCTATCATATGAACAAAAAGCATTGGATTACTGTTTGCCTTGACGGCAGCGTGCCGTTAGACGAAATACAAAAAATGCTCGACGTAAGCTATGATTTGGCGCGCAAATAAAACTTTTTCAAAGGGGTTGACAAGCGCGCTATAATAACGTATAATATAAAAGAGCCGTGATTGGCAAGAACCCCGGGCAAGTCTAGCCCGGCACTTACTGCCTAATCATGGCTTATTTTTGTTGAAATATTTTGTGCGGTTTATATCCGCGCGTTGGGTGCGGTGACGGTGAACAGGTTGGCTTTGTTCTTGTCGCACAGCCTTGAGAACACCGCCTCGCCGTAGCGGGTGAGCATATCGTTGGGCGAAAGATTAGAAGTGATAACGGTGTTGCGCCCGTGCAGCCAGCGTTCGTTGATTATCGTATAAAAGTACTCGCGCGTTATGTTTTTGAGTACCGTTTCCGTGCCGAGGTCGTCAATCACCAAAAGATCGCAGTCCAGCATTGGAGTGAACAAATCGCGGTAGTCGTCTATAGCGAATTGCGTGTGGTAATCCTTTGCGCGCTTAACCATTTCGAATGCGCTCACCGTTACGGTGGCCGCGCCGCGCGCCAGCATTTCCGTTGCGATTGCCGACGCCAGTATGGTTTTGCCCGTGCCCGCGCTGCCTATTATAATAAAGAAAGGCTTTTTGTTTTGGGGGAACTCGTTTACGTACTGTTCCGCTTTGTCGTACAGCTTGGATATGGCTTTGGGCGCGGATTTTTTTGCCGGCCCGAAATCGGTTTGGGGGAGAGCGAGGTTTTCCGCATCCGACTGGATTACGCGTTTTACCACGCACTTGCAATACTTGCCGTTTGCGTAGCCCGTATCGTTGCAAGCCTTGCATCTTACGGGCGGCTCAATCGTTTGCTGTGTAAGTCCAAGCCTTGCGGCGTTGGCTTGCAGCTCCGCGCGCGCTTTGTCCAATTCATTGGGCAGGCGTTGCGCTTTCTTTACCGCCTCGGCTTGGTAAAAAGCGTTTGCGGCGCGAAGACCCTCGTCATTAGCGAGCGCGTTGCGCCAAACGGATAGCCCCTCGTCCAAATCCTCGCGGCGGCGGTCGGCAATATCTTTTACTGCGCGTTGATATGCGTTCATCAATCGTCGTCCTCCGTGATTTGCGTGAACAGTCCGTTAAGCTGCTCCTCGGTGTACTTTTCGAATACCACGCCGGTTTGTTTGCCCTCGGCGGCGGGCTGTGCGCCTCCCGCCACGGGTGCGGCGGATTTGGCTTTTTCAATATCGGTTATTCCCGAATTGTGCCAAGCGAGGAGTATCGCGTTCATGTATGCAAACGAGTTGGCTTTGCCCATGGCAAGCTGTGCGGCGTAGTCTATAAGCGCTTGGGGCATTGCCCATTTTTCCGTCCAGTTGGCGTAGTACGCGCGGTGAATGTCCTTGACCGCGCCCTTAATATTGAGCGTTTTGAACAGCTTTTCGATTGTGCTGTCAAAGCGGTTTTCGTAGTTTACGCTGTCCTTGACCTGCTTTTCGGTCGTAAGCCCGCGCTCGAACAGGTCGCGGATAACGGCGTCGAGGTCGGACAGGCGTTTCATATCCTTTTTCATGCAGTAGTCGGCTGCGGCGAGTATACCGCCCGACTCGAAACCCAGTCCCAGCCACGGCTTGATATACGTTGTGATTTCGGGATCTACGTTGTCGTAGTACAGTCCGAGCGCCTTGTTGACCGCCTTGGTCAGCTTGTACAGGTTTTTTCGGTCTTCCTCGTACTTGTCGATTTGCTCGGCGGTGGTAAACGACAGCTCATAGTATCCCGTCAGCTTGGCGTCCAGCGCCGCCGCGCCGCCGCGCTTTATGTTTTGCGCTACATGGTAGATTACGTCCTTATCGAACTTGTACGCCATTTTCCATTTTTTATAGAACTGCACCGCCTCATGATCGGGGTGCTTGCCGCCCATTACGCCGAGTATACGCATAAGCTCGTTATAGTAAACGCCGTACTCGTCCAGTCGCTCGCCAACGTCGTCGGCGGTGCGGTAGCCGTCGGACGCGAGGTTGCGCGCGACGGTGAGTATGTACGGGCATGATACGTTGTCGCCCTTGAGGTCCACGCAGTACTTGACTATAAGCACCATGGCTTGCCACTCCAAATTGAGCTTTTCCATAAGCGCATAGTATTCGTTGTACTCGTTGGGCGTTATTTGGCGGGCGGCTATATACAGCTGGGCTTGACGGTTAAATTCGCGGTACTTGTCCACGTCGTACTTTTTTATTTTGGGTCTGGCATTGCGCGGAGAGAAATAGCAAATATCGTCGCCCAGTCGCGACATAAGTCCAAGCTCCGTCCAGTAGTCGATTGCGGCTGTAACCGTGCTCTCGTCCATGTCCAGCCGTCTTGCAAGCCTGTCTATGCTGTCGTCGGCGTCGCTTTTGCGTGCGGCAAGCGAAAGACCGTAAAGATAGACCTTTACGTAATCGCCGTCCGCATACGGCATGTACTCGACTATAAATTTATTTTCGACGGTTATAGCGCCGTCAAGACTTGCTTCCGACGACAGTTTGAACATCTCGCGCCTCTTTTGCTTGAATTTTTTCCGTGTATGTATTATAATACCACTTGCAAGCGAAATTATCAACCGTTTTGCTCTAAACCATGGGAGAAAACCGAAAATGAAGATTTTGCATACGGCAGACCTGCACTTGGGCAAAAAGCTGAACAAGGCGGCGCGACTGGACGAACAGTGCGACGTCATCAAGCAGTTATCCGAAATAGCCGACGCCGAGGACGTCGACGTCGTGCTTATTGCGGGGGATATATTCGACACGTCCGTACCTACGTCGGATGCCGAACGTGTATTTTACCGTAGCATACTCACACTTGCCGAGCGCGGCAGGGCGGTTATCGCGCTTGCGGGCAACCATGACGACGAGCGCAGGCTGTGCGCCGCCAAACCGCTTGCCGATTTGCAGGGCATAGTGCTGGCGGGCGAGCTGGACTATTCGGCGCTCAACGGCGAAACGCTGTCCGACCCCACGCCGCCGCCGTCGCTGTTCGGGCTGTTTGACGCGGCGGACTACATACAAAAACAGCGCATAAAGATATTCGGGCATTACGGCGGTGTAACGGTGGAAAAGGAAGGCGAACGGGTGAATATCGCACTTGTGCCGTACCCCGCCGAATCGCGGCTTTCGCGCTGGGCAAAGCAGGATTACAATATAGATTACGTGGAGCGCGTTAAGCAAACGCTGTCGTCCGCGTGCGAATTTTTTGACGATAACTATAACATATTATGCACGCATTTGTTTTTGAGCAAGTCGGAGGCGTCGGAATCCCTGGGCGGACTATTGGCGCTGCCTACGGGCATACTGCCCGAAACGGCGGACTACGTTGCGCTCGGGCATGTGCATAAGCATTTGCGCATTTGCAAGCGCCCGCTTGCCGAATACAGCGGCTCGCCGTTGCAGTACGCATACGACGAGAGCCGCACCAAGTCGGTCAATATTATCGACACGCAAAAGCGCACGGTTGAGCAAAAGGTACTGACCGCGGGCAAAAACCTGACCGAAACTGACGCGGACAACTTTGACGAATGTATGAGCAAGCTCGAATTTTATTCGGACGATTACGTGCGTATCAAGTACAGCGGCGAGCCGCTGACCCGCGACGAAACGGCGCAAATCCGATCGCACCCCGCGTACAACGATTTGGTCGTTACGGCAACGCTGCGCGGCGACGTCAAGGTGGAGCGGCGCGCACACCTGTCCGACGGGGAAATATTCGATATGTACTACAAGCACAGGTTTAACGCCGAGCCGAGCGCCGAGCTTAAAGCGGTTTTTACCGAACTTATGAAAGAGGCGGGGCAGGATTAGTATGAAACCGATAAGACTTACGATAGAAGGTATAAATTCTTTTATAGAGGAGCAAACGCTCGACTTCGAGGCGGCGGGGCGCAGCAACCTGTTTTGCATTTGCGGCAAGACGGGCGCTGGCAAGACCACTGTTTTCGACTGTATCATGCTCGCGCTGTACGGCAAAAGTCCCAAGGGCAACCTCGGCGACGTTATCAACCTTTCGCAATCGTCGGCGCGCGTGGTGCTGGAGTTTACCGAGGACGGCGAGCGCTACACCGTGGAGCGCGTGCTAAAGCGCAAACCCGACGGCTCGGCGGGCAGCGAGTGCACGCTGTACAAAAACGGCGAGCCAATTTCCGTCAAGAGCGACGATATTAACAATATTATATACGGCATAATCGGACTTGAGGCGGCGGAGTTCAAAAACGTGTACCTGCTCGAGCAGGGCGAGTATGCCGAGTTTCTCAAAAAGACGCCGCAAAAGCAAACCGAGGCGGTGGGCAAGATTTTTTCGCTTATGCGATTCGGCGAGGTGTTCAAGTTCGCGTCGGAGCGCGAGCGCGAAAAGAACAGGGATATAGACGCGCGCACGCGCGAAAAGGATAAGCTGGGCGACGTATCGCCGCAAAAGCTTAAGGAACAAAAGGACGAAATAAAGGCGCTGCGCACAAAAAACGCCGCAGCCGAAAAGGATTTGTCCGCGCGCGCAGCCGAGCTTGCCGAGCTGGAAAAGGTGCGCGACGTATTCATTCGCGTAAGGGAAAAGCAAAACGCGGTGAAAAATCTCATGCTGCAATCGGACGAGGCTAAAAAGCGTGAGTTCGACGCCAAGACCGCGCTTGACGAGTTTGAACAATCGGTCAACACCGAGGACGGAAAAAAGCAGGCGTTTTTGCGCGACGAGCTGAACAGGCTGTCCGCGCTGAACACGCTCGACCGCGAGTATTCCGTTGCCGTGCGGGACAATGCGGCAAAACAAGCCGCGCTGGACAAAAAGCGGGACGAGCTTGCGGCGGCGGAGCAACGGCTTAAGGCTTTGGAGCAGGCGCACGACGGCGACGTCCTACGGCTTAAAGAGATATTAAACAAGTTTGTGCTTGCCGCAAGCGGTGCGGGTGCACAATCGGCGGGGCTTGCCTTTGCCATATCCGCACTCGGCAAAAGCGACGTCACGCTTGCCGACATAGCGGAATCCAAGCAAAAGCTGCTTGCCGAGCTGGATAGATATGCCGAGCTGGACGGCATGCGGCAAAAGACTGTCGCGGCGCTTGCCGAGCATACGGAAAATCGAAACAAACAGTTGGGCGTGATCGAGCAGTACGCCGCCCGCCTTGCCGAGCTCGAACAAAAGACCAAGCAAGCGGAGCGCGAAGTGGACAGCCGTGCCGAGGCGCTGGCTGCGGCACAGTTATGTTCGCATGCGGCGGCGGTGCGTGCCGAGCTGCATGACGGCGATACCTGTCCCGTGTGCGGCGGTCGGTACGACGGCGAATACGAAAGCAACGACGCTGACGTGTCCGGTCGCAAAGCGGAATTGGACGCCGCCAAGCAACAACTTAAAGAGGCGCAAGGCTTGCATGCCGAGTGCGTAAAACATTCCGATCGCGCCAAAGCCGATTACGATAACTTAGATAAAGCAATACAAAACGCCGAGCGCGACCGCGCCGAGGTCGAGAGCAAAATGACCGAAATGTGCGTTTTGCCCGACGTGTACAAAAGCCTTGCCGCCGCGCTTGACGAATGTAAAAACGCCGCCGAAACGGCTAACGCATCCAACGACCTGCTGGACAAGCACAAGCCAGCAATCGCCGTACTGTCGGCGGAGAGTAATGCGCTCGAGGGTGCGCTTGTCGAGCTTAAACAAAAATCGGAAAATTACAAAGCCGAGCTGGGCGAGTCGTGCGGCAAAACCGACGGCGATATAGCCAAGGTCAAGACCGAGCTTGCCGAGGTGGATTCTCGATTGAACGCGGTTGACGCCAAGCGCAAGCAGCTAGTCGGCGCGTTGCAGGCGGCTACCGCAGCTGTCGCGGCAATAGAAAACTCGCTTGCCGCCGCCAAGGCCGATTGTCCCGTTGACAGTCCCGAATTCGACGAGGGTGCGTATACGGAAAAGCGCGACGAGCTTGAAAGGGTAAAGACCCGCATTGCCGAATACAACAAGGACATTGCGGTCAAGCAGGTGGAAACGGAAGTGCTCGAGCAAAAGTGCGCCGAGCTTTCCGAGCTGAACGCCGAGCTCGCGGCACTCAAAAAGCGCGCCGATTTATACCGCATAATAGCCGACATGACCAAGGGCAAGGCAATGCTCGAATTTGTCGCGGCGGAATACATTGCCGAGTTTACCGCCGTCGCGGGCGAAATACTTGGCGAGCTGTCGGGCGGAAAATATACCATGTGCTACGACAAGGGCAGCGGCTTTATGGTGTCCGACTACCTCAACGGCGGCAAGTTCCGCAAGACGGACACTTTGTCGGGCGGCGAGCTGTTTTTGGCGTCGCTGTCCGTCGCTATAGCGATTGCCCGTACACAAAGCCGCGGCAACAACGCCTTCTTCTTTTTGGACGAGGGTTTCGGCACGCTGGACGAGGATCTTATAGACGTGGTTTACGGCGCGCTGGAGGCGCTTAGCAAAGACTGCTTGGTCGGCGTAATCACTCACGCTGAGGCGCTGATTTCGCGCATGCCGTTTACCGTCACGGTAGAAGAGGCAACCGACACGTGCGGCAGCAGGATAGTGCAGTAATTAGATGACGTCATTATAAACATGTTAGAATGATAATTTATTCTCGCATTACAAAGGAGATAAGAATGTATTATTTAAATTATTCCGATTGGGTTGAGTATATAGAAAGCGAGTATGAAAAACGCACTGTACAGCATCGTGCCAAGGGCAGCCTTTCCGACGAAGAAAAGGCGGGTGGATTGCATGCATGGTTCAATCGAGTAGCAAAACGGGTCGAAAAAATAAACGTCGAGCTGTCCAGAATCAAATCGCTTAAATTTAAGGGACAATCCGAAATCGTAGAGCTTGATTTGATTGCCACGGCCATGGCAAAGGCTTTTTATCCGGAGTGCTACGACAAAAATCGGGGCATTGTCATAAAAGCAACGGAAAGCGGACAAACGGACTTTTTCGGTTCGCGTGCTATCGGCAAATTCCTTTCTAACAATTGGTTCGGAAATGAGATAGTGCCGATAAAGGCTCCCAACGCATATCCTTCCAAGGATAGTGAAGAAAACCCGTATTATTGGATAGAAATTTGTTCGGCAATGCAACGCGAATATGCGGTGTTTAGAGATATCGACGATATAAACTACTTTATTTTTACCGCAGGGCAAAACAAAGAGCCGTCCGCATTGGTGGAATACGGAATTTATATTCGCGACGTGCAGCATTTGTGTTTGGCGTTTTCTATTCTTCACGGATATTCGGTTGCCGAGTACCGCGAACTGTATAGGCAAGCATGCGAAATAAAAGTTTTGGGAGATGCTGACGAAACTGCAACCGCTCAAATTGTGCGTGAGCGTTTGGGCGATTATCTTGTATGCGGTAGCAAAACAAATGAAGATTTGCTTGCCGCTGTTCAAAAATACAGTGGGTTGCTTTTGCATAAAACCAAGGAATCGCGCAGGTCTTTGATTAACAAGTGTTTGGATATTATTATAGGAAACGGCGAAACGACCGCTATGTCATCAAAAGACATCGAGTATATGATGGAGCTCGATAGATCGGTAAGAGAGCGGCTACAAAGAATTCATGACAACTACTTATTCCAAATTGATATCTCGACTGAAAGCGGAGCGGGGGAGGCGGATTTGCGCACATATTTGCGCAATCGGTGTGGGTTGAATCTTGTTGACTTTACTTATTCCGACAGTGATGACGCCACCAGTGACAGCATTGAAAACGCATTGCGGTGCATGCTTATAATTTTCCGGTTGAACGGCATAAAAACCGCCGAGCGTAGCTATAACAACGCTGCGGATTTGATAGACGACATAAACGATCAGTTGATCAACTGCTACATGCGGCCTATGGACTATACCTTCGATATTGACAGAGCGAGCGGGAGTATTATCAACATTACTCACGATATGTTCGACTGGGTTATTGTGGAATCGCTTAAGTTCGAGCAAGCGGTCTATGAACAAAATGTTTCGGCATGGAGCATGGACGACGATTCGATTTGGGGCGAAACGGTCATGCGGTATATTCGGGGCGGCGTTGAAACCGATTAGTCAATGCGGTAATCGCATTATGCTATACTGTGTTCAACCAATAGAAAAGGGGTGATGTTATGAACTCAATCTTCAGCGCCGTTGGCATAAAACTTTATAAGATAGCCCACGAACAAAAACACCGTTTGGAAACGTTGTGCGGCAGTATGGTAGCTTCGGGTTTTGATGACGCGTCGGAAGTAAAAAAGCAGGCGGACGAAATTAAAACGTTTATATCCTTAGTCGCACCTGTATGCGAGGACGTTGAACTCGAATTAAGCGAAATCAACCAAGGTAGCTCGTCGCGGTGCTTTGAAGCAAAAGTAGACGGTATAAGGCAAAAAATCGTCAAGCAGTTTTTTCCAAACGATCTTTTTCGTGCGGGGCTGCTTGAACAAGTTCGGCTTGAACATGTGCCGAACGGAACGTTTTGGTGGATAAAGGACGACGCGTCTATTGGGGCAAGAAACAGTTTTTTAAAGCGGTTTATTAGATACATATGTCAGTCCGACGAGATAAAGCATGCTCAAGCGACGGACGAAGAACTCGGGAAAGCAATGCTGTACGAGCCCGAACTGAAGTTTTCTTCAATTGGGTTTATTTACGACGCGCCGCGGTTTAACGGCAAAACGCTGGCGCAGGAGTTTGCGCTGTCCGATTGCGACAGTGTCGACGAAATAAAAAATAGAATTAGGCTTATCATCAAGGCGGCACAAAACATAAAGAGTTATTGTCATGACGCCGGAATCTTTCATGGTGATATAAAGCCGCAAAATATTTTTAATATTAACCTGAAAAATAACGATTGTGTAGTTAGAAATATTGATTTTGATACTTGGCTGAGTAGAGATAAGCTTGCACGCGGATACTTGGATCTTCTCGCCACTACGCGCGACTATTACTTTTACGACAGTGCGAGAATTGCGGAATCGACTCCAATAGAAGATTTATGGGTCTATGACGTCAGGGCACTGGCGAACATGTTAATATATGCACTTTCGGGCAACAGCAAAGACGTAGATAACAAGATAGCTCAATACAAAGAGTCGCGTGGCAGGCTTGATTGGTTGGATTTTTTCTTGACCGGTCGAGACGGGCAACTAAGTCCGATGGAGAAAATATACGATACGCTTAATCGCGTGCCCGATCGTGCGCTGTCCCATCTTTTAATTTTGGATAAGCTTAAAACTTTACTGTTTGTGTGCTCGTCGCACACTAACTTTGCGTGGATAGAATTTTATACGAGAAAAAGCAAAATAGATATTGATTACTTTATCACCCAACTGACCGATATAGAGAAGCTGCTTGAGCTCTATTCGAATAATTATTCTATGGAAATAAAAGGTGACGCGTTGCGGTACATGAACCTTGTGTATTTGGATAGGGAAAATCTAAGATTCAAGAGAAAAATAGATATAAACCTTCGGGCGCTGTCGCGACAATGGGCGCGTAGTTGGATAACAACGGTAATAGAAAAAAACTATTACTGCAACGTAACCTCGGCTACCAATGATTTTGCGATTGATAGACAACTTTTACCTGATATTAAGCGGACATTGTCCAGTGACGTTTTTTCTCGTTTTGATAGAGTTCTGTCGTCTAATCGCGGAGCGGACGATAACTCGCGTAATCGATACAAAGATATCGAGATAAACTCGCTGTCTCCTTTGTTGATAGCAATGTATTGTATAGATAAGAGTCTATATTTGACTGCTGAGGGCGGGCAAGGAAAAACAGCAATGATGCGCTCTGTGTGGCTCGATTACATGAGCGGAAGATCAATTGTTCCGTGTGTTTACGTAGAGCTCGGTTTGCTGAAAAAATCCGATAAAGAAGCGATAAAATCATATATTGCCAACGAATATCGTATTCCGGATTTAGACAAGCTGAGTAAAGATATTGTCTTATTGCTCGACGGCGCCAACGAGACAATCGAGGAGTTTAGAGATGTAGTCGACGGTGAGGACGGGTGCCGTTTGGTCAAGGAATGTAAGGCTTTGATAAGTGCAAACAAAAAAATAGTTATCGGATCGAGGTCGGACGTTATTCGCGGCGGGGAAACCGTCGGCAACAAGAAAGAATTTGACGATAAAGATGAAATGATATATATGTCGGTAGCTCCCTTGCGCGACAAGCAAATCGAGCATTGCTTGAAAAATAAATTTGCAGCGGTAAAGAATAAGCGACCGCTTATAGATTTGTTGCGCAACAACATGATGCTTCACATTTACAACAGGCTCGGCTTGTACGGCATTAAGATCGCTCGGAAAAACATGAGCAGCGGAAAGCTGCTATATATGTATTTTCACGTTTGCTTTAAGACGAGATATATACGGAATACGCTTCACGACGAAGTGGGGGATTTGTCGGATGCGCAACTGTACGAGGTGATACGGGAAATAGAACCTCCCGACGAAGTGGGGGATTTGACGGACGTGCAACTGTATGAGGAGAAACGGGAAATAGAGCCTCGTAAAAAGCTTAGCAAAAGAGTTGAGCAGCGCATAAGTGACGAATTGGAGCGATACAACAAAATAGTAGTTTTTTTACGTGATAATTGTTTCGGCGATATAAAAGAGTTGCGGGACGATATATTGCCGGAAGCTTTTGAGTCGCTTTCTATTATGTCTAAAGTCGATGGGGTTTACCGCTGGAAGCATGAGAACTTTGAGGAGTATTTTCAAGCCGTTAAATTGAACAAAATGCTTGATGAGTTAAAATGCGGCGACAGTAATAAATTGTGTGATAATTATTTGTTCAACGTTTGGAAGCATGAGAACTTTGAGGAGTATTTTCAAGCCACTGAATCGGACGAAATGCTTGATAAGTTAAAATGTGGATACGGTAATCAATTGGTTGATAATTATTTGTCCAAATTCGGCTATTTGTGCGCAAGTCCCAATAAACACAAATATAACGTGTTAAAATTTGCGAGCGATATTAAATCATTCGAAGAACAATTTTATTATGAATTGTACAAGATGGTTTATCCCAAAGACGCAGAGCGTTTGACGGGCTTAGTCAGCGTTGCGGAATTGTTTTTGCTATTAGCGGTTATAGCGACCGGAAATATACCGGATGGTGTAAAAAGGATATATAGTACGTTCGATTCGTGCGAAGTAATAGAACGGGTTATAATCCCCGATAGTGTTAAATCGATAGATATAGAATTATTTAAAAAATGTCGTAATTTAAAGGAATTGGAATTGCCGCGCGCTATGAAGTTTCCTCCATGTCACATGCTTTACGGGTGTGATAGACTTAGAGACATTACATTTAGAGCCCGTAACGGTAAAATTACAAAACGAAAAAAAGAAGAAGTATTTTATGACTGTGTTTGTAAAATTATAGATAATAAGGCATATAAGAAAATTAGGAGTTATAAAAAGGATGATTCAAAAGCGATTGCGTTTGAGAATGTATGTATGGACACAATCGAAGCTATTATGGCGTTGAGTTCGGAACATACAAGGCAGGATTCAATAAAAATTGCAAAAGAATGGGTGCGATTTGCTAATAAAGATTATAAGCAAGAACATAATGAAATGTACAAATATAGAGTAAGTATTTTTGATAGAGTGCGCAGGGAGTTTATTATAGCGACGGATGCGGAGTATTTATTGCTACAAAATCAGCTATATGATCGATATGATAAAAAAAATCGGTAAAACAGATTTTGGAAACATAAACTGAGATGTAATTAGATATCTACTATCACACAATAAAAACGGCAATCGCGATTAGCGGTTGCCGTTTTTCGTTGAAACAAACAAAGTAGAGCAATTTTTTTATAGTTTATAATGTAAATACATTGTGACGGAGCGAGTCAACGTTCGTTCTCGACGGGTAGAATATCGTACTGTTTATGTTACCAACGCAAGCGTCTTCCAATTCGCAGTTATGGGTGCGCGGGCACGGACTACGCCGTTGAAACGGAGCAAAAGCTTGTCCGGCACAATGTGGTATAGTGTATATAGGCACTGACCTAAATATATTTTTTGGAGGTAAAAAACTATGAAAGTACTCATCCACTGCGGAGGCTACGTCTACGGAGAAAGGCCGGAAACTTGGTCGCCTTCCAATCGCCATCCGTGCAATTTCTCAAACGAGCTCGATCGCGCCGTGACAATGGCCGATTGCGAGGTCGAGCTTGTTTCCGAATACGAGTGGATCCACACGCCCAAATTCCACTTCCACCCGAACTATGTAGATTATCCGGCCTAAAATCTATCGGCGGCGTCGGGAGAGATCGCTTGTAAAGCTTTTTCTCCCGACCATGCCGCTCGATGCTGCGGTTGCTTGGCTGTTGAAACGACATAATTTGCAAAACAAAATAATGTGATACAATGACATTGTGTGGGGAAGCTTTACGCAAAGCTCGAACAAATATAGGAGGACTTAAGGTCATGACAGAACAGAAAAACGAAAACGAATGTCGTGGAACGATACTTGTAAACGGCGAGATCGACCGCGATTTAGCCGGCAATGTATCGGTTGCGATCGGGGCTTGGACAGATCGGTTTGAAGCGGAGTTTGTGCCGATAAAAGACCGCGTTATCACGCTCTACATAGTGGACTGTCCCGGCGGTTCGGTATCAGCCGGAATGGCGATACTGGGCGCTATGGATCGAGCGCGACAGTTCGGCGTAAAATTTCGAACGATTTCGGCGGGGCTTGTCGCGTCAATGGCGGTGGTCATTGCGGCATACGGTGACAAGGGACAGCGTTGTGCGCTTAGGTACACCGAATACTTGATGCACCAGCCGATGGGAGCGGCAAGCGGTCAGGCGACCGACATTGTGATTGCTGCGCAGCACATATCCAAACTGCGGTCGCGGTTGTACAGGATTTTGGCGCAATGTACGGGGCAGTCGTCCGAACGAATCGCCAAGGATTGCGATCGTGATTACATAATCACAGCCGACGATGCGGTGATATACGGGCTTTGCGACGAAGCCTACAACAGCGGCGCCAAAAAGGCAAAGCAGGACAAATAGGTTCGCAGGGAGAGCGGACTTCACCGCGGCATGTTTTTATAGCCGTGCGGTAAATAAAATTCTTACGATAAAGGAGACAAACCATGGCAAAATCATTAGACTTTGGGAGTATGCGCCGTCCGATTAAGGCGTGCAAGGCGGAGTACGAGGACGGGGTTGTTACGTTCGAGCATGTGCGCGATACGGATATGTCCAAGCAAGGCGTCGCAGTGTCGGCTATGCGATCGGAAACTACCGATTACGTAACGGAAACGGCGCTGCGCCAATCTATAATAGTAAGCGAGATACTTTCGCTTCCGATCGAAGAAGTGCTTAACGCCGTCGCGCCGATATTTATGTGCGGCACCGCAGAGCAAGAACAGCTTGAACGGCACTTAAACGATCCTACCTTTTCGGGGATTAGGTCGTCAATGCAGGCGGCGATATATAGGCGGTACATATGTTCGTTTTGCGGCGATCCGCATGCTTACGGCAAAACGCCGGGCGAGCTACGCGCACTGGATGTCAAAGAAAAAGCTTATGCGTTTTTGGATTCTTTGACCGACAGCTATGATAATGCAATGTTTGACGCGGTGTCGGTGCTTGCCAAAAAACAAGGATCGAACAACGATAGCTACGGCGAGTATCAACTGACGTATTCTCTTGTCATGTACCTACAGGATAAGCCCAAGGAAATGGTTTTGCCGAGCTTGAACGGTTCGCTCAAAAAGGGTTGTGTCGCCGCGGGCTTGATGATGTTATACGTCGAGCAGGACGCCGATAAACGCGAATCGATATACGCGAGACTGCAAGGCATTGCCGATTTTAAATTACGTGAAGGTTTGGCAAATACGGTTTGCTCGGTTTATTCGATCATGCCGAACAATTTCAAGCGCAACGATTTTTTGGGCGCTGCAGGAGGGGATAATGAATAACAATACGGAATTGAATTACGACTTGCTTTGCCGAATATGCAAGGATTTACCCGGCAACGAGCACACAAAATTACGCGAATTGGACGAGCTTGATACGGACGATAGGTTTTGTGTGGCTACATATTCGGAGCCCGAAGCCCCCGTCATGCAAGGGCCGATTGTCTCTACACGGCGCGACAAAAATGGTAAGTTGAGGGTTTATTCAGTCCAAGAAATGTCGCACGCATTGATCATAGGCAGTACGGGCAGCGGCAAAACGCAGGGATATATATTATCGCAGTTGGCCAATGCGGACGGCAAGTCGAGCATAGTGGTTATCGACATCAAGGGCGAGCTGTTGCGCTACACCCGTGCCCATTCGGAGCGCGTATTCGGCAAGGAAAATGTTCATGTTTTTAACGCGCTTGATCCCACAAAAACCGACGTGCTTATCAACCCGCTCAAGTCAATTGCGGAGGAATATGCGGCGGCGTGTTTAAAGAGTGATAAAGCAGTGCAAAAACGCTTGATCTCTCAAGCGGAAACCAAGTTGCGCATGCTTATAAACGAACTTTTTCCGCAAACCGATTTCAAGACCGACCGTTCGTGGCAGGATATAGCGCGGCAATTATTGTTGGGCATAGCTATCGGATTGATGGAAGATCAAAGACTTTCTTCCGGATCCCGGCGCGTACGCCTTTCTCCAAAGGACATCACTATAGCTAAAATGCGCGAGGTTTATGAATCGTTTGAGACAAGCGGATATCAAGGCAATGAGTTTGACGACAAAGGCTTTTTCACTTCACGGAAAAAGAGCTCCAATGCATGCAAGTATAGCCGCGTAGCGTTAAATAATGCGGGAACCACTAGATTGAACTATCTCGGTTTTGCCGGAGATATGTTCAATCAATATGCGGATCCCAAGATAGAAGCTCTTACTTCGGATAATAATTTCGATTTCAACACGCTCACGCAAACTCCGCAAATGCTGTATATTCTTGTCAATTTTGCGGACGTAGTAGTGCGCGAATGCGTAAATAAGTTACTCACAGTGGGAATCAATACGGTTTTGGAGTCCGATCATATCAAGGGTAATTTAGCGCAAAGCGTGCCCGTTAACTTTATTATCGACGAGTTTAGCACCATGATGCCCGATTCGGTTTACCCTAATGTTCTCGCAACGGGTAGGGGATCGAAGATTTTTCTCACAATGGTCGTGCAAAGTTTGTCTCAGCTTGAAGCGCGTTATTCGTCGGAGTGGAAAACGATGACCGAAAACTGCAACCTTCAAATTTTCGTCGGAACTAACGATGAGAACACCGCCGAACGCTTTAGCGATGAGCTCGGAAAAACGACTGTGCCCGACCCGATAGCGTATTTAAACGGCAAATTCAACGCCATTACGGTTCCCGCAGTATCTCAAGACCATCTTATGCACCGTATGCAGCCGGGCGAGGTTTTCATAAAAGTGCACGGCGGTCAACCGATTCACGGCCACTACGAATACTACTACAAAACAAAAGAATATGCCGAAAGCTCTATGGGTGAAGAGCCAGAAACGGACAACAACGCATGCGTTGGCGATGATAAAGATGAAGACTTCTTTGACTGCATAGCCGGCGTTAATGCCGATACTGTGGATGAGGAAGAAAGCGACGAATGCGAAGATTTCGATTTCGATAGCAAGGAATACTGGGATTACGATTTGCATTACGGCGACGATGACGAAGTCGATGATGACGAGGAATACGAAGCCGAAGACGAAGATGGTGACGAGGGCGAAGTAGAGGGTGCGGACGACGAAGACGATGATGATATTACTGATGAAGCCGAAGATGTAAATGAGTTTGAAAACAAGTGCATGGACGAGATTGAAAAGATTATCTTGATTTCGGAAGACAACGATAGACAGGAAGCTATTGAAATTGCAAGACAGCGGCTTAGACGTGCACGCAATCCGGAAAGAATAAAGATTTTGGAACGCGTGGTAAAGGAGTTTGTCATTGCTACCGACGTCGAATTCGATTTGCTTAAAAAACAGTTATTCGGCTAAGATAACATGCTATCAAAAATCGGCAAGCAATACTGCTTGCCGATTTTACTTGTACTAATCATCTTGCTATGTCTGTGATTACAATCAAATTTATTTTGCCTTTTTGTACAGCGGGTACGAATACACTTTGTTTGCGCCGAACAGCTTACCTACAATGTATTTGTTCGCGGCGGATTCGTTTGTCACCACAACGCGGTCGTTTACTATTGTTATGTCCTCGGAGAATGAGGGGAGGGTGAGCGTTTTGAACAGCGTTTTGCCGTCAAGATAATAAAGCGGCACTTGCTTTTTTTGTGCGGTTTCGTTCTTTTTGAACGATACCGTTATTTGCGAGCTCGGCAAGGCGGGCAGTGTGTGGTATTGCAGCTCCGAATCGACCAGCCCGTACGAGCGTGACAGCACCGCCGTGCCGTCCTTGATTGCAAAGCCCTGCACAAGCCCGGTCACCGATATGCAATATTCGGGGTAGGGCTGTACGCCGTCCGTGCAAACCATGCCGTCGCCGTCCAGCGCATAGCACGATACTATCGCCTTGTTCTTTTCGCCGCTCGGGGTGGTGTAGTAGTGGGACTTGTCCGTTTCGTAATTGCCCGCGCGGTAAAACTCGCCTATGTACAAATGGCTGTCGTCGCTATAGCAGTATGCGGCGCGATTGTCCATGGCGATTGTTTGCGCCACGGTTACCTTGCCGCCCGCTTTGGCGGACTTGATCGCACTAAGCTCGAGGCGCAAAACCGAATAATCGTTGGCGATATATACGTTGTCCTTGGTGCAAGCCACGCCGCCGGCATGTCCTTTTGCCGTCTTGCCCTTGTCGTCGACGGGGATTATGCGTTTAAAGCTCTCGCCCTTACCGAAGTATACAACCACGTTGTTGTCGCCGTCGTATCCCGTTTGGATATAATATCCGTCGCCGGTGTAGGCAATGCCCTGCGGCGCCCAGCCGCTGTTTATTTCGGGGACGACGCAAACGTATTTGCGAATATCGCGCGCGTCGCCGTACTTGCCCAAGCCTATAAAAAACAAAATCAAGTACAACAGCAAAAACAGTCCGACAATCGCAGCCAAAACTATTCCGATTATTTTAAGAGTTTTCTTTAACGCCTTGTTCATTTCGCTTTTCCTTTATTATATATATTATATAGTATAGCGCAAATCAAGCGATAAGGCAATATATTTTTTTAATTCGGAATTCGGAATTAATGGTGGTAATGTCCGAACATGTATGCGGCGGTTCGCCTAGATCCCTCGACTGTGCTCGGGATGATGTGGTGTTGGTATGACTTTTAAGAAAATACAATGACATACCCCATCATTTCGACCGAAGTGAGCGCCGCGAACGGAGTGGAGAAATCTAGGCGTAGCCGCATAATTAATTAAATATAGTCTTTTCAATAATTCTGCATTCTTAATTCTTAATTGAAAAAACTATTGCCTTTTTTTTACGCCTGTGTTATAATCATTAAGCAAAAACTTTTTACGGAGGAGTTGTTTTTTATGCAATATTCACGCGAAGTACAAAATATGCAATGCGTGGCGAAAGGTTGCAATCACGGACCGGCGCCCATTCCCGAAGAGGGCAAGTGGGTACAAGCCTACGACATCAAAGATATTAGCGGGCTTACGCACGGTTGCGGTTGCTGCGCGCCGCAGCAGGGCACCTGCAAGCTCACGCTCAACATCAAGAACGGCATCATTGAAGAGGCGTTGGTGGAAACCATCGGCTGCTCGGGCATGACGCATTCGGCGGCTATGGCGGCGGAAGTTCTTCCCGGCAAGACGTTGCTCGAGGCGCTCAACACCGACCTTGTTTGCGACGCTATCAACGTTGCTATGCGCGAGCTGTTCTTGCAAATAGTTTACGGCCGTAGCCAGTCGGCTTTCTCGGACGCGGGCTTGCCCGTCGGTGCGGGACTCGAGGACCTCGGCAAGGGCTTGCGCAGTCAGGTGGGCACTATGTATTCCACCAAGCTCAAAGGACCGCGCTATTTGGAAATGGCGGAAGGCTACGTAACCCGTATCGCGCTCGACAACAACGGCGAGATAATCGGCTACGAGTACGTCAACCTCGGCGTAATGATGAAACTTGTGTCGGAAGGCGTAAGCGGCAACGAGGCGCTCGAAAAAGCCAAAAAGCATTACGGCAGGTTTGAAAACGCCGCCAAGTACATAATTCCGAGGAATGAGTAAGGAGGAGATTAACATGGCTATCACGTTTGAAGGATACGAAAGAAGAATAGACAAAATCAACGCCGAGCTCAAAAAGTACGGGATCGCCTCCTTGGAGGAGGCGCGCGACATTTGCTTAAAGCGCGGCGTGAACGTAGAGGAAATCGTTAAGGGCGTTCAGCCCATAGCGTTTGAGAACGCGGTGTGGGCTTACACGGTAGGCTGCGCCATTGCGTTCAAAAAGGGTGTAAAGACTGCGGCTGAGGCTGCGGAATGCATCGGTGTGGGCTTGCAGTCGTTCTGCATTCCCGGCAGCGTTGCCGATCAGCGCAAGGTCGGTTTGGGTCACGGCAACCTCGGCGCAATGCTGTTGCGCGAGGAAACGGACTGCTTTGCTTTCCTTGCCGGTCACGAATCGTTTGCGGCGGCGGAAGGCGCTATCGGCATTGCACGCAACGCCAACAAAGCGCGTAAAAAACCGCTCCGCGTTATACTCAACGGCTTGGGCAAGGACGCGGCGTACATAATTTCGCGTATCAACGGCTTTACTTATGTTCAAACCAAGTACGACTACTTTACGGGCGAGCTTAAGATAGTGCGCGAAGTTCCGTTCAGCGACGGCGAGCGCGCCAAGGTCCGCTGCTACGGCGCGGACGACGTAAGCGAGGGCGTGGCAATCATGCGTCAGGAAAAGGTTGACGTGTCCATTACGGGCAACTCCACCAACCCGACCAGATTCCAGCACCCCGTTGCGGGCACGTACAAAAAATGGTGCCAGGAAAACGACAAAAAGTATTTCTCGGTCGCCAGCGGCGGCGGCACGGGCAGGACGCTCCACCCCGACAACGTTGCGGCGGGTCCCGCCTCGTACGGCATGACCGACACGATGGGCCGTATGCACAGTGACGCGCAGTTTGCGGGCAGCTCTTCCGTTCCCGCGCACGTCGAGATGATGGGTCTTATCGGCATGGGTAACAACCCCATGGTCGGCGCGACGGTCGCTTGCGCGGTTGCGGTCAGCTTGGCTAAATAGTTCGGAATTAAGAATTAGGAATTGTTGCGGCTAATGCCGCGTTAGGGTTGAGATTCTTCACTGCGTTCAGAATGACAAAAGCAGGTTATTCTTTTGTCATTCCGAGCAACGCGAGGAATCTCAACTTTTTATTTGCATAATTACCATAAACACTTGCAATTAAACTTTGCATATGCTATAATAAGGTATGACAACGGCGTCGAGAAGGGTTTTTCGGCGCGTTTTTCTTAGAGAGAGGGTCATGAAAAAGCGACTTATTGTATTTTTAACGGCAGCAATAATGCTGCTTTGCACTACTGTTTTTTGTGTTGTCGGCTGCGGATCGGGCGATGACGATAGCAATGCGCCCAAAGTTGAATACAACTTAACGGTGCTTGCGCCCGACAAAACCCCCGTACAGGGCGTAACTGTTTCGTGGCAAAAATCGGGCAAGACCAAGGGCAGTGCCAAGACCGACGAAAACGGCATAGCTACCGCAAAAATAGCGGAAGGCACGTACAACGTGGTGATTAGCGGGCTGGAAGACAGGCTTACGTATTCCAATATATCGATCACTCCCGATATGCGCGTGGGCGCAAGCGTAACGCTGTCCGTAAAGCGCGTGATCTATACTGCTGAGGTAAAGGACAAAACGGGCGCGCCCGCGCAAAACGTAACCGTCACTTGGTCGAACGACGACACTGTCGTTACGGCTGTCACCGACGGCGACGGTAAAGCGTCGTGCGAGCTTGACTACGACGATTACACCGTTACGGTGTCCAACCTTCCCAACGGCAATATTTACACCGACACCAAAACCGCTACTGGCAAAGTGCCTAACGCAATAATCGAACTGCGCAACGGCGAGGCGGTGGAGTATTCCGTTACCGTGCGCAGCGAGGGCGGACTTAAATTCACCGACTTGTCGGTATTTGTTTTGGACGGTACGGGCAGACCTCAACATACGGGCAAGACGGGCGCGGACGGCGTGCTTGCTTTCTCCCTGCCCGCGGGTGATTACACCGTGAGCATCCCGAGCATTCAGGAAGGCTATACGATTACAAAAACCGCGCGGCTCACCGCTGCGGCGCTTCAGGACGAGGTCGTGCTTAGTTCGGCGGTAATAGAAGAGGCGGCGCCGAGCGATAAGATCTACAAGATAGGCGATATTATTCACGATTACGTATGGACTACGCCTTACGAGGTGGACGGCGCAAGAAAAGAATATTCCATTGCCGAGCTTTTGGAAACCAAAGAGGCAGTTATCATAAACAACTGGGGCACAAAATGCACGTACTGTGTGAAGGAAATGCCCGCAATGGACGAAGTTTATCAAAACTACAGCGAACAAATCGAGCTGCTTGCCATCAGCAATTACATGGGCGGCGATTCGGAATCGTTAATAGCAAGCTATAGGGAGGCAAACGATTACACCTTCCCTATGATGCGCGACACCAATTCGTTTGTCACGCACTTTCAAATAACCGATTTCCCCACGACCATTGTTATCGACCGTTACGGCGCGATAGCGCATATCGAGGCGGGCGCTATACCCGACGCGGAAATTTGGGAGCGGCTGATAAAGCGGTTTATAGGCGACGATTACGTTCAAACGTTTACGCCGGGAGAGGATAGCGAGCCTATTACGACCGAAATGTCCAAGCCCGATATTACCGTACCCGCCGATCATTACGAAAAGGTTGCCGCGGCAATCAACAATTTTGAGGCGACCGACGACATGTACGTCAACTGGTACGGCGAAACGGAAAACGAATATATGTGGCCGTTCATACTCAAAACGGAAGAGGGTGTGTCGGAGGACGACGAGGTTTTGTGCTCGTCCAACGCCAAAAAACCGAACTCCATGTCCGCGTTGTATGCAACGGTAAAAATGCCCGTGGGCAAGTTGCTTGCGTTCGATTACTATTCCCAAACCGAAACCGACACGGATATTTTGTCGGCGGTGTGGGACGGCAAAATGGTTATAAAAGAAATTTCGGGCAATTCCCGCGGCTGGAAGACATGCTATTTGTACTCGGTGCTTGCCGAGGGCGAACATGGCTTAGCATTGTCGTATATAAAAGACAGCACGGTGGACGTCGGCTTGGACAATGTGTACATCCGCAACGTGCGGTTTGAGGATATGTCCGCAATGGACGAGGTTTTGGATATGCCGCGCACGGCGGCGTACGGCACGCCTACGTCGGGCGAGTATCCGTACTATGCAGGCGTGGAGCTTGTGGACGGATATTATCACATCGTACTCGACAGCCTGCAAAACAGCATGTACGCGGGCAACGACGAAAAGCCTATGCTGTTTGTAAACATGCTTGGCGCGACCAACTGGAACGGACGTAAATCTATTGCAACGCTTATTACCGAGCTTGACGACGCGGGCGAGTATGCCAATGATTGTCGGTTTAGTGTAAACGGCGGAGCGGTGCGCGACTACCGTCCCGATTTGGTTGAGTATTGCAGCGTTGCCGCAGCGTCCGATATATACGGATTTTTGCCGGTGGACGAGGAGCTGCGCGACATTCTTTCGGCGTTTATGGCAAAGGTTGAGGGCAAGGCGGAGCGCGCCAACGGCTGGCTGGAGCTTTGTTTCTTCTACTCCCACTACGGCGACGATGGCGAGTATATAGGCAATCCCATTCTCGGTCTTACCGAAAAAACGGCAATCCCCGTTGAGGTCGACACCGTATTCACCGCCGATCTTACACACGTAATGGGCGCGGTCGCAACTCGCATATATACGTTTACCCCCGACGAGAGCGCGGTGTACAAAATCGAATCGTTACTGCCCGAAGGCGATACGGCGTCGCAGGTTTGGCTGTACGACGACGACACCGACCCCGATAACGCGCTTGCTTTCAGCGGCGACGATAGGTTTGTGCGCGACGGAGTAAACGAGCAAAACTTTGTAGTGTACAGATATTTGACCGCGGGTCACAAATACTATATAGAGGTTGCGCTGCTCATGCAGGATATGGGCGAGCTTGACTTTAAGGTGACCAACGCGGGTCAATCGGTTACCGAGCTTGTGCAGTGTTCGGAAGGCGTTTTCAATTTGATATTGAGCTCGGACGGCGAAACCATACTCGGCGTTGAGCTTGCGGACGCGGTGGAATACGGCAAGGACGAACAGGGCTACTACCACGTAAAGAACGCGGACGGCTCGCTCGGCAGCTATATTTACCTTGACGTTAAGTATCCCTCGCAGGTTTCTCCCACGTTGTCGATTGAGCAGCTTGTCAATCAAAAATTAAAGGTCCCGACGTTGGACGAATATTGCGATTACGATGTTTTCAATTTGCAGTACAGGATAGCATATTACACCGACCAAGACGATGAGAACGTTGTTAACTACGTCGCAAAGTTCGATTTGACGCAAAGCGGCATCGATAGGGACTTTAAAGACTACACCCAAATAATGAAAGACTATATCGCCGCCGCCGAAACAGGCGAAAATGCGGGCTTGGTCAAGGTGGACGACGATTTGGTCGCTCTTCTCAATTTGTATATAGAAACGCGCGTGAATATACTTATGGACAATGAGTACGACGAGGCGCTTGAAAACGAGTGGTTAAGGTTGTGCTGGTACTACAAAACGCACGACGCGCAAAACCCCTAATATAATTCGGAATTCGGAATTATGAATTCGGAATTAAAAAGGATAAAAAATTTAGTTAATGACGTCGTAATGACGAAAAAATTTAGGAGGCAAAAAAATGACAAAACTGCGTAACAAAATCGTGCTTGTGCTTTTGGCGCTGTGTCTTGTCGCTTGCATGGGCATAACCGTTGCTTGCGGCGGCGGCAACGATGACAAAAAGCCCGATAACAAGCCTGTTACATACACCGTCACCGTCAAAATGGACGATACGCCGGTCAAGGGCGTAACGGTAACGGTCGAAAAGGGCGGGATAGCATACGCACCCAAAACGACGGACGAAAACGGCAAGGTAGAGTTTTCGCTTGTCAAGGCTGACGATTACACCGTCAAGCTTGACAACCTGCCCGAAAACTACGAGGTGCCTGCGGATACGGCATTGACGTTCTCCGCCGACCGCAACCTCACCGTAAATCTTGCGGAAAAGTTTGCTTACAAGGTTAAGCTTGTCAATCCCGACGGCTCGCCGTTTACCGTAGCGGGCGTAACGGTCGGTATTTGCACGCTCAGCGGCAACTGCCTTGAGGCTGTAGAGCTCGACGCAACCGGTTTGGCAAGAATAGAGGCGGAAAAGGGCGATTATCACATCAAGATTTACGACCTTCCCGTAAACTATGCATATGAGTGCGACGATGACGGCTACTCCATGTACAAAAGCGACGAGGGCACTTATATACGCGAGGGTGATGACAACACGTACAACAGCTTGTCGGCAACCAAAACCGAGCAAACTATAACGATTTATCCCGTCAACGTTCTCGACTTTGAAACAATGGAGGCAATGACCGAAGAGGAAAGGGCCGAATACAACGATTGGTCAAGAATAATCGGTGGCGTTGACGCGTACAAGGTGCAGGTGGAAATCCCCGCAGGCGAAACGGCTTACTATGCGTTTACTGCCGAATGCACGGGTACGTACAAACTTTACGCCGTCGGCTACCAAAGCGTTTTGTACAGCTACACCATTAACCCGAGATTCTTGCTCGGCGAAACCGTTGCCGAGGGTAGCGGTATATTCGACGAGTACGAGCAGCCCATCGAAATGGCCAAGGGCAAGCAGTGCTATATCAACATTACCAACAAAACGACGACAACTAAGCTGGAGATTGAGTTCATTCTTGCTACTCCCTCCGCGTCCGTTGCTACCGTCACCGGCGCGGGCACGGTAAACTTAACGCTTTACAAGGAAGACGCTACCGCGATTATCGCGCTTTCGCCCACCGTAGGCGCGGCATTCAAGGCGACCGTTCAGGGCGACGCAGTTGCGGCAATCGATTATATCGGTTACGACGTAACCGTCAGCGCCGACCAAGCATATTGGGCATTCGACGACGACAGCTACGGCGTAGGCAAATACACAGAGTTCAAGTTCACCGAGGATCAAGTAGGCAGCACCATTTATTTGGCTGTTTGCGCCAAAGCCGATAATTACCCCGTAACGGTCAGCGTAAAAATCGAAAAGACCGCCGACGTTAAAAACACAACCAACACGATAACCACCGAGGAAACGCTTGCTGAGTATGATCGTCCCGAAAACAAGGAGCTTGTTCCCGTTCCGCTTACCGGCGAGATTGAGCTTACTAAGGACGAGGAAACGGGCTACTATTACTACGACGGCAAGATTGTTATGGTCATGCTCACAGGCGACTTAAGCTTGGATAGATTCAGTGCGGGCGGCGCGCTTATCTACATGGACCTTACCACCGACGGCAGGGTAAATCCGTACATTGTTGACGTCACCGATTGGGAAGACGAGATGGATCTTACCAAGGGTAAAACCTACGACGATTACCGCGAGCTACTGCGTGGCTTTAAGGATTACAAGTACAACGATCGCAACGTAGCGTCTATACCCAACCCCGACGACATACTTGTCGAAAACTACTACGCCAAGTACGTCAACGAGGACGGCGCATATCCGCTTACCGACGAGCTCATGGAGATTTTGAAAATCATCGCGGAGGATCAACTGGTATCGGGCATGTTGCCGATGAACGCCGATTACGAAAATTTGTGGTTGTTCGCTTGCTACTACTATGACGACTATCTTGAGCCGGACGCAATCGCGGGCGAGTACAAGTTTGTTAAATACGTGCAGTACGACGAGTGGGACGGCAGCGAGTACGTCACAAAGGTCGGCGACGAAAGACGTGGTTGGGATCAAGAATCGCAATCCGTTATAGTATCCGCTTGGACCGAGGACGATTACAAGCTTGTAGTCAACAAACGCGGCAGCTACACCATTTACCAAAAGAATAACGATGGTTATGAGGCGGCTTACGGCGGCGAGGGTACTTGGTCTAAGACAGGCGAGAATTATTCGTTTATCCTTCCGGAATGGGTACCTGTATATGATGAGGAGGATATGTGGCTCATCACGTCGTATGAGGATTTGGTTTACAACGTAGTATTCGACGCAAACAACGGCAGACTTTCGCTTATATCCGACCAATTCGTATGGATATTCCAAAAGGGCGGCACTGCCGAGCTTGTAGGTATCCTTGAGGACGAGAACAAATCGGTCATGCTGGAAATCTACGACAACGATACGTTCAAGCTTTACGAGGGCTACACCTATGTTGCAAGCGGCACGTACGTGCCCAATGCGGACGGCAGCCAAATCGCTATCGCAGTAACCGACAAGATTTCGGCATACAGCACCGTAACGGTCACCTATGACGACGGCTTGTATACGATTACAATGGACGACAACGAGTACGAAATCGACACCGTCGAGCGCCCTCAGGCGGAGCTTTTGACCGATGACGGCAACGCCAAGATGGAAATGTACGAATGGGGTTTCAAGCTGTACCTTAAGGACGGCGAGGAATGGACAATGCACGTCAGCGGCGAGGTTGTCGGCGGCGACGAGGAGCATCCCGAAGTGGAAATTCTCGAAAAGGACGATACCGTTAGCGACGTAGATCTTATAATGGCTGTGGAAATGGAAGGCGAAGAGATATTGGTCTTTCTTAAAACGACTGTATCGTATACCGATGACACCGAGCAAGAATATGTGTTTGATATGACGCAAATGCTTTAATCCATAGCTCAGTCAACCGACATTCAAAACCGTTACGGATTTTTCCGTAGCGGTTTTAGTTTGGCAAAAATTTTTTTGGCATTCCGAACGCAGTGATGAGCCCTAACCTTATAATATGCTTGACAAAATATTACCCGCCGTATATAATAAGTTTACAGTATTCTTTGGGGCGGGGTGAAATTCCCCACCGGTGGTAAAAGTCCACTAAGGTCGCACAAGCGACCCCGATCGGGTGAAATTCCCGAACCGACGGTACAGTCCGGATGATAAAAGAATTACGTACAATATTTTATGTTATTGTATTACACACTCCCCAAGGCATGCTTGGGGAGTTTTTATATGTCTAACGAAAACACAAAACAAGGTATCAGCTCGACGCATATCGCGTTTATCGCGATGTTTGCAACATTGGCGGGTGTGCTGTATATACTCAATTTTAAACTGCCGTTTGCATTTCCGAGCTTTTTGGATTTTAAGCTGTCGGATATACCCATACTTATAGGCTCGTTCACGCTCGGTCCTGTGTCGGGCGGGGTAATCGTGGTGGTGGAAATACTAATCAAGCTTGTAGTAAAAGGCACGTCCACTATGTTTGTGGGCGAGCTGTCCGACCTTGTCACATCGTGCGTGTTTGCCGTGACCGCAGGAATTATCTACAAAAAGCACCGCACATTTAAGGGCGCGCTTGTCGGTATGGCAATCGGAACGTTGGCTGAGGTTACGGTAGCCATGCTGATTAATTGGCTTGTGCTTGTGCCGTTTTACGTAGAGGTCTTTTTCGGCGGGAGCTGGGCGCCGCTCGTCGGCATAATGAAACCGCTGTTTCCCGCTTGTACCAAGGAAACGTTTTACACCTTTTACCTTTGGGCGTCCGTGCTGCCGTTCAACCTGTTGCGCTGCTTGATTGCGGTAGGCGTAACGCTGCTGGTATACAAGCGCATATCCCGCATGATAAATTCGGTCAACCGCAAAATTTACGGCAAACCCAACCGCGACGAGCAAAAATCCAAAAAGGTTACGATAATATTAATTTGCGTAGGCGCTCTTATCGTTGCACTGCTAATCACGTTTGCCTTGTTGCGCTACTTTGTGTTTTAACTCGAATATGTGGAAAACATATCGCGTAAAGCTTTATTGCCTACTGCTTTTCCAAAAGAGGTAGGTGCATTCTTAACTTTTAATTGTACATACTAATTCTATGATTTTCATAGACAGACAAGGCGAGGCGGCGGCGGCACTAAACGACGCGCTGGGCGGTACGGATTACGTGTCGCGCTTGGAGGGTGAGGTCGCCGCGATGACGGGCAAAAGCGCCGTGGCGGTAAGCACGTTTGACGGCGGGGTGCATACCGCGCTGCATCTTTGCGGAGTGCAAAGCGGGGACTATGTTTTTGTGCCCACGTTCACGTTTTATTCCTACCTTGCGCCCGTGACCAATATGGGCGGAGTGCCCGTGTTTTTGGACTGCGAGCCCGAAACGCGGTGTGTTTCGCCGCTCGCCCTGGAAACCGCGCTTGTTTGGGCGAGCCTGCAAAACAAGCTGCCAAAGGCGGTAATAATAGACAACGCGTTCGGCAGCATTGCCGACTACGACAGGTTGATCCCCATGTGCAAGGCGTGGAACGTACCCACTATCGAGCTTTGCGCAGGCGCGAATTGCGGCGGACGGTACGACGGCGATTACGTGGTTATCGGTTTCGGATCGGATGGCGGCGGTGCGGCGGTTTGCTGCGACGATTATACGGCGGCGCGGCGGTTTGCGCGGTACGAATACACCGACGGCGAAAATCACGATTACAGGCTGAACAACTATTCGGCGGCGCTTGCATCCGCGTATCTTTCGGTATTGCCCAAAATCCACGAGCGCAACAAAGCCAATCTTTCGGCGCTGTTATCTTCGCTCGATTGCGTCATGCCGCCGGTAAAAGGTGACTCGGCGTTTTTTGCACTGTGCAAAACGGACAAAGCAAAAGCGCTCGAGGCTGCGGGGTTTGTAGTTATGCGCCCGCCGCTCGCGCACACGCTGCCCAAATATTCGGGCTGTCACTACTTTGAGCATGAGCAAGGCTATTCGGTAAGCGCGTCGGTATCCTCGCATGTCCTTATCGGCATGGACTTTTCGCCCATTCGTCGGTTTAAGCTGATTTCGATGCTTAAATAATTCCTAATTCCGAATTCATAATTTAATACTTGCCTTATCCGCGACGGTATGCTATACTATATTTTGGCAAACCGCAATTTTTTATTGTTAATAAACCACAAGGAGCTATATATATGAAAAGAAACGAAGTGGAAAAGAAATACCGTTGGAATTTGTCCGACATGGTGGACAGCACCGAAACGTTTGAAAAACTGTTCGGCGAGGTAGAGAACGCGCTCGGAGCTATCGAGGCGTACAAGGGCAAACTGAACAACCGCAACGACGCGCTCGGCTGTTTAAAGCTGGACGCGGATGTGTCCAAAAAGTTCGAGCTTATTTATATCTACTCGCATATGTACCGCGACGAGGATTCCACCAACGGCGCCGCCGTCGGCTTGGCGTCGCGCACGGAAGGGCTTGCGGGCAAGTACGGCGCGGCGGCGTCGTTTATAAGCAGCGAGCTGGGCGCGCTCGACCAAAAGGTGCTCGACTCGTACATTGCCGATCCCGAGTTTTCCGATTTCGATTTTATGCTTAAAGAGATTGTGCGGCAAAAGGCGCACATACTTTCGGACAAAGAGGAAAAGCTGCTTGCAATGGCTGGCGAGGCGCTTAACGTTTCGTACAACGTGGCGCACATGCTGTACGACGCCGACCTCAAGTTCAAGCCCGTTGTAAAGGACGGAAAAAAGATAGAGCTTAACAACGGCAGCTACGGCGAGCTTTTGTCGGACGGCAATCGCACGGTACGCAAAAAGGCGTTCGACAATCTTTACGACGGATATATCGCGCACATCAACACGCTTGCAGCCAACTATGCGGGCAACGTCAAGGCGGACAACTTTTACGCCAAGGCGCGCGGCTACGGCGATTGCTTGGAGCAGTCGTTGTTCGGCGACGGCGTGCCCACGTCCGTTTATACCAATCTTATCGAGGCGGTCAACCGCAACCTTGCGCCCCTTCACCGTTATATCGGCTTGCGCAAAAAGATACTCGGGCTTAAAGAACAGCATATGTACGACCTGTACGTGCCTATCGTCGAAAACGCGGAAATGAAACTGCCGTACGAAAAGGCATGCGACATGGTCAAGGCGGCAATGGCGCCGATGGGCGAGGACTACGTGCAACTGCTCAACCGCGCAATGACCGAGGGCTGGATTGACGTTATGCCCAACGACGGCAAGCGCGGCGGCGCGTACAGCTGGTCGGCGTACAGCGCGCACCCTTACGTGCTGTTGAACTACGCGCCCACCACCGAGGATATATTCACACTGGCGCACGAGCTGGGACACTGCATGCATTCCTACTATTCGCAAAACAACCAGCCGTATTCCAAGTGGGACTACCGTATTTTCGTAGCCGAGGTCGCGTCCATTTGCAACGAAACGCTGCTGGACGACTACCTTACCAAAAACGTAAAGGACGACAACGTCAAAAAATACTTGCTCAGCCTTAGGCTTAACAGATTCCGCACGACGGTGTTCCGTCAGGCAATGTTCGCCGAGTTCGAATACAATGCGCACAAAATGGATTTGGAGGGTACGCCGCTCACGGTGGATAACCTCAGCGAAATGTATTTGGAGCTTAACAAAAAGTATTACGGCGAGCACGTTGTGTCCGACGACAAAATCGCATACGAGTGGGCGCGCATCCCGCACTTCTACAAGGCGTTTTACGTATACAAGTATTCCACGGGCATGACCGCGGCAACCAGCATTGCGCACAACATTTTGTCGCGCGACGGGTACGTGGACATTTACAAAACCAAGTTCCTCAGCGCGGGCGGACACAAATCGCCGTATGACATTTTGTGCGACACGCAGGTGGATTTGGCACAGCCCAAGCCGTATGACGACGCGTTCGCGTTCTTCAACGCCGCGCTCGACGAATTGGAAAAGCTTGCGTAATGCTGCTTAATCGGATCAAAAAATCCAAGCGGATAATAATGCTTGTTGCGGTTTGCCTTACCGCGCTGTTGCTCACCGGCTGCGGCGCAACGCTTTCCGTTTACGACTATACCGAGGACGGCGTGCGTTATCATATGTACGAGCTTAGTATAGACGAAACGACGGTTAAGAGTATGGAGAGCTCCGCAATTACTGACCCGGACGGCGAAAAGTACACGGTGCAAAGCTATTTTGCGCGGCTGTTCGACGATTACGGTTACTCATTGGTCAGTTCCACGCATACGGACGGAAAGTACACCGTGCGCTACCGCAGGCAGGTGACCGACGGCGGCGAGCTTGCCGAGCTGGGCACCAAGGTGGACTTTACCACCACGCACACCGAAAATCCGTTTATTCGCACGTACACCGCCGTGTCGGCTAATCCGTTCAACGGCGTGCGCGAAAACTACGACAACGTTCAGCCGCTGCGCTCGTCTACCGTTCTCGAACGGATAAAGAACGGCGCGGTCGCGCACGACGAGCATGGCGAAACGGTTGTGTCGCTGCACGCAATCGACGAGGCGTTCCCGTATCTTAAGGGGACCGACCCCGACGGACTGCTGCTCAACTATGTGCGGTACGGCTCGGACAGAATGGAAAGCTCGGGGAGCAAGGTAAAAAGCGACAACGGCACGGCGTACGTGTTTTCGCGGTACTTTGACGACACCGACACTTATATACAATATCAGTACAAGCGCGCGGTGCCGTACGGCTGGTATATGGTAGCTATTGCGGCGGGCGCGCTGGTGTTCGGGCTGATAATACTGCTTACCCGCGCCAAAAAAGACAAGCCCACGCTGCTCGATAGATTTCCGTACAACCCCGAAGAATACCGCGACTACGATTCGCACCTACCTACAAAGCTGTAGTTAAGGAGATGACCTATGCCTAAAAAGGACGATAGAGAGGAATTCATAAAAAATCACCCGCACGTTGTTGCGCGCGAAACGCCCAACAATTACGAGGCGGAAATTGCGCTTATAGGCGGTATGCTCATTGACGGGCAAACGGCGAGTAAGTTTATGCCGCAGCTTAGCGCCGACGATTTTTACACGCCCGCGCACAAGCTGGTGTACGAGGCGCTGGCAAGCTTGTTCAACGCCGCCAAGCCCATTGACTTTGTCACCGTGGTTGGCGCACTGGAAAACAGCGGCACGCTCGAACGTGCAGGCGGCGTGGATTATTTGTCCAAGATGATAGCCGCCGTGCCGTCGGTCGCCAACTCCGAATATTATTTCGATATAGTAAAAAAGACCGCAAGGCTGCGCGCCATTATAGACATTGCGCGTAGAATGGCGGACGAGGCGTATGCGCTCGACCCCGACGACAACGCGCTTGCGCGTGCGGAGGCTGCGCTGTACGGATTGGCGGAATCGACGCGGCGGGGCAAGCCCGAGCTGCTCGAGGGCTACGTTCAATCGGTGCTGGAGGACCTTAAAGAGCGCGCTACCGAAACCACCGCGTACCGCGGCGTGCCGACCGGCTTTTCCAAGGTGGACAGCATACTGGGCGGCGGTTTTCAAAACAGTGACCTGATTATTCTTGCCGCGCGCCCCGGTCAGGGCAAGACCAGCTTTGCAATGAACTGTGCGGTAAACGCCGCGCGGCGCAAGCGTCCCGACACGGGCAAGCCGTTCTCGGTGGCGGTGTTCTCGTTGGAAATGAGCGCGACCCAGCTTGCCAAGCGTATACTTTGCTCGGTGGGCAACTACGACATGTCGCGTGCCAACCGCGCCGTGGTCAGCGAACAGGAATGGGACAGGCTGTATTCCGCACGCGACGAGCTGGCGCGTACAAACCTGTACATAGACGAATCGGGCAACATCACGCCCGCGGAAATACTAAGCAAGTGCCGCGCACTCAAGCATTCCAACGGCTTGGACTTTGTAATGATAGACTACCTTCAGCTCATGCAAAGCGGCAAAAAGGTGGACAACTTTGTGCGCGAAATCGCGGAAATTACGCGCGCGCTCAAGCTGGCGGCAAAAGAGCTTAACGTGCCCATACTGCTGCTTTCGCAAATGTCGCGTAGCATAGAACAGCGCAAGGGCGTGGACAAGGAATCCAAGCTGTCCGACCTGCGCGATTCGGGCGCTATCGAGCAGGACGCGGATATAGTTTTGTTCATTGACCGAAAGGAGGTCGCGGGCGGCAATAACGGCGACAAGTCGGCGTCTACCGAGGTGTATCTCAATATAGCAAAGCACCGCAACGGCGAAACGGGCAACGTCAAGCTGCTGTGGCACGCCGCTACCACCACGTTCACTTCGCCCGACGACAAGGGCATGCCCGACCCGCCCGCTTACTATTCGGGCAGGGACGCCGGTTTCGAGCAATCCGCTCCGCCTCCGTCCGACCCCGCATACGGCAGTGCGGGCGACGACGATTTCGACCCCATGGATGCGGGATTGTTGGATGGTGAATAAAAGCAATAAAAAGCTTATAAATATAGAAAACAGCGACATCGGCATTTTGCAGTTTTGCCTGAAAACGCTGTACGAACACGAAAGCGACGAGCTCGCTTGGCGGCTTGTGGAACGGTTTGGCAGCGTGTCGGAAATTTTTTCCGCATCGCACGAGGAACTGATGCAAATAGACGGAATGACCGATCGCGTGGCGACGTTCTTTACCGTCATGCGCCCGCTGCAGCGCCAAGCCCAGCTCCGTGCGGTAAAGGGACTGGCGCTGGCGACCGAGCGCGAAATTGCCGAGTACGCCGCGGTGTATTTTATGAACGAGTACAACCCGACCGACGTGTGCGTGTGCTTGGACAAAAAGTATAGAGTGTACCATGCCGAGCGGCTGGGCAAGGACGAGCTTGTAAGGGAGATTGCGGCGGTCGCGTGTAGGCGCAATGCGCAAAAGATAGCGTTGATCAGGCTGGAGCCGCGACTCATCCGCAAACCGATTTTGCCGTCACCCGAAAGACTAAAACTGCTAATCAAAATAACCAAGCTTTTAAGCACGCTCGGCATTGAGTTTGTGGACTATGTCGAGTATAATCAAAACAGGTTCTTTTCGTTAAGGCGCGCGGTAGGCGGGGATATAGGCGTGTATCATGTTTTCGACGCGAAAGAGGACAGCGTAACGCCGTGGAAAACAGTAACAAACGATATATCCGAGTATTATACTACATGTGTGGCGCACGCTATTGAAAAAAATTTAAAGTAAGGATTGGCACGGCAAGATTTAATTTGTCAATAATTTCCGATAAAGCATTTGACAAAATCAATACTATGTTGTAAAATATTGTTACGTTAAATGCCGTCGAGGTGTAGCGCAGTTGGTAGCGCGCATGGTTCGGGACCATGAGGCCGCGAGTTCGAGTCTCGCCACTTCGACCACCAAAAACCGTAGGACAAAGTCCTGCGGTTTTTTTGGTTGTCGAAGTGGCATATAGATGAGCAGCGCACCGAGAAAAGAGTATTTAGAGCGAATTTAAAAATGCTTGACATTTTGTAATCAAAAGCATATAATAATCGTGTCAATGAGTTGCTTTAACGGCGTAAGTCCAATTGCGGATTTACGCCGTTTTTGTATGTAAAGGAGAGTTATGCAGCAAGAAATTACCGAGCCGCAAAACAAGATGGCAGTAGCGCCGATAGGCAAGCTGATTTGGAAGATGGGTTTGCCGATGATTGTTTCTATGATTTTGCAGGCTGTTTACAACATTGTCGACACGGCGTTTGTTATCAATATGGGCGAGGAGGGCGTTGCCGGCAATCTTGCCCTGACTTACGCGTTTCCGATACAGCTTTTGATAATAGCGATCGGAGTAGGGACGGGCGTGGGGATAAACGCGCTTTTATCAAAATCGTTGGGCGAGAAAAATAAAGATAAATCAGATAGAGTAGTGGGCAACGGAATCTTTTTGGGCATTTGCATATATGCGGTGTTTTTGTTGTTCGGTCTATTCGGCGCAAAACCGTTTATTGCGTTTCAGTCAAAGGGCAACAAGCTTGTCGCGCAAATGGGCGGCGAATACTTGGGCATATGTTGTATGCTGTCATTCGGCGCAATCGGATTTACCATATACGAGCGTTTTTTGCAAAGCACGGGCAAAACACTGTATTCCACAATATCGCAAATCGTCGGTGCGGTTGCGAATATCGTACTCGATTACGTATTTATATATCCCTTAAAAATGGGCGTGGCGGGCGCGGCGTGGGCGACAGTAATAGGTCAAATATTATCGCTCGTCGTGGCAATGCTGTTCCATTATTTCACCAACAAAGAGCTTGGCAATAACGTAAAAAATATCAAGCCAAGCGCAAAAGTCATAAAAGAAATCTATCATATCGGTTTGTCAGCGGCTTTAATGCAAGGGCTTTTGTCGGTAATGATGCTGGGCGTAAATCTCATATTGGGTACGGCAAAGTACAATGCGACGCTCCTACAAGGCAGTTTCGGAATTTACTATAAAATCATGCAGTTCGCATTGTTTGCTTGTTTCGGATTGTCTAATACGATAATTTCCGTGCTGTCTTATAACTACGGAATGGGCAACAAGCAGCGCGCTGTCGACTGTATAAAATGGGGATTGTTAGACACTGCTATTGTTGCGCTGATAATAACGGTACTATTTGAAAGCCTTGCGGGACCGCTTGCAAATCTTTTCGGTATGGCAAGCGGAGAAAGCGGGAATAAGATTACCAAAACGGTAATAACCGCAATCCGGATTGCGAGTATCGGTTATATATTTATGGGAATAAGCATTGCCGTGCAAGGCGTATTGCAGGCGTTGCGCTATGCCGTAAGCCCGCTTATTATTTCCGCCCTTCGTCTTGCGGTTATCGTTTTGCCCGTCGTTTGGTTGTTTACTTTGACGCGCACCCCGCAATCATACGTGTGGTGGGCGTTCCCTATATCGGAAATTTGCACTGCGGCGGTTTCGATATTGATATGCGTAACGGCATACAATAAGAAAATCAAAACAATGTGCAATACCAATTAAAAATCATCAGGAGGTATAACTATGGAAAATGAATTTTGTCCATGCTGCGGGCGTCGGTGTCCGCTGACAAATCCGAGCTGCGAGAGGGGCGTGGCTTATGCAAAAACGGGCGCGCAAGAGCCGTCCGATAATAACGGCGCGCGCGACGAAAGACCGCACGATCATCGGTGGCATCACCACGGACATCACGGCGAACATCATCATAAACATTAAATCTATATAATTGTCGTTCGTATAGGTGTTTTACAAATAAGTCTTTACAGTTTCGGCTATCGTGTAAATAATCGGATTAATAGTCCGTTAGACCCAATAGGTAGTCGGCGGAAATATCGAACAGCTTGCATAATGCAAACAACTGCGAATAGTTACATTCGAAAATGCCCTTTTCAAAACGTTGGTAAACAGGTTGAGAAACCCCTAACGCTTTGGCAACGTCCCGTTGAGTCATGTTTAACTGTTGCCGCCGTTCCTTTAGTCTAATTCCCACGTCGCATTTTAAATTTTTTTGCATGTTATTACCTAAAATTATTTGACAATATTATACAGTTTATGTATAATGAATTGTGTGCTAATACACTAAATGTATCAAGAGGAGAAAGCTATGAGGACAGCTGTTCAACACCAAACATACGGCGAAATCGTTTATGACGAAAGCGCGTGGACGGGAAAGAAATCGGTTTCGATCGGCGGAACGCCGTTGCAAAAAATTTCCAAAAAAGAATTCCAAATGCAGGACGGTAGCAAGGTTATTGCAAACGGCGGATTTTTGCAGGGAGCGAGCCTTAGCATAAACGGAGAAACCATAGCTTTGACTCCGCGAGTAAAGTGGTATGAGATTGTGCTGTGTATTTTACCGTTTTTGCTCACCATAACGTGGGGCAACATACCCGCGCTTTGCGCAATAATTCCCATAGTCGGCGGCGCTATAGGCGGCGGTATCGGCGGCTTGTTCTCCGTACTCGGGCTTTGGGGAATGAAAAGCGTAAAACCCATTTGGCTCAAAATTATCATCGCGCTTGCAAGCTTTGCCGCCACGTTCGGCATATGCTACGGAATAGGCTTTGCCATTGTATCCGCGCTTTAAAACTGATATTATCAAGAAAATTAAAACCGCCGAAAGGCGGTTTTTGTTTTGCTATACGGATTTGCACATTGGGGACGGCTGTGGTATAATAAGGATATGGAACGACCGAAGTTTGAGCAAATCAAATCGTATGCCGAGTTTTGCAAGTATTACTGGTATTGGGACGAGCTGCAAGCCATATGCAAAAATCTCGGGCTGGAATACGTCGGCAGCAAAATAGAGCTGAACGAAATTATACGCGCGTACTTTGACGGCGAGCGCATTTTGCACAAGCCCAAAGCGCGGATTAAGCCCGTCGTTTCCGAGCTGACGTTGAACACGCCGTTGCTGGCTTGCGGCTTTACGTTCGGACCTAAGTTTCGGGATTTTTTTATTCGAGTGACGGGCGATAAGAATTTTAAGTTCACCGCCGACACGGTCGCCACGGCAAAGGCGGTCAAGCAAAACGGCGACGGCTCTTTTACGTTAGGGGACTTGCTTGACGTAAGGTTGGGCAAAAGCAAGTATGCCGAGTATGACAAGTCGAGCTGCCAGTGGAACAAGTTTTTGCATGATTTTTGCGCCGACGACTATACGGCGCGCTTTCCCGACAGGCTCAAGGCGGCAAGTATGTTTTGGGCAAGGCTGCGCGATTCCGATTTGCCAAAGGTTTATTCGAGAGAGTTTATCTTGCAAAACGCAGATAACGTCGATTTATAAATAAGTTTGCGGTACACAAAAACGGCGCATACGTTATGCGCCGTTTTGAGTTGTTGATTTATTATTTATTACGGTTTGAAACGAACGTCCACAACCGATATTTTGCCGCCGCAGTCGGGGCAGGGGGCGCGGGCGGTAAGCCCGTCGAACATATAGCCCATGTTTGCGTCGTTTACCAATGCAAGGTCGCTGTTGCAGTTGGGGCATTTGGGGGTGTAAAGGAATGTGCGTTCTTTTTTGTCTTCCACCGAGCGCACCTTTAAGAACATGCCCTGCGTGAGCTTTTTGCACTTTCGGCAATAGAATATGCAGTTAAACGCAATAAAGCCCTCGGACATTTGTGCCGTCGCCCACAGTCCCATGCTTTTGTTGAGCCTGTCTATTTGGTCCTGCGTGTACTTGCCGTAAATGTTGCGGATGTCTTCCGCGTCGAACAAATTTATGGATTGTGCGCACAAGTCGTAGTTTATCATAGACAGGGCGTCGGCGTTGTTCATCATGAACGCGGTGCGCTGCGCCTCGTTTTTGTTCATAAGCATGCGGTTGACTGCCTCTAACAGCTTATCCGCGTCGCGTTCGGGCATTTTTGCCATAGCGTCTTGCAGCATGGCAATGTCCTGTGCGCCTATGGTAAATGTATGTGTCTTTTCGCATTTGGCGCATTTAAAAGATACGGTTTTGGTCATTCTGTGCCCTCGTAAATTGATTCTATATATATTATATCATGTCAATTTGCATAATTCAAGTATTTTTTTGACCTAATGCTCAAATTATTGTTTGCGGGCAAAATGGTCGTGCCAAATGGTTGTACGCATATTAAAATGTTTGACTTATTTTTCGACAAAATGTATAATGAGTATGTGGAAAATACAGTAGTGCAAAGGCTGACGCCCGTAGGACTGGCGTTCATAGGCGACGCAGTTCATACGCTGTATGTTCGGGAGTACGTTACGGCGGCGACCGACAGTGTTGTGGGCACGCTCCACACCGCGGCGTCGCGGCTGGTCAATGCCAAATGCCAAGCCGCCGTGCTGGACGAGCTTATGCTCGGTAACGCGCTGACCGCAGAAGAGGCGGACGTTGCGCGGCGCGCCAAAAACGCGCATTTACATTCCCGTGCCAAAACCGCGTCGCCGGACGCTTACCACAAGGCGACGGCGTTGGAGGCGGTTATCGGGTACGTGCACGTGTCGGGCAACGTCAATCGCGAACGCGAGCTATTGGAGCAATGCGTTCAAATAGGTTTAAGAGTAACGGCAAAGCCGTAAACTAAATTCTACTTTTGCCGCTAAACAAGTAATATACTATAAGGAACGATCATGCAAGTCAAACCCAAGGTCAAATTGATACGCTACACAGCCGATCCCGAGGCGACGGTCGCGCTTGCCGCCAAGCTTTGTTATTCCAACAAGGACGTGGACGATTTGACGGAAAACATCATGGCAAAGGACAACGGCAAGTTTATATCCCGTCTTATGGACATGGGGCACTTGTCGCCGGTAGAGCATGCGTCGTTCACATTTTCGATAGAGGGCGTGTCGCGCTCGTTTTTGGCGCAAATCACGCGGCACAGAATAGCGTCGTTTTCGGTACGGTCGCAGCGTTATGTGTCCGAGGAGGCGTTCAACTATGTAATACCGCCCGCGATAGAGGAGCTGGGCGCTGCGGCGGTCGCGCGGTACGAAGGGCAAATGGCTACGATTATGGACTGGTATCACGACTGGCAAAGCGCGTTCGGTCGCGGCGAAAAGTCCAATGAGGACGCGCGGTTTATTTTGCCCAATGCGTGCGAAACCAAAATGATAGTCACGATGAACGCGCGGGAGCTTATGCACTTTTTCGAGCTGCGCTGCTGCAACCGTGCGCAGTGGGAAATTCGAAACGTGGCGTGGCTTATGCTGGAAGAGGCTATTAAGGTCGCGCCAAACTTGTTCCGTGACTGCGGACCCGGGTGCTTGCGCGGGCGCTGTCCCGAAGGCGAAAAGTCGTGCGGTAAGGTTGCGGACGTAAAAAAGCTGCACGAGGAAATATTGCAGCGCACCAATCCCGATAAAAATTAAACGGCGGTAACTATTAAAATCTTCGGCAAAAACGCCGTTATAGAACGGCTTAAAAGCGGCGGCGGATTTATCCGCATAGAGCTAAGGGAAAGCGCGGACGAGCGCACCACCGAAATCGTCACGCTTGCAAAACGCGCGGGCGTGCCCTATCGGTTTTGCGACAAAAAGAGCCTGGACAGGGCGGCGGACGGCGCGGTGCATCAGGGTTGTATCGGCTACGCGTCCGACTTTGAATATTGCGGCATAGACGATATTTTCGCGCTTGCGGAAAGCCGAAACGAGCCGCCGTTCATAGTCATTCCCGACGGCATAGAGGACCCGCACAATCTCGGCAGTATACTCAGATCCGCCGAGTGCGGCGGCGTTCACGGCGTGATAATCGGCAAGAACAGGCAGGTCGCGGTAACCGACACCGTAATCAAGGTGGCGGAGGGCGCGGCGGAATACGTTAAGGTCGCGCGGGTAGTCAACGTAAACGACGCCATACGCGAAATCAAAGACCGCGGCGTGTGGGTGTACGCGCTCGACATGGGCGGCGAGGACATCTACAAAGCCAATCTTACCGGCGCGGTCGCGCTGGTTGTCGGCGCGGAAGGCAAAGGCGTTTCGCGGCTTACAAAACAGCTTTGCGACGGGGTGTTATCGCTCCCGCTGCGCGGCAAAATAAATTCGCTCAACGCGTCGGTCGCGACGGCGCTCGGAATATATCGCAAGATAGAGTGCGACAATAAATAAAGATACAACGCGCGCATTGCGCCAATCAATATAAATTTGTGCTGATAGGAGGCATGACAGTATTATGAGAAAGCCCATCATTGCGGGAAACTGGAAAATGAACAAAACGGCGGCGGAATGCCGCGAGCTTATAACCGCGCTTGCGCCCAAAGTAACGGACGCCAAGTGCGACGTTGTCGTGTGCGTGCCGTTCACCGACATTGCGCTTGCTGCGGAGCTTACCAAAGGCACGAATATTGCGGTGGGCGCGCAAAACATCGCGTGGGCGGACAGCGGCGCGTTTACGGGCGAGATTTCCGCAGCGATGCTCAAAGAGGCGGGCGCGACGTACGTTATTATCGGACACAGCGAACGCCGCCAGTACTTTGGTGAAACGGACAAGACGGTCAATGCTCGGCTTGTGCAGGCGCTCAAAAACGACCTTAAGCCTATCGTGTGCGTTGGCGAAATGCTCGCCGAGCGCGAGGGCGGCAAGACCGAAACGGTGTGCCGCACGCAGGTAGTGGGTGCTTTCGAGGGTGTTACCGCCGAGGACGCTGCCAAGGTTGTTATCGCATACGAGCCCGTTTGGGCAATCGGCACGGGCAAGACGGCTACCGACGAGCAGGCAAACGAAACAATCGGGTATATCCGTTCGGTCGTTAAGGAGCTGTACGGCGCTAAGATTGCGGACGGCATGCGCATCCAGTACGGCGGCAGCATGAACGCCAAAAACGTAGAAGGACTTATGGCGCAGGAGCAAATCGACGGCGGTCTTATCGGCGGTGCAAGCTTAAAACCGGACGACTTTGCATATATTGTTAATGCGAGCAAATAATCAAGTTCATGCGCCATCTTGCTATCAGTTTTTGCGCTAAGTTCGTCCGCGCACTGCGCACGTAGCTCCACTACGAGCGTAGCACGCGTCCTGCTTATCACAAAAATTGCCTACGCAATCTTGGCGCGTCACTTGCTCATTTGCTCTTGTGCCGCAAAATAATATAGTATATACACATAATAATTACCAAGAGGTTAAAATAATGAACGCACTTATCATTCTTGACGGATTCGGCTACAATCCCGACGAATACGGCAACGCCGTAAAAAAGGCTAAAAAGCCGTTTATCGATATGCTCATGAATAAGTACCCGCACACGTTTATCGACGCGTCGGGCTACGCCGTGGGCTTGCCGGAAGGGCAAATGGGCAACAGCGAAGTCGGACACCTCAACCTCGGCGCAGGTCGGGTTGTATATCAGGACATAACCACCATTGACGACGCTATCAAGAACGGTACGTTCGGCAAGAACGCCGCGTTCAATACCGTTATCGACGCGGTAAACGCCAAGGACGGCGCGGCGCTGCACTTGGTGGGGCTGCTCAGCAACGGCGGCGTTCACAGCATGAACACTCACCTTTACGCACTGCTCGAGCTGTGCAAGGCGCGCGGCGTGAAAAAGGTGTACGTGCATTGCATTACCGACGGGCGCGACGTGCCGCCCGATTCGGGCAGGGCGTTCATACGCGAGCTCGAACAAAAGATCCAAGAGATCGGCGTGGGCGCGATTGCTACCGTTGTCGGTAGATATTACTATATGGACAGGGACAACCGCTGGGAGCGCGTGGCGCGCGGCTACAACGCGGTGTTCGCCGCGTCGGGCAAGCACTTTTCCACAGCCGATTCGGCAATAGCGTCCAGCTATGCCGCAGGCACGATGGACGAGTTTGTCGAGCCCGTCGTAATAGGCGATTACAAGGGCATCAACGCGGGCGACGGCATGATATTCTACAATTTCCGTGCCGACCGCGCTCGCCAAATTTCCCGCGCCATAACCGAGCCCGAATTCGATTGCTTTGAGCGCATGGGCGGATACAAGCAAATAACCTACGTCGGCATGACCCAGTACGACGTCACGCTGAAAAATATTATGACGGCGTTCCCGCCTCGGCACTTAAAGAACACGCTGGGCGAATACCTTGCGGCAAAGGGCTACACGCAGGCGCGCGTTGCCGAAACCGAAAAGTACGCGCACGTCACGTTCTTTTTTAACGGCGGTGTGGAAAAGCCCAACGACAACGAAACGCGCGTGCTGGTCGCCAGTCCCAAGGTCGCAACCTACGACCTTCAACCCGAAATGAGCGCATACGAGGTAGCGGACAAAGCGGTGGAGCAGGTGGAAAGCGGCAAGGACGTGCTTATACTCAACTTTGCCAACTGCGACATGGTAGGACACACGGGTGTACTCAACGCCGCGGTCAAGGCAGTGGAGGCTGTTGATACTTGTCTTAAAAAGGTTGTCGAGGCTATTTGGAAAAGCGGCGGCACGGCAATAGTTACCGCCGATCACGGCAACGCCGAGGTCATGCAGTTCGAGGGCGGATCGCCCTGCACGTCGCACACAACCAACGTTGTTCCGCTTGTGGTAGCCGGCGACAAGTATATCGGCGCCAAGCTCAAGGACGGCAAAGCGCTTTGTGACGTAGCGCCTACATTGCTCGACATTATGGGGGTGGAAAAGCCCGAGGAAATGACGGGCGAAAGCATAATACAAAAATAATTCAATCGTAATTCACAAAGGCGGACGATAATACAAGTCCGCCTTTAACTTGTAAAAATTACAAGTATTTTGCAAAAAATGCCTGTAAATCGTATTGTCAAGTTTCGACGTATGTGGTAATATATATTTGTAAATCGCGGGGCGCCCCGCAACAGAAAATACATAACAAGGAGAATATGTAATTATGGCAATCGGTGTAGTTTTGGGACTGCTTTTCGCGGCGCTTATGGCGGCGGGCGTAGTCGTGTTTGTGCTCGCCACCAAAAAGACGAGCAAAACGGTGCGCGCAGGCAATCGTACCGTTCCGCGCGAAGGCGAAGTAAAGCCGCTGTGGAAAATTTTGCGTTGGGTCGGCTTGGGCTGCGGCGTATTGTTTGCGCTGTTGGTGTTTTTCATCCCCGGCAGCTTTCACACGGTCAACGCGGGCGAAATCGCAGTGGTTAAACACTTGGGCGAAATAAAGGAGGTCCGCACTGCAGGCACGTACTTTGATTTTTGGATCACCGAAAAGTACGACATGTACGACGCAAAGGTGCAAACGCTGGATATTCGCGACAATGCGTACAGCAAGGACGCACAAACAATGGATATTTGCATGACCGTGCAGTACCAAATAGATACGAGCAAGGTCAAAGAGATAGCCACGACCTACGGCTCGCTCGAGGCTTTGTCCGCAAAAATCCGCAGTGTATCTATCGAGCGCGCAAAATCGGTGCTGTCCAGCGATTCGGCAATGACCATTATCGAAACGCGTGCGAGCATTTCGCCCAAAGTAGAAGAGGCGATCAAGGGCGCGATTTCGGAAAACTACTATGTAACAATCAACACCGCTGTTCTCACCAACATCGATTTTTCGGACGCGTTTGAGCAAACCGTAGAGCAAAAGATGATTGCCGAACAGCAACAGCTGCAGGCGCAGTACGAGGCGGAAAAAGCCAAGATAGAGGCGGACGCCGCGGCTGAGGTCGCAAAGATTCAAGCCAACGCCGAGCTTGCCGTTGCAAAGCTTGCCGCCGAGGCGCGTATTGCCGCAGCCGAGGGTGACGCCAAAGCGCAAGTCGCCATAGCTAAAGCCGAGGCGCGTGCTACCAAGCTTAAATCTTTGGAGGTTGCGCGTATGCTCGGATTCGAGGTTACTGAGGTGACTGCCGAAACGACGGACGAGGAAGGCAACGTTGTAACCGAGGCGGAGTACGAGATTAATTTCGAGGGCAAGAGTGCGGCGGAAATCGCGGTAATTTCCGAATACCTCAAATATATCGAGTACCTGTCCAAGTGGAACGGCGAGCTGCCCGACGTAATCACGGGCGATTCCGCCACCATCATGATACCCATGCCCGACGTAAACGCTTAAGGCGTAAATCGGAAAATGTAAATAACTATGCACAACAAGCCGTGGAATTATCCATGGCTTGTTGCTTTATAGATACGCTGAATAAGTTCGTGCGGCAATCTTGCTATCAATTTCCGCGCTGCGTGCTGCAATATAACGCGCCCGTAGCGCTGCTACGAACGCAACATATTGCATTCGCATCACGAAAATTGCTAACGCAATCTTGTCCGCGTCACTTAATCAGCGTATCTTTTTGTTTGGATACGGCATAAACAATTATTATCGAGTTAATATTTAGTTACGGCGCAATGCCTATTAAAGGAGATAACTATGTGCACTGCAATAAAATACAATTCCAACAATTTCTTTTTCGGACGCACGCTTGACAACGACAGTTCGTACAAGGAAGAGATAGTAATCACACCGCGGCGGCGCAAGCTGTATTTCCGCGAGATGGGGACTATACCTGCGCACCATGCCATTTTGGGCGTGGCGTACGTGGTGGACGGCACTCCGCTGTACTACGACGCTTGCAACGACAAGGGGCTTGCCATGGCGGGGCTTAACTATGTGGGCAATGCGGTGTTTTGTAAACCCGCATGCGACAAGGACAACGTTGCCACGTTCGAGTTCATTCCGTGGATATTGTGCCGGTGCGCCACCGTCGAGCAAGCCAAGCAGTTGCTTAAGCGAATAAACCTGACCGATACGCCGTTCAGCGACAGCCTGCCCGCGGCGGAGCTGCACTGGATGATTGCCGATAAGTCCGCCGCTATCGTGGTGGAATGCGACAGAGACGGCATGCATGTGTACGACAATGAGGTGGGCGTGCTTACCAACAATCCGCCGTTCCCCACGCAAATGTTTTGCCTTAACAATTACATGAGCCTTACGCCCAAGCCGCCGACGGTCGGGTTTTCCGACAAACTGAGCTTTGACAAGTACAGCCGCGGCATGGGGGCGTTGGGCTTGCCGGGGGATTTGTCGTCGCAGTCGAGGTTTGTGCGCGCGGCGTTCACTTTGCTCAATTCGCCCGTGTGCGATGACTGCGAGCATAGCGTGAGCCAGTATTTTCACATAATGGGCGCGGTCGACCAAACGCGCGGCTGCTGCATACTGGACAACGGGCATTGCGAAACGACAATCTATACGACCTGCTATAACGTCGAAAAAGGTGTGCTGTATTATACCGGTTACGACAACCGCCAAATAACCGCGGTGGATATGAACAAGGTCAATCTTGACGGCACTGCGCTTGTGCGCTATCCCATGATAAAGGGCGAGCATATCCTAATGCAAAATTAACCTACTTCTTTTGAAAAAGAAGTAGGCAAGAAAACTTTAAACGAATAGTTAAGTGTTAGTTTTATCGCACTATCCTTTTTTATAATTCAAAATTATGAATTTGCAATGAAGAATTAAGAGCGAATATGAACAATTAAGAATAATTAATTAAATTGACAAAATGCTTTGCGGTCTTGTATAATTATAATATATAGCATATAAGGAAAAGGGTCGTGGAGCAATACGTAAAGATATGCGGAATACAAAAGCTGACGCTTTTAGACTATCCCGAACACACCGCGTGTACGCTGTTTGTGTCGGGATGTAATTTTCGTTGCCCGTTTTGCCACAACAGCGAGCTGCTTGGCGGCGGGGTGGAGTTCTACGACGAGGCGGAAATATTCGCGTTCTTAAAAAAGCGCGCGGGCGTGCTGGAGGGTGTGTGTGTGACGGGCGGCGAGCCCACGTTGTACACCGACCTCGACAGGCTTTTGGGCAAAATCAAGGACTTGGGGTATTCGGTCAAGCTGGACACCAACGGGTACTTGCCCGACAGGCTTGCCGCGCTCATAAGCGCGGGGCTTGTGGACTACGTGGCGATGGACATAAAAAATTCGCCCGATCGCTATGCCGAAACGATCGGTTTGCCGCAAGATCGGTTTGACATAACGCCTATCGAGCGGTCGATAGATATTATTATGAACAGCGCGCCCGACTACGAATACCGCACAACGGTTGTTACCGAGCTGTTTGACGAAAAGAGCATAGAGCAAGCCGCACGAATGATAATGGGCGCAAAAAAATACTTTTTGCAAAAATTTGTAATGCGCGACACCGTGCCGAGCAAAACGCTGACCTCGCCGCAAAGTATAGTGCTGTCACAGTACTTGGACATTGTACGGCGCATAATCCCCAACGCTCAAATAAGAGGAGAGTAAAAATGAAATTGAAAAAATTGATAAGCGCGCTATGTTGCGTTGTTATAGGCGGTACATGTGCCGCTTGCGCCACGCGCAATACGCCCAACGGCAACGGCGGTAAGGACAAGCCCGATTACAGTAGCGGTGAAATACCCGACGATAACGACGTGAACGTTACCGAGCCCGACGATACGGAGCACAGCTTTGCGTTAATATCGCAAGCGGGCGGCAAGCTTACTTACAAATGCTCGGACTGCGATAAGCAGGAAACGGTGCTGATAACGCTTGTGAGCGGCACGGCAAACGCATATACCGTTTCGGGCAATACGATAACGTTTAATAATATAACCGAAAAAAGCGTTTACGATATAAGCGGGTCTTTGCACGGCAATATCGTAATAGACGTGAGCGACAATTACAAGTTCGAGCTGCAAATGAGCGGATTCAGCCTCAACTCGGATTCGGCTTGTCCCGTTTCCGTTTTGAGCGGCGACAAGGTTACGCTTTCGGCTAAAAAGTCTACCGAAAATTATATCTATGATTTGCGTGCGGCGGTAGATACTACCGACCAAAACGCGGTGTCGGCAAGCGTGTACGCGCAGTGCGACTTGGATATTCAGGGCAAGGGCAGTCTTTCAGTCAAGTCGGTAAACAACAACGGTATTCATACCAAAAACGATTTGAACGTAAAGAATTTGGCGTTGCAGGTCGATTGCATGGACAATGCGCTCAAGGGCAACGACAGCGTCACCATAGAGGCGGGCAACGTCGTTTTGATTTCGCGTCAGGGCGACGGAATAAAAACAACGGACAGCGACGTTTCGTCAAAAGACAATCAGCGTGGCACTGTTTCGATCACCGGCGGCGACGTCCTTATCTACTCGGCTTGCGACGGAATAGACGCCGCTTATGACGTGAATATAGACCAAAGCATAGCGGAAACGACACTGCAAATATTCACCGACAAATACTCCAAGTATTCGGAGGAGGTCACGGCGACGTCCGACAGCGTATATTACGTGCGGTATAATTCCACCGCCTACAAGTATTCGCTCAAATACTACAACGACGACACCGACGCGGTGTGGTACAATTCGTCTTCCGCTACTACAGTCGGCAACTATCGCTACTATCCCATTACCAAACCGAGCGGCTACAGCTACGTTCAGCTGTACATTTACAGCAGCACACAGCAGCAGGGGCAGGACGACGATTATCTCGCTTGCACCGAAGGCATGGCGATAAACAACAATTACGACACCATTGCGTTGCAGTCGAGGAACGGCGGTCTTTCTTACGGCTGGACCAACTACACAACGGCGAGCCAAGGCGGTCCTATGGGCGGCGGGTTTGGCGGTCCTATGGGCGGTGGCATGAACGACGGCAACACCGATAAGGGTGACTATTCCACAATGGGATTAAAGGCAAGTAATGCCATTGCGATTTCGGCGGGCACGGTTACGATAAGCGCTTACGACGACGCTATCCATGCCAACAACGACGGTACTTTGGAAAACGGCGCATCGCCCTTGGGCAACGTGACTATATCGGGCGGTGATTTGACGTTGCGCTCCAACGACGACGGACTTCACGCCGACAACAAAGTGACTATAAGCGGCGGCAGCGTGAACATAATAAGCAGCTACGAGGGCGTCGAGGGCACGACGGTAGAGATTTCGGGCGGCAATACGTCGGTAATATCATCCGACGACGGCATAAACGGCACGACAAAAACGGGCACTGCCATTACGATTTCGGGCGGCAAGCTTTACGTGTATGCGGGCGGCGACGGAGTGGACTCAAACAGCACGACCCAATACGAGGGGATTCACTTTTCGGGCGGCAAGAGCGTGATTATATCGACAGGTCAGTCCGATTCGAGTATAGACACCGAGCGCGGATATAAGCATACTGGCGGATACGTGGTAGCCGCAAGCAAAAGCGGCGGCATGGGTAGCGAATCTGCAAACTGCCAAAACTTTTCCTCGGTGGGAACGAGCAAAAGCGTCAGCCTGCAAAAGGATGGATATTTGACGGTAGCCGGCGTTGCCACAGTAAAAATGCCCGCGTCGCTCAACGCGCTTGTCGTGTGTTTGGGCAAAACAAACGCAAGCATATCGTCGGGCTCGACTGCGGGCGGTACCTCGGACGACAACGGCGTATGGTGGGGAATTTAATAAAATTTATATAAGAGATAATAGATAAGATTGAATAGATAAGAATGAAGGAAAAAATTTTATTAAAATAATGTGTGCGACAGCGCAGTGCGACGTTATTCACTTTTCACTATTAACTATTCACTAAAACAAAAAACCGCCGAAAGGCGGTTTTGTTGTTTAGTCTATCTATGCGGTCTTCTCGGTCCGCTCGGTCTGCGGCGCATAGGTCCGCCGGGACGTCTACGCGCGGACGGGCGAGCGGGACGGGGGCGTGCCGCGGGGCGTTTGGGCGCCGCCGCTTTCGGACGTTCTATCGTCGGGTTTGCGCTTGCCGCGCCCGAGGCGGGCGTCATTACGTAAACCTGTTTGTCTTTTGTCGAATAGTACACGCCGTTGGCGATAGGGATATATTCGTTGCCCACGTTTTGCTGGGGCGGCGCAATGGGCGCAACCTCGCGCGAATCGGACATTTGCATCATTTCGGGACGAATGTCGCGCACCGTTTCCGCCTCTTTTTGCCTGCGGTCGAGCTCCTTTTCGCGGTCGCGTAAATCCTTTTCAATAATGTCGCGGCGCATTTTGTCCAGCTCGGTTTCCAGCCTTCTGTACTGGTCCCTGTCGGGATTGTAGCCGTACTGCTGTTGTGCCGCGCCCTGAGCGCCCGCATTTGCCGATTGCGACATTGCAAGGGTCAGCTTGTTGACCAACTCGCGCATGCCGTCCAGTTCGTTCTTTAACCTGTCGACTTCCTTGAGCGCGTACGGATCGGTGCCGTATGTGGCGGCGTTGCGTATTTGCGCGGCTTGCGTGGCTTGCATTTGCGCCGCTTGCGCTTGCTCCATCAGCCGTTTTGCTTGCTCCATCATTATGCGCGCAGCCTCGGTTTCCGTCCCCGCGGTGCGGGTGAGGGGCTGTGCCGCCTGCTGGGCGTGCAGTTGCGCTGCTTGCGCCGCTTGCTGGGCTTGCAGCTGTGCGGCTTGAGCCTGCTGCATCATCATTTGCGCCTGCTGTATCATGGCGCGCGCAGCCTCCGTGGCGTTGTCGCTCGGTTGTTGTGCGGGTTGCTGCTGCGTTTGCCGCTGCGCCGCTTGTGCCGCCTGTGCGGCTTGAACTGCCTGTCGCGCCTGCTCCTGTATCATTGCCGCTTGCATTTGCGCCTCGGCTTGTTTTTGCGCCTGCTTTGCCTGCTCCATTATGGCTTGCGCCTGTTCGAGCATTGCGCGCGCCGCGTCGTCCGATTGCGGCTGCTCCGCTTGTTGTGCGGGTTGTTCGGGCGTAACGATTACGGGTTGCTCGTCTTGAGCCGCGGGCTGTTCGGCGGGCTGTTCGTTTTGGTCGCCGAGCATAGCTGCAAGCTGCGCGTCAAGGTCGTCCGCAGTTTCGTTTGTCGTCGTCGGCTGCTCGTCCTGTTCGCCGAGCATGGCGGCGAGCTGTTCGTCGAGGTTTGCAATATTCTCAGTTTGCTCCGCCGGTTGTTCGGCAGGTTGTTCGTTTTGGTCGCCGAGCATCGCTGCAAGCTGTGCGTCAAGATCGTCCGCGTTCGCGTTTGCGTTTACGTCGGGTTGTTGTTCGGTATTTTCGGCAGGTTGGTCGTCGAGCATAGCGGCAAGCTGCGCGTCGAGGTCGTCCGCAGTGTCGGCCGCAGGCATAACGATAGTTTCCGCTTGCGGTTCCGCCATAATAATAGGCTCGACCTGAGGCTCGGGCGTAATAATCGGTTGATCGGCAGGCGGATCTATCGGCTCCGCCAAAATAATAACGGGCTGCTCGTCGGCATTTTCCGCTTGGGGTATTGAACCATTCGATTCGTCGGGCATAACGATTTCCGCATCCAATTCGTAAGGCGAAACGGTGCCCTCTATCGTTTGATTGCCGATGTCGGCATTGTTGTCTTTGTAGTTTGCCATACTTGTTCCCGTGTTTAATATTTTAATACATTATATAATACATTATTCTGCGGCTTTTGTCAATAGCTTACAGCAAGTTTTATGGCTGCGGTATAGTGCTCGTACACATATATTTTTTGCAAAACTATTGACAGTTATCGGTCGTGTGTGGTAGAATATGAAATACCGAAAGTAAAAAGGACGTGTCATAAAAAGATGATGAAAACCAAATTACGCGGAATATTTTTTCTGCCGATAATGCTGTGCATGCTGCTCGCCTTTGCGGTGGCTTGCGGCAATATCGATGTGCCTAACGGACAGGGGGGCGGCGCAGGCAAGCTGTCGTCGGTAAGCTCATCGAGCGTAACCTTCAACAAGGAGGGCGATTCCTTTTGGGTGTCATGGGCGGAGGTAGACGGCGCGCAAAGCTACGAGGTCAAGTGCGGCTCGGCGTCCGTGACCACGCAAACTCCGCTTGTGGATTTAGCCACGGTCAGCGGTTTCAGCATGCCTACAAGCGGCAATAAAATTACCGTAACGATTATAGCAAAAGGCGACGGCTATAAAAATTCTTCGCCCACGTCTGTTACTTACGAGGAGGGTAAACAGTTGAGCAGCCCCGAAATACTTTCTTTTACCAACGGTATAATCACGTGGAGAGCAAACAGCAATGCCAAAAAATATACCGTTAAGGTTGACGGCGCTACGGCTGCGGAAACCACGTCCAACACATTTGACGTGACGGCGCTGATCGGCAACGTAAAGCTGGAAATTATCGCAAGCAACGGCTCGTCTTCCGCTACGCTTACCGTAATGTACAACTCGGTAAGCGGCAAGCTGAGCATGCTGCCCATAACCGAATATACGGTGAGCGGCGATATACTCAGGTGGAACACCGTAGGCGGCGCGTCCGGCTATAAGGTTGTAGACCTCGATTTCAACTCGTACGTCGTTACGACCACGCACTATATAATGAGCTCGCGCAACTTGGTGTACGGCGTATATCCCGTAATGGCGGCTACGTCCGTCGTGGAAAGCGCGGAAATCGTTCCCGTGGATATTAGATACCTTGACGGCAAGGGCACGGTTGACGATCCGTATATTATTAAAACCCCGTTCGACCTGCGCGCAATCGATTACTACGAGTTCAAGTCGACCGAGGCGAACGCTACGGCTAAGAACAACTACAAGATTGCCAACGACATCGACTACAACACGGTAAGCGCGTTAGAGGACGAGTCCAATATATACACGCTGCGCAAGCCGTTCTTCGGCGTGCTTGACGGCGACAATCACACGCTTTCCAACATGGAAGTGCATTACAACTACGGTTTTTGGGCGCTTTTTGAGCATATCGCCGTGGGCGGCGTCGTAAAGAACATTAAGTTCGACAATGCGCAAATGTACAACAGCGTGCAGGATACCGAGCATCCCGTAAATCCCGCCACGGCTATGGTTGCGTACCGCAACTACGGCGAGGTATCGGCGATTACGCTTAGCAACTCCCAGTTCAACATTACCGCCGGCAGCGCTGCCGGGCTTGTAATACACAACTACGGCAGCGTAATAAACTGCACGGTCAAGAGCTGCGACTTAAAGGAAAACGCAACCAACACGATCGGCTCCGCGGCATACGAAATGGCGGGCGTCGTACTGGAAAACCTCAGCGGCGGTACGGTAAGCGGCTGCACGGTCAGCAATCTCAACATTTACAGCGCGGGCGGCACCAATATAGGCTCGTCGGCAGGCGTTGTTTCCATCAACCGCGTGAGCGCCACCGTTACCAACAACAGCTATGACAACGTCACTATAAGAAATCTCAAAAACGGCAAGGAGGCGGGCGGCATAGTTGCGTACTGTGCGACGGGCGGCACCGTTACCAAGGGCAGCGGCACGCTGGGCACGCTTACTGTCGGCACGTCTCAGGTCAGCGCGGAAATGGGCACAAGCGCAGTCCCGCAGGGCAAGCTGTACGGCAAAAGGGGTTAATAGGTGAGCGATATGAAAAGAAACGAACACGTAAAGCCTGTCATGGGCAAAAGCAAAGTATGGACGTATATTGCGGCGGCGGTAATCGCGCTTATGATTTTTGCCGTCGGAGCGTTTGTGGGTGGCAAACCCAAGACCGCGGCGAATGCGGAAACGGGCGGCACGGTAACGGTGCACGTATACGACCCTAACATGAATTACAGCGAGCTCGGCGGCTGGTTTTGGATAAAAGGCGGCGCGTCGGGCATACACGGGCAAATCAAACCCGCTACTGCCGACGAGCCGTTCTACAAAGAATACGAGAATAACGGCACGACGGTAAAAAACTCCGCGTATACATTCACGCTCAGCTTTTCGGCGACCGAGATAGAATCGCTCAAAAACGGCATTTATTTCGGTATGCTTATATGCAAGGTCAAGGGCACAACGGGCGACTTTAACGACCGTTATATAAAGGAAACGTCGGACGTATTGTTGGATCTTTCGACTGCATTTGACGACAGCAATCACGCCGATATATATTATGTTCGCAAGGACGCAACCGCCTACATGACATTAGAGGAGGCACTCCAGACTTTGGAAAAAATCACAAGCGCCAGATTTACTAAGAAAACCGCGTCAAACGCGACAGTTACGTTTGAGGTGACAACGCCCATTAAAAGCGGTGCCAAAGCACGCTTGTACAACGGAAAGGATCTTATCGGCGAGGCTGCTGTTACAATCGGCGATAATTCTTGCCAGGGCATAGCCACGTTCAATACCGTATTCGACTTTTCCGTCGATTATATTGTAATGGTTGACGGCGTTCCCGCATCATGCTCGGTATCCAAAACGGCGTTTATCGACGACGAAACGTTCATTAAAACCTATGAGAGTGCGGACACGCAAAATCAGGAATACGGTTGCTTTTACACCCCGACCAAAACCACGTTCCGCGTATGGGCGCCGTTTGCCTCGGCGGTAACGCTCAGGATTTACCGCAGCGGCACGTCCGGTCAGCCCGAGGCGCCTTATGCAATGGAAAAGTACATTCCCGCAGGCGGCACGTGGGGCGGCGTTTGGGTCATGGAGCTTAACGGCAATTACAAAGGCAGATACTACACGTACGTTGTGAACAACAACGGCGTGGAAACGGAAACCATCGACCCGTATGCCAAGGCGTGCGGCGCAAACGGTATGCGCGGCATGGTTGTGGACCTGGCGTCTACCGATCCCGACGGCTGGGCTGCCGATAAAGACTGGTACAAAACCAACGCCGTAGCGGTGGACACCCCCATTGTTTGGGAGGTTGCGGTAAGCGACTTTTCGTCGTCCGCCGACTCGGGCATGAAATACAAGGGCAAATACCTTGCCTTTACCGAAAAGGGCACGACAGTTCCCGGCAAGCCTAACCTGAAAACGGGTTTGGATTACCTTAAAGAATTGGGCATTACCTACGTCCACCTCAACCCTGTGTACGACTTTGCCACGGTGGACGAGAGCGATATGACTCGCGCGGACAGCGGCAACTTCAACTGGGGCTACGACCCGCAAAACTACAATATCCCCGAAGGCTCGTATTCTACCGATCCTTCCGACGGCGCTGTGCGTATAAACGAGTTTAAGCGCATGGTCAAGGCGTTGCACGACGCGGGCATAGGCGTGGTTATGGACGTTGTTTACAACCACACTTACACGACGGGCGGTCAGGCGCTGCACGATACCGTGCCGTACTACTATCACCGCACCGACGAATACGGCGCGTTCACCGACGGCTCGGGCTGCGGCAACGAAACGGCGTCCGAACGCACGATGGTGCGCAAGTACATTGTAGAATCCATTAAGTACTGGGCGGAGGAATACCACATCGACGGATTCCGTTTCGACCTTATGGGTATACACGACGTCAAAACGCTCAACATGGTCAGAGCCGAGCTTGACAGCCTGCCCGGTGGCAGCCGACTGCTCATCTACGGCGAGCCGTGGTCGGCGGACGGCGACTATACGCCCGATTCCTATACAAAGCGCGTCAACGCAACAAAAAATCTTACTCTCGGCAAGTATACCGGCAATAGTAACAACGGTATCAATAGCGGCAGTAACGGATTGATGAAACACACGTTCTTTGCGGGCTTTGGCGATACAACCGCGTTTAACGCACTTAGCCCGCGCATTGCGGTGTTCAACGGCAGCGGCAGGGACGGCTTGCGCGGCGAGTGCAGCAACAGGGCTCCGACCAAGGGTTGGGTCAACGGCAATCCCGGCGCCGTCTCAAGCGTGCGCAAAATGGTCGAAGGCGGCATAGGCGGCTGGGACTACGGCGCAGCGGGACTGCACGTAGGCTTGGGCTCGCGCAACGTTGCTTATGCTTGCGCGCATGACAACTACACCTTGTGGGACCACATTCGCGGCGCCAAGCACGGCAACGAGTCCGCGCTGTACTACGACGATCCCGTAGCGGACGACGTTAAGCGCTGCAAGCTGGTCGCGTCGGCGTACATGATGAGCACGGGCATGTGCTTTATGATAGCGGGCGAGGAAATGGGCAGGACCAAGTACGGCAACGAAAACTCGTACAACTCGCCGACCAAGCTCAACCAAATCAGCTGGTCGCGCCAAGAGGCGTTTAAGGATTTGCACGATTATTACAAATCTTTGATAGCACTGCGCAAGCAGTACAGCACGCAGCTGTTCTCGTACAGCAAGTCCACGGTGGAGAATTTCAGCTACGGCACGAAGGCGGAGGGTGACGGTTACACGGGTTTGTTTGAGTTTGAACGCACCCAAAACGGCGCAAAGCTCACGCTGTCGCTCAACCCCTCGACGCTTAAGGGCACGGTAACAATAGGCACTACAACGCTGTCTATAAAATAGAACAATTAATCAATCGATATACAAAAATCCCCACAATTTGCGGGGATTTTTGTATTTAGATAAAAGATAAGAGATAATAAATAAGAGATAAAAATTGAGGTTTTTTGCCTAAAGGGTTGCAAAAGATTTTATAGTGTGTTAGAATAAAATCGGTGTATAGTCGCGGCTTTGGCAAAATTGCGGCATTCGCCATGTGGAGATTTATGGATAAGATAGAAGAGCCTACCGTATTGTTTGGCAAGTCCAAGTGGATTTGGGCTGCCGACGCCACTAAAAAGAATTCCAACGTGATTATGCGTCGCACGTTCTCCTTTGGGCAGAACAAACCGCCGCAACGCGCATTTTGCCGCGCGGCGTGCGATTCGCATTACTATTTGTTTGTAAACGGCAATGCGGTGGTGTGGAACGGCGGACTCAACCGTAGCGGGCAAAGAGCGTACTACGACGAGTTTGATATAGCGAGTTTTTTAACCAAGGGCGACAACATTATAGTAGTGTTCGCCCAGTATTACGGCAACGACGGGCGCGACCTTGTATGCTCGCCGCGCGCCGGATTTATATTCGAGTGCAACGATTTGGACATTTACAGCGACAGCAGCTTTATGGTGTACGAGAACGAGGCGTTCCAAACGCCGCGCACCACCAACTGCTGCTATGCAGGCTGGAACGTCAACTACGACGCCGCGCACGAGGGTCCCATACAAAACGTATACGATCCCGCGTACAACATTACGCAGTTCAAGCCCGCGACCGTGCTTGACGACTATCCCGACGACAATTTGGGCGTGGTGTTTGCCCGTCCCGTGCCGCTGGAAAAGTTTTCGCCGCAGCCCGTTATAGTCAAGCCCAAAAAGACAACAAACCAGTTTGACGGCGACACGTACATCATCAATCTTCCGCGCGAGATGCGCGTTACTCCGTACATGGAGATTGCGGGCAACGGTCAAGAGGTGATTACCATTACGACCGACCGCACCGAGTGCATGGGCTGTTTCGGCGACGAGGTAAGCACGTACAAGGCGCACTCCGTCAAGTACACGACAAAGCCCACGCTCAATATTTACGAGGGAATGTTGCCCATGGTCGGCAGCGTACTGTACTTTACCATGCCGCGCAGCGTAAAGGTGGTCAAGCTGGGCTACCGCGAGCTTGGTTTCAACACCACGCCTACATGCACCTTCCAAGCCGACACCGCCGAATTGGATAGGCTGTTCGGCAAAGCTGTAAATACGCTGTACATGTGCATGGGCTCTACGTTAATGGACACGCCCGAACGCGAACGCACAATGTGGTTGGGCGACGCGTCCGTCGCGGCACGCGCGTTGTACCTTGTGTATGCCGACGCAGCGCCGCTGGTCAAAAAAGTCGTGGAAGACGTAATGGAATATGCGCAGGACGACGACATACTGTATTCCTGTGTGCCCGGCAACGTGCCCGTGGACATTCCGTCGCACGGACTAATCGCGCTCAGCGATTACGGTCTTTTCGGCACGTACCGTAACTACACCACGGACATTGAGTTTTTCCGAGCAAATTACGAAAAGCTGGTCAGCTACATTATGCAATGGGACATGACCGAGCACGGCGTGGCATTGCGCGACGGCACGCGGCGGTGGTACGACAATCTTTACAATGTGGACGAGGTGTTACTGGAAAACGCGCTGTACTATAATTCGTGCCTGTTTATGAAGGAACTGGGCGCGGTTGTGGGCAACAACGATTACGAGGAAGAGTTTGATGACCGCATGGTCAACATTGCGGAGTTTATAGAAAGCACGTGGGACGGACTGGGCTACACCACGCGCGAGGATTGCTACGACGACCGCGCCAATGCGTTTATCGCGCTTGCGGGGCTTATTCCCGACGACCGCAAGAGCGCGGTTTCGCGACTGCTTTCCGCAACCGTTGCGGCGTCGCCGTATATGGAATGGGCGGTGCTGAGCGCGCTTTCGGTGCTGGGCAGGCGGGACGAGGCGCGCACGCGGTTTAACATGCGCTATTCGAGCGCAGCCTCCGACGACAGCACCGCGCTGGGCGAGGACTTTAACGGCTACGGCACGCACTGCCAGGGTTACCAGTCCGCGGTAATATTCGAAGCTATCGAGCTGTTCGGCGGCATATCGGTCAAGGACGGCGCAAGCAAAATAAAAATCACGCCCGACTTTACCGCAGTCAAGGATTTCCGTACCGAGCTGCAGCTTGCAAGCGGCACGCTGGAGATACGCTACAAATATTCCCCGACAAAGGCGGATATAATAATCGACAACAGAACGACCGCCAAGGTCGAGCTTGTAATCGCTCCCGAGCATATAGGCAGAGCGGTGGACCGTCGCGCGATTGTGCTTAACAAGGGCAAGAACAAATTTAGCGTGTAAGGCACTAACGGTGCAAGGAAAGATACAGTAACAAATAATGAAACAAAAAATTCTACTCACATACGTCGAATCGGGATTTGGGCACATATCCTCGATGGACAGTATATACGACGCGCTGGTCGACAGATGCAGCGGCGAATACGATATTCAAAAAAGCTTTATCTTGACGGAGGACGGCTTTCCTAACCTTGTCGGAATTAATAGGTTTCTCATAAAGCAGGTCCAAAACACCAATAAGATACCGTATTTCGGAAGATTCGTATTCCCGTTTATCGCGCTGCTCGGCGGACACAAGCTGCTCAGGTTTTTCCACCGTCAAATGGCGCACAAATCGTTTTTGCAGGGGTTGGAGGCGCTTAAAAAACGCAAGCCGAATATCATAATAACCAACCATTACTTTACCGATCTTTTGGCTGTTGAATATAAGCGGCGTATCGATCCCGACGTGGTGGTAATCAACTACAATCCCGACCCGACGTTGCACACGTTTTGGGACAGGCGGGACGGAATATTCATTGTGGACAACCCGCTTGCGTACAAAAAGGCGGTCAAGTACAAGTTTAAAGAGGAAAATTTGCGGCTGGTCACGCCGTGCGTGCGAAAGTGCATAGAGGACAACAATTTGTCGCGCGAGCAGCTGCGGGAAAAATTCGGGTTGCCGCTTGACAAGTTCACCGTAGTAATAGCCGACGGCGGGTACATGCTGGGCAGGGGTCCCAAGTTTGCCAAATCGCTTATCAAGAGCGGCTTGCCCATAACGCTGTGCGTGATTGCGGGCAACAACAAAAAGCTTTACGATTACTTCAAGGCGATAGAGGACGGGCACGGCAAGCTCAAGGTGTCGTCCGGGATGACCTTTAAGGCATACGGATTTTTGGAAAACGCATACGAGCTGTACGGCGCGTCCGACGTATTCCTGACCAAGGGTGGACCTAACGCCGTGCTTGACAGCGTATATATGCACACACCGGTAATGATCAACTACTGTCCGCACGTTATAGAGGCGGGCACGGTCAAGGTGTTTATAGGCGAACACGGCTGCGGCGAAACGGTGTACCGCAGGGGCAAGGCGATAAAGCGTATACGCCAGTTCATCAAGGACAAGTCCCCGCTCATGCAGTACGAGGAGAATATAGAAAAACTGCTTGCCGAGGGCAACGGCATAACCGCCGTGGCGGATATAATAGAGGAAGAGGCGCAAAAGCAACGGCTGCTTTACGAGTCGCGCGGCATGGTCATAAGTGACGACGACGGAAACGGCGGTGATGACGGCAACGGCGGTGCAAGCGCCGAGCCGACGGACGACGTCGCCGAGTCCGTGCCCGACTATAATACCGATATAAAGATTGCCGAGGAGGCTGACAACACTGCGTCGGAGGACGACGTTTTGCGATGAACACCAAACAGTACTTGGCAATGTTCGCGCGGCTTGCGGAAAACAACGAGATTCCGCGCGACTTGTACGACAAAATGCTTGCGGAAATAGCCCAAAAAGGCAAAATGACCAAAAGCATATACAACGATTACCTGACCGAGCTGGAAAGGCGCAGGCTGTTCGACGTGGACGGCGCGCCGTTTACCACCGAAAAGAGCGCGCAAACCGACGGCACTTACGTGTACAAGCGCACCAAAAATCCGTTTTGGCATTTTTCGCACTGGTTTTGGAGTACAACCTTCAAGTTGATAGGGTTTGTCGGCGGCGCGATAGTTTTCGGCGTTTGGCATGTCAAGGGCAGGAAAAAGCTCAAAAAGCTCGGTCCGTGCATAACGACGTCCAATCACGTCGGCTACCTTGACGCGGTGCTCACTTTGCGCGCCACGGGCATGCAAAACCGTTATATAGTGGCGGCGCCGCACAACTGCAAAAGCACGGTGGGCGGGCGCATCCTGTGCGCGGCGGGCGAGGTGCCGCTGCCCATAAGCTTTAAGGGCATGCGCCCGTTCAACGATATGCTGGACTACGCGGCGCACAAAAAATCGGCAAAGATACACTTTTACGCCGAAAAGAGCATGTGGATAGACTACCGCAAGCCCCGCCCGTACAAGGACGGCGCATTCCATTACGCCGAGCGGCTGAACGTTCCCGTCGTGCCCATGCTGTACTGCTTTAAAAAACCGCGCGGGTTAAGAAGGCTACTGCACCTGCCCAAAGCGGTGATCAAGATAGGCGAGCCCATTTACGTAAACACCGAGCTGCCGCCGCGCGAGCGCAAAGCCGATTTGGCGCAGCGCACGTACGATGCAGCGGTAGAGATTTACGAACAATTTTACGGCGTCCCGATGACTTACCTCGATCCGCCCGCAACGGACAGCGTTGGGGTTATGGACAGCGAGGGCGCGGCGCAACAACAAAACGATTAAAAAGGACTGACGATAAGTATGGCAAAGATTATTGCAATAGCCAATCAAAAGGGCGGTGTCGGCAAAACCACCACTTGCGTAAACCTTGCGGCATACTTTGCCGCGTTCGGCAAAAAGGTGCTTATTATAGACAACGACCCTCAGGGCAACGCCTCGAGCGGACTGGGCGTGGAAAAGCACAAGGTTAAAAACTCGGTGTACAGCCTTATAATAGGCGACTGCAGCGCCGAGGACGCGTTGCTGCACACCAGCGTGGACAACCTGGATATTATTCCGTCCAACATAGACCTTTCGGGCGCGGAGGCGGAGCTTGTAAGCCTCGATAAACGCGAAAGCTCGTTAAAGCGTGCGATTGCGCCCATCAAGAATAACTACGACTATATATTTATAGACTGTCCGCCGTTTATCGGACTGCTCACGCTTAATGCGCTTACCGCAGCCAACAGCATACTCATTCCCATGCAGGGCGAATACTTTGCGCTTGAGGGCTTGAGCCAGCTTATGAACACCATTAAGCTTGCCAAAAAGATACTCAATCCGTCGCTGGAAATCGAGGGCGTGGTAGTAACCATGTTCAATTCCCGCACCAATCTTGTCAATTCGGTTGCCGAGGAAATAACTCATTACTTTGGCAAAAAAGCGTTTACGACCCGTATTCCGCGCAGCGTAAGGCTTGCCGAGGCGCCGTCGTTCGGGCTGCCTATCAGTCAGTTCGATCCCACCTCCGCCGGCGGCATTGCGTACAAAAATCTCGCCGAGGAAGTGCTTAACCGCAACCGCGACACTTTCGAGCCGATAAAAAATTTGTCGGCGCTTAAAAAGCGAAACTGAATTTTCTTGACAACGGCATATACGTATGCTACAATATTATCGATGCAGGGGCGCAACCGTAGTTGCCGAGATGTCGTTGTATCACGACGGTCCCTTTGAACCTGTGAGTTAGTACTCGCGTAGGGAGCTGTCGGATTATCAAAGATAACGGCTTGTCTACGCGACAAGCCGTTTTTGTATTTTTACATACGAGGAGTATGATTATGTTAAACGACATCAAAACCTACTTTGCCAACTTCAGCGACGCGACCAATACCTGCCGCACTATCGCGCTGTGGGTGACGATTGCGCTGCTTATTGCGTTTGTGGTATCACGCTTATACATAGTGATAGCGCGCAAAAAGCAGTCGTATGACGAAACGGCGCTCAATGCCGCAAGCAAGATGATAAACGGCGGGTGGATAGTGATTGCGCTCACCGCAGCGGTGTGCTTTATCGTTACTTTCACGGCATGCTATTTTGTGGACGTGGCAAACGGTGAGGACTATCTATTCCCTATACTGTTCTATCCGCTGCTTGTTGCGGTAATTGCGGTGGTGGCAAGTGCGATAACGCTGTTTGTAAAGCCCACCAAGATTGCAAAAATCGTATGCGCCGCAGTGTGCGGTTGCGCACTTGTCGCTGTCATTGTATGCATGATAGTCTACTATTCCAGCGGCGATGCGGGCGAGGCGCTTAGCAATATCGGTTTGTATTTGAGCGCGGTCATGTTGGCGGCGGCGATTGTTGTTGCGGCGTTCTTTTTCGACAGAAAGAGCAAGCCTATGGACACGCGCACAATCACGTATGCGGCGGTGTGCGTTGCGCTGTCCTTTGCGCTCAGCTATGTAAGGCTGTTCAAAATGCCCATGGGCGGGAGCATAACCTTTGCCTCGATGCTGCCGCTTATGCTGTTCGCGTTTATGTTCGGCAGCCGTAAGGGCGTAGCCGTCGGGGTTATTTACGGCTTGCTGCAAGCTATTCAAGATCCGTGGATTATTCATCCCGCGCAGTTTGCGCTCGACTATCTTGTCGCATTCGGCGCGATAGGACTGACGGGCTGCATGCGCGAGCTTAACGTGTTCAAAGGCAATATGCGCGCGCAGTTCGCGGTAGGCGCAATCATTGCGTGTGCGCTCAGGTTTATAAGCCACTACTTTGCGGGCGTGTTTGCGTTCGGTATGTACGGCGCAGGCTATGCCGCCGAATACGGCGTGTCCGCGCTTGCCAACGAATATTTCTATTCCTTTGTTTACCAGTGCTTGTACTTAATTCCCGAATTGGCGATAGTAATAGTCGCGTCCATGCTCGTGCTTACCTCGTCGTCTTTCCGCAAACAAATAGAGATCCGTATAGCGGCGGGGACAAAGGGCGAAAAGCAAGCTATGGCGGCGGCGCAATCGGATTTTCCCGAAGTTGATGAACAATCGGACGCAACCGTTGCGCAAACAGGTGACAAACCGGAATAATTGTTATATAATAGGGTTATGAATTTACCCGATTACATAAGAGGCGTCATATTCGACCTTGACGGCACATTGCTCGACTCGTTGGGGGTGTGGGGCGAAATAGACGAGCGGTTTTTGGCTATGCGCGGAATAGAGTTTCCGCCCGACTACACGGCAAACGTGGGAACAATGGAATTCCGCCAAGCCGCCGAGTATACCATTGAGCGGTTTGGGCTGTCCGATTCGCCCGAGCAAATCATGCAGGAATGGACGGACATGGCGGTGGACGCTTACGCGACCGAGCTTAAGCTTAAACCGCGGGCAAAAGAGGTTTTGACCGAGCTTAAAGCGCGCGGAATCAAGCTTGCCGTTGCAACGTCGTCCATTACCGATATGTGCCTACCCGCATTAAGGAACAACGGCGTACTGCACTTGTTCGACGCTGTTGTCACAACGCGCGAGATAGGCAAGGGCAAGACGTTCCCCGACGTGTATCTTGCCGCCGCGCAAAGGTTGGGTGTTTCGCCGTCGTGCTGTGCCGTGTGCGAGGATTTGCTCCGCGCCGTTATTACCGCCAAGAATGCGGGATTTTACACGGTGGGCGTGTACGACAAGCATTCTCTCTCCGGCGTGGAAGAGATAAAAGCGGTGGCAAACGATTTTGTATCGTTTGATTAATTAAGAATGTAGAATGAGGCGGCTATTGTCGCATTAAGGTTGAGATTGCTCAACCTTTTTTAATTGTTAATTTCTTAATTGTTAATTCGGCAAAAGGCTTGATATTTACCTTGGAATGTTGTATAATTGTACTGGTGAAAAAACTCACAATAAACCAATAGGAGTAATTTATGGATTTTAAAACGCTTGACGCTTACCATCATGGTGATATGTTCGACGCTTATAAGTATTTGGGTTGTCATTTCGACCCGAAAACGGGCACAGCCGTATTCCGTGTTTGGTCTACCAGAGCTACCTCGATTGCCGTTATCGGCGATTTCAACAACTGGGATAACAACGCGCACCGCATGACCAAAATTACCGAGGCGGGTATTTGGGAAGTGACGGTCACCGGCGTCAAACTTTACGATAACTATAAATTCTATATAGAAAACGGATTCTCTTATCCTATATATAAATGCGATCCGTTTGCATTCCACCGCGAAACCTTTGAGGGCACAAATGCCAAGGTGGTGGACGTGGATCACTTTAACTGGACGGACGGGGAGTACCTCAAAAACAAGAAAAACCCGTACTCCGCGCCTATGACGGTGTACGAGGCGCATATGGCGTCGTGGCGCAGGTACGCCGACGGCAACACCTTCGATTACCGCAAGTTCGCCGACGAAATGAGCGAGTACCTCAAGGAAATGGGCTATACCCATCTCGAGCTTATGGGCGTCGCCGAGTATCCGTTTGACGGGTCGTGGGGCTATCAGGTAACGGGCTATTACGCGCCCACCTCGCGCTACGGCACTCCCGAGGACTTTGCTTACCTTGTGGACAAGATGCACTCCTGCGGCATTGCGGTCATTTTGGACTGGGTGCCCGGACATTTCCCCAAGAACGGAGACGGCTTGTACGAGTTTGACGGCGGTCCGCTGTACGAGCACAGCGATCCGCTGCGCATGGAGCACAAGGAATGGGGCACGCGCTGCTTTGATTACGGCAGGAACGAGGTGCGTAACTTCCTTATTTCCAATGCGTTCTACTGGCTGGACAAGTATCATATCGACGGCTTGCGCGTGGACGCGGTGGCGAGCATGCTCTACCTCGACTACGGCAGGTACGAATGGCGCCCCAATATCTACGGCGGCAACGAAAACTTAGAGGCGGTGGACTTTTTGCGCAGGCTCAACACTGCGGTGTTTGCCAAGTACCCCAACGCGCTGATGATAGCGGAGGAATCCACGGCGTGGGGCGGCGTGTCCCGTCCCGTCGACATGGGCGGTCTCGGTTTCAACTTTAAGTGGAACATGGGCTGGATGAACGATACGCTTTCGTACATCAAGGTCGATCCCGTATTCCGTAAGTATCACCACAACACAATCACGTTCTCGATGATATATGCCTTTACCGAAAACTTTATCCTGCCCATTTCTCACGACGAGGTGGTGTACGGCAAGGGCTCGCTTATAAACAAGATGCCGGGCGATTACGATATGAAGTTTGCGGGCGTCCGCAATTTCCTCACGTATATGTGGTCGCACCCCGGCAAAAAGCTGTTGTTCATGGGCGCGGAGCTCGGTCAGTTCAACGAATGGAATTTCTCCAAGGAGCTCGACTGGAACATACTCGAATATCCCGCGCACAAGGATTTGCAAAAGTTTGTGTCCGTGCTTAACGGAATTTACAAAAACTATCCCGCTATGCACGAAATCGACTACGACTGGAAGGGCTTTGAATGGCTGGTCGCGGACGACTATCAACAAAACATTCTCGTGTACGAGCGCCGCGACAGCGACGAAAACCGCATGCTCGCAATAATCAATTTCTCGCCCGTGCCGCATGAGGGCTACCGTTTCGGCGCGCACGAGGGCGAATACACCGAGCTGTTGCGCACCGAAATATTCAAGTGGAATCAGTCGGGCACCGTGTACAAGACGGACGCCATTGCCAGCCACGGCAAGGACAATTCGCTTGCAATAGACGTTCCTCCCATGGGCGGCATATTGCTGTACTGCCCGAGCGGCAAGAAAAAAGCCGAGGCAAAGCCTGCCGCCGAAAAGGTAGAGCAAGCCAAGCCCGCCGCGGAGAAGAAAGCGCCCGCCAAGAAGGCGGCGGCAAAACCCGCAGCCGAAAAGAAACCTGCGGAAAAGAAAGCGCCCGCTAAAAAGGCGACTGCAGCTACTAAGCCCGCGACGGAAAAGAAGGCTCCTGCCCAAAAAGCAGCTGCGGACAAAAAACCTGCGGCCAAAAAGACTACCGCAAAGAAAACGACAAAGTAAGTTAAAATTATCTACTTTACGTATGATATAATAGAAGTGAAAAGCTTGCTTGCAAGGGCTTTTCACGATGTTATACAACGAACGGCTCTTATTTGCTTTTAGCAAATAAGTTTGCGATAGCAAAACAAAAACGCAGTTTTTGTAAGCCGTGGAGTTATATAATATAACAGGCAGCGGTAAAAGCGGATTGTACGATACATTCGCGGCTGCGGATAAGATTTATAAAAAACAAAACGGATTTTTATACTAATTATTTTGCTGCTTTGAACAATCCGTACAACATATGGCTTTTAAAAGGAGAAAGCAATCAATATGGCAAAAGCAAAAATTCACAATGTATTGTTTATTACGACCGAGGCGGATCCGTTTGCGTCTACCGGCGGAATGGGCGAGGTGTGTTCGGCATTGCCCCGCGCGCTCAACAAGACCAAAAAGACGGACGCGCGTGTAATGATGCCGCTTTACGAGGACGTCGCATATAGGTTTAAAGAGAACATGACATTTGTGTGCAACATCACCGTGGGGCTTGCGTGGCGTAACCAATACTGCGGACTTTTCCGCATGGAATACGAAGGCGTTGTTTACTACTTTGTTGACAACGAGTACTACTTTAAACGCGGCAATCTTTACGGTTACTACGACGACGCCGAGCGGTTTGCATTCTTCTCGCGCGCGGCGTTGGAGCTGCTGCCTTACCTCGACTTTAAGCCGGAAATCCTGCAGTCCAACGATCACCTTACCGCGCTTGTTCCGGTGTATTACAATCTCGACTACAAAGACCGCGAGGGATACAAGCGTATCAAGAACGTTTTCACCATTCACAACATAAATTATCAGGGGATCTACCCGTTGGTGATTGCCGGCGACGTGTTCGGCATTGCCGACGAAAACGTGCCGCTTGTAGAGTATAACGGCAAGATCAATCTTGCAAAAGCCGCTATCGTTACCTGCGACAAAATTACCACAATGTCCCCGCAGTACGCAAGGGAAATCCGCTTGCCCGAATTTGCGGGCGGGCTGGACGGCGTTTTGATTGAAAACCGCGAAAAGATTGTGGGCATACTCAACGGCATAGACGTTGACGAATATGACCCCGCAACCAGCGAATCGCTGTTCCAAAACTACGACGCCAACAAGCTTGACGCCAAAAAGAAAAACAAAATCGAGCTCCAGCGCATGCTGTCGCTGCCCGAAGACCCCGACGTTCCCGTCGTGTGCATGGTGGCGCGCATGGTCGCGTACAAGGGCTACGATCTTTTGCGCAAGTCCATCAATGCGGACAACGTGGAAAAGAATCTACTCGACACCAACATGCAGCTCATCATCATGGGCAAGGGCGACGCGGACATCGAAGGATACCTGACTTATATCCAAAACATGTACAGCCGCAGGGTGCGCACTCTTCTCACATACAACAAGGACTTGATGCACAAGGTCCTTGCGGCGGCGGATATTTGCCTTATGCCGTCGCGCACCGAGCCGTGCGGTCTTACGCAAATGTACGCGTGTCGGTTTGGTACCGTGCCCGTAGTGCGCGCGACCGGCGGACTTATAGACTCCATAGTCGACTGCGGCAAGGGCGACGTCGGCAACGGGTTTGTGTTCGAGGAGTACGACTCCGAAATCATGGACAAAACCATTTACCGCGCGCTCGATATGTACACCAACGACAAGGCGACATGGACGGCGCTTATGAAACGCGCCATGGCATGCGATTTCTCTTGGGGCAAGGCGGCGCTCGAATACAACGTGCTGTACCGCGTGCTTGCGGCGTAAATCGGCAGTTGCCATAAAAAACGCTTGATTTTTCGGCGTGCATAATTTACAATTAATATTGGCGCCTTTGCGCGCCGAGTACCCCAATTCAATTTTACAATCATCGGAAACGGAGGAAATATGACTAAAACAACAAATGAGGTGCAGGAGCTTATACTCGATAAGTTGACCCGCTACTTTGCTATCACGCCCGACCGTGCCAACGAGGATCAAATGTACAAGGCGATTTCGTTGGTTGTACGCGACTTGTTGTTGCAAAAAAAGCAAGAGAACAATGCGCGTATCGCGGAAGGCAAGTATAAGCGCGTGTATTATATTTGTATGGAATTCCTTATCGGCAGATCGCTCAAGAACAATTTGTTCAACCTCGGACTTACCGAGCAGTTTGACGAGTGCCTTAAAAATATGAATTTCTCTTTGGAAAACATATTCGAAAGAGAGTCGGACGCAGGTCTTGGCAACGGCGGTTTAGGACGGCTTGCATCATGCTTTATGGACAGTCTTGCCACCAAAAATTACCCCGCAATGGGCTTTACCATTCGTTATCAGTACGGCTTGTTCCGTCAGCGCATTGTCGATAACCAGCAGGTCGAGCTGCCCGATATGTGGCTGCCCAGCGGCGAGGTGTGGATGATGCCGCGCTCCGACAAACGCTTTACCGTCAATTTCGGCGGCAGGGTAGAGGAGTACGAGGAGGACGGCAGGATGCGTGTCCGTTACGTGGACGGCGAAAGCGTTGACGCGCTTGCCAACGACGTAATGATTTCGGGCTACGGCGACAACGCGGGCGTCAGCGTACTGCGTTTGTGGTCGGCAACCTCGTCCATGCAGTTCGACATGCACTCCTTCTCGCAGGGCGATTACGAAAAGGCTATGCGCCGCGAAAACGACGCCGAGCTTATTTCCAAGGTGCTTTATCCCGCGGACGATCACTCGCAGGGCAAACAGCTCAGGCTCCAGCAAGAATATTTCCTCGTTTCGGCGTCGCTGCAAAGCATAATCAAGGACCACCTGCGCCTTTACAAGAGCGTTAAGAATTTGCCCGACAAGGCGGTCATTCACGCAAACGACACCCACCCCGCGCTTGCCATTCCCGAGCTTATGCGCCTTTTGATGGACGAACACGGTTTTTCGTGGGACGAGGCGTGGGACATCACCACGCGCACGGTCAACTACACCAACCATACCGTTATGGCGGAGGCGTTGGAAAAGTGGGACGAAAACACGTTCCGTCTTGTGTTGCCGCGCATATACGCTATCACGTGCGAAATCAACCGTCGGTTTGTAGCCGCTATGGAAGAAAAGCAGGTCGAGGGCAGAAAGATCGACGCGATGCGTATTCTTCACAACAACCAAGTTAAGATGGCAAACCTTTGCGTTATCGGCTCGCAAAAGATAAACGGCGTTTCGGCGCTGCACAGCGAAATTATTAAGGACACGATTTTCAGCGAATTCAGCGAGGTCTATCCCGACAGGTTTACCAACGTTACCAACGGCATTACGCATCGCCGCTGGCTCATTCAGTCCAACCCGCGCCTGTCCGCGCTCATTACCGAGCTTATTGGTCCCGATTTCTACACCAAGCCGGAAACGCTGAGCGGGCTTACCAAGTACACGCGCGACAAGTCGGTGCTGGAAAAAATCGGGCAAATCAAGCAAGCCAACAAAAAGGACTACGCCGATTATATCAAAAAGACCACGGGCTTTGTTCTCAATCCCGAATCGCGGTTCGATACGCAAATCAAGCGCCTTCACGAGTATAAGCGTCAGCTGCTCAACGTGCTCAAGATTGTGCATTACTACCTCGAGCTTTTGGATAATCCCAACAAGGACGTCGCGCCGCAAACCTTTATATTCGGCGCGAAGGCAGCGGGCAGCTATATGCACGCAAAGCGCATAATCCAGCTCATCAACTGCTTGTCGGCGGAAATCCAAAAGAATCCCAAAATCAAGAAAAAGCTTGACGTTATGTTCGTGGAAAACTACAACGTCACGCAAGCCGAGCACCTTATTCCCGCATCCGAAATTAGCGAACAAATCTCGCTTGCCGGCAAAGAGGCGTCAGGCACGGGCAACATGAAATTCATGATAAACGGTGCAATCACGCTGGGTACGCTCGACGGCGCCAACGTCGAAATAGGCGAGCGCGTAGGCGACGACAACATCTTCATCTTCGGTTTGAAGACGGAAGAGGTCGAACGCGCGTGGCGTGCGGGCTACAACTCGTCCACCATCTACACGCACAACAACGACATCAAACGTGTGGTCGACAGGCTCCGCGTGGGCTTTGACGGCGAGAGTTTCTCCGATATAGCCGATTACCTCATCGCAGGCAGCTATCAGGTCGCCGACCCGTATATGTGCTTGCTCGACTTTGACGACTATATCGCCGCCGCAGACAAGATGGGCAAGGCGTATGCCGACAAAGCCAAGTGGAACAAAATGGCGCTCATCAATATCGCGCAAGCCGGCATATTCTCGTCCGACCGCGCTATCCACGACTACGCCAAAAACATTTGGAACCTTAAAAAGGTCAAACCGCTTAACAATTAATAAACACACTTTCCGACAATGACGCCGCCGCATGATTTTTGCGACGGCGTTGTCGCAAAATAACAGTTCTTAAAATTAGTAGTTATATAAAGGAGTTATATCATGAGCAAAACCGTGGACTTTTTCCCCAACTGCTGCAAATGCAAGTCGCCGCTCGGTGCGGCTACCGTAGGCGAGCCCGTCAGCTTGACGTTAAAGTTTACCCGCCCGCAAAATCCGTCCGAGGTCTATCTCGTACTCACCAAGCAAAACGAGGACGCCGTGCGGTATCCTATGAAGTTGGTTAAGGACGAGGACGGCGAATATACGTATACCATTTCTATCAAGATCACCACGTCGGGATTGTATTTCTATCATTTCGATATTCAAAACGAGGAACAGTGCTACCGCGTGGGCGGCGACGTCGATTTGCACGCCTTGCTCGGCAAGGGCAGCGATTGGCAGCTCACCGTCACTGCCGACAGCTATGCTCCCACGGCGCTCGACGGCGGCATTATGTACGAGATTATGCCCGACAGGTTTTTTATCGGCGGGGAACGCAATATGACCAAGCCGTATGCGACCTACCGCGAGGACTGGGGCGGCGTGCCCGAATATAAGCCCGACGGCGAGGGTAAGATTAAAAACACCGACTTTTTCGGCGGCAACCTCAAGGGCATTATTAAAAAGCTTACATACTTAAAGAATTTGGGCGTTACGTGTATTTACCTCACGCCTATATTCGAGGCGCATTCCAATCATAAATACGACCCCGGCAACTATATGCGCGTGGACAGCGATTTCGGCACGATTGACGATCTCAGGTCTTTGATTAAAAAAGCCGACAAGCGCGGCATAAAGGTCATACTCGACGGCGTGTTCTCGCATACCGGCGACGACAGTATCTATTTCAACAAGCAGGGCAACTACGACAGCGTGGGTGCTTATCATTCCGTCAAGTCCCCGTATTTCGATTGGTACAAGTTCAACAACTGGAACAACGATTACGAGTGCCGCGACAATATAGACATTATGCCCGCGACCAACGACAACTCGCCCATGTTCGACGAGTTCATCAACGGTCAGGAGGGCGTTGTCAGGTACTGGACGAGAATGGGCTTGGCGGGCTGGAGATTGGACGTTTGCGAACAGCTCTCGGACGCGTTTATCGAGCATTGCGTAAAGGCAGCAAAAAAGGAAAACGCCGATGCGGTGGTGTACGGCGAAGTGTTTATGGACGCAACCGCTTTGCGCACCGACGGCGGCACGCGCAGCGTTATCACCGACGGCAAGCTCGACAGCGTAACCAATTACCCGTTCAAGGAAGATATTCTCAATTTCGTGCGGTGCGGCGACAGCGGCAGGCTCAATAATACCGTGGCGGTCGTGGTCAATAACTATCCCAAGCACGCGGTCGATTGCATGATGAACGTGCTCGGCAACCACGACACGGCAAGGCTGCTCACTGTGCTCGGCGATAACGGCGCGGTGTACAGCAAGGACGACAAGGCTACGGCTACCGTCAAGAATCGCGACGAGGCAGTGCGGCTTGTCAAGCTCGCGTCGGCTTTGCAATACACTCTTCCCGGCGTGCCGTGCGTGTACTACGGCGACGAGGCGGGCATGGAAGGCTTTGAGGACCCGTTCAATAGAAAGTGCTATCCGTGGGGCAATGCCGATAAGGATTTGATCAAGTGGTACAAAAAGCTGGGCGCGGTAAGGACTAACGAAAGAGAAGTCTTTGCTCACGGCAGGTACTGCGGCATCGATACCGACAACGGCGTAATGTTCTTTAAGAGAAAGGCGGGCGACGACGTGGTATACGTTGTTGTCAACAATTCGGGCAGCACGTACCAACCTCAGCTGCCTAAGGGCGAGTACACCGACTTGCTCACGTATAAGCCGTTCGGCGGCAAGGTCGCGGATAAGGGTGTGGCAATAATCAAGGCTACAAGCAAAACCAATTTTCCCGTAAAACCCGAAAAAAAGAAAAAATCAAAGTAACCGAATAATTATAGCTCGAACTGCCGAGGCTGTCGCTTAGGCAGTTCGAATTATAATATCAGATAAGTATGGAACGAAAAAATACTATTAAAATCAGCAAAAATAATCAAGAGTTTGAAAAAGCATATGCGGCAATATTGTCGGAATACGAGCTGCAGCTTAATCTCTTTTTGCGCAATCTCGATGGATCGGATGGCGCATTGCCGCCGCAAAATATTCGCGGCGCGGTGCTCAATGAAAATAATAATATCGAGCTGTTGTTTTTAAATGCGTACCCGTTCAATTTGCAGTTATTTGCATTGGGCGACGGCGTCACACGCGCCACTACGGATTTGGCTAAGTACTGCGTAGACAACAATATTGCAGTGCGCGGCGTGCAGGGCGAGTGGGAATTGTGTTCGGCGTTTGTAAACGAGTACGAAAAATTGACCGGCAAGACAATGCGCCCGCAGTTAAGCATGGATATTTTGCGCTTGACAAAGCTAAACACGATTGCGACGGATGGCAAATTAAGATTAGCGACTGAAAACGATGAATTTACCGTGGAGGGGATTGCGGCGCTGAGATCGGAAACCGTCGGGCAGTGCGACAATGAGTTCGCTCGGGCAAAGCTCAAAGCACTGGTCGCGGAGCGTAACTTGTTCGTGTACGAAAACGAAGAGGGAATACCCGTGTCGTTTGCGCAAGCCAAGCCGTACGGCAGCTATGCTACGTTGGGTTATGTTTACACGCAGCCGCAATATAGAAATCGCGGCTACGGCAAGGCTATGGTACACGAGGTGTGCAAAAGGATAATCAAAGAGTACAAGGGTGTCGTTTTGTTTGTGGATAAAACCAACCCGATACCAAATAAACTTTATAGTGCGGTCGGATTCGAAAAGGTGTGCGAAAATTACGATTTCCGCGTGGTTGAATAAAAACAAACTTAATAAAATAACTTGCTTTTTTACGCGTACAGTGTTATTATAAATGTCGGCAGTAGCGATAATTCAGTACCTGTCGTTTGGCTGTCAGTGTCAGGTGACGATTATACCAAACACAACGCCAAACAAATAAAGTAAGTTAATATGCACCCGTAGCTCAGTTGTCAGTGTCGGGTGACGATTATGCCAAATGCCACAACAAACAAATAAATAATCAATCCGCACCCGTAGCTCAGTTGGATAGAGTATCAGATTCCGATTCTGAGGGTCGCAAGTTCGAATCTTGTCGGGTGTACCAGTTCAGTTGGTCGATATGTCACTATCACATCGACCAACTTTTTTCATATTTTGGAGTAAAATATCCGTTTTCGCCACGAAATTTGTCCTTCGGCGACTAACGGCAGCGTAATTATGTGTTCGTACAGCCAATTATTATTGCCAAAAACAAAAGTGTTTTTTGTACAACAAACCTCTAACTCAGTTGGACAAAAAGACTCGCCTGGGCGGACTTGAACTGTTGGACTGTTTTATACGTGCATAACGTTTAATTTACTAGTGCAATATTATGAACAATAAGAATAAAAATATTCGCACATATTCTATAAATGTGGCATAAAATGCTTGACAATACTTTTAATATGTGTTATTATTCTTAAAAATAACATGGAGTTGATTACTATGTCCAATGGTATTATAAAAACTTGTCCGTCTTGTGGTAATGACTTAGTCATTTCCGAATTATCTTGTAAAAATTGTGGCGTTAAAATAAGCGGCAGTTTTGATATGCGCGGTTTAAGCGAATTAAGCAACGCCGATTGGGAATTTGTAAAAAGATTTCTATTGGCGGAGGGCAGTATCACAAAAATGCAAGAAGAATATCGCGAAACGTATAGAGTAATCAAAAACAAGCTCGATAATATAAATCGCCAATTAGGGGGCAAAACTATGGAAAAAGTCAGTATGGAAAATCTTTCTTCTACAAATCACAATAGTATGGTAATACAGCATTTGCAAACACGAATTGTCGAATGTGGTGGTGAATCGCTTATGCCTGTGTTAAAGGGTGAGCCTGTGCCGTTTCGTTTATCGTCGGGTAAAGACGGTTTAGAATCAGATGGTTTGCGTGGTGTTGTATTGAAATGGGAAATATTTGACGCGATAGTTAAAAAGGCTATTTCACTCGGCGGTAAAATGTATCGCGGTGATAGTGCCGCACAAAATGGAGCGCGTATCGGTAGTGACGAGCTGTCTTTGGACACAATAGATGGTTTTATTTCAACCGAGTTTTATGGCGCAAAGGTTGGCGATACTACGCTTCGGCGATCTACATATTATTCTGGCATTCTAGCTTGGGCGAATATAGTAGTAAATCACAGAAGTCAAGGACATGGCGGTTTTATAACCGTTAATACAGAATTTTTCAATTAAGACAATAATTAAATATTGAAAGGTACATATTATGTTAAATAAAAATCATTACATCCAAAATCGGTTGTTAAAGAATTTTGCAATAAAAGCTGAAAATGGTAAATACAAAATATGTGTTTTGGATTTGATAAAGTTCGATGCAAATTATCGAAACACCGATAATTGTTTTTGCCAAAAGAATTTGTATGATATGGCGAGCGGGGACGACGTTAAGGAATTGGAGAAGAAATTTAACGATTTGATTGAGAAGCCAATGAGTAAGCTATTACAAAGAATATGTAGCGCCAAAGAAACTGTGTCGTTTACTCGTACTGAATTGAATATAGTTAAAAAATATTTTCTTTTACAGCATTATCGTACACCGCGAAATCGAATGAGCTATACCAATCCTAAAAAGAATGCTTTTGAATTAAGCCAATATAATTTACAAGAAGGGGAGTCTAAAGAAGATTTTTGGAAACGGGAAATGTTAACCATTTTAGAACACGATATGTTCGAACTTGTACAGTCGGATATGATTGGAGTTCGCAAACATGCCATGGAAGCTAACTCGTCATTTATGATGATAATTCGGACAAACAATGAATTTTGTATCAATGATATAGGCTATGTTACGGAACGAATGCCTGTACAAATACCAAAAGATAAGGAAGCAGATTATATTAAAACAGCAAAAGAGATCGGGAAAGAACTTTATGGACAGGATAATTTTGATGAGCTTGCTCGCCGCGAAATAGCAAACCAAAGTAGTTATTTTGATAATTATGTATTTCATCCAATATCGTCAAATTGCGCATTGATTATGGTTTCGCCGGAATGGAAGTATGTTCCATTATACCCCAATCTTTTAAACGAGTTACAATTGTTTTCACCAATATTGTTAAAATATTTGACGTTCCCTAAAAATGACTATGTTAATTGGGATAAAATGAAAGAGGCTAAACAGGATGATATACCGCAATACTTTACGCAAGAAGATAAATTTATTTATACAATTCAAACAGTAAATAAGGATGAAACGATATATCTTAATCATCTTATAATGAATGAAGCTTTTTGTTACATAGGTTGTAAAACGCCAAGCGAGCTTATCCCTTCGATACGGAAATATAACGAATTGCGAGCCGCAGGGCAGCAAAATATGCACCATGATTTTAACGGTTATGTAGAATTGCTGTCTAAACTGTAAATAAAAATTTGATGGGTCTTTTCTATAATTAGTAATCAATTCGCGGTTTACTTTTGAAAAAGTGTTTTTTTGTGCAACTCACTATCAAAAACACCCGCGAAAAGTGTTATTTTGTACAACACACACAGGTCAGTGGGTCTATAAGTAGTTTGCTTATAGACCTTCTTTTTTCGTTTTTGAGACGTAAAACAGCCGTTTTTCGCCCGAATTTACAATCAAACAGCCAATTATCCGTTCGCGTATGTGTTCGTACAGTCATTTTTTAATGAAAAAACAAAAACTATTTTTGGTTAAACTAACTTCTAACTCAGTTGTACAAAAAATCTCGCCTTGGTAGACTTGAACTGTTTCGGTGTTGGTGCTATGAATGTGAGATTTGTTATATATCTTTAACAGGTTAAATTTTTGGTTTTACAGAATAAATCTTGACTTATTTTATGCATTTTGGTATAATGCAATCATATAAGATGGAGATATGGACAATGAAATTATCTTATAGACCATTGTGGATTAATTTAGCGGCGAAAGGGATCAAAAAAACCGATTTAAGTCGCGAATTAAATATTAGCAGTGCAACGATAGCTAAAATGAGTAAAGATCAAATTGTAAGTCTCAAAGTCATTATAAAAATTTGTGAAGCCTTGCATTGCAATATAGAAGAGGTTTGTGAGATTAAATGATAAAATTAGCTACATTGTTTAGTGGAGTGGGAGCAATAGAAGAGGCGCTCCTTAAAATGCACATACCTCATGAAATAGTTTTTGCTTGTGATAACGGTGAACGCGAGATAGACATAGATATCGAAGCTATTAAGAATGAAACGAAAAGCATGAGCGTTGCTCAAAAAAACGATTATATTGCGCGCATATATGAAGAGAAATCCAAAAAAGAAAACCTCATGCAAAAACAATATTGCGCTAATTTCGATGTTAGAGAAGGACATTTTTATCAAGACGTAAGATTGCTTGACGGTACGGTGTATCAAGACGAAAAAATTGATTTGTTGGTTGGCGGAAGTCCGTGCCAAAGTTTTTCTGTTATAGGTAAGCGTGGGGGGCTGGAAGATACGCGCGGCACATTGTTTTATGACTATGCACGTATCGTTAAAGAGTGTCAGCCTAAAGTTTTTATTTACGAAAACGTTCTCGGAATGCTTACGCACGATAAAGGACGCACTTGGGCGACAATCGATAATGTTTTTCAATCATTGGGATATGATATCAAAGTACATAAATTAGATGCCAAGAATTACGGAATTCCGCAAGAGAGAAAACGGTTGTTTGTGGTTGGAACCCAAAATGAAAATACAATATCAACTCCGCAAACGGTGAATTTGGATACTGTTTTGGAAAACTATTTGGAAGATGCAGTTCCCGCTAAATATTATCTCGGGAAAAAGGGGTTTGAGTTTGTAACCAATCCGATATATTTTAATCGTGCAAAAGTTAACGGAACAATCATGATGTGCCAAAAGGCTAATCAGCAATTTAATTGGAACGGGGATTTTAGATTTGAGCCTTTGAATCACAATCGTCATACTCCCGAAATATTGGAACGCGCGTATGTGGGAGAATATAACGGCGAAATTGGTGTCACAAGACAGCTTACGCCCCGAGAATGCTTTCGTTTGATGGGATTTAACGACGATTACAAAATCGTTGTAAATGACACAACCGCTTGGCGGCAGGCAGGTAATTCTATCGTCGTTAATGTGTTAGAAGCTATCATTGCCGAGCTAAGTAGAGCGAGGTTATTGCAATGTTGAAAGTAGCAACTGTATTTAGTGGTATTGGGGCGATCGAGTTTGCTCTGAAGCGAATGGGCGTCGAGCATGAGATTGTGTTTGCATGCGATAACGGCGAGCGCGAAGTAAATATCGATTACGTGCGTGAAATGCCGATAGTAAAGTCATTGAGTTCGCCTATTGAAAAAAGAGATTACGTGGCTAAGCTTTATGCGACGGCAACCAAATGCAAAAATTACATGGAAGAATCTTATAAGGCAAATTATGACGTTAAAGACGGCATGTTCTTCCAAGACGTATGCTTGCTTGATGGGCGAGATTTTTATGGACAGGTGGATTTATTTGTCGGCGGAAGCCCGTGTCAAAGCTTTTCTTCCGTTGGCTTTGAAGCAGGACTTGACGACACGCGCGGTACATTGTTTTATGAGTTCGGTCGTTTAGTTGAGGAAATTCAGCCCAAGGTTTTTATATACGAAAATGTGCGCAACATGTTGCAACATGATAAGGGGAAAACCTGGACGGTTATTAAAAGTGTGTTCGACAAACTAAACTATGATATTAAATTCGATGTGCTTAATGCGAGTGATTATGGGATTCCGCAAACCCGTAGGCGCTTGTTTGTAATAGGGATACGCAAGGATGTTCCGCATGAATCGCTACAATTCCCGCCGCAGCCGATTGAGTTAAAATATAAGGCTCAAGATTTCTTAATAGAGAGCTGTGCCGAGGGGCATTTTATGTCGTTAGATGGGAATGTAGTTGCGGAAAATATGCCCGGCGAGATAGACGAAAAATATTTCCTGACGCCTAAGCTGAAAAATTATGTAATGTGCACAGGTACAAAAACATTCTCTACGCCAATAAAGATAGATTTGCCCGTAGCTCGTACGTTACTCAAAACAATGGGCAACCGCCACCGAGCGGGCGTAGATAATTATTATACTGTAAATGGGCGAATACGAATGCTGTCGGAGCGTGAGGCGTTGCGGTTAATGGGCTTTACTGACGATTTTAAGCAAGTCGTATCTCGCGCTCAAATGTATAAACAAGCAGGCAATTCCATTGTGGTAGACGTGATGATTGCCGTACTGAAAGCAATTAACAAAAGTTATAAACTTTACGGAGGTAAAAATGCTTAAATTTATAGACGATAAAACGCTTGAAGGCGTGATCCCCTCCAGTGATTGTGGAGAGAATTTACGGTGGAGGTGGATAGAACGGTGTACAAATAGTTTTTATATAAGAGATGCCGATAGCGAGAAACGGAAGGTGGCCGCGTTTATAACAGGCGAGCATAAGTGTAAGATTGATTCCGCTTCATTTTTTCAGTATTTAGATGACGTAGAGGAGATTGCTCGGAAGTTTAAACATCTATATTTTGGTCCATTAGACGTGCTATCTAAATGCAAACAATATTTTTTGTCGAAGCGTGAAGATGAACGGTATATTTTAATTTCTTATCGATATCCAGACCGCTATTTAAAGTTATCAGATAATATTTACTCGGTATATCTTTTTAGACGCACCCTAATAGCTAATATTGCAAATTTGCGAATCGAAAAATCGCAAACAGGAGAATACACACTATTTGTAAATCTTATAGAAAATTGGAGGAGTGAAATTATGGCATATTCTAGTAAATGTGGAGTTGATGCCGCCGTATCTATTTTCAATAGTCACATGGATGTTGAAATAAAGAATGGAAAAAGTAAGCAAATCGCTGCTTGTTCATTTGGTATTTTGTATGCCCCGCTTTTAAAAAATAATCACATTAACGTAAGCGCCATGCTTAACGATTCAAGGTATGCCGGCGATAATTTGCTTGATGCGGTGAAAGCCGGTATTGAAATGTCGCCTGATATTTTGTGGGAGAGTAAACCGCAAATAGCGGAAGATTGCGTTGACGATAACAATGAAGAAGAATATATAAAATTCAAAAAGTTGCTTGAATGGTTTGTAAAGCAACTTAATATTAACAATGGCGTTGAGCAAGGTGAAAGAGCGTTCGGTCAAGGCTATAAAGATACGGCAAAATTACGTAAATTATATGCGCAGTGGCGAGAATATAACGGCTTTGAACTCGATTGCAATTTTAACCCGATGAATACGCGTTCGCCGCGTACCAATTATATTAATTATAAGTCGAGGAATATACGCCCGATTTTCGAGAAGGATACCAATACGGTTGTCGGATTATATATCGATCTCTTTTACACCGACGAAAGCGCTGCATGCTTTGCCGAAACAATGTCCGAAAAGTATGGAAATGAATATACCGTCAAAGCGCTGGGGTTGTTTGACGGCAAAGAGCCTAACGACGAGTTGAAAAAACTGTTTGATGATTTTATTAAATTTCTTGCCGAAGTGGATGTGTATTATTCGCAGTCAGGTGTTGTAGTCAAGCCGTTGGACATTTCATCTATCGTAAGAACCAAAAGAACAGCTGCAAATCAAATTAATGAGTTAAACTTAATCCTTTACGGTCCGCCGGGGACGGGCAAAACATATTCTACCACGGAGTATGCCGTTGCGGCTATCGAAAATCGCGAGCCGCGCCAAGAAGTTCCCGCAAGCGAATATGCACGGCTTGTTGATAAGTATCGGGCGCTCGTGAAAAATGGACAAATCGTGTTCACGACGTTCCATCAAAATTACGGATATGAAGATTTCATTCAAGGGCTGCGTCCGGAATCTAAAGACGGCGTAATGAATTTCGTGCCGAAGAACGGCATATTTAAAATGTTGGCGGAAAAGGCGATTACAGATAAAGAAAATAATTACGTTATAATTATTGATGAGATTAATCGCGGAAACATTTCCAAGATTTTCGGCGAGTTAATAACTTTGATAGAGGAAGATAAACGTTGGGGTGAAGAAAACCAAATGTGCTTGAAGCTTCCGGGCGGTGGCGAGTTTGCGGTTCCAAATAACCTTTACATAATCGGGACGATGAACTCGGCCGATAAATCCATTGCTTTAATCGACACCGCTCTTAGACGCAGGTTTGACTTTATTGAAGTATCGCCGAACTCGTCATTTGTGGGCGATACGACATTGCGGAATGTTTTAGACGCATTAAACAAAGAACTTCGCGCGCGTTTAGATAGTTCGGATTTGCTTATAGGGCACGCATACTTTATTAACAAGAGCGAGAACGACTTGGCAGTGATTATGAACCGCAAAATTATACCGTTGCTGTATGAATATTTTTACGACCAAACTAAAAAGGTTGAAGAGGTTGTTAACAAGGTTTTGACGGGCACGGCAGTTAAGATAGACGATACGAACAAACATGGAAGAATTAGGGTTAAATAATGGCGACTAACAGTAGCGCGACGCTTAATCGTTATGAAAATCAACTGATCCGTAACTCCGAGCTTCCTATAGATTTGCGAGACGAAAACTCTATGAAAGAGTTTATGGAGTTTTTGCAGTTCAATTGGGAACAGCGTTCGATTTTTTATGATGACGGCGATGTTGAGAGCCGTCAGCAGTTTTTGGTGCCGGCGGAATATATGGGGCTTAAGACCAAGGGTTATATCGGAACAATTGCATACAAGGGGCACCAATTTAATATTTTCCCGAAAGTGTTTAGGACTCACAAAGGTAAAGACGACCTTAGTAGTTTGGATTCTAAACACTTATTGCATAATTTAGTGAAATGGCTCGAGTATATTTCAAAAGTTGATTACCCATATATAAATATATCGTCAGGGCTTGAGGCTTCCGATAATCTTCTTTCGCTATTTATTTCTATATATGTGCGATATGTAAAGGCCGCGATGGATAATGGTCTATATTATCGTTATGAGGATAGGATAGAAGATTTACCTATGGTGCGCGGAAAACTCGACATTAAAGATTATATAACAAAAAAATATCCGAGTGGTATACACGATAAGTTCCGCTGTGAATACTCTACATACGAATTTGACAATCTATTGAATAGGATAATCAAGTGTACGTTGGTTATGCTATATAATAATCAAAAGACGAGCGTCGAAAATCAAAAGCTTATTCGCGGGCTTTTGATGAAATTGGGCGATGTATCCGATATGCGTTGTGTGCCGCACGATTGCGATAAGGTGCAGCTTAATAAAATGCAAAATCGATATAAAATCGTGTTAAGCATGAGTAAAATGTTTCTTTTGAATAGAACGACGGACTATTCTATAGATACGCATGATTCATTTTGTTTTCTTTTTCCGGCCAACTTGTTGTTTGAGGGCTTTATTTGTGGTTATTTGCAGCACGCATTTGGATGCGAAGCAAATATAAAGGCACAGGCATCCGACGCATATCTAGTGGGTAGTATAACGCTTGGAGATAAGCAGTTTGGACATGCATTTGAAATGCGTCATGATATTTTGTTAGAGTATCGTGATAAGATATTTATTCTTGATACCAAGTATAAGATGATTTCGCGGTTCGCCGATAATTCTAATTTTTTGCATGATATTACAAAAGAGGTCAGTAGCGGCGACTTGTATCAAGTTGTTTCCTATGCCGTGTCGCGTGGAGTGGATAAAGTGTTTTTATTATATCCGCAATGTCGAAACGAGGAAATAGAGCCGTATCCGGCAATTATGAAAAAACCAGTCAAAATAGATGATGCGGAAGGCTGCGTGGAAATATATGCCGTAAGACTACCATTCGTTTTTGAAGAGGGGGATGATTCAACAAAAGACAATCTTAAAAATGTATTATTGTCTTTGTTTCAGTAATTATGGAGAGTGAACGGTTGACATAATTATGAAAGTAGCAAGTTTGTTCAGTGGAATAGGCGGTATCGATCTTGGATTTAAAAATGTCGGGTTTGATGTCGTGTGGGCAAATGAGTTTGATCATGGTGCCGCTACTACATATAGAACAAACTTTGGCGACGATTATTTAGTTGAAGCGGACATTAAGACTGTTGAAGCGGATTCTATTCCTGATTTTGACGTGTTGGCTGCGGGATTTCCATGCCAACCGTTTTCGATAGCCGGTAGAAAGAAAGGATTTGATGACCCAAGAGGGAATCTATTTTTTGAAATAGTTAGGATATTAGAGACCAAACGTCCGCCCATAGTTTTTTTGGAAAATGTTCCTAACCTTATGGAACATGATGAAGGACGAACATTTAATATAATACACAATGCGCTTGTAGAGTTGGGTTACTATATTCGGTATAAAGTATTAGACGCGAAAGACTATGGTAATGTGCCACAGCAACGTAGGCGAATTTTTATTTTGGCTTTTTTGAATTTAGAGAAGTGTCAGCAATTTACATATCCCGAACCAATAAAGCGCACTGTGCAATTAAATGATATTATCGATAGACGGATTAAGCATGACGATTGTTATTACTACACTGCAAATTCTTTTTACTATGATGATTTACAGCGGATTGTGACCGATAAATATTCATTATATAAAATTGAGGATCGCGGAGTAGTAGAGCGCAAGAACTACATTTGTCCTACGCTGACCGCTAATATGGGTACATATCCCGACCGCGTTCCAATAGTTAGGGATGACTTTGGGATTCGTAAGATAACGCCAATGGAATGCTTAGCACTCCAAGGATTCCCTAAGGAATTTAAGTTTAAGGGTATATCATTAAATAGTGCATATAAGCAATGCGGGAACACTGTTTGTGTCCCCGTTGTGGAGCGAATAGCTCGAGAAATTATGAAGGTGTTCTTAGAAACAAAACTGTGATATAAATTTCTTAAAAACATGTTACAATTTTTACATCAAATTATAGGAGAAAAATTGTCAGGATTTTTGTACTATAAAGACAAGTCTTAATAGCCCGAATGACTTTACTGTAAAAAAGACATTCGGGCTATTTTGTTTTATCGCGGAAATAGATAGACATAAGAAATAGCGTGTCTTTTTAATTGCTAAAATTTTGGAGTTTATTGTATTAGACTGTGTGTGAGTTAAGTAAACAAATTTTGCTGTTAAAGTAGATTAAATTGATGAGACCGGGATGTGGCGCTTGTAATACTGACGCATTGACTTTATAATGAAATAATGGTATATTATATAAAACATTACAAAGGAGCTTTTATGTGTTACAGCAATTATAATGAATGGATTAGGTATATTGAGGATAAGTATCGTGAATATGACGAAAAACGCGTGGCTGGCGGATTTCGCGGGTGGTTTAAAAAAATACTTAGCAAAGGAGAGCTAGATAAGCTTAGAGAAGATTTAGTTCGTTTTGGTCAAAATGAAGAAAAATTAATATTGACCGCATGGGCGCAAGCCTTTGAACCGCAGTATTATGACTCTCAAAAGGATGTTGTCATAAAATGTAGTCACGGAATTAGAACGCCGTTTGATGCATCTCAGACTTATGGAAGCACATTTAAGAATTATTTTAAGGGGAAAACCATTCCTCTTGATATTCCGAAAGACGGCAAAGTGGATGAACCTTATTATTGGATATTAATCATTTCCGCTTTACAAAAGCGATATGGTATATTTAGTTCGTTAGACGATTTAAACGAGTTCGTGTTTTCAGCGGGTGAAGATATAAAACTTAGCAAATATGGATTTTATGTGCGGAATATTTATCATATAAGTTTAGCATACGCTATTTTGCATGGCTATTCGTTAAAACAGCTTCAGTCTTTGCAAAAAGCTTGTTTGCGACTAAAACATAGGGATGATAAAACAGTTGGAGAGAAAACTAATGATGCAAAGCAACGAGATGTTTCCAAGACAAGAACGGCGGCGATTAGGAGAGGTTTAGACGATATTTTGAATGTCACGCGTGATATAATAGAAAACTGTCGTTCAAATGATGAGCATGAAAACGCTTTTCTAGAATTCGTTTATAATAATCGTACTGATTTCATGGCAGAAGAAAAGGTTGTTGGGCACTGGTCTTCACTAAAGCGGGTTTTAGAGGTTTTAGCTGATAGTAATAATGATTACAAAGATTATAGAGACTTACAAAATAGAATATTGGAACTTGCGCGTAGTTTAGATGATAATGTTGGAGAAAGTTTGAATAGCTTACGTGATAGAATATCCGAACAAATTAAGATAGATAGAGAAATTGATAGTTTAGAAAATAAGGAACGGGAATTGAAATGGTTAGAAAAACGGCAGGAGGAGATAAAGAAAGAAGTTGTAGAATTGCAGCAAAAAGATACTAATAAAGAAAAGATCAAAGAATTGACCGAAGAAGATGTTAAAAATAAAAAACGAATTGAAAAATTAGAGAAAGAAGAACCGCAGAATAATGAACAGATCAACAACTTAAAAATTCGATTGAAATATCTTGAATCCAAATATAAACCGTTGCAAAAATTGTTAATAGAAAAACTCGGGCTTTTTGGATTATATAAAATACTGGATTACGGCGTTGATTTAGATCTTGAGAAAGAATTGGGTGTGCCTAGGGAAGAAAGAAAGACCACGGTTTCGCTTCAGTGCGTGCAAAAGACGGCGAAGTCTATTATTGACAATTCACTAAGATATCTATGTATTTACAGCATCTTGAAAAGAAAATATCAAGATTATGAAGTAAAAGGGAATCGAGAAATCATTCGCGATGATTTATATGAAACGCATTCGTTAGAGTCTTTTTTATCGGATATTAATAGGGAACTAAGCCATTTGCCTTGTGGTGAAGAAGAGGAGATTAAGGCGGGATTTCGTGAGATTGATGCGCATCTCGTTGCAAACGGTCGTCTAAGTATAGATTGCCCACGCGATTTATTCGATTGGTTTATTGTTGAGATATTAAACTACGAGAAGAAAATTGGGAATAATCCCTCGTCAGCCTTTGAGACGTTCAATAAATATATTGCTGGATAATGCTGTATGCGCTGAAAAGCGAAGGTTTGTTATTTAAATTAGAATGTTATACTGTTTGTGAATAACTAACTATAAGGAGTAATTATGCCAATTGGCGAAAATAATACAAACCCAAACAGAATAACGGAATTATTGGGTGTAGATTGTCGTAGTGTTATGATGAATATAGAAGATATCTATAATTCCAAAGATACAGCCAAAAGCAAGGCGGCAAAAATAGGTAAAATAATTAGTAGCTGTATTAACAAAAAAACCGACTCCACGAGTAGCCATACAGATGGAGACTTTGACGATGTTGAATGTATTGGAGAAGGTTCATCGTCTATATGTTTGCGTGCAACGAAAACTGTTGAGTGTAAGCAATATATTATAAAACTCTTTCGTCCTCGTGATTTATATGAAGAGATTGTTTTGGATGCATATTATGAGACCGCCCCCAATTTTGTATGGTTGAGTAATCGTGCTACAGAAGTGCAGGCTGATAGATTCTTAGAAAGATTCCATCGCTTTATTAAACAAAAAGATAATATTGAAAAATCGAGGGGCGCAGTTGTTGCTGAAAGCAAGAATCCACAGTTTATTGATCCAAGCATCAGGTTGACTTCACATGGGTTTGCTTATATTGCGAACGCATTTAGTGGTGTAACAGTTGAGGAGGATCTTAAGTTATCGCATGTTGCTCCTAATTCAAGCGGGCGAGAACTGCAGGAGCTACTCTATCGAATCAGGCTCATTAGAAAAACATCTGAGAATGTTCAAAAATTTTGCCATGCGAATACAAACAAGGTTTTCCATGGTGATATCAAACCCGATAATTTTTATATCATACGAGATCGCAATGTAGATAATTATGATTATGATTATGATATAGTTCAAACAATAGATTTCGACACGTGGATTAGTGAAGAAGATTTTAATAATGGTTATGCAAAAAGAATGGCAACCACGCCGTTGTTTTATTTCGATATAGATCGTGTTTCCAAAAATCAAACTATTGATCAGTGGTTAAGCTTTGATGTGACAGCTTTATCAAGAATGCTCATTTACTCTCTTTTGGACGTTTTTTCTGTTGATGGGAATTGCACTCGTGAAAAAAGTAATTTATTTGCATTATGTCAAAATGAAACATTCAATTGGATAAAGTTCTTTTTTAAAACGGATAGTGCTGAACGGCTATATAATGTTTTATGTGCAGATAAAAGCATTGCCGGTTTATACGTATTTAACTACATCAAAACAATTTTAATTCAGTGTTCCGAATTCGCGTTGGGCAATTCAATTAATCGCATTGAGGAATTGATTGACAGATTGAGATGTGGCGAAGTGTTAATAGGAACAATGTTGGGAGATGATAGGGAAACTTTAAATTTTGCCGAAATGCGACATGCGCGGTTTATATATAAAAGCCTTTGCGTATTGGATAAAGAGATTGGTAATAGATTTAAGGAGTACCTATATGTAGATGCAAGCAAAGTGTTACTCGCCAATTTAGTTGAAAAGAGAATAAATGAGTTGTATTATGATGATGTGAGATGTTACGATAGAATTGATAGGCGTTTGATTCCGGATATTGATTTAGGCTCTAATCGCAAGCCGCTCGCATATAAATTTGATGATAAGGGGGATCCCATATCTAAATCGCCACTTGAGCAAGCACTCGAAAAAGTAAATGATAAGAGCTTGTTTTTGACCGCAGAAGGTGGGCAAGGCAAGACCACAACGCTCCGCTCATTTTGGCTTGATTTTTTAAGTGGAAAACATCGCGTGCCGTGTTTGTATATCGATTGCAAACTGTTGAAGAATGAGAATAATGCAATTAAAGAATATATTGGCAACGAATATAGATTAAATATCGATAAATTGGTATCGCCAAACAATAAACCAATAATATTATTAGACGGCGTAAATGAAAGCAACACCGAATTAAGAGATAAGCAAGGGAACGGTGTGTGTTCGCTTGTGTCTGAATGCCAAGGTGTACTTGAAAAAGAGTCTTTTCGAATTGTAATAGGTTCAAGGTCTAAGATTATTACTACAATTGAAAAAGAAGATGAGAAAAATTATAGTAGTAGCAAAAAAAATAGCGAATTTGGTGATGCCGTATTTTATGCTACAGTTTGTGAATTGCGCGGCAATCAAATCGAACACTGCTTAACTCAATATAATTTTAATAAAAATGAAATTACGCCTTCGCTGATTCAATTACTACGCAATAATATGATGTTGTATATTTTTACACATGTCTCGGTGTTTGAAAAAATCCAATCGCAAGATATTACAGCAGGCAAGTTGCTCGATATGTACTTCAGTATTTGTTTTAAGGTAAGGTATGTTAAGCGGCAAGCATCTTTACAAGATAGTGAAGAATATGTTTATATGTTGATGAAGGAAAATAGTGATCTATTGCCCAATGAAAAGAGAAAGTTAAGAGATATAAAAGATAAGTTGCAGACATATGAAAGAATATTCGAATATTTTGTTGCGCATTCTATGCAGGATAAATTTACGAATGATGAGTTAAACGAATATTTCGAAGACACAGGCGATAAACTTTGTGAGATATCCATTCTAAAAAAGATTGATGACAACAAATACACTTGGGCAAATGAGATTTATCAAGAGTATTGTCAGGCATTAATGCTAAAGCAAGCGCTTGAAAAAATGTATAAAAATGAGTTTAATCTAGATGATGTTAATATGGTAATGGATCTTTATGGAGATGAAAAGTATAAAGTTTTGCAATATGCAGGCGAATTGATCTCAAGAGAATATTCTGATTTTAACGAGATGGTAGTGAATGTTAGAAATACGAAAATATCGATTGATAATGATGATGTTGATGATTGCGTGTCAGGGATTGTAGTAATTTCTGTGCTTAGCGAAAATGGAATTCCATATAATGTAACCACTATTGAAGATTACGCCTTCGCTGATTGCAGAATTTTAACGAAAATAAAGATACCTGAGGGCGTAACTGCTATTGGTCAATGTGCGTTCTCAGGTTGTAGCAATTTGACGAGCATAGAGATTCCCAATAGTGTAACTGGCATCGCAAGTTACGCATTCTTAGGCTGCAGTGGCTTAACGAGTATAGAGATGCCCGACAATATTATGCGGGTTGGAAATAATGTTTTCGATGGCTGTAGCGGGTTAACACATCTTAAAATATCTAGTAGAATAGTGCATGGGGAAGAATTTACTTTTCGGGGGAGTAATAGACAATTATTTCAAGTTGAAAACGGCGTGTGTTATCTAGATAAGTGGGTTGTAGGTGCGATAAAGCCGGTTTCATCAGTAGAATTACGTTATGGCACCGTAGGTATTTGGGCATACGCATTCCGGGGATGTAGTAGATTAACAAGCATAGCAATACCGAATAGCGTTACAATTATTGGCGATAATGCATTTCATGGCTGTACAAAATTAACAAATGTAGAAATTCCAGATAGTGTGACAAGCATAGGTTACAGCGCTTTTTATAATTGTAAAAATGCAATTAAGATTTTAATAGGTAGTGGTATAAAAGATATTGTAGAAATACCAAATGACCCGATAGTTGAAGATGGGGAGGACGATCCAATAATTTTACTTTTCGATGAGGAGTGGGACAGGGAACATAGCGAACCATTTTGTGGATGTGTTCCGAAAACAATTATTATGCCTCGACGATTATATACTGACTTTAAAAAACTTTTTGGGCATGAAGATGATGGAAGTGCCGAAGTAATTTTAATAGACGATTAATAATAATTTTACTATTATTTCTATCTTTACAGCGATTAAGTTTTACAGCTCGGTCGCTGTTTTATTGTGCTGAAACGACGCCCCAAACAAGAATTGTATATATGCTACCATATATACAAGCTCACGGAGGTGTAATTATGAAGATTAAAAACGCTTTGATTAAACAAATCGGTTTAGCTTTAGCTATTGTTCTCGGCGCACTTATGCTTAGCGCGTGCAATAGTTATAATGTTCAACACATTAAATTGGTAAGCAACAGCAGTTACCTTGTAGAGGATGATATTGATGAGGTTGTTGTTACGGGAAATCCCAACGGCGAGTTGTTATACAGTGTATGTATTACAATTGCCGAGCGCGAAAAGGATTTGATACTTACGCTTGACAATGCTAATTTTATGGCGAAGCAAAATTCGGCGGCAATTCTATGTGAAAATACTTCGTTCACGCTTACAGTTAGATTCAAAGGACAGTCGGTTGTAATCGGTGGATCCGGCTCTAACGGAGCTGGCGGTACGACCGGCGCATTGGCGTTCCCGACGAATTGGTATGGTAAGAATGGTGCGCCCGGGCAATGCGCGCTTCGTTGCGGAGAGGTCGTTTTTGAATGCGTAGATCCGGAGGCGCATTTGACATTACAGGGTGGTCGCGGCGGCGACGGTGGTGATGCAGGGAGCACGGATATTCCTTTAGCGCTTTACGTAATTACGGACAGTCCAAACGGTGGTAATGGGGGTGACGGTTCCCCTGCATTGATATGCGGAAAATGCACAAGCGATAATGAAAGCGTAAATTTTGTTGCCGGATCAGGCGGCAAGGGTGGTAAAGGCGGATACTGTCGTATTTCAATAGGATTAATTAACTTGGTGTTTGATGAGTTTGGCAAGCTGCATGGCAAAAACGGAACAGCGGGGCAAAAGCCCCAAGCAGTTAAATAAAACACCTGCTGAAATACTGGTCTGTAGATAAAGTAAAAATGGTATATGCTGTAATTACAATCAACTACCGAAGGCTTCGAGGTAAGCAGGAAAGATATATGTTTGGTACTATTCCTGACAGGGATTGTAAAATATTTATTAGGAGAAATAGAGTATGAAACAAAAGCAATTTACTTTGCCGCCGCGCGACCGTGGTCCACGCGCAAACAGGAAAATGCTTGCGCAAGTATCGCAGCACTGTTTCGCGCTTGGGGCATACAGCACGAGAACTAATCCTATACTTGCGCAACAACTCAATAGTATTGGCAATGAATTGGACATATATGCTTTTACGGCGAACAAAAGGATTGACATATATCCGAGTGTTTTTGCGCTTTATAGCTGCTTGTCTAATTTAAAGTCGGTAATAGAGCTCGGTACCGATTTTGCCGATATAATGGCAAAGCTGGCAGGGGAGAAAAACGCTTTGATCGAGCTATTAAAAATAGGTGTAAGTTCGATTGATGACAGTCCTTTTCGTAATAAGCACATTCAACGCTTTATAGCAAATAAGCGGCAAATTCAAGCAGTCTATGAGATGGCTATGGCAAACCGCTCAACAGCCAAACAATCGGGGGCGCGCACTGCCGAAGTTTGGGAGGCGTCGAGCTCGATCCTAAAAGGAATTTTGGATAGCTTGACCGAGCTGGAGGGATATGCCACAGTTTCGCCCTCGCTGTCTCGAAAAATAAACCGAGTTGCAAATCCGCATCGGATGGCAGATTTTTTCAATAATCCTGTTCGCGCTCAAAAAGAAAGTTTAAAAACTCATTCACAGTTGTGTTTTATTATTAAAAATGTTATAGAAGCTTTCCGCGGCAAACAAGCGTTGGATGTGGTGCAAGCAGGGTATACAAACAAATTATCATATTTGGTCGCACCGCAAGTTGAGGTAGATGCAAGCAGTTCCCGAGCATCAAATCGTGTTGCTGAAACAGAAATCGGCGGCGATCCTATCAGCGCAGTATGCGTCGAACAAAATCAATCAACCGTAGGAGGTAATTTATGTTAAGTGAAGCTAAAAATCGTAAACAGTGCGAGCGCGAAATCAGTGCGGCGTACAACCAGGCTAAACAAGAGCAAGACCGGAAAGAGCAACAGCGGCAATATTATTCACAATTGCATGCCGAGCTTGAACAAGCCAAACAAGCGAGAGATGCCTTAGCCGATCAGGCGGCGGCGTTGCACGATACCGATCCCGAAGGTGAGGCCTTTCTTTGCGATTATGGGGAGGATCTTAATGAGATAGTTAAGTTGACCGAGAGGGCTATCGCAATATACGACGCGCATCTCCACACCAATTCGACTTTTGATCTTTTATCAAAAGCAACGCAGTTGTTGGAGGGCGCGGCATCGCTTATCCCCGAATTTAAGTCGACGAAAAGCCGTAAGAAATTGCGTGAAAAGCAAGAAAGGGCGAAACTCGGTCGCACTATGTCTATCGAGGCGCTTCGGGATGAGCTTTCGATTTACACCGGACGTAGCTTGGGCGCCGGATCGAAAAATAACGGATTTCGAGAAATGGTGGAGGCAAAAATACGCCAAAAACAACTTGACGACCTTGATGACTAATGGAGGTTTATATGCGTATAGATGATAAACAGGTTTGTCTTAAAGCAGCTTTATTGCAAGACTCGGTTTCACCGAAAGCATTGGGCGCAGCTATTCTCGGATGTTTGGATTATGCCGAACGATTGAACATGGATGCGGACAAACTTAAAGAAGCATTTGCTATAGTGCGCAGTAAGTCTAATCATTTACCGTGTAACGATGGGGGTAAACGTCGATTCGAAGGTAATGATGACGTGCGGAATGAAATTTGCAAACTGCTTTACGGTGTGCCGTTACAGAACTTGCGACGGCGCGAGGAAAGAATTCTTCCGGCTGATTCGGCGGAGTCGGCTGCGCCCGACGTTAAGCCACAGTTGGACACGAGAAAGTCGCTTCGTAGTAATGTCGGGCACAATCCTAAGGAATCGCCCGTTGAGCCGCCGCTCCACATCATAGAAACATATATCACTCCGGACGAAGACGCATTCAAAGAGCTGATTGGCAACAGTGAGTGTATAGCCACATTGGAAAACCAGTATAACGGAGCGATTAGCCTGGGTGAAAGTCAGCGACCTTTGTTGTTGCGCGGTAGCAGCGGTTGCGGAAAAACCGAAATCGCACGGTGTTTCAGTAGGCGTCGCGGTAAGCCGTTTTGTCGCGTTACCGGCGCAGTGTTGAAAAGCGCCGACGACATTAACAATCTATTGGCGGTACTTGAAAACGATAGCACTATTCTAATAGACGAGGTGCATGCGATTGGAGTAAAAGCCACGGCGGCGCTTCTTGATATATTAAGTAACGGCTATATTACGGCTGACGGAATAAAGAATGAGTTTTCGTTCATATTTGCTACCAATCTTGCGAATCGGTTGCCGGACGCACTGAAAAATCGTTGTTTGGAAATCAGGGTTAAAGATTACACTGCCTCCGAATTAGAGGAGATAGTCGAGCTGACCGCGCGGAAGAAAAATGCACATCTCTGCAATGGTGTTGCAAGATACATTGCCGAGCGATGTAACGGTATTGCCAGAACTGCGGTGGACAGCACAATCGATTTGGTTGTAGAAAATGCGCAATCGTTTAACTCCGGGATAACGCTTGAAATGGCAGTGCAATTCTTTAAGAGTAGAGGGGTTGACGAGCATGGGCTGAAAGCCGAACACCGTCGATATATTACAATACTGTCTTCATTGGATCAGGCTTCGGCGCATACAATGGCGTCGGCTTTGGGTGAAAACGACACCGCCGAAATAGAGGATGCCGAAACGCTTTTGTTGAAGCACGGATTTATCGGAATATCAAGTCGTGGGCGCTATTTGACCGAAAGCGGGATGGAATATGCCAAACGGATAGAAGGAGGCGAGTATGACCGATGATTTGTTGCGGCTTGACTCTCACCGTAAAAATTACAAGGAGTTTTATGCTCGAGCCAAATCCGCTTTGACGGAAGGTAAATTTCAACGCGCAAAACAAAGCGCAGCTTATGCGAAGGAAAGTTGCGAGTACGTGATAAAGCACGCAACCGATACTGTCGAACGCAAGCAATATAAGGAGTATTTGAAGAAGCTTAATGATATTATCGACGGCAAAATATCTATTTCGTCTTCCGCGATTTCCGTTCAGCAACCCACGGTTAAAGTGAAACCGAATAAAAAAATCACATTAGATGACGCAAGGAAAGAGCTTAATCGGCTTGTAGGGCTTGGAAATGTCAAAAGCTATATATCCGATTGGATAGATCAGCTTAAGGTGTTCAATCTACGTCGCAATCGAGGGATGTCCGTGCCTAATATGTCATACCACATGGTTTTCACGGGAAACCCCGGCACGGGCAAGACGACTGTTGCACGCATAATGGCGCAAATATATTGTGCGCTTGGAATTTTGAGCAAAGGGCAATTG
>CAMWLQ010000004.1 GCA_947175195.1 uncultured Clostridia bacterium | reverse complement strand
CAAGACCCGCGGCGACGGCAACTACGGCAAAGTCCGCTACGCCTACGGCAAGACCCGCGGCGACGGCAACTACGGCAAAGTCCGCTACGCCTACGGCAAGACCTGCGACGACGGCAACTACGGCAAAGTCCGCTACGCCTACGCCTGCCGCTAAGCCTACGCTTACTCAAAAAGTAGGTCAGTCTTCCGCTACCGAGAGCGGCAAAGCGGAAACTGCGGCGACGGTGAGTGCGGCGACAGCTAAGTCTACGCCTGCCGCTAAGCCTACGATTACTCAGCCTGCCAAAAAAGAGGGCAAGGCTAAAACCGCGGCTATTAAGAAAACCGAAAAGAGCAAGAAAAAGTCGACTGCCAAAAAGTCGAATAACGGCTCCAAGTTCGGTAACGTTGTCGCGTTGATAAAAGAAAATAAGGTAAAATCCATTATTGCCGGCGCGGTATGCTTTGTGCTTATTCTTGCGCTTATTTTGGGACTTGCGCTCGGGCTTAAAGGCTGTGGCTCCGATAACGTGGGGTTGAAAAATCAAAAAGCTACCGCTATCAACCAGTATCCCGCTATGAGCAAAGTAGCGTACTTTTCGGAATCGACGTCAAGCAAAGTTAAGCGAAACAAGCCTGTCGAAGGCGTTCATGACGAGGCGGATGCATTCGGCTCTACTAACGGTTATCCCAAATACGGATATACGTTGGGCGCGGTTATAGGCGATGGCGAGGAAAGGGTTGCCGCGAGAAACGCGCTTATCAACGAATCTACATATCTTGCTGCATACGGCACGCGCGGTGCCAACAACGACGGCAATGGGGATGACGAGGATAAGTATACTTGGATGGACAAAGACGGGTATCTTTACCGCGGCTCGGTGTCCGCGCCCGTGCCTGCAAAGAAGATAGCAAGCTTGTCTAACGGTGTAAAGACTTACTCCAACGAGCAGCGCCAGCTGTACAAGCACACCGCTTCGGTCGGGATGTATCTCGGCGACGTTGCGGACAGTGAGCCCGCCATTACCAAAAAGGTAACGTTGTCCAACCGCGGATATACCAGTTATAACGTTACGGGTGTTTACGCGCCCGCAGGCGAGGTGCTTACGGTCAAATTGAGCGGCGCGGCTATGGACGCGACGGGCGGTATAGCGATCAATATAGGTCAGGCGCTTTACAACAGCCAAGCCAATAATATTTGGGCGGGCAAAAACGCCATGCCGCGTATGCCGCACGTTTTGACCACGCTTTCGATGAACAAAAACACTATGACGTACAGCGAGGAAACCGATACGTGGACGGGGTATATTGGCTCCTTCCTCGGCGGTCCCGTGTACATTCAAAACGAATCGGCTACGTACACGGTGGAGATTTCGGGCGGCGTTACGTATTCGCACTTTATTCTCGGATACACCACGCCCGAGGAATTTGAAAAGAACAACAAGTCCACCGCTCCCTATTTCGACTTAGAGGTTTGGGAGTACGGCGTGCTCCATTCCGGACCCAAAAGTTACGCGCAGCAGTTCTCGTACAACGATTTGTACGATGCCGCCGTGTACTGGGAAAAGGTTTCGCTTGTCACTACCCAGCGCGGCTACGGCTATAAGCAGGGCATAGTATTTATTTACGACCCGTTTGTAGCGGCGGGCGCGGCGGTTGCATTCCCGGGCAGGAGCTCGGTCAACTGTCCGTTGGGCTGGATGACGTCGTCGCTCAACTACAACGCTATGATCACGTCGGGCTCGTGGGGTAATATGCACGAGTACCACCACAATTTCCAAGGTTTCGGCGTGGGCGGCGGTGCCGACGGCGAGGTTACCAACAACTCGTTGAATCTTGTTTCTTACGCATTGTTTACCAACATCTCCGCAAAGCGCAGTATAGGCTCTTACGGCGTTGCGGGCGTCGGCGGCGGCTGGAACAACTACACCGTCGGAACGTGGACGCTCAACCAAATAAACAACAATTCCATAACGTCTACCAACGGTCTTGCGGTATACGCCACGCTGTTGCACAATTTCGGTCCCGAGGCGTTTATAAAGAACGCAAAGGACAGCAACCTGACGTATTGGAATAACTGGAGCAATTATACCGGCTACGATATGTCGTATTATGCCAACCTTGTTTCCGCCTATGCGGTCGGCGACAAGCCCGCGGCAAATTCCTCGTTGCCTATGTTTATACCCGTATCGAGCGTGTACCAGACCGGCAGGAGCTACGGCACTGGCGACAACAAAAAGTATATCACCACTACGCGGCCGTACGTTATTCCTTACGGCAACACGTTTAACATCGACCTTTCCCCGTACTCCGCGCCCGGCGGTCAGTACGCAAGCGGCAGCATAGTGTTGCCCACCAAGCAGGACAGCGCGCAAACCAAGCGTTTCAGCTACACCGTAAAGAGCGTGTCGCAGCCCGAGCATGGCAAAATAGAAAAGGTGGACGACCTGCATTACAATTACATTCCCAACCAAAGCGACAAGAGCTTGACGTCGGGCAAGATTATTGTCACGCTCGGAATAACCGACGATACGGGCGCAATCACCAAAATAGACGACGTGGATCTTGTATTGGAATTCGAGCAAACTCACGAATTGAACAAAATGGCGCTCGACAGGACTACGTATACCTATGACGCGGACAAAATGTATACCGACGCGGAGGATGCGTACAACGCCAAGTTCAAAAATTACAAGAACGTTGTAACTCGTTATCAATCCAATCCCACGCAAAACGCAAATACCGATATTTGGTTCCGTCCGGATACCGAACAGTACCGCACGCAATACTCAAGCGACCCCGAGGAATACTTTATACACGAAAACCAAATCGACGTTGTGGACGGCAAGCTGTACTTCGGTGAGGACGGCAAATACAGGGTGTTCCTGCGCGGCAGAACAAACTGCGCACTGTATTTCTCCATAGACGGCAAGGATTACAAGCTTGGCGGAACGATTAAGGCGTTGCCGACCACAGGACAAAGCTACGAGTTCAGACCGACCGACGAAAACACGTATTTCGATGTTGAATTCGACGAAGGCGCTTGCACGGTTACCGTGTACGTCGGCGGGCAAAAAACGTACGATTACAAGCTTAAGCGCGACGAAACGGGCGAATTCAGGAACTGGGTATATATCAAAGAAGTTCTTATAGACACGTCCAAGGGCGCAGTCAGCTTTATCGGCGTAGGCACGTCGCAGTGGACCGAAACAATGTTTAACCTGTCCGAAACGTATCACAACGCAAGCGGCGGACAGCTGACCAGCGCCGAGAACGTCGATTATAACTATACGCAAAATACGTATAACAACCAATCTGGCGTTGCCATTGCCGCAACACGTACCTACAGTAACGGCTCGGTCAAGTATTACAGCATAAGCAGAGGAACGTACACCGAGATTACCGGTACCAAGTTTGCCGAGATTACGGAGCCCAAATTGGTCGAGCCTACGTCGGCGTCATATGCCAATGCGTATCGCACCACGTACGAGTTCAGGAAGAATGAATTTAAAACCGACTATTTCTATATAAGAGATTACGCGGCGAATTATTTGGACAACGTCAATTTGACGCCGGCAGGCGAGGTTACGCTTATCGAAAGTAACTATTCCGCACCGCCTACGGGCTGGGGCTGGGGTAATTTCCCGATTACCAACCTGACGGACGGCAATACCAACACGTACATCCATACCAGCTCCACTATTACCGAAAATAATCCGTTAAGCTTTACCTTCGACGCGGGCAAGGAGATAACCGCCAACAGGATAGTAATAACGGCGCGCAACCATAACAACATGGGCGAAGGTCCGGGCAGTTTCCGATTGCTCAGCAGTATGGACGGCGTGGTATACTACGAGGTGGCGTCTTACGAAAATCTTCCGCGCGCCAACACGACGTCGGTTAATTTCCCCGCATCCAAGTTTCGCTATTACAGGGTAGAGATAACTCATTCGCAACCCACGGCGGGCGGCGGCACAAGCCCTTATTACATTGTTATCAGCTCGATTAATTTGGTGTATTCCACCGAGGTCACGGGCGGCGTATTGTATTCGCCCGACAACACAATGTTCAATTACAGCGGAAAATGGAGTCAGGCGACAGTTCATTCCAACTACGGTCACGTGTTTGTCGGCAAAAAGGGCGCTACGGTAAACTTTACGTTTGAGGGCACGCAGCTCGGCGTTGTGTCGTCCAACAGCCTCGGACAAAAATTCGAGGTGTACATTGACGGCAAAAAGGTCGAGTCATTACCGTTAAAGGAAGATAACGGCTCGTATAAGTACACGTACATATCGCAAAAGCTGAAAAGCGGTAAGCATAAGGTACAAATCAAATGTACGGGCGAGGCTAACTTTGACTCGTTTGCCGTTTTCAACCATCCCGATGAGGCTTAACAACCATCCCTCGGGAGAGGACGCCGAGGAGCGGCGGGTGTTGTTTAATCAGTAATATAAAAAAAAGGAGAATACAAAATGAGCAAAATATTGGTAGCGTATTTTTCGTGCGGCGGCGACACCGCAATGGCAGCAAAGCAAATAGCCAAGGCGGCGGGTGCGGACTTGTTTGCAATCAAGCCCGTAGTGCCGTACACCGAGGCGGATCTTGACTGGAACGACAAAAACAGCCGCACCTCGGTTGAAATGCGCACGCTGGAAGAGCCCGCCATTGCCGACAGGGTAGAGAACATGGCGGACTACGACACCGTGTTTGTCGGCTTTCCCATTTGGTGGTATATCGCGCCCACTATTATCAACGGCTTTTTAAAGAGCTACGATTTTTCGGGCAAAACGCTTGTGCCGTTTGCAACGAGCGGCAGCAGCGATATGGCAAAGGCTGAGGCGGTTTTGCAAACCAAAGCCAAAAACGCCAACTGGCTGCAGGGCAAGCTTATAAAAGGCGATATGACAATCGACGAAATCAAAGCTTGGCTTAATGAACTTAATATAGCGTAGAATAACCACAACAAAAAATCCACCCGCGGGTGGATTTTTATTTTGATTAAAATTCGTCTAATCCCAAAATATAATCAGCCGACACGTCAAGCGCTTTGCAAAGCTTTATAAAGGTTTCGAGCGAAGGCAGCTTGTCGGTTGTATAATACTGCGTGACCATTTCGGGCGATACGCCTATGCTTTCCGCAAGCGTTTTTACGGCAATGCCGTTTTGCTTTATTTCGTCACGTAAGCGCGTTTTGAATACTTCAAAATTCTTTTCCATACTATTAATTACTAATCGGTAATATTTTCGGGCATAAACAGCGGAGAATTGAAAAAGTCCTGCAAAGTGATTTTCAGTCCGTCGCATATACCGTAAATAGTTGAAAGCTTTACGGTGGTACTTCTTGTCATTGTAACAATAGTCGGGCGAGGTACGCCGCTTAAATTTGCCAATGCATTTACCGTGATTTGCCGTTCTTTAACCAATTCGATAATTCTTGCGTAAACCGCGTCAACTAATCTCATAGAATACCCCGTGCTGATTATTGGTGTGCCAACATGGTTATTATGTTGAATTCACAAAAATTTTGTCGTTGGTGTACCAACAGTTGGTTGACCAACACGTAAAAGTATGGTATGATAGTAAGCGTGAGGTGTGGGTAGGGTAATTAACTTACAGCTTTTGGTATTAAGGTGCACCGTTATAAGAACCTTATAGGTATTTTGTGAGAACGCATACAACAGGTTGAAAAAGTCTCCGATTAGTTCCGAGTGCGAAGTAGACCGTATGGTTTGCCACGGTAGCAAAGATTATGGTGCGGACCTAATATAATAGCGCAGCGGTGTAATGCCGTTGCGCTATTTTTATAATGATGGGATTGTAGTAGCCCTTTCTAAAAAGTTTAGCTCACACCACCCATCACCCCGACCAACGCGGAGGGGTCTAGGCGACCCGCCGCATACATGTGCGGCTATTGTCATCCATAATTCCGAATTCATAATTTTATTTGCTTTATCACTTCCTTCAGCGTGTTTGCCGATTGGGTTAGCCGCGTCATTTCGTCATCGGATAGGTCGATGTCTATTATGTCCTCCACGCCGCCAGAGCCGACAAGGGTGGGGACGGAAATATACACGTCGTCCAGTCCGTAGTGCCCGCTTACCAGCGCGCTAACGGGCATTACCGAATGTTCGTCGCGCACTATGCTCTTGCAAATCTTGGTGGTGGCGGCGGCAATGCCGTAGTACGTTGCGCCCTTGCGCTTGATAATCTCGTAAGCCGAATTGCGTACGTCGTCCTCCATTTGTGCGCGGCTGCCCGTGCAGTCGCAACCGCAGTGGTCGCAATAGTTGTCCAGCGGTATGCCGCTGACGTTGGCGCTCGACCACACTGCAAGCTCGCTGTCGCCGTGTTCGCCGACTATAAACGCGTGCACGCTGCGCGGATCGACGTTCAGCCTGCGCCCCACCATAAACTTGAGCCGCGCCGAGTCGAGCACCGTGCCGCTGCCGAACACGCGGTTGGCGGGGAATCCTGACAGTTTGTGCGCCACGTACGACAGCACGTCCACGGGGTTGGTGACAATCAGCAAAAACGCGTCGGTGTTGTACTTGACGATTTGGGGGATAATCGAGCGGAAAACCTTGGCGTTGTTGTGTATGCAGTCCAGCCGCGTTTCGCCGTCCTTTTGCCCGACGCCCGCGGCAATTATTATTATGCCGCAGTCCTTAAGGTCGGGGTAGTCGCCGGCAATGATGTCGAGCGGGCGGATAAAGGGCAGGCAGTGGCTTAGGTCCATAGCCTCGCCCTCGGCGCGGGCGCGGTTGGCGTCGATAAGCACCATTTCGGTAAACAGCCCGCTGTGCAAAAGCGAAAACGCTGTGGCGCTGCCCACCATTCCGCAGCCGATTATTCCTACTTTGCGTAAATCCATAAATTTCTCCTTAATCAGCCCTCTTCTTAGGAGAGGGTGGGCGCGTGAGCGCTCGGGTGTGGTTTAAAATAGTTTAGGCATGCGGTAAAAAAGTATTCATTTATCGCTTGCGTTTTCGCATTGAAAATAGTAATATAGTGCTATGAAAAAAATTGCGCAATTCATAGTTGAAAAGCGGCTGTGGCTGTTCTTTATATTCATTGCAATTATTGCGTACTGTATTTTCGGCATTACCAGAATACAGGTTGAGTACGACATAACAAGCTATCTTCCCGATGGCACGGATACCAAAAAAGCGCTGACGATAATGGAAGACGAGTTTGCGTCGCTCGGCTCGGCGACGGTAATGGTAAAGAAAATCGACGCGACTGCGGCGGACGGCTTGGCGGAACAAATACGCGGCATCGACGGCGTTACGTCTGTCAGCTTTGACAGCTCGTCCGATAGCAGCTACAAGGACGGCAATGCGCTTTTTAATATTTTTTACATAGGCGACAGCGGCGACAAAAAGGCGGTCGACGCGTATAACAAAACAATCAAGCTCCTCGACAAAAGCGGGTACAAGTACGGCGTGCCTACGCCGCTCGTCAACGATTTTGCCGAAACGCTTGCAAGCGAAATGGTAATAATCATTGCCATAGCCGCGGCGGTAATACTCGCGGTGTTGCTGTTCACGTCCAAAAGCTTTGCCGAGGTGCTGGCGTTTCCCGTGGTGTTTGTGGTGGCTGCGGTGCTCAATATGGGCACAAACCACTGGCTGGGCAAGATTTCGTTTATATCGAATACGGTGTGCATAATATTGCAGCTTGCTTTGGCAATAGACTACGCAATAATCTTGTGCCACCGATTTACCGAGGAAAAGGACAAAAATCCCAACGACCCCAAAGCCGCGCTGATAACCGCGCTGAGCAAGGCCATACCGGAAATCGCGTCCAGCTCGCTCACTACCGTGGCGGGGCTTGTGGCATTGATGTTTATGCAGCTCGGGCTGGGTTTCGACCTTGGCATGGTGCTGGCAAAAAGCATAGTTTGTTCGCTACTCACGGTATTTTTGCTTATGCCGTGCATACTGCTGTGGCTTACAAAACCGATGGACAAAACCCGTCACCGCAGCTTTGTGCCCAAGGTCAGGCTACTCGGCGTGGGCGTTATCAAAATCCGCTACGCGCTTGTGGCGGTGTTTGTCGCGCTGTTCGGCGTGTGCGCATGGTTTAGCCAAACCATAACGTACTGCTACAGTCAGGATTCGATAGACACCTCGCGCCCCACCGCGACTATGACGGCGCAAAAAGAAATGGAAAAAACGTTCGGCGCAAGCAATACGTTTGTAATACTGCTGCCCAATGATACCGACCCCGATTTGCAGCGCAAAGTACTGGCGGACGTGAGCAGCGAGCCGCTTATCACTTCGGCGCTCGGTTGGGCGGCGATAGCGTTGCCGTCGCGCACCTACGAGAACAAACAGTATTACCTTACGGACTCGGTAAATTATATCGAGCTTAACGACATTATCGGAGTAGGTGAGGACAAAACGAGCGGGCTATTTTCGCTATATGCATTGGCGCACTGGCGTTTAGACGTGCTCGACGCACTGCAAAACTACGCCGTGCCGCTCGGCGACTTGGTCGAGTACGCATTTGAAAATCCAGACGTATTGGCAATGGCGAGCAATTCGGCGGACGGCGGTATTCTCGAATATAAGGATTTGCTCGAATTCGGCAAGTCGCAGCTTGTCGGCAAAAATCATTATCGGCTTGTGTTCAACATTTCGTCTACGGTTGAATCAAAGGCGACGTTCGACCTGATAGAACGGCTGTACGGCTCGGTAAAAAAGACCGCGCCGCAGGCGATTTTTGCGGGCTCGAGCATGAGCGCATACGACCTTAACGGCTCGTTCAAGACGGACAACTTGCTCATAACGCTATTGACCATTGCGTTTATATTCATCATACTCGCGGTCACGTTCAGGTCGTGGGGTATTCCCATTGTGCTGGTCGCCGTCATTCAGGGCGCTATATTCATCAACTTTACAGTACCCGTCATGCTAGGCAACAACTTGTTCTTCTTTGTGTACCTAATCGCCAGCGCCATACAAATGGGCGCGACCATTGACTACGCGATACTTATGACCAATCGGTATATGAGCGCCGAGAACGGCACGTCCAACCGCGACGCAGTTATAGGCGCAATATCGGCGGCGTTCCCGACCATACTCACGTCGGGCACGATAATGACGGTGGCGTCGTTCTTGGTCGGACTTATGACAAGCAATCCGCTGATTGCGTCAATGGGAATGATGCTCGGTTTCGGCACGATCATATCCATAATATGCGTGCTGTTCGTGCTGCCCGCGCTGCTGTACCTGCTCGGACCGCTGCTCAAAAAGACGGTGATAGGGCGCAAGCAAAAGCCCAAAGACGGGCAAACACCGCCCGAACAAACCAAAATAACGGACGAGCAAGCGCCGCTCGGCGAGGTTGTGGATACCGTAGCGGATAACCAATCGGCGGCGGAATAGCTTGTTGGTTTTGTGTAAATTTTTAAGAAAGCTATTGACATATAGGCATATATAATATATAATTAGGTTAAGGCAAGGTAAGCCTTAATGATTGTTCATATCGGGAAAATGGAGGAACTTATGGCGTGTCGTAAAATCAATACGATATTTACCCGTATTTTTGTGTCGGTTGCGATTGTCGCAGTTTGTGCGTTGTCGTGGCTGGCATTTTCTTTTGCGTCGAGAAAATCGGCGCGCGCGGACGAGGTGCAAACGCAGTCCGAAACTCAACTGACGCACGATCAAGTGTTTGGCGCAAACCACGCCAATTCCAGGCCGTTTTCGCTATCGGATGAGGAGATAGTTTTTGTTGAACCCGGCAAATATAGCTGGCCTGATAAATATTTTTTAAAGTCGAGCACCTTTCATCTGACGGAAGACGTTGTGCTGTCTAACAATTTGCAAATGATAGCGAGCTATTTCGGCGATGACACTATTATAACTGTAAATATCTGTCTTCACGGACATTCGCTTACTTATAAGAGTTCTTACGCAATAGATCTTGCCGGTGACTGCACGCTGAATATTTACGACTGCGGCGGCGACGACAATCACAGCGGAAGCATACGCGGTATCAATATTACGAACGCCGCAACCGTCAATTTGTACAGCGGCGCTTTCAAGGACTATACAAAGGACTCGGGCGTGTCGGTTTACGGCAAAATAGGCGACAAAAACGCTACGTTCAATATGTACGGCGGCACTATATCCGGTAATGGCGAAGATAGCTACAGTGGCGGCGGTGGCGTCGGTATAGGTAGTGAGGGCGTATTCAATATGTACGGCGGCACTATAACCGGTAATACCGTCACAAAGAAGGACGGCGGCGGCGTCAGGGTGGGTGACGTGTCCGCAACCTTCCACATGTACGGCGGTGCTATAACCAACAACACCATTACGTTCAAAGAAACGGACAGCGATACCGTTGTTACTTGGTACGACGGCGCGGGCGTTTACAACAACGGCGGCACGTTCACAATGCAGGGTAACGTAAATATTACCGGCAACGTCAAGGGCAAACCGTCTGCGCTTTCGGCAAACAACGTAAAGACATTTTACAAAACCAATTCCGACGGCAGTCCTGTAACGGATTACGAAGGGAATATTTTATACGACGGTAAAATCAAGATTACGGGTCAGCTCGCTGCCGGCTCGCAAATCGGCATAACCATGCCGTCGGATCATTTGACAGGAGTTATTACCAGCGGATACACGGAAAGCGGCAATACCCAAAATCCGTCCGTGTTCTTCAACTGCGACAACAGCGGATATTCAATCAGCTACGACGAGGATTTGGGCAATGAGGCAGCCGTTTACGAGGGTGAGGTTGTCGTCGGCAATTATACAATGACTTCGGCTACCGCCAAGAGCCATGTGGGAACGCCCAATGTAGGCGACACCTCGATTAGCTTGAATATAGAAGTCACGCTTACAAATGCCGATGACAATTCGACCAAAACGGTTATGGACGTCAAGACGGTTGCGTGCCCTGCATTGCAGGTGGGCGTCAATACCGTGTCCTTCGATTACGCGTACAAGGGCGTGACCAAGACGGTAACGTATTCTATAACTTTGGACAAGGTGAACGCGGCGGTCAACTGGGCTTGTACGGGCGCGACGTCCACGGGTACCGCTGCGGCGGAACGCATATACGACGGCTCGAATGCTCTTTCGGCTATTACGGCAAGCTATTTGGGCTACGACGGCACCAACGTTACCGTAAGCGGCTCCGACCTGATTGTCAAAAAGGGCGGCGCTACGGTAAGCTCCATAGTCGAGGTTGGCGTTTACACCATTTCGCTGCCGTCGTCGGATATTTACAATTTCAGCAACGGTACGTTCACGCTCACCGTTAAAGAGGCGCCGATTGACGAAGGCTACTACACAATGCGTTCGGCAACCGCTGTCGTCAACGGTACGTACACGGCGGGCGCTACAACTGTCAACGTAACCGTCACCGCTACGCTCAAGAATACCGTAAATATCAACGACGTAACCACGGCGACCGAGGTCAAGCAAATCACCGTTCCCGCACTCAAAGCCGGGAATAACGAGGTGAAATTCACTTACGTGTACAACGACACCAACGGCGGCTCGCAAACGGCGCAAATTACCGTAACGGTTAATGCCGCCAAAAAGTCGGCGGCGGTGCAGTGGTACTTTAACGGCACTCTTGCATCAAATAATGTCGCGGAGTACGCGAGCAACGGCATAGACGTTATGGGCGACATTTCGGCAAAGTACACAAGCTACAACGGTCAAGTGGTGACGGTCAACGGCTTGTCGGGCAATATTATCGTAAAGGACGCTGGCGGTAATACCGTCGATTCCGTAAGGGACGAGGGCGTGTACACCGTTTCGCTCGCGCCCGACGATAATCATCAATTCACCAACAACACATTCACATTGACTGTTAATTCGGCTAATGTGGAGGACGGTTATTACAGATTGCAATACGCGGTTGCGGACGGCGTGGTCGGTACTGCGACGGTAGGCGATACGGAAATTACCGTTACCGTCAAAATGACGCTTATACATACCAAAAATCAAGACGTCAAGCTGAATACCGTAAATACCAAGGTCAGGCTGTCTACCGCTCTTCATGTGGGAGTCAACACCGTTAAATTCGAGTATAAGCATACGGGCGCGCCCGACGACGTTCAAACCGTGCAGCTCACCGTAAATGTTACCGCCGCAAGAAAGCAGGTGACGGTCAGGTGGTATTTCGACGGCGTGCTTGCAACTAACAACGCGGCAAAGCTTGTGTACAGCGGTACCGACGCGAGCGGCAAGATAGTCGCCGAATACGACGGCTACGACGGCGAGGTAAAACGCGTCGACGGCAATTCCGTCGGTATTATCAAAAGGGACGCGGACGGCAATGCTGTTTCGTCGTTGAGCGCGGTGGGCGAATATGTTTTGATCCTTGCGGAATCCACCGACTACGTGTTCGATAATAATATGTTTACCTATACCGTCGCGGAAAATATCGGCGATATATCCGACTTGACTTACGAGGAGAACGACGAGGTTATTTTGGGCGTGTCGTGCGACGACGGTTTCGAGCAGGGCACCGAGGTACTTGTTGAAAAGGTAGAGGATTTGGACGACGGCTTGGTAAACGGCAAAATCAGCTCGGCGCTCAACGTGTCGTTCGTCAACAACTCCGTCGAGGTCAATCCGACGGGCGTTATAACGGTGCGTGTGCTCATTCCCGACGAGCTAAAGGGCAAGGATTACAAAATTTACAACCTTAAAGACGGCGTTGCTACCGAGCTTAGATTTACTGCGGACGGCGATTACGCGACGTTCGAGTCGAATGAACTGAGCACCATACTCTTTGTTACGCAGGAAACTCCCACGCCTACGCCCACGCCGAGCGGTGATAAAAATGTGGTCATCAAGCTTGACGACAGCGGACTTGTTTGGGTTTGGGTGTCGGTAGCGATTGTTGTCGTATGCTTTACGATTTTGACCGTTGTGCTTGTTGTATTGGCAAAACGCAAAAAATAGGCATAAAATACAATAGATAACCGTTATAAGACACTATATATGTTTGACAATGGGTGTACGTTGTGGTATAATTTTTCACAAAATGTTAAGCGAGTAAAAGGAACTGGCTGAAATGATTGGACACGCTGCTACTAATAATAGGAACTTGCGCTACACAAAAATTGCATTATTGGGCTTCTTTTTGATATGGCTGGCAATGTCGTTATTTTCATACAATGTTCATGCGGAGGTATTGCCGTATTCATTGGAAAGTGAATGTTATGCCTTGTCTAAGACCGATATCTTAGAAGGCACTCAAAATGATGATGGTGTACCATATACGATATATGATTATATAGATGCTGTAAAAAGTAAGAAAGGCGCAATTTTTACAAATGCCGAACTTAACACACAATTATTGTATAAGATAATTCCCGAACGGTTACTGAATGATACGTGTAGTTATTTCCATAGGGGTGCGACATATTCGTTCTACGTAAAAACGACCGCCAATACAAAAGATTATCCGTACGCATCCGAGGTGGTTATAATTCCGCATAAACTCGAATTGTCTAGAGGAACAGATGTATCGCTTGAACTGTCGGTTTTTACGCAAGGATATTATTCTAAGAAATCTTCAACAACGGGAAAGAATATATCATATTGTAATAGTTTTACTCCTGCCGAGTATTATTTGCGTGATTTTCAATTCTTCTGTGGGACTAAAAATATTGATGCTCCCAATTACGGCGATGCTAATTATTCCAAAGTTAACGACGTTGGACCAATATTACGTCAAATTAGTATAGATTTTAAAGCTGTTAAGAATTATAAATCAAACAAAACAATTGAGCCATTGCTTAGTTTCGGTATGGATGTAGTATTTTCTTATATGCCGGGACTGTCTCAATATAATAAATTATATAGAGGCTTAAAAACATTAGCGAAATGGATAGAGGCGTGGGATTATTGTAGGGATGACCCTGATATACAATATGATATTAAGAGTAGTAAAATAAATGTCACAGGCTTTGACGGGAGAGGTCTTCAGTTAAAGAATGATAAGCCGTATCTTGAGCATTTTGCTACTGTTGCGCCAGTTTATAATTCATTGTTACCTAAATATCCAATGATTGGTTTTGATGGCTCTATGAAATGTACAATGATGGTTGATATAGATACCATAGCAACAAAAGCCTCAATAAGCGCAATGTATAATTTGTTTATGCATTATCAAAATGGGAAAGATTATATTATAATGCCGAGTGGTACAAACAAGGCATATACAACCGATTGTTCAAAAACCGCGCAAATGACTTGCGGATACGACATAGTAATAAATGATTAATGTTTCTATAAGGAGGTAGAGTATGAATAGAATAGCAAAAGCAATTAATAGGACAATGTCATTAATTATCGCATTTATGTGTATCTTTGTTGTGCTGTTTATGTTTGTCGGATGCGATTACAGTGAATACAAAAAGACAAATATATATGCCGTGTTTGAGGATAACTTAGGCAATAAGTACAAGGTGAAGGGCGGTGAGCGTCTTAAAGAAGAGTATGACTGGCGTTGTTATGAAAGTTCGGTTAAATTGGATTTAAATCCCGATGCGGATTACACGTTTACCGGAGGGTTGTATTATACGAACGGCGGTAAAGAGGTGGTGGCAAATGACGCTATCATTGACGTATTCGATTTGATTTTGGCAAATGAGTCCGATTATAATAACATTAGATATGGTTATTACGGTAAACAAGATATCAGCTGCATTGATACGGGCGAATCTATCACGCTGTCCTGCTCGGAGGCTGGAACTTATTATTTACTTTTGTTTACGACGTATACATTCGACAATCATACTACAGCAGATTATTATTTTCTTAAAGTTATTATAGGGTGATATTATGGAAAGATTGGGAAAGATAACGAATAGACTTTTATCGATAATAGCAATTTGTGTGTGCGTTTGCGTAGCGCTGTTTTCGCTTGTCGGTTGCGGCGGTGAGAGTAAGGGCGCGGAAAAAGGAAGGAAAACATCTTTCGCTCCGTCGTCGTGTGAGAGCGAATGTGCCGCATTGTCCGAAACCGATATTTTGGAAGGTACCGACAATGGGGACGGGGCTGCGTATATGTTGTCCGATTATACCGATATGGTCAAGGGCGGCAAGATCAACGAAAAAACGAATACTCAATTATTGTATAAAATAATACCCGAACAGTATTTCGTCAACGAGTGCGAGTATTTTCATAAAGGCGTAGCATATTCATTTTATATTAAAACCACCAAGTCCGACGTGTATTCGTCCGAGGTGGCTATAGTGCCGCATAAGCTTAATGTAGAAGAGAGATATGCCTACGCGTCGCTGGAGTTGTCGGTTTTTTCCAATACTTATTACACCAAACCGGCTACTTCCAAGAAGGACAGCGTGTGCTATTCCGTCGGCGTCAGCATGTCTAAGTATTACTTGCGCGACGTACAGTTCTATTGTGGATATGAATATGTCGATGCGCCAAACTACGGCGACGCCGATTACTCACAGCTCGATGATGACGGGGATGTTATCGGTTACTTAATAGCCGATTACCGTGGAATTAAGGAATATGGCAAAGACGGGACGATTAAGCCGTTATCCTATTTCGGAACTATCGCATTATTTTCTCATGTGCCGCTGTACGATGATTACAGCAAATTGTATAAAGGAACTAAATCGTACAAACAATGGGATGCGGCAATCAAAGATTATATGCCCTCCGATAAGGCAATGGCTTACAGCGTTAATGAGCAAATGACCCGAAGCGGTAAATCTTCACAACAAAAGAGCGGAAAAGGATACTACGAGCGGTTTGCAGTCGTTGCGTACGACAACACAAACATGCTTATCGGCGGCAAAGCTAATTGTTTTTTTGCAACTAACGGCACATATGGATTTAACGGACTGCATGACGCGCGCGTATTCTTTGAAGCCGATTATAATTTGTTTGTAGATCCTGTGTTAGGCAAAGATCAAATAATAATGTCGGACGGGTCGTCCAAGGCGTATACCAAATCTCTTTCCGGCAGCGCGCAGTTCCATTGCCGGCGCGAACAGGTAATGCGTGTCTAAGGTAATGCTGGAATAATCGGATAAAAGGGCGCTAAATCAATCTCGATCTTGTGCCAAATCCAAGCCGCTCGTTTATGAGCGGCTTGATTAATTTTCTCACATATTCGTCCATAAAAAATTTTTTGAAAATTTTTTAAAAAATTTGTAAAAAACGCTTGACATCCCTATATAAGGTGTGTTATTATGACAAAGCTGTCACGCAAAAGGACAGCACACGGGTTATCCAAGTATCGCATATAAGCCATACCGCTGGACATAATAAACAATAACACATAAAAGAACGCATGTTCAAAGTTGTTGTTTGTTGTGTTTTTTTTGACCTAAACGGTCCCCGCGTCGCACATTGACAACTGCATATAACTTAAAGCGAGTATACAAATATCAAATAAATTGGTGATATGTATTACCAGTACAATTTTGAAAGTTTATATCTTGTAATTTCTTATTTTTAGGAATTGGACGATTAAGCTACCAAGAGCATACGATGGATGCCTAGGCATCTGGCGCCGAAGAAGGACGTGATAAGCTGCGATAAGCTGCGGTTAGTTGCAAATAAGCGCTTGACCCGCAGATCTCCGAATGGGGGAACCCAGCCATAGGAAACTATGGTTGTATGCAAGTGAATAAATAGCTTGCATACGGGAACCCGGGGAACTGAAACATCTTAGTACCCGGAGGAAAAGAAAGTAAATTAACGATTACCTTAGTAGTGGCGAGCGAACGGGTAAGAGCCCAAACCGTATATAGCAATATGTGCGGGGTAGTGGACTTGTATACGGGCACTTGACATAAGTAGCCGAAGCTGTTTGGAAAACAGCGCGAAACAATGTAAAAGCCATGTAAGCGAAACCTATGTCATAGCTCACAAGTATCCGGAGTACCACCCAACACGTGGAATTGGGTGGGAAGCAGGGAGGACCATCTCCCAAGGCTAAATACGACCAGATGACCGATAGTGATTAGTACCGTGAGGGAAAGGTGAAAAGCACCCCGGAAGGGGAGTGAAATAGAACCTGAAATCGTGTGCTTACAAGCAGAGAACGCACTACGCACTCCGCAAGGGGTGAATGTGTTATCTCGTACTTTTTGTAGAACGGGCCGGCGAGTTACGATGTGTTGCGAGGTTAAGACATACAGTGTCGGAGCCGCAGCGAAAGCGAGTCTGAATAGGGCGATTTTCAGTAGCATGTCGTAGACCCGAAACCGAGTGACCTACCCATGAGCAGGTTGAAACAGGAGTAAAATCCTGCGGAGGACCGAACGCACCCCTGTTGAAATAGTGGGCGATGACTTGTGGTTAGCGGAGAAATTCTAAACGAACTCGGATATAGCTGGTTCTCCTCGAAATAGCTTTAGGGCTAGCCTCGGAATTTAGAGTATCGGGGGTAGAGCACTGAATGGGCTAGGGGCCTTCACGGGTTACCGAACCTTATCAAACTCCGAATACCGAATACTTTTGTCCGGGAGTCAGACAGCGAGAGATAAGTTCCGTTGTCAAAAGGGAAAAAGCCCAGACCCACAGCTAAGGTCCCCAAATAACAGTTAAGTGGTAAAGGATGTGATGTTGCATAGACAACCAGGATGTTGGCTTAGAAGCAGCCACTCATTTAAAGAGTGCGTAATAGCTCACTGGTCGAGTGACGTTGCGCCGAAAACTATCGGGGCTAAAACTGTTTACCGAAGCTTGGGAATTATCTTACGATAATTGGTAGAGGAGCAATGTGTGCGGGCTGAAGCAGCATCGAAAGGGACTGTGGACTGCACACAAGAGAGAATGCCGGCATGAGTAGCGAAAGAGGAGTGAGAATCTCCTCCGTCGAAAGCCTAAGGTTTCCTGGGGAAGGTTCGTCCTCCCAGGGTTAGTCGGGACCTAAGTCGAGGCCGAAAGGCGTAGGTGATGGACAACAGGTTGATATTCCTGTACTGTCATACAGTTCGATGCAGGGACACGGAAGGATAGCCAGTCCGCGCGGATGGTAAAGCGCGGCCAAGCAGTTAGGCTGGGTTGTAGTGAAGTACGCAACCCGTTAGGCTGAGCTGTGACGGGGAGTCGATTGCGATGAAGTCAGTGAATCCACGCCGGCGAGAAAAGCTGCTAAGATTAGCCGTAAGGCACCCGTACCGCAAACCGACACAGGTAGGCGGCAAGAGAATTGCAAGACGAGCGGAATAACCATCGTTAAGGAACTCGGCAAAATGACCCCGTAACTTCGGAATAAGGGGAGCCTAGCAATAGGTCGCAGATAATAGTCCCAACCAACTGTTTATCTAAAACACAGGTCTCTGCAAAAGCGCAAGCTGATGTATAGGGGCTGACGCCTGCCCGGTGCCGGAAGGTCAAGGGGACGTGTTAGCGCAAGCGAAGCACCGAACTTAAGCCCCGGTGAACGGCGGCCGTAACTATAACGGTCCTAAGGTAGCGAAATTCCTTGTCAGGTAAGTTCTGACCCGCATGAATGGCGTAATGAGTTGGGAGCTGTCTCAACGATGGATCCGGCGAAATTGTAGTATATGTGAAGATGCATATTACCCGCGACTGGACGGAAAGACCCCGTAGAGCTTTACTGTAGCTTGGTATTGAGTCTCGGCAAAGGATGTACAGGATAGGTGGGAGACATTGAAGCAAGGGCGTTAGCCTTTGCGGAGTCAACCTTGGGATACCACCCTTTCTTTGCTGAGGTTCTAACGAGATGCGCTTATCGCGGTTTCGGACATTGCCAGGTGGGCAGTTTGACTGGGGCGGTCGCCTCCTAAAGAGTAACGGAGGCGTTCAAAGGTTCCTTCAGAATGGTTGGAAACCATTCGTAGAGTGCAAAGGCAGAAGGGAGCTTAACTGTGAGACTTACAAGTCAGGCAGATAGGAAACTAGGACTTAGTGACCAGGCGGTAGAGTATGGAATTGCCGTCGATTATCGGATAAAAGTTACCTCGGGGATAACAGGCTGATCTCCTCCAAGAGTTCACATCGACGAGGAGGTTTGGCACCTCGATGTCGGCTCGTCACATCCTGGGGCTGAAGAAGGTCCCAAGGGTTCGGCTGTTCGCCGATTAAAGTGGCACGCGAGCTGGGTTCAGAACGTCGTGAGACAGTTCGGTCCCTATCCTTCGCGGGCGTAGGATATTTGAGAGGATTTGCCCTTAGTACGAAAGGACCGGGGTGAACGCACCTATTGTGTACCGGTTGTCGCGCCAGCGGCACTGCCGGGTAGCGAAGTGCGGAGCGGATAAACGCTGAAAGCATCTAAGCGTGAAACCCACCTCAAGATTAGATATCCCATTTACACGCAAGTGTAAAGTAAGACTCCATGTAGACGACGTGGTTGATAGGTCGCAGCTGTAAGTGCAGCAATGTATTCAGGTGAGCGATACTAAATAAGTCGAGGGCTTGATCATAACCGATTGCCTAAACTAAATAGGCGATTACAAGATTAAACCCGTAAAAAGTAATAAGTTATGTGCAGTTGCCTTTGTTCGACGGGACGAAGGACGGAAGAACATTCTATAAGTGAATAGAAATCCGCAAAAGAACTTGTGCCGATTAGCACATAAGCAAAAGAGCGCATGATCCTCGGTAGCTCAGTAGGTAGAGCGTTCGGCTGTTAACCGAATTGTCACAGGTTCGAGTCCTGTCCGGGGAGCCATTGCGGTGGTCATATCGTAGGGGTCACACCTGTTCACATTCCGAACACAGAAGTTAAGCCCTATGGAGCCGATAGTACCTGTCTGGTGACGGACCGGGAGAGTAGGTAGCTGCCGCATTTCATTAAAAGACGTTTAGAGAAATCTAAGCGTCTTTTTTCTTTTAAGAAATGTATAGCAATACTCCCATCATCCCGAGCATAGTCGAGAGATTTGGGCGACCCGCCGCATAACTAATCTATCAATCCGGCTACTTTTTATTAGTTACAATTACGTCAATTAAAGCGGCAAGGAGTGAAACACCACCAATGACGGCGTAGCCGATTGCGCCTTCTACGCGAGAAAACACCGCATTAAATCCGTCGTTCGGTAGTCCTATCCAAAATAGTAGAACAGTAGCTATACACCATAAAAATATTGGTAGCCAAATTATTAGCAGGCGTTTAACGAGAGACCCGCCTTTCTCCTGTAACAGCAAAAGCATACCAAGTGTATAAACTATCGCAGCGAACGGAAAGATTATTGCGCTTACAATCGAGGGATCGTCCGCCGTCGTTACTTTTTTCGCCTTTTCGGGATTTTGCGGATTGACGTAGATTTTCATTGTCGTACCAATCATATCCGTCGGGCGTTTGTGGTATGCAACCGAGTCCGAAAACTTATACTCATGGTCGTTAAAGACGTAAGTAATAACAAGATTGTACGTATTTCTGCTACTGCTCGAGCTTATAGGGCCGTGATTGACGTTATAGCCGCTGACGGTGCCGCGTACTGTTGCATAGTTTGTTTCATAGTTGTACATTCGTGCGACTGTCCACACGGTTAATCCCAGCGTAACGACAAACATGATGCACGCAACGCCGATAAACCACCAAGCTTCCTTTATGCGCTTTAAACGTTTTGCCTCGGCAAGCTCTTGTTTTTTGCGAACAGCCTATTCATGAAGTAGCGTTTCTTTTTCCGTTGGGATACGTTTCTTTTTCTTGCTCATGTCGCAGATAATATAACACAATTTCATCGAATTTGCAAGCCGTTTGTATAAGTGAGAATATGGTTATCGGCAATGTTTCATAAAAGTAGGCTCACTTTCTGATGACAAAAAATCAATACGACATAATTCTTTTTAATGCCACATTTTACGAATAAATCGGCTAAATTCTTTAACCGACTAATTCGGAAAATCAGGTATATTTTATTGTATAATGGTATTGTTATCAGGCGTGTTAATTTTATGATACGGCTGAAAAATATAATATTCGGGAGGGTAAAATGATGGAGCTCAAAGAACTTGTTGATGAGGATATATTTTCTATTTCAATCAGCAACGACGCGGACATGACAGAAGATTTAAGTGAACTGTATTTGCAAACAGGGGTCGGGTTTACGGTGGACGTTGTAAAGGCAAAAAGCTACAACGAATACAAAAGGGGCGTGTCGGTTTTGGACAGGTCCAAGCTCGACAAGGCGTCGTTTGACATTAACATGCACAATTATAATAATGTCAAGACGTATTCCACAAATTCCATTTCCGATTTAATGACAAATTCATCGCTCACGTATAAGCTGAATTTGGGAGTAGACGATGAGGCGGTAGGCATAAGTGTAGGTGTCGAAATTGGATTAAAGACGAGCAGTAACTTTGAATATAAGCGTTACACCGAAAAATATTACAGCGTATTTGACCATTATATAGAGAGATTCAGTCTGTCGCTTGTAGATTACGGACGGCGTGGAAGGTATATCGATTACCTTTCAAGCGCCTATAAAGACAGTCTTAAGCATTTGTACAACAATCGAACGGAAAAGGAATTTATAAAGTTTTTCGATACTTACGGAACTCACCTAATAGGCTCGGCAATTTTTGGTGGACGGTTAAATGCATATTTCAGCACGGTCACAAACAGGGTGACAATTAATGATGAAAAGGTATCGGAACTATCAAGAGCGCTTAAGTTCGGTATGGACTGTGTAAAGGCAAAAACCGAGGCAATGAATGAGGTCAAGTCGGTGCTTGGAAAAGAGGCGACGGATATAGAAATGTCCTTTACGGCTGTTGCGTACGGCGGTGATGCGTTCGGTGCCAGCTCAATCGATGATTTTAAGGAAAACTACAAAACGTGGTGGGACTCGTTTAATCAAAAAGACACAAACGCCGCGCTTATAGGCTATTCTGACGACGGACTTATTCCGCTGTGGCAAATGCTACCCCAAGAGTATTCGGATATGGCGGGCGAAATGGAGGCGGCATTTGTTAATTATTACAAGAATACATACGACAAGATTATAAAGGGATTCCTATTCTCCAATACGATATACTACGAAAGCGGTAGAGGAACAAAGGACGATCCGTTTGTTATATCAAATGCCGAACATTTGAAAAATATAGGTCTTAACATGGACGCTTATTTTAAACTTAAAAACGATATTGATTTAAGCCCGTTTGCGGAATGGCAGGCAATCGGAGGATTCTATCGCGAAAAGGCTTTTAACGGCGAGCTTGACGGCGATGGACACGCTATAACCAAAATGAAACGCCACACCGAAATAGCCGAAAAGGACAGCAGGATTTACTTCGGTTTATTTGGTTATATAGGCGAAAAGGGCGTAGTAAAAAATCTTGATTTCAAGGAATTAAACGTAAATGTCAACGGACCTAAAGTCAATAATGCCAAAACTCGTGTGTACTTCGGTGTCGTAGCGGGAACACTCTATGGCACCGTGGAAAATGTAAAAATATCATCGGGAACATTTAGTTACGATACCGACACAAACGGCAACGCGCACGTCGGTGGTATTGTCGGATATGCATATAATGCAAAAATCAAAAACTGCGAAAATAATATATCGCTTGTCAGTCGAAGATATGCGGCTACAGTGGGCGGAATGGTCGGGGAAGGTGCAGCCGTAAAGTTCCACGATTGTACTAATTACGGCAATCTACATGGTTACCATTATATCGGCGGCTATTGCTATGCCGGCGGAATTATAGGGCAAGAGGTTGAACGCTATGAAAGTTCATATTATAACTGCAAAAACAAAGGCAAGCTTGAGGTAAGCGGGTATAACGGTGCATACAATAGCATTTGCCCTACGGGCGTAGGAGATATGCGTGGCGGTGTATATAAAGGCAAGCTGCCCGAACAAGAACATTAACAGTGCATAAGCAAAAAGACGCTTGGAGAAAGCTGAGCGTCTTTTTATTTTGTCACTCGATTGAGCGCATGGCGCGCAGCGATGAGTCTCAATCTTATGATAAGTTTGCTATTGACAATAGGCGCGTGTTGTAATATACTATCAGCATAGTTTTAGATAGGAATTTGTTATGAAATTCAAAGAAATATTGCAGCATGAAAAAGAGAATATGCCGAGCTACCAATGGAAATTTAACAAGTTTTTGTGGGCATATATTATTGTTATGTTGGGAGGCGCGATTGTCGCGTTAGTAAGTGGGTTATTGATAGGATTTCTTGTAACCGACGAAGGCGTATGGTGCTTTATTCCCGAGTTTGTTTGGTTTGGCGTTTTAGCCGTTATGAGCGTAGTGTTGGTCGTAAAGTCAAGAAGGGTTAAAGAACAATTGTGTGGCGATATTGCTAAAAAGCTTACAAACGAATTTTATGCGATAGATTACCAAGAGGCAAAGCAAAAGCTGATTGAACAAAATATCATAACAGAAGAGGGCTTTGTAAATAATAATGAGCACTCGTATGAAACGTTGATTGTTCCGTTTGAAGAAATCAAAGACGGAGTTGAGCCAAAGATTATCCCGTTTGAAAAAGCAAGGGTTGTTTTTAATGCAAATTATTATTCCGGAAAATTGTTTTTGGGTGCTTTTGTGCAATGTGAAAAAGATAGTTGTGTACTTCCCGAAATCGACAACAATTTCTATAACTTTTTAGTCAACAATACCGACATAATTGCTAATAAAAAAGTGTTCGCTTTGTTTTGCGATGATAAGGAAAAATTCGTAAGACTAATAACGCGATATAAATTCGCTTTCAAATTAGAAACAATATTGTTGTGTTGAATAATAGGAGTGTATATGACCGAATTGACGTCTATGCAAAATATTGGCAGGGAAATGGCAAGTAAGCTTAAAAGCGTGGGCATAACCACTGCCGAGGAATTGATAGAGCTGGGCGCAAGGGATGCGTTTTGTAGGCTAAAAGAAAAGTACCCAAACGTGTGCTTGGTGCATTTATATACGCTGGAAGGGGCTATCCAAAATATAGAATTTAACAACTTGCCCGAAAAGACAAAAGCAAACCTAAAAGCTTTTAGCGACTCGTTAAAATAGGAGATAATACATATGAAAAAACTTATTGCATACTGCGGACTGGATTGCGAGGCGTGCGACGCGAGAAAAGCGACGCTTAACGATGACAACGAGCTGCGCCAAAAGGTGGCAAGGCAGTGGTCGGAAATGAACGGAGTGGAAATCACGCCCGAAATGATAAACTGCGAGGGTTGTCGCTTGGACGGAGCTAAAACACCGTTTTGCGATAGCTTGTGTCCTATACGGCAATGCGCGCTCGGCAAAAAACACGAAACATGCGGCGCATGCGCCGATCTCGATAAATGCCAAACCGTCAGCATGGTAATATCAAACAACGCCGAGGCGCGGGACAATCTTAAAAATAAGTAATCTTATCTACGTAAGTGAAACGCCGAAAAATGGAAAAAGATTTTGACAAAAAAAGAATAGCCGGGTCGTTAAAACACGGATTGGTGGGGAGTTCGGTTAGGTCATTGTTGATAATGACCGTGATTTTTGTTGCTTTGGGGTCATTAAGTGCGATAGTAGGCGTAACCTTACTTGCCGTATATACGGCGCTCGGCAGTGTGAATTGGGGCATAAGTGCAATATGTATTTTTGTGATATGCGTTGTTTTGTTTACGGCGCTATTCTTTGGGTTGAGATGCGTGCGTAAAAAAATCAATGGGAGAAAAGAAATCGAATTATGGCTGGAGGACGCAGTTATGCTAAAAGCGTATTCGCAGTATAAGCGCCCTCATGATGACGGACCTGTTGTTAATTTTTTGAATTATTTAGGTAACAACAATAATGACGGGTACACGATACGCATCAGCTTTAAATATGACGGCAGTCATTTGAAATTTACGAGCAGTCACGATTATTGTTGGCATAAATATTTAGACAAAGAGATAGATGTTTTGTATTCGCCCAAATACCGCGAAGTGATATTGTTAAAGCCCGAATAGGCGCTTTTATGCGCGTGTATGCGAGTAAAATGAGCAAGATGGTATAAATAAGCGTTGCGAGCAAAGTGCCGCTTACAACGCAAATTACGGCGTTTAAAGGCGTTGCGGTAATCGTAAAAATTGCCGAACGCCTTTTTTTCCGTAAAAATTTTTTTCGTGCGGGTATTGAAATTCTTTGAATAATATTGTACAATATTCGTGTTATGAGTAATTTTGATTTTACATTTAATACGAAAAAAGTATGGCTGATGAAAATTTTGGCTATTGCTATATTGTCGCTTATTGCTATTATGATACTGATTATCGGCGGGTACGTGATATACGTAATAGCGCAATACTCGCGCATAGAGGACAATCGCAAGCTGTCGGTGACGGGGAGTGTGAGCGAGCAAGTTCAGCTTGAAACCTCGTACACGGTGCTGTCGTACAACGTCGGGTTTGGCGCGTATTCGCCCGAGTATTCGTTCTTTATGGACACGGGCGTTATGAACGACGGAAGGGAAATAACGGGCACGTACGCCAAGGGCTTGAACAAGAAGGACGTGCAAAAGAACGTGGACGGACAAGCTCAAGTGCTGAAATCATATAACGCCGACTTTTGCTTTTTGCAAGAGGTGGACGAGCGCGCCGACCGCAGCTACAACATAAATATGGTCAAAGCCATGCGCGGCGCGTTGCCGTCGTACAGCTCTACGTATGCCGAAAACTTTCACACGGCATACCTGCAGTACCCGTTTAACGATCCTATCGGCACGATAAACGCGGGTATACTCACGCTATCCAATTACAAAATAGACAGCGCGGTGCGCAGGTCGTTCCCCGTTACAACCTCGCTTATAGACAAGCTGTTCGACCTCGATCGCTGTTTTGCCGTACACTACCTGCCTATAGGCGGCAGCGAAAAACAGCTTGTGCTTATAAACCTGCATATGTCGGCATACGACGAGGGCGGCAAAATCCGTGCCGCGCAGCTGAAAATGCTAAACGGCGTGCTTGCCGAGGAATACGCAAAGGGCAATTACGTAATTGCGGGCGGGGACTTTAACCACTGCCTGATTGCCGATCAATTCGACAGCGACGCGCAGGCGCTGCAGCATTTTCCGAGTGACCAAAAAACACCCGACTGGGTAAAGAATTCGGTGCTGCACAATTCCGAGCTGGCAAACGGATTCTCCATTGCCGCAAGCGCCGAGATTGCTACATGCCGCGGCGCGGAAATGCCGTACAAAAAGGGCGTAAATTACAGCACCGTAGTCGACGGGTTTATCGTTTCCGGCAACGTAACCGTGGTGAGTGAAAACACAATCGATACCGATTATGCGTTCAGCGACCACAATCCCGTGATTATGGAATTTAAATTAATTCGTAATTAGGAATTCGGAATGCGGGATGAATAATAAGGTTGAGATCCTTCACTGCGTTCAGGATGACAAAAATCAGTAAAAACCATTCGTTTACACTTTTCTTGTCTACTTCTTTTTCAAAATAAGTAGGTATATCAAACGCTTGCCTTTTTTCTTAATATGTAGTATAATTACACCATATGAAGATTGGTTTATCCACATCAACGTTTTTCAATACGGCGCCGGCTGAGAACATTTTCGACTTAATGCGCAAGATGCGAGTCGACACTGCCGAGGTGTGCCTGCATACCTTTTCCGATTACGAAAAAGCGTACGTGGACAAAATCGCACAGCTGCGCATGGGGGTAGAGGTAGCGGCAGTTTCGCCGTTGTCCACGCAGTTCGAGCCGCAGTTGTTTTCGCCGAACTTGCGCGTGCGTGCCGACGCGGAGCTTATTTTCCGCAAGGTGTGCTATGCGTGTTTTGCGTTCGGCGCAAAGTTTTACACCTTCCGCGGTCCGATCAACCTCACGGACACCAAGGAGTTCGACTACCAGCGGTTGGCGCAGCGGCTTAGCCAGTTGTCCGACATTGCGGCGACGTACGGTGTGAGCCTGTCGTTAAAGAATATGCGTTGGTCGTACGCGGCTACGCCCGAGTTTTTCAAAAAGATAATGGAGCGCTGTCCCAGGCTGTTCGCGTCGGTCAGCCTTTACCAAGCCGAGGTTGCGGGGTATGACATACGCGAGTTTTTGGACGCGTGCCCGCCGCAGCGCGTCAGCCTTATTGACGTGCAGGACTTTAACAAGGCGGAATGGTGCTTGCCGGGACGTGGTAAATATCGGTTTGACAAACTGTTTGCCGACCTCGAGCGGCGCAAGATAACCGCGCCTGTGTTGCTTGCCGCGGGCAGCGACACGTACACCGACTTTTTGCAGGTGCGCGACGCGTTTGAGTATTTGATTGCGCAGTACCGCAGCACGGTGCAGTGACGCGGCGGCGCATCCATCGCCGGATACGGGCTACGCAGCCACAGGCTGACTCTTCGCAATCTACTCACAATAACGAAGTGAGCGATAAATCGAGGGTCGTGCAACATTTGGTTGCCCTTGGTCACGTACGTCTATGTACGCTCCCGTCGGCTACTTGCCACCTGTTACCCGCCTGCGGCGCGCCTTCGCCGCCACGGCATAAAACACACAATATTGCAAATAATCCAAATAAGGAGATAACATACAATGAATAAAAAGACTGTTCGGGACGTTGACGTAAAGAATAAGCGCGTGCTTGTGCGTTGCGATTTTAACGTACCTATGAAGGACGGCGTAATAACCGACGAAACGCGCATTATGGGCGCGTTGCCCACCATAAAGTACCTGCTCGGTCAGGGCGCAATGGTCACGCTTTGCTCGCACATGGGCAAGCCGCACTCCATATTCTCCGCCGAGGTCAAGCTCAACAAAAAGGACAAAAAGAAGGTCGAGGCGGGCGAAACCACTGCCGAGGCTATAATCGAAAAAGCCAAAAAGGACGAGCCGAAAAAGCTTACGCTTGCGCCCGTTGCCAAAAAGCTTAACGAGCTGTTGGACGGCAAAGTGACGTTTGCGACCGACGTAATCGGACCCGACGCCACGGCTAAGCGCAAAGCATTAAAGCCCGGCGAGGCGGTACTGCTTGAAAACCTCCGTTTCCACTGGGAGGAAGAGGGTAAGGACGAGGCGTTTTGCAAAGCGCTTGCTTACGACGCCGAGGTGTACGTAAACGACGCATTCGGCACGGCGCACCGTTCGCACGCGTCCACCGCCGCTATCGTCGAATACGGCATTATCAAGACCGCGGTATGCGGCACGCTTATCGAGAAAGAATTGTCGGTCATGGGCGCGACAATCGACAACCCGCCGCATCCGTTCGTCGCGATACTCGGCGGCGCTAAGGTTGCCGACAAGCTCAACGTTATTTCCAATCTTTTGGAAAAGTGCGACACCCTCATTATCGGCGGCGGCATGTCCTACACCTTCCTCAAAGCCAAGGGCTACGAGGTGGGCACCTCGCTTTTGGACGAAGAGAAAATCGGCTACTGCAAGGACATGATCGACAAAGCGGCTAAGCTCGGCAAAGAGCTTGTGCTGCCTATCGACACCGTTGTCACCACGCATTTCCCCGAGCCTATCGACGGACCGATAGAGGTAAAGACCGTACCGAGCAACGCTATTCCCGCCGACATGATGGGTATGGATATAGGCGAAAAGACCCGCGCATTGTACGCAAGCAAGGTGGCAAACGCCAAAGCCGTTGTGTGGAACGGACCCATGGGCGTATTTGAAAACCCGACGCTTGCAAAGGGCACTATCGCAGTGGCGCAGGCACTTGCCGACGTGTACGGCAAATGCACCACCATTATCGGCGGCGGCGACAGCGCGGCAGCGGTAGAACAGCTCGGCTTTGCTGACAAGATGAGCCACATCAGCACGGGCGGCGGCGCGTCGCTCGAATTGCTGGAAGGCAAGGTACTTCCCGGCATCGCTTGCTTGAACGATAAATAAGAATTAAGAAAAGTAGACCCTTTGTCGTGTAGGCGGTGAAGGGTCTTTTTTAATTTGTGTATACGCTTGCGTTTTGCTGCGGGGTAATGTATAATACAGTTATGAAAGACAAGACGGCAAGAATAATAGCAATAATCGCGCTGGTGTTTATGGCGGTGTTTGTGATGTCGCTCACGGTATCGCTTGCAGGCGTGTACAGCAATATTTTTACGTACGTTGCGGTAGGCAGCGGCGCGGTGGCGCTTGCGCTGTTCGTGCTCGTCAAGATGAGCGGCAGGGGCTATTCCATTACCGAAATCAACAACGAGATAGAAATGGAAAAAATCCGCAAGGAGAACGAGGCACAGCTTGCCGCCGCTCAAGCCGAGCAAGCCGAAAAGGATAAGGCTAAGGCGGAAAATGCAGAGCAATCGGATGCAGAATTAAAGGACGAAAATTAATAAATGCGCGTTAGCGCAGCCCGTAATTATTCATTATTCTCTATTCAATATTATTTAAATTTACCGCGCTCACCGACAATTCTTAGAATTTTCGGTGAGCTTTTTTAATGTAAATCTAATCTTTCTCAAATTGACATAAGAGTATTACGGTGATATAATTTAAGTAGACGAATTATATAGTCTAACAACAAGGGAACTAAAAAGCGGCAATGGCAAAACAATCGGTACACATAGCTCTCGATCTCGGCAGCGACACAATCAAAATCGCGTACGCGTACAACGACGGAAACGATCACACGGGCAAGATAGTGGGCGACCCGCTGACTATGACCGCCGTGCCGTCGGTGGCGTACTACGACGTTGAGGAAAGTAAATGGCTATTCGGCGACGAGGTGAATTCGGTCGGCGACAAGCCGTTTATTACCGTTGTCAAAATTTGCGATTTGCTCAGGCTGTTGCAGCCCGCGGCAAACGCGACGACGCAAAAGAGTAACCGTAATTACTACTTTAAAAAGACGCGATTCCCCAAATTCTACTTTCCGCAGCGCGACGTGCTTACCGACGATTTGGACGCGGCGGTGCTTAAGGACAGAACGTTTACCGCGCCGCAAACCCCGTCTGAGGTGTGCGAGCTGTTTTTCGAATACGTGCACGGCATTGTGGTCGGTCGGTTGCAATTATTGTTGGGCAAAGCGCCCGAAATAACGCCGAGCATTGTGTATCCCGCGTTTTCGGACGGAGAGTACGTAAACGAGCTTAAACGGCTTGTAACGCACGCGTTCGGCACTCAGCCTAAATCGGTAATGAGCATGGCAAAGGCGCTGTGCGCATACGCCAAGTATTCGGGACGAATGGCTAAGAACGACAAGTCGATAATATTCAATATAGGCGAGGAGCGCATTTCGCTCGTCAAGGTCACGTTTTCGGGAACGGGCGTATCGGTGGACGGCGTGGACGGACACAACGAGCCCGCGCCCATAGGCGGCAAGGACATCGACGACGCAATCGCGCGGTACATAGAAGGACAAATGTCGGGACGGGAAACCATGGGCAGACCGTCCAGCGGGCAGGAAGGGCACATTGCCGAGTCGGCGCTCAACACCAAGCAATACCTGTTTGTAAAGGACATCAAGTCGGCAAAGATAGTGCTCGGCATGCCCATTTACGACAGTCGCGCCTTCCGTTACGGCGTGCCCATTTCCGCGTCGCGGGACTTGCTTATACAGCGCAATATAACGCGCGAACAGTTTGAAAAGTGCGTTGGCATTACGGACAACAACGGCGTAGCGCGCAAGATAGTCAACTACATAACCGACGAGCTGATTCGTCCGATAAACACCGATATAAAAAAGATTTTCATCACCGGCGGACCGGTGGAAACATACGGACTTATGAAATATATCCGCAGGTTTATCGAGCCGCTGGGCGTAAAGGTATACACATTCGAAAAGGACGACAGCGAATACGTAGGCGTCAAGAACGACGGGTTTAACATTATGAGCCACGAGGACGCGCTGTACGCGCCTGCGCTTGGCTGCGCGGTGGCGTCCATGTGCGGTATGGTAATCGACATGGTGCTTGCGCTGACCTACGGCGTGCGGCTTTTCCGCGTCGTGGGCAACGGCAACAACGTTATACCGTTTTTTCGCGTGCTGGTCAACAAGGGCACGCGCTTGCCGCAAAACGGTGCAACGTACTACACGCCAAAGGACGGCGACAAGGGCGGCATAACTACCGGCGACAATTCCGAGCAGTCGGCGGCAATGCACATAATGAGCACGTTCTACTCGGCGCAGGACATAGAACATTCGCGCAAAGCGCCGCTTATAACGTATTCGAGATCGGGCGGTGAAAACCTGTTGGTGGTGGACACCGACAACAAGACGATGCTTAACAAGCTGCAAAGGGAAATTGGCTTGCGCGTACTCAACGGCAGTATAGACAATATGAATAACGGCAGCCGTGCTAAGTACTACTACAACGGCAGGCGCGTGCGCATAATCAAAGAGGTATACTTAAAGCTGGGCGTGGAAATCGACGGCGACGGCTACGCCAAGGCGTACGCCCGCAACGACAAAAAGCGCAACGGCTCGGAATTCACGGTTATAGAGTACTTGGACAGCCGCGGCTACGGCGAAAGGGAAACTGTGCTTAAACGCGATATAGAATTCTCGTTCAATATCGAAACGCAGTTGACGTGAGGGAAGGAGACAGGAACGGTATGAAAGATAACTACAAGCTTACATTTACGGACACGGCGTTTTCAGCCGACGTACAGCGCAGCAACCTGCAATACAAAAAGAAGTTTACCCGTCAGGTTGCGGAGGCGCAGCAAAGCGTGGAGGCGTTGGACAGCCACGACGATTTTCACGAGCTTTTGATTGACTGTTCTCACTACAAAAAACGTAACGGCAAGGTCGAGTACGGCATTGGCGCGGACAGGGATATTCACGGCGAGGGCGGCAGCGTTATACTTTCGCACCAGCAGGCGGCGGCGGAGAAGTTTTTGCGCGACCTGCGCGGATTCGGCTTGCTTGCCGACGTCGTGGGCAGCGGCAAAACGTTTGAGGCGGGCGTAATATTGAGCGAGCTTGCCGTGCGCGGCAAAATGAAATCGCTCATCGTCATCACGCCCGACCAAGTGCTTAACAGCTGGGTGGACGTACTGGAAAACAAGTTCGGTATGGGTAAGGACGTGTTGTACAAGGTGCAAAAAACGGACGGCGAGTACCCCACGCTGCAGGACGTATTATCCAAGGTGGGCGTGAGTAAGCAGGGCAAGTTTATCCGTCCCAAACGCCCCATAATAGTTGACGTAGACATATTTGCGCAGTGGCGGTACAGCCCCGACTTTTTGGTGGACGTCGTCGTTGTTGACGAGGCGCATCACTTTAGCGAGGACGCGGGCAAGTACGCGGGCGCAATGCGCATGCTGTCGGAGATGATGCAAACCAAAAAGCGCGCGGGCGCAACGTACTGCTTGTTGCTTACCGCAACGCCGCACTCTGGCAATCTCGAAAACATGTTCCGCCTGTGGTACTTTGTGCGGTGCAAGGGCGGCAATCCGTCCGACTTTGACGAAAAGGACGACGCCGACCGCACGGCGCAGTACTTGGAGGAAAAGCAGTACTACAAGGACACTGTGTGCTACGGCGCGACCAATATTACCGATTTTATCCGCCGAGTAAAATATTCGGTGGTAATGCAAAAGTACTTTGACGAGCTGCGTTCGTACCTATTCAAAATAGGCAGGGCGGACGACTTTAACGCCAAATCGCAGTACGACCGTGCGCAGTACATAGACGACTTTTTGAACGCCGAGGGCAACAAGGCGATAAAGGACGACGTGCTAAAGCGCATATCGGACGCGTACCACAACGGCGTGCTGCGCTCCATTATGATACGCCAGCCCAACCGTCTATCCAAAACCAAATCGGTACACAATTACTTTTTCTATCCGATGTCGCGCGTGCCCGAAACGGTCAAGATAACGGGGCTTAACGAAAAAAAGATAACGGTAGACTTTTCGCGCTCGAAAGAGGCGGGCATGCCCATCGTGCATGTCGGCTCGGAGGAGCTGTCGCTAATAGACTACGTAAAGAACTTGCGCGGCAATCTTTCGGTGGAGCAGGCGTATGCGCACGTAATAAACAGCATACTGGGCAGGCTGGCGGAAGGCGATCCGCAAACCAAAGCCATACACACCAAAAACGGTTATATCACGTACTACGCCGACCGCCTGCGCAACACGCACGGCAGCGTTGCCAAGCAGTCGTACTTTGTGCCCGTACAGCTGAGCGACAGCATTACCGACTACAAGTACGAAACGGCTGTGCGCATACTCAAGCAGCACAAGGACAAACGCGTGCTGGTGTTCTTCGATTACAACCTCGGAAAAGGCGAACGCATATACGACGAGGTGTGCGCCGCGCTCATGCGCGATCCCGAGCTTAAAGACAGGATAATAGTGGGCGACGAGGCAGCCGACGTGCACGCGGTAGAGCGCGAGTTCAATTCGGCAAAGCGCGGTAATGCCATACTCATAGTAAAGGACGCCAAGTACACCGAGGGCGCAAACCTTCAGGAATCGAGCATAATAATAAATTATCAAGTAACCTACGACCCGCTGGCAATGGACCAGCGCATAGGGCGTATATTCAGGCTTGGGCAAAAGAACGACGTAATAGTGTATTCGCTTGCGGATATGAGCAAGCTGGAAGGCTTTGCGCTTGCGTACTTTGCCGAGATAGGCTTGCTTTCGGGCAACACGGGCGACGCCACCATACTTGCGGGCAGCAACTCCGACCAAATGGTCGCGCTGCGCTGCAACGCGTGCGGCAGGGTAGTATTGATGTCCAAAGAGGCTTACGACGAAAAGCGCAAAAAACCGGGCGCGCTCGTATGCCGCGCCGAAACGCAGTGCATAGACGCCGACGGCAACGGCACGGAGATGTGCGAGATAACTGTATACGACTTTAAGTGCGACAACTGCGGCACGGTGCTCACGCGCTCGGTGTCGGACGGATATATGTGTTTTTCCAGTGTGGAAAACGGCGAGCGCGGCAGGATGTGCAATTCGGGCGAAAAGGGCGACAGGTCCATATACTGCCGCAAAATTTGTGCCATAGCGCATTGCCAACGCTTTAACAAGGGCGGGCATATGTACGGAAAATGCCCCGTGCTCAAACGGTACAAAGAGGTCAGCAACATATCGGACGTCGAGCTCATGCGCATTTGCGCAATGTGCGACAACAGCGACTGCTGGGACAAATGCAAGATTGCGGGACTGCCCAAAGAGCAAATCGTCGGCGAGGCGGGCGAGGGCGGACGGTGCTCCGACTGCGATTACGCAGGCTGCAGCCCCAAGCCGTATGCTTTGGAGTTTAACGACAAGTGGGAGGCGGACTGTCCCATGCCAAGCTGTTCGTCGCGCCGTAACCACGGCAAGCTGCGCCCCGTTGTTGCGCGCACGTTTGCCACCTTCATATCCGAGCTGTGGAAGTTCGACCATGACGGCGGCGAAGGCTTTTGCCAAAACCTCGGCGAGCAGGCGGAAATCGTCACCGACGTCCGCCGTATTCTCGAACGCGACGGCGAGAGCGAAAAGGAGTAGACCATGGCAAGAATTAACGTCGGCTGCGAATACGAAAAGGAATTCAAAAGCATTTGCAGTCTATACAAAAACGGATTTTTGTCCGACAAGGTAAATATAAAGCGCGTCACCGATACGGAAATAGTAACGGCGGCTAATGTGTTTGTGTACTGCCAAGACGAGCACGGCGTAAACGGCGCAAGGGGCGGCGAGGAAAACGAGCTCAGGTTCGACAAGGACGGTGCGAGCTGGTTTGCCAACCTGCGCGGCAAAAGCTTTGACAGCAGCAGCTCGGACTGGGAACAGCTCATTGCGGACGTCGGCGCGGACTACCACAAATACTACTCGCTTATAGAATTCCGTCAGCCCGTCGACAGTCGGCTTGCTGCCGGCAGCGGCGCTGTAGAGGCTGTTATCAAAAGATTTTCGGACGGCTTTTTAAAGCGCGTGATCGACGCGCCGTTTTCGGTGTCCGAGCGCTACACGCCCGAGGCGGAAAACTTTTACGCGGTGTCAATGCGTTTGGAAATAAACGGCGGCGCGGAATCGGAGCCGTTGCTCGGCAAGGTGTACTTTAGAGTCGGGCGTGACGGCAAGTTCATACCCGTCAGCCGCGGCGAGGCAAAGGGCATAGACGATTACATTAAATCGGCGGTGCCGTCCGACGACGGGCAAAGCGGCGCGGGCGAGCTGGTGGACGGTCAACTGGTCAGCGACGTACTCAACCGCGCGGGCAGTCTTTTCGAGGACGAGGGGTGCGCCGATTACATAATGTTCAACCCCGACTATTTGCCCAAGATAGAAAAAATGCTAAAGCTGCTTGCCACCAGCGACGAAAAGGAGCTGGAATGTACGCACGTTACCGTGCTGGGCATTTCGCACGTGGAATGGCAAAACTTTGCCTATGCGGTCAGCGTGGGTGGGCAAAACGTGCTCAAGCTGATAGTGGGGCTTAACAACAGCATAAGCCTGTACTGCACAAATTGCAGCAAGGACGGCGTACTGCTGGTGGAAAACAACAACGTACTGTTCGATCAAGACGAATATGACGGCGGGTACGTTTTGGATTTTGCCGAGCGCAATCTCGGACTGGGCAACGAGGCAATCAATTTGATAAAAAGCTCGGCGTTGATTTCGCGGCACTTGTTCAAAATTTCGTGCAAGGAGAATATGCGAAACAGCGATTGCACGCGGCTCATTTGTTTTAATCAATCGGTGGAATTCACGGACGCGGACGGCAATGTGGAACGCAAGTGCAAGGGCTGTCCTTATCCCGAGGTTGTTTATACCAATATATTTTCGAGCGGTGTGGACGGTGGCAAGCTCACGTCCACGCTCAACCTGGACGAGCAAGCGTTTGTGCTTACCGACGGCAAGGTTAAAAAGTGCAAGTGCTGCGGCAGGACGTACGGCGAGCATACCGGCAAAAACGGGTATTGCAGGCTGTGCGGCGATTTTGCGTATACCGAAGAGGGCAAAAAGCTGTACCGCAAGTACAGCAAAATGCTCGCGCTGCGCGTAAGGCTCAAGCACCTAAAGGACAAAAAGTTTTGTAAGGAAGACAGCAATATTATAATTTTCGAGCTGGGCGAGGAGAGATACGTGTTCAACAAGCTGGACGCGCATGATTTCGGCTATATCGATCCGCCCAAAAAGGTAAAGTGAGGGTACATTAATGAAAAACGTTTCACATTCGCCCGTCACGGAAATGCTTTCGGGCAAACATAAAATATGGTTGATTATAGGCTTGGCGCTAATGTCGGTAGCCGATTTTGCCGCGTGCATAGCGTTGTGGGTATTCGGCGCGTCAAGTGCGTACTGGTTTTTGCCGTTTGCAATGACGGTTGCGGACCTGCTGTACTTGGCGGGCGTGGCGCTGTCCAATCAGCGGTTCAAGTATACGCTAACGTTGTTTATAGTATATATAATAGTCACAATAGTATTTGTAATTATTTGGCTTGCCGAATTTGGCAGCAGTAACCCCGCCATACTTGCCGACACCGTGGAGGCGGCGTGGGGAATGTTGCATGTTTTCGGCATACTGGCGGTGGCAATATCGTACCTTTATGCGTCGCGGCGTTTGCGCTTGATGCGGCATGTTCAGCTCGTTTTTGCTATAGGTCTTTCGGCGGTTGTGCTTTTGGCACTCGTATTGTTTTACGGCATAACCATAATAAGCGACGGCTATTTCGGTCAAGGCAACGACACAATCCCGCTTGTTTATACGTATGTCGGCGACAACGAATGCATGGTAACTGACATTGTTTACGGCAAGGGCGACAAAGTGGTAATCCCGTATGAGTTCAACGGGCGGAAGGTGACCGCCGTGTCCGCCAACATTTTTTCATATGCCAATATAAAGAGCGTAACGCTAAACTGCGACAGCGACGTTGCGTTGTGCGAGGACTTGAACTCGGTGCGCAGCTTAAACACAAAAATAATTATATACGCCGACAAAAAAGACGTTGACACAATCAAATACAATCTGTACGGCGAACAAGAAAACATCATATATACTACGTTAAAACATGAGCTTGGCAATCGCGTTCGACCTATCGGCTTGGACAAGGACGAGGTGTACGTAACGTTCGATTACGACCGCGATTCGTATTTGTACGCTCAAGGCGAAATCATTCCCACGTGGTACGGCAAAAAGGGCGATAAGTTCGTTTTGTCCGATTTTGACGACGTGGATTATGTGGAATATTCGGACGTAAACTCGGACGAGGATTTGTACTACTGCTACAATAACATAAAAATCAACGGCGGTAACGGTCAAATAATGTGCGAGCTGCAAGACGGCGGCAAGGCATTGGACGGCATGACAATCACAAAGAGCTGCGACAACGTTCCCGTGCGTTTCCAAAGGATCTACAAGGTGCTTGCGGGCGTAAGCAACGACAACATGTACAACACCGCCGACTGGTTCAATTTCGCAACGATAAACGGCATAAAGCGCGATTTCAAGCTGACCGTAGCCGACAAAGCCGACGAGCTGTTAGAGCCGTTCGACCGAGGTGAGGCGTTTACTCGCCATATGCATTACTCGGCGTTCAACACTCCCCAATATCGTGAGTTCACTTCGCTTTCGGAGTTGCTTAGCGAGGGATATTCCGAAGTAGCTATTGCGCCGCACTGGGAGCTTGTCAAGCCGCAAATAACGTTGTCGGCGGTAGACGGCAGCACCGACTTTGTTTACGGCGACGACTTTGAGCTTACTGCTACCGTTACGCACCCGCTCGGCGACGTGCAAATCGAATACGAATGGTACGACGAAACTCAGCGCATAAGCTACGACCAAGTCTTGAAAGAGAATGCGTCGGACGTCGGTATGCACACGTACACCGCCATAGTCAAGGTGAGCGCGCCGGAGGTGACGTTGCGCACTTCGGGCAACGCCGCGGAAATCAAGGTGAACGTTAATAAACGCCCGCTCACCGTAACGTGGGAACATAAGAGCATTGGATCGCTTGGCGATGACACTCAATCTTACGGCACGGAAAGCGTGTTTGACGGCAAGCAAAGGGTTATCCAACCTACGGCGCACAACGCTGTCAATAACGATTCTATATACTTCATGGGTGCTACCGTATTGGATGCAGGTACGCATACGGAAAGGGCAACGCTTAGCAGCTACATCGCCGAAAAATATTACATAGCCGAAGGTGAAACGTATACGTACACAATTTACCCGCGTCCCGTCCCTCTCACTTGGGGCGAACAAACTGAGTTCGAGTACGACGGAAATTCGCACAGCCCGTCGGCGCAAGCATTCGACTTGTGGGACAGCGAGCTCGATATTCGTTACATCGGCACTCAAATCGATGCGGGCGAAAACTATACCGTCACGGCGGAAATAGTCAATACCAACTACACGATTGACGAGTCGAGCGAAAAAAGCAAGGGCTTTAAAATTACGCCCAAGCAGGTGAGCGTAACGTGGGGTAATACCGAGCTTACTTACAATGGCGAAGTTCAGGCGCCCACGGCAACCGCGGTCGGCGTCAATAACGCAAATGTTAATCTGAACATAACAGGCGGGCAGATAAACGTTAATATGATCGACGGTAACAAGACGGCTACATACACGGCAACCGCAACCTCGGCGAACAAAAACTACACGTTGGATCCGACGACTGCAAGCAAGGAGTTTACGATCGCGCCGTACGTGCTTACCGGCATCGGATGGTCCAACAGTGTTGTCAGGTACAACGGTCAAGCGCAATTGCCCACCGCAATGGTTACCGGAGCTAAAGACAAAAACGTCCCCTTAACAGTTATCATCGAGGACTTCCCCGAGGGCGCGATAAACGCAGGTAATTATACGGCTACCGCTACGGTTGCCGACCCCAACTATACAATATATGACGGCCCCTTATTTCCTATATATGACGACATCACGAGTGAACTTACCGCCGCACAGTGGCCGTTTATAATCCTGTCTATGGAGGTGCGTGTGGAGTGGAGCAACACTGCGCTCACATACAACGGCAGCGAGCAAACGCCTACCGCAACCGCCAAGGGCGTAAACGGTGAGGATTTGCCGCTTACCGTCAGCGGCGGACGCAGGGACGTCGGCACGGGCACCGCCACGGCGGCGTTCGCTACCGAACAACAAAACTACACGCTTACTAATACGACTGTCCGTTTTACAGTACAACAACGTGTATTGACCATCAGTGTAAATGACGTTACAATCGAGTACGGGCAAACGCCCGATTACACGTACACCGTCGACGGACTTATATCGGGTGACAACGTTACAGTCACGTTCAGTTTGAATGTACTCACCGTCGACGGTAATATCCCTGTAGGCAAACACATTATTAACGTTACGTTGAGCGGCTCGGACAACGGCAACTATAAGTTGAATGTTGTGCGAAACGGCACGCTCACAGTTACCGCACCTACGCAGACGGAGGAATAGAATATGATTTGTAGTAATTGCAACAAGAATATAGTAAAGCCTCTCGAGCTGTACAACGGCGACTGGGCGTGCCCGTCGTGCAAGGCGGTGGTCAGCATAAAGTCTATCGCCGTCAAGGTCAACAAGGAAAACGACGAAACGTTCAAGCTGTCCGAGCTGTGCTATTTGCGCGCGCTCAAAAGCCAAAAGGACGCGGCTCTTTACGAGCGTGAGCTCGGTATGGCAATAGAGTACTGCCGCACGGCGGCGCGCATGGGCAATCCAAAGGCGCTTATTCGGCTGGGGTTTTATTACGAGCACGGTTATATTTCCGCCGATATTACGGAGAGCTTTCGCATAGCCTACGAGTACTACAAGCTGGTGTGGAGCACAATGCCCGAAATGGAAGAGCGCCCCGCCGACCGCGACTACGCCGAAAGCTGCATCAAGCTGCGCTCCGCCGCGGCTAAGCATTATTTGGAGCTGCTCAAAAAGCTGCCCGAAAGCTTTAGGCACGTGGGCGAGCTCAACTATCACGACGAGCGGGAAAAGATTATTGCTTTGGGCTTGACCATACCCGACGACGACGGCGCGGAACGCGTTGTGGGCGAAAGCCGCGCCCTGCACGTGCTGTCGGTATTGCAAACATGCTTTAACAAGGAGCGTGCGCCGCTGTTCGGCATTATGCGTTTGGGCAGGGGCGAGTACGTCGAGCTCAGCGCAATTCGCGCAAACGGCAAGCATAGTGACAGCAAACTATTGACTTTTGCGCGAAAAATGCTTATAGTATTATTTGACGCGGACAACGGCGAATTCCGTACTATCAAGACGGAGGAGGACGTAAACGCCATCGAGCCCGACAGCGCCTACTATTTGTACTTTTTCAACGGCGGCGGCTCGCACGGCATATCGGAAAGCAAGTGCCGTCGCATTGCCAAGACCTTGCGCCAAAACAGCGGCTTGGGCGAGTACACCGGCATAAAAAGAATAATCGACGCTATGAGCGGCGCGGCGGTCCAAACGGACTTTGTGTTCAGCGAGGACGACGTGCTTATGTACAAATCGCGGCTGGAGTCGTTCGCGCATGCAACAGAGGACCTTATAAATAAAGTAGCAAAACAATAGGAGTTACCCAATGACCACTATCGAAAAAGTAAAATCCATCCAAGACGTAGCGCGCAAAAACGGATTGTCGCTCAACAAAAAGTTTACCGACTCGTACTTGACGGGACATTCCATGTTCGACGGACCCAAAGAGCTTGCCGATCGCATAGTAAACGGCATGTGGGATATGTGCGTGCACGGCATAAACAACGGGTTTGACGGAACGTGCAAAAGCGCGCTGGACGGATTGTCCGATATTGTGGTTGCGCTCACCGAGCTGGGCAACGAGCAAATAGGCAAGCTTACCAAGTATTCGGTAAAGGCGGACGGCTTGCTGCAAAAGGAATTACAAGCACGCAAGGCGGTCATCAACGTTACCGAGCCGCTAAAAGAGTGCATAGAATCAAGCATTGTCGCGGTAAACACAATGACGGAATTGCGCAGTAGCGGACAAGGACTCTTGAACGTAAACGAAAAGCAGTTCGAGCTGTTGGAGCAAAGCCGAACAATCTTGGAACAAATGCTTGCCGCAATGGACAACATAGGGGACACCAGCAGCCGCACGGCGCAAAGCCGTTCGGACGAGGCGATTGCCGCAATCAAGGTTTGGCGTGAGGACTGCTCGCGCAACAATCTTCAGTCGGTGTCCATATCCAAGCTGAAAAAGGCGTTGGAGGCGATAGAGGCGTGGGGCGCGCTCAACGTGGGCGTCACGCGCAAGGAGCGTGTCAAGGAACAGCACGTGTTCAAAAACAACGACGCTTTGGCGGCGGTTGTCGAGGGCAGGGCGTCGCTGGAAATGCTCGATACCTTCCTTAGCCGTATGGCTACCGAAAAGGCGGATATTACCGCTATTCGCACGCAAATAGACGAGCGCGACAAAGCCCGCCAAGACAAAATAGACGAATGCGAAAAAGGTCTTGACGACATCAAAAAGCAAAAGGCGGATATAGTTGCCGCGTTCCAAAACGGCGAATTCGATCTTGCCACCGCCGACCGCAAAATAAAAAGCCTCAAGCCCAAGGAGGACGACCTGCTGTATACTGTGTCCACCCTGCGCGAGGTGAGCGGTCCCGATTATCTTAAAGCCAGTCTTGAACAGCGCGAAATAATCTATAACGAGTTGGAAAGCGTTATCGGCGTACTCGGTCAGTTCAAAAACGACCTTGTGCTTTTGTCCGATATAATCTACGGCGTGGACTTTAACGCGCTGATAGACATGATGGGCGGAAGATTGAGCGACAAAAATCAGTCTATCGCCATAGAGAGCATACACAGCATTATCGCCGGCATCAACGACAGCATAAACAATTTGTCGGTGTCGGGCGACAGGCTCAAAATGGACGGGCTTGTGCGCGGGCGCAGGGCGGCTATACCCGAAACGGACAGGCAGGCTATTATCGAGCGCGAAAGGAGCAGCAGGGAACAGGTATCTTCCGAATTGTCGCCCGAGCTTGCGGCAATCCTGCAGGCGCAGCAGCAACCGCAAAAAACCGAAGAGCAAAAGCCCGAGGTCAAGGTTAAGCGCAGCACGCTGTTTTCGGACGACGATAGATGATCAATTTTAAACAGGTAATTACCGACGCAAATACCGAGTACATTTACTCGACCGATATAACGGCGCTGGACAGTGCGCTTGCCTCTATAGAGGAGCTTTTGCTAATACCCGCGCTAAACGACAATAACCGCGCAAACGCCGATGCGCTGCGCATGCGTTTGGCATGCAAGATTTTCGGGCTCAAATGTTTATCTCCCGACTTTGACGGCAATCTTGTTGACAAGCTGAAAAACTTTGTCGAGCAAAACCTGCCGATAGCCAAAGAAAAGGGCTACAACAAGAGCGCCGCGGCAATGGAAAACACGCTAAAGTTTGTCACGCTGTTCGCGCGGTACATAGACACAAAAAAGGAAATTTCCGCGCAGGCGAGCAGCGAAAACGCGCTTGCGCTAAACGGCAAAAAGATAATACAAAACGCGACCGAGCTTATAGACGGATTGCTTAATGCGGGCATGACCTCACCGTTTGAGGACGGCGTGGTTTTCCCCACGTTGTCGGGCGATATAGCGGAGAGCTTGGAAAGCTGGAAGGCGGGCATTTGCGGCGCGTACGCCAAAGCGCTTGAACGCACGGTGGCGGTAAAACGACTGAATTTACGCGACTGCGATTACTTTCCCACGCCCGAATGTGACGAGGGTGGCAAGGCTAACGCGCTTATACTAAACACGCCGTTTACTGACGAGGCGCGGCTGTATGCAGCCAACGCCATACCGCGCGATATGGAAATTTACGAGTTCAATATTAATTCGGTCGGCGGCTCGCGCGACGGCATAGACAAGGTTTTTTGTTATGCCGAATACAAAAAGTGCGCGCTGTTCGTATCCAATACCGACATGATTCCCGAGGATAACCGCACGTACTTTTTGCGCGCGGCAATGGCGGCGGGCAAGGCGGGTACGCGCGTGTTTATTGCCGACGTGCAGGGCGGCGCGCTGTACGACGACGGACTGACCGCGGCGGTGCAGTATGAGGACTTGAGTGCGCTCGATATAAGCGAATCTTATATAACTATGCCGGCGTTCGAGGCGACTGTGGACGAGCTTACGTCGCTCAAAATGGCGGACGATACTGCGGCGCGCGCGGCGTTGCGCGACATGCCGTTTTTGGGCTTTGCGGGGCTTAACGAGATTGTGCGCCCCGAGCACCATTCTAACTGGATGACGCGCGGGCGCAAGATTTCCGCTGGCAATGCTGACGCCGCCAAGCGGTACTTGTCGCGTATCAAATCGGCAATGCTGTTTATAGACGACGGCTGGGGCGATTTTCGCGGCGGCGGCAGTGCCGATAACGGCGCGGGCGAATTCGACTATGACGGCATACCCGCGATAGATATTAACAACGTAAAAAAGATAGTGGAAAGCAATGCCACGGTGTTCGGCAAGTGCGGCTTGCTCGCGCGGTACTGCACTACGGGCACGGACGATTACTCGGTGTGGAGCAGGCTGGAACGCGGTGATATGGAAGGTCGCGCCGCGCTTGCGGTCAAGCTGGTTTACCGCGTGCTCGGCATACCTATCGACCCGATAGTGGAAATCGCCGACGAAATGGAAAACGGCAGCGCGGGCGGGTTGTGCTACGACGGCGGCAAGCGTATTGTGTTCAAGTACTCCTCGGCGCAGGACGTTTCGTGGATGCGCGACGCGATAGTGCACGAAAGCTTTCACGCGTTGCAGGCTCGGCTTATGGGCGGAAACTGGTCGCCGTGGTATTACGACCATATGGGCATAACCTACGGCAGGTCGTGTAAGTGGCGGGAAACGCTCGAACAGGCGTACGACCGCAACACGCGCTCAAACGTATACAAGGTGCATATTTACGAGGCGGACGCATACGCGTTTGAAATCGACTGTCGGCGCGGACTGGACGAATACTGGAACGGTATTGACTTTACGTAAGATTTGTGATATATAGGTACTACGAATGGAATTTTTGGACGAGTTTATCAAAGGATTACTACACACCGACGACGTGCGCGGCAACAGGCTGCTCGACGTGGGCGTGATAGGCGAGGGCGGATCGGACAAGGCGTACCGCCTGTTTTGCGCAAGCGGCGACAACAGCCGCACTATGCTTAACGTAATTCGCGCCCGCCGTGGCAAGCCGTCCAACAAGACCGTGCTCAGCGGCAGCGCGCTTGTAAAAGCGACGGTAAACAGCACGCTCACCGAGCAGTGGGACTGGGCTGATCTTGCGTGCAACAAAAATGCCGCCGCACTTGATAAGTTTATTTCCGCCGCGTACAACGCGCTCGACTTAAAGGGCAACAACCCGCTGTTTTTGGGCGTGGGATTGCTGTCGTGGGCGGTTGCGCACGGCGACGAGATAAAATCGGTTAATTCGCCGTTACTTATTTTTCCCATTCGGCTTGTGCGCGGCACAAACACCGGCAATGTGGAAATAGAGTTTGTGGACGACGACGCGTATTTTAATCCCTGCCTTATTGCGCGTATGCAGGACGAGCTTGCGGAAAGCGTTACCTCTAATTTTCCGCACCCCAACGGCGCGGGACAAAGCTTTGACGACGCTATCGATTTGGACAAGCTGGCTGACGGCACGGAGTATATGAACCGTGTAAGCGAGTTTGTGTCCGCTATCGGCGGTAGCGTGTCCTTCGATAAAGATATAATTACGATTGCGCAGTACAACCACAGCGACATTTGCATGTACTACGACGTGCGGCGCAACAAGCAAAAGATTTACGCGCATCCGCTTGTACGGCGTGTATTCGGCGGCGGTGCGCCGTTGCCCGATACGGACGAGTGCGAGGTGACTACTCGTCCCGTACTGCCCACCGACAGCGTGCAGGATAATATTATCGGCAAGGTAGCGGCAGGAAAGTCTATGATTATAAAGGGTCCGCCCGGAACGGGCAAAACTCTGACCATAGCCAACATGCTTGCCACGTTGCTTGCGCAGGGCAAAAGCGTGCTTGTCGCATCCGAAAAGCTTTCCGCGCTTGCCGAGGTGTATGCAAAGCTGCCAGAGCGGCTTAGAAAGTTTGTAATGCTGCTCGACTACGAAACCGAGCAAAAAGCCGCGGCGGTCAATCCCGCCGAGGTGCGCGCCGAGTTTAAGCGGCTTATCAAAAACAAAAAGGAATACGTTTACGACGGAAAGTACGACCTAAAATACTGCCGCGCCGATCGCGCCAAAGCGGAGGCTATGATAGCACTTGGCGACTATCAAGCCGAGGTGTTCGGCAGCGACGTCGCGTGGGGCTCGTATTACGATGCGCTTGATACGTACTATAAGGACGCCGACCTGCCCGTCATAGAGTTTACGGACGGCGGCAGCGCGGCGGCAATTTCACGCGAGGATTACAACAAGCTGTTGCTTGGTGTCAAAGAGTGCGCCGCACACTATGCGCGGCTATTGCGTGACGGAAAGGTCGCGCTCAGTCCGTGGCACGGCGTAACCGACAAAACGGACATAGACGGTGCTTTATCCGCGCTCGGCGAAATTGCCGACGATATGATTGGAATAAACGCCGTAATCGAACGGCTTGAAAAAGCGCACGGCGATATTCCGTGGAGCGACTGCACTTACGGCGATTTGTATGACGCGGCGCTGCCTAACGCCCTTAAAGGCGGGGATATAGCAAAGGCTGTTACAACGCTCAAAAAGACCGACGGCGAGCTGCTGACAATGCTTGCGGACAAGTACGAGCGCGCTAAGACCGTGGCGATTGATGCCGATAAATTCGTATTTGCGGACGGCGTTAAAGCCGACTGCTTTATGCACGTGTCGGACGTAAAGACTGTGCGCGGGCTCAAGCTTTCTGTTGTCAACAACGTTGCCGATAATGCCGAGCTGTTTTTGCGCGACGAGATGACGGACAAAGCGGCGGCAAAGTTTACCGAAACGGTGAAAAATATTTACGCGCTCAAATCGGAACGCGATGCGCTAACTGCCGACGTGCTTTTTGTGTTCGACAAGGCTAAGCTTAACGACGGGCAGCTACTCAAGGCGTGCGCGGCGTTAGCGCCGTATGCGGGCGGCGATAAGCCCGCTATCGGCTTGTTCGATTTCAAGGCGAAGGGAGCGGAAAAGAAAATCCGCGCCGTGTGTTCGCGCACCGATATTGCGTTGAATGAGCTTGCGGTAGCCGCGCTGTCTTACAACCGTATTGCCGAATGTGACGGCAAAATCAACGGGCTTAGCGGCGTGCTCGCGCACGTTGTGGGACTTAACGCACTTACAAAAGAGCAAACGGAATGTATACTCGCGGTCGCCGAGCATAGCGAAAAATTCGGCGTCGATATGCGCGAGTTTGTGTCGGCGTGCAAGTCCGCAGCGGAAATTATAGCCGCAACAAATGACTACGTAAAAACGCCCGACGATTACGTAATAGATCGCTTTATATCGGCTGTGGAGCTTATGCAAGCGCAGTCCGAGCTGAATACCGCGCTGTTCGCAATGTGCGGCAGGTGCGGCATTGCCGTGGGCGATAATGCGCTTTTAAAGGCGCAGTCGCTGTCGGCGCTACTTAGGATATACCATTGCCCGCAGTTTAACTGCGACGCGCAAATGACGGAAAAATTTGTAACTGTTTTGCAGGGCGAAACAGCGCTTGCGTCAAACGTGGCGGCGGTAGTTAAAAAGCTGAAGGACTTTGGCGTTATGTATTTTGTAAACGCCTATGCCGCAGCGCCGTGGAGCGTTACGCCGAAAAATAGCGCGGTATTGATAACGCAAGCCAAGGACAGGTCGGCGGCGGGCGCGGCGTTAAGCTACGACAATATTTTGCGCAGGCAAAACGCATTGCTCGACGCGTTTTTTGCGCCGATAGAGGACGGCAGGGTGGACGTGCCGACCGAGCGGTTTGTGGACTTGTTCGTTCATTCGTACCTTGCGCTTGTGATAGACCGCAAGATCGCAACGCTGGGCAACCGCCGCAACGGACTGGGCAAAGCCGCCGAGCTTGCTATTAAGAATTTTACCGACGCGGAAAACGAGATATACGAGTGCAACGCCGTGCGCACCGAAAGCTTGTGCATGGCGCGCATAGACGCCGATGATGACGACTTTGATTTCTTGGCGGTGGACAAGGGCATAAACATGTCGCTGCGGGTAATGTTCCGCACGTATGCAAAAGCTATACTCAAGCTTAAAAAGTGCTTTATAATGTCGCCGTCCACGGCGAGCGTGCTGTTCCGCGGCGAGGCTTACGAAAACTTCGACGTGGTAATAGTGGACGAGGCGAGCCAAATGGAGCCTGTGGATTTGCTGCCCGTGCTGTTCCGTAGCAAGCAATGCGTGCTGGTGGGCGACGAGTTCCAAATGCCGCCGCTCACGCACTTTAAAACGAAAAACCGCAAGCGCATAAGCGACGAAACAACAGAGCTTACACTGGACACCGATATATCGGCGCTCAGTCTTGCGCTGGGCAACCTCGCGTTCGACACGGAGGAGCTTGTTTGCCACTACCGCAGCAAGACCGAAAGCCTTATCGAGTTTTCGCAGCGCGAGTTTTACCCGTATATGCGCACCTTCCCCGCGACGGTGCCCAAGACGCCCGACCTCGGCTTTACCGATATTCTCACAGCCGACGGCTGTTGCGAGGACGGTGTAAACGTCGTCGAGGCAAACGCGGTCCTCGCCGCGCTCAACGAGCATTTTGACAAGTACTACGACAAAAAACGCGGAGTTTTGTCCACGTCGGTGGGCGTGGTCACGTTCGGCGAGGCGCAGTTAAAGTACGTGCTTAGCCTTGTCCGTGCCGACAAAAAGCTCAACGATATGATAGAAACGGCGTGGCGCAACTTTGACGACGTGCCCGACAAGCTGGTGTTTTTCCGCACCATAGAGAGCGTGCAGGGTCAGGAAACGGACAACCTTATTCTCTCGCTCACGTACGGCAAGGACAAAAACGGCAAGGTCAAGCTGGCGTTCGGCGAGCTTAACCGCGACGCGACGGGCAAGAATATTTTTAACGTGGCGGTCACGCGCGCAAAGAATAAGGTCACCGTCATTCACACGCTTACGTCGCGGCAAATGGCGGGCAACGACCGCATAGCGTTTATTCGCAGCTATCTTGCGGGCGTGGAGCGGTTTGCCGATAATTCCGGTCAGTTCGTGTCGGCAGTACCCGAAAAGGGCGAGCACTTTATTTCCGCAGTGGCACGCTATATAGAGAGCTTGGGTATTGCAAAAGAACGTATTGTAACCGATTACGGCGTTACGGACGGCTCGGTGCGCATACCTATAGCGGTGCTGTCAAAGGATTTAAGCAAAGCCGAGCTAGGCGTGTGGTGCGAATTGCCCGTGCAAAAGCGTTACGACTTTTTCGACTACAACGCTCGGTACGTGACGTCGCTGTCGGGCAGGGGCTGGGTTTTGCACAAGGTGCATATTCATGACTACTTTGACAACACGCAAGCCGAACAAGCGGCGCTTAAAGCCGCAGTGCAAAAGTACGTTACAAAGTAAAAAACTCACAAGGAGATTTTATATTATGGCAAGAGAACGGCAAAGAGAGGAGATGTCCGAAAGCGAGGAGCGCCGCGCACGCATACGCAAGCAGGCGGATGAGCTGGACAACGAATACGTTCGCGCGGAGCAGGAGCGCAAGCTGGAAAGCTCCAAAAAGAATTTCGGTAAGCGCAAGGAGCTGCTTGCCACCCGCGCCGCCGATATGATTCAAAAGTACGGCAAGGACTATTTTATGTCGCAAACGCTATTGACGTTTTTGGACGTGGCGATACAAATGGAAGACACCATCGACCTGTTGACCGACGTCAGCATGGCGGTGTCGTGCATTACCGACGCTATGCTTTGCATGGATAATATTTTGCAGCTCAATTCCTCGGCGCTTGACTCCACGCAAAGGGTCAATCACGGATTTTGGGCGCGCCGCAAGGCTAAAAAGCGTATGCAAAAGACGATTACCAACAACCTCGGCAGGATCAAGGAAATCATGTACATGCTGGAAAGCAGTCAGGACCTTGCGTTCTCCATAACCGAGGGCTTGCAAAAATCCAACGTCAAAACGCAAAAGCGTTTGGCAAAGAGCGCCGAGCGCCGCAAAAAGTACGAGGTCAAGGCAAACGGCGGCGCGCCGCTGCCGCCCACCAATGCCGAAAAAATGGTGGACAAGATTATTAGCGAGCGCAGCGGCGGCGACGGCGGCAACGGTGCCGGTGCGGGCAGTGTCGGTGACGTAGGTACGGCCGCGCCCGCGGGCGGCAGTGCGGGAAATGCCGACGATATAAGCGATATTCTTTAAAGTGGAGGGAAAGACTAAATGTCGGGATTCGGAAAGAAATCGACGGCGGCGGAAGGCTCGTCGCTCGAGCAGTTGGAAAAAAACTACAGCGAGGCTGTGGAAAATATCCGCACTATTTTGGGCGGGGTTAAGGATAAGCGCGACCTGCGCACTGAGGACAAGCAGCGGCTTTGCACCGAGTACTTGCGTGCGTCGCAGTACGCGCAAAAGCTGTCCGAGCGGCACACCGACGCAGTCAAGGCGGAGGAGTATGCCGACAAGGCTAAAAAGCTGGGCAAGAAGGCGACCGAATACGGCTCGTCGGTCAGCCACACCATACCCAAAACTACGTTTGCCGACGTCAAGGGCTTGGACGACGTAAAAAAGCTGGTGGAAAGCTTTATCTTTATTGCGCAAAATCCCGACGTTATCAAGTATTACAAGATAGAGGGCGGTTTGGGCATGCTTATGTACGGCGCGCCGGGAACGGGCAAAACCATGTTTGCCGAGGCGATAGCCAACAAGCTGCAGTTGCCGCTGTTTGTAATAACGCCCGCCGATATATTCAAGTCGTACGTGGGCGAGTCCGAGCAGGCTGTGCGCCAGCTGTTTGACGAAATGGACGCCTGCGCCGACGGCGCGATATTGTTTGTGGATGAGTGCGAGTCTATATTCAGCAAGCGCACTTCGGACACCAAGGACTACAAAGCCGCCGTCACCACCGAGCTGTTGCAGCGCATAAACGGCTTTGGCGTGGACGGCTCCAAACGCATAATAATAGCGGCGACCAACCGTCCCGACGTTATCGATCCCGCGTATCTCAGGTTTAAGCGGTTTTCGCACCGCGTGCACGTGCCGCCGCCCGACATCACGGCAAAGCGCGCCATCATCGAGGGCAAACTCAGCGGCATAGCGTTGGACGGCGTGACCACCGAGGATTTGGTTGAGCTAAGCGAAACGTACACCAAAACGGCTGTGCCAAACACCAACGTAAAGGTGACTACTATGTACTATTCGGCAGCCGACCTTTGCGGAATAATAGAAGAGGCGTGCCGCCTTGCATTGGAGGAAATGCAAGCAAAAGGACTTAGTAAGCCCATACCGCTGCGGCGCGATATGTTCGACGCGGCGTTCAAAAAGCTCCGTCCAAGTATACCCGCCGAGCTGTTGAAAGAATACGAGAACTTTTAGAATCCGGCGCCGCACTCATCGCGTGATACGGGCTACGCAGCCACAGGCTGACTCTTTGCAATCTATGCACAACATAGAGGTGAGCGATAAACCAAGGAACGTGCAACATTTGGTTGCCCTTGGTCACGTAGGTGGGTCTACGCTCCCGTCGGCTACTTGCCACCTGTTGTCCGCCTGACGCGCGATTGTGGCGCCTATTATAGGTTCGGTGTAATCACGGTATTACACCGAATTTTCTTTACGCTTTTTAACGGCGTGGACTGCGGTCATTGCAACGCTTATTACGGCGAGCGCGGCGCACAGCACCGAGCAGGCAAAGGTTATTACAGAACGGCTGACCCACGCCGCAAAAAAGAAGGAAAACGCAAGAACGAGATAGCGCAAAATCTTGTCGCGCGAAAACGCGTTTTTAAACGCGCCGTGCCGCTTTGCGGTTTCGGCATACTTGCGCTCGGGCAGGGCGTTTAGCGAGGCAAACAGCCTGTACGCGTCGTCGCCGCAAACGGTAGCAATATCTATTCCGTCCACCTGCGGCACCGGCGGCGGGGCTTTGCTTATAATAATCAGCTTGTCCGCGCTGTAGTGCTTTGCTTTGGCTATCAGCCGTGCGCAAGCGCCTTGGTCGGGCGGATTGTTAAAGCAGCAGTACGCGGCAGTATTGTTCAGGTACACGCCGTTGCCGTGCCTAACGGCGTTTTCGCCCTTGGCTTTTAGCGCGTCGGCAAGCTTAACGGCGGGCGCGTTGTCGGGCAAAAACATAAACTCGAAAAACATATCGTCAGCGGCTTTGGATATGCGCAAAAGCTCGCCTTTTTTCTTGCCGCGCAGCCGCGTAAGCATGCACAGTCCCGCAGTTACCGTCACGGCGCAAAACACCGCCGCGTCAGTTGCGGGGATAAAGTACCGCATTATCGCAAACGCTGCGAAAAAAATGAGTAGCGCGCCTATCGTTCCGTCTATAAATTTTGCAAACTTGCTTTTCATGCTTGTAATTGTTGACGAAATGTGCTAAAATTACACGTGAATATTTTTGCGGTATAATTCGCTTTAAACAAAGGACGGCTGTTTTGAACACGGAAATTCTTTCTTCGACCGATCTCAATATTATGCGTTGTGCCTCGCGGTTGAAGGCGGGGGAGCTTGTGGCGTTTCCCACCGAAACGGTGTATGCGCTCGGCGCGATAGCAACCGACGCGCAGGCGGTAAAAAAGGTGTACGAGGTTAAATCTCGACCTACCGACAAGCCGCTCATTGTCGCCGTCGCCAAAAAGTCGGACATACAAAAGGTTGTTAAGTCCATTCCCAAAAAGGCGCAAATTCTTATTGACAGGTTTATGCCGGGGGCGCTTACGCTCGTGCTTGACCGTGCGGACGTAATTCCCGACGAGGTAACCGTGGGGTCGGAGTCTGTGGCGGTGCGCATACCTGACAACGCCGTTGCCAAAAAGCTGATAGAGCTTGCTGGCGCGCCCGTTGTTGTGCCCAGCGCCAATACCGCGGACAAGGCGAGCCCCACGCTTGCCGCGCACGTAAAGGACGATCTTGACGGTAAGATAGAATACATACTGGACGGCGGTGCGTCCGAGATAGGCATAGAATCGACTATTGTCGACGCGCGCACCGAGCCGCCAACCGTTTTGCGCGTAGGCGGCGTTACCGTAGAGCAGCTAAAGCAAGCGATAGGCGAGGTAAAAACGCTGCGGCAGGACGCGCGGCTCAGCGGATATATGCCCAATGCCGAAGTGCTGTTTTCGGCGTACTACGATGGCATGACCGAAAACATTTGCAAGCGCTACGACGAGATTACTGCACAGCAAAAAACTGCGGTGATAATTTGCCTTGACGGCAACCGCGATTGCTACGGCGACCGCAACGTGTACACGGTGGGCGACAGCTACGAGGCGTATGCGCACAATTTGTTTGCGGTGCTACGCAAAGCGGACGGCGAGCATTACGACGCGGTAATTGCCGAGGGCGTCAATCCCGAGGGACTGGGCGAGTCGTTGATAGCGCGATTAATCAAATTGAGCGGTGGAATGATAATATGAGTGATAATAAGAAACAAAAAGTCAGCATAATATTTGTTTGCACGGGCAACACATGCAGGTCGCCTATGGCGGAGTTTTTGTTCAAGGACTACCTGCGCCAAAAAAAGCGCAGCGGTGATTTTACCGTGACAAGCGCGGGCTTGGAGGCTGGCAAGGGCGATAAGATTATGCCGCAGGCGGTAGAGGCGCTCACCGCGCTCGGTGTAAAGCACAATCCCGACCGCAAGGCAAGAGTGTTTACCGTGCAAATGTCGCTTGACGGCGATTTGATTGTCGGCATGACCGACGAGCACGCAATGCGGTGCGACAGCGACAATGCGGTGTCGTATGTGGATTTGATAGGCAGTCGTATTCCCGATCCGTACGGTTACAACACGCAGGCGTACCTTATGTGCGCGCAACAAATGCAAACGGGGTTTGACGCGATTTTGGAGCTTGCAGACCGAAAGTTCAAGGAAAAAAACGGCTAAAGTACGTGACAAAATAATTTTTAAATGGTATACTATCACAATAGAGGTGTTGTATATGACGGTATATATCGGCAGCGATCACGGCGGTATAGAGCTAAAGCAAGCCATTATAGACAAACTGACGGCGCGGGGCATTACCGTGTGCAACGTCGGGACGGACAGCGAGGCGTCGTGCGACTATCCCGATTATGCGTTTAAGGTTGCGAATGCCGTGGCAAACGGCGCAGCCGACCGCGGAATAGTCATATGCAAGACGGGCGTTGGTATGAGCATTGCCGCCAACAAGGTAAAGGGCGTGCGTTGCGCGCTGTGCTTTAATCCCGATATGGCAAGGCTGTGCCGCGAGCACAACAACGCCAACTGCTTGGCGCTGGGCGCGGGCAACACCGATATTGATACGGCGCTGCAAATAACGCAAGCGTTTTTGACCGCCGACTTTGCGGGCGGTCGCCATGCAAACCGCGTGGAAAAAATAACCGCATACGAGGGCTCACATGAATGACACGACAATAGATAAGAATAAAGAATCGGAAATCGTCTACGGGGACAACGAAACCCCGAATAGCGAGCCTTCGTCGAGCAAGAAAAAACAACCGGAAATCGTATACGAGGACCGCGAGGCGCTTGACGCACAGCTTTCGGGCGTGATAGCGGACATACTGTCCGCCGAGCGCGAGGCAAAGCACATAATAGCCAAAGCGGAGGAAAACGCCAAGGCTATCCAGTTGGACGGCGCGACCCGTGCGCGAAATATGCGCGAGGTCAGTTCCCGCACGATTGCCGAGGCAAAGGCGCAAAAGACGGAGGACGCGTTAAAGCGTGCCGCCGCCGAACGCGAAAAGCGCGTAGAAAAGGCGCGCGCTAACGGCGAAAAGCTGATTAAGGAAAAAGAAAAGGAAATAGCTAAGCAAATAGACGTATTGTTCAAAATGCTCGGAGGCAAGGCGTAATGGCGATAGCCAAAATGTCGCACCTTCGGCTTGTCGGGCTAAGGTGCGATCAAAACAAAATAATGGACGTCCTTGTAAGTCGAGGATTGTTTGAGGCGCGTGCTACGGACGCCCTCCCTTTTGAGCTGTCATCGGGCGAAACGAGCCGCTACCGCGAGCTTAAGCTAAAGCAAAGCGAAATATCTTTTGCGCTCGATTTCCTCAAGGCGCGGCACAACGCAATGGCGACGGTGCTCGAGCAAAACAAGCGCGACGTGCAAAAGAGTAAAGCGCAGCCTATCGGGTACACGCTGTCGGGTGAGAAGTATTCGTCGGCGCGACGGCTTATAACCAAAGCCGATTTTTCGGACGCTGCGGCGCGCGAATACGAGCTTATGCACGTATGCGACGACCTTAAACAGCTTTCGTTCAAGCTGGTCGATTGCACGGCGCGTATGTCGGAATTAAATTCCGCTGCCGAGAATTATAAGCCTTATGCCGTCATGCCTATTAAGCTTTCGGAGCTTAGCCGCGACGGAGATATAGCAATAGCTATGTACAGCAATCGCACGAGCGCAAAGCCCGACGCGTTATTGAACGGCTTGCCTTGCGCATACGAGGTGCGGGGGCAGGACGGCGTTACCGTAATTTTGACGGTTGCACGAAAAAATAATATTGCCGAAATAGACAAACAGCTCGGTGCTGCGGGTTATACAAAGTGTGAGTATAACGACGACTGCACGGCTGCGCAAAAAGTGGACGCGTTAAAAAACGAAAGCGAAGACGTACAGCGCGAGATATTGGAGCTTACCAAAGCGGCGCTCGACTACGAAAAGTACGTAAACGACTTGCGCATACTCTACGACGTAATCGAGCTCGATATAGAGCGGTCGGAGGCGGAGCAAAAGTTTCTTAAGACGGACAGCACGTTTGTGCTGGAAGGGTGGCTGCCCGAGCGCATTGCTCAGGTCACTGTGGACGAGGTGCAAGAGGTTGCGCCCAAGGCGTTTATACAGCTGCTCGCGCCCGAGGAAAAGGACCAGCCGCCCACGCTTGTGGAAAACAACCGCGTTGTCAAGCCGTACGAACAAATTACCGATATGTACAGCTCGCCGCGGTATAGGGAAATCGATCCCAACCCGATTATGGCTGTATTCTACTTTTTGTTCTTCGGAATAATGATAGGCGACGCGGGCTACGGACTTATCCTCGCAATCGCGGGATTCGTTATAGGCACGTCCAAAAAGTTCGACGTCGGCATTAAACGGCTCGCTTTGCTCGTCGGTATGGGCGGCATATCGGGTATAATTTGGGGCGTACTGTTCGGCGGATATTTTTCCATCGATTTCGGCGAAAACGTAAACGTCGCAATACTTCTCAATCCGTTAGACAAGCCGCTGCTGCTATTGGTGCTAAGCATAGGCATGGGCGTCGTGCAAATAATGACGGGCTTTATAATCAAGTTTGTCGCACTGTGCAAAGAGGGTAAGCCGTTCTCGGCTATATTCGACTGCGGCTCCATATTGTTGTTGTTTGTCGCGCTTATATTGCTTGTTGTCGGCATGCTGCCGTCGCTTGCGCCGATGCTCGGCATAACGGTGAACTTTATTCCGCCCAAGGCGCTCAATATCGCCGCGATAGTGCTTGCGCTTACCGGCGTTGCGCTCATACTTTTGTTCGGCGGGCGCAACAGCAAAAACGTTTTCGGCAAGGTTATCGGCGGATTTAAGGGCTTGTACGGGCTTGTCAATCTTTTGTCCGACCTGCTGTCGTACTGCCGCTTGTTCGGTCTTTGTCTTGCAAGCTGCGCAATAGGTCTTGCCTTCAACAGCTTGGGCGGCATAATAATGGATATTCCCATTGCGGGGTACGTAATCGGCGCAATAGTGCTGGTGGTGCTGCATTTGTTCAACCTTGGCTTGGGCGTGCTCAGCGCATACGTTCACGACGCCCGCCTTCAGTTCTTGGAATTCTACGGCAAGTTCTACGACGGCGGCGGCAGGCTGTTTGCGCCGCTCGGTCAAAAGACTAAGTACATCAGATACAATTAATACGGGTTTTGCCTTTTAAGGTTTACCATAAATATTTCTCAAAAAGGAGAAGGATAAAAATGACTATGGGTAATGTTTACGCTATAATCGGTGCGGCTCTTGCCGTTATCGTGTCGGGCATCGGCTCGGCAATCGGTGTAGGTCGCGCAGGACAAGCGTCGTCGGCTTTGTTGTCCAAACAACCCGAAAAGTTCGGCACGACAATGATTTTGCAGGTCATGCCGTCTACGCAGGGCTTGTACGGTTTCGTTGTCGCGTTCATGATGCTCATCAAGCTCAACGCGTTCGGCGATATGGCACAGCTTACCGACGCACAGGGCTGGATTATGTTTGCGTATTGTATGCCTATCGCAATCGTCGGCTTGGTGTCCGCAATCATGCAGGGCAACGTCGCAATCGGCTGCATCAATCTTGTTGGCAAGCAGGAAAACCAAATCGGTCACGCAATCCCTATGCTTGTTCTTGTCGAGATCTTTGCTATATTCGCATTCATCGTTTCCATTCTCGGCGTAATGCTTTTGTCAATCTAATATGCAAGGCAAAGAAAAGATAATCGACGACATACTGTCGTCGGCAAAATCTACCGCGTCGTCCATTGTTGCGGAGGCGCAGGCGGAGTCCCAAGCCGAGCTCGACGAGCTCAGGGCGGAGCTTGACGCCGCGCAAAAGGAAAGCCTGCAAAAGGCGGAGACGGCGGCACAAGAGCTGTTCGCGGGTCAGGTCAAGCTGGGCGAGCTGGAGGCTGGCAAGGCGTTGTTGCATGCAAAGCAGCAGTGCGTTGCGGCGGTGTACGACGGAGTAAAGAAAAAGATTCTTTCTTCGTCCGACAGCGTGTATCTCGGCATCCTGCAGTCCGTTATATTGCAGTACTGCGAGGACGGCGACGAGGTTATTGCGGCGGCGAGCGACGGCAAGCGCGTCACGGCGGCGTGGGTAAAAAAGGTCGCTACCGCGGCTAAAAAGAAACTTACGCTGTCGAGCGAAAAGGGCGACTTTGACGGCGGCGTGATTTTGCGCAACGCAAAGTACGACCGCGACCTCACCGTGGACGCTATAGTGGACGAACTGAAAGAACGCACCGTATACGATACGGTAGCAAAGCTGGGACTGTAAAATGAACACGACCAAGGTTTTTGCCAATACGTCGGCGGTATTTAATTCCGGCCGACTGAATACCGAACGCTTGCGCCGCGTCGTCGAATGTAAGACGGTAGCGGAGGCTTTTAAGGTACTGGGCGATTACGGCTACGCTTACTCGGAAGGGCAAAGCGTGGACGGGTTTATCGTGGGCGAAACCAACAAGCTGATAGAGTTCGTATCGGAAAATGCGCCGAGCGAAAAACTGGCTGAGGCATGCCTTGCGCGGTTTAAGTACAACAACGCAAAGCTGGCGTACAAGTCACGGTTTGCCGCAGTGCCCGACGACGGATATTACGCGGTGGACTTTGACAGCAAAAAGATAGCCGACGGCGATTATTCGGATGCCGACCCGTTTATGGCGAAGGCGCTTGAAACGCTGGACGAGAATAACGAAACCCGTCCGCAGGCTATCGACCTTGCGCTCACTCGCGCCATGTACGCATACGTTTTGTCGTGCGGCGTTTCGCTCGTAAAAAAGTACGCCAAAGCCGAAATCGATATGAAAAACATTCTCACCGCCGCGCGCATGAAAAAGCTGGGCATAGCGGACGATCAGTTTATATCGGGCGGAAGGATAGGGACGGAAACGCTTACCGAGGCGCTTGCCGAGGACGATTTCCCGTCGTGCTTTGAGCATACGCCCTATGCCGAGTATGCCGAGCGCATAGCGGAAAACGACTTTGCCGATTTATGGAAATCGGAGCTTGAGGCTGACGACTTTTTGTACTGGCTCACGTATAGAGAAGTTGTGTCGTACGTGTCGAACACGCCGTTCCTAAACTACTATACGGAAACGCTCATCGAGCTGAAAACGGTCAAGACGGCGCTTGTGTGCGTCAAGACCGACTCGCGCGATATGTTCTATAAGCGCATACCGGAAATTTACAAATAGGGGCGAGAGCGCAAAGGGTAAAAAATGGAAAAAATCGGAAAGATAGCGGTAATAGGCGACAGCGAAAGCGCGACTGCGTTTTTGGCGATTGGCGCGGCTGTGTACAAGGTGGACGACGAAAATAAGGCGGCGGACGTTTTGCGCGAGATAGCCAAGTCCGACGAATACGCCGTAATACTCGTCACCGAAAACTACGCCGCCAAGATGGAAGGGCTTATGCAAAAGCTCAAACAGCAAGCCTTCCCCGTAGTCCTGAGTATTCCCGGCTCCACGGGCTCCAACGGCTTTGGTATGGCGGGCGTCAAAAAGGACGTGGAAAAGGCAGTCGGCGTAGACATATTGTTTAATTAAGAATTTTAGATAAGAGATAAAAGATAAGAAATAAGAATGGCGGAAAAATTTTTATTAAAATCAGTGCGGCTAAGCCGCAGTCCGACACTATTCACTATTATCTATTCATTATTCACTCGGAGACATCATGGGTAAAATCATCAAAATAAGCGGACCGCTGATTGTTGCGGACGGTATGCAGGACGTAAAAATGTACGACGTCGTCAAGGTGTCCGAAAAAGGACTTATCGGCGAGGTCATAGAATTGCGCGGCGATAAGGCGTCGGTGCAGGTGTACGAGGAAACGAGTATGCTCGGCACGGGCGAGCCCGTCGTATCTACCGAGCAGCCGCTGTCCGTCGAACTCGGTCCGGGACTTATCGGAAGTATTTACGACGGAATACAGCGCCCGCTGGAAAAGCTTTACGCGCTGTCGGGCGATAGAATCGACCGCGGCGTAAGCGCGCCCGCGCTCGACCACGAAAAAAAGTGGAAATTCGAGCCTGTCGCCAAAAAGGGTGATACTGTCACTGCGGGCGACGTTATAGGCACGGTGCAGGAAAACGAGGTTATCACGCACCGCATTATGGTGCCTTACGGTGTAAGCGGAAAGATAGAAAAAATCAATTCGGGCGATTATACAATCGACGATACCGTGGCGGTCATATCGGACGGCAAGCAAAAGCATAACGTGGCTATGCTGCAGCGTTGGCCCGTGCGAAAGGGTAGACCGTATGCCGAAAAGCTCCCGCCCGAGGAGCCGCTTGTAACAGGTCAACGCGTTGTCGACACGCTGTTCCCCATAGCGCGCGGCGGCGTGGCTGCCGTTCCCGGTCCGTTCGGCTCGGGCAAAACGGTTTTGCAGCACGCTTTGGCTAAGTGGAGCGACGCCGACTTAATCGTGTACGTGGGCTGCGGCGAGCGCGGCAACGAAATGACCGACGTTCTCAACGAGTTCCCCGAGCTTATAGACCCCAAAACGGGTCAGCCGCTTATGAAACGTACCGTGCTTATTGCCAACACCTCGGATATGCCGGTTGCGGCGCGCGAGGCGAGTATTTACACGGGCATAACGATAGCGGAATATTACCGCGACATGGGCTATTCGGTAGCTATCATGGCGGACTCCACTTCGCGCTGGGCGGAGGCGCTGCGCGAAATGAGTGGAAGATTACAAGAGATGCCGGGCGAGGAAGGCTATCCCGCATACCTCAGCAGCCGTCTTGCCGAGTTCTACGAGCGCGCGGGTCAGGTCAAGCTTTTGGGCTCGACCGAGCGCACGGGCTCGGTCACGGCTATCGGCGCGGTGTCGCCTCCGGGCGGTGATATGTCCGAGCCTGTCAGCCAGGCAACGCTGCGCATAGTCAAGGTGTACTGGGGACTTTCCAGCGCGCTTGCGTACAAGCGGCACTTCCCCGCAATCGACTGGCTTGTCAGCTACTCGCTGTACAGCGATAGGCTGGCGGACTGGTTTGGGCGCAACGTTGACGAACAGTTCGTCGCGTACAGAATGGAAATCAGCAGGCTGTTGCAAGAGGAGGCGCGACTGGACGAGATTGTAAGGCTTGTCGGTATGGACGCGCTGTCGCCTGCGGATAGGCTCACTATGGAGGCGGCAAAGTCGGTGCGCGAGGATTATCTGCACCAAAACTCCTTCCACGAGGTGGACACATACACTTCGCCCAAAAAGCAGTTCAAAATGCTCAAGCTTATAGTCGACTTTTACTATGCGGCGCGGCGTGCGCTCGACCGCGGCGTGGACATAAACGACGTGTTAAACGTCCCGTGCCGCGAGCGCATAGGCAGGGCAAAGTACGTCAAGGAAGAGGATATAGCACAGCTCGACGATCTTCATGACGAAATGAACAAACAGTTCGCCGAACTTAAGGAGTCTGAGTAATGCGTAAAGAATACCGTACAATAAAAGAAGTAGTCGGACCGCTCATGCTTGTCGAACAAGTAGAGGGCGTCAAGTACAACGAGCTTGTCAAGATTTCGCAGGGCTCGGACGGCGAGCAACGGCTCGGGCGCGTGCTTGAGGTGGACGGCGACAAAGCGCTTGTTCAGCTTTTCGCGCCGAGCAGGGGCTTGAAGATTGTGGCGGCAAAAGCCGCGTTTACGGGCAAGGCGATAGAGCTTAAGGTTTCGCACGATATGCTGGGCAGGGTGTTCGACGGCATGGGTAATCCCATTGACGGCGGCGCGGAAATACTGCCCGAAAGCAGTCTTGACGTAAACGGTAGCCCCATAAACCCCGTTGCGCGCGATTATCCCAACGAGTTCATTCAAACGGGCGTCAGCGCAATCGACGGACTTAACACGCTTGTCCGCGGACAAAAGCTACCCGTGTTTTCGGCGTCGGGCTTGCCGCACGCCGACCTTGCTGCACAGATAGCAAGGCAGGCGCAGGTAAAGAACACCGATGACAAGTTCGCCGTCGTGTTTGCGGCAATGGGTATAACGTACGAGGAGAGCGAGTTCTTCACCGCCGATTTCCGCAGGACGGGCGCGATTGACAGGACGGTAATGTTCCTCAACCTCGCCAACGACCCCGCGGTAGAACGCATAAACACGCCGCGCATGGCAATGACGGCGGCGGAATACTTGGCGTTCGAGTGCGACATGCACGTGCTCGTAATAATGACCGACATAACCAACTACGCCGAGGCACTCCGCGAGATTTCCGCGGCGCGGCGTGAGGTGCCGGGACGGCGCGGCTATCCCGGATATTTGTACACCGACCTTGCAACCATATACGAACGCGCGGGGCGTATACGCGGCAAAAAAGGCTCTATTACGCTCATTCCCATACTGACCATGCCCGAGGACGACAAAACGCACCCCATTCCCGACCTTACGGGATATATCACGGAAGGGCAAATCATACTGTCGCGCGAGCTGTACAAAAAGGGCTTAAACCCGCCGATCGACGTATTGCCGTCGCTGTCCCGTTTGAAGGACAAGGGCATAGGCAAGGGCAAGACAAGAAAGGACCACGCCGACACAATGAACCAGCTGTTTTCGGCGTATGCGCGCGGTAAGGACGCAAAGGAGCTCAGCTCCATTTTGGGCGAGGCGGCGCTGTCCGACGTGGATAGGCTGTACGCACGGTTTGCCGAGGAGTTTGAAAAGCAGTATATAAACCAAACCTTCACCGTAAACCGCACTATCGAGGAAACGCTCGATATTGGCTGGCGATTACTCAAGATACTGCCGCGTTCCGAGCTGAAACGTATCCGCGACGAGAACTTGGAAGAGTTCTTCGATAAGATGTAATAATTCTTTTTGTCATTCCGAGCAACGCGAGGAATCTCAACCTTATCCATAATTCCGAATTCCGCATTCCGAATTCGAAATTAAACGGAGTTTTATGGCAAGACTTAATGTAAACCCTACGCGCATGGAATTGCGTAGGCTAAAAGATAGGCTCAAGACCGCCGAGCGCGGACATAAGCTGTTAAAAGACAAGTCGGACGAAATGGTCCGTCAGTTTTTGACGCTCATAAAAGAGAACAAGCGGTTGAGAGAGGAAATCGAGGGCGAGATAGGCGAGGCGCTAAAGAGCTTTTCGCTGTCGGCTGCCGCGCCGCTCGACGTAGTGCAGGCGATTTCGCTCCCGTCGCTTTCCGCGTCCGTGACTATCGGGACAAAAAACATAATGGGCGTGGACGTGCCGTTTATGGAAACCAAGCGTGTGGGCGAGGTAAGCCTGCCGTACGCGCTGTGTTCGGCGCCCGCGGAATTGGACGACGCGGTGCTAAAGCTGACTGCGCTTACCGACAAGCTGCTGCACCTTGCCGAGGTGGAAAAGACTTGCAACATGCTCGCCGACGAGATAGAAAAGAACAGGCGCAGGGTGAACGCACTGGAATACGTAATGATTCCGCAGCTGCAGGAAACAATCAAGTATATCCTGATGAAACTGGACGAGAACGAGCGCGCGTCCATAGTCCGACTGATGAAGGTAAAGAACGATTAGTAAAATACACATAGACCGCACGACGAATATTCGCCGTGCGGTTTTCATATTTTATAATATGAAAAAAATGTGTATGCTTTTTGCGGCGATAATGACCGTGGTTACGATTGTACTTTGCTCGTGCGGAACGGACACAATGAAGGACGTCAGCGAACGGCGCAGCGGCTATTACACCGCGGCGGGCGACGGGTATACGCTTACGGCGGTGTCAGGCGTGCGTGAGCAATCCTTTGCGGCGGACGGAAAAGTGCAGGGCGACAAGCTCAAGCCGTATACGCTTATCACGCTTGTTCCGACCGAGTTCGATATTGACGCGGTTATCACGTATACCGCCGAGGCGGACGGCTGCACTTTCGGCGGAACTATGATTGTACACCCGTTTGCGGCAAGCTTTTCGGCGGAGTTCGAGCACGAAACCAAGGCAAAGGAATTTACCGTAACAATCAAGTGCGGCGGCAATACAACCGTGCTCACACTGCAAAGCCAAATCACGGGTGATATGATAACTTATGACCGCGCAATATCGGCGGCAAAAACGGCGGTGCACCCCAAGGGTGAATACGAGATACGCGCGCGCATAATCAAGAATCCGCTTGGCGCGGACGGCTTGTGCTGGCATATATCCTTTATCACGGCGGACGGCAATACCGGCGTACTGCTCGATCCCGTTACGGCAAAGGTGATAGCGAAAAAGTAATTCGGAATTTGGAATGCTGAATTCGGAATGCGAGGATAAGGAAAATGTTTTATTAAAAATTATGCGGCTACGCCTAGATCCCTCGACATTGCTCGGGATGATGGGGATATAGGGTTATCTTTTCTTAAAAGACCTGTCCATACCACCCATCATTTCGACCGAAGTGAGAGTAGCGAACGAAGTGGAGAAATCTAGGCGAACCGCCGCATATGTGTTTCGCAATTGCTATCTATAATTCCGAATTCCGCATTCCGAATTCATAATTATATTCAAAACGCTTGTGCGGTAGAGAATTTTGTGATATAATATTCGGTAATGAATTACTCGGACGAACAATACAAAAACGGCGAACAACGCGGCGACGGCGTAAGTGACAAAGTAAGCGTCGGTATAGACGCCGACAATGACGTTATGCCCAAAATCGTGCCGACGCGCACCGCCACGCCCAAGCCCGCTCCGCAACCCGACGAGCCGAGCGGAAACTCGTTTGTCGACGAGCTGCTGTCCGCAATATTCAAAACGACTTTTGTCGCGCTGTCGCTTATAGCGATGTTGGCGTGTATTATTGCGTTTGCCATTCCGCTCACCACCATGCGGTTATTCAATTCCATGGGGCTAAGCGAGCGTGCGGTGGACTTTGGCGAACGGTATATCTCGCGAGAGCTTGAAAGCAACAAATCGACGGACGGCAAGCGCACCGCGGCTTACGCGGACAGCGACGGCAATATGCCCGTGCTCACCGCTACGCCCGCGCTTACCAACGACGACTTTATCGAGGCGCTGTACGTGTGCAATAATCTTTCGGACAAGCTGATGACCGAAAGCCTTAAGGCGGGCGACAATGCTCGCGCCGAGTACTACGCCGTGCGGCTGGAAAAGTACACAAGGACGTACTTGTCGCTCAATGGATTGAGCGCCGTTACTCTCAAAAAAGACAGGGACAACATAGCAAGCGTGCCTGCGGCTGTGCGCCCTGCGGTATACAGCTACGAGCACGATATGCACGTGCTTAACTACCGTGCGCGTGCAGTGCTGGGTAAGACCGACAAAATTACGTATAACAACCGTTCGGAGCGACTGGGCGTAATGACCACGCCGAGCGAACGTTCGGAGCGACTTTACGGAACGGTTGCCGATACGGAGCAAGGACGCATTGCGCTTTTGGACGAGTATGTGGATTATGCGGCGCAGCTCGGCGCATACCTGGATATTGAGTTTATGCGTATCGGTGTGGAAACCGATTTCAGCAAGCGGTACACAATTAAGGTAAAAGAGCCTGTTTCGGGCGACGAAATTTCTTTAAACGTTACCGCATTGAACGATAGATTTGTACAATTATATTACAGCGACAAGCTGGACGGCGACGAGTTCTCGCTGTTCATATTGCCGCTAAAAGAAGTTACTCCGGATTCTTACGGTTTTACGCGGTTATTCAATCAGCTCAGCAGTTTTACTCGCTATGCGCAAATGGCGGTAGATACAGTTCCGTCCGAGGAGAACGGCGTACTGCACCAGTTGTACTGGTTGAGAGTGCTGTCCGACGTATCCAGAAAGCTGTGGTACATGGAAATGCTGTTATATGGCAACATGAAAAATCTCGGCATGAATGGCGAGGCAATACGTGATGCTGTCGATACTTGCAAAAAGTACACGTTAGTGGACTACAAACTCACCGGTATGTCAAGCGTGACGTCGTGCCAAATCTTGGAGGTCTACGCGGACAAACTCGCCGCTTATATCGGCGGTAATAACTGATTATTTCAACCCTATCATTAATTCCGAATTCATAATTCCGAATTAAGCTCCAAAGGAGATTCTTATGCCCGAATACACTATTCCAATGGACTATACCCGTCAAAAAATCAAGGTTACCGTCATCGGCTGCGGCAGGTGGGGCTCGTTTTTGGCGTGGTATGCTAATCAGCTCGGACACAAAGTAACGGTGTACGGCAAGTCGGGCGAAATCACGTACGAGCAGCTTGTTATGACGCACAAAAACGAGTACGTAACGCTACCCAAATCGATAGAGCTTACCAACGATTTGCAGCGCGCCGTGCGCAGCGCCAACGTGCTGCTTGTCAGCGTGCCGTCGCAGGCGTTCCGCAGCGTAATGGGCGATATACGAAGTACTTGCGACATGACGGGCAAATACCTCGTCACCAACATGAAGGGTATAGAGATAAGCACGGGCAAACGGCTCAGCGAGGTCGCGCTGGAATTCGGACTGGAAAGCTGGCAAATAGCGGTATGGGCTGGACCCGGGCATGTGCAGGAATTTACGGTGGGCAATCCCAACTGCATGCTTATAGACGGGTACGAGCGCACTACGATAGAGCGCATAGTGGAATACTTTAAAAGCCCGCTTATCAGGTTTTACTACGGCAGCGATATTATCGGCACGGAAATCGGCGCGGCGGCAAAAAACGTTATGGGTATTGTCGCGGGCGTGCTGGACGGGATGAATCTTACCACGCTCAAGGGCGCGCTGATGGCGCGCGGCAGCAGGGAGGTGGCGCGGCTGATAAAGGCGCTTGGCGGCAATCCGCTTTCGGCTTACGGCTTGTGCCATATCGGCGACTACGAAACAACGCTGTTTTCCGAACATAGCCACAACAGAATGTGGGGCGAAAACTACGTAAAAGGCAAAAAGTACGACAAGCTTGCCGAGGGTGTACATACCGCGCGTGCAATGTCCATACTTGCGGACAAGCACGGCGTAGATATGCCCATTACCACCGCGGTAAACACAATGATACTGGACAAGGTCGCGCCGCGCGCGGTAATGGAACAGTTGTTCGACAGAACGCTTAAAGACGATTTGGTATAACAATAACAAAATCCGCTGTTAGTGGGACTTGCGATAAGGAATCGCAAGTCCCACAGTTATATTTGCCCAACGGCAAGTTATATAGAAAGAGTGTAATTCCGCTATGCGGAGTGATATTTCGCCTGACGGCGAAGTTAAGGCAAATATAATATAACTGCGTAAGCAAAATATCACTGTTTGCAACGCAAACAATATCACTTAGCGGTGTAGATTGTATAAAGTATAGTGAGCTGTTTTTGTCCACGGGAACAATCCCTATGAAATACACTCTTACGGCGGATTTTTTGTTGACAATCGGCAAATTGCGTTGCTGTAACTCAATTATTTGTATATTATTTTACTGTAAATTAATGCCGAAAAATTTCATATAATGTATTGACAACTGCTATTAGTAGTGGTATAATTAATGCATTAATGTGGTGTAATACCCATAAATTCATTTATAGAGAGGGAAAAATGAAAGGACGCAAATTTTTGTTGTCAACATTGGCAGCAGCAGTGTTCGCAACGTCGGCGGGCGCGTTAGTCGCGTGCGGCGACGGTTTGGATTTGCCCGACGGCACCAAACTGCCCGAGAACTTGGACAACACCCATACCATCACTTTTGACGCCGGCACGGGTGCAACGCTCAAAGGCATTGACGGCAATTCTTTGACTACAAGCAAACTCGGCTTTTTGTCCGGAGCAATGCCCACGGCGGAAAAGAACGAGAATAACGACGACTACACGTTTGAGGGCTGGGGACTTGAGGCAGGTCAGACCGTTCCGTCAATCACGGCGGCTACCTATAACAGCCATTTGTTTACGGAAGACGTAACCGTTTACGCCGTATTCAAAGAAAAGACCGGTCCCGTCGGTCCCGGACCCGGTACGGATGACGATGAGGAATACACCATAACGTTCCTCGGCGGCGACCACGGCACGGTTTCTATCGCTACCGTGACAACGACCGGCGGCAAGATAGCCGAAAATGCATTCCCCACGGTAACTGCCGACGCTGGCTGGATACACGCCGGCTGGGTGGCAGAGGAAGGCGGTTTCCCCGTAAACTACACGTATACGTTTACCGGAAATATGACCGTTGTTGCAACGTATGACGTCGATCCCGTGACCGAGGCACCCGCAGTGCTCGTAGTAGGCAACACGGAGTATGCCATGACTCTTAACGAGAACATGGATCCGACGGCGGTTGAAAACGGAATGGACAAAGAATATATTGCGCTCGGCATCGACTTGACGGCAGGCTCGACCTTGACGTTCAAGGTACGCAACGACGCAGGCGAGCTTGTGGCTGTACCTTCGTTCTTTGTAGATAAAGAAAGCCAAGGCGTTGACATCAGCGTAACGTCGTCGGCGGTAACGGGATTGGACGTTCTCCGCACCGGCACGTACGCCACCATCTCGCTCAAGCACAACACGCAGGACCTTAGCGGCAATGCCGCGGAAAGCTGGTCGGTTTATGCCTCGGACGGTCAAGGCAAGATTTCCGATATAGGCGACTTGACCGACGGCGGACATTATCTTGTCGGTTGGTTCTCCGACTGGCAAATGAAAGAGGCAAACGAAATCAAGACCGGTCAGTCGTTGGAAATCGAGCTTACCTCCCAGGTTAATTCCGGCGGAGAAATGGTAGACAACTGGTTCAAGATTTGCGGCTGCGCACTTACCACAAATGACGAAGGCGAACAAGTATTTGAAATGGTTTGGGCTCCTACGGGCACCAACGAGTTCAACTGGTATCAGCTCGACGCAGCGTCGCAAGCGCTTGTGACCAAAGAGGGCGGCAACGAAACCGGCGTAAAGGTAAAAGAGGACGGCACGTATATCATTACGATCGTCGGACCGAGCCAATGGACGATTACCAAAAAGGGCACAATCATCACTCCGCCCACGCCGACACCCACTGAAGGCCCCGATCGTGTAAACGAGGGCGCGGACGTCAAAATGGGCGAACAGGCGTTTACCGATACTACTGCAACTATAGAAAGAACGGACAGCGCGGGCAATGCTATCAACCAAACCCTTGCCGACCAGTTCGCGCTTGAGGGCGTAACAATTACCGAGCTGACCGAGGTATCGTTCACGGTAGACGGCACTGTCATTCCCGTATGGGTAGAAACCGCCACGACCGTTACGGTCAAGGCAAACAACAAGCTTGTCAACGGCGAAGGCGCATTGGGCGCACGCGACACCGTGGTCACGCTGGTAGAGGGTACTTATAATTTCTATCTTAAGTACTACACCGACGGCGGCGCGGCAGGTACGGGCGGCTGGAACGTATACGTTGCGGGCACTACCACCGGCGAATTCGAAGGCGGCGGTGATGTGGAAGATACCCGTAACAGAGTATATAAAGACGCGGTTATCAACATGAATGGCGAGGCGATGACGGACACCACTGCGAGTGTCGACGCGACCGATTCGCTTAATGATCAGTTCTATAAAGAAATAACTTTGACCGAGCAAACCGATGTAACCTTTACCGTAGACGGAACAAAGATTGCGAGTATGTGGATTAAACACGCTGCGACAGTTCAGGTTAAGGCAAACGGTTCTTTAGTCCCCGTGGAAACCGTAGGCGACGGCGGTGCGCGCAGCAGCAAATTCACACTCCCTGCCGGTACTTACCGAATCTACTTGAAGAACTACTCCGACAATAGAGCAACTCTCGATTGGGTTGTATGGGTAGAAGGCACTACTACCGGTGAGTTCTCGACAACTCCCACCGAAGACGTCGACCACTACTACTTGGTGGGCGAGTCCGCAAGACTCGGTTTGGAATGGGCTACAATAGCCGACGCCGATGATATTCCCGACGCTATTCACTTCACCACGACCGACGGCGTAACCTTTGTATTAGAGGTAGAGCTTGACGCAGGCGTTAATTTCAAACTTTGTGTCGCGGGCACGGGCTGGGATAAAGAGGTCGGTTATTCCGCTATTCAAGGCAATGCTAATTTCAGCAAAAACAGCACGTCCAATATCCACGTAGACGTGGCCGGCAAATACAAGCTCACTTACAACGCTCAAACTCAAAAGCTGACTGCGGAAAGATTGGGCGACGTAACTGAATTGGCAATGACCTTTGACGTTTATATCCATGGTAATTTTGTCACCAACTGGTCGAGCCAGTCATTGCAGACGGGTGTAGCAGGCGGATCGACAATCACTGTTACCTGTGATCTTACTCAGGGGCGTATATTCGGAATAAAGGTAACGCTGGCAGGCAACGCAAGTTCTCAAACCGGCTGGGGCGCTGCAGGTGTTTTAACCAACAACACCAACGGCGGACTTACAACCAATGCCGATAACAACTTGGTTTGCAGCACTGCAGGAAAGTATCAGTTTGAAATCACTATTGACGCAACCGGAAACGTTACGAAAATTATTGCTACAAAAAATTCTACGACCGATATTACCGACCCGGACGAAGGCGAAGGCGACAACGGTGACGGTGACGATAACGGCGGTGATGTAACTCTTAACGGCAATTCGGTATGTTTGCAGTTCAATGACGGCTATATCATTATCGACCAAACGGGTACCGGTTATGCCGTAGATGGCAATGGCACTGCATATACCGCTATTAAACTTAACAATACTGCCGTTGCGGTAGTGTGGGGCTCAACCGTAACAGTTGATATGAATATGAGCGATGTTAGCACCATGGAGTTTGGCGCAATTAATAGCGGCAATTTCGGTAGCTGGTCGAAGAATTATTCGATAAGCGGTCTTGGCAACGGCAACACATACTACTTTATGTATGATGACGGTCTTTTGGCTAAGGCTTAAATCACGGCTTTAATCGAATTCATACCGAGTATCTAACGTCAACAATTATTTAATCCTAAATAGATTAGGCCCGACGGTTTCCGTCGGGCTTTGTCGTGGAATTAATGTGCGATTAATCACGATTGATTATTGACATACATAATAATTGGTGGTATAATTATAAGCACAACAGCAAAGGCATAGAGAAAATGATGTGCGTTTTTTTGTGCGTTTGTGGGAATTTTTTTAATGAGGAAAATATGAAAAAATCCAAGCTATTAGCAGCGGCGCTTGCCGCGACCATGTTTGCTACTGCGGCGTGCGGGCTTGTTGCCTGCGGCGACAACGTAGACTCCGGCAAAACGTACACCGTTACGTTCGACGCGGACGGCGGCACGCTGGACGGCGAGCAATCGTTAAAGACCGACAAAAACGGCATTGTTAAAGGCGCTATCCCTACCGCCGAAAAAGTTGACTATACGTTTACGGGCTGGTCGCTTTCCAAGGGCGATACTGCCGTTATCAATTTCAAGTCGCAAAAGTTTACTGGCGACAAAACCGTGTACGCCGTGTATGAGTCAAATGGCGTTAGCGAGGTTACCATTACGTTCGAGTACGGCGATGGCACGGGTACGCTCGCGTCGGCGCAAACGGTAAACGGCAAGCTGCAATCTTTGCCTACGCCTACACCGCCGCAAGACCAAATGTTTGACGGTTGGTACACTGCGGCTGTCGGCGGCGAGTATGTAACGACCAATACGCTGTTTACTCAATCGGGATCGATTTACGCGCGTTATAAGTCCACTATAGCCGAGCTTAACAACTACTGCATGGTGGGCAACGACAAGTATACGCTTACCGCGACAACGCTTGCGGGCGCGACGCAGGCGTATTCCGTAAGCGTCGAACTTAACGCGGGCGACACTGTTTCGTTCTATATCGACGCGGAACTGATAGAGGCGCAGCGCGGCGACGTTTGGATCGGCATGGAAAAAGTGTCGGTAATAACGAGCGAGTTTACCGCAGCGCGTCAAGGCACGTTCGAGTTCAAGCTGGGCTACTATCCTGCGTCCGTCGGCACCGAAGATACCTGGCGTGTAGAGGGCGACGATGGAGTAATAGCCTTCCACGCCGATCACTATTATTTTGTAGGCGGTGATTACGGCTGGGAGGAATGTTCGGTAGACGGCTATGTAGGCGAAACCTTCGGCAGCTTTGAGCTTACAGTAGGCGAGTCGCCTGTGGCGTTTAAGCTGGCTAAGTGCAGCAGTGCAAAGCTTGGCACAATACTGTGGGACGACAGTGTGCTGGGAATTAACGCCGTTGCCGAAACGGGCAGCGGGTATGCGTCTACCGACGGCTCAAGCAATATTGTTCTTACGCTCCCGGGCACGTATACGATTAGGCTTGTAAACGGTCAAGTCGAAATATCTTCCGACGACGTAGAAGAGCCGCCCGTCACTATTTTTGCAAGGCACTATTATCTTGTAGGCGGCGACCTCGGCTGGACGGCATGTGTGGAAGACGGCTATATCGGCGAAACCTCGGGCGAGATAGAAGTTACCGTCGGCGAGGATCCTGTCAGGTTTAAGCTGGTCAAATGCGCTAACGTCGCGGGCGCGATAGATTGGGACAGCGCACTCGGCGCGAACGACGTTGCAACGACGGGCAGGGGCTACGTTACCACCGACAACGACGGCAATATTGTGCTTGAAACCCCTGGCACGTATACTATTAGGCTTGTCAACGGTCAAATCGAAATAACCTCCGACGACGTAGAAGAGCCCGTAATAACTTATACCAAGGAGATCGAGGGCTACACCTACGGCGCGGTTGACAGCACCAAGTACTATCTTGTAGGCGGGTTTATCGGCGAGGAATTCGACGCGGACAACGGCTACGAGATGCTGCAAAATCCCGACAACAGCTACGAGTATGTAGTAATAGGCTTTACCGTCGAGGCGGGTGGCGCAGTAAAAATAGTTTTCGGCGACAATGAGTACGGCTATGCCAATATCGACGCGGACTGGGGCAACAAGGATTGGGCGGAAACCGACGCCGACGGCAATATAGTCTTCAAAAAATTCGGCACGTACAAAATTTTCTTTAGTACGACCGACGGTAAGATTTATTTGAATAAATAATAATTATTGCTACTGCAAAAAGCCTTATCTTGTACGAGATAGGGCTTTTTTAATTAAGAATTAAAATAAGGTTGAGATTGCTCGCCGCGTTCGGAGTGACATGCGGCTGTTTTATAATCCATGCAAAACCATAAGTTTAAAGTTTTCTTGCCCACATCTTTTACAAAATGGTAATAGGGAGAAGGTCAACTCTCGTACTTACAAAAGAATAGCGTACATTAATCTATGCAAAACCATACGTTTAAAGTTTTCTTGCATACTTCTTTTTCAAAAGAAGTATGGAAAAATTCGTCAAAATTTTCAATTCGGGTATTGACATATATTGTGTGTAGTGGTATAATAACAAATACAAGCGCAAATGCATAGGAAAGATGAGGTACGTCTGTTTGCAGCATTTGCATAAATAATTTTTTTCATGAGGGAAATATGAAGAAATCAAAGGTGTTAGTCGCGGCGCTTGCCGCAACCATGTTCGCAACGGCTGCGTGCGGTCTTGTTGCGTGCGACAAAGACGCGGGTGACTTAGGCTCTGTCGGTAAAACGTATACCGTCACGTTCAACGCGGACGGTGGCACGCTCAAAGGCGCAACAACGTTAAAGACCAATGCCGACGGCATTGTTCAGGGTCAAGTGCCCACAGCCGAAAAAGCTGACAACACGTTCAAGGGCTGGACGCTTACCAAAGGCGAAACGACCACGATTAATTTCACCACGCAAGCATTTACGAGCAATAGAACCGTGTACGCGGTGTATACGCCCGTAGTAGCAGGTGAAGAATATACAATCACATTCGAGTACGGCATAGGCACGGGCGCGCCCGCGTCGGCGCAAACGGTAAACGGCAAGCTCACGTCCTTGCCCACTCCCGTTGCCCCCTCGGGCAAAAAGTTTGACGGCTGGTTTACCTCGGCAACGGGCGGCAGCCAGGTGTCGACAGCTACGACGTTTACGCAAAGCGGCGCTATCTACGCGCAGTATTCCGACGAAGGCGTTGAGCCGCCTCAACCTACAGGCGACGGCGCGCAACTGCTTGTAAACGGACAGTTTAAGCTTGAGCTTACCGATAACACGCCATTCATTCAAGCTCCGCCCGAAGGCGCTACCGCAACCTACGAATATTATGCAACAGGCGTACAGCTCAGCGCGGGCGACGTCGTTACGTTCAGCGTTAATGGTACAGTTTTGGCTCACCACAGCACGCCGGCGGAAGGTCCTCGTCTTTTTGATACATCTTCCCGTCACGGCGCAACATGGAACCAAGCTACCGGTGCGTTCACCGTTAAATCCAATTCGACGGGTGTGTTCAGCATCTATCTTCGTTATTATGACACCGGAGAAGGAAACGACGAGCATCCCTGCTGGTCTATAGAGTTCTTCGACGGCGGCGTCGACCAGCTCGTTCCCGGCGGATTGTACTTGGTAGGCGAAGGCTTTGCAAATGCGAGCTGGGCTCCCTCTACCGACTGTTATATCGATCCCGATGAAGGATTGACTATTACCCTCAAACAAGGCGATTCGTTTAAGACTTGCCATAGCGATAGTGCGGGCACGGGCACCGTTTGGGATATGGGCGACAATACCAAATACAAAGAGGTAAACGGCACTTACTTGAATTTCTCGACGCTTGACAGCGGTATGGGCAATGCCAGTGTCACGAGCGGCACGCATACTTACTTGATCACGTATGAGGACGGTATGGTCGTATTTACGTGCATCGACTAAACCAATGCAATAATAATCCAAAAAGCCTTATCTTGCACAAGATAAGGCTTTTTTAATTCGGAATTATGAATTCGGAATTATTGTTGATTATTTAGTCGAAACGTGGTAGAATAAATATATGTTCAGAAAGCTACTCAAGCTATTATCCCAAAAAGCGGCAATAACAGTCCTGTCGTTTTTGATACAAATTGCGCTCATCGTGGTGGGCGTGCTGTACGCCGCCGCGCAGTTTTGGTGGGTATGGCTGGTATTCGAGTTTGTCAGCTTTCTCATATGCTTGTATATTGTGTCGCGGGACATTAACCCCGCATACAAGCTGAGCTGGTGTGTTTTAATACTGCTTGCGCCCGCGTTCGGGTGGCTGGTGTATTTGTTCATAGGCAGGCAGCACACGCCGCGACGGGTGCGCAAGCGTTTAAAGCGCGCGTCCGACGTGTCGCAGGTTTTGCTTAACCGAACTAACGGCGCGCTCATCAGCGAGCGCGGGGTTGCCAATCCCACGGGCACGACGTGCGCGGACTTGGTGCTTAATTCGGGCTCGTATCCCGTTTACGGCGGCACTACCACCACGTACTATTCGCTGGGCGACGACTTTTTCCCCGCAATGCTTGCGGACATTCGCGCGGCAAAAAAGTTCATACTTATGGAATACTTTATCTATGAGCATGGGCAGGTTTGGGACGAGATAGAAACGGCGCTTATAGAACGCGCGTCGGCGGGCGTAGAAGTCAAGGTCATGTACGACGACGTGGGCAGTATGTTCACTTTGCCCAAAAAGGGGATAAAGCGCCTGCGCGCGGGCGGCGTTGAGGTTTTGCCGTTCAACAAAATCACACTGTCGTTCGATATGCGGTTGAACAACCGTTCGCACCGAAAAATCACCGTTATCGACGGCGAAATCGCGTACACGGGCGGCAACAACATAGCCGACGAGTACGCAAACAAGGTGGAGCGGTTTGGGCACTGGAAGGACACGCATATGCGGTTTGTCGGCGACGCCGTGCTCAGCTTTACCGTAATGTTCCTGTCGTTTTGGAGCATTATCTCGGACAAAGGTATGCTCGACTACCGTTCGTACCTTACCGCCACCAAAAAGACCAATGCGGTGGGCTTTGTCCAGCCGCTGTCGTCGGGACCGTTGGGGCGTGACGATCACCTTATCCAAAGCGCGTTTATCAATATGATTTCCACCGCCAAGCGCTACGTGTATATAACAACGCCATATCTTATATTGGACAACGAAATCCAAACCGCGCTGGTTGGCGCCGCGCTTGCGGGCGTGGACGTAAGGATAATCATTCCCAAAAAGCCCGACAAAAAAATAGTGTACCAAACAACCAAGTCGTTCGTACCAGTACTTGTCAAAGCGGGCGTCAAGGTGTACAAGTATACGCCGGGATTCATTCACGCCAAAATGGTGATAGTGGACGACGAGCGCGCGTTTATCGGCACGTGCAATATGGATTACCGCTCGTTCTACCTGCATTACGAGGACGGCGCTATACTGTACAACGTCGATTCCATTGCCGATATGAAAACCGATTATTTGAACACATTGGAGGTCAGCGAGCTTTTGACCGCCGAACAAATAAACGACGTTTTGCCCACAACACGGTTGGCAAGAAGTGTTTTAAGATTAATAGCACCAATGATGTAATGTGAATGCTGAATTAAGAATGCGCCGCTTGTGCGGCATTAAGGTTGAGATTCTTCACTGCGTTCAGAATGACAAGAAAAATAATTTTGTCATTCCGAGCAACGCGAGGAATCTCAACCTTATTAATTGGCTTGACAAAGCGTGCGGATATATCATATAATCTTATACGAAATTATTACCGAGGTGCGGTTATGAAGGTTACAATGGACAAGCTGGTTGCGCTGTGCAAGTCGCGCGGCATTATCTTTGCAGGCAGCGAGATTTACGGCGGGTTTGCCAATACGTGGGACTACGGTCCGGTGGGCGTGGAGCTGTACAACAATATAAAAAAGGCGTGGTGGCAAAAGTTTGTCACCGAAAGCGAAAATAATTTCGGTTTGGACTGCGCCATACTTATGAATCCCAAGGTATGGGAGGCGTCGGGACACCTTGCGGGATTTTCCGACCCGCTTATGGACTGCCGCTCGTGCAAAAGCCGTTGCCGCGCCGACGACCTTGTGGAAAACTACGCGAACAAGCACAAGCTTTCCGTGCCCGTCGCTACAATGGATAACGACGCGCTTTCCGCGTTCGTAGCCGAGCATAAAATTCCTTGCCCCGTGTGCGGCAAGTCGGACTTTACGCCCGTCAAAAAATTCAATCTTATGTTCAAGACCTTTCAGGGCGTTACCGAGGACACCGTGTCCACGTGCTATCTCCGTCCCGAAACAGCGCAGGGCATATTTGTCAACTTTAAAAACGTTACGCGTTCGGCGCGTGCGCGCGTGCCGTTCGGCATTTGCCAAATCGGCAAGAGTTTCCGCAACGAGATAACACCGGGCAACTTTATTTTCCGCCTGCGCGAGTTCGAGCAAATGGAAATGGAATTTTTCTGTAAGCCCGACACCGATCTCGAATGGTTCGACTACTGGAAAAACTATTGTTTCGAGTTCCTGCAAAAGCTGGGCATCAAAAAGGAAAACCTGCGCATACGCGACCATGACAAAGCCGAGCTCAGCTTTTACTCCAAAGCGACGAGCGACTTTGAATATCTTTTCCCGTTCGGCTGGGGCGAGCTGTGGGGCATAGCCGACCGCACCGATTACGATCTTAAAAAGCACGCCGAGTTTTCGGGCGAAAAGCTGGAGTACACCGACCCCGTCACCAACGAAACATACGTGCCGTACGTTATCGAGCCGTCGCTCGGTACGGGCAGGGCAATGCTTGCCGTGCTTTGCGACGCATACGACGAGGAACAGCTGGAAAAGGAAACACGCACGGTTATGCGCTTTGCACCCGCTATCGCGCCGTACAAGGCGGCGGTATTGCCGTTGCAAAAGGCATTGTCCGAGCGCGCCGACAATCTTTACCGCGGACTGCGCAAAAAGGGCATAGCTTGCACTTACGACCTGCCCGGGTCGATAGGCAAGCGCTACCGCCGTCAGGACGAGATAGGCACGCCGTTTTGCATTACGGTGGACTTTGACACCGAGCCGACGGGCACAGTCACAGTGCGCGACCGCGACAGCATGAGCCAAATCCGCATGGACGAAAGCAAGGTCGCCGATTATATATTGGACGCTTGCAAACTGGATTAATATAACGCAATATCGAATATTAAAAATCCACCGTCGTGATCAGACGGTGGGTTTTTAACTTATGTACAGTACTAAACGGCAATAGCATGCTTATAGTTTTGCCGCGTTGTTTTATCGGATTAGCAGCAGCATTTATCTCTGCCGCCGCAGCAGCACATAAGAATGTAGAATAACAGTAATTCGTTGCAGTCACAGCCCTTTTTGCAGCCGCAGTCACAGCCGCAGTTGTTGCCGCCGCAGCAGCTGCAAAGCAATAAGAGCCAAAGTATATCGCAGCATCCGCCACCGTTGAACATTTTGCGTTCCTCCTTCCATAGATTTGTTTGCCGTTGCCGCGCCTCGCGTCCGCGGTTACGCGAGGACGGTACGGTTTTTCTTTAGTGCGATAAGCGCCTATCTAATTTCAGTGTATGGAATTTTCGGCGTTGTGTGCAAAAAACTTTCAAATATTATTTGCGTATTTTTTATTGCTGTGCTAAACTATTTGCGGCGGCTATTTGCCGAAAATATGACTGTGGGCTATTTGCGTTTAGGCAAAGGTCCAACAGGAGGATTCAAATGAAAATAAGCACGCGGTCGATTACTCTTGCCGCAACGCTTTCCGCGCTGTGCGCCGTTACGGGCTTTTTGCCGTTCGTGTTCTTTTTACCGGTAGTGGTGGCGGCTACTACGCTGACCGTAGGCATGACGGCGTTTGTAGGACTGGCGTTCGGGTGCATAAGCATTGCGTATTGCTTTATTACGCCCGCGGCGTCGTTTGCCGCACTGGGGTTTATCCAAGCCCCGTACATTGCGATATTCCCGCGCATACTCGCGGCGCTCGGCGCGTTCGGCGCGTACAAGCTGATAGAACATTTGGCAAAACCCAAAAAGAAAGTGGGGCAGCTCGCGGCAGTGTCGATTTCGGCGGCGATTGGCAGCCTGCTCAACACAGGGCTTGTGGTTACAATGTTCGTGCTGATACTGCCCAATCTTGCGCTTAACGGCGTTACTATGCTTGTCGCCGTGCCCGAAATGCTGATAAGCGGCGCTATAGAATGTGCGTGCATGGCGGTGATCACGCCGCCGATAAGCGTTACGCTCAACCGCGTGGTGCTGCGCGGCAAGGGCAAGCTGCGCGCCGTCAAAACTACGACAATCGAAAACAACGGACAAAACGGTAATATATAATGGTTATAGTATTCGACATAGGAAACACCAACATAAAAATGGGCGTGTTCGACGGCGACGAGCTGATGCACACGCTGCGCATGGCGTCCGCCAACAAGACGGGCGACGAGTACTGGTTGCTCATCAAGGACATGCTTGCAGTCAAAAACATTTCGCCGCGCGACGTCGAGGGCGTTATTATCAGCTCGGTCAACCCCAACCTCAACTACACGTTCGAGCATATGGTAAAGACGTATTTCGGCATAAAACCGCTCACCGTGGGCGCGGGGCTCAAGTGCGGGCTTGATTTAAAGTACGACAATCCCAAAGAGCTGGGCGCGGATAGGGTAGCGGGGTGCGTGGGTGCGTACAAGCTGTACGGCGCGCCGTGCATCGTTATAGATTGCGGCACTGCAACCACGTTCAACGTTATATCGGAAAAGGGCGAGTTTTTGGGCGGCGCTATCTCGTTCGGACTGAAGGCAGCGTCCGAGTCGCTGTCCGACGCTGCGGCAAGGCTGCCCAAGGTGGAGCTTTCCGCACCCAAAAACGCGATAGGCAAGACCACCATAGCCAACATGCAGTCGGGCATAATCTTCGGCTACTCGGGTATGATAGAATCGATGGTGGCGCGGCTCAAAAGGGAGAGTGGACTCAATAACGCAAAGGTTATAGCAACCGGCGGCATTGCCGATATAGTAAACAAATGCGTGTCCGTAATCGACGTTGTGGATAGAACGCTGACGCTGCGCGGACTGAACATTTTGTACGCAATGAACAAGAAATAGGACTTTAATAATATTGAAATATCGAGCGGGCGTTCAAGGTTGAGCGCCCGCTCGACTGCGTTGTGGGGGAAGGGGATTAACCAATCTTACATATTTTTCGGGAACTTTCTCATAATAAAGGAAACGGCGGGCTTGCCCACGGCAAAAATACCTTACAACAAAATGAAATCTTTTTTGATTTGGTATTAAAAATGTTTGACAAACACGGCTCATCATTGTATAATTTGAGAGTATATGTGTACAAAAGCATATTAGGAGAATATCGACTAAATGAAAAAACTCGGATTAATCAAAAGAATCGGACTGACTGCCACGACGCTTTTTGTATGTTTGGCAATGCTGATTACCTGCTTTACTTTTGTCGCGCCGCACGCCGCTTGGGCTGATGAGGACGACAATGATTTGGTATCGCCCACTACCCACGCAAAGGTAGACGTTGCCAAAGGCGTAAAGGTACAGGACAGCTGTGACTACGGCGACGATATTACCGTCCCCACGGGCGCAACCGTTACCGCGCCCAACGGCGAAACGGTTACCGCCACCGACGGCAAAGTGACCGCTACTCAGCTCGGCGTTTACAAAGTGAGCTATACCCAAGGCGGCATTTCGTATGACTTCAACGTAAGCGTAAGCCTTGCGGAAGAATATTTCCTGTATATTGCGTACAACGGCGCCGATATTCCCACGTACGTGGAAAAGGACGCGCAGTTCACGCTGCCCACCGCTTACGTCAAATATTACGACGAAAACAACATTCTCAGAGAGTATCCCGAAAGCGATTACACTATCGAAATCAAGGACTCTTGGAACAATTCGTATGACGAAGACAAAACCTTTAAGGCGACGGAAGACGGCAAGGTATTCATTACCTATACCGCCACGCTCGGCACCGACGGCACTAAGCGCCTTACCAAAACGTTTACCGTAAACGTTCAGTCCAAGGTGAACAAGAGCGGCAATCCTTCGCTCGCCGTATCCGGCATGACGCAGACCGCATCGGTCAACCGTCCCGTTACGTTGCCCACGGCAAAGGTTTCGGACAAGAGCGACGACAACGTTAAGGTTGTTATCGAAGTTTACGATCCCGACGACAATCTCGTAAACAACGTCAAGGTAAACGACGACGGCTATGCTTACGAAACTATCGAAAACGATCCCGTCTTATTCGACAACGATAAGACGATGACCTTCTATCCGACCAAAACGGGTAAGTACAAAGTTCGCTACACCGCGTACAACGATTTCTACGACGAGAACAATCCGTCGGCTGGCGGCAAGTCGGGCACCAACGAGGGCATCATCACTGTTGACGACCACGTTGCACCTGTGTTCAAAAACACCGAAAGCTACGAATATCTCATTCCCGAAAAATGGGGTATGGACGTTAAAGACGCAGACGGCGAAACTGCAGCTATGCAGGGCAAAATTAAGTTCCTTATTCCCGAGCTTGTGGACAACAAGTGCCATATGCCGGTAAGTGAGGAAGATACGGACGACCTTATTTCCCTGTATTTCCGCATTACCGACTCGGACAACTCCAAAACCGTATTGACCATAAACAACATTTTGTCGTATGGCGACGACGGCAAGTTCACCAAAAACGACGTGTACGATGCCGACGCAACCTTCAACAACGACGAAAAAGCGTTTGTATTCGATTTCTCCAACTACAAAAAGAAAAACTCCTCGGGTGAGTCCATGTCGCTTGCCGGTACCTACACCGTATTGTTCCGCGCACGTGATAAAGACAACAACACGTCGTCCAAGACCTATACGATCACGTTGACCGACACCTACGAGGACACCAACATACCCAACACCGCAGAGGTGACCGCTCCCGATTACCTTTCGGCAGCCGACGAAACGTTCACCGTTCCGTACCCCGTGTACGCCGATAGGGAAGACACTCGCTTGCTTGTCGATTACAGACTGTACACCGACGCCGAAAACTATATTTCGGTCAAGGGCGGCGAAACGGCGTCCCTTACCGCAAAAGAAGGATACCTTGTAATCAACGAGGGCAAGAGCGACGAGGCGGAGCTTTTGTTGGGCGACAAGCTTTACTACTATATCGGTGTTACCGACAAGGTTGGCAATTTCCGCAGCAACGCGGTAGCCGACGACAAGAGCTATATCGACGTAGCCGCAAATCCCGCGGAATATGCTAAGATAGACGCTGTTACCACAATCATCACCGAGTCCGAAACGGACGAAAAGTTCAGCTTTGACGGCAGCAACATCAAGTTTGTAAACGCTAAGGCTGGCAGCACCGATACTACGCCTATTCGTGTAGGCGACAAGGTAAATGCAGGCTCGTTTGTAATAACCGCTGCCAACAAGGATATGCGCAATTATACCGGCTTTGAGGTCGCTGTATACAATCCGCAAGGCAATCATGTAAACGTAACGCTTGAAACGCTGTCCGACGTAAACGGCGACGGTGCCAAGATTTACGTTCAAAACATCTCCTTCACCGCATCCGACGAGACCAAAGCCGCCGAGGGCGAGGAAGAAACCGAAAGCGCGTATATAATGACCATTCGCGTGTTCGACGTAAACGGCAACAACGACGTGTACGGTTACAAGCTCACCGGCGTAAATCCTTCGCCGTTTGACAACAACCAAACCTCGGCTATTGCCAATGTCGACGCCAGCGGTACTGTAAACGTAACGTACAAGCTTAAAAATTCGGTTATCAAGCATATCAGCGAAACGGGTGAATTCCGTGTTGTTCGCAAGATAACGGGCGGCATATTCAGCCTTATGGGCAACGAGTTCACCGCCAAGACCGCACAGTCTTACAGCATTGCTGACGGCTATATCAACGCCAACAAAATTGAAGGAAACGGATTTGATTACTCCGCGGTTACGCCTGTTGGAATTGCTTACTCCGTGAACGTTGTTGACGACTCTTCGCCGATGCTCGAGCTGCAAGGCACAATGCCCAGCTACCAGGCAAAGTACGACGAAAAGCTTGGCGACTATTCTTTGGAAAACGGTCTTGTCAAGGTTCCCGTGGCTGTTGCTTACACCCAGTACGGAATGGGCGAGGTGACGATAGACGTTAAGGATCCCAACGGCAGCACCGTTAAGCTTGACGATGAAAATCAGTTCAAAGCCGACAAGGACGGCTCCTACACCGTAACGTATACCGCAACCTACAAGAACGGTAAAGAAGACATTCAACACTTCTATATCAACATAGGCGACGTATTCGCACCTAAGTTCACCGTTACGGGCGGCACGTCCACTGCCTCCGCCAAGAAGGAAGGCGACACCTTCAAGTTCAAGACCATCGAGCTTTCGGACGGCGAGGAAACAAGCGGCGTAACGATTACAAAACAAATTTACGATCCTTCGCACGAGCTTATTTCGGGCAGCACCGTTGAGGGCAGCTACAGCAGCTATGCCAACAAAGCCAACAACGGCTCGGACATCAAGCTCAGCAAGGTAGGTGAGTACACCATTGTTTACACGGCAAAAGACGCTGTCGGCAACGATTACAAGATTACCGAAACGCTTACCGTAACCAGCAAGGGCTCCAGCACTCCTACCACGTGGACCACGCTTTCCACGGTGCTCATTATAGTAGCTATAGTGTTGCTCGCGGGCGTCATCATCTACGTTGTGCGTTTCCGCAAAGTAAAGAAATAAAAACTAAAATATAAGCGACGGTGAGTCGCTTATATTTATTTGCGAGGCGACGGAATACAATAGTCATATTCGGTTGTATTCCGTCGTTCAATATAATTGAACACGCCGCGCGCAAATCATAATCTAAAGATATTTTTATATTAAATTACTTTGTTTTAATTTACTACGGATAAAAATATCGGATTTATTATAACGGAGTTATAATGGAAAATGTAAGGTATAATATTTCGCCGTGCTCGTCTGACGAGGTTAAGGGGTTTATACGCAAGATAGACACCAAAACCTATACGCCAAACGGCTCGGTTAGCGCTACCGAAAGATCGCATTACGATAGGTATTCCTATCTTGTGGGCGAAAATAAAATTGCGGTAGTTTACGACACGTCCGCGTGCATACTGTCCATAACGGGCAGGAGTGATTTGGCGCAAGGATTGCTGGACTTGTACGCGCCTACGGGTAAGTCGATCAAGCGTTCCTCCGTGCCGGCACAGGGCACTCAGCCGACGCAAAAGGTTATCGTAAAGCAGTCAAACGACGGCTCTACGCGCGCAAAGCTGTTTGTTTCGCCCGACAGCATACGGCGTAGAACTGAGTTCGCGCCCGTACCCACGCTGTTTGTTTCGTCCAAGGGCGCGGAAATTTCCACCGATGAAATTTACCCGCCGCAAACTATAAAGAAAAAAGCGCCTGTTCGGGAGCAGTCGGACGTCAACGGCGGGGGCATTATATATCCGCCGCAAATAATAAAAAAACGCACGTTGCCGTCATACGGCGAAACGCGGTTGGAGCAGCAAGGCCCGCAGTTCAACGGCGCGCAGCAAAACGCAAATGCGCCGTTTAACGGCACGCGCGTTCAAACAGCGCCGCAATCGGTGCGCACGTATGAGTATTCGCAAAGCCCGCGCATGGACAAGCGTTCCGATTCGGGCGGCTTGGCTATATCGATAGGTCATCGTTCGCGCACGGATTCGCCTCGAATATCATTCGGCTCGGAGGATTCGGGTAAGGACGACGGCACGTTGTTTAAAATCAATACAAGGCCGCAGCAACAACCGCAGCAAGCCGAGCAAGCGCCGACGGAAAAGCGCAAGCGTGGCAGGCCGCCCAAAGCCGTTGCACAGCAGCCTACCCAGCAGGCGTCGCAGCAACCGACCGAAAAGCGTAAGCGCGGTAGACCGCCCAAGGCAAAAAAAGAGGAAATAACGGCGGACATAGTGCCCACGCCCGAATACAAAAACGGATATTCGGTAAAGAACTTTCCGTTTGACGCGCTGGACGGGGCGCTTAATAGATTAAAGTCATACGGCAAGACTGTGGCGTCAGGCGAAACGGAGTTTGCCGGCACGGTGCAAGAGGTAAAGAATTACACCGTATCGGACGCCGCAGGTCAAAGGGTGCTGCTCAGGTACGCGACAAAGCGCATGACGCTCCAGCTGCAAGGCAAGCGCAGCAATTTGTTCGGCGAGGTCATGTCGCAGGTCAGCAATTACAGCGACTATTCGTCGGCGCTCGAAAACTATGTAGAGGAATCGGGCGGTGGCAAAAAGGTTTCGGACGTACAAAACAAGCTGAAAAAGCGCCTGCCCACGGCATACGATTATTTGTCCGAGCAATCGCGCATTGACTTTTCTTACGGCATACATGACTTTTCGCAAAGCTCACTGCATTTGTCCGATTACTCGGTGTTGCTGGTGCCTGCGTTTAGGGGGCTGGAGCGGTTTGTATTCGACCTTCAGTGCGCCGAGGGCATCAAGGTCAAGATGATAGGTCAGGCGTTCGACAAGGACGACAGCGGCAAGTACATTCTAAAAAGCGGCTATACCCAGCGCATGAAGAGCGTAATTTACCCCGAGGTGCTGGTGGCGTTATATTCGGAATACTTTGCGCAGCGCAACTTTTTTGCGCACTCGGACAACACGGACAGCAACGTTTCGCGCTCTATCCCCGAACGCGCCACGGCGCAAAAGATATTCGAGCATTTGCTGGACGTTGTGGAATACAACGCGAAAAAGCTTAAAGAGATCAATTATAATATCAACAAACAATCTTCGTCAAACAAGTAGGAGGACAAGCGTTACGCTTAACTATTATGTCTAAATATATTTTTGTTACCGGCGGTGTGGTGTCGGGCTTAGGCAAGGGAATAACGGCGGCAAGCATGGCAATGCTAATCAAGGCGCAGGGCTATTCGGTCGATATTATCAAGTTCGACCCGTACTTTAACGTGGATTCGCTGTACTTGAGTCCGTATCAGCACGGCGAAGTGTTTGTCACCGACGACGGCGGCGAGGGCGATTTGGTGCTCGGTCACTACGAGCGGTTTTTGGATCAAAACCTTACCGAAAACAGCAACATCACCAGCGGCAAAATTTATTCCGCAGTAATACGCAGGGAGCGCGAGGGCGCGTATGACGGCGAGTCCGTGCAGGTCGTGCCGCACATTACCGACGAGATTAAGCGCACGCTGTACACGCTCAACCGTCCCGAAACTGACGTGGTGGTGTGCGAGATAGGCGGTGTGGTAGGCGATATAGAAAACCACCCGTACCTGGAGGCTATACGCCAATGCCGCGGCGAGCTGGGCAAGGGCAACGCGGTGTATATACATATTACGTACGTGCCTATTATCGAGATGAGCGGCGAACACAAAACCAAGCCGACGCAAAACTCGGTCAAGGAGCTGCAAAACATAGGTATTCAGCCCGATATAATAGTGTGCCGCAGTGATTTGCCGCTTGACGACGGCGCAAAAAAGAAGATTTCACAGTTTTGCAACGTGGACAAGAGCGGCATAATAGAGAGCGTAACCACCGATAATATTTATCAAGTGCCGCTCAAGCTGCACGAACAGGGCTTTGAGGGCGTCGCGCTAAGAAAGCTCAAACTGGAAGAGCGTGATCCGCAGCTCGGCGCATGGACGGATATGTGCAACAAGGCGCAGGAAGTGAGCAACGCGCAAAACCGCATCAAGGTGGCGGTCGTGGGCAAGTACGTGGAAAAAGCCACGGCGTACCAGTCTATAACCGACGCGATTACCACGGCGGGACTGCTGCGTGGCGAGGCTGTGGATATTACGCTTGTTTACAGCGCGGACGTGCAAAACAATCCGAGCGTGCTGGACGGGTATAACGGAATAGTAATAGCGCCCGGGTTTGGCGTGCGCGGGTTCGACGGCAAGATAGCTGCGGCAAAGTACGCGCGCGAAAACGACATTCCTTGCCTTATGATAGGACTGGGCGCGCAGGCGGGCATAATAGAGTTTGCACGCAACGTGTGCGCGATGACGGGTGCGGACTCGCAGGAATTTACGCCTGACACGCCGTACAGCGTGGTGGCAAGCGTAGAGCCGCCAATGCTCAAAAAAGGCGCATTCCCCACAATGATAACCCCGGGCACGTATTTGAGCAAGATTTACGGCACTCAAATGGCTGCCGAGCGTCACCGCCATAGGTTTGACATTGCGGGAACTTACGAACAGCTTTTCTTAAGGAACGGCTTGGTATTTTCGGCACACTCGCCGACGGGCGTTCCCGAGGCGTTCGAGATACCCACCAACAAATTCTTTATCGGCACGATTTTCCATCCCGAATACCGTTCGAGATTGCTCAACACGCATCCGCTGTTCGCCGAGTTCATCAAGGTCATCAGCCTGCAAAACGGTTAATAAATACGTATAATAAAGCGCACTGGCATAATCAAACCAGTGCGCTTTTTGTGTGCTTAAATTATTCTATTTCCAAATCGGGATTTTCAAACAGCGGGTCATCAAAAAATTGTGCCGTAGTCATATCCAAGCCGCGAATTATTTGCATTACGGTTTTGAGATTGACGCCGTTGTTCCTTTCGCTCATAAGAGTTTTCATTGTGTTGTGCGGCATAGCAATATTCTTTTCCAAACGGTACTGCGACATATTCCTTTCCCGTAAGATATTGCTTATTCGCAATGCAACTGCCGTACTTAATTTCATGTATTCCTCTATGGTTGTTTTTACAACTATATTTTACCAAACATAATTATAAACATAGGGACATATTTACAACCCTAAGCACTTGTAAAATTTAATGTGTTATGTTATACTAAGGTTGTATTTACACCCTTATAGGGAGTTGATTGTGAAAACGGCTTTCGTAGGACATAGAAAAATTTTTGTTGATAATCTTGATGAGCGGCTCATAGGGGCTATTAAAACCGAAATAAGGTATGGGTGTAGCTCGTTTATCATGGGTACGCACGGACAGTTTGATACTCTTGCGCTTTTGGTTTGCAAGCAGTTACGAAAAGAGTATGCAAATTTAGATGTAGAAGTAGTATTGACAAGCTTACATGCATTAGATAAATATGATGAATGGGATGTTGTGCCATATTCCGATATAAAAACAGTTATGTACGATATTGAGGATGTTCACTTCAAGCGGCGGATTAGCATGAGCAATAGGCAAATGATTGACGAATGTGATACTCTTATTTGTTATGTAGATGAAAAACATTGTATCAGTGGGGCAAAAAAAGCTTTGTGTTATGCCAAAGAAAAGGGATTGAAAATTGTAAACCTATGGCAAGAAGAATATAATCCTTTTTATGGCATGACACAAAGTGAAATAATCGCTTATATAAGAAAAGTGTATGAAAAATTTAGATAAAGAAACGATAAAAGCGCACCGTCTAACTAAGTCGGTGCGCTTTTTATTTAGTATTAAATACATTTTAAAGATTTTTAAACTGGTAGTCGTACAATTCTTTGTATATGCCGTTTTGGGCGATGAGTTGGTTGTGATTGCCGCGCTCCTCCACGCCGTTAGAGGTTATTACAATAATCTCGTCGGCGTTCTTTATAGTGGAAAGGCGGTGCGCCACGACAAGGGTCGTCCTGCCGCCTTGCAGCTCCTCAAGCGCCGATTGAATAAGCATTTCGGTGGCGTTGTCCAGTGCTGATGTAGCCTCGTCCAGTATGAGTATGGGCGGGTTTTTAAGGAACGCGCGCGCAATGGATATGCGCTGTTTTTGTCCGCCCGACAGCTTTACGCCGCGTTCACCGACCTCGGTGTCGTAGCCGTTTGGCAGGCTCATAATATAGTCGTGAATGTTGGCGCGCTTTGCCGCCGCTATAATCATATCGTCGCTTGCGGTAAAGTCGCCGTAGGCGATATTTTCCTTGACCGTGCCGTTAAACAAAAACACGTCCTGCTGCACTATGCCTATGTTCTTGCGCAAGTAGCTGCGCGCCAGCTGTTTTACGTCGTAGCCGTCCACCGTTATCGAGCCGCTGTCAATCTCGTAAAAGCGGGGGATAAGGTGGCACAGCGTGGTTTTGCCGCCGCCCGACGGACCGACAAGCGCGACGGTCTTGCCCGCGGGAATCTTGAGCGAAAAGTCTTTGATTACCTTGGTAGATTCGTCGCCCTCGCTGTACCCGAACGTGACGTTACAAAATTCTATATCGCCGTTAAGCTTATCGGGACAAAGCGCAGTATCGCTTTCGATTTCGGTCGGCTCGTCCATTATGTCGCAAAACCGTTTAAAGCCCGTCGCTCCCTCTTGGATTTGGTCGTAAATAGTGACGAGCGTGCGTATTGGCGTAATCAGCGTGGATATGTACAGCACAAACGCCGTAAAGTCGCCCACGTCGATTATTCCGTAGTAAAAGAACAGTCCGCCCGCCAGCAGTACCGCAAAGTACAAAAAGTCCATAAAGAAGGTCATTGTCGAGTGGAACTTGCCGAGCAGCTTGAACTGCCTGTAACGGCTTTGAACAAAACGGTCGTTGCCATTGTCGAACTTTTGCAGCTCGTGCTCGCTTGCGGTGTACGCGCGCGATACGCGCATACCCGAAATCGCGCTTTCTATATCGGCGTTTACCTCGCCCTGTGCAACGCGTGTTTCGGCATACACCTTTTTCATATTTTTGCGGACAAGGATTAGGAATAGCGCAAAAAACGGTATGAACGCAAACACGATAAGCGCGAGATAAACGTTCATCAACGCAAGCATTATAAATGCGCCTATAAGCGTAATCAGCGACAAAAACACGTCCTCGGGACCGTGGTGCGCAAGCTCGGAAACCTGAAACAGGTCGTTGGTCATGCGACTCATAATTACGCCCGTCTTGTTGTTGTCAAAGTAGGAGAAGGGCAGCTTTTCGAGATGAATAAACAGCTCGCGCCGCATATCGGACTGAATACGCACGCCGACTATATGTCCCCAACAGGTCAAAAAGTAATTTAGCCCCGCCTTGATTATGTAAAAGCCCAGCAAAAACCCTGCAGCGCCGAGCAGCATGGTAATAAGCTTATTCGGTACGTAGTTGTTTATTATTTCCTTGGTGATATACGGGTATACAAGGTTGAACGCCGATATGGTAAAGGCGCATAACATATCTATAATAAACAACGTTTTGTGCGGCTTGTAGTACCTTGCAAACCGCACGAGCAAATTTTGATTATTTTTCTTTTTCATATTACCTTACAATATTTTGTTCTTTGTCAGGTCCGACACCTATCATTGTGACGGGGCAGTCGACTAACTTTTCTATAGCGAGCACATACCTTTGCGCCGCTTTGGGCAGATCCTCAAACCTGCGGCAAGCCGTTATGTCCTCCGTCCAGCCCTCGAACTCCTCGTATATCGGCGTGCACCTTTCGAGTATGCTTATATCGGCTGGGAAATCCTTTAGGATTTTTCCGTTCAATTCGTAGCCGACTGCCACTTTGATTGTTTTAAGTCCGGTAAGCGGGTCGAGCTTGTTTATGGCAAGCGCGGTCAAACCGTTTATGCGCACGGCAAGCCGCAGTATAACTGTGTCCAGCCAGCCGCACCGCCGCGCCCTGCCGGTGGTAACGCCGTACTCGTGTCCGACGTCACGCAGGTGATTGCCCACTTCGTCGTCGAGCTCGGTGGGGAACGGACCTGCGCCCACGCGCGTGGTGTACGATTTGGCTATGCCCAAACATTCCTTGATTGCGGTTGGTCCGACGCCCGCGCCCGCGCAAAACCCGCCCGTTATAGGGTGGGAGCTGGTGACAAACGGGTAGGTGCCGCTGTCCAAATCCAACAGCGTGCCCTGCGCGCCCTCGAATACCACGCGCTTATCCGCTTTGACCGCGTCGTAGAGCAACGCGCCTGTGTCCCGCGCAAAGGGCTGTAGCCGTTTAGCATAGCCGCAGTATTCGGTATATATTTCGTCGTAGTCGAGCGGCTTGCCGCCGTAAACCGCGGTGATGATTTTGTTTTTAAGCTGCAGGTTTTGCTTGAGCTTTTGCGCAAAAGTGTTTTCGTCCAAAAGGTCGACAAGCCGAATACCTATGCGGTCGCACTTGTCGGCGTAGCACGGACCTATGCCGCGCTTGGTCGTGCCGATTGCGTTTACGCCCTTGGCGATTTCCGCCAGCTCGTCAAACTCCTTGTGATAGGGCAGGACGATATGCGCACGAAGGTCGATCAAAAGGTTATCGAACTTAACGCCCATTGCGGCAAGCTCATCCATTTCCGCCAATACCATTTGGGGGTCGAGCACAACGCCGTTGCCGATAATATTGACTGTGTCGGGGTAGAGTATGCCGCTGGGGATAAGGTGCAGCTTGTACGCTTTGTCGCCGCGCACAACGGTGTGTCCCGCGTTGCTGCCGCCCGTCGCGCGTACCACATAGTCCGCCGAGCTTGCAAGAATGTCTATATACTTGCCCTTGCCCTCGTCGCCCCACTGTGCTCCTATAAGCGCTATCGTGTTCATAATTCTAACCTCCGAAATTGTATTATATGGAATAGTTAGCTGTTTTTAATCGTCATCGTCGACGGCGGCCGCCTCGTCCATAGGCTGTGTTTCGTCCTTATGACCAAAGCCGTTAATATCCGCTTTGTTCACGTTTTCGTGCGCGACGGACATCATCAGCTTAATGCGGTTTACTTGGTTGACCTCGCTTGCGCCGGGGTCGTAGTCCACCGCGACAATGTTCGCTTGGGGATAGCGGCGTTTAAGCTCCTTCATGACGCCCTTGCCTGTGACGTGGTTGGGCAGGCATGCAAACGGCTGCATGCAAATTATGTTAGGCGCACCCTCGTGGATAAGCTCCAACATCTCCGCGGTCAAGAACCAGCCCTCGCCAACCATTGTGCCGAGCGAGGTGACTGCCTTTGCGCTTTCGGCAAGTTTCTTTATATGCGTGGGCGCGCCGAACTTGGTGCCGCGCAAGGCGTCTATCATCGGCTTGCGCAAATGCTCGAGAAACGCTATTGCAATATCCGATACAAACTTGCTCGAATATTTGCCGTCCAACAAATCGTACTTGATTGTGCTGTCGTATGACGAATACATAAAGAAATCGAGTAGGTCGGGACAAACGGCCTCGCCGCCCTCGCGCTCCACAAGATCTACAACGTAGTTGTTGGCGAGCGGGTGGAACTTGACCAAAATCTCGCCGACAATGCCGACTCTCGGCTTGACGATGTCGCGCACGGGAATGGCGCTAAAGTCGTCTACTATTTGCTTGCTGTACTTTTTGACGGGAACGTTGCCGAGTAAAAATTCGTCCTGCAAAATCTTGTCCCATTTTTGGTATGTATTCCACGTTTCGCCGCTGTTACTCTCATACGGTCTTACTCGGTACAAACAGCGCATAAGCAGGTCGCCGTATATCAGTGCGTTTACAAGCGGGATAAGTTCTTTCAGTCCGATTTTGAATCCGGGGTTTTTCTCCAAGCCCTGCGCCGAAAGCGATACGACGGGGATTTGCGGCATGCCCGCGCTTTTAAGCGCGCGGCGTATGAGCGCTATGTAGTTGGTAGCACGGCAGCCACCGCCCGTTTGCGTCATAATGACGGCGGTACGGTCAAGGTCGTACTTGCCGGAAAGCAGTGCGCTCATTATTTGCCCGACGACGATAATGGTAGGGTAGCACGCGTCGTTGTTTACGTACTTAAGACCAGTAGCGACCGACGCTTTTTCATCGGGTAGCACTTCCACGTTGTAGCCGCGTGCCCGCATTGCAGGCTGGACGAGGTTGAGGTGGTAGGGCGAAATTTGCGGCGCGAGAATGGTATAGTTTTCGCGCATATCTTTGGTGAACAGTACGCGCTCCGTTTGCGGCGGCGGGGTTTGGGCATGAATGGCTTTGACCTGCCTGTCCTTGATTACCGCCATAAGCGAGCGTATGCGTATGCGCGCCGCGCCGAGGTTGGACACCTCGTCTATTTTGAGCAGGGTGTACACCTTGTTTGCCGCCTCGAGCAGCTCCTGCACTTGGTCGGTGGTGACGGCATCCAGTCCGCACCCGAACGAATTAAGCTGAACAAGGTCTATGTTGTTGCGCGTGCGCACAAAGTTTGCCGCGCTGTACAGCCGCGAATGGTACGTCCACTGGTCGACCACGCGCAGCGGGCGGGGCGCTTTGTGTAGGTGCGCCACGCTGTCCTCGGTTAGTACGGCAAAGCCGTAGGAATTTATCATTTGCGGCACGCCGTGGTTGATTTCGGGATCGAGGTGGTAAGGGCGTCCCGCAAGCACAATGCCGTGTCCGCCGTTCTCGTCGATAAGCTTGACTATTTCCTCGCCGCGCCTACGCGACCAATCGTTGAATTCGGTTTGTTCTATGTACGCCTTTTTTACCGCGCGGGCGATTTGCCGTCCCGAAATTTCGGGGAACTCCTGCTTGAGCCTTGCCGTCATGCGCGCGGGCGTTGCAATGGGCAGGAATGGCGCTGCAAACTTGACGTCATTCGCCTTGAACTCGTCGCGCATATTAAGCCGAATAACCTCGGGGTACGAGCCGACGACTGGACAGTTATAGTGATTGTCCGCTTTTTCGTCCTCTTTGCGCTCGTACGGCAGGCAGGGGTAGAATATGAATTTTACGCCCGCGTCGATAAGTGACTGAATGTGCCCGTGCGCTATCTTCGCGGGGTAGCACACCGATTCGGACGGCATCGTTTCTATGCCGCGCGAATACACGTCGCGCGAGGAGCGCGGGGACAACTTGACGGAGTAGCCGAGTTCGGTAAAGAATGTAAACCAAAACGGATAGTTTTCGTAAATATTAAGCACGCGCGGAATGCCGACCACGCCGCGCGGCGCTTTGTCCTCGGGCAGTGGACGGTAGTATGCAAAAAGCCGCTTGTATTTTTCGTCGAAAAGATTGGGCAGCTTTTCCACAGTCTTTTCGGGCGCGTTGCCGCCGCGTTCGCAACGGTTGTTGGAAATGAACGTCCTGCCGTCGTCGAATTCGGAAACGGTGAGCAGGCAGTGGTTGCCGCATTTTTCGCAACGCCGCGACGACTTGATTACGCGGAACTTGTCCAGCTCGGCTTTGGTCTTGATTGTGCTTTTGCCGCCTGTGTAGTTGTTGCGGCTGATAAGCGCCGCGCCGTAAGCGCCCATAAGTCCCGCCTGATTGGGGCGGACTACCTCGCGCCCCGACACCAGCTCGAACGCGCGCAGTACCGATTCGTTAAGGAACGTACCGCCCTGAACGATAATCTTTTCGCCCATTTCGGCGGCGTCGCGCAGCTTGATAACCTTGAACAGTGCGTTTTTGACAACCGAATAGGCGAGACCTGCGGAAATATCCGCGACGGACGCGCCTTCCTTTTGCGCCTGCTTGACGCGCGAGTTCATAAACACCGTGCAGCGCGATCCGAGATCGACTGGCGCGGCGGAGTCCAAACCGACTTTGGCAAACCGTTCGGCGTTCATGCCGATAGCGCGCGCAAACGTTTCTATAAAGCTGCCGCAGCCCGACGAACACGCCTCGTTTAGCAGTATGTCGGTGATTACGCCGTCCTTTATACGCAGGCATTTCATGTCCTGACCGCCGATGTCGAGCAAAAAGTCCACTCCCGGAAGAATGGTTTGCGATGCGGTAAGGTGCGCCATTGTTTCGATTTCCCCGTTGTCGAGGTTGAGCGCCGTTTTTATCAGGCTTTCGCCGTAGCCGGTGATAGTGCCGTAGCCTATGTATGCGTCATCGGGGAGTATGTCGTAAATTTGCTTGATTATTTCGGTAACGGATGCGAGCGGATCGCCCGAGTTGGAGCCGTACCAGGAATATAAAAGCCCGCCGTCGGAGTCGATTAGCGCAACCTTGGTGGTGGTAGAGCCGGCGTCAATGCCGAGGAATGTCGCGCCCTTGTGCGCCTTTATGTCGGCAAACGGAATGGACACCTTGCTGTGCCGTAAGCGGAAATCGGTAAGCTCGTGCTTGTCCTTAAACAGCGGGTCGAGGCGAGTGACCTCGCTTTCCGCTATGTCCTTGACCTGTTCGAGTTTTTTGGAAAGCTCGGCGGCTGTAAAAACCTTGTCCGACTTGTACGCCGCGCCGATTGCGTTAAACACCTGCGAGTTTTCGGGGAATATCGCTTTGGTCGGGCGAATGGTGGCGACAAATCGAGCGCCCAGCTCGCTCAAAAAGTGCAAAGGTCCGCCGAGGAACGCCACGTTGCCGCGAATGGGCTTGCCGCATGCCAAGCCCGATATGGTTTGGTTGACGACCGACTGGAATACGGACGCGGCAATGTCCGACTTTTGCGCGCCGTCGTTGATGAGCGGCTGAATATCCGATTTGGCAAATACGCCGCACCGCGACGCGATAGGGTAGATGATGGTTGCGGACTTGGCAAGCTCGTTAAGTCCCGACGCGTCGGTGTTCAACAGCACCGCCATTTGGTCGATAAACGCGCCCGTTCCGCCCGCGCACGTGCCGTTCATGCGCTGGTCAAGGCTGTCGCCGAGATATGTTATCTTTGCGTCCTCGCCGCCCAGCTCGATTGCAACGTCCGTTTCGGGTATAAGCCGCTTAATTGCCTCAACGCCCGCTATGACCTCTTGCACAAACGGGATCCCCAGCCATTCGGACACCGAAATGCCGCCCGAGCCTGTCACCGTAATGGTGAACCGGTCGTATAGCTTTAACAGCTCTTTCAGCTCGCCGTACATTGTCGCGCGAACGTCCGAATTGTGCCGTTGATAGTTGGACCTGACAAGCGTTCCGTTGTCGTCCAACACGGCTGTTTTTATTGTGGTAGATCCTATGTCTAATCCTATTCTATACATTGTCGATAACCCTACAAAATACAATATTTTACGCATATAATTGTACCGCATTTTGTAAAAAAAGTCAATGAAAAGAAGGTGATATGACTTTACAAGTTGACACACAATATATATAATATAAAAGAAAAGGAGAAATCAATTATGAACAATAACATTATAACAAAACTGTCGTACGGCGTGTATATCGTCACCACTTGGTCGGAGGGTCGTCCCGTCGGCTGCGTAGCCAACAGCATAATGCAAGTGACCGCCGAGCCCGCCACGTTTGCGGTCAGCATTAACCGCGACAACTTTACCAACGCGTGCATAAGGGATATAGGCAAGTTTGCAATATCCGTGCTTGCCGAAAGCTCCGACCCTAAGCTGATCGGCATGTTCGGCTTTAAGTCGGGCAGGGAAGTGGACAAGTTCGAGGGCGTGGACTATTCGGTGCAGTCGCGCCTGCCCGTGCTGAGCGACAGCTGCGGATATATCGTTTGCGATGTGATAGACCAAATGGAAACGCCCACGCACACCGTGTTTTTGGGCAAGCTGGTCGCGGCGGATACCTTCGGCAGCAAAACGCCTATGACGTACGACTACTATCACAAGGTGATCAAGGGCGGCGCGCCCAAGACCGCACCCACGTACGTTGAGGAACAGCAAACGGAAAAACAGCAAAGCGGCAAAAAATACCGTTGCACCATATGCGGCTACGTATACGAGGGTGACGAGGTCCCCGACGATTACCTTTGTCCCATATGCGGCGTGGGTAAGGACTTGTTTGAAGAAATATAGATAATTCGGAATTCGGAATTAAGAATTAAAAAGAGGTTGAGATACTTCGCTGCGCTCAGTATGACAAAAGAAATTAGTTCAGTAGCTAAAACTACTTTTGTCATTCCGAGCAACGCGAGGAATCTCAACCTTTTATATAATAGTGAAGAAACAAAAATCGGCAATGAACACAGCATTGCCGATTTTTGTTTGGTGCGGAGGACGAGACTTGAACTCGTACGGAGTTACCCACAGGCTTCTGAGACCTGCGCGTCTGCCAATTTCGCCACCCCCGCGCACGTATTACACTGGAATTATACAATATATCGGAAGGTAAGTCAAGCAAGTTGAGCACAAATATTATACGAACATTGCCTTATAAGAGAAAATATTATATTAAAGTTCTAATATTTATCGAATTGTCAAGTAGGTTTTGATAATTTATTAAAAAAATTTTAAAACTGTGATATAATACAATCTATTAAAGACTGAAAACAAATACAATCCCCTTGCGAGCAAGGGGATTGTATGCGCTTAATACAGGGAATAGAGAATTAAGAATATGACAAAATAGGCAAGCGTATTTTTACGCTTACCGTGCCGGAGCGGAACACGCGATTATATCGCCGCTAACTGCTCGGCAAACTTTACCGCCGCACTTTCATAGCCGAATATAGCGCGTGGATAATCGTTTACCCAATCTTGTACAGCTTGTATTTCCTCGTCGGTACACGGCGTAAAGTTTGTACCTTTCGGCAGTAGACGGCGTATATCGCGGTTGATCCGCTCATTGCTCCCACGTTCACACGAAGAATAGGGGTGACAATAATAAACGTCTACACGCTTGCCTTTATATATTGACCGCTCTATACCGTTGAAATCGCTAAACTCCGTACCGTTATCTACCGTTATACTTTTGAATATTTTACGGAAATCCTTACCGTATTTATATTCTAATTTATTTAGGCATTTAACAACGCTTTCAGCTTTTTTATTTGGCATTTTAAATATAAGTTCGTAGCGCGTTAATCTTTCAGTGAGAACAAGCAAAACACTTTTTGTTTCTTGCTTTCCAACAACACAATCCATTTCCCAGTGCCCGAACGTATTCCGCTCGGCTATTTCTTTTGGACGTTTTTCTATACTTGTGCCGCGAGGTGGACGTTTTTCTTTTACCTTGCGGTATTGCTTTTTTCGCAATCCAACAGGTAAATGTGACATAGTTATATTCATAAATATACCCATTTCGATATACCGATACATTGTTGTTTTGCTAATAGTTGTTTTAAATAGCTTATTGCGTTTTATTTCGCCGCATACCGCGCAAGGGGATATATGGTCTTTTATTATGCGCTTTTCCACGTAGCGGACAAACTCAAAATCGTTGCCGATTTTGAGTTGTGGCCCGTGGCTTGTTTTGTTGATTTCGTATTTAGATTGAGCAAGTTCGGGGCTATACCGTGTTTCGGTTTTATATATCGGCTCACCGATACAATCATAATAACTTTTTACTTTATGCTCATATTTGCCGCGGCGTAATTCGCGGTAGACGGTAGCTATGCCTATTCCAAGCTTATCGGCTATGGCTTGTCTTGTTAATCCTGCATTAAAGCATTGTTCTATTTGTAGGCGTTGTGTGTAGGTTAAATTTTTTGTTCCTTTTAGTTTCATGGCAATTATGTCCTTATTTGCGTAACCGCGTAAAAAACCGCCCATGCTTGAATGTATCAAACACGGACGGCTTGTTTTGCTGAGCCAATCGGATAGAGTTTGCGGAGCGTGGGCGCCGCGCTAACTCGCTTGCGGTCGCCCACGTCCTACCGTCAAACTTGACCGTTCTAATCTCGCATACTTGCAATTTGTCAAGCACCTTTCGCGGCATAAAAATTTATTCCACGGTGTGCTTGACAAATCGCATTTGCCGCAGTCCTTTCGGGTTGCCGAAAGCAACTCAAAAGGATAGACCTTTGTGGTCGCTTTCGGACTTGTCATTATACCGCGGCAAAGCGTATGCTTGCTTGGTCGGTGGTTTGGCTGTTTCTTTGCCTCTTGCAATCTAAAAGGATAGACCGTTGTCGGTTGGTCTTAATGCGTGGCTGTTCTATACCTTTTCGCCACTTGGTAAGACAATATTTATTTCAAGGGTACAGCCGAGAGCCTCGACAAGTTTTGCATACTCGGATAATTTAAAGTTATTAGTTATAAACTTTTGTGAAAGATTAGATTGTTTTTGACCTGTTCTCGTCGCTAATGTCGTTTGATTTACTTCTTGTTTTATCATTGCTATACGCAATTTTTCAGTTAAATTTATCATTGCCTTTGGTCGTACACCTTCCTTTATAAAGTACGCCCATTTTAACATTAAATATCTTATAATGTCAAGCATTTTCAAATAAATATATGAAAAATATAATATTTTTTAGAAAAAGTATATGATTTTACTTGACATTATTAGAAAAATCATATATAATATAAGGGTAATCAAGGTTGACAACCTATCAATGAAAGGAGCAAGAACAATGACAAAGTATAAGCTTATTTACGAAATCACACGCAACAGCTTTAACGGGAACATATCGCGCACGTTCTCCGAAGTGTATAACACGCGAAAAGCCGCGCAAAAGGCACTTGCTAATATAGACAAGGAATACGCGCAAAGCGAAATAACACGCGCGGAAATTATCACAATCAAGACAAAATAAAGAACAATATCAAAGAGGAGTATATCATGAAGTATTTTAACAATGTAAACACCGTAGACGAATTAAAACGCCAATACAAAACGCTTGCCTTTAAGCATCACCCCGACAGGGGCGGCAATGTAGAGGACATGCAAGCCATCAACGCGGAATACGATATAATTTTTGAACGTGTAAAGAACATACACGAAACGGCGGACGGCAAGCAGTACACCAAAGAACAGGCGGCGAACGCGCCCGACGATTTCCGCAAAATTATAGATGCTATCATTACATTTGATTGTACAATAGAACTTTGCGGCAAGTGGTTATGGGTATTCGGCGCGTACGCCTACCGCCAACAGCTTAAAGAACTCGGCTTTTTTTGGTGCAGTAGCAAAAAAGCATGGGCATGGGCGCAAGACCCGAAAAACAACAAATACCGCTTGACACTCGACGAAATCCGCCGCTTGCACGGCTCGGAAATAATCAAGGAAGAAGAGAAAAGGCGATTGCAGGCGGCTGTATAGCCGCCTACGATACCGAAAGGAGTGCAAGAGCAATGACAAGCAATCTAATAGATAAATTCAAGCATTATGGGCGAACGGAGTACATAACCCCCGATATGTATTTTATCGGGGGAATATGGAACCCCGAAAAGCTCGACACGCTCGAACGGATAGCCGAAAGCGACAAAAGCGCACAGCGCATTATACAAACCGCCGAGCAACTTATAGAGGACATGAAAAGCTACCGCGACGAACTGTATACACTGTATAACCAAATGCGAGAGGCGCAAATCATTTACGACATACACATACAGCTATTACGCCGTGTAGACTACTACCACAACAAAATATACTATTCCGTGTGCGTATTCAAAGGCTATAAAAAAGGCGGTCAACCATTTGAAAAGATTATTGACGAGGATTACAAAGGCAAAGAACGACATATCGCAATTAAGCGATACAAGGAACTAAAAAAACAGTACCCACGGGCAATAGCCAAAAACAACATAGATAAATAAAAAACTGCTGTGCTATCGGCAAAACGGGCGGAGGATAAAATGACAAAAAAAGAAATGAACGAAAAAGCAAAAGAAATTTTGTTACACGCAATCGCAAGAGCCTACTACGACCTTGATACGGAAGATTTATTTGAGTGCTTTACCGAAAAAGAACACGATTTTATTTCAAAGAAAATAGACCAATACGGTAAAGCAATGGCAAAAGCGATAGGCAAAAAATATTACACTGTTTGAAAAATAAAAGGACGGTCAATAGACCGTCCTTTTTGCTTGCCCAACCACGCCCAAAGCCCAAGCCGGAGCGCGTTCCACGCAATCCCTACTTCGCGGCAAGAGTATGTTATAGACCATTCGACCTATAACAAATCCCATGCCGCTCGACCACTTTCCGAAAACCCTAACCATTTTCGGGTTACGCATCAGCCGAATTGAGAGTTTTGATTTCTTTTTGGAAGTGCGAATTTTGAGCAGCAAGCTCAACAGGCGTTGCCATAATATCGGCATATTCCGCTAAATCGTCAATACCGACATAATTCGCCGCCGCACGATTTTCAAAGATACCCGACAAACAATCCGTTGCGTACCGTTTGCTATAAATCTTTTTCGGCATACGGTAATACTTCCGCGACATAAATTCACCCTCGCGCGATCCTCGTTCTACTTGGAGCGCGAGGGTTTGGCTACCGAAAAGATTATACATACCGTCGTGGTAATGCGTTAGCTTTGCGGTAATGCTTTTGAATAAATAAAGCAATAAAGTATTGTCGGCGCGAACATAACGATAGCTTATATAAAAATTATCAAACTTAGATTTTAAAAAGCTGAACAGTAAATCGAACAGCCAAAACGGCGAGAAAAAGGGGAGTGTCGGGAACATATCGCCTGCGCTTACTATGTCAACAACTTCGCCCAATTCAAGCGCGTCCGCGCCTAAGCTTGAAGGTCGTTGCAAATCGGCAAAGACCTTTACAAACACCTTGTTTGCAACCACGCAAGCGTGACGTATCATTTTGAGTAAGATATTGAATAAATCGTTTTTTTGGTTGCAATCGTCAGCCGTCGCGTCGATTTTCTTGTCTTTTAATTCAGGCGTGTTTTTGCGTTCTTTGTCTATTTCGCTTACTATGTAAACGCCAAAGCCTAATGCGTTTCTATTAGGATTATCTTTTAGCATTTGCTTGCCGAGCCGCAACATATCAAAATCAAGTATATGCGCGTGCCGCGAATAGCTGTCAATAAGCCGACTGTCGCGCTTGAAAAAATCCGTATTCCACAAAGGGAAGTTACCCAAGTCCGACATAAGATTATCGGAGCGAATAGAATAGTTGGAAATAAGCAAAGACGATTGTACGGTATAAATGAGATACGCACAGGCATAGTCCTCGATTGCCGACCAAATATCAATAAGTTTTAATTTATCATCATATTGAAGTCCGTAACGCTCATAGTCATAGTCGAATATCTTTTGTCGGCAACGGTACTTTTTCCAACGCTTAGCCTTTTTTCGTACCCAACGGCGGCACGAATGAATATCATAAACAACGTGGTAATTCAAAGCGCATTTTAATTCGTTTTCAAGGTTGCACCACGGAAAGTATGGGAATTGCATATCCGTTTCAAGGATTATTTCAAACGCTGTGTCACGAAATTGTATTTCCGTAGAAAGTGCCATATCCGTTATTTGCGTGGTTTTACCAACGCCCATTGCGCCGTAAACGATTGTAACAACGCCGCGCTCGTTAATAAATCCACGGTTCATAAGCTCATTATGATACAGCCGATTATACGCTATTTTTTTGCTTATATAGCTTAATATCAAATACGCTATTATAACCCAAAGCCATACAGGAATGACCGAGAACGGCACGGCGAGGTCAACAAACAGTTTGTATACTTGCCGATAGATACCGCTTAAATCGAACGAGATAACGAAGTAAAAATAGAACGCTATAAACTCAATAACTATGGTAAATACATTAGCGTACAACAATAATAAAAATATCCATATACCATAATACCGCTTATGTTCTTTAACGAAATCTACAAGCTGATATATAAAATTGCGTATCGGTATATATGTATGTGCAGTCAACCATTTAAACGCGCGGAGCGGTTTACTATCTATATCATAGTCGTTGTTTTGTTGCTTAGTATACCGACCAAGATATAAATACAGCAACAGCGCAAACGGCATTATTACTAAAACCGCCATGCACACATAAAATAAAATATCACCGAGAAAACTGATATAACCTGTAAAATTGTCGGCCGTAGCCCACAGCCGCCAATATGCGCCCCATGAGGATTGAAAGCCCGACCATGTATCGGGCAGGGAAGTAGACGGTGTGTCGCTCGATATGGAAAAATCAAAGAACGGAATTTTAGCAAACTCATTGACGGTCGGTGTTATTGTATGCTCGATGCCAAACAGCTCGGCAAAGAAATATCCAATAGAATAGCCGAGATCTCTAATACTCTCGATAAGTCTACCGAGAGCATTAGAGAACACGAAAACGCCCAACAACAATATGCCGAGCGTTATTGCCATACATATAAAGTGATTTATAATTTTAAGCCTTTTGGCATTTGTCATAGCTGTACCGCCGTATAAATAAAATATCCTATTACTATTAAAATTGTTATACCGAGAGCAACATATAAAAGCTTTTTCCAAGTTTTCATTATCGTTTACCTCGTTGTTTTTGTAGCCGGATGCAGTCCTTAATAGGTATCTTAAACCCGACACTGTAAAGCTGTTCAAACTTTGCTCGATACTTGCAGTCATAGCATTTGCATAGGCTACAATCGAGCGGACTAAACGTCTTTTGTGTCTTTTGCATAATATAATTCCTTATTTAAGATGAATTTTTTATTTGCGTAAAACGCTTGATTTTTTTTATATGTTACTGTATAATATATTTAATGGTTGACGTTCCTTTACGAGGGGTGTGTAAACGGCAAAGGCATCTTAAATTACTCGACCTTTAAGAACGGCGGTCAGCAGCAATAATTTGCAGGTAGACCTTGCTAAATACCGACATCAAGTGTCGGTATTTTTCTTTGTCGCTAATTTTTTAAAGAGTATGTATTGACTTTCCGCAGTAGATAAATGACTTAATTTATTTAATATTTCTTCTTTTTCCTCGTCAGTAAATTGCAAATCATTCATTTGATTATTTAAAGCACGAACATTAATACCTTCAACGCCATTTTTTGTTTCAATAGAAACAACAAGTTTTCGGCGCAAATAACTTTCTTGCAATTCGTCAAGTTCTTCGCCTGTTTGTGGGTCTTTCTTTTTATCGGTACTTACTTTATTTTTTATCGGAATATTATTACGTTTAGTATGCTTTGGACTATGCGTAACTTCAACGAGTATAACATTATCGTTTTCCTCGGCTAATACTAAACCGCCATGAACGTCATTATCTTGTTTACCGTTAAGTATCTTATTTGATACTTTATAAATATTCCAACAATGCCCACCGTCTTGTAACGGCAATTTAAAAGCAGGACGCGCCGCAACAGCCTTATTAGCTTGTTCGCCCACATTTTGTTTTGCTTTTGGTTGTGATTGTTGCGGTGTTTGCGCCTTGCCACTACGCCGCCAATAATTAGCTTTAATAGCCTTTTCTTGCTGTTTGCTTGAACAATGGAAATGCGGTCGATTACCGCCACGATTATTATTCTTTTTTCCAAACATATTACAATGCCCCCAACAACAATGTATAAAGAGAATAGGCAATCCAAGCGAAAAACGCCGCCGTAGCTAAGCCTAAGAGTACAAGCACAACCTTAACGGCTATGCCTGTACCTTTAACGACTTTATTTAATTTACTATTTTTGTTTTGCATTTTACTTTCCCTTTTTATTTTTATCGACGGATTTTTTCACGCCGTCAACGGTCGCTTTAATCAAACGGAACGGCAAACACACGACCCAAATAATGCCGTGTATAACAGTAGGTAACAACCCCGTAGCCGCTAAAATCCATACCAAAAGAATTACAACAAGAATAATCAATATCGCTTGAAGTATCTTTAAAAGTAAATTGTCACCATTGCCATTTTCGCGCGGATCGTCGAGCGACGGGTCTAATCCGCCGAAAATGTCAATAGGGGAAGATACAACAGGAATAACAGTTTCCACGTCATCATTTGTATATGTAAGCGAAATTATATCAAAATCAAGATATACAGTTTCCTGAACAATTTCGCAGTTCCAATTACTATCTTTCCAACGATAATAACAGTCATTTATAAGTATTTCGCCGTCCGACGTACCACTGTTAATATCCGCTTTCTTACAGGACGAATAAGCACCCTTACAAGCAAAATATTTTGTTGTACTAAACCGAAAAAGGACAACGGTTTCATCAAGTAATTCAGCCTTTGCGTATTCAGCCTTTAAGCTATCGACGTCACGTGCATTTATGCACAATTCATTCGCTATTTCGCTATTCGTGCCTTTTAAATCGTCACCGTCAATCGTTATAATAGCGTCCATATCAAAATAGTCAGTCGTGACGGCATAATCACTGCCAAAGATTTTTTGCCACATAGATTGAGTTTTCATGTGGTTAACAAACAAAGTCATTTTATCGTCAGCCTTAATAGGTTTGCGATTGTAACCCATATCGTAACCGTCTTGGACATAATCTTCAAACAACGCCTTGCTATATCTATCTCGCACTTTTTCGCCGCCTAACTTCTCGCTATGTTCAAGAAGTTTCTTTTGGACTGTTTCACCGCTTACGTAAAAGTCTTTCAAACTATCTACCGTGAAAGCCGCCGCAAATCCGCCCCAATCATCATGTTTCGTTAACGCAGGAACGTCAGCCGCCCAAAGAAAATCAAAATGATAATTCTTTCCATAGTAATTGTAATTAGAAGTCCAAAGAAAATCCTGTTCCGTTTTACTTCCAAACCAACCCGATTTGAGATTATCCCAAAACGCCATAAAGACATAGTAATTATCCGTAGGCAGTTCCCTTGTGTTTCTACCGTATAGAGAATTTATCGCGCTTGCAGTACCACGGTTTTTATTCTCTACAACCAACATGGGCTTTGTAAAATATTCCCACCACTCGCAATCTATTTCGGATAATACACCGTAATCTTCAAAAAACCTATTAGGGACACGAAAATACACGCTGTTAAGTTGCGACTGTTCACCGTAATAATAATCACCCTTTTGGCGATATTCACTATGCTTTACGTCAAGTTCAACAACTGTATCAAAGCCGTCAACAACGCAAGATAGGGTATCGGTTTCGGCAAGTTCCGAGCCGTACCCTTTGGCGTAACCGCTGTACGTATAAGTTTGCGCGTGCTTATAATCAGTGACAACGCCCTTATAAGACAACTCAATACCAATTATTTGATACACACGACCATGCTTTGCAACGTTATTTAAAAGCTGTTCGCGCTCATCATATGTAAGCATGATACGGAATTTATAAAAACGCCCTTCGTAACCGACTTGTTTAGAATAATTTAAAAATTTAAGCGTAGGCTTTAAGTATGCGGCATTATTCCCGTATGTAAACTGTATACGATTGCGCTCGGTATTTGTGTCGATTGCTTTATCCTGCGGATTATAAACGTAAACGTAAAGCCCAAAATCGGACTGCTTATCCGCATACAAAGAATACCCAAATTCGACAAATGAAATAATTTGCGGTTTACCGTCGGCACGATAAGGATAATCGTCAATATTAAAAGCATTGCCGCCGATTGTCGAATTTTGCAAATCAACCATAGCGTCCTGCTTTTCAAAAGCCGCCACTACGTCAATATCCGTATCGGCATATACGGAACGTGTAAATATACCGCTTATAGCGGTCATTACTGCTATAATGCTAACAAGCACGATAAGAAGTATTTTATTTAAAATTGTTTGTTGTTTTTCCATAGTCCACCAACTTAACAAAAGTATATTTGAGTTGTTGTTTTTTCCACTCTATCCGTTATAGAAAGAATAAAACTATTAGGTTTAGATAATTCGCAATCGGGAATACCCGTAACCGTAGAATCGTCATATTTAGACTGAATAATCGCATACATAGTCAATTCGGACGGCATACTAACAAAAAAACACGTATCGTTTTTAACAACCCCGAATAAAGCCGAACAATCATACGTTGATAATTCTTTCTTGAAGTTTTTATATCGACTATCGACTTCAAAATCGAAGTTGTCAAAGTTATCCGTATTGACGTATATTTCTACGTCATAGTCCACCGATTGACCCGTTACCGTGCCGCAGTAAAAAACATGCGCCGAGCCGGTTTCAAGCTTAATGTCCTTTTTTAACGCACCGACTTTTTCATTGCCATATTGAACATAGAAATTGCGTTGACCGTTTTCAGTTACGCCGCGAACAGTAAAGATAACGCCGACTAACAAAGCCACAATAAGCACGACAAACACAACCGAAATAACGGTGGATATTGTTTTACTCGATTTTGCCATAATCAACCACCGCCTTATATATGTTTTTTGCGCTTAACGCTTTTGCCACTGCGTATAACGCATTTGCAAACGATCGCTACAAGCGCAATCAAAGCAACGCCGCCGACAACGCCGCAAATAATCGGCACGACATTATTTTTAGCTGTATTCTTTACCTTTTCCACGCCGTACATTTCAACGGCTACTACATTGAAATCGTCCAACACTGCCATTTCGCTAACGTCGTTTACAATCGGCGTATTATCGGACTTATAAATCGACATTACCTGCAAATTGATTAAAGCAGCTTTATCGACAACAGTAGATAAGGGCGCACCATATTTTACTTGTTCGGTATAGTAAATTTCGTCATCAACGAAAAATGTTATGGTGCATACAGTTTCTTCCCAACGTGCGGACAATAAAGTATTTTCCGTTATAGGTTGATTAGTATATTGCGTACCGTCCGACAAATACCAACCTAATAGCGTATAGCCCTTAATGGCAGGAGTAACAAGATTGACCGAAGTACCCCAATCCACTATTTGACGGTCTACTTTGGTTTCGCAGTTAGAATTAAATGTTACCGTATAACGGTTTATTTCGTACTTCGGATAAATCGTAGCGTACTTGTCTATGGGTTGTCCGTCATACGGACGAGTTAAAGCACTGTCGTAATACCAACCAACAAAAGTATGACCGTCCTTTGCGGCAGGGTCAGTTAAGGGATAAATATTATACAATTCTAAACACTCATGAGAATTGTTAAAATCCGCTGTCAACTTATGTGAAACAATGAGATTATAAAAGGCAGTATATTCCGCGCTGTCCGACAAAAAGACTTTTTCCGCCTTATTGCCATAGACAGCAAACACAAAGCGCAATTCATTTTCCGTCAAGTAAAAACCAAGTTCATTCGGATAATTATTTTCAATCGACATTCCAATGGACATATCAAGCGTTATTTCATACTCTTGACCCCAACCGTTATACCGTCCCCACGTCGCATAACCATAAACGCCGCTCGTATTATAATTTTTAAAGCCAAAAAATATAGCTTCGTTCATGCTACCGTCGGTATCATCACGCGCTTGTGCTGAAAACAAAAGACCGTCATTACCCATTTTATCGGGGTCAGTTTCAAAATCAGTATAAGGGTCAAATGGAAATGTAACGCTAAGCTTAAAACCGTCATACTGTTTAAATGCTTTTTCGGAATAACCCCAAGGACCGGAGTTATTAGTATATTCGTAGCTTTCCATAACACGCGAAATAGTATCAATCCTATCCGTAGACAGCGGAACAGCTAAAAGCGAATTAGCGGAAGCATACGCCTCCGCGAATTCGCTTTTGTCGTTATAGGGTGCAATACCCGAATTATCAGCCTTATTGACTTGCTCGACATACACCGAACTGCCGTTATCTATGTAAAATTTAAGATAAAAATTATACGTGCCGCTTTCCATTATAGTAAGATTATCGCCGCGCAATGCGTATTCCCAATCGGATTCAAAGTTGTTAAACGACCAATCATTATTGCCTTTCCAAATCTTAACTTGCGTAAGCGCGTCAAGCGATATAGTCAACTTATACTGCGACGTAACATTAGCTAAGTTAGTAGCGACAGGCGTAAACTTATACATATCGGAAGTCCACACCCAATCGTTCATAGAGCCGACAAGATAATATGCATCTTCATCTAACAGCATATTTGGATTTTCTTTGCCGCACATAACGCAAGAGCCATAAACATAATTATGGTCTATAACAGGAATAACCGTGCGCTTGACTGTAACAATGCCGCACTTAGAACAATGTTTTCCGTCGGTTAAACCCGTTGCCCTGCACGTCGCGGCTTTGCCTTTGTCTATGACTTCGACATGTTCCGTACATTTGGTAGTTGTAGTAGGGGATTTGTCACTTTTCGTTTTAATAAGCCCTACAATACCGCCAGCCGCCGCGCCGATAAGCAAAACGCACAGTAGGATAATTATAATTTTCTTTGTTTTTGTCATATTTCACCGCCAATTTACCCAGCCACGGACGTAAGCAATACAGCCGCCGTAACTATAATGATTTTCTTTGCCGCCCGTAGTTATTTATTTTTTGGAAGAACGTTGTTTTGCCTTATGGCAATTTGCGTTATCTTTACGCGCCGCCAAATAGCCCGAACGCCACGCCTTTTGCGTGTCGGTCAAAGGGATTTCTTTGCCGTTATCGTCGCGCTTGATTTTATGGTCGTTAGTAGCATGAACATTTCTTTTAAGTTCCGCCGCAAACTTACGACCTTTTTCCGCAGGATTGAGTAGGGTAATTTTCTTACCGGATTTAGTTGTGACGTGCTTTGCCATGGGTTTATACCTCGCTTTTTATTTTTTACGTTTTATCGCCGCCGCGAAAGATTTAGTTGTCGTCGCTATTCTTATCAAGAGTAGTTACAAATTCAAGCGCAAGCCGCGCGCGTGTCTTTATTACGCTAACTGTTTGTGCGAAATTTACTTCCTCTTTATTTGTCGTTGGATTTGTGATTTTCACTTCCGTTGACAAAATTTCTTTTAACGCTTTGTGTATGCAGTCATATTTTGCCGCACGCATTTTATCGTCGAAAGAAATAGCAGGCTTGTCCTTTTTTCCAATCATACTTTTATACCTCGAATAATATATTTAAAAGGGGAGTTCGTCGGGGTTGTCGACGGGAATGAGTGTCGGTTGATCAAAACTCGCATTGTCGGCATCGGCGCAAATTTTTCCAAACATTGCCGTAAAATCGACCTTTGGCTTTTGTTCCGCTTTGATGCCTACAAGCTCGTTTTTGAACACCCTTGCACGTCCTTTCGGCTTGCCGAGTTCGTCAACACCCTCGGAATATACCGATATATCTTTGTCGGTCATAACGACATAACAGGATATTCGGCGGTAAAGTTGTATTAAATCCTCGGCGGATAGACTGTAATAGTTACCGTGATTGTCCTTGCCTTTAAACCAATAGACAAGCGGCACCGACGAGGTTATAATTATCATTTCGCCGTTAAAAACCTTATTTGCAAATCGGCTTTTTACCGACGAAGAAGTATTATTATCTAACGTTTTTAATAAATCCTCAAATGGGAACGCATAATCGCGCATATCGTCAAGGATTATGCCCTTTTGACCTAAATAGTCTTGAAAGGGGTCATTTGAGGCGGACGAGATACAAAAATCATAGCCTAAGCTTGTTAACAGCTTTTTGCCGTAATACGTTTTACCTGTGCCGCCTTTACCTGTTATAAAAACGACCTGTATACTTCTATCCGTATTCAAAGTTAAAACTTGACATTGTAACTCCCATAGCTTGCGAAGTTGCGAAAACGCTTTGACTTTTTCCGCCGTCGGCAAGCTGTTGACATATTGCAGTTGTTGAGCGTATGAATAATGCTCAAAGTCACCGAGAATTTTTGCGCTTTCAATTTCGGTTTCAAAATCAAAATTCGCCGTAACCTCGGAAACTGAATATTGGTGTTTGTTTTTTTGGCTCTCGTTACCGTGAGTAAGATATAGCAATACGTCAGTCCAACGACCTTTTATCTTGTTTATGAACTGCGTACCGTCATGCTCGTTGCCTTGTTCGTCTTTATAGCCGAGGCAAAACCACTTTGCAACCTGTTGAATATCGACCGACGCGCCCCCGAAGTGCAAGCATATATGATAATGCGGACGGGTATCGTCTTTGTCGTGTACTATGTAAGCCCATTTTTTAATGGTGCTATATTTCATAAAGGTTGCTTGCAGGTCTACGTTTAACTTATCTACGTCGGTAACGATTTCGCATTGTCGTAAATTCATTGTTTAACCTCTCGACTTACGAACGTTACACGCTTTTAAATTATCGAACGCACATTGTTACATAATCCATACCGCGAACGAGATATAATAACGTATCAGTCCAACGACCTTTGATTTTGTTAATAAACTGTGTACCGTCATGCTCGTTGCCTTGCTCGTCTTTATATGCGAGGCAAAACCACTTTGCGACCTGTTGAATATCGACCGACGCGCCCCCGAAATGCAAGCATATATGATAGTGCGGCGAAATATCGTTATGATAGTGCAATATGTATGCACATTTTTTGATAATATCGTAGTTATCGAAAATCGATTTAATATCGACACTCAATCTATTTTTATCGATAACAATATGACATTGACGTAATTTCATTATTTAACCTCTCGATTTACGAATGTTACACGTTTTACACGGAGTTTTACACGCTTTTTTACACGTTTTACACGTTTTTTCGCACCGCTTGGACAAGCCCCAAGCGGTGCGCGTAACGTGCTGTTTTTCAGCGTAAAAGGGGATATTTGCCGTGTTAATGTACTTTTCGCGATTGTCGCCTATATGAGTTTTACACGTTTTACACGTTATTTTTGATTTATTAGCTTTTATAGCTTAAAATCCACTTAACGCGCTTTCGGTATCGTCCACAGGTTGCGGTTGGTCGGGAACAGGCGGTTTGCCTTGCGACGGTGTTGCTTGTGCCGAACTGCCGCCGTCGGGCTTATCGGGAAGGGTTACGGCAAACGCCGACATTACTTGCTTGCGACCGTTATAATTCGGGTCGCGCCCGTCGAATTTGTCTTGCGGAAAGTAGCAAACTTCCACAGGTATAAGCGAATCGCCGCACTTGACGTAGAAGTTGGTAAAGGTTTTTTCCTTTCCGTCGTTCTTGTCGGTATACTTACCGACTTTCTTAAAAAGCTGTACTTGCATAATTGCTCCTTTGGCTTACGCCATAAAATAATATTTACAAAGCCTAACGGCTATTGCACAAAGAGGGGGTGACTAAGCCGTCACCCACAGCGAGCCGTAAAACAAAGGAAGAAAAGGAAAGATTACGACCTATCAATAATTATAGGGAAATACAAGTTCTAATATTTATCGTCAAAAACCTCAAAAAGTATTGACAAAATATGAACAATATGTTAACATTTAGCTGTATATATATAAAATTGTGAACAAATTGTTAACAAAAAATCAACTCAACGTCAATACCAGAGAGGTAGAAGTATGAACAATCATACGAGTGAAAACAGAATCAAGATAGGGCGGCGCGTACTGTTGCTGCTTGCAACGGTCATAACCGCGCTTGCGGTAGCCGTTACGTGCGCACTTACCTTGGACTCGTCCAAAAAGGTGAGTGTGGACAGTGCGGATTCGGCGGAAGTATCGACTTCGGCGAACTACACCAACCTAACGGGAACTACCATACAAACGTATATCACTAACGGTACGTTTACAAACGGCAACTACGTTGATTATACATACAACGGCGGCTATTATTCCGTTACCTTCCCGCGCGGAACATGGAAGTTCGAGCTGTGGGGCGCGCGCGGCGGTTACAGCGGCAGCACAAGTGCAAACACGGGTACTGCCAACGGCGGCTACGGCGGTTACGTTGCGGCTCAAATCACTCTTACTGCGGCAAAGACGTATTACATATACTGCGGCGGCACCGGCGCAGGCGGCACGGGCAGCATAGACGGCGGCACAACGTGGCGTTACGGCGGCTATAACGGCGGCGGTAACGGTATAGGCACTGCGGGCTCGGGCGGCGGCGGTGCTACCGACATACGCACGACGGCAGGCACGGCTACAACCGCGTCCAGCTATAATACTCGCGTACTCGTAGCTGCGGGCGGCGGCGGCGGTAATACCACTACCTATACGCAAGCGCACAGTGCAAACGCCATTTATCAAGGCGGTAGTGCAGATTCGTCCAGACACGTTTCAAGCTACCCCAACGACGAGGGTGGCGGCGGCGGCGGTTATTACGGCGGCGCTGTCAGACACGGCGACGACCCTCGTAGCAGCTATAGCGGCTCCAACTACGTAGGCAGCGGATTTACCCAAATAAGCAACGCTTTGGGCAATTCCGGTGCGTCGGGCAACGGCAGGGTAAGGGTAACTGCGGTCAGCATCAACCAAGCCCCCGTATCTCAAAACTACAACTATCCCACGTCAAAAGTGCGTGGCACCAGCGTAGGCATTTCCATTGCTGCGTCTACGCTTGCCAAAGATAACGACTATGCCAATATCAGCGGCGGTAATATCAACAACGTATATTTCACGGCGGGTACGTCCAGCAACTACGACACAGCACCCGCAAACAATGCAGGCTTGTATCTCAACTCGGCGTGCACCGTAAACGCCAGCTCGTACATGACGTATAACTGGAGCGGCGGCACAGCCACTACAAGAAACACGTTGAACATTACGGCAATAACCAAACTGCCGCGTGCGGGCGTGGACGGTCAGGCGGACGGCAAGTTTACGCTGTACACCAAGGTGCGCGACGCTTTCGGCAGCACAACCTCGCGCGGCGTGGGCGTTGCCATGTTCACTATTCCCGTAACCAACCAAAACCTTACCGTAAAGGGCGCAAGCAACGTCAACGGCAAGTATAAGTTCGGTACGTCCAATTACCAAACGGCTGCCGAAAAGAATGCAAACAACTTTGTATCAAGCTATTCCGACGGAAAGATTTACAATCCTTACGGCAAGAACTTGACTACAATATTCATTCCCAAGCCCATTTCGCCTACGGACACTGCGGGCATTACCTTAAGTGCCTCGGAATTCTACAGTGACGCCGACACCGCTTACGATAAAGTGGCGTTCAAGAGCACTGCGGTTGTAGGTAGTTACGTTGTTAATTCGAACAACACGTTGTCGTCAGTAAATGCGTCGGCGTATTACACCGCGTCGTTGACCGCCGACACTACGTACGCAACAGGCTTGTATTCCACGCTTACCATTAAGCCTACGGGTACCCGTCCTTCGGGTGCGCCGTTCGTGGTACTGCAAATCACCGCGCAATCCAGTGAAACAGCATCCAAGGCGGCGGTGGGTAATACCGTAAATACGGTATATGTGGTGTTCCAAATTTCCAACACCCGTCCGTATTTCGGCTCGACCAACGCGCTTGCTACCAAGCTTGCCGAGCCGCTTGTTACAGTAGCTCCCGGTGCGACGGCACAAATCAGCCTTAAGAGTTTCCTTTACGACATGGACGACGGCGGCACTATCACTACGGGCAGTGCCAATGGTTTGAGGGCGACCTTTGCGCAGGGCACCAACGACCTCAAAGTTCCTACCAACGAATATATTCAGGTCGATACGTCCAATATAGCCGTACCGCTTGCAACCAACGTGGGCAGTAACTACGCAGGCAAGACCTCGGTCGCAAGCAATAGCGCAACCACGGGCGAGGGCACTACGCCTACGTACTTTAACACGGCGTCCATAGCGGCAAACGGCAGCAATGCCGCGTCAACGGCAAACGTTACGTATCGTTACGTAAACAGCCAAACGATAGAATTTACCGGTCGTTCGGCTACCCAAAACCAGTATAGGGATTCCAGCGGCAACAGGGTTACGAGAAAAGGACATTTCTACATACTCGTCCGCGTGGTCGATCCTTCGGACACGGCTGATACCGGTATTTGGTTCCCCATTGCGATAGAGGTCACGTCGCAAACGCCCACCGAGCCCGCGACGTTCGCCAATGTTTCGCTCGGATTTACCAACGTTTCCGCAACCAACGGCGGCGACGGTCAAACCGCGTATTTTACGCCCATAAGCTATGTCGATACTGCGGGTACGCTGCAGGGCATAGGCAAAACGACCCAAGATTTGGACAACGTGGGTCACGCGATACCGTTTGCTTTGGATAGGGACGGATTTATGTATGCCGCCGCGACGGGTGAAACATTCGAGCGCGCGAGAGGCTTAAACGACTTTGTGTTCATCAACGGCGGCGATAGCGCGATATTGGACAACGGCGACACCGAAACGGGCACGTTCTTCAGCGTTCGCACCGTCAAGCTGTACGCGGCTCGGTCGGTATTCAAGATGATACCGGACAGCGCTTTGTCCACATACGGTATTACAAAAGAAAGCAATACTCTTTGCTCGTTTAACGGTTTGGCTGTTACCGCCAAGCGTTCCACAAACGGGGAGTACTATCAGTTTAGAGTAAACGTAAAAGATACGCACGATAAGGCAGCCACTATCAGCATTTGCGTAAAGGTGGAAAACCGTGCCGTATCGGCTCGACTCGATCCCGACGACGGTACGCACAAGATTAATGCGCTTACCGCCAACAAGGAGTTGGGAAAAACACCGTACGGCGAATATGCCCAAAACGCCAACCTCGGCGGCAAGGTTGTCAATTACACTATCGAGGTTATGGACGAGGTGCAAATCACCCCGTACGACTTTGCGTACGACTTTGACATCGATCCCAGCTCCGACAAAATCAACGCGAGCGGAACGTTCAACTCCAACCCGATGGACGCAGGTTTCGGCACTCTTGCATCCACTCACATACTAAAGACCTACAGCGTGGCGCACACTTCCGCGCCTGCGACTACCGCGTCGCAAAAGACCAAGTCGGCTGTGTCGGCGCAAAAGCTCGACTTTGCCAACCGTGCGGCAATAACGGCGTACGATGCGCAGTACAGCAACTATATCAACGTCAGCGTAAGTGATTACAGCATTGTAAAAAATGCCAACGGCACCACTACATCCTACGCCATTCCCGCTATAAAAATCACGGGCGTATCGCGTACTACCTCGGCAATAGTGCAGCTGCACTTTACCATAACCGACGGTACGGAAACGATCAACTGCATGTTTACCGTAACGGTACTCAACGCCGCACCTACGCTCAATCCCGACTTAAACGACTATTACAACCTTTCGGCATATCCCGACGCGTCCTCTACGTCGATTACGCCTAATGTGCGCGAGTTTACTACCGAGGAGATTTCCAGCGATAAGGACGGCGATATACCTACGTTCGATTCGGAGAGCGTGCGCATTGTCGCCAAGGACGGCAATAACTATTACACACATTTGTACTACGAGAACGGTTCGTATCATGGCTGTGACGCGGATAATTCCAACGCGAGCGTCAATTTGTCCGAATACGTATCGGCGGTAATAACCAAGGGCAGCGGCACCAAGGCAGGCGCGGACGTCATTCGCTTGACGGGCTTGTCGTCCACCGAGCTGTTCAACTTGCCCATTTACGTAGAGTTCCTCATGCGCGACGGCTATAGAGCTCAGCCGCAAGAGGCTACCCTTCACTTGCTTATCAACGTAGTCAACACCGCACCCATTTTTGTAGGCGACAGCCTGCTTAAAACGGAGGCGACTGCGCAAACGCAGGAAAAATATCAATGGCTTATAGGCTACGAGGTCAGCTCCGAAATACTGCAACCGCGGTACTTGTTCAACAGCAAGGAGCTGTACGAGGGATCGTTAATATCCAACACCAATTCGCCTATATCCATTCCCGAAAACAACAAAGTATATTTGTTTGACGATTACGACGCCAAACAGCGCGTTATACTCAATCCCTCGGAGTTTTCCGGTCGTTCCGACTTGGTATCCAAGTACGAGAATAGGGTATTCAACGGCGACGGAAGTGTCGCAAGCTACAAGGATATTACGGCGGACGACTTTACGCAAGAGGCATACAAGAATGCGGCTGTGCTGTACACGCCCATGTACGTCAATTCGGCAGGCGACGACGCTTACGTAAACGTAACCATTCGATTCTTCTACAAGGACGGCAACGAATTCAAAGAGTATGCGACAACCGCCGATATACGCGATTGCGAATACTGGGCGATAGAGATAACCGACACTCATGAGCAAGGCACAAGGCGTGAAATTCAGTTCGCCTTATCGGTCAAGGACAGTCACCACGGCAAGCTGCTGTACACTGCGCCCGACAAAGCTCAGCTCAGCACCGTTGCGCATACCTCCGATCGCAAGCTGCTCAATTTCTATTACAACTACAGACAACCCGGTATACTTGCAATGCACACGTATTACCGTACCGACGGCAACGCCGAATCCAAGATTCTTGTCAAGGAATCGGACGGCACCAAGCCCGCGCAATATTTGGTCGACCAAAGCGTTGTAACTTCGGCTGACTTTGACGAAAGCGAAACAACTGCAATCGCACAGTATAATGCCGCGAGCTCTTTGACTATCTCAGGCGCCCAAACCAGACAAGAAATTTTGGGTCACGTCAAGTTCAAAGACGAGTTCAAATACAGGTATTTCGAGCGCACTTACGAGCAGGTGGTAAACGGTGTAACAAGCACTTATCTCACCTCCAAGCGCTATCAGCAATCGACCAACAAGTTCAGCTATGCACCCATAGAGATTCAGTATTCGTCTACTAATGACGCGGTCAGAGTTCCTATGAGCTTTATTGCGTTACCTAAGGGCGTAGGCAGCAATACGGAGAATGGCACGCACGTAACGTTTGCAAACGCGGGTGCGGGCAACACGCTTTCGGGCGGCAATGAGCTTTTGGATAAGGATTACGCCTCATGGGGCAACAGCAACGCTAATTTGGCGCTTATCTACAAGAATATGACGTTGTCTGACGGCGTCAACACCTATCCCGTAACAGACAACCCGTACATTACGGTCAAATACGTTGCCGGTCCTTCCGTCAATTTCGCGTCCAAGTACGTAAACAATCAACGGTTTAAGCTTACCAACGCCGACGGCGGAGCTGCGCCTTTCGAAGATATAAATTACCGTGAGGATAAATACGGTTTTGAAATTAACAAAAAAGCGGGCGGCAAACGCGCACCCGGCTTGTTAAAGCTCACTATTGCGCTTAAAACAATCGACATCGAAACCGAAAGCGCAGTCGAAATGGTCGACGTTGAAATCAAACTGTTCGATTACGAACCGCTTGTTAAGTACTATAACTTTAACGAGAATAAAGCCGACGACGGCTCGAACAATTACGTCAGCCAACGCGTTGTTATGACAATCGGCAACACGGGCGACGCCTCCGACAATACCAACAACTATGTTTCCACAATGACGCTTGTTAATAAGTATAACGAGGCGGGCACATTGGCGGATGCAGGAACGGGCGATAAGGGCGTAATTTACTACAACGACCCCGACAAAGAAGATACAATGAAGTTCTACCTGCCGTCGACTGTGCAGGGCGGACTTACAAGGGCTGAAGTCGATCATCTTTTGGGCACCGAGGGTGACGCCATAAGGAACTACTACGGCGTCGCAACGGATGATAAGGTTACCGATCAGGAAGGTGAAGGAAACGTCAATCCGTATACCTACAATCCCAACCCCGATTACAGCATGTTCTTTGACGTATCGCCGGCATCGGGCTCGTCCGAGTCTTTGCAGTTTATACCCAAAGCAAAGACCACGCCCAACTTTGCCGCAGTCACCGCAAACATGTCCGATGCGGAAAAAACCGCATACTACAATAAGTATCACTTGGTAAGAGATGCCAACGGCGGCGTATACTATCCTTTCCGCGTGTTGTTCTACGACGAATATAAGGGCTCCGCATTTACCGAAGGCTACTGCTATGCGGCAATTATAAGAGTATATATTCAGAACGACGAAACCAAGGTCAATACCGACGCGGTAACTGGCACTTTCCGTTATAACGGCTCCGCCAGCTTGCCCGACGGGTATAAGAACACGAATGTGCCCAAATACACGGTCAATTTGTCCACAAGCTCTACGTACTACGTTGACGTGACGTCGCTGTTGAAGGACGACGACATTGTGCTTGCCGGCACCAGCTATGCTACGGTATTGGACAATGCTTGGACGAGTTTGGACACGGAAGAGAAGTACATTAGAGACTACTTGGTCATGCCTGCTGCCGACAGCTACGTAGACCTTACCCGTCTTATGTACTCCTCCACAAACGCGGATTTGCCTTTCGATATTTTCGTAGGCGGCACGGGCAGCTACATTGCGTTGCCTCATACGACGCTTATATTCAAAGCAAAGTGCGCGTTTAAGGATACTCGAGAGCTCGGCTACACGTTTATGGATTCCAACAACTCGGCTGTCCGTATTGTGTTCTCGTGCGAATATAACAACGACGCGCCTACTGCAAATACCGATACGTTCGGCGCGACAAACGCGATAGACGTTTCCATGAAGACGGGCGAAACATTCTATTTGTACGCGTCCGATTCCACCCAGTTCTCGAAAGACGCGCAAAGCGGCTTTACGTCGTACACCGAGGTGGGAACAAGATACAAATTCCCGTACTCTTCCGAAACGACGCTTACCGAGCTCACCGCCAAGGAAATGAGCGACAGCTTTATGTTCTTCACGTCCAGATACGGCACCGAATCGTACACCGGCAATAGCCTTGTACTCGGCTCGGACGACGCGCCCACCACGCTCCGCATTGTCAAGGTAGACGTTCCCAACGACGTCAACGGACGCGTTACGGTAACCAGAGAGCTGTCGGTAAATACCGAGGATTACGGCAACGGTCGTCAGCAAGGTCACTTGCGCTTGGCTGTTAGCGCCTCGGGTGTTGTAAGCACCGTAATCAGAGTCACGCTGCAGGACGGCAAGGGAGCCACGGTCGAGGTTGCTGTTAGAGTCAACGTTATTTCGTCCGCGCCTACGGCAAAGACCACAGGCTTGCCTGCCGGCGTCACGCGCGAAACCGACAACACGTATGCCATTGCGCTTTCGTACGGCGAATCCAAGTCGATTTATCTCGGCGGCAACAGCGGATTGATGACCGACATAGACAGCGGCGACGCTGCGGCGCTTGACGTATACTCCGACATGGGCGGCAGCAAGTTCAGCATACAAAACCCCGGCGAAAACGCCGTTGTTACTGCTGCAGTTACTCAAGACGCTAACAAGAACAATCAAATCACCATCACCGCTACCGACTTTATCAACAAGCAGGGCGAACAGCGCGCAACCGTAAGTTTCCGCGTAAAGGATGCTCACGGCGCCGTGTCCGACACTGTTTACATCAAGGTAAAAATCTTACCCGCCGAGGTCACCACGGTTGTGGCTGCCAGCAGCTCGTTGCCTGTTAGCATAATGAGCTATGCGGAGTATATCGACGCGGAAGTCAACAAGGGTGAGCCTCAAGAGATTGCCATAGTCGAAAATAACGGCGCTAAGCTGTTTAAGGATACCGACGTAACCGCACCTTCCGCTGCGTACAACGTAGAGGTTTACGTACTGCTCAGACAGAGTGAATCGGGTGCGATGAACACCGTTATGTACAACGCAAACGGCAGCAACATCCTGCTTTACAGCCGCAGCGGCTCGTCCGAATCCTTTAATAACAGCGACGAAGAGGCGAGATACGTTCAAAAATACTTTGACGTAACTGCGTCCGCCGACGGCAAGTCCTTGCTGTTCACGCCGACTGCCGCAACTGTTCGTTCGGGAACAAGCATTTCGTCCATCCCGCTGTACGTGGTGGTCAAAAAGCGCTATGACGACGGCGTCAGCACTATGGCGGGCAAGGGCTCGCAAATAGACGTGTCGGTCGCCAACTCCAAGCTTATGGCAACTACAAGCTCGTCGCTTAATGCCGGCTATCCCATGGAACAAGGCTCGCAAGACCTGCGCGATTCCGATTTCCTCAGCTTTACCGGCTCTAAGGGCGATTCGCTCACGTGGGATCTGTACAATTTGGAGAATATGTATCACGGTCTTTACTACGACTACGATATGATCAATTTGTCCAAGGAAGACGGCGGCAAAGAAATAATCAAATACATCGACTACTCGTACTCCGTGCCTAACGAAACGGGCAACACCTCCAACGATCCCGTACTCAGCATTGGCTGCAACGGCGAGGGCGACAACCAAAAGCTTACCATCAGGATTAACCGTAACGTTACGACAGGTCAGCCTCCCGCAAACGGACTTGAAAATAAGCCCACGCAAATAGAGGTTTCCATCTATGCCGTTGACGCCGTGAACAACGTTGCAGGCGTTACCAAAAACGACAGGAACAGAGTTACCGTTACCAAGATCATGGTCTACGTTTGCAACGATCGTCCCGAAATTGCGCAAACCGGCATAGTCAGTAGATGCCCGTATTGCGGCAAGAGCGATAACGTGCGTCAGACCAACGAGCGCACGGCTCATTGCGGCGATTGCAACAAAGACTTCAAGAGCCTCGATTCCGAGCGGCTCGGCTACACCTTGACGCACGACGACGAAAGCGGCTACGTGATGAACATTACGCTTGCCAAGGACAAAGCGTGCAGCGTGCTTTTATCCGACATTATCGACGACGCGGATATAGACATGGACGCATACGTCATGCTCAATACCGGCAGCGAAAACAGCCTTATGAGCAGGGACGGCAGCACGCTTTCCACTATACGTGCGGGTGATGAGAGTGCGTTTAGAGTGACGTACCAGTCGGCTACCAACCACTACAAGGTTTCCACGCTGTCGTACATCACGTTCACTTGTACATCCACCTCGCGCGGTGCAGTGGCTGTGTGCAACGTTATGTTCCGCGACTCTTATATCGGGTCGGCAACAAGCGTGCTCACTATCCGCCTTACCGTTGGTAACATCGCTCCCACCGTCAAGCCGGGCGCAAAAACCGAGCTTACGGTTATGGGCGTAGGCGCCGCCGCTACCGACGAGCAGGTGGCTGCCGCGTACGTGGAATTCAACATTCTCGACTTTATCACCGACGCCAACGGCGACAACTTCGATCCCGCGTCGGCAAACAATGCAAACCGCTCTCCCACATACACCTATGTAGACGACATTATAGTTTACACCAGCGACGACGATTCGGCGGCCAACCGTCCCGATATGTACGGACCCAATTTGATGGGTGAATCGACCAACGAGGAAACGGGCGAAACCGAAATGGTAATTACCGTTGACACGGCGTGTATGGTCAACTGGGTAGAGGGCGACGCCGCGCACCAAAAGTTCCGTATCGAACCGCTTAGGGGCATTTACGGCGTACAAAAGGTCACGCTCAGGATTTGGGATAAAGGCTATGAAGACGGCTTGATGGCAGACATTTTGGACGGTGAAGAGCTCAGGCTCACGCTGTTCATCACGATTGCCAACCCGCTCGACGACGTAGACGAAATCCTCGAAGAAAAGGACATGGTCTACGGCGTAACGCGCACCGTTCTTGCCAAAGACCTGTTGGGCGAGGACAACGCCAAGGGTTACGAAATCTCCGACATAAAAGAGGTGGGCGGCAATAATTACCTTACCATCGTATCTCCCGACGAAGATCCTTCCGGCAACTGGCGCATCTACGCCAAGACGGAAAGCGTCAATACGCAGGTTACGGTAACGTTCAGCACGGGCGAGCTTACGCGCGAGCGCATACTGCCCATCAACGTTGTTGCCAACCACAAGCCGCAGCTCAAAAACGACACCTCGTCCTACCGCTACACCGTAAGTCAGCTCGACGATAAGGAAAAGCGCACTATCAAGATCAGACCCACCGACTGGTTTGTGGATTACGACGCCGAGGACGTAATGACGTTTATTACTCCAGTCAAGTCCTCGCAGTCCGTCAAGGTAGAGGCAGTGCGCTCGGTAGATCCTATCGAGGAAGGCGGTCAATCGTACATTATGCTCAAGTTCAACCGTCGCGGCGAATCGGTAATAACCGTCACCCTCGTCGACCTTTCGGGCAGGAGCTATACCTACGACATTACCGTCGAATGTACGGACGCACCCGAGCTGTCTTGGTGGGAGGACACCATGTCGCTCATCGAGGCTAACTGGATGTGGTTCTGGATTATCGTAGGCGGCGCGCTGCTGTTCATAATCCTGCTCATCGTAATAATCGTGGTAGTTCACAAAAAGCGCAAGATGCGCAGAGAGATCGAGGCGCTGCTCGAATCCGAAACCGAGCTCGAACAGGAGATGATGCGTCTTTCGTCCGGTGTTCAGTATCAGTCGTTCGGCTACTTGCCTCCTACGCAGCAGGGCATGGTCAACCCGGGCATGATGCTCGGCGGCGGCTCGACCGCACCTCAGCCTAATAGCTTGCAGCTCAACGCAGGAACGGGCACTCCGCCTCCGCAGCAACCCACGATAAACAACATTCCGGGATCGGCGCCCAACGCGCGGCCGCAAACCCCGCCGAGCAACGACGGATTTGATCCCGACAACTTCTAAGCAATAACAAAACCCACCCTTAGCGGTGGGTTTTGTTATTCGAGGAGTAAATTTGCCCGCTTGCGCAATCAAGATTGATTTGCTTTTGTTGCATTTTCTATTGAAGTGAGTACGTAAGCAAAGCATCGCGCAGCATTCGGCTGCCGACGACGACAAATTTGGGATAATACACCGCGGCTTGCTGCGGAATAGCGCGTCCGTGCGAGCCAGGAGGTGGAAAAAGAACTCTGGAGTATTATACTGAATTTATTTAAGATAAGAGATAAAAATTAAGAGATAAAATTTAATAATTATGGATTACTCACTTCGTTCGTGCCTCATATAATTTAATTAAGGCGCGTAAGAGCCGTCCGTAATTCCGCATTCATTCTATATTATAATTGCTTGACATATAGCGCAAAATTTGATAGAATTACTTTGATGGAAACTTACCGCGATAGTAAATTCACAAGGAGAAGTGTATATATGTTATACATTTCTCTTTTTTAAAAACGGGAAGGAGCTTTTATGGACGTAATCGAAGTAAAGTATAGCGAGTGGCTTAGCCGAGCCAAAGAGTACCGCGCCGAGCTTGAGGCTATGGACGCGGACAGTAAAAAGGAGGCTTTTTACAAGGATTTGGAGTTCGGCACGGCGGGCTTGCGCGGCATTTTGGGCGCAGGCACAAATCGGCTTAACATTTATACCATCGGCAGTGTTACGCAAGGTCTTGCGGACTATCTTTTGTCGCGCAAAAAGGGTGCTACTGTCGCTATAAGCTACGATTCGCGCAACTGTTCAACCGAGTTTGCGCGCCATGCCGCTGCCGTGCTTGCGCAAAACGGCGTCAAGGCGTACATAACGGAAACTCTACAACCCACGCCGTACCTTTCCTTTATGGTCAGGCATTACGGCTGTGACGCGGGCATAATGATAACCGCCAGCCACAATCCCGCCAAGTTCAACGGCTACAAGGTTTACGGCTCGGACGGCTGCCAAGTCACCGACGCCGCGGCGGCGGACATTTTTTCGTATATTCAAAAGGTAAGTATTTTCGACGTGAAAGCGGCTGATTTCGATACCGCATTAAAAGCGGGCAATATCGTGTATGCCGACGTGACGCGCGAGTATTTGGACAGCGTGTACGCGCGGTCGGTGGGCGAACGCCGCGACGTTTCAATAGTATATACGCCGCTTAACGGCACGGGCGCATACATTATGCCGCAGTTGTTCCGTGAGCGCGGGTTTAAAAACGTTCAAATCGTTGCCGAGCAGGCGCAGCCCGACGGCAATTTCCCCACAACGCCGTATCCCAATCCCGAAAAGGCGGAGGCATTGCAGTTTGCCGTGGCGCTCGCTAAAAAGACTAACGCCGACGTTGTTATCGGCACCGATCCCGACGCGGACAGACTGGGCGCGGCGGTAAGGCAAAGCGACGGCGAGTATAGGCTGATTTCGGGCAATGAGATGGGCGTACTGCTTATAGATTATATTTTTTCGCACGCAAAAGCGCTGCCCGAAAATCCCGTGGTTGTCAAGACAATAGTTACCACCGACCTTGCTGCGCGCGTCGCCGAGCATTACGGCGCCGAGGTGCGCGAGGTGCTTACAGGCTTTAAGTATATAGGCGAGGTCATCAAAAAGCTCGAGCAGTCGGGCTCGGGCGATAGGTTTGTGTTCGGGTACGAAGAAAGCTGCGGCTATCTTTCGGGCACGTACGTGCGCGACAAGGACGCCGTGCTTGCGAGCATGCTCGTCGCGGAAATGGCTGCGGACTACAAAGCCGAGGGCAAAACGTTGGGCGACGTGCTGGACGGCATTTTTGCGCAGTACGGCAAGTATTTCCACCGCACGGTATCGTTTACCTACGAAGGTATTTCGGGCGCGCAAAAGATGAGCGAAGTGCTTGGGGAAATAAGAAACAATCCGCCCAAAGATATTGACGGCTCGCCCGTAGTAAAGGCGATTGACTATATGTCGCAAACGGAATATGATTTGCCCAAATCGAACGTACTGTCGTTCAAGGCAGAGGACGGGAGCAAGCTGATTATCCGTCCGTCGGGCACAGAGCCGCTTATCAAGGTGTATATTACCGCCGCAACGGGCGGGGAACAGCGTATCGAAAAGATACTCAACCAAGCCAAAAAGTTTATGTAATGCCCACAAAGGGAGGGGTTATGAATTCGAAAACGGATTTATTCGAATACGTTATGGAAAACGAGGTTAAGTTTGTCAAGCTTACGTTTTGCGATTTGCTCGGCAGACAGCGCAATATTTCGGTATTGTCGTCGCAGCTTGAGGACGCGTTTGAAAACGGCGTGGCAATAGACAGCGGCGCAATCACAGGCGTCGGCGGCAAGGACTTAAAGATAGTCCCCGTCGGCTCATTGCTTTCGGTGCTGCCGTGGCGTCCGCACGCGGGTAGAGTGGTCAGCGTGTTTTGCCGCATAGCCAATCCCGACGGTACGCCGTTTGTATGCGATCCGATGGCGCTGTTGCAAAACGAGGTGGACAAGCTGTCCGCGCTCGGTTATCAGGCAAAGGTGGCTACGGAGTGCGAGTTTTACGTGTTCAAGGACGACGTAGGCAACAATCTCGTCCCGTTCGACAACGCCGATTACTGCGCGTGCTCACCGTTTGACAAGTGCGAAAATCTCAGGCGCGACGTTATTGTCAGCTTGGAGGACATGGGACTGAAACCTATTTCGTCCCATCACGAACGCGGTTGGGGACAAAACGAGGTGGACTTTGAAAGCGCCGATCCCACGTCGGCGGCACGCAACTTTATAATGTTCAAGACCGCGGTCAAAAACGTGTGCGCGATAAACGGCACTTATGCGTCGTTTATGCCGCGCCCTGTCGGCAGCCAGCCGGGCAGCGGACTGCATTTGACAATAACACTCAACGGCAAGAATTCGGACGCCGCGTCTAAGGCGTTTGCGGAGGGCGTGCTTAGAAGATACCGCGAAATATCGTGCTTTGCCAACCCTACGCAAAACAGCTATCGGCGGTTACGTTCGGGATTCCAAATCGCGTACAGCGCCGACCGCGGCTCGGCAATGCGTATTTTTGATAACAATGACATCATGCTACGCACGCCCGACTCCACATGCAATATCTTTACCGTGCTTGCGCTTATATTCGCGGCGGGTAGAGAGGGCATAGAAAACAAGTACACTTTGCGCAAGGAGCGCGAGTACACCGACTGCATGTTCAGCTCCATAGACAGGTCGTTGGACTTTGCGGAAAAGAGCGAATGGCTGCGCAAGTATATCCCCGGCGTGTTCGACGACGTTTTGGGCTCTATCAAGCGCCGTGCGGTCGCCGAGCAGGCGTTAAAGACCGATTGGGAACTGTTTGAATTCCATGCGGATATATAATTCAAATTACGCAAGATAAAACTTGTACAAGATAAAATACACAAGGAGGCATTTTGGACGCACTGATAGTCGCAAGCACACCATCCCGCCAACACGCGTTGACGGACGTGTTACACCACGAAAAGATTAATTGCGTGGTTTGCTCGACTGCCGCGGAAGCGCGGCGCGCGTCACTCTGCCGTCCTTTCGATCTTTTTGTCATTTACAGCGGGCTTATCGACGAGCAGGGCAACGAGCTTGCCGTCGCGATAGCCGACGCCAATGACTGCGGCGGAATATATATAGGCAACAGCATAAGCACCGAACAAATCGAGGAGGAGCTTAACACCTGCGGCATAATAACAATGTCGCTGCCAATAACCAAGTCCGAGCTTTTGGAATCGGTGCGGTTGATTCTTGTTTCCAACGCGCGCGTGCGTATGTTAAAAGCCAAAAACGAAGAGCTCACGTCCAAGCTGGAGGACGCAAAGTACGTCAACCGCGCAAAGATTGCGCTTATGCGCACGCTCGGGCTTTCCGAGGAGCAGGCGCACAAGTATATAGAAAAACGCGCAATGGAAATGCGTGCAACGCGCCGCAAGGTAGCAATGGAAATACTTAGTACTTACGAAACAAACTGACGTATTTTCGTCGCTATGGCGGTTGTTCAACGATAAGAGGTAAAAATGGATAGATACTTGATTTTGAAAGACGGCACGGTGTATACAGGCACGGCGATTGGCGCCGACGGCACCGTTGTAGGCGAGGCGGTGTTCACCACCGCAATGTGCGGCTACTTGCTTTCCATAACCGATCCCAGCTATTACGGTCAAATAATTACGCAAACCTTTCCGATGATAGGCAACTACGGCGCGATAGAAACGGACGCCGAAAGCGACAAGCCGTACCTTACAGGCTACGTCGTGCGCGAGCTGTGCGAGGTGGGCAGCAATTTCCGCAAGGAGAGCGAGCTTAACGAATACCTCAAAAAGAACAATATAGTGGGCATTGCGGGCGTCGATACGCGCGCGCTTACAAGAAAGATACGCAGTCAGGGCGTTATGAACGCAATGATAACCGACAGCATAAAGGACTTGCCGCAAAAGCTGGCAATGCTTAAAAAGTACAAGGTCAAGTCCGCGGTCGAACATACGTCGTGCGCGGCGGCAACCGAGGTCAACCCTATAGACGACGCGCACAAGTACCGCGTGGTGCTGTATGATTTCGGCGCAAAAAAGAACATAGAGCGCATGCTCGTCAAGTACGGCTGCAGCGTTTTGCGCGTGCCGTACAATACGACAGCCGAGCAGGCGCTTGGCTACAAGCCCGATGGTATAATGCTGTCTAACGGCGGCGGCGACCCTGCGGATAATATTGCTATAATCGAAGAACTCAAAAAACTCAACGCATATAAGATTCCCACGTTCGGGATATGCCTGGGACACCAGCTGCTTGCGCTCAGCTACGGCGCTACTACCACAAAGCTGAAATACGGTCACCGCGGCGCCAATCAGCCCGTAAAGGATTTGGTCAGCGGCAAAACGTACGTGACCAGCCAAAACCACGGCTACGCGGTCAAGGCTGACAGCGTGAACGGGGATATAGCCGAGGTGCGGTTTATAAACGCCAACGACAAAACGGTGGAGGGCATAGACTACAAGTGCGCTCCCGCGTTTTCCGTGCAGTTCCACCCCGAGGCTTGCGGCGGTCCCAAGGACACCGAGTTTTTGTTCGATCGGTTTGTAAAGCTTATGGAGGAAAACCATGCCGAGAGATAAAAGCATTAAAAAGGTTTTGGTCATAGGATCGGGACCTATTACTATAGGACAGGCAGCGGAGTTCGACTATGCTGGTACGCAGGCGTGCCGCACGCTTAAAAGCCGCAAGATAGAGGTTGTTCTTGTCAATTCCAACCCCGCGACGATAATGACCGACAAGGCAATGGCTGATTCCATTTACATAGAGCCGCTCACCATTCCCACCTTGGAGCGCATTATTCTCAAGGAAAAGCCGGACAGTATCTTGCCGGGGCTAGGCGGTCAAACAGGTCTTACGCTGTCCATGGAGCTTGCCAAATCGGGTTTCTTGCGCGAGCACGGCGTGCGCCTACTCGGCGTTAAGCCTGACACTATCGACCGCGCCGAGGACAGAGAGCTGTTCAAGCAGTCGATGCTGGAAATAAATCAGCCGTGCGTTCCGTCCGACGTTGTTACCGACGTGGACGCGGCGGTCGCGTTTGCAAACAGCATAGGTTATCCCGTTATTGTCCGTCCCGCTTTCACGCTTGGTGGCGCGGGCGGCGGCATTGCCGAAAACGAAAAGGAGCTTAGAGAGATAGCGCGCGGCGGGCTGGAGCTCTCGCCCATACATCAAACGCTTATAGAAAAGAGCATTTACGGCTGGAAGGAAATAGAGTTCGAGGTCATGCGCGACCGCGTGGGCAACGTCATTACCGTTTGCTCTATGGAAAACTTCGACCCCGTAGGCATACACACGGGCGACAGCATAGTGGTTGCGCCCACAATGACGCTGTCCGACAAGGACTATCAAATGCTGCGCACAGCCGCGCTCGACATTATTACGCACTTGCAAATAGAAGGCGGGTGCAACTGCCAATTCGCGCTACATCCCACGACGGGCGAATACGCCGTTATAGAGGTCAACCCCAGAGTGTCGCGTTCGTCGGCGCTTGCATCTAAGGCGACGGGATACCCCATTGCAAAGGTGGCTACGCTAATCGCGCTCGGCTATACGCTTGACGAAATACAAAACGCCGTTACGGGCAAGACGTGCGCATGTTTCGAGCCTGCAATAGACTACTGCGTGGTCAAGCTGCCCAAGTGGCCGTTCGACAAGTTTGTGTACGCCAAGCGCACGTTAGGCACGCAAATGAAGGCTACGGGCGAGGTTATGGCTATTGCGCCGTCCTTCGAGGCGGGGCTTTTAAAGGCTGTACGCGGCGCGATAGGGCAAACCACGCTCAGCAACGCGCACTATGCCGCAATGACCGACGAGCAAATTTTAGATAAACTGATGCCCGCAACCGACTACCGTTTGTTCATAATATACGAGGCACTCAAGCGCGGTATAGGCATTGACAAAATTTCCGATATAACCAAAATCGACAAGTGGTTTTTGTGCAAGATTCAAAATCTTGTCGACTTTGAGCGCAGTATAGCAAACAGGCAAATAACCAAAAAGGAATATATGCTGGGCAAGCGTATGGGCTATCCCGACAGCGCGCTGAAAGAGATAACGGGCAATGAATTGCCTATGCACCGTCGCGCGGTGTTCAAAACGGTAGATACATGTGCCGCGGAGTTTAAGGCTGAAACGCCGTATTTCTATTCCACCTACGACGACGAAAACGAGGCAAAGGAGTTTATCGAGGAACGCAAGAGCAATGCCAAGCGCGTTATAGTTTTCGGATCGGGACCTATCCGTATAGGTCAGGGCATAGAGTTCGATTATGCGTCCGTGCATTGCGTGTGGGAGCTTAAGGAGCTCGGCTACGACGTAGCAATAGTCAACAACAATCCCGAAACGGTTTCCACCGATTTCGACACTGCGGACAGGCTGTACTTTGAGCCGCTCACAGACGAGGACGTGGACAACGTTATCGCAACCGAGCGCCCTTACGGCGTGGTGGTGGCGTTCGGCGGACAAACGGCTATCAAGCTGACCAAGCATTTATCCGAAAAGGGTGTGCGGATTTTAGGCACGCCTGCCGACGCGATTGACGCGGCGGAGGACAGAGAGCGGTTTGACGCATTGCTCGAACAGCTCGGCATAGCGCGCCCGCAGGGTCATACCGTCAAGACTACCGAACAGGCGCTGGCGGCGGGTAATGCGCTCGGCTATCCCGTGCTACTCCGTCCGTCGTACGTTTTGGGTGGGCAAAACATGATTATTGCCTTTTCGGACGACGACGTAAAGGAATACATGAAAATAATCCTCGACGGCAATCCCGACAACGTAGTGCTTATCGACAAATACGTTATGGGTACGGAAATCGAGGTGGACGCCATTTGCGACGGCGAGGATATTCTCATCCCCGGAATAATGGAGCATATAGAGCGCGCGGGCATACACAGCGGCGATTCGATTGCTGTGTACCCGTCGCAAAACATTTCCGACAAGAACAAGGAAGAAATAATCGAATACACGCGCAAGCTCGCAACGGCGCTAAACACCAAGGGGCTTGTCAACATTCAGTACATAATAAGCGACGGCAAGATTTACGTAATAGAGGTCAATCCGCGTTCGTCGCGTACCATTCCGTACATATCCAAGGTGACTGGCGTGCCTATGATAAAGCTCGCCACCGAATGTATGGTGGGCAAAAAGCTCAAAAAGCTGGGCTACGGCACGGGGCTTTATCCGTCCGCGCCGTACGTTGCGGTAAAGGTGCCTATATTCTCGTTTGAAAAGCTTACCGACCTCGACACGCATTTGGGTCCCGAAATGAAATCTACGGGCGAGGTGCTCGGCATTGGCAAAACGCTGGACGAGGCGCTGTACAAGGGGCTTGTTGCGGCAAACTACAAGATGAAACGCCGCGGCGGCATACTTATGACCGTGCGCGATTCCGACAAGGCGGAAATCGTGGGCGTCGCCAAAAACTATTACGAGCTGGGCTTTGATTTGTACGCCACGGCGGGCACTGCGGAGGTGATAAGCCGTTCGGGTATGACCGTCACGATAGTGGACAAGCTGAGCGAATCGTCGCGCGAAAACACAATGTCGCTGCTTAATTCGGGCAAGATAGATTACCTTGTTTCCACCTCCACGCGCGGCAGGATTCCCACGCACGACGACGTGCGCCTGCGTTGCAGGGCGGTCACGCGCGGCATACCGTGTCTTACCGCTATCGACACGGCAAACGCCTTGGCGCGTGCGTTAAAGAGCCGTTACAGCCAGTACAACACCGAGCTGGTGGATATAAACGATATGCGCACCGAGCGCCAGCGGCTCAACTTTGTAAAGATGCACGGCTGCGGCAACGACTATATTTACGTCGACTGCCTGACCAAGCCCATAAACAATATGGAATCGGTCGCGGTAAATCTTTCGGACAGGCATTTCAGTGTGGGCGGCGACGGCGTTATATTCATCTATCCGTCCGACACGTGCGACGCCAAAATGCGCATGTTCAACTCCGACGGCTCGGAGGGCAAAATGTGCGGCAACGGCATACGCTGCGTGGGCAAGTACCTTTACGACAACGGCAAGACCGACAAGCTGGACATTACGGTTGACACGCTGTCGGGTGTAAAAAAGCTCAAGCTGTTCGCGCGCGACGGCAAGGTCAATTCGGTCAAGGTCGATATGGGCGCGGTAAAGCTCGATCCAAAATCCGTTCCCGTGCGTTTGTCCGGCGATAAGATTATCGACAGGGAGATAGAAACGCCGCTCGGCAAGTTCAATATTACGTGTACGTCTATGGGCAATCCGCACTGCACATTAATAGTGCCCGACGTGCAAAACTTCGACGTGCAGGGCATTGGCATAGCGATAGGTCAAAACACGTCGCTGTTCCCCGAGGGCGTCAACGTTGGGTTTATGCAGGTTATAGACAGGACGCACCTCAAGCTGCGCGTATACGAGCGCGGCACGGGCGAAACTATGGCGTGCGGCAGCGGCGCATGTGCGGCGGCTGTTGCGGCGGTGCTAAACGGCAAGTGCGACAAGGACACCGACATATCGGTGCGCCTGCCCGGCGGCGAGCTTATCATTCGCTACACCGACGAGGCGGTGTACTTGACGGGCGAGGCGTGCGAGGTTTTCCGTGGCACGGTGCGGCTGTAGATACGAGATAAGTGATAGTAATTGAGGAAAAATTTTATTTCATTAATTCCGAATTCCGAATTCGGAATTAGCATAAATACAATCGGAGAAAGCAATGGAAAAGTATATTTTTGTCACGGGCGGTGTGGTGTCCGGACTGGGGAAGGGCATAACTGCGGCAAGCCTTGGATTGATACTCAAATCCAAGGGTTTAAAGGTGATAGCGCAAAAGCTCGATCCGTATATTAACGTGGACCCCGGGACTATGAGTCCGTATCAGCACGGCGAGGTGTTCGTTACGGAGGACGGTGCGGAAACCGATCTCGACCTCGGACATTACGAGCGGTTTATTGACGAAAATCTCAACAAGTTTTCCAATCTCACTACGGGCAAGGTGTACAGCACTGTTTTGCAAAACGAGCGTGACGGCGTGTACAACGGCGAAACCGTTCAGGTAATCCCGCACGTAACCAACCAAATCAAAAAGTTTATTTATTCGGTGGGCAAAAAGATTGACGCCGACGTTGTAATAACGGAAATAGGCGGCACAGTAGGCGATATAGAAAGCCTTCCGTTTATCGAGGCTATAAGGCAGGTCAGCAACGACGTGGGCAGGGAGAACTGCTTGTTTGTTCACGTAACGCTTGCACCCACCATTACCTCGAGCGGCGAGGTTAAAACCAAGCCCACGCAGCACTCGGTAAAGACTTTGCGGTCGCTTGGCATTTCGCCCAATATCGTTGTGCTGCGCACGAGCAAGCCGATTGATAAAAAGCTTAAAGAAAGGCTGGCGTTGTCCTGCAACGTCGAGCCCGACTGCGTAATAGAAAACCGCGACGCCGATTTGCTTTACGAAGTGCCGCTGCAGCTTTTGGACAGCGGAATAGGCGATATAGTTGCGCGCGAGCTCGATCTTCCAGACAACGCGCCGCAGCTGGACGATTGGCGCGCCATGGTGGAAATGGCAAAGTCGCGCAGTGGCAGCGTAACAATCGTGCTTGTAGGCAAGTACGTGCAAATGTACGACGCGTATTTGTCGGTTGCCGAGGCGCTGACCCATGGCGGAATACACAACGGCGTAAAAATCGATCTTAAATGGGTGGACGCGGAAAAGCTTACCGACGCCACCGTTGCCGACTATTTGGACGTTGCGGACGGTATAATCGTCCCGGGCGGGTTTGGCGACCGCGGCATAGAAGGAATGATAACCGCAGCCAAATACTGCCGCGAGAAAAACAAGCCGTATTTCGGCATATGCTTGGGTATGCAAATTGCAGTTATAGAATATGCGCGCAACATGCTCGGGCTTACCGACGCCAATTCGCGCGAGTTCGATCCTGCGTCCCAGCATAAGGTCATAGACATTATGGAAGACCAAATCGGCTGCGAAAACACGGGCGGCACAATGCGACTCGGCGCATACGAGTGCGTTATTCAGCCGGGCACTAAGCTGGAAAAATGCTACGGCGAAGGCGTGCAGTCTGTAATGGAACGTCACCGCCACCGCTACGAGTTCAGCAACACCGTGCGCGATGATATGGTAAACGCGGGGCTCACGCTGTGCGGAATATCGCCTGACGGCAATCTTGTCGAGGCGGTGGAGATTACAAACAATCTTTTCCACTTGGGCGTGCAGTATCATCCCGAATTCAAATCCCGTCCCGCCAAGCCGCAGCCTATATTTCGCGAGTTTATAGCGGCGGCTAAGACTTACAAACAAAATCGCAAAGGCTAAACGCGCATTCATCGCGTGATACGGGCTACGTTTGGCTCGGCGGCTTGGTTGCGTAGGTGGGTCTACGCGCCCGTCGCCACCTCGCCAACTGTTACCCGTCTGACGCGCGACTGCGCGTTTACATCAAAAAAGAGGATAATGTATGAAACTCAACAAAAACTTTAACAACCTTAAAGAGAATTATTTGTTCGCCGAGGTGGCGCGGCGTGTGGAAAAGTACAACTCCGATTTTCCAGGCTCGGACGTAATAAGCTTAGGCATAGGCGACGTTACGCTGCCGCTGTCGTCCAAGGCAGTGGACGCGTGCAAGGCGGCGGGCGTAGACCTTAGCACTACCGCAGGTTTCCGCGGCTACGGTCCGTACGACGGCTATCCGTTTTTGAAAAACGCGATCGTCGACTACTATCAAATGCGCAAGGTCAGCATTAACGCCGATGAGGTGTTTGTTACCGACGGCGCAAAAAACGGCATAGGCAATTTTTTGGACTTGTTCGATGAGGACAACGTTGTGTTGATACCCGATCCCGTGTACCCCGCGTATGTTGACGCCAACGTGCTGGACGGGCGCAAAATAGTATACTGCGACGCGACGCGCGAAAACGGGTTTTTGGCAATGCCGCCCAAAAAGGTAAAAGCGGATATTATATATTTGTGTTCGCCCAACAACCCGACGGGCGCTGCGTACACGGTGGAGCAGTTAAAGGCTTGGGTGGACTACGCGCTGGAAAACAAGGCGATAATACTGTACGACGCGGCTTACGAGGCATACATTGAGGGCAACGGCGTAGCGCGGTCCATATTCGAGGTAGTGGGCGCGCGCGACTGCGCGGTGGAGTTTTGCTCGTTCTCCAAAATGGCAGGCTTTACCGGCGTGCGCTGCGGCTGGACGATTATACCTATGAGCCTGCCGCTCAACCGTATGTGGCTGCACCGTCAGGCTATCAAGTTTAACGGCACGTCGTACGTTGTTCAGCGCATGGCGGAGAGCATGCTGCGCGGCGGGTACGAGGACAGCAAGCGCATGGTCGCAACTTACAAGAACAATGCAAAAATCATTACAAGAAAGTTTGACGAGCTTAAAATCGAATACACGGGCGGCAAAAACGCGCCGTACATATGGTTTTACTGCGGCATCGATTCGTGGGAGTTTTTCGACTATCTCCTTAAGAAGGCGCGGCTTGTTTGCACGCCGGGCAGCGGTTTCGGCAAGAACGGCGCCGGCTGGATAAGACTGACGTCGTTTAACACCAAGGAGCGCACCGAGGAGGCTGTAAAGCGGTTTGAGGTGTTTTGGAAGGAGTTCTCCGAGGTGCGTAACAAACTCGCATTTAAACCCGTCAAGTGAAAATCACAATCAAAATCCCCAAAAGCCGTATAACCGCGCCTATTGATTTCGGCACGGTTTTAACCGCGCACAGCGCGTGCGGCGTTAAACTGTCGTACACCGAATACGATTTTATGCAGGTCAGCGGCAAGATTGTTATGTTCGACGGATATTCGGGCGCGCACAAGTATGCGCCCTTCGACGTGGAATGCGGTCTTATCGCATTCCCGTTTTTTTGCGGCTGCGCCACGGACGGCGGGGAACGCGTCGCGTATGCGGGACTTAGATTCGGCGAGGAAAAAGCGACGGAATGGAAACCGCTTATAAGCAAGGACGCGCTTGCGCGGCTTGCGACGGACGCTGACGCGGGCGGTACGCCCATACCGTCAGGTGTATGCTGTTTTGCGGACGAGCAGGGTTATAAGCTGTACCGTTCGCATGTAAAGGACGAGGTGCCGCCGCTTGCGGGGCTGATTGTGCTTGACGGACAAACCCATGCCGCTATAGAACTGTACGGCAAGCGTTACGCGGTGTTTTCCGCGGGGTGGGGTGACGGCAGGTATAATTGCTATGCGGGTTTGACCGAGGGCGGCAAGGTCACGGCTATAATCGCCGACTTCGGCATGATTGATTATGGCAAGCGTGATGACACCCCGATAGACGTCGAGGTGGAAACTACCTACGGCGAGCTGTACGTGTACGACCCGAGCAAGTCGGAGTTTGAAAACAACGTAGCCCGCCAAACGATGATTATAGAAAATTCCTCCGACGACGCCGAGCGGCTGCGCGCATACTCGCGCCGCGGTTATGCGTATCACTGCGCAAACGATATAGACCGCGCGCTTAGCGACTATTTGTCGGCGGTGGAATGTAGCAAGACGGTTACCGACCGCGGCGAGCTGTCGCGGGCTTGGTCGGTGTACGACAATGCCGCCGAAATATTTTGCGCACGCAGCGACCACCAATCGGCAATCAAGCTGATGCTTGACGCGCTTGAGGTAAAGGACACGTTCTACGCGGGCGCGTTTGTGCGGCTTATCGACCTGTACTTGCTGGTAAAACATTCGGATAAGGCGTTGGAGATTGCAGAACGCATGCGTGCTTTGCGCCCCGACGATCCCGTCGCGCACATGAAATATGCCGAGTGCTGCGTGTCGGTAATGGAATATGCGAACGCGGCGGCGGCGTACAACTTGCTTGCTACGCAGTTCGGACTGTACGAAAACCTGTTTGACGAGGCGTCGTGTTATATAGAGCTGGGCGATTACGAAAAGGCGGCGCAAGCGCTCAACGCTCATCCCGCAAAGGAGAACTACGAGCAGTACTGGTACTACCGCGCGTTTATAGAATACAATTCGCACAACCTTTGGATGGCGCGGGAGTTTGCGGAAAAGGCGCACGGGCTGGACAACGCGTATATGCCCGCGCTGTATTTGCTTATCGACGTAGAATCGTTGCTCAACGAGTATTACGCCGTAGCGCGGTACGCGGAGGAATACAAAAAGCTCCGACCCGACAACGAATACGGTTATAGCGTTTGCGGAGAGGCGCACTTGCTGCTCGGCAACTTTTCGGAATGTGCGCGCAACTATTACCACATATATCGGGCTATTAAAAACGACGACAAGTACGCCGCGCTTGCCGCTATAGTCGGCACAAAGACGGGTGAGTTCAAGCGCAGCAACGCGCTGTTAAAAAAGCTCAGGCGCAAAAAAAGCGCATATTACAACGCCGCACGGTACGGTATGTATATAACCAAATCCCGCGCTCGCAACGTGGCGCTCGAACGCGAGGTTTACAATCTCGGCTCGGACGACGACTTTTTGCTTACGCTTGCGGTATTCCTGTACAAAACGGACGACGTGGTCCATTCCATGCGCGTTTTGGATACGCTGTACAAGGGCGACCACTTGCCGTTCGAGGCGATAGCTCAGCAAATCCGCGCTGCGGAAAAGATAGGGGACAAAAGACACTTTTTGTCGTTTTTGGAATACTATATAAACAACTTTATAAGCCCCGCCGCAACCACCGAGGAACGTATACGAATAGCCGAGAGCTTTATAGTAAATTCGTCACATCGTTCATGGATTAGAGAAATACGCAAATAAAACAAAAAAAGCCGCAACATTGATTGCGGCTTTCGTATAAACACACTGCAATAAAAAAATCCCGCTTGTGCCGCAGATATAGCCGAATTCAAACCCGCCTTATGGCAGGTGGGTTAGCTGATGCCGTCGTCTGTCTTCCCCTGCTTACATAAAGTAAAATTACTGAGGCCCGACATAATACAAGCATACTCCGCCATCCCTTTTTATAGTTGAGGTTATAAATTAGGCGTCATCTCGTACACCGCAGGATGTACCTATATTATATACGTACAGCGCATTAATATCAATGGTAATAGAAAAATTTTTACAACAATATTTTTGTAAAACCTATTGACATTACTGTCGTTTTGTGGTAAAGCGACCGCAAAATAGGTGAGTATGCGTATTAAAGCTTATCCGTAATCAATACGCCGATAGCGCGGGGAATGGCTTGCGCGTCGGGCTTTTGGTTGTTGCGGAAATCAAAGCAATCGGCAAACGCGCGCATATCGCTTTCCGTGCGCTTAAGGTCGCGCTTTATTCCGTCCGTCAGTGCGGATAGATAATCCTTTACGCTCTTGCCCGCATATGCCGCCGCGTCATACAGCATAGCCGCGTGCGCCAAGCAGTGGTGCGCCTCGCGGAACAGTTCGGGGAATTCGCTCTCGTTGGCGTACATTGCCGCAATCGTCATGTAGTACCGTTCCATAGGCTCTTTCAGCGCGTTGCAAATAACACAGCCGCGGTGGTCTTCTATCATAGCCGCCGTCTTTTTTGCCGATTTTTTGTCGGTAGGTGCTTTGCTAAGCAGCTTTGCCATTTCCGCGGCGCGCGTTTCCAACTGCAGCGCCAGTCCCAGTTTGTTTTGTCCCGCGTACATTTGGCGTATGTGTTCGGGGCAAAACCCTATGCGGTTGGACGTCGAACGAAAATCGGGATCCATAACGTTTTCGGCAAGGTATTGCCCGACCAACCGCTTTTCGCGGTCGGCAAAGATTGCGCACAGCGGACAGCCGTCGTGCGTTTTGTACGCGTCCCAAATGGGCATTGTCTGGATTTGGTATTGCATATATTCCCCGAGAATAAAATATAGTATTACGAGCATCCGTAATTTGCTATATCGAGTATAGCACAAAGTGCGGAAAAAGGCAAGAGTATGAGATACAGTGAACACGACGCATACATAATACAGCGCGGCGGGCGCAGGAGCTCGAGCCGTAGGCGGGGCGGCGCACGGCGGTCGGCGGGTATTCTCATTTCCGTGCTGTTGCTTTTGACCGCGGCAATATGCTTGCTTGTCGTGTTCTTGCCGCGCAACGGCAACAAGAGCGTGGGCGCGTCCGCAACCGCCGATGCCAAAACGTATTACTTTCTTTGCACGGCGGAAACGGAAGACAAAACGCAAAGCTTGGTATCCGCCAAAAACACTATGGACCGCGGCGGCGCGGGCTACGTATACAACGACGGCAAGTACCGAATAATCGCCGCAGTGTACAATCGCGAGTCGGACGTTAAAACGCTTGTGACTATCAATGCCGATTCGTTTTATTTTTCGCTCGGCTTGCCCGGCGGCAATTACGCGAGCGGGGACAAAGCGGTATTGGACTACCTGACGGGCGAGTGGTTTGACGCGGTGTCCGACGCCGCTACCGAGCTGGAGCGCGGCAACATAACGGAATCCGCCGCCGAGTATGCGGTGATGCGCGCGGTAGACAAGCTGCACGGCTTAGCCGAAAACGCAAAGTCGAGCAAGCTGAAATCGGCAATACTCTCTTACGCATACGAGTTGCCGCAGTCGCAAACAGTGCTGTCGTACATTCGGTACGTTCATGTTCGGTATGTGGTCGGCGCTATTTCCGCACTCAATTAATCACACCTAATATACTGCAATACTTGATATTGCGCACTGTTTGTGGTACAATACTTACGAGAGGAAAAAATAATGTACAAGATACTCGAAAAGCAACCGCTTAATCCCACCGTTACGCGTATGGTCATAGACGCGCCGCGCGTCGCAAAAAAGGCGCGGGCGGGAATGTTTATAATACTGCGCGTTGACGAGAACGGGGAGCGTATTCCTTTGACCATTGCCGACTATGACGGCGATAAAGGCACGGTGACGATAATTTTCCAAATAGTGGGCGCGACTACGCATAAGCTGAATATGCTTAATGCGGGCGATTGCATTTGCGATTTTGTCGGTCCGCTCGGCAATCCCACCGAGCTTGACGGGCTGAAAAAGGTTGCGGTTATCGGCGGCGGTGTGGGCTGCGCGATTGCGTACCCCACGGCTAAGGCATTGCACCAAAACGGCGCGACCGTTCATTCGGTAATCGGTTTTCGCAACAAGGATTTAGTAATCTTGCGCGACGAGTTCGATGCGGTTTCCGATAAGCTTGTGCTTATGAGCGACGACGGCTCGGCGGGGCAAAAGGGGCTTGTCACCGATGCGCTCAAAACGCTTATCGAGCAAGGCAACGAGTACGACGAGGTTATAGCCATCGGTCCGCTTGTCATGATGAAGTTTGTGTGCAAGCTCACCGAGCAGTACGGCATAAAGACCGTCGTGTCCATGAATCCCATCATGATAGACGGCACGGGCATGTGCGGCGGGTGCAGGCTCACAGTCGGCGGGCAAATGAAATTTGCGTGCGTGGACGGTCCCGATTTCGACGGGCACAAGGTGGACTTTGACGAGGCAATCGAGCGCGGCAAAATGTACGCCGAGTTCGAGCGGCACGCATACGACAAAGCATGCAATTTGTTTAAAGCGGGGAAATAATCAATATGGCAAACTTATCCAAAACGAAAAACGAAATGCCGGTGCAAGACCCCAAAGCGCGCGCAAAAAACTTTGACGAGGTAGCGTTGGGCTACACCGAACAGCAGGCGCGGGACGAGGCGGAACGCTGTTTAAACTGCAAAAACAAGCCCTGTCAGGGCGGCTGTCCCGTCGGCATAGATATTCCCGCGTTTATACAAAAAATCAAGGGCGGCGACTACGAGGGCGCGTATCAGGTCATAGCCAAGTCCAGCTCGCTTGCCGCCGTGTGCGGAAGGGTGTGCCCGCAGGAAACGCAGTGCGAAAGCAAGTGCGTGCGTGGGCGTAACGGCGAGCCTGTCGCAATCGGTAGGCTGGAGCGGTTTGTAGCCGACTACCACAACGCTCACAAATCGGGCAACGTAAACAAGCCGCAAAGCAACGGTCACAGAGTGGCGGTTGTAGGGTCGGGTCCTGCGGGACTCAGCTGTGCTGGCGAGCTCAGCTCGCGCGGATATGACGTGACGGTGTTCGAGGCGTTACATACCGCCGGCGGCGTTTTGGTGTACGGCATACCCGAATTCCGCTTGCCCAAAAAGATAGTGGCGGACGAGATAGAGAACCTAAAGGCGCGCGGCGTTAAGTTCGAGGTCAATACCGTAATAGGCAGGACGCTATTGGTGGACGAGCTGTTCGAGGACGGCTACGAGGCGGTGTTTATAGGCAGCGGCGCGGGACTTCCCAACTTTATGAAGATAAAGGGCGAGGACCTAAATGGTGTATATTCCGCCAACGAGTATCTTACCCGCGTCAATCTTATGAAGGCGTACCGCACCGATTCCGACACTCCCATCAAGCACAGCAAGGCTGTGGCGGTTGTGGGCGGCGGCAACGTGGCTATGGACGCTACGCGTTGCGCACTCAGAATGGGCACCGAGCGCGTGGTGCTTGTGTACCGCCGCAGCGAGGCGGAGCTGCCCGCGCGAAAAGAAGAAGTGGAGCACGCCAAAGAGGAGGGCGTTGAGTTTATGATGCTCACCGCGCCTGTGGAGGTGCTGGGCGACGAGCATAAAAACGTGCGCGCGTTGTTGTGTCAAAAAATGGAATTGGGCGAGCCCGACGCGTCGGGCAGGCGTAGACCCGTTCCCATACCTGACAGCGAGTTTGAGCTGGAGGTGGACACCGTTATAGCCGCAATCGGCACGAGCCCTAATCCGCTTATAAAGAACACTACGGCGGGCATAGACGTGCAAAAGTGGGGCGGAATAATAACCGACGAAAACGGCAAGACAACCCGCGACATGGTGTATGCGGGCGGCGACGCGGTTACGGGCGCGGCAACTGTCATACTCGCAATGGGCGCGGGCAAGGATGCTGCCGAACAAATAGACAAGAAAATTCGCCCATAATGCCGAATTCTTGATTGAACTAAAACCATTACCTTGCAATTTGTATAAAAATACTATATAATAGTGCTTATGAAAAAACTGCGTTTAATGAGTATGATAGTGTTTGTGCCGATTGTGCTCGGTATCGGACTGTTGATCGGCGGCTCCGTTGCGGACAACCAAACGGCTGCCTCCATTGGCGGTTGGGTGCTGTCGGCTGGAATACCTGTAACAATGTTCGTTCTTGTGGTTGTCGGACTTGTGCTGATGATGACAGGCAAGGTCGATCTTTCGGACGATAAAAAGACGACTTCGAGCGATGCAATAAACAACGTTGACGGCGAAAATCCCGCTGCCGACGATGACGACGAATGGGAAGATATAAATGACGATGACGACGAGTGGGAAGATATAGGCGACGGCGATGACCGGGTGAAAGACGTCGTGGGCGGCGAGAGCCAAGCGAGAGACGTCGGAGTCGGGGAGGACAGCATAAGCGGCGGCGAGCGCGAAAAAGAGTACAAGCGGCTTGCCGATATAAATACCTCGCGCGGCTACAACAGCAAAATCAAAGAGGCTGAGTATATAGCACAGCACACGTCAAACGCGTACAAAAATTCTTCGGCTAAGCAAAAGGTATTCGGTTGGATGTTTTTCGGCTTTTTGATTACCGATTTCTTTATGATAATGGTGTTTGCCTTTTTGGGCATTTTAGTAGGCGCAATAGTGTGCTTTTGCTTGTTCGGCGGCACCATACTGCTTGCTATACTCATAACCGTAATAATGCAAAAAATATCGATGAGCTGGGGATCGCGCAAACGCAAAAACCGCGAGATGCTGGACGGCGTAGTCAAATTGTGTACGGTATCGAGTACTTCGAGCACGGGCAGTCGAACGGTAAGGGTAAACAAGGTAGTGTACAAGGTTACGATTACCGAAAACGAAAACGAGTACACCGCATATACGGAAGACTATTACGAAACGGGCGATAAGATTAAGTTTTGCAAAATAGGCAAGCGCCTTGCGTCAATAATGGACGAGGATAAGCTCGAACAGCTTGACGAGCTTGAGGACGACTACGAGCCGTTGGATTGATAACATAACACAAAAGCGCGATGTAGACTTGACATCGCGCTTTTTGTTTGTTGTTAATTTAATCTTTAAGTCCGAGCAAATAATCTACGGACTCATCAAAAAATTTGGATATGGTAATAAGTGCGGACGCGGTGGGCTCGGTTTTGTCAAGCTCCCACTTTGCTATAGCGGATTGACTTATGCCGGTTTTGTCCGCAAGCTCCATTTGGCTCAAATTTTTGGAATGTCGTAATTCTTTTAATCTTTCACTGAAATTCATACTTTTATTATATATATTTTAAGTCAAAAAAGACTTGACAAGTCTTATAAGACTTGATAAAATATGATTGTACATTCGTTTTGCGCTAAATTCTCTCACATGGTGCAAAAAAATTTTTATGTACGGAGGAGAAAAATGAAAAAAAGACTTTTGGTTTTAATCACCGCGCTTGTAATGGTTTGCGCTTGCGTGCTCGGACTTGTCGCTTGCGGCGGTAGCATCGACGAGGGCACGTACGTCATGTACGGCTTGTCTGAAAGTGACGGACAAAAGGTTGCCGTGAAAGCAGGGGAGTTGGAGCTCAAAGACGGCAAGGTAACGTACGGCAAACAGTCCGGCACTTACAAGGTCAGCGGCGACACTCTTACTATCACGTATAACGGCGATTCGCAGGAGTTCACCAAAGACGGAAATATGTGGAAAGCTACCCAAAACGGAATGACGTTCGCTCTTGTAAAGAAGGGCAGCACGCCGAAGGGCTACGCCGTTGTGAATGAGATAACGAATAATTAGGTCGGACTAAATACAATCGATAACTCTAAAACTACCGTGGATTAAATTGCCTCGGTAGTTTTGTTTTGCGATAAAAGCGAGGAGAATATAATAGTGATTGTCATGGGCGTTTATAATCTTACGGCACAATATAATGTGGTTAGCAGTGGCGAACTTTGACAAAAATTATCTTGTAGTACTTGAAAATAAAATTTGTGTATGCTATAATTTAACAGTGCGGGTGGGCGAGTCCGCACCTGCTATTATGCAAAAAATTACCTTCGCCCGAAAAATCAGTTAAATACCTACTAAAGGAGCATAAATAATGACCGACGAGAAAGATATGCAGTTCGCCGCGGTGCTGGAAAGTCTTAAAGACGTTCCCGGTCCCGTCATGATGGCGATGCAAAAAGCGCAGGACATTTACGGCTATTTGCCGCTCGAAGTCCAGCTCAAGATTGCCGATTACTTCGGCGTGCCGCTTGCAACGGTGTACGGAATAGCCACGTTCTATTCGCAGTTCCGTTTGGAGCAGCCGGGGCAAATCAAGATTGCCGTGTGCTTGGGTACGGCGTGCTACGTTAAGGGTAGCGGCGGCGTTATAGACAAGTTCAGCAGGCTTTTGAGCGTTGAGCCGGGGCATACCACGTCCGACGGCAGGTTCACGCTGGAGGCTACGCGCTGCATAGGCTGCTGCGGTTTGGCGCCTGTGCTTACCGTCAACGGCGAAGTTTACGGCAAGGTCACGGAAGACAGCGTGGACGAAATCCTCGCTAAGTATAACGAGGCTTAACGATAAGGGAATAAGGAGTTACATAGGTTTATGAAAACTTTACAGCAATTACAGGAAATCCGCGATCGTCTTAAACCGATGATTACCGAGCGCGCTGAAGGTGCAAAGATTTCGGCGGGTCAGCCGCGTAAGTCGATACTTGTTTGCGGCGGTACGGGCTGCACGTCGGGCAACAGCAAAATCTTGCACGATAACTTTATTGCGTTGCTTAAAGAGCACGGACTTCAAGATGAAGTTAAAGTTATTATGACGGGCTGCTTTGGACTTTGCTCCAAGGGTCCTATCGCGGTTGTTTATCCCGACGGTTCGTTCTATACACACTTAAAACCCGAGGACGCAAAGGAAATCGTCGAGCAGCATATTGTGGGAGGCAATCCCGTAGAACGCTTGCTGCACGCCGAAAAGGACATTCACGGTCAGCTTAAAAGCATTAACGATACCGATTTCTACTGTAGCCAGCGCCGCGTAGTGCTGCGCAACTGCGGCGTTATCGATCCCGAAAACATTGACGAATACCTTGCTACCGACGGTTACAAGGCTTACGAAAAAGCGGTAACCACAATGACGCAACAGCAGGTTATCGACGAGATCAAAAAGAGCGGCTTGCGCGGCCGTGGCGGTGCGGGTTTCTCCACCGGTATGAAATGGCAGTTTACTCACGACGCACCGGGCACCGAAAAGTACGTAGCCTGCAACGCCGACGAGGGCGACCCCGGCGCATTCATGGACCGTTCGCTTTTGGAAGGCGATCCTCACGCGGTTATCGAGGCGATGATGATTGCGGGTTATGCGGTAGGTGCGGAGCACGGCGTTATTTACGTGCGTGCCGAGTACCCGATAGCCGTTCACCGTTTGGAGGTTGCTATAGCTCAGGCGCGCGAGTACGGCATACTCGGCAACAACGTTATGGGTCTTGGCAAAAAGTTCGACCTTGAGCTGCGTTTGGGCGCAGGTGCGTTCGTATGCGGCGAGGAAACGGCTTTGCTTAATTCCGCGGAAGGCAAGCGCGGCGAGCCCCGTCAGCGCCCGCCGTTCCCTGCGATCAAAGGTTTGTTCGGCAAGCCCACGCTTATCAACAACGTAGAAACTTACGGCAACATTACACAAATCATACTCAACGGCGCGGACTGGTTTGCATCGGTCGGCACCGAAAAGAGCAAGGGCACCAAGGTGTTCGCGCTCGGCGGAAAGCTTGAGAACGTCGGTCTTGTGGAAATTCCCATGGGCACCACGCTCCGCACCATAGTTGAGGACATCGGCGGCGGCTGCCCCAACGGCAAAAAGTTCAAAGCCGCGCAAACCGGCGGTCCGTCCGGCGGCTGCATTCCGTCCTCGCTTATCGACACGCCCATCGACTACGACAACCTTATGGCTATCGGCTCGATGATGGGCAGCGGCGGTCTTATCGTCATGGACGAGGACAACTGTATGGTCGACATCGCCAAATTCTTCCTTGAATTCACCGTGGACGAGTCGTGCGGAAAATGCACGCCTTGCCGTATCGGCAACAAGCGCCTTTTGGAAATGCTCGACAAGGTCACGAAAGGCGAGGCGACGCTCGAGGATCTCGACAAGATGGAAGAGCTTTGCTACTACATAAAAGACAACTCGCTGTGCGGACTCGGTCAAACCGCTCCCAACCCCGTGCTGTCCACGCTCCGTTATTTCCGCGACGAGTACGAGGCGCACTGCAACGGCAAATGTCCCGCAGGCGTGTGCAAAGCGCTTGTCAGCTACAAGGTCGATCCCGACAAGTGCATAGGCTGCACGATTTGCGCGCGTAATTGTCCCGTTAAGGCTATTTCCGGTACTGTCAAGCAAACGCACACTATCGATCCCAAAAAGTGCATTAAGTGCGGCGTGTGCGCGTCCAAGTGTCCTAAGGGCGCTATCAGCAAATAATTTGGGGAAATAGGAGATAATAGATATATATGAAAAACGTAAATTTAAAAGTCAACGGCGTGCCCGTAACCGTTCCGGAAGGCACACGCATACTGGACGCAGCAATCAAAGCGGGCTTTAACATCCCCACGCTGTGCTACATGAAAGACCTTTGCAACGAAAGCAGCTGCCGTGTTTGCGTTGTTGAAATCAAAAACAACCGCAAGCTCATGACCGCGTGCTCCACCGTTGTCGCCGAGGGCATGGAAGTGTTCACCAATACGCCCAAGGTACGCGCCTCGCGCAAAATCACGCTCGAGCTTATGCTCAGCAACCACCACAAGGAATGCCTCAGCTGTGTGCGTAGTGGCAAGTGCGAGCTGCAAACCCTTGCCACCGAATACGGCTGCGATTATGCCAAGTATAACGGCGAAATGAACGATTACAACGTGGACGACGCTACTCCGTACCTTGTACGCGACAACAACAAGTGCATACTTTGCCGTCGTTGCGTCGCCGTATGTAACAAGGTGCAAACGGTAGGCGTTATCGACGCGGGCAACCGCGGTTTCGCCACCAAGATTGCAAGCCCGTTCGGCAAGTCGTTGAACGACGTTCCGTGCGTAGCATGCGGTCAGTGCATTAACGTTTGTCCCACGGGCGCCTTGCGCGAAAAGGACAGCGTAGACGAGGTGGAAAAGCTGCTTGCCGATCCCAACAAGACCGTCATTGTCGGTACTGCGCCGTCGGTGCGTGCCGCGCTCGGCGAGGAGTTCGGTTATCCCATCGGCACGGACACCGAGGGCAAAATGGTTGCCGCGCTCAAGGCTATCGGCTTTGACAAGGTGTTCGACGTGGATATGGCGGCTGACATGACAATTATGGAAGAAGGCACCGAGTTCCTCGGCAGGCTCAACAACCCGAAAGCCGTTATGCCTATGATTACGTCGTGCAGCGCGGGCTGGATTAGGTTTATAGAGTACAACTATCCCGAGCTGTTGCCCAATCTTTCCTCGTGCAAATCGCCGCAGCAAATGTTCGGCGCTATCATGAAAACGTACTACGCCGAAAAGATGGGTATCGATCCCAAAAACTTGGCTGTCGTAACGATTATGCCGTGCATTGCCAAAAAGTTCGAGCTTACCCGTGATGACCAAAGCGCGGCGGGCGTGCCCGATATAGACGCGTCGCTCACCACAAGAGAGCTTGCGCGCATGATAAAGAACTACGGCATCAACTTTGCCAAGCTCGATCCCAAGACCGAGTTTGACAACCCGATCGGAAAGGGCAGTACCGCAGGTCTTATATTCGGCGCTACCGGCGGCGTTATGGAGGCGGCGTTGCGTACTGTTGCCGAGGTTGCAACGGGCAAGACGCTCGACAATATCGATTTCAAAGCCGTTCGCGGCACCAAGGGCATAAAAGAGGCCACCGTCACGCTCAACGGCAAGCAAATCAACATTGCCGTCGCAAGCGGACTAGGCAACGCCCGTAAGCTTATGGACGAGATCAAAGCGGGCAAGAGCAAGTATCACTTTATCGAGATTATGGCTTGCCCCGGCGGTTGCGTCAACGGCGGCGGTCAGCCCATTGTCGATTCGCAAACCCGCAATCTTGTGGACGTAGCCAAGACCCGTGCAGGCGTGCTTTACAAAAAGGACAAAAAGGACGTGCTCCGCAAGAGCCACGAAAACCCGATTGTAAAAACGCTTTACAAGGAATACTTTGGCGAGCCCAACAGCCACAAGGCGCACGAGGTGCTTCACACCACGTACGTAAAGCGCGATAGATACTAAACCATATTCAGCCCTCCCCGCGGGAGAGGGTGCCCGTAGGGCGGGTGTGGTTATAAGAATTAAGAATTAAATAATAAGGTCAAGCGTCCTCACTATTTGCAGTGGGGATGCTTGTTTTTTGAAAAATATTATTGACTTTTACGTGAATGTTTGGTATTGTATGGATGTTACATGTTCTGTTTTTTGGGGAGGGGTGAAGAATGGGAAACGCGTTTAGAACAAAAAGACTATTGCTTGTTATTTCCGCAATAATTATATCCGTTTTGTGCACCGTGTGCCTTGTGGCGTGCGGCGGTGATGATAAAAACGGCGAATCAAGGTTGCAGTATTCTGCGATAAAAGATTATAAACAGAATGTAATAGCTTATCGCGTTGACGGAATCGGCGCTGAAATGGACACGGATATAGTTATTCCGTCCAATTATAAAGGTAAGCCCGTTACGATGATTTCAAATTCTGCATTCAGCGGTCGCAGCGACTTAACGAGTGTAAAGATAGGTAACAATGTAGCGAGTATCGGGCATGATGCATTCTTTGGTTGCAGCAGTTTAACGAGCATAAAGATACCTAACGGTGTTGCAAGTATCGGTGATAGTACATTTTATAATTGCAGTAGTTTAACGAGTATAGAGATACCGAATAGTGTAACAAGTATCGGAGACAGTGCATTCTATAATTGCAGTAGTTTAACGAGTATAGAGATACCGAATAGTGTAACAAGTATCG
>CAMWLQ010000003.1 GCA_947175195.1 uncultured Clostridia bacterium | reverse complement strand
CGGCGAATACGGAAGGGCAAAAACCCAAGCGCACAAGAAAGCCGCTTACCGAGGAACAAAAAGAGGCGCAAAGAAGAAAACGCGCCGAAAAGAAGGAGCGCGAGCAGTCGCGCCTTGCGTACCTAAAGTACCGCGAGATGACGGCGGAAAAGGAGCTCAAGCGTGCGGCAAGACTGCGTACATTGCTCACCGAAACGGCGCCGCTTACACCCGAGGAGCAGCTTAAGGTTGCGGAGCATAAGGCGCAAAACCCGCCCAAAAAGCGCACAAGAAAGCCGCTTACCGAGGAGCAAAAAGCCAAGCGCAAGGCAGCGGCGGAACGCAGAAAGCAAGCCAAAGAGGATTTCCTCAACTCGCTCACACCCGAGGATAGGGAATTGGTATTGTCGGAGCGCAAGCTCGCCAAGTCCCGCGAAAAATCCATTCGCAAGCTCAGGCGTATCGAGGAAGACCGCAAGCTGCTGAACAAAATCGACGAATAATACATTTACAAAAAATCCGTTCGCGGCAAAGGACGGATTTTTTATATGTTATACAAAAAAAATCTTATACAAATTTTAAAATAGGTATTGACTTTGCATATATATTTGGTATATAATTACAATACACTGTATTCAAGGGGAGTGTCAATAGAGGGAAAATGCAGCGAGTCAGCCGTTTAAAATTTATTATATTGGCGACGATTGCGTGCGTGGTACTATTTTGTACCGCGGTTTTTTCCGTGTCACTCGCAAAGTGGACTTTGGGCGACGATAGCAATGCTACCCAAGTAGAGCAGGGCAAAGCGTCCAACTTTTATATCGAATACCCGCGGTACGTATCAAGCTCTGGCGAAAACGAAATCACTATCCCGTCATTGAGCGCGGATAAATACTATATGCAAGTCCCTCAACGCGGCAATACCGGCACGGCGGATTTTTATGAGTTTAAATCTCATTCGTCATCCGAGGTAAAGCTGGAATCCGTGTATTTGTATCAGGGCGATGTTTTGTCGATGTTCTACGGCAAAACCTATCAAAGCATATTGGGGCAAAAAGGCGGACTGGACAAAACCAATAATGACGGACCTACTACCGGCTATCTTGAACTGAATGACGGCAAATTCACCGTAAAAGCCGAGGGCTTTTATGACTTTTTCTATGTCCATGGCGAGCAAAAATTCTATGTGGATTATTATGGCAAGCCCAGCGAGGACAACAACGATAGTAACGAAGGTAACACGATAGATACCTCGGGATATACCGAGCTGTTTTCCATTAAATTCTCGGGCGACACTCAAACAAAAAGACTTTTCTTCAAAATCGGCACGGGCGCAAGCTCGCCTTATAACAGTTTGGATAATTTTGCCGTACATATAAGGGATAGAAACTGGCGCGCATATTACTACAACTTCAACGTTTATCCCGGCAATAACAGTAACCCTTCCGACGGCAATATGCGTTACGTAAGAAGTAGCAAGTATCCGGATAATGCTTTGGAAGGGCAAACGCTCGAGGTCGGCACCAAGGCGGACACGGTTATAGTGTTCGGCTTTGACCAATCGCACTTAAACAACAACAGCACAACCGCGGCGGGTGTAAATGGAGCGTCGCAGGCGTTCGACCTTGCGGACTATGCGAAAGGCGAAATAAACCTTATTACATTGCACACGGCAAAAGGCGGCACGCCCAAGCTTAAAACGTCGGGCTTTGGCAGCGTTTCCAGTCCTGCCGACGACTTGACGGCGATAGCGCCGGACTATGAAGGCACTACCGATTTCCATAACGGCGGAACGGTGGATGAACAACTCAACACCAAAAAGACAGTGCGCAAGGTGACGTCCGGTGCGCAAGGGGAAGGCAACAAATACGTATACAAAAACTACATATGCGTTTCGCGCAAAAACTCCTCCGCAACCGACGACGACAACTCCATAGCGTATCTTGAGTTCGAGGTGTCTGATTGCACTATAAACCCTTACGACGTCAAGATTACGTCGTTGACGCTTAAGCGCAGAGCAACCGACGCGAGCGGCAACATTAAAGACAGGTTTGTTGACCCTGCGCCGCGTATATACAACTATGACGCCAATTTGGACACTCGTCTTGGACAGGACGCGTCCGACAAGGATTATTCAAATCCCAATAAGCAATTCGACGACGAAGAAGATCAACTCGCCGCCCGCAAGCCGCTTTTTGCGTGCGGAATAGAGCATACGTCATATGAAAGCGCCGGACAAATGAAACCCCATTTGGATGACGGCGTATACGTAGTGCTTTACTTTGGCGACAACGACCAGCAGTATTTTGCATTGGATATAGAGATAGAGCTCGAGCTTACTGTGCCCGTTCCCGACGGCGTTAGCTTTGACTTTACGCTCCAAGCGCAATTAGCTAATGAGAACAGCTGGGAACGCTATGCGGACGGCTTTGGTGAGCCGTGGGGCTACTATATGGGCGGTCTTATCAACGGCGTGGACGTATGGGATCCTTCTCGTACCACCAAGCTCGAACGCGCCACCGACAGATACGTTACCAATTATGTCGAAAACTTGGAAACCGCTACTCTCCGTGACGTAATCGGCGCCTCTAGCATCGAATCGGCAACCGACGAGCAATTAGCCGCGTTTAACGCGCTCCCCGACGAAGACTTTAATTACAAAATAATTAAATTTTACAAGGAAGGTGGCGCTGTAGAAGGCTATGCAAGATACCCCAAGGGCAAGATAGACGTATCGCTTACAGTCAATCTTACCGAGGGCTCGCTTATAAAAATGTACATGCTGGATCATGACGGCGACCGAAAGGGCGGGAATACTGTTTGGATTATTCCCAGCGAAATAATATACGACGAAGAAACCAAAAAGCTGTTCCGCGACGAAACGACGTACACAGTTTACGACGAGTCGTTAAACACAATTATACCTAAAACCGGCACGTACGTATTCAGGCTTGTCGGGTATTTCCGTACTCGCACCGAGGCGGTGGAAAACTCCAAGGGCGAAATACTTTCGGGCAATCTCCTTTGTTTGGAGGACGGTAAGCGTTATAATAACCTGAGTGATATTCCTGCCGGTAAGACAGGCGTTGGCTTGCCCAATTTCAACTTTTGGGTAGATACGCTGTACATAACTTGCTCCAGCGCGGGCGAGGGCAACAGCGAGTGCACTATTACGCTCGACGCCAACGGCGGTACGTTTAAAGCCGCGGACTTAAAAGAAGGCGATACCGAAACAATAATCACCCGTACCGTCACGTTCGGCTCGGATTTAAAGGGTCTTCCTCAACCCACTCGCGCCGACAAGAAAAAGCTTTTGGGCTGGTACTATGAGGACGCCGACGGCAACACCGTTGACGTTGATTTCGGCAGCCCCGTAACAAGCAACATGACGTTGAAGGCTAAGTGGGAGGCTAACTATTTGGTCACGTTCGACGCCAATGGTGGTAATTTGCCGAGCGGCGTGGAAAACCCCGTACAAACGGACGAGTACGGCAATCTAACCAAAGAACAGTGGAATGCGTATAAGCCAACGAATGCCGGTCTTAAGTTCATGGGCTGGTACACGGCACAAACGGGCGGCACCAAGCTCGGTACCGATACCACGTTTACAAAAGACAGAACTGTTTACGCGCATTGGGAGGCAGCAGATCAGTATACCGTTAAATTCAATCTTAACGGCTTGCCTATTGACGAAATCGAGGACAGCTTGGTTTATGACGGCGAAAAGGTTTCGCAGCCTGTTATAACAATGCCTGCAAATTACACGTTTGTCAACTGGACGGACAGCACGGGCACGGCATACGACTTTAACAAGACCGTCACCGGCAATATAGAATTATTTGCAAATTACTATGCCGAAAACGGTGTGTACCTCAACGGCGTTCGCGTTAAAACGTTAACGTTGAACACCGGCAGTACCAACGGCACCGAGTATATGGCTTTGGACGTTCCGGTTACTGCGGATAATTCCGTTCTTACCTTCTGGTATGACCGTACCGAACGCAGCTCGACGGTCAAGACTGGCAATACGCCGTACTATCAGGAATGGCACGACAACGGTGTTATCACGCTCGGTCGCGGTGTATACAACTTCTACTACAAATTCGGCAGTACTAATAGTCAGGACGGTTTGTGGATTGCATTAGATAAGTACATTATTACGTTTGATTTGAACTATGTCGGTAGCGCTGCCGCTACAACGGTGTACACGGGCTCATTAACCAATGGCTCGGCAACCGTGGCTGCGGCCGATAGACCCGCCGACCCGACCAGAGACGATTATAGCTTTGACGGCTGGTATGAGGCGGAAAACGGCGGAACAAAAGTGAATTTGTCCACCAAGTCGTTCTCGGCAAACACCACACTGTACGCGCATTGGGTACAGACGCATACCGTAACGTTTGACGCCAACGGCGGCTCGTGGGGCGACGAAACCAATCCGCATACACAGGCTATAAGACACGGCGAAAAAGCAGAATGGATTGCAGGACCGGACAACGCGCCCTACGGCAAGATGTTCGATTGCTGGAGTACGTCAAACAGCACAAGCGGTGGTGCGGCATTCAATTTCGATACTCTTATAGAAACCGACATAGTATTGTACGCACAGTGGAAGGATAGACCTGCCGGAACAATTACCATAACGTTTGACGCTAACGGCGGCGATTGCAATACGACATCGACGGAGATTGCTGTCGGTGGCTCGCTCACTGCGTTGCCTACGCCTACGCGCGACTACCATACGTTTAACGGTTGGTTTACTGAAGGCGGTGAAGAGGTTACCACTTCGACAACGTTCAGCACAGATACAACGATTTACGCACATTGGACGGCACAAACAATAACGTTCAAGTTTGTATCACCGGGCTGGTCGGGTATAAATAGCGTTAAAATAACAGCTATAGGCGATTCCGGCGATTACACTCAAGTTACAATGAGTGGAACAGACCCGAATTATACGTCTACGTATACGCTTAATGCAACCAATGGTAATATAATAGGCGTAAAAATCCAATTCAATCAAACCGGAAGCGCGTGGACTGCGCATTGGGAAGGTTACGCGGATTATCAGGCGGGCGAGACATACACCATAACTTATGTAGGCTGGGGTACTAATCCGGATTGGAGTGGCGTTGCACCGTTTACTGCTACTGTCAAAGACTCGAGCGGTGCTACTATCACGACCGGCAGTGGTGGCGGCGGCTCCGATATTGACGCATCGAAATATATAACGGTGGAGTTCTCTGACGGTAAAATTTATCTCGATGTCTCGTCGTGTAGTTCCACTCCAAATCAATTATATATGTGGGGTGGCAATCTTTCAATATCATGGCCCGGTGATTATGTGACTGTAGGTGGAACAAAAACATATAGCAATGTCTCTATGAGTAGTGTAACAGGCTTGATACTGTGTAATAATGGCAATAATTTGACAGGAGACCTTAAACCGGGCAATGGTTTTGCCGCATTAGAGGACGGCGCTGTATACAAAGTGGGAAATCAGGTGTTCGAGAAACAATAGACAACCCAAATTCATAATCCTGAATTCACCAAAAACAAGTTTCTTAAAAGAGGAAACAAACAATGAAAAAATCAACCAAATTACTCATAGCGGCAACGGTTGTTGCGTCGGTAGTAAGCGTAGGCTCTGTGTCTTATGCGCTTTGGTCTGCCGGCTCTAACCAAAAGCAGGAGATTAGCGGCACTACCGGTGCAATCAACACTGTGGGCGAGTTGACCGTCGAGATTGCCGATAGCTCTAAGGATAGCGAAGGCAAGCTTAAAGCGTTGTATCCCGTAGATCAGGGCTCGGGTACAAGATATTGGGAGTTCGACGTTACGGTGACGGGCGAAGGCGAGCAGGTTGTAACCGTCAAGGGCGAGCTTACCAAGACAGTTGCCGAAACAGGCACGGCGGCATTGTACTATTCGACAACGGCTCCCACAGGCGCGGCAGTCGACGGCGCAAAACTAATCAGCGGCACGGGTATCGACCCTCAAGAAATTACTATGGATGAAGAGGGCAAAGCCACGGTTTACATCTATATGACAGCCAACGGCACCGACGCAATGAAGGCGTCTATCAAGCTTACGTTCGAGGCGTCCGCCGCAGCGGATTAATCACCACCAAATCTTTATATCTAACGGTTTTAATTGGCGCAAGGGCGTCAGGTAAAATAAAAAAACAAAAAAATATTTTCTGAAAGGAGAAAACAAATCATGAAAAAGACAGTAAAAGGACTCATCATCGCAGCATCCGTAGCCGCAGTTGTCGGCGTAAGCGCAGTTTCGTTCGCAGCGTGGCAGGCGGGTGATGCAAAAACACAAGCTGTTGCAGGTACTACCGGTTCCATCAACACTGTAGGCAGCATTACCGTTACCCCCGGCGACGATATGGGTACTCTTGCGGCAATGAGCGCATTATATCCCGTAGACCAAGGCGCAGGTTATCTTACATATTGGGAGTTTACGGTAACAACAACCGGACAGGGCGCACAGACCGTAAAAATAGAGGGTGGACTTACTGAGGGTACTGCCGACGGAAAAACAGCATTGGGCGCTGCGAAATTGTATTGGACAGCCACGCAACCTACATCCGCCACGACGGCGGTTGAGACGAATGAAATCGGCACAACCGCAAAGGAAATTACCTTGAGTGAGGATAATAAAGTTTATGTTTACATGGTTGCAGGTGATACAGACGCTATGAAGGCGACTATTGATTTGACGTTCTCCGCTACCGCTGCGGCTGAGGCTTAGAAATAGTTTTATCACGCTTTTGTCCTACGCAGCAGCCGTAGGCTATTCCGAGCAATGCGAGGAATCTCGACATTAATGTTGGCGTAAGCCAACCAATACGTTTGTTTTTTACCGTTTCGATAGCAGGGTATCGGAAACGTTAAAAATATATTTCAAAAATAATTTTTCTTAAAAGGAGAAAACAAAAACATGAAAAAGACAGTTAAATCCCTTATCGTAGCGGCATCGGTTGCTGCTATCGCGGGCATCGGCGCTGTATCGTTCGCGGCTTGGGATGCGAATGCTACAAAGACCGTAAACGAGACAGGTGCTACCACCTCGGTAGTTACGACGATTGGTAATATCTCGGTTACCGGCAACCATGATAAAAATTTGGCTCCGTATGACCAAAGCACTTCCAATGCGGTACTTGCTGATGCTGATGCCGTAGAAATGTGGACACTTACTGTTGCGAACGACGCCACAAGTGATACCGGTGTTGAGTATTACATCGGCTTGACCGAGGCTCTTAATACCGCAAAGAAAGGCGACGCGGAACTGTATTTCAGCACTGACTATGACGGTACGAGCGAAATTGACCTTGACGATTGGACGAAATTGGAAACTGTAGTTGTTACAACCGCAGGCAGCGAAAATTACGGACATAAGTTGGGCGGCAAAACCGTTTATGTCATTTTAGATGCAAGTGGCTCCGACGCGCAAACTATGGACATCAAACTTACGTTTGCGGCTGTCCAAGGCGATGCTGAATAACATATACATACTCAAAATCACAATTTAATAAATGCTTGTTTGCGCCGATAGGCGTAACAGCGTAAATGCGCTTTAACGTGTGTTCAACCCCAATGGATACATTTTTACGGGCATACTCGCGGGCTATACACTCGAAGCGTCGCTTGACGTACCGCAATGGGTACGACCGCGCGTCGTTTCGATAGTCTATCCTCGCGATTATGCTCCGTAAAAACGCGATGCGCCTGTAGCGAGGCTGTTTTGAGGATAGTTCAAGGCAAAGACTCGCAGTCGTAGCAAGAGCTACGTCAAGAGGCTTTAACGCCGAGATATTCCAAAACAGCCCGCTATCGGGTGTGTCTATCGGGAGTTGAACACACGTACCCCTGCGTGCGCAAAACAATCATCAAGCCGATCGCTTTATGCGGTCGGTTTGTTTTTTGTTGAATTCGGAATTATGAATTCGGAATTTAAAAAGAGGTTGAGACTCCTCGTTACACTCGGAGTGACAAAAAGAGAGTTGTGTTGTTATGGTAGAGCAATCATTTTTTATCATACTGGGCGCAGCGAAGTATCTCAACCTTATTTATAATTCTGCATTCTACGTTCTTAATTCCGCATTAAATTATATTATTAGTTATCCGTATTCCCTTGATTTTATCTTAGGATTGTGGTAAAATTGTACATGGCGCAAAATACGGAAAGAATAGGGCGGTTAGGGGTTTCCGAAAAGAAATTCGTAAATCAATCTGTGATTGTGGTAAAATTGTATATGGCGTATAATGCGTAAATTTGCAATGCCGCTGTCATTATGCAAAGCGGCATAGCGAGGTAAATATGGGACTTATTTCTTTTATAACGGGTAGTGATAACCGTAGGAACGTTAAGCGGTTATCGGCAAGAGCCGAGCAGGTGCTTGCGCTTGAGGATAGGTTTGCCGCGATGTCGGACGACGAGCTGCGCGGCATGACCGAGCAGTTCAAAAAGCGGTATAACGAGAATTTCGAGACGCTGGACGATCTTCTTCCCGAGGCGTTTGCGGTGGTGCGCGAGGCGAGTATGCGCGTGCTGCATATGAAACACTTTAAAGTGCAAATTATGGGCGGTATCGCTTTGCACCAAGGCCGTATAGCCGAGATGCGCACGGGTGAGGGTAAAACGCTTGTCGCTACGCTACCCGCGTACCTTAACGCGCTTACGGGCAAGGGCGTGCATATTGTAACGGTCAACGACTATCTTGCGCGTTACGCGGCGGAATTGGTCGGCAAAATTCACCGTTTCCTCGGGCTTACAGTAGGCGTTGCCGTTTCGGGCATGCGCCCCGACGAAAAGCGCGCGGCATACAACTGCGATATAACCTACGGCACCAACAACGAGTTCGGCTTTGACTACCTGCGCGACAACATGGTTGTCAGACGCGCGGATATGGTGCAACGCGATCTTTCGTTTGCCATTATCGACGAGGTTGACTCTATTCTTATCGACGAGGCGCGTACCCCGCTTATTATTTCCGGTCGCGGCGGCAAGAGCAGTGAAATGTACAGCCGCGCCAACCGTTTTGCACGGCGCTTGGTCAAGGACGAGGACTTTGAAATCGACGAGAAAAAGCGGGCTATAAACCTTACCGAACACGGTATCGAGCGCGCGGAAACGTATTTCGAGGTGGAAAACCTTGCCGACATAGAAAACACCGAGCTTTATCATTACATCAACAACGCGCTCAAAGCCAACTTTATAATGCACCGCGACCAGGACTATATCGTCAACGACGGCGAGGTCGTTATTGTCGACGAGTTCACGGGTCGTCTTATGATAGGTAGGCGGTACAACGACGGCTTGCACCAAGCCATAGAGGCAAAGGAGAACGTGCGCATCCAGTCCGAGAATAAAACGCTTGCGACTATCACGTTCCAAAACTATTTCCGCTTGTACGACAAGCTTTCGGGCATGACGGGTACGGCAAAGACGGAGGAGAACGAGTTCCGTTCCATTTACAGGCTTGACGTTGTTACCATTCCCACCAACGTGCCCAGCCAGCGCGTTGACGAAAACGATTTGCTGTTTATCAACACCGCGGGCAAGATGCGCGCCATCGTCGCGGACATCAAGGAGTGCTACGACCGCGGACAGCCCGTGCTTGTAGGTACTACCAACGTAGAAAAGAGCGAGGAGCTCAGCAAGATTTTGCGGCGGGAGAAAGTTCCGCACAACGTGCTCAACGCCAAAAACCATGCTAAAGAGGCGTTTATCGTAGCGCAGGCGGGCAGGCTGCACCAAGTGACCATAGCCACCAACATGGCGGGTCGTGGTACGGATATTATGCTAGGCGGCAACGCCGAGTTTATGGCGAAGGAGCGCATGCTCAAGGACGGCTATGCGGAAGAGGATATTGACGCCGCCGCGTCCGTGTTCCCCGCGCAAAACGAGATTATAGCCAAGGCGCGCGAACAATACAAAGCCTATATGGAAGAGTTCAAGACCGAAATTGCCGCCGAAAAGGAAAAGGTTATAGCAGTTGGCGGCTTGCGCATTATCGGTACCGAGCGGCACGAATCGCGGCGTATAGACAATCAGCTCCGCGGTCGTTCGGGTCGTCAGGGCGACATCGGCTCGTCCATATTCTATCTTTCCGCAGAGGACGACGTGCTTAGGCTTTGGGGCGACAGGCTGAAAAAGGTTATGTCCATGTTCAAGGTGGACGAGGACACGCCGCTTGAGGCTAAAATTCTTACGCGCCAAATAGAGAACGCACAGCGCAACATCGAGGGACGCAACTTCTCCATTCGTAAATCCGTTCTCGAATACGACAACGTTATGAACACGCAGCGCGAAATTATGTATGCCGAGCGCGGAAAGGTGCTTAAGGGCATGCCTATGCGCGACGAGATACTCAAGATTTTGCGCGAACGCTGCGACATGGTTGTGGACGACAACACCGATCCCAAGGTCGATTACGACGAGTGGGATGCCGAGTCGCTCAACAAGGATATAGAGCGCAAGTTCTTGCCCGAGGTCAAGGAGTTCTTTGACGAGGACAAGCTCAAAAATTACACGCTTGACGAGCTTAAAGACATGCTGTACGATAGTGTTTCCGCCACGTACCAAGCCAAAATCGACGAGGCGACCGCGCACAACGTAGACTTTGAGGAAATCGAGCGGTACGTCATGCTGCGCGTAGTCGACCAAAAATGGATGGACCACATCGACAATATGGACGCGCTACGCGGCGGTATAGGCTTAAAGGCATACGGACATCAAGACCCCGTTATCGCGTACCAGCAGGAAGGCTTTGAAATGTTCGACGAGATGATAAACAACATTCACGAGGACGTCATTGTAATGCTCATGCACGCCAACGTCGAATATCCGCCCGAGCCGCCCAAGCAGGAAACGGTGCTTGTGGAAAACCACGGTGACGTCGAGCGCCACGCCGACGAGCCCGTAGTTACGCCCAAGACCAAGCAGGTGGGCAGGAACGATCCGTGCCCGTGCGGCAGCGGCAAAAAGTACAAAAACTGCTGCGGCAAAGACGAAAACTAATTAATAATTATTCACAAAAAATCTCCGTGCGAATAGTGGGACTTGCGATAGGGAATCGTAAGTCCCACAGTTATATTTGCCCAACGGCAAGTTATATAGAAAGAGTGTAATTCCGCTAATGCGGAGTGATATTTCGCCTGACGGCGAAGTTAAGGCAAATATAATATAACTTGCGTAAGCAAAATAACACTGTTTGCAATGCAAACAATATCACTAAATGTGTAGATTGTATAAAGTACGCCAACTATACTTCGTTTGTGAAGTATAGTTGGCTGTTTTGTTTACAGGAACATCCCTATGAAATACACGCTTAGGCGCGGGGATTTTTGTATTTTGCCGCAGTGCTTTTTTTGAATGGAAATTACGTGCGTTTCTAAAAAACGTTTGATTTTTATAAAAGGCTTGACTTAAATTCGCATTGCGGATATAATATATTTGTAAATGGATATTGAAGAATGCAGAACTGAAATCCTCGGCGCCAAAACAATGGTGGAAGGCGCCTTCGCGGCTGTCGCGCCCGATAAGCTCAAGGAGCGGCGGGCGTATCTTGCCGAGCGTCAAAACGACCCCAACCTCTATTCCGACCCCAAGCAGGCGCAGGCGGTGAACAGCGAGGCTAAATATATCGACAGCACTCTTGCCAAGTTTGACAAGCTGTTCAAGACGGCGGAGGATTTGCTCGGCATGGCGGAGCTTTTGGAGGTCGAATCCGATCCCGAGCTTTTGCAAGAGCTGTTTGCCGAAACTGACGCGTTTGTCGCCGCCGCGGAGGAGGCGCAAATTTCCGCGCTGTTAAAAGGCGAGTACGACAAGTCCAACGCCATACTTTCGCTGCACGCGGGCGCGGGCGGCACGGAGGCGCAGGACTGGGTGTCAATGCTGTTCCGTATGTACAAGATGTACTGCGACAAAGCCGGCTACGCCGTCGACGTTATTGATAGATTAGACGGCGACGAGGCGGGCATAAAGAGCATAACGTTTATAGCGCGCGGCATTAACGCGTACGGGTATCTTAAAGCCGAAATGGGCGTGCACCGTTTGGTGCGCATTTCGCCGTTCGACGCCAACGCGCGGCGGCACACGTCGTTTGCCAGTCTTGAGGTTATGCCCGAAATAAAGGACGACGTTACGGTCACAATCAATCCCGACGACATACGTGTCGATACCTACCGCAGCAGCGGCGCGGGCGGTCAGCACATAAACAAGACCGATTCCGCTATTCGCATTACGCATTTCCCGACTGGCATTGTTGTTACCTGCCAAAACGAGCGTAGCCAAACCCAAAACCGCGAAATGGCTATGACAATGCTAAAGAGCAAGCTGGTCGAGCTTAAAGAGCGCGAGGCGGCGGACAAGGCTGCAAGCCTGAAGGGCGTGCTTAAAAAAATAGAGTGGGGCAGTCAAATTCGGTCGTACGTGTTTCAGCCGTACACGCTTGTAAAGGACCACCGCACCGAATTCGAAAAGACCGATATTCAGTCCGTTATGGACGGGAATATCGAGGGCTTTATTTTGGACTATCTCAAAAAAGCGAACTGATATGAAAGACACCGTTATCTTGGGAATCGAAACGTCGTGCGACGAAACGTCGGCGGCGGTGCTTAAAGGCGATACGCTGCTTAGCAACGTTATATCGTCGCAAATAGATATTCACCGTCGATTCGGCGGCGTTGTGCCGGAAATTGCGTCGCGCAATCATTTGACGGCTATACTGCCCGTAATCAACGAGGCGCTCGACAAAGCGGGCATTACTAAGTCCGACATAGACGCGATAGCCGTCACTTACGGCGCGGGGCTTGTGGGCGCTTTGCTCGTCGGCGTGTCCGCGGCGAAGGCGCTTAGCTATGCGCTGAACGTTTCGCTGTACGCAGTCAATCACATAGAGGCGCATATTGCCGCCAACTACATATCCACGCCCGACTTGAAACCGCCGTTCCTTGCGGTGGTGGCAAGCGGCGGACATACCGGTGTGTGCCGCGTGGACGGGCTTAACAAGTTTACCATGCTCGCGTCCACCACCGACGACGCGATAGGCGAGGCGTTTGACAAGGTGGCGCGCGCCGTCGGCTTGCCGTATCCCGGCGGACCGGAAATAGATAAGCTTGCGCGGCAAGGCGCACCCAATATTAAGTTTGTCGAGCGCAAGCACAAAACGACCGAGCTCAGCTATTCGGGACTTAAAACCGCGGTTATCAATTACCTGCACACAATGGAACAGCGCGGGCAAAAACCCGTGTTAGAGGACGTTTGCGCGTCATTCCAGCATACGGCGGTGGATATGCTTGCGGACGTCGCTGTGGCTACGGTAAAAAAATCGGGCATAAAAACTGTTGTCGCGGCGGGCGGCGTGTCCGCCAATTCGTACCTGCGCGACAAGCTTAAAACCGAGTGCGAGGCGCTGGGCTGCTCGGTGCATTTTCCGCCCATGTCGCTTTGTACGGACAATGCGGCAATGGTCGCTATGCGCGCCAAGCATATGATGCAGGAGGGGGTATCTCCCGCAGGGCTGGACTTGAACGCCAAAAGCTATTTGAAAATAGAGGGGAACTGATTATGCAAAAGAAGAACGGGCTTAACGATTCCGATAAAGTTTTTGTGGCGGTCGCGCTGTGGATTGCGAGTATCGTAATATTCGCAACGGCGTTGACGTTGCCTATGCTGCCCAAAAAGGTGACTATTTTTTACCGTCCTGCGGAAAGCGATCTTCCCGATTATTACAGCAAATACAACAATCTTTTGTTGATACTCATGTCGCTCATTCCCGTGGCGATAATATTGGTAACGGCGTTCTTTAAGCGTAGAAACAGATTGCAAAACAACTTTATTTCGGTTATGCTGTTCAGTATAATGCTGTCGCTGTTGATAAGCAGCGTCATTATATACGGCATTACCGAACAGTTCGATTCGAGCAGCTCGGTCAAGTATTTTAACTTTCACGCACTTGCCACAACGGTTTTGCTTTTTACGTTTTCCGTGCTATGTTCGTTCGCGCCTATGATTTTGCACACTGCGTCGTTTTCGGACGGAACGGAAAACGGCAAAGGCTACAAGTGGAGCGTGTTGCGCGCGGTAGCAAAATACTGGAACGTCGGCGCTTATGGGTTTTTGGTCGCGGCAATAGCGTGCGTGTTCACTCCCGAGGCGTATTGCTACATCCCTATGGTAGCGTGTGTTGCGGCGTACATCGTGTTTGTTATGGCGATTGGCAACAAGGACGCGAACAAGTCCGTTTAATAAATTAAATAACCAATAAAAAAATCGGATGCGGTTAAGTATCCGATTTTTTGTTGATAGGTTTTTCGCTTTTTACCGACTGCCAAGTGCGCAACGTTTCCTTAAACAGCTTTTTCATGTCAGGAGTGAGAACGTTGTACGTGCCGATTATTTGGCTCTCGTCGGGCGTGAGCACCGCGGCGGTATGAGGATTTATTTTCTTGCCCGACTTATTGTCGACAACGGCTATTTTTATTGGCTTTGCAGCGCCGCCGTATTCTCCGTCGCTGCCCGAAATGTAGTCGATAGAGCAATCGAAATATTCCGCAAGCCGTATTATATAGCTGAGCTTGGGCTCGGCTATGCCGTTTTCCCATTTGCAAACGGCGGCGTCGCTCACTCCGATTGCGCGCGCAAGCTCAATCATGGAAATGCCTTTTTCCTCGCGCAGCTCCCTGAGCCTCGCGCCGAATTTAGTGTAGTTCTTAGCCATAGATTTATTATACTAACTTTTATTAGTATAAATCCTTGACATTAACAATAATTAGTGTTATTATTTGATTATACTAACTTTTATTAGTGAATACAAATATGGAGTGGTCTATGAAAAAGAAGTTTTTTGTTTCAATCGTTTGTGTCGTATGCGCGGCGGCTTGTGCTTTCGGTCTTGCGGCGTGCGGCGGGCACGATCATGACTTTGCGCAACAATACACCTATAATTCGGAGTATCATTGGCGGCAGTGCTCGCGCTGCAAGGATAAGCTTGACTATTCAAAGCACAGCGGCGACGGCGATGTATGTGGCGTATGCGGCTATAAGTTCGATCAGGGGATAGTAGGGGACGACGACGGCGACAGCGCGTTTGGTAACGCTACGGTTTCGGCAAACGGCGTGTTAAGCTGGAACAAGATAAAGGGCGCAAGCAAGTACGTGCTTAAGATTACGTATGCCGCCGAAAGCGACCAAATAGAATACGATATTGACGGCAATCAAACGTCCGCAAACCTTAACCAGCTGCGCGCCGAGGGCTTTCCCGCGGGCAAATCGTCGGTGGAAATTGTGGCGTACGAAAACGCGCAGGTGACAATCGGCGGTCAAACGGAATACCAAGAGGTGCCTATGACCGACGTAATGCAATCGTTCCGCATTGTCAAGAGCAACGGCAGCTTTTCGTTGGTGCGGCTTTCGTATGCCGACGATAATATCAGGCTCGACGGGTTTTATGCCGAAAAGCAAACCATAGATGAAAAAAGCGTTTATCTTTACGAACAAGTTCTTAAGGATAATCAGCCGATGACATTTAAGATAAACAATGTAGTTAAGGCGACGAGCGGGCATACCGTACATTTCTATAAATCCGCGGCGGGGCGCGATTCGGGCAATGCCGATGATATTTGGAATTCGTTTGAGCTGCAAATGGGCTACCCGCAAGTTCAGCATGGCGCTAATTTCTACTACGTTAAAGTGACCGATAACGGTACGGGCGACGCGCAAGATTACGACTTATGCGTTTACGGTATTTATTCGGTTACCATACAAAGGTTTAACACCGAGTTCTACGAGTCGTATGACGGACTGCGCACGTATACGCGCACGCCGATAGGCAATGCTTTGCAGTTTAACGAAATGGACGTCGTTCCGCAAGAGGTGCTGTACGGCGGCGTGGGCGAAGGCAAATTGGGGCGTTCGTCAAGCTATGAGATTTTGGAAAAGCAAGATATTACTTTGGTTTCGGACTCGACCGAGATTAAGTATTACTTTTACGACGAAGAAGACGTTCAGTCCGATTGCCGCGAGTACGAGCAGTGGAGTCAAACCTATTATCTTAGCGAAATTAACGACGGCTGGCGCATTGTTTGCAAGCAATCGGTGACAGGTATTGTAAATCTTCCCAACGCCATAATCGGCACAAAGGTCGTTTCCGCCGATTATTCTTATTGCACGCTAAGTGCGCTGGTTGTAGAGGAGGGCGCGACAACGCTTGTCGCGTCGTTTACCGACTGCTGGCAGCTTTTAAACATTTTCCTGCCCGATACGATTACCGAGATGCGTAAAAATTCGTTTGCGGGCGTAAATACCGAAGTGACTGTAAACTGCGCGTTTACGAGCGACAAGGCGAGCGATTTTACCCTGTACTGGGACTACGGCGTAAACAAAAAAGTAAAAACGGCGTACGGAGTGCCCGTGCCCAACAACGCTTTGGCGATTGAGAGCGGTTTGGTTTTTGTCGCTGCCGACAATGCCGACGAGGCGAGCGTGACTGCGGCAATCGGCGGCTTTGACGGGACTATACCCGCAACTGTGACCGTCGGCGATAAAACGTACAACGTTACGCGTATCGACGGCATAGGCAACGTACAGTCGCTCACGATAGGCGAGAGCATTAAGGAGATAGCGGACGGCGCACTACTGGGAGTATCGAGCGTTACGGTTGCGAGCGGCAGTCAATACTTTAAGCTGGACGGAGATATTTTGTACAGCAAAAACGGCACAAGGCTTTTGCGCGTTTTCGGCGGGTCGCAAATAACCGAGTTTACGGTTGACTGGCAAGTGCGATCGATTGACTTGGGCGCACTGTCCGACTTGACAAGCCTGCAAAGCTTGACCGTCCCGTTTGTCGGCGCGTCGGCGTCGGGCACGCAAAACAAGCATATCGGGTACATATTCGGCACGCAATCGAGCTATGACAATCGCGCCTTTGTTCCGACTACGCTGCGTTCGGTCGCAATAACAGGCGGTGGCGCAATCGGTGAGAGCGCGTTTAGCGATTGCATAGGCATACACGAGGTAACAATATTCGGTGATATAACAGCTATCGGAAATAGCGCGTTTTTCAGCTGTAACGGGCTTTTCGGCGTAACGATACAAAGCGCCGTAACGACTATCGGCGACGGCGCGTTTTCGGGTTGCCAAGCGCTTGCGAATATCGAGTTGCCCGATAGCTTGTTATCTATCGGCGACAGTGCGTTTGCCGGATGTATTACGCTTGAAAGCGTTACTATACCGTATGGCGTAAAATCAATAGGCTATAAAGCGTTTTCCGACTGTTACAATTTAGCAACCATAACGGTGGCGGACAGCGTTGAGCAAATAGAGAGCGAGGCGTTCAACGGCACGGCTTGGTTCTATAATCAACCTAACGGACTTATATACGCAGGCAAGGTCGCGCTCTATCATAAAGGCAGTTTGTCGAGCGGGTCGGCAATCGTTCTCGAACAGGGAACAACGGGTATTGCAGACGGGGCGTTTAACGGTCGCAACGAATTGGTAAGCATAACTATTCCCGAAAGTGTCGCTTATATCGGCTACGGTGCGTTATCGTATTGTCGCAATCTTACCGATATTACATTTAACGGGACAAAGGCGCAGTGGAACGCTATCAAGATAGTCGACGACATTGGCGGTTGCACAATTCACTGCACGGACGGAGATATTGCGGCTAATTAAATATTAATAGCACAACATAAAAACCGACGGAAAGATTTTTCAATCCGTCGGTTTTTTGTTATTAGTAATTTTATTCCGAATTAGTTAAGGTACGCCACGCCCATAGTGGATATGCGCTCGGCAATATCGGCTACGTCGTTTATGCTTTCCTTCATTCCGCTGTTCAGCCAGTAGCCGAGCAGTCCCAAAAATCCGTTGGACACAAATATGTAGTAGTAGTCGATTTTGGCGGCGGGGCAGTGGGGGAACAGCTTGCTCATAATTGCCACAACCTTTGTTCGTCCCGCCTCCAAGGCGCGTACCATAAAGTCGTCGGTCGGTCGGCGTGTGTTCAGCAGCATACGGCATATGCCAACGTTCCTCGATACAAACTCGAAAAACGTAACGTAAAAGCTTTTTTCGGGCATGCCGTTTATGGTTGTCGTTTGCGCCATCCATTGCATAAATTCAAATTCCAGCTGTGCCTCTATCTCCGCCAGCACGTCCTGCACCGAATTATAATGGTAGTAGAATGTTGCACGGTTGACGCCCGAACGCTTGCACAGCTCGGTCGCGGTTATTTCGTCGATCGGGCACGATTGCAGCATATCCGTCAAACATTGTTTTATTTTGTTTGTTGTCGTTTTCTTTTTTGAATCGGGCATAACAGTCCTCGCGGCAGTAATACAGCCGCAAATTCTCATTTGCGACTGTAGCTATATTATACACCTTTCTAAACACTATGTCAACTTTTTATTGGCGTGTGTTTGTTTCTTTATTCGTTATATATTACACCCGAATAATGTCGCATCGTTAAAAATATCTTAACGCCACTGTTGCTGTATAATCCTTAATTAAAACAATCTCGGTCTTCCGCCGCCGATTTCGGACAATAGCTCCATAGCTTGCTTGGTTATTCCGCCGTTTTGGTCAATCGCGTCGGTGTTTTCCGTTTCGGTCAAAAATTCGTTCACCGCACCGACGGTGCTTTCGTCGGCAGTACCGTTTTGGGGCGAGGGGTACAGCTTGGAAATCAGCTTGCGCTGTACGTACAATACGTTGCGGTGCTTGGACGTTGGCGGAATATACGCATGGGTGACAAAAAGCAAATCACGCAGCAAGCCGTCGTTTACTCCGTCGCCCTCGCGTCCGTTGTTTATGGCAAACGACTTTACAGCAACGTCGGTGTCCTTGCCGTAAACTCCGTCTATGTCAACGTTATATCCGTTGGCGCACAGCGCGGCTTGCACAAGCTTTATGTTTTTTCCGCGCATTCCTATGTGTGCGCACTGTTGCTTGTACGCGGTAGGGGAATGTGGAATGTACGGCATACCGAAATATTCACATATGCCCATAGCCGCATATTCGGCGACGTTATGTATATAGTCGGGATCGTGCATCAATTTGGACTCGTTAAAGTTGGTCAAGTACCCCATTTCGATAACTACGGCGGGGCAGGCGGCTCCGTTCCATTCGTGATTGCACATTCCCGTTGTGCACGGCTTGGCGCCGTTCAGCTTGGCGCAAATATCTTCCGCAAGCTCGCGCGCTTTTGCTCCGTGCCGCCCAATCGAATACCTGACAGTACCGCCGCACACGTCGTTAAAGCTTTTTCTCGATCCGCACGCGCCGCTCGACATGACGACTATGCCGTTTGCATTTACGCGATTGGACTGAAATATAAGCACCTGCGGGTCGGACAGCGGAACGCGCCTATCCGACACGTCAAACCCGCACCGAATCAGCGCGATTTCCAGCATAAGCCGCGCAAGCGCGGTACATTCGCCGCCGTTTTGCTTTTGCCCGATAAACGGCATCGGCGGCGTAAGCCCTACGTCGTCGCCGCCCACGGCAATAATCAAATCTTTCATACGTTTACCTCTTTTCCAGTATATGTCCTTATATGCGTTGCGGCTACTTTTAACTTATATCATAGTAAATCAGTAGGAATTTGCTTGACATAAAATAAACCACATGGTAGAATATTAATCGTATGAAAAAGATATTCGATATTACTGGTATGACATGTGCGGCATGCGCGGCGCATGTGGAAAAGGCGGCAAAGGGGCTGGACGGCGTAAAAAGCGCGGAGGTCAGCCTGCTGCTCAACCGTTTGACGGTGGAAACCGATATACCGGACGGGGATATTATCGCCGCGGTGGAGCGCGTCGGTTACGGCGCGGCGGTCGCGGGCGAAGGGGGCGGGAATAAAGCGACGCCTTCCGCAACCAATGCGCACGATTACAGCAAAACACTGTTGTGGCGGTTTGTGCTGTCTATAGTGTTCCTTATTCCGCTTATGTATTTTTCTATGGGGCATATGGCGAACTTTCCGATGGGCGCACTCGACCCGCACAAGAATCCCGCGTCGTTTGCGCTGATACAGCTTGTGCTTACCACGCCCGTGCTTATAATAAACGGCAGGTTTTTTGTGAGCGGGGTCAAATCGGTACTGCACAAATCGGCTAACATGGACACGCTTGTGTCGCTGGGCAGCGGCGCGTCGTATATTTACGGAATAGTATTGCTGTTTGTAATCAATTCGCAAATGGCGAGTGGCAACGTTCACGCGGGAGCGCAAACGGCAATGGGCTTGTTTTTCGAGTCCGCCGCTATGATACTCGCGCTCGTCACGCTGGGCAAGTTTTTGGAGGCGAAATCAAAGGGCAAAACGCGCTCGGAGGTGGATAAGCTGTTGCGCTTGCGCCCGCAAACCGCAACCGTATTGCGCGACGGCAAGCAACAAACAATAGCTATAGACGATATTGTTGTGGGCGATACCGTAATCGTCATGCCGGGTGAATACATTCCGTGCGACGGTGTGATTACAAGCGGCTCGACAACGCTGGACAAATCGGCTATCACGGGCGAGTCCATGCCCGAAGAGGCGACCGTGGGCAGCGCGGCAACCTCAGCCGTACTCAACATTACGGGCAGGGTGGAAATGCGCGCGCAGTCGGTTGGCAAGGATACAACGCTGAGCAAAATAATCGAGCTTATAGAAAACGCGGGCGGATCAAAAGCGCCTATACAAAAGATAGCGGACAAAGTGTCGGCTGTGTTTGTGCCGACGGTTTGCGCACTGGCGCTTGTCACTCTTATTGTATGGTTGTTTATCGGCACGGTCGCGCAGGCGCTTACAATGGCTATTTCGGTGCTTGTTATATCGTGTCCGTGCGCGCTGGGGCTTGCAACGCCCGTCGCTGTCATGGCGGGAACGGGGCGCGCGGCGGCATACGGCGTGCTTGTAAAAAACGCCGAGGTGCTGCAAGGGCTGGAAAGCGTGGAAATATTCGCGCTGGACAAAACGGCTACCATAACCGAGGGCAAGCCGCGCGTTACCGAAATAAAGGCATACGGCGAGCTTGACGGTGACAATGAAAAAGTGCTGGGTATTGCCGCGGCGCTCGAACGCGCCTCTACGCACCCGTTGGCTAACGCCATAATACAGGCGGCGCAGGAAAAAAATATCGAGGAAAAGACCGCTATGGAAAGCACGTACCGCATAGGCTACGGTATGGTAGGCAAGGTGGACGGCAGTGAGTACGCGCTGGGCGGCGCTCGGCTTATGAGCGAGTTCGGCGTGACGGTACAGGACGCCGACGCTACCGTGTACCTGTGCAAGCGCGGTATGCTTTTGGGCTCGATAACGGTTGAGGACGAAATCCGTCCGACAAGCCGACAGGCAATCGAGCGTATAAAAAGCGTGGGTGCTCGCGTAGTAATGATTACGGGCGACGGACGGGAGCAGGCAAAGCGCATAGCCGCCAAAGCGGGCATAACCGAAGTGTACTGCAACGTTTTGCCCGACGGCAAGCTGGACATTGTGGAAAAGCTGAAAACGCAGGGCAAGACAGCAATGGTGGGGGACGGCATAAACGACGCGCCCGCACTCAAGGCTGCGGACGTGGGCATAGCTATCGGGTCGGGAACGGACGTGGCTATCGAGGCGGCGGACGTCGTGCTGGTCAAGTCCGATTTGGGCGACGTGCCGCGCGCAATGGCGGTGTCGCACATGACGCTGCGCAACGTTAAGCAAAACCTGTTTTGGGCGTTCATATACAATACGCTGGGCATACCGCTTGCGGCGGGCGTGCTGTACGGCGTGGGCGTAACGCTCAACCCGATGATAGCGGCGGCGGCAATGGCGTTTTCGTCGTTGTTTGTGGTGTGCAACGCATTGCGCCTTACTGCAATGAAGTTCAACGACGAACGGGTCGCGCGTAAGCTAAAAAAGATTAAACATAAAAACGGCGGCACGGAAAGCAACGCCGCAACGGAGTTGGTAATAAACGACCAAGGTCGAGGAGGTAATAATATGAAAACTGTTCTCAAGGTAGAAGGAATGAGCTGCGGACACTGCTCCGCCAGAGTGCAAAAGGCGCTTTTGGGCGTAGCGGGCGTGACAAACGCGGAGGTCGATTTGGCAAGCGGTACCGCAACGGTCGACGGCGACTTTGACGTAGCCGCCGCGGTAGCCGCAGTGGAAAACGCCGGTTACGATTGCAAGGCGTAATAGGTAATTGCCCTGCAAAAAAGGCATACAAACACGCTTAAAAATTAAAATCGTATTAGAATAAGATCGATAATGGACATTGTCGTTGACAAACAGCGACGATAAGTGTATAATTGTATTTAAATAATACAGTCGGAGTTTGTATGGCTAAAAAAGTCGCTGTTCCCGATGAATACGTCGTCGAAAAAAACGGCGGAATAAAGAAGAAAAAGAAGCGTAACTGTTGCTGTACATGCTGCTTGGTTGCGTTTATTGTTGTACTTGTTTTATTTTTGGCGGCTTTTGTTACCGGTTGGATTTTGGGCGACAAGTATACAAAAAAACTTTTCGGCTTGTCCATGGGCGACACATTGGGTGTGCTCGGTGATTTGTATTGGACGGACGACGACGACGTGGTAACCCGCCCGTACACCAAGAAGGACCTCGACGGATTTTACTCGGAAATTAAGCGCAACATACTGCTCAAGGACAGCGCCGACGTCGATTTCGGCACTGCGCTCGACGCCGCGGTGGAAAAATTCTTGGCGAGTGATAAAGCCGCCGATTCGCAATCGCTTAACGCTGCCGTAGACGGCACTCTTGCCGGCGAGGATGACAACCCAAATAACACAAACGAATCGGAGATTACCGATATTTTTGTGGACATGATAGTGGGTGTGCTCAACCGCGAAAACATAGACATCGAGCGGCTCAACAGCTATCCCGAAAAGGACGAATACATATTCAATCTCAACGATAAGCAGCTCGCGGCGTTTGTCAACGTCGTGCTCAAGTCCGTGCTTAAAAACGCCGTTTCGCTTGACGCGTTAAAGGGCATGTCCGGAATGATTAAGCTGGACAAAGTGGTTGCGCTCAAGCAAATCCGATTTACCGCACAGTCGGTAAAAGGCGAGGACGGCAAGACCGAGGTTAAAGCCTCGTCCGCCGAGGTCACGGTTTGGATAGGTTTGCAGGACGCCGCCAGTCAAGCGATTAAATATTATTTGAATGAGGTCAAGCAGGGCTGGGCGAGTGGCATTGTCGGCTGGCTGGGCGACGTTATACTGCCCAAAAATTTGTATCTTACCGTGTCCGTTCCGCTGTACGGCGATGACAACAGGGCGGCTATTAAGATTAACGACATGGACAAAAACGAGCGCGAGCGTGCCAACAAGCTTATCAACGGCATACTCAAGCTTATCAACGGCGAGGACTCCAAAACACTTGACAACGTTATAGACGATTTTGTCGAGGATATTAGACCGACGCTCGAAAAAGCGACCGAGCATATGGACTTTACCGATGCGGGCAAGGGCACGATACATATGGACTTGCTGGAAACGGTAGCCAAGGTGGCAAGCAAGGACATGGCGGAAGGGGAAAAGCTGACCAAAGCCGACTTTTTGTACGTATTGCAGGCGCTTTTGTCCGACAAGACCGAGCAGTTAAATTCGCTCGCGCCGTACCGTTACGACAACTGGTACATGGTAGACGGCGTGGTAACGTATATGCCGTCGGGCGGCAATCCCGCAAACAAAATAGACTACGAGCAAAAGTTTATAGAGCAAATAGAAAACAAGTATGCAATCGATTTCGGCGACAGTAAAAATTTGACCGAGGTGCTTAGCATGCTCGGCATATCGCTGGACGGATCTAACAACGAAAACGCGGGCTCGACCGATTTGCTTGACAAAATAAACGGCGAAAGGTTTAACGCCCTGCTCGATGAGGATATTCGCAATATCAAGCTGAACATAACGGACAGAATGTTGGGCGCGGCGTTTTCGGGACAAATGGATAAGCTGCTTACCGACAGCGCCGATTTGCAAAAACTCAATATGACGCTTGACGCGTTGACGTTCGTCAAAAAGACCGATCCCGAAAAGGAAAATCACCTGTACGCATTGCTTGCCGTGGAGGTTGACGTCAGCGGCTTGCTCGGCGGGGCGAGCGGTGATGAAGACAGTACGGTCAGCAGGCTGGTTAAAGGGCTTATGCCGGACAGTATACTGCTCACCGTTACGGTAGATATTACGCGCGACCGCAGCGTTGAGCGCGACCAAGCGGAGTTTATAATAAATTCGTGCCAAAACACCGACCGCGTGCTTGCTACAATCGAAAAGCTTGTTCCCGACATTAAGCTCAACGATATATCGGACAAGATAAGCACCACGCTCAACGACATGCTGGACCAAATGGACAGCAAAATCAATATCGAGCTTGCCGTATCCACGTTTGAGTACAACGCGGACTTGGGCGGCTGGCTGGGCAACAGCGGCGCAATAATCTTGCCCGACGTGTTCTCGGTTGTGGCGGACATGGTGCTTGTGGACGATGACGGCAACGCGGTGGTAACGTCCGAACAGCTCCAGCACGTAATCCGCGCCCTTAACAATCCCGCGACGATAGAGGCAACTCAGCCCGACGGTTACGGCGCGTTTATCGAACAGGTGTTCGACAAATACTATTTGAGCGACCCCGCCCAGCCGGTAACCGACTTTGACGCGCTGACTGCGTATATGTCCGATTTCAATACGGATAAGCTGCGCGTAAACGGCGTGGACGGACTGGCTCACGATACAAGAGAGATGACCGACCTTCACCCGATAATGCAAGCGGGTGAGCTGCTTTCACTGCTCAAGGATAACATGGGCGGCAAGGATGCGATACAGTCGTACGATATAGTTAAGGTCGATATAGGCGACAACACGCTTTCGGTAACGCTGTCCGTAGCGCTTAGCGATTTGATGACCGACGCCGAGCAGGTGCGAAGGCTCATTTCGGCGGATTCGCTTTATGCGACGGCGACGTTCCACATAGACCAAGTAACGGGCGAGGGCACGGAGGACAATCCGTTCGGCTACGGCGTTTCGCTTGCGGTCAACGTAAAGAATCAGGGCGTAAACGGCGTAATGGATGCCGACACTTACGGCGCAATGCTGAATATTGTCAAGCTGTTCGCAAATGATTTCGATATAGAAAATCAGGTCAAGGATTTCGGCGTTATACTGTACGAACAAATACAAAACCTTAACGCCAGCATAGGCGGCAGCTCGGAAAGATCGTTCTTTACGTTTACCTCGCGCGGACTGGAGCTGACCGATTTCTACACGTTCCTCGCGCTAAAAATGCAGCAGCCCGACTTGCCCGACCTGCTTGAAAAGCATACCAACGAGGATATACGTAGAACGTTGCAGGGCTTGTATACCTATGATGAAACGGCGCCCAACGATAACAACTTAATCGTCAGCGACATATTGTTCAATATGCCGTCGCCCGAAACCGATCCGCACGTCAAGAACGGCTCGACGGCGTGGACTGACAGCGAGGCAACAACGGTATACGGCAACACGCATAGAGACGTTGACTTTAACGGTTTCCTCAAACGCGGCGTGGAGGGCATTTCCGAATCGAACGACATTAAGGTCGAGCAAACAATGATTTTGGCAAAGGGCGACGATAGGGATGACGTCCAAGACGTGCGCGACTGGCTGAACAAAAATCTTTCGCTTGAGGAAGGCGATGCCGACTACGTATCCGTAAACAACGACTACCTTGCCGTCACATTTTCTATGGCAATGGGCTCGTTTGTCGGCGGCGACGGGCAGGGCAACAACAACGCAGCAAGCATGTTCCCCGAAAAGATTTACGCCACCGTTGTGTACCTGTACGACGGCGACGCGCCCGACGGTGTGGAAAAGTTCAGCATTGTCGGCGACGACCGCGAAGACTTGATAGGCGGCACGCCGCTGTTGGTGTTCAACAACATGGACGCCGTAGAGTACGATATTATGGTGTCAATGATGGGCGCAAGTCCCGACTTCACCGACGAGAACAAGGTCAATATTATAACAATCGTTATGCAGGGCAAAACGGTGCTTAACGGAATGACTTATATAGAAATTTCTGGACATACCGTGACTACCGAAATAGAGTTCTCGGCGACGACAATCGGTGAAAGCGGCATGGGTAAGATTTATATAAGCAAGCCGAGCTTAGTATAATCATTTCCCTTTGGTGGATAGTGCAGTGTTTGCAATAAGCCTTCTCCTTACGGAGAGGGCTTTTAATGTTTACGCTGCATATTTTTGTCATTATACGGCAAAATAAATTATATAGTTATCTAATTTGTCATAATAAACAGCGCAAAACTGTACAATATGCATAAAAATTCACAAAGATTTTTTTTAAATCCTATTGACAAAGGTAACATATAGTGATAAAATTGTCATAGCAATATTAAAAATTCATTATGGAGGAAATTTATGAAGAAATTGCTGGCAACATTATTGGCGTCTACCATGGCGCTTTCGGCTATCGCCGGTCTTGTCGCTTGCGGCGGCGGTGACGAAGAGGAAGAGGTTAAGCCCATCTCGCACGAGCTTGCGGAAAACCTTCCCGAAGTAACCAATTCCGAAACCCCGCTTACCGACACCACTCCGGTACCCGCAACCGAGCTTAAGGTATGGTGCCCGGACGGCGCAATAGCCACTTACACAAAGCTTTACAATGAGTTTAAGAGCGCCGATTATATGGGCGGCAAATATGCCAACGTTTCCGTAACGTTCGAGGCTAAGCCCGAGGGCGAAGTAGAAACCGGACTTGGTACGGACGCTTCCACCGGTCCCGATTTGTTCTTCTTTGAGGCAGGTCAGATCCAGAACATGGTCGACAAAAACTTCCTTGCTCCGCTTTCTTCGACGGAAGAAGGTGCGTACTACACCAAGGCTATCTCGATGCGTGACAGCGCGACCACTTATTCGCCTGTAGTTTACAACGGCTACTGCTACGCGTTCCCCGCAACCGACGACAACGGCTGGTTTATGTGGTACAACAGCGACTTGCTCGGCGAAGACGATATCAAGACGCTTGACGGCATTGTAGCAAAAGCAAAAGAATTGAACAAAGGTATAATGTTCGATTACGGCAACGGCTGGTATATCTCCAGTTTCTGGCAAGGCGCAGGCTGCACCATGGACTACGCCGGCAAAAAGTATGTTACCGACGTTGACGGCGAGATCGGCAAAAAGGTAGGCGAGGCTGTTTGGAATTACCTCACTCCCGCCAACAACAAGACTGCCGACGGTGAGACCGACGTATTTATCAAACCCGCAAAAGACGGCAACTCGGAGACTGCAAACGGTCTTAACGACGAAACGCTTATCGCAGGTTTCCAAGGCTCCTGGATTTGGAACGACATTGCAAGAAACGAAAACATCAAACCCGCTAAGTGCCCGACCTACACGTTGGACGGCGAGCAGGTAAAGATGGGCTCCTTCAAGGGCTCCAAGTACTGCGGCGTAAACGCCAAGCGCGACAACAAGTCGGTTGCTATGGCTCTTGCCAACTACTTCACCTCGCAGCACGGCCAAGAAGTGCGTTTTGCCAACACCAGCGCAGTTCCGACCAACAAGGTTGTTGCGGCAAGTGACGCGGTTAAAGAGAACGACGTAGCTATGGCGCTTTCCACTCAGAACGCGGAAAACGGCTATGCTCAGCTTAAGCAGTCCTCCGGTTTCTGGGACGCTATGGCTGCATTCGGCAACGGCTGCGCAGACGGCTCCACCTCCAAGAAAGACGCAAGCGGCAAAGCGCTTAAGAACCTTGCCAAAGCAATGCGCAAATAATTCTTTTAAGTAAATAGTAACTTACGATCGACAAATATTGCCGGGTCGATACTCTCGGCTCGGCAATTTTTTGTCGTAATGATAGGGAGAGATTTGTTTATGGCAAGTGAAAAAACAATTCCTACTTGGAAACAATTTAATCGCCCTTGGTACGAAAAGCTCGGACTGTCCATTTGGGGCTACATAAAAAATGTAGGGCTCATGATTTGGAATGTCATAAAGCGGATTCCCTTTGCAATTTGGGGTCTTTTGTGCGCTATCGGACGCGGCTTTGAGGGGCTGTGGTTCCGCTTTGTAAAAGGCGACTGGCGCACCAAAATATCCTACCTTATTATGGGTTTCGGTTGCTTTACGCGATCGGCAGGACAGTTGGTAAAGGGCTTTTTGCTTTTGGCGGTAGAGGCGCTGTACGTAGTTTACATGGTATTGCTGGGTGGACCGCAAATTGCCATGTTCGGCACACTTGGTACCAAAAAGGAAGGTATGGACTTGGCTACGGGCGAGCCTATACCGGGCGATAACTCGTTGGCGATACTTATTTTCAGCGTAATGACGATAATTATCACCATATTCTTTATCTATATGTGGGTAAAGAATACCAAAATCGCATATAACACGCAAAAGCGCGTGGAAGAGGGCAAGCCGCTTTCCAATTTGAAACAGCAGCTCAACTACGTGCTTAACGACGGCTACCACATCACCGTACTCGCACTGCCTATTTTCGGTATTTTGCTCATTACGGTTTTGCCGCTTGTGTGCAACATTTTGATAGCCTTTACCAACTACGGCTACAAAAACGGTATAACGCATTATCCGCCGCAGGAGCTGTTCACTTGGAAGGGCTTTAGCGCGTTCGGCGACGTATTCGGTCAGTCTTACGGCTCGATTATATGGAGCGTTCTCGGTTGGACGCTTATTTGGGCAGTGTTTGCCACGTTTACCAACTTTTTCTTCGGAATGTTCTTGGCGATGATGATCAACAAGAAATCCATCAAGATGAAAGCGTTTTGGCGCACGTGCTTTATTATAGTCATAGCCGTTCCCGACTTTGTTACGTTGCTGATGATGAACCAATTCTTCAGCTACAACCCGTATTTCAACCTTACCGGTCCGTTCAACCAAATACTCAGCTCGTGGTTTGGCATCAAGTTTAAGAGCGCGGGTGGTATAGACTGGTTTGGCGGGTATACAGGCAAGGCGATGAATGCGCGTATAATGGTTATAGTTGTCAACCTGTGGCGCGGCATGCCGTTCACAATGCTTGCAACGTCCGGTATACTTATGAACATACCGGAAGAGCTGTACGAGTCCAGCCGTATCGACGGCGCGGGTCCCGTGCGCAGGTTCGTTTCCATTACGTTCCCGTACATAATGTTCGTTATGGCTCCTCAGCTCATAACCACGTTCACGGGCAACATCAACAACTTCAACGTTATCTATTTCTTGACGGGCGGCGGTCCGGACAAGAACGTAGACGGCTCAGTCATAGGCGCGACCGACCTGTTGGTTACATGGTTGTACGCGTTGACGATAGAGCGTCAGCATCCCGAATACAACTACGGCGCGGTGCTCGGTATATTCATGTTCATTATTACCAGTTTCTTTGCGCTCATTGTGTTCAACAGCTCCAAATCCAACACGCAGGAGGATACATTTAAATGATAGGATTAAGATCAAAGCGTATTCTTACGGATTCGATTATTTATATCGTCCTTGCGGTCATGGTTGTTATTTGGCTGTTCCCGTTATTCTGGATGATTTCCCGCGCATTCGACGTGGAAACAAGTGCAAGCAAAGCGGGTGGTTTGGTATTCCCTGCCGAATGGACATGGACCAACTTCCGCAACTTGTTCCCCGGCGGCCCGGGCAAGCTCGACGTAGTGACGGGAAAATATGTTGCCGACTACAAAAACCATCCTTATGGCACGTGGTTGCTCAACACATTCGGCGTTGCTCTCGGCTCGTGCGTAATAACCACGTTGTTTGTGCTTATGGTATCGTACGCACTTTCGCGGCTTAAATTCAACTCGCGCAAAAAGCTGATGAACATAGCGCTCATATTGGGCTTGTTCCCCGGTTTCCTTTCGATGATAGCCTTGTACTATATCTTCAAGCAGTTCAATTTGACGGACAGTCTTGTGGGACTTACGCTTGCGTACTCGCTGGCGTCGGGCACAGGCTACTACATTGTCAAGGGTTTCTTCGATACAGTGCCATTAGCGATTGACGAGGCGGCGCGCATAGACGGCGCTACCAAAAACCGTATATTCTGGACGATGATAATTCCGCTTAGTAAGCCGATTATAGTTTACACCATACTGACGTCGTTTATCAGCCCGTGGTGCGACTACATTATGGCGAGCGTATTTATCAGCGATACAACCAAAAAGACGGTTGCGGTAGGTATTCGTGCATGGATTGCGGACCGCGAGCTGGTCAGCGGCTACTTTGCGCGTTTCTGCGCGGGCGGCGTGCTTATTTCGGTACCTATTGTTATACTGTTCCTCGTTATGCAAAAGTTCTACGTCACCGGCATTACCGGCGGCGCGGCAAAAGGCTAAGCATTATTCACGCAAACAGCATACGTGTAATAGCGTATGCTGTTTTGTCGTGATATACCAATTACTAATTAATCTTTAGGGTTAGAGCAATGAAAAACAAAAAAATATTATCATCGGTGGCGGCAATCGCATTGGCGTGCTCATTCGGAATATCGAGCATAGCTTGCGGTGATGAGAATATTGTAGGCGATATGAAAAGCGCCTATGACATTCCGCAAGATTATTGCCGCACATATTACGAGGTGTTTGTGCGCTCGTTTGCCGACGGCGACGGCGATGGCATCGGTGATTTGCGCGGACTTATAGATAATTTGGATTATCTTAACGACGGCAACGAAAAAACGGATTCCGATCTCGGCATAAACGGTATTTGGATGATGCCTATAAACAAGGCGTCGTCCTACCACAAGTACGACGTGGTTGACTACTACGATATAGACGACGAGTACGGCACGTTGGAAGACTTTAAAGAGCTTGTCGAGGAATGCAACAAGCGCGACATTTGGCTGCAAATGGATTTGGTGCTTAATCACACCTCCGACGAGCATCCGTGGTTTGAGGCTGCGCTTGCGGCTGCACGCAACGGCGAGGAGCCGGACAGCGAGGATATGTCCAAATACGTGTTTGTTCACGAATCGGACAAACCCAATACCGGCACTTGGCACAAGGTGCAAAATACCGATTATTGGTATCTCGGCAATTTCAACAACAATATGCCCGACTTGAACTTGCAAAATCAGTCGGTGCGCGACGAGATAAAGGATATAGTAGATTATTGGTTGGAATTAGGCATCAAGTCATTCCGCTTGGACGCCGTGCCTTGGGCATGCGCCAACAGCGTTTCGTTTGGTGCGGATAACAAGGAATTTTGGACTTGGTTTAACGATTATTGCAATACCAAGGGCGCCGAGGTGGCTGCCGAGCAGGGCTGGGCTGACGACAGTATAGACCGTTATTGCTACAACGTAGGCGAGGTGCTGGAAATGTCCGGCATTGTGTCTACCGCGTTCTACGAAACAGGCATGACCAACTTTAACTTTTCACTGTCCACAACATCCGATTACGGATACGCGGGCGTAGTCAACGGCTACTCCTCGCGTGGCGGCTGGGGATTGGCTGCGGACGTTGAGGAGCTGCAAGCCGACGCACGCGATGCGGCGGACAGCGACACGGCACTGCTTGCCAACGTTTTGTCCAACCACGACCAAGACCGCATCAGTGGCTTGCTCGGATACAACGCTACCAAGATTAAAAAGACGGCGGGACTGTACCTGCTTATGCCAGGCAACCCGTACATTTATTACGGCGAGGAAATAGGCGCTGCAGGCAGCGGCGAAGATCCCAGCAAGCGTTTGCCCTTTAATTGGGGTGATAAGCGGGACGGAATAGAGGAGCCGCCCGGCGCGGATTACAGCGGCAAGCAGCCGCTCGGCACGCTCAAGAGCCAACGCAACAAGTCGGGCTCGGTGTGGTCGTATTACCGCGACGCAATCAAGCTGCGCAACCGTTTCCCCGAAATCGGGCGCGGCACGATGACGGCGTACGCTATCGGCAAAAACAACAAGCTCAAAAAGCAGTCCGATTTCGAGGACGATCCGGACGAGGAAAATTCAAAGAATCTTAAGATAGTAGTGTACACGCTCACTTGGGGCGACCGCCAAGTGCTTATTGCGCAAAACGTGAGCGGTAGCACTGTTTCGTTCAATCTTTCCTCGGAATTCAAGGGCTACAAAATCGTCGGGCAGTTAAAGGCCAACGGCGGCGACGTTTTGCTCAATTCCGAAAACACACTCACATTATCGGGCGGCGGCGTTGCCGTACTCAAAAAGTAACTGGCACTGTTGAGTGAAAATAATCACTTTGTAATATATTAATAGGAGGATATATGAAAAACTTTATCAAAACAAGCGCACTCAGGATAAAACAGTTTGCGCTACTCGTGCTGGCTGCGGCAATCGCCATTATAGCCATGCCGCTTGGGCTTTTAGGGAGTCGCAAGGCGTCCGCCGAGGTAAGCACCGGCGAGTACGATTCCGACAAACAGCCCACCGTATCTACAAGTGCGGACGGTGACTATGAGCTTACGCTCAACTATTTCCGCAAAAACGAAAACTACGAAGGCTGGAACCTTTGGGCATGGGCGCCCGGCGCGGACGGCGCGCAGTATGACCCTACCACTACTGTCATTGAAGGCAAGACATGGATTACCTTCAAGGTAACAATGACCGGAATCACACCCGATGATTTTGCAATCGGCTTTATAGTAAGACGTTCCGAGGCAGGCAATGCGTGGGCGCAAAAGGCGGTAGACGCCGATATTAAAGTACCCGCCGATGAATTCGACGAGGACGGCAAAGCCACTATCTATATGGCTGACAACATTGACGAGCGTTATACCAATGCGGAGGACGCTATGAATCACAAAGTTATACTCAGAGTAACCGCGGCGTATTTCCAAAGCCCCACCAAGGTGCGTGCCGTGTTCAACAAGACGGCTACCGCTGCCTCGCTCTTTAAGCTTAAGGACGCGGACGACAACGTTTTGGCTACCGTAGGACCTATGGCTGACGGCGAAACGTACAAAGAGGGCGTCAATTTCAGACCGGACAACAGCTCGTATATCGTGTTCGATCTCGGCGCTGATTTTGAGGTCGACTACAACGGCACATATACTGTTTGCGACGAGCCGGAAAGCGGCGAGTTCGATCCCGAAAAGAACTATCCGACACGCAAGGTAAATATCTATTCCTTGTACGATAATGCCGCATTTGGCGAAAAGTATAATTACGAAGGCGAGCTTGGCGCACGCTGGACGCAGGACAAAACGGATTTCACCGTTTGGGCGCCTGTGGCTACCGAAGTCAAGGTTGCAATTTACGACTTAGGCGAGGGCGGCGACGCCACCGAGTACCCTATGACTAAGGGCACGAAGGGCGAGTGGACTGCAACTGTCAGCGGCAATCTTAACAAAATGTATTACACCTACAAGGTTACAAACGGCGGCAAGGTTTCGGAGGTTGTCGATCCGTATGCGCGCAGCGGCGGCAAAAACGGCTTGCGCGGTCAAATACTCGACCTCGATTCCACCGACCCCGAGGGCTGGAACGACAGCACCAAGCACAAAATACCCGATTACGGCACTACCGCAAACAACCTTGCGCAAGCCGTTATTTGGGAGGCTCAGCTCCGCGACCTTACCATCAACGAGAATTCGGGCGTCAGCGCGGCTAACCGCGGCAAGTTCCTCGGTCTTACCGAAACGGCGTCCGATGCAAACGGCAACAAAATGACCCCGCTCGACTACCTTAAGTCGCTCGGAGTTACGCAGGTGCATTTCCAGCCGTTGTTCGACTTTGCGTCGGTTGACGAAAGCTTTACCCAGGCGACGTATCAGTCCGACTACGAGGATTTGCCCAGACAGTACAACTGGGGCTACGATCCGCTCAACTACAATATGCCTGAGGGCTCGTATTCGTCCAATCCGTCCAAAGGCGAGTTGCGCGTAAACGAAATGAAACAAATGATTATGGCGTTGCACAACGCCGGTATTCAGGTCGTTATGGACGTCGTTTACAACCATGTCAGCGGCGCCGACGAATCCAATTTCGAGCAGCTTATGCCCGGCTACTATTTCCGCCGCGACAATAGCGGTAATTTGTACAACGGCTCCGGCTGCGGCAACGAAACCGCGTCCGATCGCTATATGTTCCATAGATTCATGGTCGATTCGTGCAAATACTGGATGGAAGAATACAAAATCGACGGTTTCCGTTTCGACCTTATGGGCTTGCACGACATTGATACAATGAATGAAATCTACGACACGCTTGAGGAAATCAACAAAGACGTAATCATTTACGGCGAAGGCTGGACGGGCGGCACATCAGGCTTGACCGGCACTAAGGCGGCGCTTATCGCCAACGCCAAAAAGACGCCCAATATCGCTTACTTTGACGACGTTATTCGTGATGCGCTCAAAGGCAGCGTGTTCGACGTTCTCGACACCGGTTATGCATCCGGTAAAGCCGGCATGGACGCAGCCGTATATGTAGGCGCTGCGGGCGCTACCAACGCGCTCAGCGGTGTGTATTACAGCTCGATTAGCAAGTCGTCCTTTGCAGGCTCGCCCGTGCAAAATATCAACTATGTTTCATGCCACGATAATTCGTCGCTTTGGGATAAACTTAATGCGTCGGTAAATGCCGATAAGGCTACGTTGCAGGCTATGAATAGAGTAGCGGCTACGTCTGTGCTTACCAGCCAAGGCGCCGCGTTCATGCTCGCAGGCGAGGAAATGCTGCGCAGTAAGCCCACAACCGAGACGAATGATTACAGCAACAACGCTGCGGCATATCTCACTGATGAAACTTATTTCTTCTCCGGCAACTCTTATATGTCGCCCGACTCGGTAAACGCTATCGATTGGCAGCTTGCTACCGACAACAAGGCAATGGTCGATTTCTATAAAGAGCTTATTGCCATAAAGAAGACCTTCCCGCAATTCCATCTTACCACCACCGCGCAAATCAAAGCCAATTTGTTTATACGCGACAATAACACGGAAGACGGCATTGCAAGCTATGCTGTAAAAGACCCTGCGTCCGACAACTACGCTGTTGTACTGTTCAATATGAATGACGCCGCCAAAACGGTCAAAGTTCCCAACGGCAAGTACAGCGTGTACGTAAACGGCGACAAAGCCAACGCGAGCGAGGCGCTTTCCACATTCTCGGGCAGCAGCTTTAAGGTTGGTGCGTACTCCGCAGTCGTTATGGTTGCCGAGCTTAAAGAAAGCACCGTGGAAAAATGGCAGAGCTCCACGTCCGACGCCGATGATGACGATGACGGCAATCTCGGTCTTGCGCTCGGACTTGGCATCGGCATTCCCGTAGCGGTACTCATTGCCGGCGGCGCTGTGTTCGGCGTAATGTACAGCAAGAAAAAGAAGGGCAACGGAAAGGACGAGACGGAAAATAACAACGAACCCGAAAAGTCCGATGAGCCCGAACAACCCGAGCAGCAGCCCGAAACCGAGCAGCCCGCAGCGGAAGAAACCGCTCCGACGGAAAACTCGGAAAACGAGTAATCGAGTAGGGTAAAAGTAAATCCAAAGAGCGGCATTAACGTGCCGCTCTTTTCCTTTTTAATAAAAGTAGAGATTATTTAAAAATATTTTAAAAATATCATATTATTTTGTTTGACATATTTGACAGCGTATGATAAACTTAGAAAATGCCTTAGTGTCCCGTTTTGGGCATATGGCGTAATAAACCAATAAAGAGAGCGGCGATTGGCAATCATAGTTCCTTTACTGAAATAACATTTTTGCGGTGTAGGCAAGACCTACTCCGCTTTCGTGCGCTTTTTTGTATATGATACATCTTTGCGCAGTTGGAATGAGAAATAACCTTTTTAGGAGTTTGTATGGCTGAAAGAAAAATTTCAAAGGTTAAATACGGCAATACCGAACGCATGAGTTTCGCGCAAATCCACGAGGCCATCGATATGCCGGATTTAGTCGAAGTGCAAAAGAAATCCTACTACGATTTTGTCGACAATGGCATTCGTGAGGTTTTGCGCGACGTTTCGCCCATTACCGATTATTCGGGGCGTGTCGCTTTGTACTTTGAGGATTACTCGCTGGGTTACCGCGACGGCAGCAACCAAAAGCGCAACTACACCGAAAAAGAGTGTAAGGACCGCGACGCTACTTTCGCCGTGCCGCTCTATGTTAAGGTGAGACTTCACAACATCGAAACTGACGAAAGCACCCGTTCCGAAGTGTATATGGGCGATATGCCGCGCATGACGCCTACGGGCTCGTTCATCATCAACGGTGCGGAACGCGTCGTCATAAGCCAGCTTGTTCGTTCGCCCGGCGCATATTTCTCGTACCAAAAGGACGTCAAAACGGGACAAGCCCATTACAGTGCGACCAACATTCCGTCGCGCGGTGCGTGGCTCGAGTTTGACGAGGATCCTTCGGGCGTGCTGTGGGTGCGCGTAGATAGGCAAAAGAAGGTGCTGGCAACGGTGCTTTTAAGCTGCTTGTCCGCCGTCACCGAAAGCGGTTTCGGCACCGAAGACGCGCTCAAAAAGATTTTCAACAACGATCCGATGATCGAGGTCACTTGCGCGCGTTACGGCGACAAGGACGACAAGCATGAGCTTTCCGAGGAGCGCGCTTTGCTCGAGCTTAACCACAAGCTCAGGAGCGGCGAAACTCCCACCATCGATTCCATTAAATCGTATATTTCGGGCATGTTCTTCGACCGTCGCAAGTACGACTTGTCGCGCGTCGGCAGATACAAATACAACAAAAAGATGGCGTTGCGCTACCGTGCGGCGGGCAAACGCGTTGCGCGCGATATTATCGACGAGGACGGCGTAGTTTACGCGCGTGCCGAAAATAAGCAAACGCACACCTCGGCGGACGTACTTACCGAGGAGCTTGCCGTTCAAATCCAAAACGCAGGTATCAACGAGATTTGGGTGCTTGCTGACGACGGCAAAGAGTTCAACATAATCGGCAACAATCACGTCGATCTTGCCGGCTATATAGACGTAGATCCGCTTTCCATCGGCATTAACGAAATGGTCTACTATCCTATGCTTAAAAAGCTGATGGAAGAGGCGGGCGGCAACCGTGAAAAGCTTGCCGAGCTTTGCTCCAAGCATGTGGACGACCTTGTAGTCAAGCACTTGGTTGTAGAGGACGTAATTTCCACCGTCAACTACATTATGGGCTTGCACCGCGGTTTCGGCTCGTGCGACAATATCGACCACCTCGGCAACCGTCGTGTACGCAGCGTAGGCGAGCTGTTGCAAAACCAGTTCCGCATCGGTATGTCGCGTCTTGAACGCGTCGTGCGCGAGCGTATGCAAATCCAAACCGAATCCGAGCTTTCGGCACAAACGCTTATTAATATCCGTCCCGTATCCAGCGCTATCAAGGAGTTTTTCGGATCGTCCCAGCTTTCGCAGTTCATGGACGAAACCAACCCCATAGCCGAGCTTACGCACCGCCGCAAGCTTTCCGCGCTCGGTCCCGGCGGTCTTAACCGTGAGCACGTTACCTTCGAGGTCCGTGACGTTCACTACACGCACTATTCGCGTATGTGTCCCATAGAAACGCCCGAAGGTCAAAATATAGGTCTTATTTCCTCGCTCTCGTCGTACGCGCGTATCAACCAGTACGGCTATATCGAGGCGCCGTACCGCAGGGTGGACAAGACGACTCACCAAGTAACCGACATTGTCGATTACTTGCCCGCGGACGAGGAAGACCGTTACATGATTGCCCAAGCCAGTGAGCCGCTGGACGAGAACAATCACTTTGTAAAAGAGCGTGTAATGATGCGTTACCGCGACCAAATAGGCGAGGTATCTCGCGACCGTATCGACTATATCGACGTGTCGCCCCGCCAAATGGTTTCGGTTGCTACCGCGCTTATACCTTTCCTTGAAAACGACGACTCGCACCGTGCGCTGATGGCATCGAACATGCAGCGTCAGGCAGTGCCACTGCTGCGCACCGAGGCGCCTATTGTCGGCACGGGCATAGAGCACAAAATTGCATACGACTCGGGCGTTATGGTAATAGCGCGCAAGAGCGGCGTTGTGGACTATGTAGACGCCGAGCGCATTATCGTCAACGAGGATGACGGCAACCGCCAAATGTACATCCTTAAAAAGTTTGTCGGCTCCAACCAAGGCACTTGCATCAACCAGCGCGCTATTATCGCCAAGGGCGAGCGCGTCAAGGCGGGACAAGTTCTTGCCGACGGACATTCCACGTCGCAGGCTGAGCTTGCGCTCGGTAAGAACGTGCTTGTAGGCTTTATGGGCTGGGAAGGCTATAACTACGAGGACGCTATACTTATCAGCGAACGCATTGCCAAAGACGACGTATTCACGTCCATTCATATAAACAAACACGAAACCGAGGCGCGCGACACCAAGCTCGGCGCTGAGGAAATCACAAGAGATATTCCCAACGTCAGCCCCGAGGCGCTCAAAAACCTCGACGAGGACGGCATTATCCGCGTAGGTGCGGAGGTCGATTCGGGCGACATACTTGTAGGTAAGGTCACGCCTAAGGGCGAAACCGACCTTACTCCCGAGGAACGCTTGCTGCGCGCCATATTCGGCGACAAAGCAAGAGAGGTGCGTGATACCTCGCTTAAAGTTCCGCACGGCGAGGGCGGCATTGTTGTAGACGTCAAGGTGTTTACACGCGCCAACCGCGACGAAATGAAACCGGGCGTAAACAAGCTCGTCCGCGTATATATCGCGCAAAAGCGTAAGATTTCGGTGGGCGATAAGATGGCAGGTCGTCACGGCAACAAGGGCGTTATTTCCCGCGTTTTGCCCGAGGCGGACATGCCGTTTATGGACGACGGCACGCCGTTGCAAATCGTGCTCAACCCGCTCGGCGTTCCCAGTCGTATGAACATCGGTCAGGTGCTCGAGGTCCACTTGGGACTCGTCGCCAAGGCGTTGGGTTGGAAGGTTGCAACGCCCGTATTTGACGGCGCAATCGAGTCCGATATTCAAAAACTGCTCCAAGATAACGGCTACGTATCGCCCGACGGCGAGGTAGACGGCAAGATCCAAATGTACGACGGCAGAACGGGTGAGCCGTTTGAAAACCGCGCTACGGTCGGATATATGTATATGCTCAAGCTCATCCACCTTGTCGACGACAAGATGCACGCGCGTTCCACAGGTCCTTACTCGCTGGTTACGCAGCAACCGCTCGGCGGCAAAGCGCAAAACGGCGGTCAGCGTTTCGGTGAGATGGAGGTTTGGGCGTTGTACGCGTACGGCGCAGCCAACGTGCTGCAAGAGATTATGACCGTCAAGTCGGACGACATTGCGGGCAGATCCAAAACGTACGACAGCATTATTCGCGGTATGGACGTGTCCGAGCCGGGCATCCCCGAATCGTTCAAAGTTCTCATCAAGGAATTGCAGGCTTTGGCGCTCGATGTCAAGGTGCTCACCGAGGACAAAGAAGAAATCGGCATAAAAGAGCTTATGGACGACGATCCCGTGCTTTACGACGCCGAGCCCACGCCCAAGCATTACGACAGCAGTTTGTTTGCGGAAGGCGAGGACATTTCCATGGAATCGGATATTCTTGGCGGACTTGACGATTACGGCGAAGACGACGATGACGACGTTGCCGAGGACGGCAGCTTGTTCGAAGAAGAGGTCGAGGTTGCGGACCCGTTTGCGGACGGCAGCTTTGACGACGACAAGGAAGATTAAAGGAGCGGCGGTATGTTTGAACTTAACAATTTCGATTCAATGCAAATTCAGCTTGCCAGTCCCGACAAAATTCGGGAATGGTCTTACGGCGAAGTTACTAAGCCGGAAACGATAAACTATCGCACACAAAAGCCCGAAAAGGACGGTTTGTTCTCCGAGCGCATATTCGGACCGACCAAGGATTGGGAATGCTACTGCGGCAAGTACAAACGCATACGCTACAAAGGCGTTATTTGCGACAAGTGCGGCGTTGAGGTAACCACAAGCAAGGTACGGCGCGAGCGTATGGGACATATCGAGCTCGCCGCGCCCGTCACGCACATTTGGTATTTCCGTGGCGTGCCCAGCCGTATCGGTCTTATACTCGGTTTGCAGCTCAAACAGCTCGAGCAGGTAGTTTACTTTGTCAACTATATAGTACTCGATCCCGGTATTACCGACTTGCAGTACAAAGAGATAATCACCGACGACAAACTGCGCCAGTATCAGGAGCAGTACGGTCCCAAGGCGTTTAAGGTCGGCATGGGCGCGGAGGCTATCCGTCAGCTGTTAAAGGACATAAACGTCAAGGAAGAATATGAAAAAACGCGCGAGATCGTAGAGAAATCCTCCGGTCAAAAGAAACTGCGCGAGATTAAGCGTTTGGACATTTTGGATGCGTTTATGAAATCGGGTGCCGAGCCGAGCTGGATGGTACTGGACGTATTGCCCGTTCTTCCGCCCGAGCTCCGTCCCATGGTGCCGCTGGACGGCGGCAGGTTTGCAACCAGCGACCTTAATGATTTGTATCGCAGGGTAATCAACCGCAACAACCGTTTGCGCCGCCTGATTGATTTGGGTGCGCCCGACATAATCATTCGCAACGAAAAGCGTATGCTGCAGGAGGCTGTGGACTCGCTTATCGACAACGGCAGGCGCGGCAAGGCTATCAACGGCGCGTCCAACCGCGAGCTTAAAAGCTTGTCCGGCTTGCTCCGCGGTAAGCAGGGTCGTTTCCGTCAAAACCTTTTGGGTAAGCGCGTAGACTATTCCGGTCGTTCGGTTATAGTTGTAGGACCCGAACTGAAATTCTATCAGTGCGGCGTGCCTAAGGAAATGGCGCTCGAGCTGTTCAAGCCGTTTGTAATAAAAGAGCTTGTGGCACAGGGCAAAACGCACAACGCCAAGACTGCAAAGCGCATAGCCGAGCGTGCCGACGCCGACGTGTGGAACGTACTGGAAAAGGTAATCAAGGATCACCCCGTACTGTTAAACCGCGCGCCCACACTGCATAGATTGGGTATTCAGGCGTTCGAGCCAGTGCTTGTCGACGGCAGGGCTATCAAGCTCCACCCGCTTGCTTGCGGCGCGTTCAACGCCGACTTCGACGGCGACCAAATGGCTATACACGTACCGCTGTCGGTAGAGGCACAGGTAGAGGCGCGTGTGCTCATGCTTGCGCCCAACAATATTCTCAAGCTTTCGTCGGGATCGCCCGTATGTACGCCGTCGCAGGACATGGTCATGGGTAGCTACTACTTGACTATGGACAAACCCGGCTCGAAAGGCGAGGGCATGGTATTTGCCGACGCCGACGAGGCGAAAATGGCGTACTTTAACCACCGCATAGAATTGCAATCGCAAATCAAGGTGCGCGTGGAGCGTCCCATAGAATTGATTAAAAACAGCGGCGTGGCAATCCCCGCCAATGCGGTTTCGCCCGACGGCAAAAACTACCGTCACGTGGTAACGACAACCGTAGGCAGGATTATCTTCAACGAGCCCATTCCGCAAGACCTCGGTTTTGCCGTGCGCGACACGTACGAAAAGATGTTCGAGCCGGAAATCAACTTTACCGTTGACAAAAAGATAATCGAGAGCATAATCAACACCACCTTCAAAAAGAAGGGCGCGTCTATCACCGTAGAGGTACTGGACGCAATAAAGGACCTGGGCTTTAAGTACGCGACTATCGGATCGGTCACGACGTCGGTATTCGATATGCACATTCCGCAAGAAAAGTTCAAGATACTCGACGACGCGGAAGAAGAGGTCGTTAAAATCGATAAGCTTTACGACCGCGGCTTTGTTACCGAGGACGAGCGTTACAACGCAGTTATCAAGATTTGGAGCAAGGCAAACGAAAAGGTTACGGCGGAGCTGCAACGCTCGCTGGACGCATACAACCCCATCAACTTGATGGCGGCGTCGGGCGCGCGTGGTAGCATGAAACAGATAGCTCAGCTTTCCGGCATGCGCGGTCTAATGATTAACCCGCAAGGTAAAACGCTGGACGTGCCCATTCGTAGCTCGTTCCGCGAAGGCATGACCGTTTTGGAATACTTTATTTCCACCCACGGCGGACGTAAAGGTCTTGCCGATACCGCGTTAAAAACGGCTGACTCCGGTTACCTTACCCGTAGGCTTGTCGACGTTGCGCAGGACGTTATCGTGCGCGAGGAAGACTGCTGTCCCGACGGCGCGCCCAAGGGTATCGACACCTATGCCATAACCGAAGGCGACGGCAAAAAGGTTATCGAAAAACTCGAGGACCGCTTGGTCGGCAGGTACTGCGCCGAAAAGGTTGTCAACCCCAAAAATCCCAAAGAAGTGCTTTGCGAAGTGAACGAGCTTATCAGCGAGCAAACCGCAAAGAACATTGTGAACGCGGGCATAACCCACGTTAAGATTAGAACAGTCCTTACGTGCAAGAGCAAGCATGGCGTTTGCGCCAAGTGCTACGGCAGGGATATGGCGGCGGCAACGCCTGTACGTATCGGCGAGGCTGTCGGTATTATAGCCGCACAAAGTATAGGTGAGCCCGGTACTCAGCTTACACTCCGTACCTTCCACATGGGCGGTGTTGCATCGGCGGACGATATTACGCAAGGTTTGCCGCGTGTTGAGGAGTTGTTTGAGGCACGCAAGCCCAAAGGCTGCGCCGTTCTCGCCGAACACGGCGGCAAGGTCAGGCTTGTGGAAAAGGACGGCAAGCGCGACGTTATCGTCAAGCGCGACGACGGCGACGAGGAATCGTATTCGATCCCGCACGGCGCAAGGCTCAAGCCGTATATCAGCAACGGCGCGGTAATCAAGGCGGGCGACGCTATTACCGAAGGTCCGTTAAACCCCGGCGACATTTTGCGCACCAAGGGCAGGAACGACGTTCAGGAATATATCGTAAAAGAGGTCCAGTCCGTTTACCGTTCGCAAGGCGTTGCGATTAACGATAAGCACATAGAGGTTATCGTTAGACAAATGCTCAAAAAGGTACGCGTGGAAAACAGCGGCGATACCGACTTGATTCCCGGCGAAATGGTCGATCTTGCCGTGTTTGACGAGGCGTCCAGCAAGGCGCGTGAAAACTACGGCAGACCGGGTATTGCCAAGCACACATTGCTCGGTATAACAAGAGCCGCGCTTGCTACGGACAGTTTCCTTTCCGCCGCATCCTTCCAGGAAACGGCAAGGGTACTTACCGAGGCGGCTATCAAGAGCAAGGTAGACCCGTTGATCGGTCTTAAGGAAAACGTAATTATCGGTAAGCTCATTCCCGCAGGTACGGGCGTGCGCAAGTACCGCAACGTTTACCCGGTAGAACGCGCTGCTGCGCCCGCGGATGACACCGTGTACTCGGCTGATTCCGACGGCGAGGCGGTATAACACAAACAAAACCAAAAACTGCTGCAATTAAGTTGTGGCAGTTTTTTGTTTGCGGTGTAACAAAAGTTTTCACAACGGCTTGACATGACGCAGGGCGCGCATTATACTATACTTACTGTTTACCATTGGAGGAAGGTATGAAAACTTGCCCGCATTGCGGAGCGCAAATAGGCGATACCGCAAAGTTTTGCAGCGAGTGCGGATATAACGTCGGTGGCGGCGTTGTACCTGTAAAGGCTCAATCAAAAGATTTTTGGATAAAGCTTGTACCCAATATACTGTTTTTGGTGTTTGCGGTGTTGTTGTTCGGAGTGTATGCACTGTCCGTAATAAACGGCTTGATTTCCGCAAACGTTTACTCATTGTGCGACAGCACGGTCATAAACGATACGGCAATATCGGTCGTGTCGATTTTGCTTGTAGTCTTTGCTGTTTTTACGCTGATTGCCGCGGTCGCGACCGCCGCCGTAAAGTACGTGGCGTATAAAGACGGCAGGCCCGTAAATTGCCAAACGGACTGGGTTTCGTTCGGTTGCTACATACTGTACTTTATTTTGGGACTTATAATGCTTGTGGTAGTTGCAAGCACGGAGCATGTACTGATGGGCGCGTGTCCGATTTGGCTTATTGTGTTGCCTATAATATTTACCTGCTTGTTGGGCGCGTTCAAAGCGTATATCAAGTACAACGCGACTGCACCTGCGGCAGCGTTTGTGAAACCCATTACCGATAGTGCGCCGAGTAATCAAGACGTCGAGCAAGCGGAGAACAAAAAGGAAAAGGTAGTCAAAGAGAAAGCAAATCGCAAAAAGAGGGCTACTATCTTGCCCGAAGTGTTTTTATTATTGTTCGCCGTAATAATGGGTGGATTATATTTTGTGCCGTCTATTATGTATTACTACCGTACTTATTACGTTAATCATCTCAGTTTGGTGGATTACGATTTTGGTCATATCGGTAGCGGTATGAAATTGGTTATCAATTTATTTCAGATAGTTTATTTGTTGCTTTTGGTAGCGGTGGTAATAACAGCTATTGTTTTGTTGGTAAAGGGTTGTCAGCGCAATTCAAGCGATAATCCCGAAAAAACAAAAAAGAGCAAGACCCTTTTAATATCTTTGATAATGCAAATAATTTATGTTGTGCTTGCATGCGGATTAATGCTTTTTGCTATGATGGCAATGGAAATGTGGACGGATATAGGCAGTATATTCCTTTTTGGATTTCCTTTGCTTTGCGCTATCGGCACGATTATCGCAATGGCTGTATCTAAGAAAAAACGCAACAAAGAGGCTGCGAACAATTTGGAGTAAAATCAAGCTTGATTACCTGTAAAAGCCCGATATGCCGTCGGGCTTTTGTATTGACTTTTTTTTGACAATGGAGTATAATCTTTTTGTGAGTGAATTACTGCAAAAGGTCGCCGCAGCGTTGGCGGAATATTCGGAGAGCAGGCTTGCCGTAGGCGTTTCGGGCGGGCGCGATTCTATGTGCCTTTTGTACGCCGTTTTGCATTGCGGCGTTGTTAAAAAAGATAATATAACTGTTGTTCACGTAAACCATTGCTTGCGCAAAACGGCAGACAGTGACGAGGCTTTTGTGCGCGAATACTGCAAGCAAAACAATGTGGAGTTTACGGCAAAACGCGTGGACGTGAACGCATACGCCGCCGCAAACGGGCTTACAATCGAGCAGGCGGCGCGTGACTTGCGCTACGGCGTGTTTTTCGACCTGATTAAATCGGGCGGGGCTGAGGCTGTTTTAACGGCTCACCACGCGCTGGATAACGCCGAATCGGTGCTTATGCATTTATTCCGCGGCACAGGACTGGACGGGGTGCGCGGTATGGGCGAGCGGCAAAACACGGTGCGCCCGTTGCTTGACGTATATCCCGACGAGTTGGACGAATACGTAAAGACCAACGGCATTAAGTTCGTGGTGGACGACACTAATTTTATAGACGACGCGGATAGGAATTTTATTCGGCTTAACGTTATCCCTATGATAGAGCAACGCTACCGCGGCGCGGTGCGTGCGGTAAACGCATTTGCCAAAGAGTGCGACGGCGTGTGCGATTATTTGGACGGCACGCTCGATTTGTCTTGCATAACGCTTGACGGCGGTGCGGTGCTTATAAATGACCGCGTGCTGAGCGGCGTTCTTGCCGCGCGGTACGTGCGGCATGCGCTCGAATATTTTTCGCTTGTGGATATTACGCGCGAACAAATAGAGCGGGTGACGGAGCTTGCGCATATGCGCACGGGTGCAGTTGTGCAGTTGACGGGTGGCATAGAGGCTGCAAAGGAATACGGCGGCGTTTCGCTGTATATCCCGCGTATTCCATTCGACGGCGAAACCCCTATCGATATGGGCGCAAACTTTATCGACGGGCTTGCGGTGGACATTGAGCGCAGCACGCTTTCGCCGCGCGAGGCTGTCGGGCGGTGCGTGGACTTGGACAAGCTGAACGACGCGGTGTTGCGGTTTAGGCGGGACGGCGATATGTTCACGCCGTTCGGCGGGGGACGGAAAAAGCTCAAGCAGTACTTTATTGACAACAAGGTACCCAAGCGCTTACGCGATAGAATACCGCTTATTTGCCGCGGCAATGAGGTGCTTGTAATCGTAGGTATGCAAATTGCCGACAGCGTAAAGCAAACCGAAGTGACGGTCAATAAAGGTACTGTCACGCCGAGGTGGTAATGGACGAGAGGTTTGCAAAGTACGTCCTTAGCGGCGAAAAAGCCGAGCCGCTGGGTGACGGTTACTATATTATTCAAAGCGAAAACGGATATAGATTCGGCAGCGACGCAGTGGCGCTTGCGCATTATGCAAGCGGGTTTGCACACCGAAACAGCCGCGTATTTGATTTGTGTTCGGGCTGCGGTATCATCGGTATTATGCTTGCTATCGATTGCGGTTGCGCAGTCGACGGCGCGGAAATCGACGGTACGCTTTGCGATATGAGCGTGCGTTCGTGTGCGCTCAACAGCTTGGACGGAGTGCGGTTTGTAAATGCCGATATAAAAAATGCCGATATGTTTGCTGCGGCGGGGTACGATTTGGTTGTGTGCAATCCGCCGTACTACAAGGTTGATTCTAAGCCGTCGACCGTTGCGCCGCAAGCTAATAGCGAGCTTACCGTAACGCTGTCGGACGTGGTTGCAACGGCAAAGCGACTGCTCAAGGTGAGCGGGGCGCTGTGTATGGTGCATATATCGTCGCGGCTGGACGAGGTGCTTATGGAGTGCAGCCGCAACGGACTTGCGCCCAAGGAATTGATAGTTAATCCCAACGGAAAAACGTTTATGCTGCGTGCTGTGCGCGGCGGAAAGCAGGGAATGACGGTGAAAGTCGAGGAGTTTAAATAATGCTGTATATTGTAGCAACGCCTATCGGAAATCTTGACGAAATAACGCTGCGCGCGCTCGACGTGTTAAAGAGCGTGCATTTGATTGCGGCGGAGGATACGCGACATACGGCTATACTGCTCAATAAGTACGGCATAAAAACGCGCACCGTTGCGTATCACAAGTTCAATGAGAAAAGCGCGGTGGACGGGCTTATCGAGCTGCTTAGGTCGGGCAAGGATATTGCGGTTGTGTCCGACGCGGGTATGCCCACAGTGTCCGACCCCGGGCATATACTTATTGACGCTGCGATAGAAAATAATATCCCGTTTACTGTTGTCAGCGGCGCGTGCGCGGGCATTAACGCGCTTGTGCTTTCGGGGCTTGACACGCGCGCGTTTACGCTTTTGGGCTTTTTGCCCGAAAAGAATATCGACCGCGTGCGCTTTGTTGAGCCGTACAAAAACCTGCCGTGCACGCTTATATTTTACAGCGCCGTGCACGACATAAAAAAGGATTTGCAATTTTTGTATGAGCAGCTTGGCGCGCGAAAGGTTGCGGTGTGCCGAGAAATGACCAAGCTGTACGAAACGGTTACGCGCGGCACGCTCGGCGAGGACTTGGACATAACCGAAAAAGGCGAGTTCGTTGTTGTTGTGGAGGGCGTGACAAGCAATCCGCTGTGCGAGCTTACCGTAGAGCAGCATATAAAACACTATCTTGACGGCGGTGAACAAGTCAAGGACGCGGTCAAGAAGGTTGCGCAGGACAGGCATGTCGCGAAAAGCGAAATCTATAAAATCGCGGTCGAAATGAAAGATGGGGAATAATGCCGTTATATCGCGCGTGCGTTTTTCAAGAAATACTTGATTTTGTGCGCCGATTACTGTATAATTAACATTGAGGATAACGAATGAAAGATATAAATACCGTATGGCAGGAAATGCTTACCATAATGGAGGTCGAAACCCATTCCTTGGGCTTTGACGTTTGGATCAGACCGCTGCGCCCGATAAAGGTAGAAGGCGACATGCTCACGCTGTGCGCGCCGTCCGCGGCTGCAAAAAGCGAGGTGGCGGCAAGGTATTTGCCATTACTTAAGCGCGCGTTGCGCGAAATCGAGGAGGCGCCGTCCGAGCTTGTGTTGGTTTCGGACGACGAGGTCCCGCCGCCCGTTGCCGAGTCGGTAAGTGTGGATAGGCAACAGGAAACGTCCGCAACCCGTCCCGAAATAAACAAGCTCAATCCCAAGTACAACTTTGCCGAATTCGTTGTGGGCGATTCCAACAAATTGGCGTACCACAGCGCGTTCGCCGTAGCCGAGGCGGAGCTGGGCACTAAGTTTAACCCGCTGTTCATTTACGGCGACGTCGGCTTGGGTAAAACGCATATTATGCAGGCGATAGGCAACGACCTGCGCGTGTCGCGTCCGCACACAAAAATGCTGTACGTTTCCATGGACACGTTCATCAACGAGTTTATAGCGTCCATACGCGGCTTGAACGGCGTAAACAGTCAGGCTTTCCGCGACAAGTACCGCAACCTCGATTTGCTCATGATAGATGACGTTCAGTTCTTGAGCAAAAAGCCGAGCACGCAGGAGGAGCTGTTCCACACGTTCGAGGCGTTAAAGAATGCGGGCAAGCAAATGGTGTTTACTTCCGACCGCCGTCCGCAGGACATTCCCGACCTTGACGATCGTGTGCGTTCGCGGTTTTCGTCCAGTATGATAGTGGACATTCAGCCGCCGGCGTTGGAAACGCGTATAGCCATTCTTCAAAACAAATCGCAATCGGAAAAGAAAAGCATATCGCTCGAGGCGATAACCTACATAGCCGAGCGCGTCACGGGCAGTGTGCGCGACATGGAAGGCGTGCTTACCAAGGTGCTGTTCCTTTCGTCGCTGTACGACCGCAAGGTCGATCTCGATATGTGCAAGGAGGCGTTAAAGGACTACCTTGCTCAAGAGAGCGACGACATATCGGTGGACGAAATTATAGACTGCACTTGCAAGTACTACGACGTGCAAAAGTCGGACGTGGTGGGTAAGCGCAAAAATAAGGACGTTGTAATTCCTCGCCAAATAGCGATATATTTGATAAACGAGCTGACCAATATTCCGTTAAGCTCGATAGGCAAGCATTTCGGCGGTAAGGAGCATACGACAATAATGTATTCGCGGGACAAGGTCGCCGCACTTATAACGTCCGACAACAAAATAAAAACGGCTGTCAACGACATAAAAGCAATGGTGCTGAGGAAATAACGCGGTATGGATAATGTAATCGGCGTCAATATGCCCGTGACCGTAACGGTCGCAACCGAAACCGAGCCGACAACGGTCGACGGGGTTTATACAAAGACCGACGACGGGTTTGTGCTGCAATTCGAAATCGGCACGGACAAGTTTTCTATTGCGCACGGCGAAAAGCAAACCGAGGTGAAAGCCGAGGGCGTTATGTCGTATGACATTACCCTGTGCGACGACAACACATCCACCGTGCTCGCCACGCCCTTCGGCATGGTCAAGTTTAACGTAAAGACCGAAATGCGGCATGTATGCATTACCGAAAGAATAGTACGTATGTTGCTGAGTTATGTTCTCTCCGCCGACGGTGTGGGCGATATGATGCGCAAGGTGGACGTTACGGTAAACCTTTAATAGATAATAGATATTAGATAAAAGATAAGAAATAAATAGCGCTGTTTCTTTTGGAAAGAAGTAGCGTTATTTTGCTTGCCAAAGCTGATTATTAATGATATAATATCAGCTGTGGCTAAATCTACTATGGTCACAATCCTTACTCACCGAATGGTGGGTCATAGACCGCAAGGAGGGTATATGAACAATTACGAAATCCTTTATATTCTGTCCGACAAGCAGGATGCCGACGCAAAGACCGCGTTGGTGGAGCGTTTCAAGGCCTTGGTCGCGCCGTACGGCGAGGTCACGGCAGAGGAGTGGGGCGGCGGCTCTCGCAAGCTCGAGTATCCCATTCAGACCAAAATTTCCGGCAAACATTCTACCGGCTACTATGTGCTTATGAAATTTTCGGCACCGCCCGAAATTCCCGCGGAGATCGAGCGCCAAATGCGCATCAGCGATGACGTTTTGCGCTGGATGATCGAAAGGGTATAGAGGGGAACTATGAACAAAATCATTCTTATAGGCAACCTTACCCGCGACCCCGAATCGGGCAGCACGCAAGGCGGAGTAAACTTTACCCGCTTTAACATTGCGGTCAACCGTCCGTTTACAAACAGTGCGGGCGAACGCGTAGCCGATTACTTTGACGTAATTTGCTGGCGTCAGCTTGCCGAGCGTTGCGCCAAATACCTGTTCAAAGGCAGCAAGGTAGGCATTAACGGCTCGGTACAGCGCAGGCAGTACGAGGACCGCGACGGCATTAAGCGCACATCGTTTGACGTTGTTGCCGACGAGGTTGAGTTTTTAACCCCGCGCAACAGCACCGGCACAGGCCGCGACAACATTCAAGGCGGATATACGCCCGAGGAACCGCATCCGATTTCGGATATGCAGCCCGTCGATAATGATGATTTGCCTTTCTAAGGTCGTCATTAGAATACAATACGCATTGACTTTACTGTCATACAAAAATCATTTTCAAGGAGATAATTGTCATGGACAAGAACAAGAATAGAGTAAAACCCAATGACGGCGACGATAAGGTTCGCAGAACGCGCCGTCCCGCCAAAAAGCGCGTGTGCGAGTACTGCCAAGGACATATCGACCACGTGGACTACAAGGACGTAGAGCGTCTTAAAAAGTATATTGCCGAAAACGGCAAGATTTTACCGCGCCGTGCGACCGGACTTTGCGCCGAACATCAGCGCGACGTAACAACCGCTATCAAGCGCGCCCGTGTCATGGCGTTGTTGCCTTTCCGCGGCGAATAATAAACTGACTGTGAGTGTACAGACCTAACCGACGCCAAGAGTACAAAAACTTCCGTCGAGCGGTCGTCGCCACAAACTAATACAAATTTTAAAAGACCTTGTGAAAACAGGGTCTTTTTTCTATGCTTTAAGCTCGTGGAAGGGTAGAATTGACCGTTTTCGGTGTGCAACCACTCAAAACTACGGCATAATCACAGTTGGGTGGGCAGACTGCACCAACAGGACGGCGACGTATGGACGACAGACAAATTTGTATCATTCGTGCAAACGGCGCTCGTGCTGGGACGTTTATGGCGGATGCATCGCGTAATAGTGCGTCAGCCGCTTTGCCGCCCTCGGTCATTTACCGATAAAGTAAACTCCCGTCGGTCGGCAAAACGGACTTCCTTCTCTTGCGCGCGCCTGCGCCATAAAAGTCCGTTCCAAACAATAATCACTATAAAAAACAAAAAGACCTTGCATTGCTTGCAAGGTCTTTTTAGTGTTCTAATCCTAAAAGATAATAGGTGAAAAAAATTTTATGTCTATGATACAGATATGCAAAGACTTTAAAAATAAAATGCTGTATAATAATAATCAAGGGAGTGTAGTTGAATGAATAAATCTATTATAGATGAAATTTGTTTGAGTAATGCAATCTTGCGTAAGCGGTCGTTCAGCAATGAATATGAAAAGTTATCCGATGATGCATACAAATTATATGTGCAACTGCTCGATATCTTAAACGACGAACAGAAAAAGATTTTTCACCAATATATCGATACGCAGATGTGCGCATGCGCGGAAGATGAACTTGTACATTTTAAGGAAGGATTTAAGACGGGGTTACTTTTGTCTATTGAGTGTTTAACATAATTGTTGTTGCGGTAGTTTTACTTTGCGAATTATTGCGGTCAAAACAGTGTACTTTTGTTTTTGAACATGCTATAATACATACGTTAATAATCGAATAGGAAATAGTTTTAATGATTAACGTATCAAACATAAAATTGCAATTCGGCGCGCGTGTGCTGTTCGAAAACGTCAGTATCAAGTTTACGGGCGGCAACTGCTACGGCATTATCGGCGCGAACGGCGCGGGTAAGTCCACCTTTCTCAAGCTTTTGTCGGGCAAGATAGAGCCGAGCAAGGGCGAGATAACCATTGGCAAGGGCGAGCGTATGTCCGTGCTTGAACAAAACCAAAACGCATACGACGACTACACCGTGCGCGAGGCGGTTATTTGCGGGCATAAGGAACTCAGCGAAATTCGGCGCAAGCGCGAAATCCTTTACGCCAAAGAGGATTTCTCCGAGGAAGACGGCAATATCGCCGCCGAGCTAGAAACCAAGTACGGCGAGCTGGGCGGGTACGAGTGCGAAATCGACGCCGAAACGCTGCTCAACAGCATAGGCATACCGCAAGACCTGTTCGACGTGGAAATGCGCGACATCGAGCCTAAGCTGAAGGTTAAGGTGCTTATTGCTCAGTGTCTTTTCGGTCAGCCCGACATTTTGCTTTTGGACGAGCCGACCAACAACCTCGATATAAAAACGGTCAGGTGGTTGCAGGAATACATTAAGTCGCTCGAGCAGGCAACCGTGCTTGTCGTATCGCACAACCGTCACTTTTTAAACCAGGTATGCACGCACATTTGCGACGTGGACTATTCGGCTATAAATATGTTCGTGGGCAACTACGACTTTTGGTACGAATCGTCGCAGCTTATTTTGCGCCAGCAAAAAGAGGCTAACAAGAAAGCGGAGCAGCGCATAAAAGAGCTGCGCGAGTTCATTGCGCGTTTCTCGGCAAACGCGAGTAAGTCCAAGCAGGCTACAAGCCGCAAGCGCGAGCTTGACAAGATAGTCGTTGAGGATATTAAGCCGTCCTCGCGCAAGTACCCGTATATAGACTACAAGTTCGAGCGCGACCCCGGCAACGATATTTTGCGCGTGGAAAAGCTGACCAAAAAAGGCTTTTTCGAGAACGTTACGTTCTCCGTTTCGCGCGACGACAAGATAGGCTTTTTGACGGACAACAGCCGCTCTGTGGCGGAGCTGTTCGACTGCATATTCGGCGACAGCAAGCCCGATTCGGGCAGGGTAATATGGGGCAAAAACATGAAACCCGCGTATATGCCGCAAAACTACGACAAGTATTTCGAGGGCTGCGCGATGTCGCTGGTCAAGTGGATAGATCGGTGGTCGGAAAATCACGAGCAGGAATACCTGCGTTCGTGGCTGGGTAGGCTGCTGTTTTCGGGCGACGAGGCGCTCAAGCCGGCAAACGTGTTGTCGGGCGGAGAAAAGGCGCGTTGCATGCTTGCGCGAATGATGTTGCTTTCGCCCAATTTCCTCATATTCGACGAGCCGACCAACCACCTCGATTTGGAGAGTATAACCTCGCTCAATAAGGGCATGATAAACTTTAAAGCGCCCATATTGTTCATTACGGCGGACGAGGAAATTATGTCGTCGGTTGCCAACCGTATAATCATCATAGAAAACGGCGTCAAGGCATACGACCGTCCCGTGACCTACGACGAGTACATTGCTACTTTATAATTCGGAATTCGGAATTATGAATTCGGAATTTTCGTTGAACGAGCTTTTAACTTTTACTTTACGATAACACAAGTGGTGTAAATGTGGTGTAAATATGGTTTAACGACGCGAAACTAATTGGGTGTAACATTCAACAAATCACTAAGTAAACACACAACAATAAAAGTTTTCTTGCTTTCTTCTTTTTCAAAAGAAGAAAGTTGACGAAATTCAATTAAAAGAGTATAATTAAGGTATGGTTAATATAGGTATAAACGGAGTTATTCTCCGCGTAAAGAACAACAATCTCGGCGATTTGTGTAACTTGCCCGTCCTCGGCAAAACGATGGAGGAGTGGGTGGCGGGCACGCTGAACGTGCCTTGCCAAGCAATCGAATCGTCCACGGTAATCAATATTGCGGATAAGGTTAAGCAGCTTATCGACCGCACCAAGCCTATAACGGTTGTGCTGTACTGCGATACTCCGCTAATTACCGCCAAGACGGTAGAGAATGCTATTAGGCAGCTGACAACGCAAAACGCAAACGTCGTAAAGCTACCGCGCGGCTCGGTGTTTAAGACCGAATACCTTTACGGCACGGAAACGCTGTTCCCGCAAGCCCCGACGGGCAGCGGGGAGTTCGAGGCGGTTACTGACTGCGAGAGCTTGTCGCGCATAACCGACTCTTTGCGGCGCAGGATACTCAACTTTCACGCGGGCAACGGCGTGCTTATTACCGATTACAAAAACGTATATATCGACAGCGACGTCGTGATAGAGCGTGGCGCGGTCGTTGAGGCGTACAACTTTATCAAGGGCAAAACGGTCATCAAAGCGGACGCACACATTATGCCCAACAACTATATAGAAAACTGCATAATCGGCAGGGACGCGCGCGTGGACAGCTCGCGGCTGTATTCGAGCATTGTCGGCGAGGGAACGCGCGTCGGTCCGTTTGCGTACATTCGCCCCAACAGCGTTATAGGCAAGGAATGTCGCATAGGCGACTTTGTCGAGCTTAAAAGCTGCGTAATAGGCGACGGCTGCAAGGTCAGCCATCTTTCGTATATAGGCGACGCCGAGCTGGGTGCTGAATGTAACGTCGGCTGCGGCGTTGTGTTCGCCAACTACGACGGCAAAGACAAATATAAATCCATTGTGGGCAACCGCGTGTTTATAGGCTCTAATGCGAATATAATCGCGCCCGTACACGTAGCAGACCATGCGTTTGTCGCGGCGGGCTCTACCGTTACGGACGAGGTCCCTGCGGAGGCGTTGGCTATTGCGCGCGCACGGCAGCGGAATATTCCGCACTGGGCGGGCAATAAGTACGCGCCGCCTGTAGGCGACGTAAATCCTTCGCCGTACAGGCTCGTTCAGGACGCGGAGGGCATTATTGACGGCGCGGCAAGCGAAACCGAAAATATCCCCGAACAGCCCGAAACCACGCAAAGCGGCGACGATAACAACGGCAACAACGGCTAACAACCGGAGTAAGCATTTATCCTTTGGAGGCAGCAAATGATAGCACACGGCAATAAGGTCAAGCTGTTTTGCGGCAATGCGTGTCGAAAGCTTGCGCAAGCAATAGCGGACAATATGTGCTTGAAACTTTCCGAGGCGGAAGTGGGACAGTTCAGCGACGGTGAAATATCCGTATCGATAGGCGAAACCGTTCGCGGCTGCGACGTGTTTGTAATACAGTCCACGTCCATTCCGACCAACGACAATCTTATGGAACTGCTCGTAATGATAGACGCGCTCAAGCGTGCGTCGGCGGGTAGAATAACTGCGGTAATCCCGTATTTCGGATATGCTCGGCAGGATAGAAAAGCGCACGCGCGCGACCCCATTACCGCCAAGCTTGTAGCCGACCTTATTACAACCGCAGGCGCGGATAGAGTGCTGACTATGGACTTGCACGCGCCGCAAATTCAAGGCTTTTTCAATATTCCCGTAGATCACCTTTTGGGCGCGCCCATACTCGCAAGAGCGATTGCTGGCGAGGATTTCATCAAGGAGGCGGGCGACGACCTTGTTGTAGTATCGCCCGACGTCGGCTCGGTAGGCAGGGCGCGGCACATGGCGCAAAAGCTGAATAAAATGCTCGCCATTGTGGATAAACGCCGTCCCAAAGCCAACGTTATGGAGGTTATGAACATAATCGGCGACGTCAATGGCAAACGCTGCCTTATACTCGACGATATGATAGATACCGCCGGCACGATTGTGCAGGGTGCAAAGGCGCTGGTAGAGGTGGGCGGCGCAACCGACGTATACGCGTGCTGCACCCACTCGGTGCTTTCCGGTCCCGCGATAGAACGGCTGCAAAACTCGGTAATAAAAAAGGTGTTTATGCTCGACACGATAGAGCTGCCGCCCGAAAAGAAACTGGATAAGTTCATCACCGTTTCGGTCGCACCCATGTTCGCTGCCGCAATATCCTGCATATACGCCGATATGCCCGTGTCCAAGCTGTACGACTAAGCTAAAAAATATAAGAATAAACAAACAAAAATACTGTCGCAGGAAAACCTTGTGACAGTATTTTTTTGTATGTTTAGTTTGTCGTGTAACGTCGTAAAAGGTGAGTATTATGCGCGTTTCGGCAAAATACTACTCGGTAAGCGTGGTGTGCGTAGGCTTGCTATGCGCACATTTTTGTTTGGTAGCCTCGCCGCCGCGAAGGTGGCGCACGCTCAGGTTGTAGTCGAGTATTTTGCGCACGCGCTCGGATAGCTCGGGCTCGAGCTTGGGCAGGCGTTCGGTCACGTCCTTATGTACCGTGGACTTGCCCATTTCAAAGTGCTTTGCCGCGTCGCGTACCGTACATTCGGTTTCCGCTATGTATTTGCCTAATTCTACGGCGCGAACGTTCTTGCTGTCATTGTTCGTCATAATGCCCCCTAAAAAAGAACAGTTGTATAATGTATGACTGTTTTCGACAGGATATGACAAATTTAATTCGGAATTATGAATTCGGAATTCGGAATTACGGATTGTTACGTAATCACTTGACTAATTTTAATGAATTGTCTATAATGTATTATGAATAAATAGGCAAGGAGTTTATTATGCCCAAAGAATATATTATGACCGCGCAAGGCAAGCGCGAACTGGAAGAGCGGCTCGAGCAAATCAAAAACGTAGAGATGCCCGCTATTATCGAGGAAATTGCCACGGCGCGTGCGCAAGGCGACCTTTCGGAAAACGCCGAGTACTCTATAGCGCGCGAAAACCAAGCCAAGCTGCAAAACGAGATGGATTCCATCAACGAAAAGCTTGCCGGCGCCAAAGTTTTGGACGAAAAGTCGATCAACGACGACATAGTGTCCATAGGCTGTGCGGTGGAAGTGCTTGAGGCCGACGTGGAAGAGGGACTTGCCGCAGTCGAAAAGTGCGGGTTTACGCATACCGATATTATTGCGGGATTTTTGACACGCTTGTCGGTCAACGATATGCGTGCCGACCGTTACCGTCGCGGCATACTCAACGAGCTGACCGACGAGGATTATAAGATTGCCGGCTGCGAGCTGCTTACCTCCAAGCGTTATAAGCGCGAGTATCTTTTGGACAAGGGCTTTACCGAGGCGGAGCTTTCCGAAAAGATAAAGCCGAGCAAGATAGACAAGTCCAAGTGCACGGGAATCCAAACGTATACCATTGTCGGATCGCACGAGGCGGACGCGCTTGCGGGCAGGATTTCCAACGAGTCGCGCGTGGGCTCGGCATTGCTCGGCAAAGCTGAAAACGACGTTGTCATGGTAGGCGATTTGTTGTTTAAAATCGTCGATATAGTTGTTGACAAGAAGGCAGTCAAGAAATAATATAGTAGCTACATTGCATACGTAAAAGGCAAAGGATTATGGCAGAACAAAATAACAATCAAAATAACAACGGTGCCGAAATCGAGCAGGACGTTGACGCGTTGAAGGCTGTGCGGCTTTCTAAGCTGCAAGCGCTTTGCGACGCAGGCACCGATCCGTTTAAAATAACCGAATTCCCCGTCGATACGCACGCCGCTGACGTGACGTCCAATCCGCAAGAGAGCAAGACCGTCACCATAGCGGGCAGGCTGATGAGCAAGCGTATTATGGGCAAGGCGAGTTTCGGACACGTTCTCGACAGGTCGGGGCAAATCCAGATTTACGTTAAGTCGGACAACCTCGGTCCTGAATCCTACGACGGATTCAAAAAGCAAATTGACATAGGCGATATTATAGGCGTTACGGGCGAGGTGTTTGTCACTCACCGCGGCGAGGTGTCGGTTGCCGTAAAGCAGCTTACCTTGCTTTCCAAATCGCTCACGCCGCTGCCTGAAAAGTGGCACGGGCTCAAGGATAACGATATTCGTTACCGCAAGCGTTATCTCGACCTTATCGTAAATACCGACGTCAAGGACACGTTTATCAAGCGCAGCAAGATAATTTCGGCTATACGCAGTTATCTTGACGCCGACGGATTTTTGGAGGTTGAAACGCCCATACTCAATACGGTAGCGGGCGGTGCGGCTGCGCGTCCGTTCATAACGCACCACAACACGCTCGACCTCGATATGTATATGCGCATTGCGCCCGAGCTGTATCTTAAACGGCTTATAGTCGGCGGACTGGAGCGCGTATACGAGCTGGGCAGGAACTTCCGCAACGAGGGTATGGACGTCAAACACAATCCCGAATTCACCATGATCGAGCTGTATCAGGCATACGGCAATTACGAGGACATGATGAAACGCACGGAGGATATTTATCTTGCGGCGGCGCACGCTATCGGGCTGGGCGACAAGATAACATACCAGGGCAAGGAGATAGACATTTCCACGCCGTGGCGGCGCGTTACCATGCGCGATATTGTTTTGGAAACTGTGGGCGTGGACTTTATGTCGCTCACAAAAGAACAGGCGCAAGCCGAGCTTAAACGGCTGGGGCTCGATCCCGAGGGCGACAAGAACGCTGCCGAATGTATGTACGTCGCGTTTGACAAGCTGGTGGAAAGCACGCTTATCCAGCCTACGTTTGTCACAGGCTATCCTATCGAGATTTCGCCGCTTGCCAAAAAGGACGGCAACGGGCTGACATACCGCTTTGAGTTCTTTATAAACGGCTGGGAGGGCGGCAACGCATACTCCGAGCTTAACGATCCTATCGACCAGGCCAAGCGGTTCGAAACTCAGCGCGCAATGATGAAAAAGGGCAACGAGGAGGCGCAAGCCGCCGACGACGACTTTGTGGAGGCGCTGGAATACGGCATGCCGCCCACCGGCGGACTTGGCATAGGCATAGACCGTATGGTCATGCTTTTAACGGACAGCGCGTCGATTAGGGATGTAATACTTTTCCCGACAATGAAACCGAGAAAAAATTGAGTTTAGCGGAACAATTAAGAAAAGCCGCGGAGGGTGATAGGCTACGGCTGCACACCCCCGGGCATAAAGGAACGGTTTTCGAACTCGATTTGACCGAGCTTTCGGACGGGAGCTTTCCCGCCGAGTTCGTACACGACGCCGAGCGGCGTGCGGCGCAAATCTACGGCGCACGGCACGCGCACTATCTTTGCGGCGGCAGCTCGCAGGGCGTAAAAGCCGCAGTATTCTATTCGGGCGTCAATGCAGTCGTCGATATAAACTCGCACCGCTCGGTGTTTGACGGCTTTACGCTGTCGGGCAAGCAGTGCATTACGGCGGGGGAACGCGGCAGCGTACATCCGCTTACGGTAAAGCAAATAGACGGCGCGCTTACCAAAGATACCAAGGCGGTGGTTGTCACCACTCCCACGTATTACGGATTTTGCGCCGATATAGACGGCATTGCAGATTACTGCAAAAAGCGCGGGCTGCTGTTTATAGCGGACAGTGCGCACGGTGCGCATTTCGGGTTTTCGGACAGGCTGCCAAAGAGCGCGGCGCGTGTCGCGGATATTTGCAACGTGTCCACGCACAAAACGCTGAGCGCGCTCACGCAGTCGGCGTTGCTTTTGGACAATCTTACGGACGGCGACAGTGCGCGTTTGCGTGACGGCGTGGATATTATGGGCTCTACAAGCCCGTCATATTTGCTGTATGCCACGATTGACGGCGCGGTGAGTAAAGCGGCGGACAAATCAACCGCTGCGGCATACGAGCGACTGTACGGCGCGGTGGAAGACGTCAAGACGGAATTCCCGTTTTTGAATAACGACGATTTTACCAGGCTTGTGCTGGACTGTGCAAGGCTTGAGGTATCGCCGTCAAAGCTTAATAGTGCGCTCAGCTCACGCGGCGTATATTCCGAGCTTGTGACGGACAAATATATAGTATTCATACTGACTGCCGAGGACGCGCCAAACAGCGTATCGTCGCTGAAAGCGGCGCTATTCGACAGTATTAGGGAGATAAAATAAAATGAGCAACGGCAAGTTTATTGTTATAGAGGGCGTAGAAGGCGCGGGCAAAAGTCGGCAGTGCGCATTGCTTACCGACGCGCTTAACGAGGCGGGACATCCCGCCGTGCTTACGCGCGAGCCCGGTGGCGCCAAGCTTGCCGAGGCTATACGCGGGTTACTGTTGGACCCCGCATATTCGCCCGACGCCGTTGCCGAGCTGTACTTGTATTCAGCGGCGCGGCGCGACCATTTGAACAAGGTTATATTCCCCGCACTTGACAGCGGCAAGGTAGTGGTGTGCGACAGGTTTATATATTCGTCTATGGCGTACCAGGGCTACGGTCGCGGACTGGATTTGAGCTTTGTCCGCCGCGTCAATCAAATAACCATAGACCCGCTCAAAATAGATTTGGGCTTGTTTTTGGATATTTCGCCCGAGGCTGGATTTGCGCGCAAGGGCGGCGCCGACAAAGGCGACAGGCTGGAACGTGAAAGCTTGGCGTTTTTCAACCGCGTTTACGACGGATTCAAGCAAATGTGCGCGGACGGCGAGCTTACCGCAATAGACGTTTCGGGCACAAAGGAAGAGAGCGCCGCTAAGATTTGGCAGGCGGTAAGCGCCGTACTATGAGCGAATGCAGTCTTAAAAAATACGCATACCTTTATGCGGGGCTGGACTGCGCAAAAAACGTAAGCGCGGACGCGTCCGCAATACTGCTGAGCGGTGAGGACGACGAGGGGCTGAAGGTCTTGTCTCGCATTGTCGCGGCACGTATGTGCGGTATAAGTGATGAGCGCGCGTTCGACGAGCATGCGGACATAATAGTATATCCGCGCCCGCAAGAGGAAAAAAAAAGCAAGACCAAATCGGGCGGTGAAAAAAGCAAGCGCTACGCCATTTCGGTGGACGACATAAAAGAAATTTTGGACTCGCTGTACCTAACGCCGTTCGAGCTTAAGAGCAAGGCGTACATTATAGAAAACGCCGAGAGCATGAGCGAGATTTGTCAAAACAAGTTATTAAAATCTCTTGAAGAGCCGCCGCCGCGCGTGTGCTTTGTGCTGTGTTCGAGCGGAAAGCTGTTGCCTACTGTGGAATCGCGCTGTAATCGTGTAGAGCTCCCGCCATTCGATATTTCGGTTGTGGAGCGCGAGCTTAGTAAGTTTCATAAGGCGGGCGGTGCGGCTGTAAAACTCGCCGCACAGGCGAGCCGCGGCAATCTCGGCACTGCCGAGCGCATACTCGCGGACGCGAGCTTTGCCGACACGTATGCCGCCGCGAAAAAATTATTGCAGCTGTCTACGGGCAGTAAAATGTTTGCGCATGCGGCGGCCGTTTACGAAAAGCTGTCGCGCGACAAGGTGGACGCGTTGCTCGGCATAGTCGAATATTTGCTCAACGATATAGCAAGGTATTGCATAGGCGTTGACACCGTTTTTGACGGAAAGGACGTTGCGGAAATAGCCGGCGGTTACACGCCGCACTCCGCCGCGCTCGCCGCCGAGGCAGTGCGCGAGGCAAAAAAGCACAACGCCGCCAACTGTATGCCGCAGGCGGTTATGGACACACTCATATTAAAGATTATGGAGGTAAAAGCACAATGCCGAAAGTGATAGGCGTCAGGTTTCGCACTTCGCCGAGAATGTACTACTTTGCACCGACGGAGGGCGAGGAGTACGTTAAGGGCGCCAAGATAGTTGTGGAAACCCAGCGCGGCGTGGAGCTTGCCACGGTAATATTGCCCGTCACGGAAGTGGCGGAGGAAAAGATTGTCGCACCGCTCAAGGGCGTTTTGCGCATTGCTACCCAAAACGACATCGAGGCGGCGTCCGCCGACGAGGCGCAAAAGCAGCAAATTATCGCCACCGCCAAGCAAAAGGTGGCGGCGCGCGGGCTGGATATGAAAATTGTAGACTGCGAGTTTACGGTAGACCACAGCAAGCTCGTGCTGTACTTTACCGCCGAGCAACGCGTTGACTTTCGCGAGCTTGTGCGCGATCTCGCGTCGGCGTTCCATATGCGCATCGATTTAAGACAAATCGGCGCGCGCGAGGAATGTAAGCTTATCGGGTCGCTGGGCGCGTGCGGAATGCCGTGCTGCTGCGGCAGGTTCGAGTCGGACTCCGACCACGTTTCAATCAAGATGGCAAAGTGCCAAAACCTTGCGCTCACGCCCAACAAGATAAACGGCATGTGCGGCAGGCTGTTGTGCTGTCTTTCGTACGAGAACAAAACGTACGAGGACGTAATGCGCCGCAGCCCCAAGGTGGGGTCGTGGATTACTTGTCCCGACGGCAGGCGCGGCACCGTCGTGTCGGTTACGCCGCTTACCGAAAAGGTGCGTTTGCGCGTGGGCGACGAGGACAACTTCGAGTTTGTGGAATATACGCTGGACGAGCTAAAGTGCGAGGGCAAAGACAAGGTCGCGCCGCAGCCCGATATGGAAGGCTTGGAGCCGCCGCCAGAGCGTGAGGATCGCAACAAAAACAACAATAATAACGGCGGGCATAAGCACGGCAAAAACAATAACAGGCGCGACGGCGGAAACGGACAAAACAAAAACAACAACGGTGGCAATAACCGTCCCGAAAATAACAATAAGCAAAACCGTCCCGCGCAAGACAACGGAAACAAACATAACCGTCCCGACAAGAATAACAACAATAACAATAACGGCAACGGCAATCAAGAGGGCAACCAAAACAACGGCGGCGGCAAAAAGAAAAAGCACAGGTTTAACCGCAACAAGCAGGGCGGTGGAAAACCTCAAGGCGGACAAGGTCCTAACGGCGGGCAAAAGCCGCAGGGTGGAAACGCCGAATAAGTTTGTTCGAATTGTTCGCAGTTGCTAACCGTAAAAATAATTTTTTGGCGTTGACAAATTTCGATGTGTGTGATATAATTACCGTATAAATTTATGGAGGTTGTACCATGGCACACAAAATTTCCGATGAATGCGTATCGTGCGGAGCGTGCGCGGCGGCTTGCCCCGTAAGCGCTATCAGCGAGGGCGACGGCAAGTACGTAGTGGATGCGGACGTATGCATTGACTGCGGCGCGTGCGAGGGTGAGTGCCCTACGGGCGCTATTACCGAATAAGCATAGTAAGGTAATTTCTAAAAATATTCGGGCTGCGGTCTATCGACTGCGGCTCGAATTTTTTTATACCGAAAATTATCAAAGGGGACGTTATGATTTATTTTACTTCGGATTTACATTTCGGACATAAGAACTGTATAGACTTTTGCGCCCGTCCGTTTTCGGGCGTGGGCGAGATGGACGAGGCGCTTGTAAGCGGCTGGAACAATCGCGTCAAAAACGACGATACGGTGTATATCGTCGGCGATTTGGTGTGGGAGAGCAGCGACCCGTTCAAGTATATTTCGCGGCTTAACGGCAAAAAAATTCTGGTAGTCGGCAACCATGACGTTAAGTGGCTCAAGCGGTACGGCATGGCGACGGTCGCCGATGACGGGCGTGTCGAATTCCGCGATTATTCCGAGTATTTTACCAATATCGCGCAGTATGTCGAATTAACGCTTGACGGCGTGCCCGTCACCCTGTGTCACTATCCGATGCTGGAATGGAAGGCAAGCCGTAAGATAGGGTGTAAAAAGGTCGGGTATTTAATACACGGGCATGTGCACAACAGTCGCGACAAAAAGTATACGCCGCTGTGGCTACTGCCGCACGCGCTGAATGCGGGCGTGGACGTAAATAACTACGTGCCAGTTACATTTGCCGAGCTTGTTAATAATAACGAAACGTTCAAGCTTTCCGCGCTGAATAACGCGGTTGACAAAGCGCAATTTTTGGCGAGCAAGTATCATTTGTATCAGTCGGACAAGTCGGGCAAGCCGTACGTTCTTCATCCCATGACGGTCGCGGAAAAGCAAACGTCGGACGATGCGCGTTGCGTTGCGCTGCTGCATGATATATTGGAGGACACCGATATAGACGTGTGGTTACTCGAGCAAAACTTTTCGCAAGAGGTGGTTACGGCGGTCATGCTGCTCACGCGCACCGAGGGCGTGGACTATTTTGACTATGTGCGCGCGCTCAAAGACAATCCGTTAGCGCGCGCAGTCAAGCTTGCCGATCTCGAGCACAACAGCGATTTATCTCGGCTCAAAACTGTTACCGACCATGATTTGCAGCGACAGGAAAAGTACAAAAGGGCGAAAGAAATATTGTTGAGCGGCGTGTAATCGTAAACCGTGCATAACGCTTTACGAATTTATTTTGTGTGCTTTACCATACTATATGTGTGGAAAAAGAAAATACGGTAAGATCATTCGGCAGGAGCGCGGTCGCGCTTGTCGCAATGGGGATTATAGCAAAACTTATAGGCGCACTGTACAGAGTGCCGCTAACCAACATTGTGGGCGCGGAAGGCATGGGCTTGTACCAAATGGTTTTTCCGCTGTACACCGTGCTGTTGGCGTTTTGCGGCAGCGGAATGTCGGGCGCGGTGTCGCGCGTGGTAGCAAAGTATACGGCGCTCGGCAACGACGGCGCGGCAAAGCGCACGATCAAAATAGCGATTGTGCCGCTTATCGTTACGTCGGTGGTTTGCACGGCGGGTGTGGCTATCCTTCGCAACGTAATATCGGGTGTGCAGGGCAATACCGACGCGGGGATAGCGTATCTTGCGCTGTGCCCGTCACTTTTGTTTTCGGGCGGCATAAACGTTTTGCGCGGGTATTTTCAGGGCAAATCCCAAATGCTACCCGGAGGAATAAGCCAGCTTATCGAACAAATAATCAAGCTTGTGCTGGGCTTGTATCTGAGTAGGCTGTTGATGCCGTACGGCGTTAAGTATGCGGTGGCGGGCGCGCTTGTCGGCGTGTCCGCAAGCGAGCTTACCGCGCTGTTGTATTTGGTAATACGCTACGCCGCGGTGGGGAATAGACGCGTGCGGATCAGCAGCGTTCCCGCGCTTGCCGCCGAAATATCGGAGGAGCTGTCGGTCGCGCCGCCCGTTGCGGACAAGACCATACTTAAAGAATTGTTCTCATTTGCGCTGTCGGTAACGCTCGGCGCGCTCGTGCTGCCCATAACGCAAATGATAGATTCGGTGCTGGTGATTAACCTGCTTATGCACGGCGGCGCGGGACGGGAGAGCGCAACCGCAATGTTCGGGCTGTTTGTCGGTCCCGTCGGCACGCTCATCAATATGCCGACGGTGGTGGTGCTGTCGGTGGCTATAGCGTTCCTGCCGACCATCACTCGCGCCGTGGAAAAAAACGAGGACGCGTCGCTGCCTACGCGGAGCGCGGCAAAATGGATAATGCTGTTTGTAATACCTATCACGGCGGTGTTTTTGGCGTTTCCCGAGCAGGTGTGCAACACCTTGTACCGCAAGGGCTTGACCGTCGAGCAATTAGTACTGGCGGCACAGCTGCTGCGCGTTCAGGCCATGTCGGTGTTTTACGTGGGAATATTGCAGCTGTCAACGGCGGTGCTGCAGGGCTACAACAAGGCGCACAGACCGGTTATAAACCTGCTTATCGGCGCGTGCGTCAAGGTGGGGCTTACGCCGTTTACCGTGCGCGCCTTCGGCATTACGGGCGCGGCGTTTGCAACAACGCTGTGCTACGCCGTTGCGGCAACGCTGTCCATGCGCTGCGCGACTAAGCGGCTCACCATATGCGCGGATATAAAAAACGCGTTTATCAAACCGCTCGTATTTACCGTGTTGGGCGCATTGGCGTTTTGGGGAATAACTGTTGCGCTGAATAACACCGCTATTCCGTACTTGTGGCAAATGCTTATCGGCGCGGCGGCGTTTATAATCGTGTACGCTTTGGGAATACTCTTTACCGGTGCGATAAACGTAAAATCGGAAGTTATGCATTTGTTTAAGTTTCGTAGGCGAAAGCAACAAGATTTGTAAAAAATTAAATATATTAATTTGCGCATATTGTTGATTTTATCATCTTTCAATGCTATAATGTATTTGATTAAAGTTTCGATTATATCGAACCAAAGGACGAACACATGATAGATATTAACCTTATACGCAACAATCCGGACGGTGTGGCGGCGGCGCTGGGCAAGCGCGGCTGTGACGCCGATCTTAAGGCTATACTCGCGCTTGACGGCAAACGGCGCGACATTATCGGCAAGACCGAGGCGCTCAAAGCCGAAAAGAACAAGGTGAGCGCGGACATTCCTCGGCTCAAAAAAGAGGGCAAGGACGTTCAGCCCATATTCGCAAAAATGCGCGAGCTTGGCGACGAGATAGCGGGCAACGACGAACAGCTCAAAGCCGTCGAGGACGAGCTTAGGACGGCGCTACTTTGCCTTCCCAATCTTCCCGACGAGGACGTTGTTGCGGGCGGAAAGGAAAATAACGCGGTAATCAAGATTTGGGGGAAAAAGCCCGAATTCGATTTTCCGATCAAAAGCCATGTGGAGCTTTGCGAGAGCTTGCACCTTATCGATTACGAGCGCGGCGTAAAGCTTGCGGGCAACGGCTCGTGGCTGTACACCGATCGCGGCGCGCTGCTCGAATGGGCGCTTATCAATTACTTTATCAAGACGCACACGGCGGACGGCTACAGCTTTATACTGCCGCCGCACATGCTCAATTACGAATGCGGACTGGGCGCGGGGCAGTTCCCCAAGTTCGAGGACGACGTTTACCGCGTGGAAACTGCGGAAGGCGCTGCGGCGCGCAGGTTTATGCTGCCTACGGCGGAAACCGCGCTTGTCAACCTTTACCGTGGCGAAATCTTGCAGGAGAGCGAGCTGCCCAAAAAGCTGTTTGCTTATACGCCGTGCTACCGCAAGGAGGCTGGCTCGTACCGTGCGGAGGAGCGCGGCATGATTCGCGGGCATCAGTTCAACAAGGTGGAAATGGTGCAGGTTACTACGCCCGACCAAAGCAAGGCGGCGTTTGAGGAGCTTGTAGGCAAGGCGTGCGCGTTGGTCGAAGGCTTGGGACTGCATTACAGGCTTAGCAAGCTGGCGGCGGGCGATTGCTCGGCGTCCATGGCGCGCACCTACGATATAGAAATTTGGATTCCGTCTATGGGCATTTACAAAGAGGTCAGCTCGGTGTCCAACGCCAACGATTATCAGGCGCGGCGCAATATGACGCGTTACCGCGGCGCTGACGGCAAAATCGGCTACGTGCACACGCTCAACGGATCGGGTCTTGCAACCTCGCGCGTGCTGCCCGCCATTGTCGAGCAAAACCAAAACAAAGACGGCTCGGTCAATGTACCGCCCGTTCTTCGTGAGTTCTTGGGCACGGATATATTGAGGTAAAATTATGTTCGGAAACGGCAGAAGAAGATCATTCGACAGGCAAAACGACAACGAGCAAAACTCGACGGGCTATCGCGAAAAAACGGTGTTTTCCACCGAATTCGGTAGCCCCGAAACCAATAATTATCAAAACGGCTATGCGCAAAACATGCCGCAAAACAACGGGTTTGACGGCGGGTACGCGCAAAGCCCTGCGCCCAACTACGGCGGCTACGAACAGCCTTCCGCGCCGCAAAGCTATGCTTATGCGCAAAGCGCTGCGCCCGTTGCTACGGCTCCTGCGGGCGAGCTGCCCATGGTGTTTGCGTCTAACAAGCATCCCGACATGTACGTATACGAATATTCGGATAGGCTGGAATGGTATTTAAAAACGTCAACCAGTATGTATTTGTTTAATACGGTAAAAAAGTAGTAAACTAAAAAATATCATGCAAAAAGCGGGACTGAAACAATTCACTCCCGCTTTGTTATTTTAGTAAATGTTTACGGCTTGCCATGGGCTGTAATACCGAATTTATATTCCGTGCCCCAGTCCACCATTGCGTCCAAAACGGGCTTTAACGTTTGTCCAAGCTCTGACAGGGAATACACCACGCGCGGCGGCACTTCGGCAAATACCTGCCTGTTTATTATGCCGTCGCTTTCCAAGGCGCGCAAGTTATCAGTCAAAACCTTTTTGCTTATGGCGGGAATGGTCTTGGGAAAATCGCTGAAACGCTGTTCGCCGTTATAGATTAAATTGCGTATTATAAGCAGTTTCCATTTGTTGCCTATCAACTGTACGGTCGTGGCAACGGGGCATTCGGGTAATTCGTCCTTAGTCAGCATGATACAAGCTCCGTCGTTTTTGTACAGTATACCAAAGGCGGGCGCAAAAGTCAATAGTTTAAAATCGAAACCTTGTTACAAATTTTTTACTCGATAATAGAAAAGTAACAATATTGTATATGGATCGGCTTTATAATATAATATAATTATCAATCATAGGCGGTTGAAATTTTGTGAGGAGGTAACGGTTATGACGGCAAACGAAATTTTCGGCACGGCTTGTGGCACGCAAGATCCCGCGCCCGCGTGTGGCGCTAAAGATCCCGCGCCCGCGTGCGGAGCAAAAGATCCCGCGCCCGCGTGCGGAGCAAAAGATCCCGCGCCCGCGTGCGGAGCAAAAGATCCCGCGCCCGCGTGCGGAACTTCGGATAAATAAATCCGATTGGTACGCTTTCCGTAATGAAAAGCGGAAGGCGTATTTAAAAATTATCGGGAGAGATCATGAAACCTTACTTTGCGATACAATGGCATATTACCGACGTTTGCGACCAACGCTGCAAGCATTGTTACATATTTTCGGAAGGACATCCGTGTCTTATTACAACGCCGCTTGAGGAACTGAAAAGCACTTATGCGCAAATAAAAGAATTTTGCGTTCGTACTGAAAGAACGCCGTACATTTATTTGACGGGCGGCGACCCCATACTGCACCCGAATTTTTGGGAGCTTTTGGAAATGTTCAAGACTGACGGAACACGCTTTTGCATAATGGGCAATCCTTTCCACTTGGCTGATGATGTTTGCAGGCGGATGAAAGATTGCGGCTGCGTAAAGTATCAGCTGTCTTTGGACGGACTGGAGCAAACGCACGATATGTTCCGCAAAAAAGGCTCGTTCCAAACCACGCTCAAAGCAATAGAAATTATAAAACGGTCGGGTATGTGGTGCGCCGTTATGAGTACGGTGTCCAAGACGAATATGCACGAAATTCCCGCGCTTATAGATTTTGCGGACGAGCTTGGCGTTGACGTGTTTGCGGTAGGGCGGTATTGTCCTACAAGTACGGACAAAGCCTATGACAAGGACATTCATATTTCACCCCTTGAATATAAAGAGTTTTTGGAAGTTTGTTGGAGCAAGTACGAACAGCACAAAAATTCAAAAACGACCTTTCAATTAAAAGACCATTTATGGAGTTTGTTTCTCTATGAAAAAGGTTTGCTGAAATTGCCGAATTGCGACCGAATAACGGACGGTTGCAACTGCGGAAGAAATCATATCACGATTTTACCTAACGGCGATATATACGCTTGCAGGCGCATGGAAAGCAAAGTTGGTAATATTAACGAAAGCAATTTGTACGACGTTTGGATCGGCGATAATATGAACGCTTACAGGCATTACGAAAAATTTACAAAGTGCAGTAAATGCGAATTAAAAAATATTTGTCGTGGTTGCCCGTCGGTTACGTATGGCTACACTCACAATATGTACGACGCCGACCCACAGTGTTGGAAGGAGATTATATAAATGGACGCTCAAACTTGTTTGAAAAAAATGTACTATGTAGGTGTGCTCGCTTTTGCGACGGTTGACGAAAACGGCGCGCCGCAAGTTCGCAACATAAGCGCAGTTCACTACGATGAAAATTCATTCTACTTTTTTACGGCACGCGGCAAGGAACTTACAAAACAGTTGCTACGCGACAGCCGCATCCAGACATTGGCATATACAAAGTTTAACGAAATGATAAGGCTTACCGGTTACGCAGTACCTGTAGAGGAAAATAGACAGCGCGAGTGCATTGATAAAATCTTTGAAGAACAGCCGTATCTTGCTAATGTATATCCGGACGATACGCGATATGTGGGCATAATCTTTGAAGTGAAGGATGCCGATATCGAATATTTTAATCTCGGCGTACATCCCATTTTCCGAGAGAGTTATACTATAGGGAACGGAACGATTAAGAAAAAAGGTTACGTTATATCGGATCAATGTATCGGTTGTGGCAAATGCGCAAAGGTATGTCCGCAAAGCTGTATAGAAAAAGGCACGCCGTATCAAATCAATCACAACCATTGCTTACATTGCGGCAACTGCTTTGAAAATTGTCCGATTCAAGCAATACGGCGCATATAAGGAACAATTATTATGGAACTTTTGGAAATCATCAAAAACCGCCGTTCTATCCGCAAGTATACGGACGAGCAAATACCCAAAGAATATTTGCAAATGATTATCGAAGCGGGCTTGTGTGCGCCAAACGCAGGCGGCAGGCAGGGCACGGTTATCATCGGTATTCACAACAAGGAGCTTACCGAAATCGTGGGCAAGCTCAATCTTGCCCGCTTTGACAGGGGACGACTGGAAGGCTCTTACGTTTCAAAAGAACAGCCGAGCATAATTGACAACCCGAATATTAAGAGCGGATTTTACGGTGCGCCGTCCGTATGCATCGTTTTTGCGCAAAAAAAATTTTTGTACAGTATTCCGGACGCTTTTTGTGCTGCCGAAAATATGGTGCTGCAAGCGACCGAGCTTGGTATATCTTCCTGTATCATTGCGCGCGGCGAAGAAACCTTCGATAATGATTACGGCAATGCGCTTTTGAAAGAATGGGGCGTTCCCGAAAATTATATCGCACGTTGCTTTGTGATACTCGGCTATATCGACGGCGAACAGCCCCACGCAAAGCCTATCAATACAAATAGAAGTAAAATAATAGAGTGAAACTATGACCAAGTTAGACCGATTGATACAAATACTTTGCGCCGAGCGCGGCGAAAGCGTGCCTGCTCTTTCCGACAAGGAAAAGGGTAGGTACTTTCGCGCGCTTGTAAACGTGCGTATGCCAAAGGCGGCAAGCGCGGAGTTTTTGCAGCTGCAAGACGAATACTTGCAAGAACAGCTGCGTATTAAGGGCGTAACCGATATTGCCGATTTGAATCCCGTTGCGCCCGATATTTATCTTTGGCAGGGCGATATAACAACGCTTAAATGTGACGGCATAGTCAATGCCGCCAACTCGCAAATGCTCGGGTGCTTTTACCCAAATCACGGCTGTATAGACAACGCAATCCACACCTTTGCGGGCGTGCAGCTGCGACTGGAGTGTGCGGGCATTATGGAGGCGCAGGGTAGTCCCGAACATACGGGCGGCGCCAAAATCACGCGCGGATATAACCTGCCGTGCAAGTATGTTTTGCACACCGTCGGTCCAATCGTTTACGGCGGGCTTACCCAAAAACACGAGGAACAGCTTGCAAGCTGTTATCGCTCGTGTCTTGAGCTTGCCGACATAAACGGTTTGCAAAGCATTGCGTTTTGCTGTATTTCCACGGGCGAGTTTCGGTTTCCCAACGAACGCGCCGCCGAGATAGCCGTGGCTACGGTAAGCGAATACAAGCAAAAAACGCACAGCAAAATCAAAGTTGTTTTCAACGTTTTCAAGGATTACGATTATGACATTTACGCAGGACTACTCGGCGCAAATTAAAAGACTTAAAGCCGCTCTCGATAGTGCGGACTGTGTTATTATCGGCGCGGGCGCGGGACTTTCCACGTCGGCGGGCTTTACCTATTCGGGCGAGCGTTTCCGCAATAACTTTGGCGATTTCGAGGCAAAGTACAACTTTCACGATATGTATACGGGCGGGTTTTATCCGTACTCAACGCCCGAAGAACACTGGGCGTACTGGTCGAGGTACGTTCTTATCAACCGTTACCAAGACCCGCCCAAACCCGTATACAATGCGTTGTACGAGCTTGTTAAAAATAAGGACTACTTTGTCATTACTACAAACGTCGATCACTGTTTCCAAAAGGCGGGCTTTGACAAGCGGCGGCTGTTCTATACGCAGGGCGACTACGGCTTGTTTCAATGCTCTGCGCCTTGCCATAACAAGACCTACGATAACGAGGAAATTGTCCGCCGAATGGTGGACGAGCAAAGGGATATGAAAATTCCCACGGCGCTTTTGCCGCGCTGTCCCGTTTGCGGCAAGCCGATGACAATGAATTTGCGCGCCGACGATAAATTCGTGCAGGACGACGGTTGGGACGAGGCGTGCGAGCGGTATGAGCAATTTGTGCACAAGCACAAGGATTCGCGCGTATTCTATCTTGAGCTTGGCGTGGGCGGCAATACGCCCGTGATAATCAAATATCCGTTTTGGCGGCTCACGAGCCAAAATCCCAAAGCGATTTACGCTTGCATCAACTACGGCGAGGCGATGTGCCCGCCGCAAATAGAAAGCCGCTCTATTTGTATCAACGACGACATAGGCAACGTTTTGTCGGAAATCGAAAAGGTGATATAATGCACGATATTTGGAATCCGTGGCACGGCTGTCAAAAATGCAGCGAGGGCTGTGCGCACTGCTATATGTATTATCTCGACAAAACGCATGGCGGCGGCGACAGCTCGGTCGTGACAAAGACCAACGGCTTTTATTATCCGCTTGCCAAAAACCGCGACGGCAGCTACAAGGTGAAAAGCGGGGAGATGATACGCGTATGCATGACGTCCGACTTTTTTGTGGAAGGCGCGGACGAATGGCGCAACGAGGCGTGGAACATTATTCACGACCGACCTGACGTCAAATTTTTTCTATTGACTAAGCGCCCCGAACGCGTAAGTAAGCTACTCCCTAAGGATTGGGGCGACGGCTGGGAAAACGTGTTCTTTAACGTCACGTGCGAAAACCAACGCCGCGCCGACGAGCGCATACCAGTACTGCACAGCTTGCCGTTTAAGCACAAGGGCATTATGACTGCGCCGTTGATTGGCGAAATATCGATTGCAAAGTATTTGGAGCAGGGACAAATCGAGCAGGTCATTTGCGGCGGGGAAAACTATGACGGCGCGCGCCCGTGTCATTACGATTGGGTCAAAAAGCTATCGGACGAGTGTCAGGCTTACGACGTGACTTTTGCGTTTATAGAAACGGGCAATTATTACGTAAAGAACGGTAGAACGCAATTTATCAAAAGCAAAATACGCCAAACGTATATGGCGTATGCGGAAGGTCTGTCGCACAGCGGCAAGCCTATAGAATTCAAGCTGACCGATAGATTTGGCTTGTCTGTTCCCAAGAGCGAACTATACATTCCGCATTATCGAGCAAACTGTCAGCGTTGCGGCAACCGACTCATTTGCAACGGCTGTTCAAACTGCGGTAAATGTGGTAATTGATTTATGTAATATTTTTCAATTCAAAACCCGACAAGCCGAAGGCTTGGCGACGCTTTTGTCGGCAGTTTGTTTGGTTTGATTATTCTTAAAATATTTAGCAATTCAAAACCCGACGAGCAATATATGTTCGTCGGGTTTCGAAACTGCGCACCGTCTTTGATAATACGCACCGAAGCGTTTTTCCGTCGGTTGACTCCGCTAAAGCTACCTTGTGGCACACGCCACATCTTGTTTAGTGCTGCTGCGGTCAAGCCCTGACACGGTTCGCAAGCAGACGTTGCACAAGACCTTAGTATCAACATCACCTAACGGCAACTGTCCTCCCATACGCAAACCGAGGACGGCGTTCGACCCATCTATAGCGGATTGTAGGTTACAGAGTGCCGCTGCCTCTCCGTCTAGCGCAGTACAACTATTATACGTTATTCATTCGCAAAAATCAAGCGTTTTTCATAAATTTAAAAATCCACTGTTGACAGTGCATTTCATACCGATAAATAGCAGTGATTAAACAATAGTAATTGCTTTTTGCCCACGGGTTTGCTATAATATAATTATGATAAATAATAATTTAACGAGGGAGAAGTATATGACAAATAAAGCATTAGTTGTAATTGATATTCAAAATGACATTACAAAAAACTACAAAGAAGTAATCGGAAATATCAATTCCGCTATTGATTGGGCTATTGCCCACGATATTCATGTAGTCTATATCAAACATAACAACTTATCGGCAGGAACTCGAACGTTTAAGCCCGACACTCATGGCGCCGAATTAGTACCCGATATGAAAATTGTGTCGGAGAACATATTTGTTAAAAGCAAGGGCAACGCATTGACTAGTGAAACATTTGCCGCTTTTATAAGTGAGAACGACATAAAAGAGTTTTATGTGGCAGGTGCGGACGCTGTTGCTTGTGTAAAATCGACTTGCTATAATATGGCAAAGAACGGTTACAAAGTTCACGTTTTATCCAACTGTATTACAAGTTACGACAAAAAGAAAATCCCCGAAATGTTAGACTATTATGCGCGTAATGGTTGCAGCATTGAAACACTGGGTTAGTTAAATTTTAATTTAAAAGATATAGCCCACTGTACTTCGCCGAAGTCAGTGGGCTATTTGTTTTCGGAGTATTTATTAATTTTGCGGTCTTGTGTGCAACACTGTGTTCGGCATAAACTCGCCGTAAAACATTTGCTGGAACGCCGCTATATTGGAGTACCTGTCCTTGGGGTAGACTGACAATGCTTTGAGTAGCGTCCGCTCGCGCACGGGTTGTATCTTTACGCCCAGTGCCGACGGCGGGATGATTTTGTCGTTCAATCGGCGCTCAGTCGCCTCGGGCGGAGGATTGCCGACCAGGCAGGTGTATATTGTTGCGCCCAGCTCGTATATATCCGTCCACGGCCCTTGGCTGCCGCCTTGCGTGTACAGCTCGAGAGGGGAATAGCCCTTTTTGAGAACAAAGAACGGCTTTTGCACGTTTTGCGTATAAATGGACGCCGCGCCGAAGTCTATCAGCTTAATCATTCTGTTATCGACGATTTGAATATTTTCGGGCGAGATGTCCTTATGTATAACGCCGTGCTGGTGCAACCGTAACAGCGTTTCTATTACCGAACGCATAATGTTGAGCGTTTCCGTCATGTGCAGCTTACCGCCGCGACCGTTGATAAAGCGGTGCAGGCTCATACCGTTTAGGTATTCCATAACTATGTACGCCGTGTTGTTGGTAAGGAAAAAGTCCAAAATGCTGACAATGCCCTCGAGGTGTTTTATGGACGTCAGCACCTTTGCCTCTTGTATAAACGCCGTCAGCCAGTAGTTGAATGCCTTGGCGTTTTCGCCCGTGCCTATTTCCACCACGCTCGAATGAGGTAAGCGATTGGTGTAGCCCTTGGGAAAGAATTCCTTTATGGCAACGCAAGACGAGGTGTACATATCGTACGCCTTGTAGGTTATGCCGAATCCGCCGCGCCCGAGCGGCGCGCCTACAATGTATCTGCCCGACAGCATTGTCCTAAGCGGCAATGCGCCTATGGGCGACGGATCGTCGCCGCGTTTGCCGCACCGCGGGCATACCCGCGTTCTCGGGTCGAGAGTGGCAAAGCAGTTCATGCATATTGAGCGTATATCTCTCGTGTCTTGCATCGTTATTTATTATACCTCTATCGTAGTTATTTGTCAAGATATAGAGCGGCTAATTTGGATTTACTTGATTATCAAATTTACATAAAACTTAATAATTTGATTGACCTACAAAGGCGTATGTGATAAAATACAGGTATGAGCGGAACTAAGGTGACAAAGACGCTAAGCGCGTATAGGTTATCTTACAATCCGACAAATCCCATAACGTATGCGTTTGCCGCATTTGTTACATTTGTCGGGCTCGTTTTTTCATTGAAATTTACTTTTACGGTTGAGAGGAAGTTATGTACAAAAAGGTAGAAAGCTACAATCCGGTCGGCATGGAAAAACGCGTGCTCGAGTTCTGGAAGGAAAACGACGTCTTTAACAAGAGTATACAGTTACGGGAGGGCGGCGACGAGTTTTCGTTCTACGACGGTCCGCCCACGGCAAACGGCAAACCGCACGTGGGGCATGTTCTCACGCGCACAATGAAGGATATTATTCCGCGTTTCCACACAATGAAGGGTAAGCACGTACTGCGCAAGGCGGGCTGGGACACGCACGGACTGCCCGTAGAGCTGGAGGTGGAAAAGTCGCTCAGCATCGACGGCAAGCAGGATATAGAAAAGTACGGCGTAGAGCCGTTTATAGGCAAGTGCAAGCAAAGCGTGTGGAAATACAAGTCCGAATGGGAGCGCATGAGCGAACGCGTAGGCTACTGGGCGGATATGGACAAGCCTTACGTAACCTACGACGACAATTACATCGAATCGGTGTGGTGGTCGCTCAAAACCATTTTCGATAAAGGATTGATTTATAAGGGACACAAGATTGTTCCGTACTGCCCGCGCTGCGGCACGGCGCTTTCCTCGCACGAGGTGGCGCAAGGCTACAAGGACGTAACCGAGCGCACCGCCGTGGTCGGGTTTAATACCGATTACGAAGGCGGCTGCAAGCTGCTTGCATGGACCACTACGCCGTGGACGCTGCCCAGCAACGTTGCGCTGTGCGTAAACGCCGAATTCGATTACGTTTTAATCGAGGCGGACGGGCAAAAATACGTATTGGCAAAAGAGCTTGCAAGCAAGCATTTCGAAAACTATAACATTATCAAAACCGTAAAGGGCGGCGAGCTTGTGGGCGTGCACTACGAGCCGCTGTTCAAAACGTACACGGGCGACGCCGACTGCTACAAGGTTGTTGCCGACGGCTACGTAATGCTCACCGAGGGCACGGGCATTGTTCATATCGCGCCTGCGTTCGGCGAGGACGACGCGCGGGTAGGCAGGACAAACGCACTTCCGTTTGTGCAAACTATAGACGAGTGCGGCAGGTTTACCGAGCCGCAATGGCTTGAAGGCAAGTTTTGCAAGGACACGGACAAGGACATTATAGCCGACCTCAAAAAGCGCGGACTGCTGCTTTCTGCTCCGTCCGTCACGCACAGCTATCCGTTTTGCTGGCGGTGCAATACGCCGCTTTTGTACTACGCGCGCTCAACGTGGTTTATCAAGACGACTGCGGTCAAGGATCAGCTAATCAAGAACAATGCGTCGGTCAACTGGTACCCGCAAAGTATCGGTACGGGTCGCATGGGCAACTTTTTGGAAAACGTTATCGACTGGGGCTTGTCGCGCGACAGGTTTTGGGGCACGCCGTTGCCTATTTGGGTGTGCGATCATTGCGGCAAGACCGAGGCTATCGGCAGCAAAGCCGAGCTCAAAGAAAAGTGCGGCATAAAAGGCGATATAGAACTGCACAAGCCGTACGTTGACGGCGCGACTTATAAATGCTCGTGCGGCGGAACAATGCACCGCACGCCCGAGGTTATAGACTGCTGGTACGATTCGGGGTCTATGCCGTTTGCGCAATATCACTATCCGTTCGAAAATAAGGACGTGTTCGAAAAGACCTTCCCCGCCGATTTCATATCCGAGGCGGTCGATCAAACGCGCGGATGGTTTTACACCTTGCTCGTAATTTCCACACTGCTGTTTAATAAAGCGCCGTTCAAAAACTGCTTGGTGCTCGGGCACGTTACCGACGAGCAGGGCAGGAAACAGTCCAAGCATTTGGGCAACGTGGTAGACCCGTGGTCGGTGCTTGACGCAACGGGCGCCGACGCCGTAAGGTGGTATTATTATACCAACTCCGCGCCGTACCTGCCTTCGCGCTTTTATATGCGCGCGGTGACCGAATCGCAAAACAAGTTTTTGGGCACGCTGTACAACACCTATGCGTTCTACGTAATGTACGCTGACATCGACGAGTTTAACCCTAAACGAGTGGACGAGAAAAAGGTAAAATATTCGTTGATGGATAGGTGGGCGCTGTCCGAGCTGAACGAGCTGGTACAAAAGGTCGATAACGATCTTAACGGGTATAAGCTGTACGAATCGGCGCGCGCCATAGCCGACTATACCGAAAAGCTTTCCAACTGGTACGTGCGCCGCTGCCGCGAAAGGTTTTGGGTGGGCGGTATGTCCGAGGACAAGACGGCGGCGTTCTACACGCTGTACACCGTACTGAATACGCTGTGCCGCATTGCCGCGCCGTACGTTCCGTTTATAACCGAAGAGATTTACCGCAACATTGTGTGCAGTGTGGATAATACTGCGCCAGTTTCGGTGCATATGACCGATTTCCCCAAGGTCAACAAAAAGATGATAGACGCCAAGCTTTCCGCCGATATGGATAGAGTGATTAAGGCGGCGGAGCTGGGTAGAGCGGCGCGCAACAAGAGCGGCATTAAAAACCGTCAAACCTTATCGCGCGTAATCGTTGCGGGCGATTTCCCGTTCGAGTACGCCGATATTCTTGCCGACGAGCTTAACGTAAAAGACGTGGTAGCTGGCGGCGCGAGCGAGCTTACCGGTTACGAGGTCAAGCCGCAGCTTAAAACGGTCGGACCTAAGTACGGCAAGCTTGTGGGCGTTATCCGCACGCATTTGGCTGAAAACGGCGACGTCGCGGCTAAGACCGCGCTTGCGGGCGGCACGTACACGTTCGAGGTGGACGGCAACAAGGTCGAGCTTACCAAGGATGATATGCTTATAGCCACGCGCGGCGCCGAAGGGTATTCGGTGGAGAGTGATTTGGATATGACGGTCGCGCTGGACGTTACGCTTACCGACGAGCTGCTGAGTGAGGGCGCGGCGCGCGAGATAATTTCCAAAATTCAAACAATGCGCAAAAATAACGGATTTGACGTTACCGACAGGATAAAGCTTTATTATGCGGGCGACGATTTTATCGAGAACGTGTTTAAAACGCACGGCGAACGCATTGCCAAGGTCACGCTTGCGCTCGAGGTGAATAAGCTGGCGGCAGGCGGCGAGCAAGCCGATATAAACGGACACGACGCGAGGTTTGCCGTAGAAAAATGTTAGCGCCCGATTGGAAAGACTATAAAATACTCGGCACGGGCGACGGGCTCAAGCTGGAGCTTTGGAAGGACATAATGCTGCTCCGTCCCGATCCGCAGGCGATTTGGCGCGCAACCGTCGATTACAAAAAGTTCGACACGCACGCGCGGTACGAACGCGACAGGGCGGGCGGCGGCAGGTGGATAGTCAACAAGCCCATGCCCGACGAGTGGCAAATTTCTTGGCGGGACTGCAAGTTTTACGTCAAGCCTACTGGATTTAAGCACACGGGGCTGTTTCCCGAACAGGCTGTCAACTGGGCTAAGCTGTCCGACATTGTGGACGCTTACGCGGCGCGCGGCAAGCAAATAAAAATACTCAATTTGTTTGCGTACACGGGCGCATCGACGGCGGTGCTTGCAAAGCACGGCGCGCACGTAACGCATGTGGACGCGGCAAAGGGTATGGTGGAACGCGCAATGCTCAACTGCAAGCTCAACGGCGTGGACTCCGCCAACACGCGTTTTATAATAGACGACTGTAAAAAGTTTGTCGCGCGCGAGATAAAGCGTGGAAAGTCGTATGACGCGGTTATTATGGACCCGCCCAGCTACGGTAGGGGCGCAGGCGGCGAGGTTTGGAAAATGGAAGACGATATTTTCGACCTTGTCAAGCTGACCGCAGGCGTGCTGAATAACCCGATATTCTTTTTGATAAACAGCTACACAACAGGACTGCAGCCGCAAACAATATCCAATATACTTTCGCTCAATTTGCAGGGCGGCAACGTTTCGGCATACGAGGTGTGTTTGCCGACGGAGCAAAAAGATGTGGCGCTCCCTTGCGGATGTAGCGGATTATACACAAACATTAAAAGCTAAATTTTCGGAGAAACCGTGGAAAACGACAACACGAAAAACGGCGGCAAGCCCGCCACAAAAGTTAAGCTGCGTTTGGACGTCAAGGACGTTGTGCGCAAGCGCAAGGACGAGGAACAACCCGTCGAGCCCGACGGCGTGACCGTTTTGTACGAGGACAATCATTTGTTGGTTGTGCTCAAGCCGCAAAACGTGCCTACGCAGGGTGACAGCAGCGGCGATACCGATTTGCTTTCCATGCTCAAAAAGTACTTGGTGGAAAAGTACAACAAGTCGGGCAACGCGTATCTCGGAATGGTCCATCGCCTCGATAGACCGACCGGCGGAGTAATGGTGTTTGCCAAAACGAGCAAGGCGGCGTCGCGGCTGTGCGAACAAATACGAGATACCGACGGCGAGTTTGAAAAGACCTATCTTGCCGTGGTAAACGGCAGACCGTCCCGCGAGGGAAAAATAGAGCACTATCTTGCCAAGGACGAAAAGACCAACACCGTTACCGTTGTGCCGTCGTCGCTTGAGGGCGCAAAAAAAGCCGAGTCGGACATTAAGGTGCTGGACGAGTGCGACGGATTGTCGCTTGTGTCGGTTAACCTTATAACGGGCAGGTCGCACCAAGCGCGCGTGCAGTTAAAGGCGCTGTCATGTCCGATCGTGGGCGACACAAAGTACGGCGGCGACAAGCTGGTCAAAAGTCCGCACCTCGCGCTGTGGGCGTACAAGCTGGTGTTTGCTCACCCCGTCACCGGCGAAAAGCTCAGGTTTATTGCGCTGCCGCCTGCGGAGTTTCCGTGGACGGTGTTCGACACCGAAAACCTTATAGACATAGTCCGCCCAAAGGCAAGCAATTACTAAGTTCGTGCGTGGTCTTGCTGCAAATTTTTGTGCTACGTGCGTCTATATGTTTCGGACGTAGGCACCGCTACGACCAAAACACATATCCTTCGTATCACAAAAATTTTCGACGCAATCCCTACGCGTCACTTAGTATTGCTTGCCAAAGCGGCAGTCATTACAAGCTGTAAAACAAACGGTTACCCAACCTTAAAACAAACAAGGAGATATATATTATGTTAGATCAAGAAATTTCCAATCTTTTGGCTTACGGGCAAAACTGCCTATTGCTGGACGAACTGGATTGCGCACAAGCTGCGCGGCGCATTTGCCGCTTGCTCAAGATAGCCGACTTTATGCCGATGCAGCCTACCGAGGAGGTCGATACGGCGACCAATCCCAACAAGCTTGTCGCGCCGCTTTTGCAGTACGCCACCGAGCAAAAACTTGTCGATGCGGACGGAGTAGCTCAGCTCAAAGCCGAAATTATGGACGCTATAATGCTCAAGCCGTCCGAGGTAAACGATTTGTTTTCCGATACCTATTCGGTCAATATGCAAAAGGCGTTCGACTTTTTGTACGACTATTCGGTAAAGAGCGGCTACGTCGATCCCGACGAGTGCGCCAAAAACGACCGCTGGGAGGCAAAAGAGCTTAAGAGCAAAATAGAAATAATCATCAACGTTATGCCGCAGGCAAAGACGGACAAGTATCCCAAATGCCCGCTGTGCCGCGAAAACGAGGGCTTTGGCGCGCGTGCCAATATGCGCACCGTGTCGTGCGATATAGCGGGTGAGGAATGGGTATACTGCTATTCCCGCCACCAGTATTTCGACAAGCACGGCGTGCTTATTAACGCCGAGCATGCGCCGATGAAAGGCGGGCTGGACACCGTGCAAAAATTAGCCTATGCCGCCGACTTTGTGGGCGCGGACGGCTTTGTGTGCTGCGACTCGCTTTCCGAAAACGGCGGTGCACTCAATACCGCGCACGAGCATTTAAAGACCGGTTTCCGCACTACGCCCATGCTTAAGCAGGGGTACAAGACGCGGCTCAAATCGCAGGAATATCCGTACTTGGAAATGGGCACTGTGGACTGGTATTCCACGGTAATCAGGTTTGCGCATTCCAACTTCGAAAAGGTGACGGAGTTTGCGGACAAGCTTATAAGCGCTTGGAAGAGATATTCGGACGAGCGCATAGTAAACGACGGTAGCAAAAACTTTGTCAGCCTTGTTTGCCGCAAGGTTGCGGGCAAGTACTGCTATGACGTAGTGCTGCGCTCGGCGGGGCTCAAACGCCCGCGCATGGCAGCCGACTATGAGGAAATCAAAGCGGACGCGCTTTCCATAACGGACATTTTGGGTTACTTTGTATTGCCCAACAAGCTGTCCGAACAGCTCAAGACCGCGCAGCTGTACTTGGACGGCACGCTGCCTTACGACAAGGAAACAAAAATCCCGCTTGCAAAGACGGTGGAACGCCTGCTCAAAGCGCAGGGCGGCACGGTCAGCAAGCTCGAGGCAAAGCTCAATATTCACGACGAGGTGGACTTGGTATGCGAAAAGATCCTCGCATCCACCGCAATCGATCCCGCAAGCTTAGAGCAGTTCCTCGCAACCCTCGGCATTCGCCAAATGTAAAAACAATGGTGCAAAGCTATCGGCTTGCCGTAGCTCCAATAGGGGATTTTAGGTAAACCGTAAATTTAGAGAATTAGGCGTGGCATAAAGCCGCGCCTTTTCTATATTTATTAAATAATCAGTTGAGTTTCATTCATTTCTATGATATACTTATTGTGCTATCAACAGTAGCTTATCGGAGAAAAGCTATGGACGAAAATAAAAAATCAATATTTCCCGTAAATGCCGATAGTAAATCGGCTGTCATAATATTGCTCATTGCATTAACGTTGATTGTTGGATTGACGTTTTCGCTTTGGGGAATATGGCTAATCGATATATATGCAGTAAGAATATGTCTTACGTTGCTCGTGGATGCGGCATGTGCCGTCGTTGCCGTTGTCGCTATGAAACTAACGGCGCAAGGAAACAAGCTGCTGCCCACTAAACACAAATTGTGGCTACAAATTTTGATAGGGTTTGCCATTGCCGCTATCCTGTGTTTATTGATGGGAATCGTTCCGATTTTATGCGGTACAAGCATCGTCGGGTCTCATACTGACCCCTCCGCAGGTTATTTTGTAATTTCGGCTGTACAAGATATTCTTTTTATAGGGCTTGGAGAAGAAATCATATTCCGCGGATACGTACAAAATCAGTTTGAAATTTGGTTGAAAAAATGCAAATGGCTTTCGCCGCTGATTGCCGCCGTTTTATTCGGGCTGTGGCATATAATTAACGGCAATTTGATTCAAGTGCTGTTTACTACTCTTGTCGGTTGTGTGTTTGGCTACTGCAAATATTTTATAAAAGACTGCTCGCTGTTGTCGGTAATCATTGCGCACGGTTTGTATGATTTTTCTATAGTGTTTTTAACTTGCTTTATGCTGTAATTTCAAGTCCGAATTTCAATTTATCTTACTTGTTTTTGCAATAAAAAGCTCTCGAACAATTTGTTCGAGAGCTTTTTGTTATCGCTTTAATTTCTATGGGGAGTGTGCTTTTTGTCGCGGCTTTTTGTGTTGTAATATTTTTGTTATATGCCCGTGGCGTTTACTATCAGTATAAGTCCGGCTATCATCGCGCCCGCGGTCAAAACAAACACGACAAGCGCTATCCAAGAGATAGGGCGGCGGTTGCAACGGAACTGGTATACAACGCTTATCAGCCCGCCGAAAATATATTCGGCAAGCATGAACAGCGCGCAAATAATAAGTATAGCCACCAAAGCCCAAATCAACAGTGAGCCGAGCCCTGCGTCGTCTAAGCCGTTTATAAGCGCGATAACGCCCCATATGCACAGCAAAATCAGTCCTGCCGTTACTATGCTTGCTATAATCGCGGTTATGCCGAAATACGAGGTGGTAGCTTTGCGCCCCTCGTCGGCGGAAATCTCTCTGTATTTAGAGCTTGACTTTAACAGTAGGGAAAGCCAGCTCATTGCGCAGCCTATAGAACTCATGATATATTTTTTCCTCGTTAATATTTTTTGTAATTTACGGCAAAGTATGTCCGGCCGATTCGTAAATCTTGTACCATTCGTAGTCGGTGAGCGGCACGTCGCAGCAACCGTTATACTGCTTTAGGTGCTTGTCGAGAGTAGTGCCGATAACCGCTTGCATACCCGCGGGGTGGTGCAATATCCAAGCAATGGCAACCGCCTCGGGCGTGGTGTCGTACTTTTGCGCCAGCCCTTCCAACATAAAGTTGAGCGCAAAATATTTCTTTTTGGCATGCGGAGTCAAAAATGCGCCGCTGTAATAATAGCCCGTTTCGTCGGTAAAGCTGCATTGCATTGTGCCGTAGGTTTGTATGGTGATTCCGTTTTTGCGGCAGTATTCCAATATTCCGTCGGCGCGGTCGCAAGTGCCGACCACGTTGGCGTTGACACCGCTGTCAATGATGGGGCAGTACGCAGCGCTCATTTGCAGCTGGTTTACTTGCAGCTTTTGGTTGAGCGAGCTTTGCAGGTAATCGATTTGCGCCGCCGAAAAGTTGCTGACGCCGAATACTCGCACCTTGCCTGATTTTTCCAATTCGTCAAAGGCTTTGGCAATGCCTTCGGGGCGCATAAGAGTATCGGGGCGGTGCAGCAGCAAAATGTCTATATAGTCGGTGTTCAGTCGTTTAAGCGAGCCGTTTACGCTTTCTATAATATGATTGTAGCTTAAGTCGTACCAGCCGCCGCGAATACCGCACTTGGTTTGAAGTACCATTTGTTCGCGCAAGCCCGTATTTTTCGATATGATTTTTCCGTAAATCTCCTCGCACGCGCCGCCGCCGTAAATATCGGCGTGGTCGAACAGGTTGATACCCATATCCAACGCAAGGCGAACAAGCCGCTCGTTTTCGTGGAGCAGTTTGTTTGCAATTCGCATACTGCCCAAAGCGAGTAGCGAGCATTTTATTCCGCCTATGCTTTTGTAATTCATAACGGTATTGTAACATAACGCCGAATAAAAAGCAACAGTAAATAATAAATTGGCTTGTTAAATATTTTTCGGTTTGAAAATAAGTTGCCTAATCGGTCTTGACAAGTGAGGGGTAAATATAATATACTATACCCGTGCGGGTTTGTGCCTGCACGGCTAAACATTTTTGGAGGTATTATGGACGAACTCATTGTACAAGACGAACAGTCGCTTAAAGCGCTGATAAAGCGCGTTAGGGAAGCGCAAGTCAAGTACTCCACGTATACGCAGGAGCAAGTTGACAAAATATTCTTGGCAGCGGCTACCGCTGCCGACAAGGTTAGGCTCGATCTTGCGGAAATGGCAGTTGCCGAAACCGGCATGGGTATTGTGGAAGACAAGGTGATTAAAAATCACTACGCCGCGGAATACATTTACAACGCGTACCGCGATATAAAAACCTGTGACGTGGTAAGCAGTGACGATTCGTACGGAGTGGAGGTTTTGGCGGAGCCGGTAGGCGTTGTTGCCGCTATCGTTCCCACCACAAACCCTACGTCCACAGCTATATTCAAAGCGCTACTCGCGTTAAAGACGAGAAACGGTCTTATATTCTCGCCGCACCCGCGTGCCAAAAACTGCACGATTGCGGCGGCTAAGGTCATTTTGGACGCTGCCGTCAAGGCGGGCGCGCCCGAAGGCATTATCGGCTGGATAGACGTGCCCAGCGTCGCTTTGTCCGGTGCGGTAATGAGCGCTTGCGACCTTATTTTGGCTACCGGCGGTCCCGGCATGGTGCGCGCGGCGTACAGCTCGGGCAAGCCCGCGGTAGGCGTCGGTCCCGGCAATACGCCCGTCATTATAGACAGCTCGGCAAATATCGAACTTGCGGCGTCGTCAGTACTGCACAGCAAATCGTTCGACAACGGTATGATTTGCGCGTCCGAGCAGTCGGTTATCGTAATGAAGGACGTGTACGACGCGTTCAAAAAGGAGCTTGCATACCGCGGCGCGTATTTCCTTAACGAGGAAGAAACGGATAAGGTGCGCGCGACTATACTTATCAACGGCTCGGTCAACGCCAAGATAGTAGGTCAGTCCGCGCCGACGATAGCGGGGCTTTGCGGATTCGAAGTGCCGCAAACGGCAAGGATATTGGTGGGCGAGGTTACGTCCGTCGAGCTTGCCGAGCCGTTCGCGCACGAAAAGCTTTCGCCCGTGCTTGCAATGTACAAGGCGGAGGACTTTGAGGACGCGCTCAAAAAGGCGGAGAAACTTGTTGCCGACGGCGGCTACGGTCACACCTCGGTTATTTACGCCAACGAGTATTCGGCACGCGACAAGATTACGCGTTTCGGCGATCTTATGAAGACATGCCGTATACTTGTAAACACTCCTGCGGCGCAGGGCGGTATAGGCGATATTTACAACTTTAAACTGCTCCCGTCGCTCACACTCGGCTGCGGGTCGTGGGGCGGCAACTCCGTATCGGAAAACGTGTCGGTCAAGCACTTGTTAAACTACAAGACAGTAGCAAAAAGGAGAGAGAATATGCTGTGGTTCCGCGCGCCGGAAAAGGTTTATTTTAAAAAAGGCTGTATGCCCGTCGCTTTGCAAGAGCTTAAGGAAATGGGCAAAAAGCGCGTATTTATAGTCACCGATGAATTCTTGTTTAAGAGCGGATTTTCCAAGCTCGTAAGCGACAGGCTCAACGAGCTCGGTATAGTAAACACCACGTTCAGCGACGTTCAGCCCGACCCTACGCTTGCCTCGGCAAAGAAGGGCGCGGAGGCTATGCGCTCGTTCGAGCCCGACGCCATAGTCGCGCTCGGCGGCGGCAGTGCGCTCGACGCGGGCAAGATTATGTGGGTACTGTACGAGCATCCCGAGGTCGATTTTGCGGATATGGCAATGCGCTTTATGGATATTCGCAAGCGCGTTTACAAATTCCCCAAGATGGGCGAAAAGGCGTACTTTGTCGCTATCACGACCACTGCCGGTACCGGCTCGGAGGTCACGCCGTTCGCAGTTATCACCGACGAATCGACGGGCATGAAATACCCGATTGCCGATTATGAGCTTTTGCCCAAAATGGCTATTTGCGATCCCGCGCTTATGATGAGTATTCCCAAGGGGCTTACCGCCAACTCCGGTTACGACGCTATGGTGCACTCGCTCGAGGCGATTGCGTCGGTTATGTCCAGCGAATACACGGACGGCATTGCAAAAGAGGCTATCAAGATGATATTCGAATATTTGCCCGTTGCGTACAAGAACGGCTCGGACGAAACCGCGCGCGCAAAAATGGCTAATGCCGCGACAATGGCGGGTATGGCGTTTGCCAATGCCTTCCTCGGCATTTGCCACTCGATGGCGCACAAGCTCGGCTCATATCATCACTTGCCGCACGGCATGGCAAACGCATTGCTGTTGCCGGAGGTTATGCGGTTTAACGCCGTAGAGGCCCCGACCAAAATCGGTACGTTCCCGCAATACGATCATCCCGTGTGCTTAAGGCGTTATGCCGACGTAGCGGAAACAGTGGGTATCAAGGGCAAGACCGACGAAGAAAAGTTTGAAAAACTCATAGCCAAGCTTGAAGACCTGCGAAAAGACGTGGGCTTGCCTGCCACCATTAAGGACGCGGGCGTGTCCGAAGAGGAGTTCTTGAAGAGCCTTGACCAAATGAGCCGCGACGCATTCGACGATCAGTGCACGGGCGCTAACCCGCGTTATCCGATGATTGCCGAAATCAAGCAAATGTATCTCAACGCCTACTACGGCAAGGAGGGTAAATAATTATGGCATTAACCGAAATTGCAACCCGTTCCAATAAGACGGTATACAAGGAAGGCGGCCTTTGCTACAAAGTGTTTGCCGCCGACTACAAAAAGTCGGATATATTCAACGAGGTGCTTAACCAAACGCGCGTCGAGGAAACGGGACTGTTCGTGCCCAAGGTCCACGAGGTAAAGCGCTTGGACGACGGCAGGCTTGCTATCGTTATGGACTACGTAGAGGGCAAGTCGCTTGCAAAGATGATAGAGGAAAACCCCGAAAAGAAGGACGAATATATCCTTAAGCTCATAGACATTCAGCTTTCTATGCACAGGCTTACCGCGCCCGAGCTTAACAAGCAGCACGCCAAGTTCACGCGCAAGATAGAGATTTCGGGACTGGACGCAACAACACGCTACGAGCTGCAAATGCGGCTGGACGGCATGCACAAGCACAAAAAGCTGTGCCACGGCGACTTTAACCCGTCCAACGTGATTATAACCGCCGACGGCGGCGCGTGCGTAATCGACTGGTCGCACGCCACAATAGGCAACGCCTCCGCCGACACCGCGCGCACGTACCTGCTGTTCAAGCTTGCCGGCGACGACAAAACCGCCGAGTTCTATCTTAAAAATTTCTGCAAAAAATCGGACACCGCTATTCAGTACGTACAAAACTGGCTGCCCATCGTTGCCGCGTCGCAAATGGTCAAGGGCAAGCCGCAAGAGCGGGAGATGTTGGCTAAGTGGGCTGACGTTTGCCTGTATTAATTAAAAGTTAAGAATGAATAATTACGGACTGCGTTTCGCGCACTTATCATTAAAGGGCACGTCGTAATCCGTAATTTCATTTATAGGTAATTAAAAACGCCGTAAGGCGCAAAACAATAATTCGAAATTTCCAATTACACAAAGGGTGCAATTATGATATTAAGTGTTTGTGTGGGCAGTTCCTGCCATCTTAAAGGCTCGTACGACGTTATAGAAACGTTTAAGCGGCTCATAGCGGAGCGCGACTTGGCGGACAAGATCGAGCTGCGCGCGTGCTTTTGCTTAGGGAGGTGCAGCGACGGTGTTGCGGTCAAAGCCGACGGCAACTACATACTGGGCGTAAACGGCGCAAATGCCGAACAAAAGTTCGACGGCGAAATCTTGCCGTTATTGGGTTAGTGCCATGCTGTATCTCGATTTTCAAAAGGCAAACTGCAAAAACTGCTACAAGTGCTTGCGCGCCTGTCCCGTAAAGGCAATCGACGCGCAGGGCGGTCAAGCCAAAATAATAGAAAGCCGCTGTATACTGTGCGGGCATTGCACCGTAGCGTGTCCGCAAAACGCCAAAAGCGTGCACAACGATTCGGACGCCATACTGCGGCTGTTGCAAAAAAGCGCCAAGGTGATAGCGTCGGTCGCGCCAGCGTTTGTCGCGTCGTTCGGGCTCAGCTCGTTCGAGCCGATGCGCGCGGCGCTCAAAAGCATAGGCTTTTACGACGCGTTTGAAACGTCGGAGGGCGCTGCGGCGGTGACTGCAGAGTACAAAAAGCTGCTTTCTTCGGGCAAGTACGAAAACTTTATCACATCGGCGTGTCCGGCGGTAAACCGTGCAATCGAGCTGTATCACCACGACGCGCTTAAATATCTTGCGCCCGTTGATTCTCCGATGGTTGCACACGCCAAAATATTAAAGGCGCGGTATAAGGACGCCGACATTGTGTTTGTCGGACCGTGCATTGCCAAAAAGCGCGAGGCAAAGGAAAGCGGTGTGCTAAGCGGCGCGCTCACATTTGAGGAGCTTGCTGCGATACTTGCGCAAAAGGGTGTTGAAATAATCGATACGCCCGCGCCCGCTATGCCCAAAAAGCCGATAGAAAAGGCGAACGCAACCGCGCCCGCCGAGGTGGCGGCAACTACTGCGCAAACCGAACTGAAAGCCAAATATTATCCCATTTCGCGCGGAATAATCAAGTCATTCGACGAGTTCCCCGACGGTTACGAATACATAGCCGTGGACGGTGTGAACAGGCTCGATCAGGCGATAGAGGACTTGCTGTCCGTCAAGCACGTGTTTTTGGAAATCAACGCGTGCGAGGGCGCGTGCGTAAACGGTCCGTGTTCTATCAAGCGCGCGGGCGGCAGTGTTGAGGCAAACGTCAAGGTGCGCAACTACGTTAGCAGCGTACCTGCCGACGTAGTGCCCGATTGTCCCGATATATCCAAAGTGTTCAAGCCCAAAAAGGCGGGCGACCGCACTCCGTCCGAGGACGAGATAAAGGCGGTGCTTGCAAGCACAGGCAAGCATTGCGACGCCGACGAGCTTAACTGCGGCGCGTGCGGATATTCCACCTGCCGTGAAAAGGCGTGGGCTGTAATCAACGGCTATGCCGAGGTTGAAATGTGCGTGCCGTATATGCGCGAAAAAGCGGAGTCTATGGGCAACGTTATAATAGAAAACAGCCCCAACGGCATTATCGTGTGCGGCGACGATTTGTCCATAACGGAAATCAACCGCAAGGCGCAGGCTATGATAGGCATTAGCTCGCCCGACTACATATTCGATTGTTTCGATCCTACTGCGGCTTTCAAGGCGGCGGACAGCGGCAAGCCCGTTCATGTCGATAAGCTTAAAATAGATAAGACGGGCAAGTACGTGGACGTCATGATTGTGCCTCTGGAAAAGGAAAAAGCGCTTTTGGTAGTTCTTACCGATATAACCGAAAAGGTCAATTACGACGAGGAGCTTAGCAAGGTCAAACGCGACACTCTTGCCGTCACCGACACCGTTATTGAAAAGCAAATGCGCGTGGCACAGGAAATAGCCTCGCTGCTCGGCGAAACTACGGCGGAAACCAAAGTGGCATTGCTCAAGCTCAAAGCGGCAATGATTGAGGAAAAAGAAAGTTGAGTTACTTTATTGAAAGAGGATATACCTCGCTCAATCATGTAGGCGAGGAATTATGCGGCGACCGCGTGGAGTATTCGGTAAACGGCGACGTGCTTACGGCGGTGCTTTGCGACGGCATGGGCAGTGGCGTAAAAGCCAATATTTTGGCTACGCTGTCGTCAAAGATTTTGTGTACAATGCTGTCGGCGGGCATCCCCATTAAGGACTGTATAGAAACGCTTATCGCGTCGCTACCCGTGTGCAAGGTGCGTAACGTCGCTTACGCCACTTTTTCGGTGTTCCTTATAAACAGTGAAGGCAAGGGCGACCTTATAGAGTTTGACAACCCCGCGGCTATACTTATACGCAACGGCGAGGTCAGCGACCTCGACCGCACCAAGTCGGTCATACTCGGCAAAAACGTGTACACTACCAAGCTCGACCTAAAAGCGGGCGACGCGGTTGTCGTTACCAGCGACGGCGTGGAGCATGCGGGCATAGGCATGATGATGAATTTCGGCTGGGAACGCCCGCAAATAAAAGAGTACCTCAAGCGTGTTGTAAAGCCCACAATGTCGGCGCGCGCGATTTCGGCGGCGCTGGCGGGCGAGTGCAACGAGCTGTATATGTACGAGCCGGGTGACGACACGACGGTGTTGGGCATAAAGGTGCGGGAGCACGCCGTAACCTCCGTGTTTGTCGGTCCGCCCATTCACAAGGAAGACGATGCGCAGTACGTGGCGGACTTTATGGCTATACCGGGCAAAAAGGCTGTGTGCGGCGGAACAAGTTCGCAAATAGTCGCGCGCCAGCTCGGCAAAGAGGTCAGCGCGGGCGTCGATTTCCCCGACAAGGACATACCGCCGATTGGGTATATAGACGGCATAGACCTCACCACCGAGGGCGTTGTCACGATTAGGCGAGTGCTTGAGCTGTCCGAAAACTACCTCAACCCCGCCGACTGCAATGCGGCAACGCTCAACAAGCGCGACGGCGCAACGCTGCTTGCCAAAATGCTGTTTGAGGACAGCACCGACATACACTTTTTTGTCGGACAGTCGCAAAACCACGCGCACGACGGCTTGCCGATAGAAACGCGCATGAAACTTAAACTGGTAGACAAGCTTGCCGACAACCTCAAAAAAATGGGCAAGATCGTTACGGTGCGCTACAACTGACCTGCGCTACAACTAATTAACCGTATAGAGGATTTTTTATGGAAAACAGATTATTCGATACCACGGTACAAAAGCTTAAATACGAGGTAATTAAAGAGCTTATTATCGCTTACGATAAAGGGCTTGACAACGGTATATTCCACGATATTCCCATCAAGATTATGCCGGGACCGCACGCCAGCCTGCGTTGCTGTGTGTACAAGGAACGTGCCATTTTGCAGGAACGGCTTAAGCTTGCAATGGGCGGGGATAAGGACAACCCCAACGTTGTAGAGGTAATAGACATAGCGTGCGACGAGTGCCCCGTAGACGGCATATTCGTCACTCCGGCTTGCCGTGGCTGTATATCTCACCGCTGCATAGAGGCGTGCCCCAAAAACGCAATATCCATAGAGGATAAGCACGCGGTAGTCGATAAGTCCAAGTGCATAGAGTGCGGCAAGTGCACGCAAGCCTGCCCGTACAACGCAATGATATTGCAAAAGCGCCCGTGCGTGCTCAGCTGCAAGGCAAACGCAATCAAGGTGAACGCCGACAAAAAGGCGGAGATAGACGTAAACAAATGCGTGGGCTGCGGCGCGTGCGTGTACCAGTGTCCGTTCGGCGCGATTTCCGACAAGTCGTACATACTGGACGCGCTGGACATACTCAAAAATTCGGAAAACAACACCAAGTACAAGGTGTACGCCATAATAGCCCCGTCAATCGTGGCGCAGTTCAATTACGCGCGGATAGAGCAGGTAATAACGGGCATGCACAAGCTCGGTTTCGATCAGGTGGTGGAAACTGCGTTGGGCGCCGACCTCACGCTTAACGAGGAGGCTGACGAGATAAAGGAAAAGGGCACGCTAACAACGTCGTGCTGTCCCAGCTTTGTCAAGTACGTGCAAATAAACTTTCCCGACCTGTACAAGTACGTGTCGCATACGCCGTCGCCTATGGTCATGGCGGGCAAGCTAATCAAGGCGCTCGACCCGACCGCAAAGGTTATATTCGTCGGACCTTGCACGTCCAAAAAGTTCGAGTACAAGCAGGACATAGCCAAGGACTACATAGACTGCGTTATATCGTTCGAGGAATTACAGGCGTTTTTGGACGCGCGCGGCGTAGACGTTTCGACGCTGCCAGACACGTATTTGGACAACGCCTCGTACTACGGCAGGATATTCGCTCGCTCGGGCGGCATAACCGAGGGCGTAAAAGCGCTTGCCGCCGAACGCGGATTCGAGGCACGACCCATAGCTATGAGCGGGCTTGACGAGTGCCGTAAACAGCTTACACTGTTAAAGGTACGCAAATCCCCGTACAACTTTTTTGAGGGCATGGCGTGCGACGGAGGGTGCGTAAACGGCGCGTTGTGCTTGCACCACGGTCCGAAGAGCCTTACCGACGTCAACAAGTACGGCGAAATGGCAAAGGAAAAAACCGTCGATAACAGCGTCAAACTGTACAAAATGGCAGTTGGCGAAAAAGACGGGGAATAGAATAAATTTAATATTTTAGGTCAATAATCGACGGCATGAAAACTCTTTATGCCGTCGTTATTTTATTTGTAGCAAGCTTGGTCGGAGCGGCCGTATGGTTTAGCCCGCTCATTTCTTTCGGCACACCCGAGGCTTACGACAACAACGTGCCCGTGTACTCGCTCGACGGACTTTGTTATCCGTCGGACGCGCTTTGCCGTGTGGACTTTTCGGGGAGCGAAAAGGATATGCACAACGCGCTCGATTCCATTTTTGCCGTTACCGTAAAAGAGGTAAAAACGGACGGGCTTACCGTAGTTTACGGATTCAGCCCGCGCGTGTGCGCCGAGTCGCAGTATCTTAGAACGGGCGAGGAGTACAACGTTATGGCGGCGTACTCGTCGGGCAATATAAGTATTGGGACGCCCATACTTTCGGGCTGCTATTAACGCGGCGGCGCATGCATCACCGGATACGGGCTACGTTTGGTTCGGCGACTTGGTCACGTACGTCTATGTACGCTCCCGTCGCCGCCTTGCCAACTGTTGCCCGTCTACGGCGCGCCTTCGCCGCCGATGCTTTGTAAATTTAGAATGATTTTTAAATTTGCCTGTATAACAAAAAATATGTTGGCAATAATCATCGGTACGGAGGAACAAACCATGAAAACCTATCATTCTGGAACAAAAGAATCAAAGAGAAACTTTTTTAAGCGGCACAAATACGCTTTGGCGTTGATCGTGTCGGTACTGGTTGTTGCCGCAGTTATCGTTTTGGCAGTAGTGTTTACACTGCCGGAAAAAGATACGTCCGTCGGCGGCGTGGTTGTAGAGCCGCCCAATGTGGACGTTACCAACGACCCTGTAATTACTATTCCCATGAATGGCGCTACCGTCGGTATGGAATATCACGACGACAAGATTGTCAAGTGGGAAACGCTCGACCTGTGGCAGTGGCATCCCGCGGTTGACTTTGTCGGCAGCGGCAACGTGGTTGCCATAATGGACGGCAAGGTGCTGGACGTAGAAAAGACCACGGTTGACGGCAACGTCGTAACAATCGAGCACGACGGCGGATATGTATCCGTGTACAAGTCGCTCGGCAACGACATAGCCGTAAACAAGGGCGACACCGTCAAGTCCGGCGATAGGATAGGCAGCGCGTCAAGCAGCATGCTGTCCGAGCTGAACACAGGCGCGCACCTGCATTTCGAGCTTAAAAAGAACGGTGAGTACGTCAATCCCTCGACCATTCTCAATATAGACCAAGATAAATAAAATTACTCATTCTATTGCAATACCGGTATAGTCATTCCTCTAAAAAAGTTTTTCCGTCAAAAAGCCCCGCATAAGGGGTTTTTTGTTTGTTGTGCAAACAGTGATATAGCTAACGCTGTGATATTTTGCTATCGCAAAGTGATATTATATTTGCCTTAACTTCGCCTTTGGCGAAATATAACACTTTGTATATAACTTGCCGCATTAGCGGCAAATATAACTGCTGTGTATGCGATTACCTATCGCATACACAGCAAGGGGTTTTTTGTTTGGTATTTTTTGCTCGTAACCGTAATTTTTTTATGTGCCGCAAACACTTGATATTTATTACGGATTATGGTATAATGATTATACGCTCGTGGTAGCAATTTTATATGGGGAACACCGATTAGGATTGCAAATCAGACCGCGAGAGTACGGTATTTATTATGAAGGCGTACAGAATTCATGCTCCGCATACTATCAAGCTTGACGAAATGGAGGCAATGCCCGTAGGGGATAATTGCATAAAACTGAAAAACCTTATGTGCGGAATCACTCCCGCCGACATTGCCGTGTACGACGGACGGGTGCCGACCAAGTACCCTATTATTCCGCTTAGGCAGTGCGTTGGGTTTGTGTCGGAGGTTGGCGCAAACGTTGCGGGTATATCGCGCGGTAAGCGCGTGGTCACGTATCCGCAGGCGAGCTGTCATTCCTGCAAGGCGTGCAAGGACGGACATTACAGCGATTGCGAAAAACCGCTGACGTTCGGCGCGGAGGAAGACGGGTTTTTGAGCGATTTTTCGGTGGTGTCCGCCGACGACGTGTACACCATTCCCGACAGGATTTCGGACGCCGAGGCTGTGTTTATCGAACATATCGCAACGGCGCTTAACGCGCTTTCCAAGCTCAATGTGGAAAAGGGCGATCAAGTGGTAATAATGGGTGCAACGGTAGACGGCATTATTCTCGCTCAGCTTGCAATGTATTACCAAGCCGTGCCTATTATGGTTGATATGCACGAGGATATGCTTGCTTTGGCGCAAAAGGCGGGCGTGTACTTTACCGTCAACGCCGTCGACGACAACGTGGTCAAAAAGATTCTCGCGCTCACAGGCGGGCATATGGCAAGCGCATGCGCGTATCTTACCAACTCGCAAATGCCGCTTTCGAGCGCTTGGGACTACACCGCAACGCGCGGCAGGGTGGCGGTTATCGGCAGAAACGGCTTGAACGATCTTAACTGCAACGTAAACGGCATGCTGGAAAAGAACATAGATTTGTTCACCGTAGTGGACTGCGGAAAGAACTATTCGTCGGCAATAAACCTGCTTGCCAACCACACTGTCACGGTGGACTCGTTGTACAACAACGTTGTGTCGTTTGACGACGTGCCGTCGGCGTTTGAATCGCTTTTGGGCGACCGCGAGGACAACAGGTTTAAAACGCTTATCAAGATTTAATTCGGAATTAGGACTTAGTGGCGTCAAGCAATATGTAACGATACGAAATCGATATGGCGACACAAAAAAACGAATTACATTTGTAAACACACAACGTCAAAAACGCTTGACACTGCGGGCTGATTAGTGTATAATCAATAAGCTAATAACCATGCGGGACGACCCGTATGGACAAAAGAGAGGTAAAAACCATGCAACAGAACATACATCCCGATTATCACGAGGTAACTGTGGAATGCGCTTGCGGCGCAAAGTTTGTAACCGGCTCCACGCAAAAAGGCGACGTAGTCAAGGTTGATATTTGCTCCAAATGCCATCCGTTCTACACCGGCAAGCAAAAGCAGGCTGAAACGGGCGGACGTATAGCGCGGTTCAACGAGCGTTCGGGCAAATCCGGCAAATAGCTATTTTATAACGGCGGGCTATTTTTAGCCCGCCGTTTTTCTTTTTTTCGGCGGCGCATTCATCGCGTGTACGGGCTGCGTTCGTCGTGGCGGCTTGGTTACGTAGGTGGGTCTACGCGCCCGTCGCCGTCCCGCCGACAGCTGCCCGTCTGACGCGCGACTTCGTCGCCGAGGCATGGTCTCATTTCACCGCTACTCAAAAGGATATTCGAAACACTGTTTCGATTTTTTATATTATGGGTAAAAACAATAACGACAATAAATACGATACGTCCAAAAAGACGCGCCGCACCTTTATAGGCGGGCAGGCGCTTTTGGAGGGCGTAATGATGCGCGGCAAATCGTCCGTCGCAATGGCTGTGCGCGCGCCCGACGGTGAAATAGAACTGCGTACCGAAAGGTTAAAGCCGTCGTCAAAGGCGAGCAAGATCCCCATTGTGCGCGGCGTAATTTCCTTTGTCAGCTCGCTCGCGGTGGGCATTAGCTCTCTTTTAAAGTCCGCCGAGGTGAGCACGCCGGAGGAGGATGCTCCGTCCAAATCGGCAACGGTGATTGCGACTATTGTCGGCGTTGTGCTTGCGGTAGGACTGTTTATCGGCTTGCCGTTCCTCGTAAAATGGCTCATAGAGCGTTATGCCGATTATCACGATTTAGTCGTGCTGTCGGTCATAGAGGGCTGCGTTCGGCTTGCGCTGTTTATTGCGTATCTCGCGCTGATTAGGCTTATGAATGACATTAAGCGCACGTTTATGTATCACGGCGCGGAACACCGCACAATCAACTGCTACGAGCGCGGACTGCCGCTCACGGTGGAAAACGTTCAGTCTTGTTCGACCAAACACAATCGCTGCGGCACTACGTTTATATTTTTTGTAGTCGTATTTGCGATAATCGTATACGCACTGCTTAATTGGCTGCTTTCGTATTTATCAACGTTCTCGGCGGTGTTCTCCAACGCCTTGTTTGCGCTTGCGGTCAGGCTTGCATTGCTGCCGCTTATAGCTGGACTGTCGTATGAGCTTTTGCGCGGACTGGCAATGCTGCCCGACAACAAATTTACCAATATCATTCGCGCACCCGGGCTGGCGCTGCAAAAGCTGTCCACGTGTATTCCCGACGACGATATGGCGGAGGTCGCCATTGTCGCGTTCAATGCCGTGCTCGAGCTTGACGAACAACCGAACAAGGGCACGATAGATTTTTACGAACGCGATTTTTCCACGGAGCGCAAAAAGCTGACGGATAAGCTGCCCGACAATCCGCAGGACGCCGACTGGATATATTGTGATATTTTGGGCAAGTCGCGCGGCGAGCTGGGTGGCATAGACAAAATCAAAATCGGGCAGGTCAAAAAGGCTAACGAGTATGCCGATAGATTATTGGCGGGCGAGCCGCTCGGCTACGTGCTCGGCAATGCCGAGTTTTGCGGCATAAAGCTTGCCGTGGACAATCGCGTGCTTATTCCTCGGTTTGAAACGGAGGTGCTTGCGGAGACCGCCGTAAAGCACATAGGCACAAGCGAAATGCGCGTGCTCGATATGTGCACGGGCTCGGGCTGTATCGCCGCAGTTATAGCAAAAAACACCGCCGCACAGGTGGTTGCTGCCGACGTGTCGGACGACGCGCTGGAGGTTGCAAAGACCAATCTTAAAGGCTTGGGCGTAGAGGTAGTCAAGTCGGATATGTTCGGCAGTATCGAGGGCAAGTTCGATCTTATCGTCAGCAACCCGCCGTATATCCGCACTGCGGATATTGAAGGCTTGCAAAGCGAGGTCACGGCGCAGCCGCGTATCGCGCTGGACGGCGGTGATGACGGACTTAAATTTTACAAAGCAATCGCAGCCGCGGCGAGCGAGTATTTGACGGACAACGGCGTTGTAATGTTGGAGGTCGGGTACGATCAAGCCGAGCAGGTATGCGGTTTATTCAAAAAAATCGGCGCTTGCCGAGTGATTAAGGATTTGGACGGAAAGGACAGGATAGTGGTATGCGAGAAATGAAAACGGATAAGCTCGACGCCATAGTCGAGCGGTTTAATGCGCTTGATTTAAAGGTGCAAGACCCCAACGTTATCGCCGACAACAAGACGTGGGCGGAGCTGTGCCGTGAGCGCAGCGAGCTTGAGCCGATTGTGGAAAAGTACGGCGAGCTTAAAAAAGCAAAATCCGATTACGCCGACGCGCTGGAAATGCAAAAGTCGGACGACGCGGAAATGGTGCTGCTTGCAAAAGAGGAGTGCGACGCGCTTGTCGAAAGCATGGAACGCATAACCGACGAGCTTAAGGTTATGCTGTTGCCCAAAGACCCCAACGACGGTAAAAACGCCGTGCTGGAAATCCGTCCCGCTGCGGGCGGCGAAGAGGCGGCACTGTTTGCGGCGGAGCTTAGCCGTATGTATCGTATGTTTGCCGAGCGCAGGCGTTGGTCGGTGGAGGATATATCGGTCAACCAAACGGAGCTGGGCGGCATAAAGGAGGCGGTTTTCGGCATAAGTGGCAAGGACGTCTTCTCGCAGTTAAAGTTCGAGAGCGGCGTGCACCGCGTGCAGCGTGTGCCCGTTACCGAAACGCAAGGGCGCGTGCATACCTCCACGGTTACCGTGGCGGTGCTGCCCGAAACCGAAACAGTGGACGTGGAGATACTGGACAAGGACATCCGCATAGACACATTCCGCAGCAGCGGCGCGGGCGGTCAGCATATCAACAAAACGGATTCGGCAATACGCATTACGCACTTTCCTACAGGCATTGTCGTGACATGTCAGGACCAGCGCAGCCAAACCAAAAACAAGGAACGCGCTATGCAGTTTTTGGCGACCAAGCTGTACGACTACTATCAAGGTCAAAAGGACGAGGAGTACGCCTCGCTGCGCAAAGGTCAGGTGGGCACGGGCGATAGGAGCGAACGCATACGCACGTACAACTTTCCGCAAGGGCGTGTTACCGATCACCGCATAGGCTACACCATTTACAGTATCGACGAGTTTATGAACGGCGACCTCGACAAAATGGTGGAGGCGTTGCGTATAGCCGACCAAACGCGTAAGCTGGAAGGCGACGGGGAATAATTAACAATCGAGGGTGGCGTCAGCCGCCCTTTTTTAATGCGGAAATATAAAATGTTTTTTGAATAAGCATTGACTTTTGTTGTGTTGTCAAGTATAATTATTATTAAGCTTGTATGTACAACATCGTTATGCAATAAAGGAGAATATGATGAGCGAAAGTTCCGAAAAGGACTCGAAAAAGAGTGCCGAAAAACTAAAGAAGTTTTTACAGTCGCGATTGGGTGAGATAGTAGTGCTGACTGCGCTGTCGCTGCTCGCGTTGTTGTTTACCATAATTTTTTATTCCATTCGGTTTACCGAGCTGCCGTCCGCAACGACGGGGCGGGATAAGCTGACGTTTTGGACTGCGAATGACTTTTATGCCAAATCCCTACAATCGAGCCATAATGCGTTACGCATGTACGGATTGAATATTTTTCTTTCCATTGCGTTCGGCGTCGGCGCGGCGTTGTTTGTTGTTGCATGGTTTATTATGATGTTCAAAAAGAAAACCGTGCTGTTCTATTTTTCTACGGCGTACAACGCCGTACTGGGGATTGTATGCTTGGTGTACGGCACGGTGCTCAGCCTAATGCGCGGCAGCGCGGTAGCTTGCTGCATAATAAGCATACTGTTTTCGATTGTTGCGTTTGCGTACTTAATAGCGCGGCGGCGCATAACGCGTGCCGCAAAGCAAGACGAAAGCTGGGGCTCGGACACGGCGTTGACAGCCCGACAAAAGAAATATAAACTTGCTTTGCTTATATGCGAGTGCGTGGCGTTGTTTATACTGGCGACCGTGCTGTTTATTCCCGTATATTCGGAAGGCGCGGGCGGAATTACGTATGTTTTGATTAAATCGGTAGGCGCAAATTCATATCCCGTTTATGTGTCTATCGGGTTTATCGTTATGATAATCGCGCTTTTCGGCGAGATGCTGTATTTTATTTCTACGGTATCCGATTATTTCGGCGGCAAGGTGTTTGCAATACGGTCGCGGCACTTTGTGCTCAGCACGACGGTATTTACGCTTATATTTTTCATTCTCGGCTACTGCTTAAAGTTTTATTACAATTTGAGCGGGGCGTCGTCACGCCAAGCCGTAACGGTCAGCTATATCCCGTTTATGCTGTCCGTAGTAACAATGATAGTTTACTCGGTGTTCAGCGGCAAGTTCCCTGTAGACAGCAACGGCAACGCGGTGCACCATCATCCATACAAGCCGTTTAAGCTGGAGCCGCTGTTTGCCGTGCTTGCAATGACGGCAGTGACTTTTGTTACGCTTGCGGTCAATATTATAGAAGTGCAGGTCAAATTCCCCGCCGGAGGGGTAGAGCATAACCTATCGTTTACCGGTTTTGAACTGCTTACACAATATACGGATTTGGATTCGGGCTTTCAGCTGTTGGCGTTTATCGAGTTTGCGTTTTTACTGATGTCGGGAATACTGTTTGTACTGTCGCTGATAAGCTTTATCGCCAAAGACAGGAGCTACTACAAAATAATCAAAACAGCCGCAATAGCCAATTTCTTCTTTGTGCTTATGATCGGACTGTTCGGTGTGTACTTTAAAATCGGGCAAAAGATAAATATAGAAAGCATCGAAAGCATGCTTGCGCATTACAACATTAAACTGCCCGAAGGCTACGAATACGAGGTGACCAGCAAGACCATTTACATGCTGCTTGCAAGCGTCGGCGTAATAGTATATATGATTTCGCGCAAAATGTTCGGGCTGGGCGTAGAGCTTACGGAGACCGCCGCGCAAGCCATTCCTGCCGCTGCGGGTGCGGGCGAGCCAATGAGCGCCGCGCCGCAACCGACCGACAACGGCGCGCCCGTAGCGGTCGACTTTGACGCATGCCCTGCGTTCAGCGAAATAGATAATTTGCAGGTCAAATTCCAAGCCGCGCTTGAAAAGCGGCGGCAGCAGCTGTTTGACAATCTTACGCTGCCGCATCTTGTTCGGTTTGTGGTGGACTACGCGCGCGAATCGAGATTGCATTTGTCGTACACGCCCGACGATATAGCCACGTTTGTCGCGGGCTTGGGTGCGTCGCGGCTTACCATATTGCAGGGTATGAGCGGCACGGGCAAAACGAGCTTGCCCAAGATATTTACCGAGGCGCTTATGAGCAACTGCGAGATCGTGGAGGTTGAATCGTCTTGGCGCGACAAAAACGAGCTGTTGGGTTACTACAACGAATTCAGTAAATGCTATACGCCCAAAAAGTTTACGCAGTGCCTGTACAGGGCGAGGCTCAACCCCGAGGTCATAACGTTTATAGTGCTTGACGAAATGAACCTCAGCCGTATAGAGTACTATTTTTCCGATTTCCTGTCGCTTATGGAAAACGAGGAGGATAGGCGGGCAATCAAGCTGCTCAACGTCAAGCTCAGCCGTACCGAAAACGGACGGCACGTGCCGTACGACGGACTTTCGGACGGGCATACTATCAAGATACCGCCCAACATTTGGTTTATAGGCACGGCAAACCGCGACGAAAGCACGTTCGAGATAAGCGACAAGGTGTACGACCGTGCGCAAACGATGAACTTCGATAAGCGCGCGCCCAAGATAGAATCGTTCAGCGAGCCGCTCGACAAGAAGTTTATTTCATACGATATGCTCGCTAAATTGTTTGTGGACGCAAAGGAAAAGTACAAGTTCGACGCGGAGGATAACCGCTTTATACGCGAAACGGAAAGGCTGCTTGCTCCGTATAACATTTCGTTCGGCAACCGTATTCTCAGGCAAATCGAGGCGTTTGTCAAGGTGTATTGCGCTTGCTTTGGCGACAAAGCCGCAGTCGCTGCGGAAAACGACGCGGTGGAAAAAATCCTGCTCAGCAAGGTTGTGCGCAAGCTGGAAAACAAGGTGGTGGAAAACAAGGAAAAACTCGCCACCGAGTTTGACAATATCGGATTGCATAATTGCAGCGCGTTTATTCGCAAGCTTAACGAGGATTAGTCTATATGGACTTGCCGCACGAACAGCAAATTCAGCTTGCAAAACTGATAGACGACTACAAGGAGATTGCAGCATTCAGGCGAGCCAGACGCAGGCTCAACTATATGCAGTTTGACTATGCGGTAGTCAACGATTTGACTCTGTTTATGATAGAGCCCGAGTTTAGCTTTGAGGCTTTGGAACAGCGCATAGACGTTATACTCGGCGCGCTGCCCGCGATAAAGCGCATTTTTGCACAGCCGTTTATTCATCTAAAGCAACGCAATGTAATACTGCCGGTGGAGTCGGTGCGCACCGTAAATAACGATACGCTCAACCATATAGCCACGCACAGCGAGCTGTGGGCGGACGTAAAAAACGGAGAAATCAAGCCTGATAAGCTGCTTACAATAACGTACGAGGACAACTACGGCATTTACGAAAACCTTGTTTTTTGCAAGCTTGTGGACAACATATTGGCTTTTTCGCGCTCCAATATACGGTTTTTAAAAGAGATGATTTATACCACCCAAACCATAGAGTTCAATTTGCTCGAACGGGTAAACCACTTGAACTACTTTTTGGCGTTGGGAAAAATTCATATAGGCTACAGTCAAAACTATGCGGAACACTACGGCACGGCGGTGCGCTGCCTGAACAAATTGCAGTTTATAGTAAACACCATTGTGCCGCGCCTAAAGCGCCCTGTGTACAAAAACAACAAGCACCGCCACGCCAACGTAAAGATACACAAGACAAATATTCTTTCGATGCACAAGGAATATCACCGCATATATAAGCTTGCACTTTATTTTGCGCACAACAATCAGGAAACCGTTGCCAATATCACCAATAAGGATTTGGTCGCCCTAATCAAGAATTACTATTATTTTTGCCAAGCGCTTTGCATATTTGCGGCGGGGCACTTTAATTTTGTTTGCAACGTCACAAAGGCGTTTGATATGTCCAAGTTCTCGCTTGACTTTGCGTTCAAAAAATGGTCGCTCAGGCTGGAGCGGATTACCGTAGACGATTGGCGCGCGCTGGCTGTTACCGTCAAAAAGAACAAGCCGTACAAAGTTATACTTATTCCGTCGCTGCTCAATAACAACGACGCGGTTTTGCAAAAATTCAAAGACGCGGTAAATGCGGACGAGTATATCGTATGCTCGCCGTACGAGGACTGCGACCCTACCGCCGTGCTGGTCGGTATAACCTCTATCGAGTCGTTCCGTCGCGTTCAACAAATAATATTGCGCGCAATGATTTACGCCGACGAGGGCAGGGATGAATGTCCGTTTTGCAACAGCAAGCTGACCGTGAACGGAGAGCTGTCCACCGAGGGTAGCCCCGTTTACGAATGTCTTGCGTGTCGCACTCAAATTTACGGTGCGCGCTGTTCCGAAACCGACAAGCCGTATTTTTATACCAAGATCGCGGGACAAAAGCCTCGGCAAGAGGATGACGACGAGCAGTGGTTGGAAAAGCGCAAGGACGAGAGCAAGATGTATTTTCGCAATATTACCGAAACGGACGACCAATTTAATCCTGTATGTCCGCACTGCGGCAAGGTGCATGAAACGGTGTAAAACTCGTACATGGGTATGAATTTTAGGTATTTTTGGGCTGAAAATATCTTTTTATTATTTGACATTAACTATATAAGTTTGATATAATAAAAAAACAGTCGTTATTGATTTTACAGCAAAACCAAGCAAAGACGGGGGCTGCGCTTTGTCTATGATGATGTCGGCTGTTTTTATTGTTGACTTTGCTTTCAGAGGCTCGGTTATGATTAACTCACGATTAAAGAAAAAGATTTTATTGCCAATAGTCACATTTGCTTTTGTGTTATGCTTAGGCATATTCACTTTTTTAGGCATAAGTGCAAATTCGTCAAACGGCGGTATGCTCGCGGGCGATAGCGTTACGTCAAACAGCGGGGCGCTTAACAGTGCGGGCGACGAGGAACATCCGTACCGCACGTACACATACGGGCAAAGCTATACTATAGGCGGCGTCGATTATACTATAGGCGACGGCGAAAAAGAATACATAGATTATAAAACGGCGTTGGGACTGGGCGACGGCTATACGGTAAGGCTTACAAGTTTTACATATCCCGACGGCACGGTAGGCACATCCGATACAAACGGCGTGCGCAATGCGGGCTCGTACGTGTTTGAAGTTACAGGTCCAGCAAGGACCAATCAGGTTGTTACGCTTGCCGTAGACCCGCAACAAATAGATTACAGCACTGTCGATAACATACCGGTATTTGTCAATGCCACCGCGCCTACGTACAAAGCGCACGGCGATATAACGGCTATTTACAAGCACAACGACGGTTGGTATCCTTCGCAAAAATCGGGCGAAGTACCCGTCGAAATAAGAACAATAACCAACGCATACTATTACGAAACGGGAAATGCCATTACAATAAGAATGGCAAACGAGGTATTGGACGACGGCTATACCTCGACAACTTCCACGCTTGCCTACGACGACAACATTACAATTAGAATTACAGATAGGGCTGGTATACAATTTACCAACCCCAACGAATATATAGCTACGTTTACGTTTAACGTGCCCAATTCCAACTACGTTTTTACTTACGGCAATGCGGGCGACGATGACGAAATAACGGACAAAAACAAGGGGTTGAGCATAACGCAAAGGACGGATAGCTCGTTCGTTCTTTCCAAGCATTGGTTTATTGCCAAGTACGCCAGCCTTTTTGTTGCGACCGACGATACGGCAAATTATCCGTTTGTTCCTTTTCACGACAACGCTAAGATCGAGGCGGCAGGCGGCAAAACAAACATTTCGGGCAGTAAGGTAGAGGGTGAAAACGGCGAAACCAACACGGCTACCGATGCCGTCACTTATACCGACGTTTTTACGGTAAAGACGCCGGTGGCAAAATTTAACTCGGGTTTGTACGATGCAAGCGATAAAGAGATAATCAAGGACGGCACGGTCAAGTTTGACGTCATTTACGTTGACTTGGACGGAAAAACGCATAGAGTGGCAAACCAAGTAACATTGGACGCGACGGGCAGTGTTGCTCAAAATACGATTACGTATTATTTTAACCAAACAATGCCCGCAGGCAATTACACCCTTAAGCTTTACGGCGAGATTGCTCAGTCCGAGATGGCTGCCGGTTTGCCCAACAAAATTCAGGGCGAGTACTGGCTTACCGTTTTGCCCAAGGAAATCGATTCTACTCTGGTGAATGACGTACAAAACGCAATTCGCGGCGATTTGGACGGATTGGCAGACTCGGATGCAAGCGGGATCGATAAGTATGTTAATATTTACGCACTGGGCGATAATATGCTGCACCGAGATTTAAGTGAGGAAATCTCCGCGCTCAATAGTATGCTCAACAATACTTTAAACGGTATGGCTGGGCAAAGCTATTGGAGCGATTTGAGCGCTACCGACCAAAAGCAGTATTTTGATACCGCGGTTACCGTAATGTACAACCGCAATACTTGGAGCGCCTCCAATTACGTTACCGAGCAAGATATGATAGGTATGTTGTCGTCGTCGGGAACGTACACCATGTATTACAGCATTTCCGCCAAAAACTATATTACTGTTGGTGGCGCGGACTCGGCAAATCGCACCGACTATGGATTCAGAACAAGGCTCAGCACGGGCTTAAGCGTAAAAGAAATATACGATATGATCGTAAATCCGTCCAACTCATATTTTAAGGACGTGGTGTATACAGGGGAACAGGTACATACACTTGTACCCGACAATCAGTATTACGGCTATTCGTTTGACGATAAAACCTCGGAAGGCGAGTTAAATTACGTCAACGTTCGCGAAAAAGCGTCGGTAACACTCACGGTATATGACCCCAATCTTATGAGCTGGAAAAACGACTTGCCCGATAGCGTGACATTGGGCGATTACTTTGAGCTTTCCGATGACCACCAAAGGCTGACCGTTTACTTTGACATTATTCCAGCTACCAACGGTTGGACGGTAGCGCCGCAAATGTCGCCGTGGGCGTACAACGACTTTAAGGCGAGCGTCAACTTTATATCCGCAGGTCTTGCGTTCGGCGGTGCCGAGGTGTATTACCGCTTAGGTACAAAAAAAGCCGACAACACCTATGAATGGGTATCGATGGACGGCACGCTGATGGTAAACGGCGAGCTCGCTCCCGAGTACTTTACCGTTGACGCTAACGGTATGATTAATGACGAAACGGTTGTGCAAAAGATAAACGACTTGAGCGCAGGCACGTACTATCTTGGCGGATACATTAACCCGATATACAACGTAAACGGTTACGTTATGCCCGATCAGGCTTGTTCCGCCGTTGTTGTTATGCAAGCGACCAATACGTGGACGGCTACGCCGTACGTTTTGGACTGGGCATATAACAGCTTTAATTCCGCAAATTTCCAAGCGGGCGAGGCAACGTTCGGTGAAAAAAGCGATATTACTTACACTTTGTACGAGGGCAATAATGCAAGCGGCACCGTAAAAGCCACATTCAACAGTATAAGCGACGACGGCGTTGTCGATACGCTAAACGGTTTGAACGTGGCAACATATACGCTGGTGGCAAGCTTGAGCGGCACTTCCGATTACAGCGCCTTGAACTTGCCCCTGATATTTGTCGTGTACAAAGCGAACAACGCATGGACAACTACGCCGTTTATCAACAGCTGGGCGTACAAACAATTCACCGCAAACAACGTTCGTGCAGGCGCGGCGCAGTTTGGCAGTCAAATCACGTATTATTTGTACGAGGGCGACGCGGCAACCGACACTCCGTTGTACACCTTCAACAGTTTGTCCGACACCGTAAACGTAGACGGCAATGACGTTTCCGTTTCGGAAATGTTTGTCGACCTGCCCGCAAAAATATATACGCTTGTTGCAAGCGTAGCCGACACCGACAACTACGGCGGTGTAAGCATGACCATTACGTTTGCCGTAACCAAGGCGTCGAATACTTGGACGACAACGCCCGTTATGACAGGCTGGGCTTACAAGCTGTTCAGTACAAGCAATTTCCAAGCGGGCGTGACCGAGTTCGGCGAACAATCGACTATCGATTACAAACTGTATGTCGGCAATCCCGAGGATATTACGAGTGAAACCGTTGCGGAGTTGGAGTTTAAAACAATAAACGACAGCGGCGTAATCGATTATTTCAAGGCGTTGTCAAAAGGCACTTACACGTTGGTGGCAAGCCAAATTGGCGCGGATGACTACGGCGAATTAAATCGGTCCATGACCTTCTCCGTAACGCAAGCGACCAACACATGGACAACTATGCCGTATATCACCGGCTGGACTTACAGTCAGTTCAACACCAATAATTTCCAGGCGGGCGCGACTGAGTTTGGCGATAACAGCAAGATTACTTACAAGCTGTATATCGGCGACCCCGAAGATATTACTAATGAAACCGTTGCGGAATTGGAGTTTAAATCCATAAACGAAACGGGCGTAATCGATTATTTCAAGGCGTTGGCAAAAGGTACTTACACATTGGTGGCAAGCCAAGAGGGCACGGAAAGCTACGGCGCGTTGAACACACCTATGACGTTTGCCGTAACGCAAGCCGCCAACAGGTGGACGACTACGCCGTATATTACGGGCTGGACATACAACGGCTTTACCGACACCAACTTTAATGCGGGCGTGGCGCAGTTCGGCGATAGCAGCAAAATTACTTACACGCTGTACGAGGGCAGCAATGCAAGCGGTACGGTAAAAGCTACGTTTAACAGCATAAGCGACGACGGAATTTTCGATACGCTAAACGGTTTGCCTGTAAACACGTACACATTGGTGGCAAGCTTAACCGTTACGGACGAGGAAAGCTACGGCGATTTGAATACGCCCATTACCTTCACCGTATCGCCTGTGAACAACACGTGGAATCAACAGCCGACAATAACCGGCTTTGTATACAAGCAATTCTCCACGGAAAATAACTTTATAGCCGGCGTGCCGCACTATCCGCTTGAAAATAAAACGGTCTATTACGTAATCAGCGGCAGCGCGGTGGGCGAGGTTAAAACGTTGGCGGCGTTCCAAGCGGTGAACGGTGAGCATTTCACTTTGTCCGATTCCGCCACGCTCGGCGCTGCTACCGTCAATTACCTGACAAATTTGAGCAAGGGTGCGTACTACTTTGCCGTGTTTGTACCCGAGGCAAATAACTATTCGTATTTGTTCTATGCGGGCTCGTTCAACGTTTCGCAAACTAACAACTACTGGGTAAACGCCACTCCGCCCGACATACGCGGCTGGACTTACGGCATGTTCACGGACAGCTTGTTCACTACGGGCACGCCAATACACGGTACGGCAATGTACACTGTGCGTTATGTTGTTGACGGCAACGTGGACGAAACGGAAAACGGCATTGTTAAAATAGGCAACGTTGCGCTTGAAAATATGTCTTATGCCGAGCTCAAGGCAGTAATCAACGGTTTGAACGCGGGCACGTACAGCCTTCAAGCTACGTCGGGCTATACGGACGACTATGCCGAGGCTAAAGCGAGCAAGCAGTTTGTCGTAGCCAAGGCGGATAACGAGTGGGAAAATGCGCCGTCTATCGAGGGCTGGGTATACGGTCAATATGACAATGATACCAACAAGGTCAACGTCGGCAAGGCACAGCATGGCACTGGCATCGAATATACGTACAAGTATTATGCCGCGGTCAATGAGAACGGCATTTTTGTAGCTACAGGATCCGCTATTAGCGCAAACGACATAAAGACCGCAAACGCAGGCAATTACGTATTGGTGGTAACAGCCGACGGCGACAATAACTATAATGTGCTTGTTTATACTGTCAATTTCGTCGTTGAAAGAAAGGCATTGGGTTGGCAAACGGAGCCTAACGACCGACTTGATTGGAACAGGGGCAGCACCGACGGTTTGAATGATTCCACGCTTGTCAACGCGTCCGTTCAAGGCGTTACAAGCTACACGCTTACTTACACTATTTACAAGATTGACGAAACCGAAACGAGCCAAATAAACGAAATATCTGTCAACGTAAACGGCGCAACGCGCAATGTCGACAATCTTATTGCGGCGCTCCGCGCTTTGGGCGTCGGCGCGTATAGAATAACCGTCAAGGCTACGGTAAACGCAACGGGCAATTACGAAACGTTGGAAAAGAACGTGTCGTGCACGGTATCGCTTGCTATAAACGAGTGGGTGACCGAGCTTAACGGCGCGACATGGACTTGGGGCAATCACGCTACGGCGTTGAACGCGCTTAACACGCCGAACGCCGACTACGGCAACGATACCATTGTATTTACGGTAAAGAACGGCGCAACTACAGTACAAACCATACGCGCTGTCGATAACGATTTGGATACGGCATTCAGTACCTTAAAGACGTATCTCGGTGGACTGAACGTAGGCACGTACAGCGTTACGGTATCCATAGCCGCCACGGACAGCTACGCAGCGCCGCAGTCAACAACCGCGGAGTTTACTGTCAACATCGTAACAACGGTGTGGGACGCCGCCACTGCCGCCAATAACAACACTGAATACAACGGGGTGGTCGGTAGCAGCATAACGGTTGCGCAGCCCGTAATAGGCACGCCTGCGGCACAGCGCGGCAGCTGGGGCAGTACGGTTGATTACAAGCTTGTAAAGGGCGAACAGGAGCTGTACAGCGGCAATACATGGAGCAGCTTGATAACTGCGCTTAATAATTGCAAAGCGGGCGAATACACAATAACGGCGCATATAGACGGCGACACCAATCATACCGCGCTCGATTATTCCGTTATCGTAAATATCAGTGCCAAGGCTAACAGCTGGAGCGAAAAAACAGGCAACGGCAATTCCACCGCAAAAGAAATCGAAAAGACTTACGGTGCGGATTTGTCGTTTATCAAGTTTACACCCGCGCACGGCACCGTCGTTGTTACGGTCAATGGCAAAGCTACTAACGACGTTATCGGCTATATTAATAGCTACGGCGTGGGCGAGTACCTTATTGTCGCTACGGTAGCAGGCACGGACGAATACGGCGTGCTTGTGGATACGGTAAGACTTACAATCATCAAAGCCGAAAACGAATGGAATAACAATCTCTCAATATCCGACTGGACATGGAACGATAATGCAAACAATATCGTTACCGACTTGGTACTGCCTGTTTCCACGCAAGGGGAATCGGCGTCGGTAGTCGTTACCGTCAAGCAAACTGGCGCAGTTGTTTTGGAGGCTACAATCAACTACGTAAGAGTGGGCGGCGTAAGAAAGGTCAGCGATAACGATCTTGCGGCGCTTGATAGCAGGCTCAAAGCATTGGGCGTTGTAACGGGCGGATATACCATTGCGGTCACCGTAAGCGAAACGGACAGCTACAATTCGCTGGACGGTCAGTCTGCCGACTTTGTAATAACCAAGGCGACCAACAGCTGGACGGCTAACGGCAAACCCAAAGTTGAATCGTGGAGTTTCGGCGGCGATACCGCATATCCTTCCGCCGATCCGACTTTCGGCAAGAATACGGTTGTGTTTACGTATGCCGCGCCGTCGGATAACGATATATTCCAAGACGGCGAACGCGTTGCACCTGCTCCCGACGCCGTATGGCAAAACGCGCCCAGCTATCAGGCAGGATCGTACTGGCTCAAAGCGTACGTGCCCGCCACCGATAATTACTCCGAGCTTGTAGACTATTACTTGTTTACGATTAAAGAGGGCAAAAACGAATGGGTCAACATGCCGGGCGTTATCGAATGGAGCTGGAACGGCTATGACGCGGCGGTCAACTTGTTCAGCGGCTCTGCTCGCAGCAATCAGCCTGCCGTATTCTCTATTACCAAAGCAAACAAAAACGATCTTGAATTAACCGATTTCAATGCGTCGTACGCGCAGGGCGTAACAATTACTACGCAAACTATAGCATTGCTCAAATCGTTCACGCTCAGTAAAAACGACTCTAACCTCATGGTCGTTTCGGACGACGTGGCAAAGCTGTTAAAAGCGCTCAAGCCCGCTACTTACACGCTTACGGTCACCGTGGACGGCGGCGAAAGCCTTGAATCTTTGACGGGCTCCACTACGTTTACCGTCGCTAAAGCCGAAAACGGCTGGGCAACGGACGAAACTGGCAAATCGCTCGCGCCGTCGGTCAGGTACTATAATTACGGCGAGAGCAACGTATTCGAACAGGGTGTTGCGTTATACGGCACAACGGTCAACTACCAAATTACCAATACGTCGTACGGCGTAATAACCGACGTGGAAGTGCTCAAGGCAAGGCTCAAGGCGTTGCCCGCAGGCAGTTATTTCTTGAATGCATGGGTCGATGCCGCAAACGAGTACAGGGGCTTGTATTCGGCAGTCACGCCGTATCAAACACAGTTTGTCGTTTCGGCTGTCGCCAACTCTTGGGCGGAGAACGGTGAGCCTAAGGAATCGGTTTCCGAGTATTATGCGGTTATTCACGGCAGCGGTTTCGACGTCGAGGCTTGGCTTGGTCAACCGCAAGCGGAAAACGGCGCGGGCACCGAGGGTTACACAATAATGACCGTCGGCTATTCGGCTCTCAATGCAACACCGTATACCTACGCACAATACGTCAATGCGGTAAAAGCATTGAACGCGGGCGAATACATTGTGCGCATCAGCGTACCCGCAACTATAAATTATCTTGCGCTCACACAAGATATGTCGCTTACTATAAGCAAGTACAATAGCAAGTTTACGGCTATTCCGCAAAAACTCACGGGCAAGTGGCAGCAGGACGCCGACAAAAAGACGTCTACCGTGCTTGACGACGTAACTATCAAAGCTTACAGCTACATCACCGTCGGCGGAACGGACACCAACGTTGCCGAACTTCCCGTTCAATACATATTGGCGGGCGTAACGTACAATTCCTTTGCGGCGCTTAAAAACGCTGTCAAATTATTGGGTAGAGGCTCTTATCAGGTTACGGTATTTGTTACGCAAACCGAAAGCTACGAGGGTCTTTCGGCAACGCTGCAGCTGGACATTGCGGCGGGCGACAATACTTGGGTAACGGATACCAATGTTCCCGCGCCCGAGCAAAGCCTTGTCGTTAAAGGCGATGACGAAAAATCGCCCGTTACTCAATGGGCTTGGAGTACCGAAATAGATTGGCTGGGCGTCAAACCGCTTTACGGCGACACCGTCGTTATCAGGATAGTATCTAAATCGGACGAGAGCAACGTGCTCAAGTACTTTACGGTAAACAGCGGCGACGGCTTTGATACGCAAAGAGAATTGGTAAGCACGTATATTTCCAAGCTTGACGTGGGCACTTATATCATGATTATCACCACTCCGTCGGGCGATAACTGGAACGGAATAGACGATACTGTTTCGTCAAGCGGACCTTCGGTTTCGCAAGACGGCAACGACGCGGTGACTACCCGCGTTCAGTTTACAATCGTCGAGGCAATCAACGACTGGAAGGCGGAGGATACCGCACCTCACTTTAGCGGCAATAACGTCATATACGAAGGCGGAATGTACAAGTGGGTGTACGGCACAGCTGTCACGGCTGTAGCCGAGGCGCGTTTCGGCACAGTGCGCGTGGCGTATTACACTGCGGACGGCGACGCTTTGACGGTAATGCCCACAAGCGCAGGCACGTACAAAGCCGTGTTCTCGGTCGCAAAGCCTTCCACTGGCAATTACACCGCAATAGACGGAGAACGTGCCGTTACTCTCAACTTTACCGTCGAGGGCGTCGTGTACGAGGCGTTTGACGTATCCTTGCGCGCGTCGGGTTGGGTTTGGAATACCTATGACCGCACGGTCAACTTGTTTAGAGGAAAACCTACGTCGGGAGGAAAAGTTCATTACGAGGTCCTCGATGCAAGCGGCGCGGTGATAGTCGACAAATTCGATCTTGTCGACGCGGACGGCAAGCATTACAACAATTACGACAAAGACGTTTACGTTCCCGTAGCCGTTGCCGACAAGCTTAAGGCGCTGACCAAGGGCACTTACACATTGCGTGTGTACGTGGACGCCAAGGACAACTACGAGGCGTTTGACGCGGAAACTACTTTCGACGTCACCGAGGCTACAAATACTTGGGTGGTAACGCCCAAGATAGCATCCTGGTTCCGCGGCGGGTGGCTGGAAAGCAAAAATTCGCCCGTGGCTGTATCGCTTTACGGCGAGCCCGTCGTTGTTATCACAAGCAACGCGTCGGGCGAAACGTTATACCGAGCCGTTTACGACGAAACAACGGGCGAGTACATTGTGTCGCTTAATTTGCTCGAGCCTGCGGACGCGGGGTGGTACACAATGTCGGTCAGCGTTGACGGCTGTGCGGGTATGTACACCGCTTTGCCTACAACCGAAGTGGAGTTCCAAATATTCATTCAGGGCTCGCCCGACGATAAAAACTTTTGGGAGGTAACGCCCGGTATAGAGGGCTGGACGGCGACCATTGACGGCAAGGTCACTATGCCTACGGGCAAACCCGTTCGCGGCAAACCGTACTTTGTGTTCTATAGAGCGGAGCTTGACGGCGACGAGTATAAGCTTGTGGAAAAGGTCGTTGCCGGCGAGGATGCCGTAACGGTCAAGAAGGGCGAAAATTACGCACAAGACTTTTATATCCCTATGGCGCCCGGCACGTACTTTATGTACGCGTATGCGTTGAACGCTGCGGTGCCGAGCGACGCGCTTGACGAGGACGATTCCAGCCGCGTTATGCTGGTTATTCGCAACCGCGCCAATTCGTGGGAAAAGTCGGTCAGCATTTCGTCTTTGCTTTACCTCGGCGAGCGCGACAACTGGGCGGACCCCGTTGCGATAGCAAGCCTGCCGGATAGCGGAATTACATATAAGTATCTCGATGCGGAAACGCGCGCCTATTTGGGTACGGAAATTCCCACCGAGGTCGGCAAGTACATTGTTGTGGCTTATGCAACCAATCGTTACAGCCAAACGATAGAAAGCGAAATGGAGTTCCAAGTATTACTTTCCAAAAACTATTGGGTAGACGATACGTCCCCGACCATTGAGAACTGGACGGAAGAAAACAGCGCAAAAAGCCCCAATCCCGTGGGTGCGGCGGCGTTCGGCACAATCGTTTACACGTATGCAAGCAAGGCGAATCCGAATAAAGTACTGACCAAAAAACCGACTGCCGCGGGCGACTATATAATGACCGCGCGTGTGGAGCTTGACGGTTACGAAACGCTTGAGGCGCACTATTCATTTACTATAGAGCCGGCGTTTGACAGTACGCTTGTATTAATAAACATTATTTTGGGCGTTATAGCCATTGCGGTGGCTGTAGTAGTAATATACTTTGCAATAAGAAGATATAAGGAGAACTAAACATGGACAACAAAACATTACTGTTGGTATTAATAGTAGTACTGGTAGTATTCATCGTACTGTTAGCGGTACTGGGCATAGTGTTCATAGTAGCACTTCGTAAGCGTCGACCTGTAATCAAGGTCGTAATGGCTCCGCAAGCGATGCAGGACGTGCACGCTGAGGACGACGAGCCCGAAGAGGCTCCCGCGCCCGCAGTAGCACCGGTGGCAGCACCCGCAGCCGAAACGACCGAGCCTGTGCAGCAGCCTGTAGCTCAGCCTAAGCCCGCACCCGAACCCGAGCCGGAGGAGGAAGAGGACGACGACGAGGAGGTTACCGAATACGTAACCGAGGGTAGCGAAAGGGTAAGCTATAACCGTAGCTTAACGGCAAAGATAGCGCAGTTAAGCAATAAATCTAAGGAATGGTATTCGCAGTTAAAGAACGAAATGCTGTCGTACAATAAGGTAAAGGTACGAATGAGCTGGAAACGCGAAACGTTCAGGATAGGGCGAATGACTGTAGCCAAGTTTATGGTTAGAGGCAAAACGTTAAGTATGCTGTTCCCCGTAGAGCCTGCGAGCTATGCGGGAACAAAGTTTTCTGTGCGCGACGTGTCTAATATGTCGAGCATGGCGGACACTCCTACAATGTATCGTATACGTAAAGAAAGAAGGTGCAAATTCGCTAAGGAGATGATAGCGGATATAATGAAGGAGTTAAAGGTGTATAAGAATCCGGCGTATGAGGCACAGGACTTCTTTATACCGTACGAGGGCGATATGGCGCTGATGCAGCGCGGACTGGTAAAGCGCGTAGTGTCGGGCAGTACAAAAACGTTCAAGATAGAAGAAGTGGAAAAAGAGGCTGCGGCAACCGACGACGGCGACAAGGCGTAGAAAGGAGGGTAGGAAAGAGAAATGTCAAGAAAGAGTGAACTCAAAAAAGAGATAGACGACTGCGAGCGCGAAATCGTGGCATACGAGCAAAAGCGCGAGCGGTCGCAAACGGCAATACTTCGCGCTATGCTTGCGGGGACAAAGCCGACGAAGGAAGACGAGCAGTACTTTAACTTGTTTTCCAACCTGATAGACGAGGCGCGCGAAAGACTGCGCGTGCTGTACGCCGAGCTGGAGGCGCTTAGTAAGAAATAACCAATAAGCAATAACAAAAAAACGCCGTATGGCGTTTTTTTGTTAGGGTTGAGATGGTTTTATATGTGTGGACACATTCTTTGGCAATTACTTTTTCAATCGTTTGAAAATTCGTTAAGCCAGTTTGCGGTTTCATCGCGTGTTTGAAAAATCATATAGGGGATAGAACTGTTTTTTAATTCCGACAGCATTGACGGACGAACGTTTTCTTTAAAAGACGTGATCCATGTTTTAAACTCATCGTCTACGTGTTCCGTGCAGCCGTCGGTCATATCGGGTCGGGTTACGCCCTTGTACTTTTCCGCGCGCTCATATACGCTTTGCACGCAAAGCTCGGTATCGTAGTCGAGGAATATGCAAAGGTCGGCATGCCGAAGGCGTGTTTTAAACGTTCTGAAATAATTGCCTTCGATTATCCAATCGTTTTTCGCAAGCTCGGAGGCAAGCAGTTCGTCAAATTCTTGCTCGGTGCGGGTTTGCCAATCGGGGAGCCACCACAATTTATCCAAATGAACGATTGGTAAGCCGAAACGTTTTCCTATTTCCATGGCGAGCGTGCTTTTGCCGGCGCCGCCGCAGCCTACTATCAATACTTTGTGATATGGGAATATCTTTTTCATTTTGTCCTTCCAACGTGTTTAAAATTATATAGTATTTTGTCTTGATTGTCAAGGCGATTAATTGAAGATGGCAATACAGGGATGCCCGCGGAACTCGCGGGCGGGCTTTGCGCTCCGCGCAAGCGCCTAGCGAACTTGCGCCCAAAATTACTGTAAAGTAACCATGATTAACTTTTCTTTTTGGTGTATATTGTATTTTTTAGGTTACCTTGGGCGCATGCTCACATTGATTGCCCACAACACAAAACGGACGCTTTCGCGTCCGTCAGTGTTGGTGGGCAATACAGGGCTCGAACCTGTGACTTTCACCACGTCAAGATGACACTCTCCCAGCTGAGTTAATTGCCCGTATTTGTTTGTAATTACAAGTTTAGTATATTTTGGCTTTTTTGTCAAGCGTTTACTTGTATTTGTTTTGCAAATATGTTAAAATGGCGGTATGAAAGCTGTTATTCAAAGGGTGAGCAGTGCGGCGCTGTCCGTGGACGGCGAACAAATAGCCTGTATAGGGCGCGGACTGGTGGTGTACGTTGGTATCGAGCAGACCGACGCCGAGTCGGACGTGATTGCAATGTGCAAAAAAATATCGGCAATGCGCATATTCTCCGACGACGCGGGCAAGATGAATTTGTCCGTTTGCGACATCGGCGGCGAAATCCTGATGGTGTCCAACTTTACATTGTGCGCGGACATATCGCACGGCAACCGTCCGAGCTTTTCGTTTGCCATGCGACCCGCGGTGCAGGCGAGTCAAATGTTCGATTATTGCGTAAATGTGATGCGCGATCTTTTGCGCGAGGCCGGGCTTTCGGATAACGTTAGTAGCGGCATATTCGGCGCGGACATGCTTATCGACCAAGCCAACGACGGACCTGTCACTATTATTTATCAGTAAAAATTTTTGCGGTTATATTTAATGGACGATCTTAAAAACAAAAAAATACTCCTTCACGCTTGCTGCGGACCGTGCAGTCTTGGCGCGATAGAGCCGTTGCTCAATGACGGTGGGGATATAACTTTGTTTTTTTACAATCCGTGCATTATTGACGGCGAGTTTGATTTGCGCCTTGCCGCGCTCCAAACGGTTGCCGACTATTACAAGCTGCCGATTATCGTACCGCCGCATGATTATTCGTTTTTTTCTTCTTATGCCAAACCTCACGCCGACGCGCCCGAAGGCGGCTCGCGGTGTAGCCTGTGCATGGACGATAGGCTTAAGGCATCGGCGCTATACGCGGGCGAGCACGGTTTCGATTACTACACCACTACGCTGACGGTAAGCCCGCACAAAAACAGCAAGCTGATATTTTCGCTTGCCGCCGACATAAAGGACGGAGCGCCGTTTTTGCCGCGCGACTTTAAAAAGAAGGACGGTTTTTTGCTGTCCACGCGACGCGCGAAAGAGCTGGGCATTTACAGGCAAAAGTTTTGCGGCTGTGAGTATTCGTATGAGTCCGCAATGCGGCGCGATGGAGGCGAGGCATGAGTTTGGTCGATAAACTGAAAGACCTGCCCGACACTCCCGGCGTATACATTATGCGCGACATTACCGGGCAGGTGATATACGTAGGCAAGGCTGTCATACTTTCGCGGCGGGTACGCCAGTATTTTCAAAACAAGGAAAAGCCGGTCAAAGTTCAGGCAATGGTGGACAACATTGCCGATTTCGATTACATTATTACGCGCACGGAAAAGGACGCTCTTGCGCTCGAAAACAACCTAATCAAAAAGTACAAGCCGCATTACAACATACTGTTAAAGGACGATAAAACCAATCCGTACATTCGCATTGACCCGCGCGCCGAATACCCGACCATAGAGGTTACGCGTCGTGTCAAGCGCGACGGCGCACGGTATTTCGGACCGTTCATAGGCGTGTCGGTGCGCGACGTAATCAGCGTATTGCAATCGGTATACAAGCTGCGCACATGTTCGGGCAAGCTCGCCAAGCGCGCGCGCCCGTGCCTAAACTACGACATAGATTTGTGCCTTGCGCCGTGCTGTGAGCGCTGTGACAAGGACGAATACAGGCAGGCGATAAACGGCGCTATGACGTTTCTTTCGGGCGGTGGTGACGATATTTCGGGCATTATAATGCAAAAGATGACAGACGCCGCCGAAAAGGAGAATTTTGAGCGCGCTATTTCGTACCGAAACCAGCTGCGTGTACTGGAAAACTTAAAGAGCAAGGTAGTGGGCGAGCTGGGCAACGTTGTGAACATAGATTCGTTCTACTATACCGACAACGGTTTATACGGCGCGGTCAGCGTGTGCATTGTGCGCGGCGGCAAAATGATGGGCGTAAAAAATTACATCATAGCCGAGCCGCAAATGTTTAACGGCGATATGACGACCTTCCTGCCGCAATACTATTCGATGACCAATGAGCTGCCCGACGAGATTTGTTTGCAGGCGGAGTGCGACACCACCGCGCTGACCGAGTATTTCGGATCGGTGTTTGGCAAACGCCCCGCGATAACCTTCCCGCAAAAAGCGATGCGCAAAAAGCTGTTGGACACAGCCAAACGCAACTGCGAGGACTTTTTGCTGAAAAGCGCGGACAGGGTAAAGCGCGACGAGGATATGACCATAGGCGCGTGCGAGCGGCTTAAACAGGTGTTCGGCTTAAAGAGCGCGCGGCGCATAGAGTGCTACGATATTTCCAACATTTCGGGCACGGACAACGTGGCGTCGGGCGTGGTGTTTATAGACGGCAAGGCGGACAAATCGCAGTACCGCCGCTACCGTATACGCACTGTGGACGGCGCGGACGATTTTCGGTCTATGTACGAAACGCTGTCGCGACGGCTCAATCATTACAAAAACGGCGACGCGGGCTTTGACGAGCTGCCCGATTTGATTGTAATAGACGGCGGACTCGAGCAAGTGGAGTTTGCCTCGCGCGCGGCGGACGATATGGGCATAACTGTGCCAATGGTCGGTCTTGCCAAAAAGGACGAGGAATTGTACTTGCGCGGCAATCCCGTGCCTGTCAAATTAAAGCGCGAGGATTATGCGCTTAGGCTGTTGCAGCGCGTGCGCGACGAGGCGCACAGGTTTGCGGTGCTGTACCACCGCACGGTGCGCTCCAAGCGGTACGAAAGCGAGCTGAACGGCATAAGCGGCGTCGGTGCGGCGTCGGTAAAAAAGGTGCTTAAGGTATTCAATACACGCACCATAGTCGTAGCCACGGCGGAAGAGATTGCGCAAAAGGCGGGCATAACAAAGAAGGCTGCGCAAAACATTTACGAATACTATCATCCTATGGAGGTGGGCGCCAATCCCATGAAATATAGGCTTATAGCCGCCGATATGGACGGAACGCTGTTGAACGACGAGCTGACCGTGTCGCAGGCGAACATTGACGCGATAAATAAATTTCGTGCGGCAGGCGGGATATTTACTATTGCCACAGGTCGTGCTCCGTGCGGCGTGGAAAAGTGCGTAAAGCAAATAGGGCTGGACGCCGCGCCCGTTAAAATGATATGCAGCATAGGCGGCGAGATAGCGGACAGCGACACGCTAAAGCCGTTCAAGATTTTTGCAATGCCCAAGGACGTTACGGCGCGGCTTATAACGTTCCTTACCGAGAACACGCGGCTTGCAATGGTGTACGCCGACGACGGACTTAAGATTTCGGAGCGCACTCCGCTCTCGGACGCATATTGCAAAAAGGTGGGTATCGGGTTTGAGGAAATACGCGATCTTGCCGAGTACGTAAAACGACCGAGCGTGAACGTTTCCAAGGTGATGGCAATACTCGACGAGCGGGAGCTGAACGGCGTGAGCGCTATGATAGGCGAAAAATTCCCTGAGCTGTTGTATTTGCAGTCTACCGCACCGTTTTTGCAAACGTTAAGGCAGAACGGCGAGGACTTTATGCCGGCAATGATAGAATGTATTCCTGTCGGCGTGGATAAGGGCGAAGGGCTCAAATACGTAGCCGATTACTACGGCATACCCATGTCGCAGGTGATTGCGTTTGGCGACAGCTTTAACGACATAGCAATGATAAAAGCCGCGGGGCTGGGTATTGCCATGGGCAACGCTCGCGAACAAGTAAAGCAAGTAGCCGATTACGTAACCGACACAAACAACGCCGACGGCGTGGCAAAAGCCATAAACAAATTTTGTTTTGAACAAGAGGAGGACTAACAATGCCGCAAAAGAAACGCACGCCTGCAAACGAACAAATAGCGGAAGAAAAGCCCGTAGAGCAAACCGTTGCATCGGCACCCGCCGAGCAGCCTAATCAGCCTCGCAACGAATATGCTGCCGACGAAATCCAAGAAACCGAAAAGGACGTGGATATTGCCGAGTTTGCGGAGCGCATGGATCTGGACGTAATTTGCCGCGGCGATAACGAGGTGCTGCATTTCAGCACGTTCAATATAAGCCGACCGGGATTGCAGCTTGCAGGGTACTACAAGCATTTTGCCGCCGAGCGCGTGCAGGTAATGGGTCAAATGGAAATGACGTACTTACAGCAAATGACGCACGACGCGCGTAAGACCGCGTGCGAAACGCTGATGAAACAGCCTATTCCTTGCCTTATAGTTACATCTACACTGCCGCCGTGCGACGAATTGATAACCGCCGGCAAAAAGTATAACCGCGTATTGCTCACGTCTAAGCTGCGTACAACGCCGTTTGTAAACAAGCTGTCGCTGTACCTTAGCGAGCTGCTTGCTCCGTCCGTAACGATACACGGCGTGCTTATGGACTTGTACGGCGTGGGCGTGCTGTTGATAGGCGAGTCAGGCATAGGCAAGAGCGAAACGGCGCTGTCGCTTATCGAACGCGGGCATAGGCTTGTTGCGGACGACGCGGTAACTATATCGCGCATAGGCGATAGGCTTGACGGAACGTGTCCCGACGTGATTAGATACTTTATGGAATTGCGCGGTATAGGCATAATCGACATAAAGGCAATGTACGGTGCGAGCGCCGTTCAGCTTGTAAAAAAGATCGATATGGTTGTCAAGCTGGAGGCGTGGGACGATAAAACGCGGTATACGCGGCTTGGCGCGCCCGACGAAAGCTACACGATACTTGGCGTGAAAAAGCCGTTGCACATAGTGCCCGTAAAACCGGGACGTAACCTTGCCGTAATACTTGAGGCTGCGGCGCGTACCCACCGTCTTAACGATTTGGGATTTAACGCAATGGACGAGCTTAACGAACGCCTGCGCGGAAACAGCAAAAAATAATTAAGAATTAATTCGGAATTAAGGCAAATAATAGCTTGACACATATGCGGCGGGTCGCCTGGACCCCTCCGCGCCGGTCGGGGTGATGAGAGTATAAACTCTACTATCCTTTATAGTACTTTACGAATAGAAACTCTAATACACATCATTTCGACCGTAGCGCGATAGCACGTAGCGGAAAAATGTGGGCAAAAAGGGCGTAGCCGCATTTAAAAGAGGTGGAGATTCCTCGCGTTGCTCGGAATGACAAAAAAATTAATGCAGTAGTAAAAATCACTTTTGTCACTCCGAACGTAGTGAGGAGTCTCAACCTTATTAAAAAACGGCGCATATGCGCCGTTTTAATCTTGACAAAGAATATAATTTGTATCACCATCAAGTAATTTACATAAATTTGCAAATGTATCGGGCGCGGGCAAAATATCTCCCTTTATATAATGCGCTATTGTAGACTGCGAAACATTTAATTCCTTTCCATTGCTGTTTGTGTCAGCCCGCTTTGGCGTATTGCCTCGATTAGCTTTTCGCTTATTTGTTTAGAAGTTATCATATATTATCTCCTTTATTGTGTAAATCTTCTACTATGAGCCTAATATGCGCTATTTCTTTGTCGCTTAGTCCGTCAACATTTATTTGGTTAATATCGTTTAAATCCAACAAGAAGTCGGTAGATACCTTAAAATATTGTGCAATCTTTATCAGCATTTCAATAGACGGTTGGATATAATCGTTTTCCCAATTAGATACACATTGTTTGCTTACGCCTAAATCAGCGGCAAGCTCCACTTGCGTTAAATTATTTGCTGTACGCAGCCTTTTTATGTTTTCGTTTAACATCGTATCCTCTTTGAATTATAGTATTAGTAAAAAATTACAATACTATTGTACAAATTTACTTGACAATACTCAAAATACTATTGTATACTAACAGTAGACTTTACAAAGGAGATACAAACATGGCAAGAGAAACCAAAACCGTGCAGTGTTATCCTGATGATAACAAAATTAATGCTATGATAGAACGTTATGGGGCGTTCGGTTGGGAGCTTATTAACAATCAAAGATGTCAAGAATATGAGGGTACTTATGACGGGTATAGACATTGGTCAACATTTAATAAATTAACTTTTTCTCGTGATAAGAGTGCGTCGTGGTATAGTGATGTTACGTCATTGGAAAGAGCGCATGATAAATTAATGGATGAAGAACCTGTGCTATACGCTAAAAGACCTTCAAAAGGTTGGTTGTTCTACGGAATAATAGGCTTGATTTTTGGTGTTATGATATGGTTAGCATTAGGTGGAATGTTGGGTAGTTTTTTTGAAATATTCACGTTGGTACCCGCGCTTGTGTTAATAGGAATTGGCGTTATATTGTTGGTGGTATATATACGTAAAATCAAAAATTATAATACGGCATACGACGCTTATTACACATTGAAGAAGGCATGGGAAAGCACTTCTGAAAAGGATGCAAAAGAATTGCGAGTAAAAGCCGCGAAACTTGTTGACGGCGGCTATGTTGAAGATAATTCTCGACGCAATACGTCGTCTAATAACGATTATGGGCTTAGTGAAATATTTTGCACACAGTGCGGGACGAAAAACGATTCGAGTGAAATATTTTGTACCGGTTGCGGAAGAAAGCTACGCAAATGACAATTGCTATATATTACATATACTCAAAAAGGCGAGTGCAGTTATTGCATTCGCCTTTTTAATAAAGCTTAATATGTTCACTCGCTTACGGCGAAGGTTTTGAGTCCGCCTTTTACTATGCGGGCGTCAAAGTCCAGGTCGTAGTAGATTTCGCCGTCAAGCTCGATAGGGGCGGTGGTCGTCACCTTTAATTGATCGCACACTATGTGGTGGGTGCAAGACATATTCATATGCTTGCCTTTTACAAACTTAGGCATTACGAATAGGGTGGGCACTTTGGGCTTGGTCATTATTATGACGTCCATTTTGCCGTCGTCCGCCTTGCTGACGGGGCAAAGCTTAATGCCGCCGCCGAACTGCGTGCCGTTGCATACGCCCAGCATTATGCATTTGTAGTCTTTTGTTTCGCCGTTCAATTCGGTTTGCACTTTATACGGTTTAAAGTGCAGCAGGCAGCGGAACAGCGACGCGACGTAGGTGAGCTTGTTTTTGCTCTTGGCGGTTTTTAGCAGTACCTCTACGTCAAGTCCCGTGCCGCCTACGTTGATGCAGCGTTTATTGCCGACTTGGATATAGTCTAAATCCTTGGGCTCGCCGCGTACAATATCCTCAATCGCTTTTACGGGGTCGAGATTTGCTGCTTTAGTGCCGCCCGCAAAGTCGTTGCCGCGCCCCGCGGGTATAAAGCCCAATCGGGATTTTTCAAAGTCTATGCCGTTGAGCACCTCGTGGAACGTGCCGTCGCCGCCCAGCGCGACTATAACCTCCGCGCCGTTTGCGGACAGCTCCTCGGCAAGCTGTTTGCCGTGTCCCGTGCGTTCGGTTATATGCACGGAATAGGGGACGTTATGCTCGTCCAAATATTTTGTTACGGCGTTGAGGCACTTTTCACCGTTGCCCTTGCCGCTGCATTTGTTTGCAATTATATCCACGCCGTAATTACTTCCTCGGTTAGTTTTCGTCCTTGCCGTCAAGCGGCTTTATCAGCTCGGTGAGTTGCTCGTTCAGTTTGGAAATTTTTTGCTGCAAGCGCACCGCGCGTTTTATTACGTCGTCGTTTGCCGCCTCTTTTTTTGCTGCGTCTTTTTCCTTTTTTGCCGCGTCCTTGTCCTTTTGTTTTTGGGTTTCGCTCTTTGTCTTTTCGGGTTGTTGTTGCGGTTGTTCGGCTTGTTGCGTTTCCTTCTTGCGCGTGGGACGGCACAAGTCCTTTGCTACCTCGCGCCTTGTGCGCGGCGCGGTAGGCTTTTCGGGCTCGGGCTTTTTGTGGTCGTAGCTAAGACATTCGGTAAACACGGCATACAGCGGCGTTACGTCGTCGGTAGCAAACGCCTTTTGCTCGGCGGCTTTTACAACCGGCGGGGTGGCGCGGTGATAGCCGAGTGCAAATCCCTTCATCTTGCAAAACAAAAATATAAATATGCGCACCGTAAATTCCGAGCAGGATTCAAACGGGTGCAGTATTATAAGCTCGCGCATATAATGAGAGAGATAACCCGCAAAGTCGTCCTTTGCCGTAGTGGGCGCGGCGGGTATTTCGTTCATTTTGGCGATAATGGACTTTAACGAGCCCGATATGTATTTGGGATCGGTATGCGCGTTGCCATCCGTGGACGCGTCGCATGCTCTCAGCTTGCCCGCGTCGTCGTTTATGTCGCCGACAATGGATTTGTGCAGCATTGTCATCGATATTGCTGTTACGGGGTCTGGTAAACCTGTTTCCACTGCCTTTAACGCACGAAAAAAGTATATCAGCTTGCACGAGCGAGCATAAGCCGCGGCGGACTTTGCTTGCTTGGCTTGCGCGCGGGCATGCTTAATTTTGGGCGCAAGATGTTTTTCTATATCCAGCTTGCCCAGCAGCATAAGCAGTCCGTCGGTTTCGGCGGAGGAGGGCAGTTTGTACCCGTCAGCCGAAATCGCAGCCTTTACCGTGCGCAGTATTCTATTCGCCTCGTACAATTCCATACATAGCTATTATAGCATGCAGAATGGCGTTTTGCAAGTCTTAAGATAAAATTTTAAATATGTTCACCAAACTATTGAAATATCTTTCAAAATGGAGTAGAATATATGGGTAATACTTTGAGCGAATGGACCACGTTCGGCATTGGCGGCGCGGCAAAGCGAATCGAGCTTGCGTCATCGCGCGAGCAGCTGATAGATTGCGCAGGCTGCGGCGTCGTGCTTGGCAGGGGCTCTAACATTCTTGCGTCCGACAGCGGCTATGACGGCACTGTCGTAATCAACCGCTACGAACAAACCGTCCGCAAAGGGACTTCGGTCTATGCTGGGTCGGGGACGCGGCTTTCGCGGCTGTGCGGCTTTGCCGCCGAAAACGGACTTTCGGGATTGGAATGGGCTGTCGGTATTCCGGGAACGGTGGGCGGCGCGGTACGAATGAACGCAGGCGCGTTTTTGGGCGCTGTGTCCGACGTACTCGACTATGCCGAGGTACTGCGCGGCGGGCGGCTTGTTACGCTCGATAAGTCCGAACTGTGTTTCGGCTACCGCTCGTGCGGCTTGCACGATGACGACGTAGTTATCGGCGCGGCGTTTGAGCTTACCGAGGGCGATCCGACCGTTATACGCAAGCGTGGCGAAAGCTATAACGTTTTGCGCAAAAACAGCCAGCCGAGCGGAAAGAGTGCAGGGTCGGTTTTTAAGAATCCGCCGCACGCGTCGGTAGGAAAGATACTGGACGAGGCGGGGCTGAAGGGCTTGCGGCGTGGCGGCGCGGTAATATCGCACGAGCACGCCAACATAATAGTCAACACCGGCGGAGCTACGGCAAAGGACGTGTGCGCGCTTATCCGAATAATGCGCGGCGTACTTATTGCCGAGGGCGTGCAAGCAAAAGAGGAAATCATTTACTTGGGAGAATTTTAAATGGCGTTTTTGGGCGATTATCACACCCATACTACATTCAGTCGGCGGGGCGCAAAAAAGCACGCCATCGGTAGTGTGCTTGACAATGCGTTTGCGGCAAAAAAAGCGGGACTTACCGAGCTTGCTATAACCGATCACGGGTTTTGCCACTATTACGGCATAGACGGGGACAAGGCGTTTGACAAGCTGAAAATTGCGTGCATGCAGGCCGAGGCGCTGACGGGCGTAAAGATTTACGCGGGACTGGAAAACAATCTCGACCCGCGCAGCGGAAAAAACAAGGCGCTCCCTGCGCTTATGGAGTGCACGCCCGAAACGATTGCCAAGCTGGAAATTGTGCAGGGCGGGTACCACGCCATGGTCGGCACGCCCACTATTTTTCGCAATATGCTGTTTTGGGCGCGCAACGTTATATTCAAGTTTTTACCGGGCAGGAAAAAGCTGATAGCACGCAACACCGAGGCGTACAAGCGCGCAATCGACGAATACCCGATAGACTTTATAGGGCATCTCAACCGCGGCATACTTGCCGACGCGGTAGAGGTTGCCAAGTACGCGCACAGCAAGGGTGTGTATATCGAGCTTAACGGCAGGCACAAAAGCTTGACCAAAAAGCAAATCAAAAAAATGGCGGCGGCGGGCGTGCAGTTTATTTGCAACTCCGACGCGCACAATCCCAAGGACGTCGGCACAATGCCGATTGCGGTAAAGCTGATAAAGCAGTGTGGTATTCCTTACAGCCAAATAGCCAACTGGGACAGGCTGCCCGATTTCCGTTCGCAAAACTTTATTTCCGCGCGGCGGCAAAAGAACGGCGAGGTGGTTGATGGCTAACATAAGCGGCGCGGAGGTTAAGCGCCAAATAACCAAAACCTGTCCGCGCGGCGATGAGTGCAAATCAATGCTGTCCGGCTTTGTGCGCTCGTGCATGTCGCTGTCCGTAACGCGCGGCGGCGTGCTGTTACAGCTGGACTGCCAAACCGATTTTGTGCGCGATTATATTATGAAGGCGATGCAAAGCGTGCTCGGTGCAATGCCGCAAGAAACCAAGCCCATGCTTGTGTACGGCGATTGTGAAAGCGTGCTTGGCAGTCTTAACATCACTGCGGGCGGCGGCGGATACGAAATGGCGGACATTCCGCAAATGACCGACGATTGCGAATCGGCGTATATACGCGGCGTGTTTTTGGGCTGCGGCAGCTTTTCCGCACACTATTCGGACGGTACGGACGGGCAAAAGGGCGGCGGCGGATACCACTTGGAATTTTCGGTGCTTAGCGAAAGCTTTGCGGACGAGCTTATGGAGCTATTGGGCAGCCGCGAGGTGGTGGTGCACAAAATGGAGCGCGCGGACAAGTACGTGGTCTACGCCAAGGATATAGAAAACGTCAGTAACTGTTTGGCGCTTATGCGGCTGGGCAAGCTGGTGGTCAGGCTAAACGACACGGCGATTGCGCTTTCCATCAAGCGTGACGTGAACAGGCGAATGAACTGCGATATAGCCAACATGACGCGCACGGCAAACGCGGCGGTGGACGTAATCAACGCCATACAGTATATATCGGACAGCGTGGGGCTGGACACCTTGCCGCCCAAGCTGGTAGAGGCCGCCGACGCGCGTATCAATTCACCCGAGGCGGCGCTGGGCGATATAGCGTTTGAGCTGGGTATATCCAAATCGGGGCTCAAACACAGGTTTGACAAAATAGTAGAGATAGCAAATAACAAAAGAGATAACAAGGATTAGAGTGATATGAAACAATTTGCGCATTTACATGTTCATACGGAGTTTTCTTTGCTTGACGGCGCGGTACGTACCGACAAGGTTTTCAAGCTGTGCGACGAGCTTAATATACCCGCAATCGCAATGACCGATCACGGCAATATGTACGGAACTATCGAGTTTTTGAAGGCGGCGGTCAAGTATACCGACAAGGACGCCGACTTTTTAAAGTTTATGAGCGAACGCCGTCCGTTTAAGGTCAAGCCCATTATCGGCTGCGAGGTTTACATGACCGAGGATATGCATGTGCGCGAAAAGGGCTTGAACGGCGCCCCGCCCAAGCTCAACCATTTGGTGCTGCTTGCCAAAAACGGCGTGGGTTACCATAACCTTATAAAGATCGTATCCGCGGGCTATACCGAAGGTATGTATTACAAGCCGCGCGTGGACTTCGAGCTGATAAAGGCGCACAGCGAGGGGCTTATTGTGCTTTCGGCGTGCCTTGCGGGCGTCATACCGCAGGCTATACTCAAAAACGACTTTGCCACCGCCGACGCGTGGATAAAAAAATTCAAGGGCGTGTTCGGCGAGGATTTCTATGTTGAAATCCAAAACCATAATATAGGCGATCAAAAAATAGTACTACCGCACCTTATACGGCTCGCCAAGGAAAACGACGTCAAGATTGTTGCAACCAACGACGCGCACTACCTGACCAAAGCCGATTCCAAAATGCAAAAGGTGCTTATGGCGATTTCCTTCCATTCGGTGCTGGAAAGCGACGACGCCGAATCGGATATGTCGGGCAGTGTTTCCGACGATAAGTATTTTCCGACGGAAGAGTTTTACATTAAGGATTACGACGAAATGTACGCCGCGCTGCCGTACGAGGACGCGCTTGCCGTCAGTCTGGAAATTGCGAACAAGTGCGATCCGTACTTTATTAAAAAGGAGCCGCTGTTGCCGTCGTATACTCCGCCCGACGGATTGACGAGCGAACAGTACCTGCGTAAGCTCACGTTTGACGGGCTTAAGGTGCGGTACGGCGAGATTACCGACGAGGTGAAACAGCGCGCCGAATACGAGCTGGGAATTATAGAAAAGCTCAAGTTTGTAGACTATTTCCTTATAGTGTGGGACTTTATTCACCATGCGGAAAGTCAGGGTATACCCGTCGGCTTGGGGCGTGGCAGCGGCGCGGGCAGTATCGTCGCATACGCAATAGGCATAACCAAAATCGACCCGCTCAAGTACGCGCTTATTTTCGAGCGCTTTCTCAATCCCGAGCGCGTCAGTAACCCCGACTTCGATATAGACTTTTGCGTAGACCGCCGCGGCGAGGTTATAGACTACGTTACGCGCAAGTACGGCGCGCCCAACGTGTCGCAAATTGCCACGTTCGGCACAATGGCGACCAAGGCGGCAATCAAGGACGTCGGGCGCGTGTTCGACCTGCCGTTTTCCGAGGTCAACAACATTACCAAAATGATTCCGCGCGGCTCGGAAAAGATGCACATAAAAGACCTTTTGGGCAGGGGCAAGGACAAAGAGGGCAATCCCATTGCCGGCGTTCCCGACCTTATGGAGCTGTACGAAAACGATCCGCAGGCACGCAAGGTGCTGGACATGGCGGAAAAGATAGAGGGCATGCCGCGCCAAATAGGCATGCACGCCGCGGGCGTAATTATATGCCGCGACCCTATAGCCGACCACGTTCCGCTTGCGCGCACCAACGAAGACGTTGTCGTAACGCAATACGACATGATAGTGGACGAGGAGCTGGGCTTGCTCAAAATGGACTTTTTGGGACTGACCACGCTCACCGACATAAAAAAGGCGACCGATTATATCAAGCAGCAGCACGGCGTGGATATTGACTTTGTCAAGCTGGGCTATGACGATCCCAAGGTGTACGAGTTGATAGGCAGCGGCAATACCGAGGCGGTGTTTCAGCTGGAATCGGGCGGTATGAAAGGCTTTATGCGCGAATTGCAGCCGTCCAGCTTGGAAGACGTAATAGCAGGTATATCGTTGTACCGTCCCGGTCCTATGGACGCCATTCCGGACTTTATCAAGAATAAAAAGAATCCCGACAAAATCGCGTATATGCATCCGCTGCTCGAGCCTATACTGCGCGTTACCTACGGCATAATCGTTTATCAGGAACAGGTTATGGACGTTGTGCGCACGCTGGGCGGGTATTCGATGGGCGGCGCCGATAATATTCGGCGTATGATGAGTAAAAAGAAACTGGCGGCAATGGAGGCTGAGCGCAAGGTATTCATAAACGGCGGCGAGGATAAAAAGACGGGCAATAAAATCCCGGGCGCGGTTGCAAACGGCGTGCCCGCCAACGTAGCAAACGACATATACGATATGCTTATCAAGTTTGCCAGCTACGGCTTTAACAAATCGCACGCCGCGGCATATGCGCACGTAACGTACCAAACCGCATACCTAAAATGCTACTATCCCGTCGAGTATTTTACGGCAGTGCTTAACAACCGTATAAACAAGCTGGACGAGCTTACGCATTACCTGTCGTATATGAAAGAGGCTAAGATTTCCGTTTTGCCGCCCAACATAAACAAGTCGGGCGCGGAATACTCGGTAGAAAACGGCTGTGTGCGTATAGGCATGGGCGCCGTAAAAGGCGTGGGCGTGCCCGTAATAAACAAGATAGTAGAGGAGCGCGAGCGTAACGGCGAGTTTACCGACTTTGTCGAGTTTGTGCGGCGTATGGCAAGCGCGGACGGCGGCAAAAACCTGTTAAACCGCCGTATGGTGGAATCGCTCATATATGCGGGCGCGTTCGATTGTTTCGGCAAAAAGCGCGCGGTGCTTATTTCCGCGTTCCCCAGTGTTATGGATCAGGTGAGCAAGGAGCGCGACGCGCGCATGAGCGGGCAAATGTCCTTCTTTGACGTTGCGCCCGAAATACGCACCGAGTTTAAATATCCCGACGTGGACGAGTATTCGCCGTCCGAAAAGTATAAGCGCGAAAAGGAGGTTGCTGGCGTATATTTGTCAGGTCATCCGCTTTCGGCGTATATAGACAAGCTTAAAGCTTATGGCGTTAATACGTCTATGCTCAACCCCGATTTGGAGGAGTGCCCGCCGTCGGACAGCAAAATCACGATAGGCGGTATGCTTACCGCGACGGTCAATAAAATGACCAAAAAGGGCAATCCTATGGGCACGGCGGTGCTTGAGGATTTGTACGGCACTGTAGAGCTTTTGGCGTTTAACAAGACGTACGAACGGTTGAAGCCGCTGTGGATAAAGGACACGGTTGTGGCGGTATCGGGTGTGCTCAAGTACGGCGACAACGGAATATCCATATACGTGGACGACATAAAGCCGTTTGACGACAGCGACGTTATGCCTAATAAAATTTGCTGTTATTTTTCGCTCAAGAACGCTGCACTGCTCGCCGAGGTGCGCGAAATATCAAGCGCTTACGTCGGCAGGGATATTATTTATATCAAGAATACCGACGACAACAAGCTGTACAAGCTGAGCGACAAATTCAATATAAATTCGCTGTCAAAGAGCGAGCTGTGTGCCGTGCTCGGCGGCGGCAATGTAAAAGTGCAAAATGCCGAATAACGCAAATATTGGCAAAAAATTTTGCTTGACAAATTGCACAAAAAGTCTTTATTTTTAACGTCGGCTATGATATAATTAATGATGACTTTAATACAGTACGATCAGTACGTTTGCGAGGTAGCAATATGAAAAGAATAGCGGTATTGACGAGCGGCGGCGACGCCCCCGGTATGAACGCGGCAATCCGTGCCGTTGTTAGGTACGGCATAGGCATGGGTATGGAGGTCATGGGCGTAGAGCGCGGACTCCAAGGTCTTATCGACAATAAGTTCAAGCCCATGGGTATGCGCGACGTTTCGGATATTATTCACCGTGGCGGCACTATACTCAAAACCGCGCGTTGTCCCGAGTTTAAGACCGAGGAAGGTCAGCAAAAGGCGATAAAGAATCTTCGCGCCAACGGCGTAGAAGGGCTTATAGTTATCGGCGGCGACGGCTCGTTTATGGGCGCAAAGGCTATGACCGATCGCGGCTTTCCGTCAATCGGTATTCCCGGCACTATAGACAACGACCTTGCGTACACCGACTATACGCTCGGCTTTGACACCGCGTGCAACACCATTCTCGACGCTATAAACAAAATACGCGACACAATGAGCTCGCACGAGCGCGTGTCTATTGTAGAGGTTATGGGCAGGAACTGCGGCGACCTTGCGCTGTACACAGGTCTTTGCGGCGGCGCGGAGGTTATTGTCGTTCCCGAACATCCGCTTAACGCAGGACAAATCTTGGATATTTTGACGGGCGGCGAGGCGCACGGCAAGACCAGCGGCATCATTGTACTTGCTGAGGGCGCGGGACAAGCCGACGACCTTAAAGCGGAATTATCCGCCCGCTCCAATTTGGTTTTCAAGTCCACAAAGCTCGGGCATATACAGCGCGGTGGCAGCCCGTCTTGCCGCGACAGATACCTCGGCACGTCCTTCGGCGTGCATGCTGTGGAACTGCTCAAAAAGGGCATAGGCAACCGCATTGTCGGTATAAAGAACCACAAGTTCTACGATATGGACATTATCGAAGGTATAGCGATGAAAAAGGAATTCGACCTTGACCTGTATCAAAAGGCTATGATAGTCGGTAGATAGAATTAATTCGGAATTATAAATAATAAGGCGTAGCTTAATGTTACGCCTTTTATATAGGAGTTGTATGAAAACAAAAAAATTACTATTTACATTATTGATGATTTGTTCGGTTATGTTTGCAATGGTTGGCTGCACTGCGGGCGAAGAGGACGTTATAGGCACGTACAAGTTTTTAGGCGGTTGGTACGGCTCTACCGACGATACAGGCGAAAGGGTTGGTATAAACATCACAATCGACGGGGAAGAAACTTTCCCCAATGTTACGGCTATTCCCGAGGGTATTGACGGGTTTATGAATAAAGCCTCATTTTATGTTGAGATAACCGATAAAAAGGTCATCGAGCACGGCAGTATCGAGTATAGCGGAAACAAGTTTTTGGTTAATCATTCTATCAAAAAAGAATATTCGTATAAGCTGAAAAGACAAAAGAACAATAAAAACGCATTCGATATTTACGATGAAAACGGTAATAATACTTACTATGAGGTTTGGTTAAGCTACTTGACATACAATTACTACTACGGCGACGGCAACATGCTTTGCCTTTCGTATCAGCGCGGCTGATAAGTGAGTAGGGTATAAGCCATTAAAAAAGCTCTTGAAAAGATTCAAGAGCTTTTTATATTGTTTATTTGTTTTTGGCGCTGAAATTAAGCTTTGCCTGCGCAGCCGAGCACGTGCACCAACTTGTGACGCACACATTCGGTAACGAGCGTTCTTCCGTCGCCGAGGTATTGGCGAGGGTCGAAATGCGCGGGGTTTTCGGCAAAGTGCTTGCGGACAGCGGCGGTGAAGGCAAGGCGCAGGTCGGAATCCACGTTGATCTTGCAAACCGCCATAGAAGAGGCTTTTCTAAGCATTTCCTCGGGAATGCCTTTTGCGCCGGGCATTGTGCCGCCAAAGTCGTTTACCATCTTGACGTAGTCGGGGAGTACCGAGCTTGCGCCGTGAAGAACGATGGGGAACTTGGGCAGGAGCGACGATACCTTTTCCAAAATATCGAAACGCAGTTTTGCCTCGCCCTTAAACTTGAACGCGCCGTGGCTGGTGCCGATTGCTATAGCCAGCGAGTCGACGCCCGTTTTTGCAACGAACTCCGCAGCCTCTTCGGGATCGGTGTAAAGCGCGTCGGACTCGGACACCTTTACGTTGTCCTCAACGCCGGCGAGCCTACCGAGCTCAGCCTCTACGACGACGCCGTGGTCGTGAGCGTACTGCACAACCTGCGAGGTGATTTTAATGTTCTCGGCAAGCGGGTGAGAGGATGCGTCGATCATGACGGACGTAAATCCGTGCTTAATGACTTCTACGCAAAGGTCGTAGGAATTGCCGTGATCGAGGTGCAAGCAAATAGGCAATCCCGAATCCTCGCAAGCGGCTTGTACCATTTTGGTCAAGTACTTGGGATTGGCGTATTTGATCGCGCTGGACGACACTTGGAGAATAAGCGGGGAATTTTCGAGCTTACCTGCCTCGACGATACCCTGGATAGTTTCCATGTTGTTGATGTTGAATGCGCCTATGGCGTATCCGCCCTCGTATGCCTTTGCGAACATATCTTTAGTGGTTACTAACGGCATAATGTGTTGTTTCCCTCCAACATTATAATTACGGGTTTCCCTGTTCGGAACCCGTAAACAGTATAGCACATTATGAAAGATTTGACTACTGTTTTATTGACTTTTTTTCAAAAAAGAATTACAATATAAAGAAAGGAGTGAAATGCTCATGAAAGACGAAAGAATGGTAAAGCTGGCGCATAATTTGGTCAATTACTCGATTGCGGCAAAAAAGGGCGACAAGGTATTGATAGAGGCGTTTGACGTGCCGTACCCGTTGGTCAACGAAATCATAACCGCCGTATACGAGGCGGGCGCTCAGGCGTTTGTAACCAATATAGACACGCGCGTTCGCGCCAAGCTTTTAAGCGGGGCAAGCGACGAGCAGCTCAAGCTTTGGAGCAAGCTGGACGCCGAGGTTATGTCCAATATGGATTGCTATATCGGCTTGCGCGGCGGCAACAACAGCTACGAAAATTCGCTTGTTCCGTCCGAGCGTATGGATAAATATATGAGCATTTATTCGCATCCCGTCCACCACGAGATACGAGTAAAAAAGACGCGCTGGGTGGTGCTTAGATATCCTTCGCCGTCTATGGCTCAGCTTGCGTGCATGTCAACCGAGGAGTTTGAGGACCATTACTTTAACGTATGCAACCTCGACTACGCCAAAATGGACAAGGCAATGAACGCGCTGCAAGCTCTTATGAACAAGACGGACAAGGTGCGCCTTGTAGCAAAGGATACCGACATTACTTTCTCTATCAAGGATATTCCCGCAGTCAAGTGCGCGGGGCTATGCAATATTCCCGACGGCGAGGTTTATACCGCGCCCGTCAAAAACTCGGTCAACGGCGTGATTACGTACAACACGCCCACCGTGTACAACGGCTGCAAATTCGACTGGGTAAGGCTCACGTTTAAGGACGGAAAAATAATCAAAGCCGAAAGCTCCAATACCGAAAAGTCGGAGGCTATTTTCAACACCGACGACGGCGCACGGTACGTGGGCGAGTTTGCCATAGGCGTCAATCCGTATATAACCGACGCCATTTGCGACATTTTGTTCGACGAAAAGATTATGGGGTCTATACATTTCACACCCGGATGCTGCTACGACGACGCGTACAACGGCAATATTTCCGCCGTGCATTGGGATTTGGTTTTGCGCCAAACGCCCGAGGTGGGCGGCGGCAAGATTTACTTTGACGACGTGCTTATTCGCGATAACGGCAGGTTTGTAATAGACGAGCTTTTGGGCTTAAACCCCGAAAATCTAAAGTAATTCGGAGCGAGGTAGAGGTATGTTTGAACTTAAATACGCGATTACCGCAAACGATATAAAGGCTGAAAACAAAAAGCTGGCGCTGTTTTACTTTTTGCTGTACTTTTGCGTCGCCGTAATCGGCTTGGCTGTCGGCATTGTAGCGGTGGTAATCAATCCGCAAACGTCTATATTCGTGATAGGCATAATTATCCTCGTGTTTTCGGCGCTGCTTGCGGCGGTCGCGCTCTTTATGCTTATTGCGCCCAAAAACTTAATATCGAGCGTTATCGGCACGGACGACAACGAGCTTGCCGTGGTCATAGACAAAAACGGCATAACTGTGAACGGGGACAACATTGCGGCGTTCGCCGACATAACCAAAATCAAGGATAGAAAGACATATCTCGTCGTTTATACGGACAAGGACAAGGCGTTTATAGTAAAAGACAGCATTACATCGGGACAGGCTTTTGACGAGCTTACGGCATATATGACCGAACGACAGGGCAAGCTGCTGTTAGTTCCGACGTCGGAGCAAGCCGAACAGCCCGCGACTGAGACTGAAGGCGAAAACAAAGATTAGTAAAAAGTTGTAATCCTTTTAAATTATGTTTATCCACCGCTTGACGAAAGGAGAGGAAAGCGGTATAATAATTACGGCGTAAAAACGCGCCTTAATATAACAAATTAAAATAAAAAATTTTTGGAGGTTTTTTATGGCAAACGTAAAAGTTGCAATCAATGGTTTCGGACGTATCGGACGTCTTGCGTTCCGTCAAATGTTCGGTGCAAAGGGCTACGAGATTGTGGCAATCAACGACCTTACCAAGCCCTCGATGCTGGCTAATCTTTTGAAGTATGACACCGCGCAAAAGGGCTACTGCGGCACAATAGGCGAAAACTTGCACACCGTAAGTGCCGATGATGAGGCAAACACCATTACGGTAGACGGCAAGACCTTAAAGATCTATGCCGAAAAAGACGCAAAGGATTTGCCTTGGGGCAAGCTTGGCGTAGACGTTGTGCTCGAGTGCACGGGTTTCTACTGCTCGAAGGAAAAATCGATGGCGCACATCAACGCGGGCGCAAAAAAGGTTGTTATTTCCGCTCCCGCCGGCAACGACCTTAAAACAATCGTTTACAGCGTAAACGAAAAAACTCTTACCAAGGACGATCAAATCATTTCCGCGGCAAGCTGCACCACCAACTGCCTTGCGCCTATGGCGAAAGTACTCAACGATTACGCGCCTATCCAGTCCGGTATCATGAGCACCATTCACGCTTACACCGGCGACCAAATGATTCTTGACGGACCTCACCGCAAAGGCGATATGCGTCGTGCTCGTGCCGGCGCCGCCAACATCGTTCCCAACTCGACGGGTGCGGCAAAGGCTATCGGCTTGGTTATTCCCGAGCTTAACGGCAAGCTCATCGGCTCGGCACAGCGCGTGCCCGTTCCGACCGGCTCCACCACAATCCTCACCGCCGTTGTAAAGGGCAAGGACGTCACCAAGGAAGGCATCAACGCCGCTATGAAGGCAGCCGCGTCCGAATCCTACGGCTACAACGAGGATCCCATTGTTTCGTCCGACGTTATCGGCATGCGCTACGGCTCGTTGTTCGACGCGACCCAGACCATGGTCAGCAAGGTTGCGGACGACCTTTACGAGGTACAGGTTGTTGCGTGGTACGACAACGAAAATTCGTACACCAGCCAAATGGTCCGCACAATCAAATATTTCGCAGAGCTTTAATCTTGGCATTAATTGTAACACAAAAAAGACTCCTCGAAAACGGGGAGTTTTTTTGTGTGTGATTTTGCGTTACGTTAAAGTACCGAAAACGCGACGGCGACCGCGACTATTGCCAAAACAAACGACGCTAAATCTATATACGTCGATATTTTGCAAAGAATATCCTTTTTGAACAAAAATGCGAACGGTGTCAGCGTTGCCGCGGCGACAAATCCCGCTATGGCGGTGGGGATTGATATTAGCTTGACGTTGGGCGCGGACAGCGAAACAAACGCGCATATAAGCGCAATTAAGTTAAGCGCCGCCGTTGCGATAGCAAGGCACAGCGTTATTATAGGCACGATTTTCTTCATACCGCAAGTATACCATGAATTTGGTTTTATGTCGATACTAATTGAGAAAATAATTCGTTTATTTCGGTTTTTAGGTTGATTTATAGATTTTTGTATGATAAACTATAATTATGAAAAAGTTTCTTGCAATATTAGGAATAGCGGTAATGGGATTATCCGTTGTCGCATGCGCATCTCCGTCCGACAACAAGGACGACGACAATGACGGTAAAACACCGACGCCGCCGGTTACGCCGATAAACCCGAAACCGACGGATCAGGACATACCGAGCGATACCGTAGAGCCGGGTGAGGTGTCCGTTACGTTTAATACGGGCGCGGGATCTTTCGGCAGCGGTCAAACGTCGGTTGTACTCAAGCCCGACGATGACGGCAAGGTGGAATTTTCGCACCTGCCGTGGCGTGACGGGTATGCGTTTACGGGCTGGTACAACGGCACGGTGGAATACGATCCGAACGCCGTTTACGAAAGCGCGCAAACCTTTACCGCCACCTATGAATACGGCGGCGATGACGTGGTGTACACCGCGCTGTTCAACGAAAACTCAACTGTGTCTATCTCCATAGATATGTCGGACAGCGAGTGGAAAAAGCTGGACAACGATTACAGAGAGGGCTGGAAATCGCCAACTTACCGTCAAGCCGACAATGTGATTATCGGCATAGACAGCGGCGACGGAATGCTCAACTATTACTACAAGGACGTCGGCGTGCGTATGAAGGGCAACACCTCGCGGCACAAGTTTTACGGTGACGACGGCTTTTACAACGCTATCCACATGAAATTGTCGTTTAAGGAAACGTTTGACGACCTTGACGATGGGTACACCGAAGACGATCTTACCGACTGGACGGACAAAAAATCGGAACGCGATTTCCGCAAAGCGCGCACGCTCGGCGGTATGACCAAGATAGACGTCAAGTACAATTCCACGCTCGACGAAACGTATATACGCGAATTGTACGCAATGAAACTGTTCCGCGAAAATGGTATTTATGCGCCCAACATTACGCTCGGCAGCGTGTCCGCACTGAATAAGGATACCGACATGATCAACCTCGGCGTGTACCGTATTCACGAGCCTGTGGACGAGGAGTTTGTTTTGCGCCATATCGAGGACGGCAATGCGGCGGGTGACCTTTATAAATGCACGTGGGGCAACAGCAGTTACGGCGCAGCTCTAACCGATTGGGATTTTGAAAGACTTATTGGCGTAAACGACGAGTTTAACAACGAGTTTTACGCATACGAAAAAAAGACAAACAAAAAGAAGGATAAAACAACCGGTTTGCGCGACTTTTCGTCCATGATTAACTTTATTAGAGCTATTAACAGCACTGACGCATCCGGCTTGGGCAATTATATCGACGTAGACCACTTTGCCAAGTTCGAGGCGATAAACTATATTCTCGGCAATCCCGACTGCATACGCAACCATGCCAACAACTATTACATTTATTTCCGCAAGTCGGACGGCAAGGCGATAATAATACCTTACGACTACGACAGGTGCTTGGGCTCCAAACAGTGGGACAACTACAACGGCATGTCGGGTGAGGAAATAACCCCGTATACGCGTAGAACAACGTTGGACGGCGGCAGTCTGAACAACCCGCTTTATCTTAAGCTTATTGTCAAGGGCGCACCGTACGACGATGACTCCGTGCTTATGAAATATCGCGCTAATTTGATTGAAATGGCACAGTCGAATATGTTAAAGGCGGAAACGTTTAACGCGCTTAAGGATAAGTACAAGGCTCGTTACGGCAGCTATACCACTACTGGTATCAAGGTGGGCAACGGCAATTTCGGCAACAATCAGGGCTTTGACGAAAACTGGATAAACTTGAGCTATGCCGACTATATGACAGCCAAGCTTAACGTATTGAATAACAACATAGACAATTACCGCAGTTAAAGTTACAATGATTTTTTGAAAAATAAGCGACAAGCAGTTAAATATGCTTGTCGCTTTTAACTTATAAAAAAGTTGACAAAGAAAGACGGTGAGTATATAATATATTGGAAACAAGGAGCAAGAGGCGTAACTATGATTTGTCCGCAATGCGGCTATGACATGGGAAATAAAAGTAAATGCCTTAGGTGCGGTTACGAGGTAAAAACGCTGTCCGTGGTTGTTGAAAAGGACGAGCCTAAGGAGGAGCGGGACGAACATCAAGTAATCGACATCGACCCGTGCAACGTGTTTTTGACCCACCCTTACGGCTATGAGGACGAATACGGCACAGGTTTCGGCAGTCCGTTTGACGACCCGTTTGTGTCTATTATAGACAGCCTGTTCGGCGACCCGATAGGGGATTTGCTCGGCGGACTGTTCGGCTTTGATATGTCGCCGCCGCCCAGACAAAGACGAGAGGAGCCGCCGCCGCGCAAGCGCAAAAAGCAAGGTCCTATCGTAGTGGTTGACGATATAGAGATTATCGAGCCCGACAAAGAAGATAAGCAAAAAACGGAAAAGAAAGAAGAACCTCAAAAAGACGAACATAATACCGACGGGCGCAAAACAACCGACAAAATCAAAAATATGTTTAAACGCAACAATAATAACCGCAAGTAATAAAAAACGGACGTACATTAATGTGCGCCCGTTTTTTATTATTAATATCTTAAGAAAATATTAAAAAGATTAGAATTATATTAGAAATCTTAAAATATAGATTTTTTTATTGACATACTATGTAATGCGTGGTATTATGCTATAGGTAGTATTAATCAGCGCTCGTTATACGACGGGCGCCGAAATACCGATTACTTTATCAAGGAGGGCGCAGTGGACGTTCAATTAAAAAAGGGCTTGCTTGAGTTATGCGTGCTGGCGTCGCTCAACAAAGAGGAGAGTTACGGGTACAAGATAATCAGCGACATCTCGCCGTATATAGAGATAAGCGAGAGCACGCTGTACCCAATACTCAAGCGATTAGAGTCCACGGGGTGTTTAACAACGCGTAGCAAGGAATACAACGGCAGGCTAAGAAAGTATTACATGATTACTCAGGCGGGCAAGGACAGGATAAAGGGCTCGCTTGACGATCTTGACGAGCTGAAAAGAATATACGAATTTATTTACAGGGAAGGGCGCTGACATGACCAAATACGAATGGGAACATGAACTTAAAAAGAACATACACCGTTTGCCCGCCGACGAGATAGCGCGGGTGCTCGATTATTATAACGAGATGTTCGAGGACAATATCGAGCGCGGAAAGAGCGAACGCGAGATTATTCGCGAATTTGGCAATCCCGTGGACGTTGCCGATAAAATTTTATCGGAATACGACGGTGAACTTTTGCCGATAGATGAGCATGCGACGTCAACGCCCGAAAAGCAAATCAATCGCGATAAACCGACTGATAGCGATATATTCGACGGGCACGTCAACAATAAGTGCGACGATACTATTGCCGATAAAAGCGTTAAGGATAACGTTGAGCAAAAAAAGAACGAGCAAAACGAGTACGACAAGCTTGACGAGGTGGACAAACGCAACGTTAAGGTATCGCTGTTTCTTGTTTTTAACATTGTGACGGGATTTGCTTTTGTTGTTGTCGCGGCGGTGCTGTGGATCGTGCTTGCGGCATTTACGGTTGCCGGCGTCGGTATGGGGTTGGGCGGAGTGTACGCTATGATAGTATCGTTCGGTCCGATGTTTACCGGCGGATTCGGCGCGGGACTCGCGCAGCTCGGTATAGGCATTGCGCTTGTCGGCTTAGGTGTGATAGTGGTAGTAAGCTGTATTAAATTGATACGCTTATACGGCAAAACGACAAAAACGGTATTCAACGGTATATTTAAGGTCAACAAAGAGGAGAGAGCATGAAACGCACAAGTAAAATCCTTGCCGTCGGCGCGACGGTGCTTATAATAGGCGTTGTCGTTTGGATAATAGGTATGTCGATTATAGGCTGGAATTTTTCTCGGCTCGATACTACCGAATATACGGCGCAATCATACGCTTGCGAAAACGATGTTACAAGCATAAGTGTGAGCCTTTCGTCCTTTCCGTTGACGGTTAAGCGAGGCGAACACGTATCGCTCGATTACTACGAGGCGGACAATTCGGAAGTGTTTGTAGAGGAAAAGGACGGCGTGCTGTCCGTTGTGGAAAATTACAAATACAACCCGTTTTCAAGCGGCTTGTTCAACGTAGGCAGGGTTTCGCATAAATTCACGCTCACCGTTGTTTCGGGCGTTAAACTCGAAATAAAGGGCAATAACAACGACATTTCCATTGCTGATACTGACTTTGATGAATTTACTATGAACAGCACTAATGCCGATGTACGGTTTACGCGCGTGCAGTTCGGCAAGCTGAACATCAGCTCCACAAACTGCGACGTCACATTGAATGGTTGTAAAGCGACCGATATGGCGGTAAAGGCGACCAACCTCGACATAACGGCAAAGAACTGTGAGTTCGATTCGGTTGTGATAGACGGAACAAACGTCGATTGCGATCTCGAAAGGATAAAGCTCGACTCGCTGTCCGTTGCCGCCGTTAATTTGGACGCCGATATAGAGATTGTCGGCAATAAGAGCGAGTATACCGTAAGAGCGACCGGACGCGGTATGCCTGCCAACCGCACGGGCACTGCCGACAAGTTCATTAGGCTCAGCGGAACAAATAACGACGTTGAACTTAAGTTTGTTTGATTGAAATATATAATTACAACAACACAAAACCCCCGAACGTATGTTCGGGGGTTTTGTTGTTTACTTACAAAGTTTTATTTAAAATATGGTAAAAACTAATCTTTTTTGGCTCTTGCTTTGTAGCCCGCAAGACGGTCTTTCGCCTCAGCTTCGGCGCGCTCGAACAGCTTTTGCGCCATTTCGGGTTTAGCTTTGGCAAGCGATTTATAACGGGTTTCGCCCGCGATAAATTCTTGATAGCTGCCCGTCGGGTCTTTGCTGTCGAGGATGAACGGATTTTCGCCCTTCTCTTTAAGCTCGGGGTTGAAACGGTACAGCTGCCAGTAGCCGGCTTTGACCGCTTTGTCGGTTTCCGCCATGCCCTTGCTCATATCGATACCGTGGTTAATGCACGTTGCGTATGCAATGATGAGCGACGGGCCGTGATATGCCTCAGCCTCGGCAATCGCTTTGAGGACTTGGTTTTTGTCCGCGCCCATAGCGACCTGCGCTACGTACACGTAGCCGTATGTCATAGCCATTGCGCCAAGGTCTTTCTTTTTGGTGCGTTTGCCGCCCGCAGCGAACTTGGCAACAGAGCCGGTAGGGGTGGACTTACTCGACTGACCGCCGGTGTTGGAATAAACCTCGGTGTCAACTACGAGCACGTTTACGTCCTCGCCGCTGGCAAGCACGTGGTCCAAGCCGCCGTAGCCGATGTCGTACGCCCAGCCGTCGCCGCCGAAAATCCAAATGGACTTTTTGACGAGGCAGTCTTTGTCGGCAAGAATATCTTTTACAAGCGCGGCTTTGTCGGCGTCAAGGTTTTTAGCGCCTTCAAGCACCGATACAAGCTCCGCCGCGGCTTTCTTGCTGCCTTCGGCGTCGTCGATGTTCGCAATCCAGTCGTTGCAGGCTTTGGCGCACTTTTCGCAGCCCATTGCTGCAAGAGCGGCAACCTTGTCTTTAAGCGCCTCTCTGCGCGCCTTGTATGCAAGGTGCATACCGTAGCCGTATTCGGCGTTGTCCTCGAACAAGCTGTTTGCCCAAGCCGGACCTTTGCCTTCCGCGTTCTTTGCGTAAGGGCAGGTGGGGGCGGAGCCGCCGTAAATGGACGAGCAGCCCGTGGCGTTGGCAATAATCATGCGCTCGCCGAAAAGCTGGGTGATGAGCTTGATGTACGGCGTTTCGCCGCAGCCCGCGCACGCGCCCGAGAATTCGAACAGCGGTTGTTTGAACTGGCTGCCGATAACGGTGGTGGGGCTGACCATATCCGCAACGTCGACGTACGGGACTTTTTCGCTGTATGCGTAGTTTTTGCTTTCCGCGTCCACAACCTCGTCAAGCGGTTTCATAACGAGCGCTTTTTCCTTGGCGGGGCAAACGTTTGCGCACGAGCCGCAGCCTGTGCAGTCAAGCGGGGAAAGCTGCATGCGGTAGCTGTAGCCTGCCGCTTTGAGCTTGGGATTTTTGGGCGCGACCGCTGTGTAAGTTGCGGGCGCGGCTTTGGTTTGAGCCGCGTCGGTAAGAACGGGGCGCAAGCAAGCGTGAGGGCAAACAAGCGAGCACTGATTGCACTGTATGCAGTTGTCCGCAAGCCATACGGGTACGGTGGGCGCAACGCCGCGCTTTTCGTACTTGGTGGTGGCGGTGGGTACTGTGCCGTCAGCCTCAAACGCCGATACGGGCAGCTTGTCGCCTTCCTGACGGAGTATGGGATTGATGACGTTCTTGAAGTACTCGTCGCCCGCGACCTCGGCTGCGCAAGCACCCGTGGTGGCGTTAGCCCATTCGGCGGGAACTTTTACTTCTACAAGACCGGCGATTGCGTTGTCCACGCACGCGTAGTTCATGTTTACTACGTCGTCGCCCTTCTTGCCGTACGCCTTTTTGATCATTTGTTTCATATAGCCTTCGGCCTCTTCGTAGGGGATGATGCCCGCAAGCTTGAAGAAGGCGGCTTGGCAAACGGTGTTTACGCCCTTGCGCGCGCCGATTTCGTTGACTATTTTGAGTGCGTCGATCGTGTAAAGCTTAATATGCTTTTTGGCGATAGTGCGTTTCATAGCGGCGGGCAGCTCGGCGTCGAGCTGTTCGGGCGTCCAGTGGCAGTTCAAAAGGAACACGCCGCCGTCCTTAATGTCGTCTACAATGTTGTAGTGTGTGACGTAGGACGGGTTGTGGCAAGCCACAAAGTCGGCTTGGTCGATGAGGTATGTGGACTTAATAGGCACGTCGCCGAAACGAAGGTGCGATATGGTAAGACCGCCCGACTTTTTGGAGTCGTAGAAGAAATAACCCTGTGCGTACTTGTCGGTGTGGTCGCCGATAATCTTGATGGAGTTCTTGTTTGCGCCGACCGTGCCGTCGCTGCCGAGACCGTAGAACTTGCAACGGATAGTGCCGGCAGGGGAGGCGTTGATGAATTCGGAGCAATCAAGCGAGGTGCCCGTTACGTCGTCGTTGATGCCGACGGTGAAATGGTTTTTGGGCGTAGCCGCAGCAAGGTTTTTGTAAACGGCGTTGACCATGGTCGGGTTGAACTCTTTGGAGCCCAAGCCGTACCTGCCGCCGATGACCTTAATGCCGGTCTTGCCTGCCTCGGCAAGCGCGGTGCAAACGTCAAGATACAAAGGCTCGCCTAAAGATCCGGGCTCTTTGGTGCGGTCGAGTACCGCAATGCGCTTGACCGACTTGGGCAAAGCATTGATAAAGTATTCGACGGAGAACGGACGGTAAAGGCGGACTTTGAGCAAGCCGACTTTTTTGCCCTGTTTGGCAAGGTAATCAACCGTTTCTTCCACAGCCTCGCAGCCCGAGCCCATCATGATGATGACGTCTTCGGCTTTCGGGTCGCCGTAGTACTGGAACAGCTTGTATTCCCTGCCGGTAAGCGCTTTAACCTCGTCCATCATTGCCTGAACAATGGCGGGCGTTGCGTCATAGTATTTATTGGCAGCCTCGCGGTTTTGGAAATAGATGTCCGCATTTTGCGCCGTGCCCTTTTGGGTGGGGTGCTCGGGATTGAGCGCGCGCGCCTTAAACTCGCGGATAGCCTCCATGCAGCCGGTCTTTTCCGCAACGCGCTTGATTTCGTCGTACTCTATGCCGTCGATTTTGTCAATCTCGTGACTGGTACGGAAACCGTCAAAGAAATGCAGGAACGGCACTTTGGATTTGAGCGTGGAAAGGTGCGCAACCAAAGCCAAGTCCATAGCCTCCTGAACGGAGTTGGACGCAAGCATAGCAAAGCCTGTTTGGCGGCAAGCCATAACGTCCGAGTGATCGCCGAATATGTTAAGCGCGTGTGCGGCAAGAGCGCGTGCGCTTACGTGGAAAACGGAGGGCAAAAGCTCACCCGAAATCTTGTACATATTGGGAATCATAAGCAGCAAGCCCTGCGACGCGGTGTACGTTGTGGTCAGCGCACCTGCGCACAAAGAGCCGTGAACAGCGCCCGCGGCGCCGCCTTCGGACTGCATTTCCGCAATACGCAGCTCTTGACCGAACATGTTTTTGCGTCCGGCGGTAGCCCATTCGTCCGCGTACTCAGCCATGGGCGAGGACGGCGTAATGGGGTAAATAGCCGCGACCTCGGAGAAGGCATACGCTACGTGCGACGCAGCGGTATTGCCGTCGATAGTCATCTTTACCATATAAAACCTCCAAAGTAAATTATAACGATTTTTGTAGTTGCAATGCGCTACATTACGTAGCTACATCGCAACCTTTATATTATATAACGCTGTAGCTTTAAAGTCAAGATAAAACCGCTAATTTTAATAAATCGATTGACACAAAAGTCAAGGTGTTGTAAAATATTATTTGGAGTGCGCTACGGGTGTTCAACCCCCAGTAGATACATTTTTACGGGCATACTCGTGGTCTATACAGCCGAAACGCCGCTTGACGTGCCAACAAGCACGCCTGTGCGTCGTTTCGATTGTCTATCCTCACGATTATGCTCCGTAAAAACACTGCGTGCCTGAAATGCGTTGTTTTGTGCGCTATGTCAAGGCAAGCGAGCGCAGTTGTAGTGGTGCTACTACAAGCGAGCTTAACGCAGGCAGAGCCCAAAACAGCGCATTATCAGGTGTGTATATTGGAGTTGAACACCCGTATGAATAAACTTATGACGGAACTGGATATTGTAAGGCTGGGCAAGGCTGTCGGGATTGAATTTTCGGCGGCTGAAATCGAGCCTATGCAAGCGCATATCCAAAAACAATTACATAGCTTTGAAACGCTCGACTATATTGATACCGACGGTGTCGAGCCTACGTTCGACTTGGACGGCGAGGGTAGATTTAAGGTGGGCAGGCGATGCGAATGAACATATCCGATTACACCGCAGTATCTCTTGCCGCCGCAATCGCAAACGTAGAGGTATCACCGTTCGACGCGATGACAGAGTACCTTGGCAAAATACGCGACGATATATTGCTTAACAATTTTATCAATGTGTGTGTCGACCAAGCGTTGGACGAGGCGGAACGCATAGGACGAGATATTAAGAACGGCAAACGCTTTGATGACAAAAAACTCCTCGGCGTGCCCGTTGCGGTAAAGGACAATATTTGCACCGCGGGCGTACAAACCACTTGCGCGTCGCGGCTATTATCTAAATTTGTTCCCGACGACGATGCGGAGGTTATTTCTCGGCTCAAACGCGCGGGTGCGATAATCATAGGCAAAACCAATATGGACGAGTTTGCGTTCGGCAGCGCCAACGAATACTCGGCTTTCGGCAGTGTGCGCAATGCGCTCGATAATAACTGCGTGGCGGGCGGTAGCTCGGGCGGCTCGGCAAACTCCGTTGCGGCAGGCGAGGCGCCACTGGCATTGGGTACCGATACGGGCGGCTCGGTTCGGCAGCCCGCTGCGTTTTGCGGCGTTGTGGGGCTAAAGCCCACTTACGGTGCGATAAACAGTCGCGGCGTGATAGGACTGTGCCCGTCTATGGAACAGGTGGGAACATTGTCCAAAACATGCGACGACGCGCTGCTGCTGTTTTCGGTGCTGTCGGGGCGTGATGAATTGCGCGCGTTAGACGGCAGTGTGCGCGGAATAACCGTCGGCGTAGCAAAAGAGTTTTTGCAGGCGGAAAAGAGCGACGGCGTGGCTCGTGCGTTTGAAAATGCGATAGGGCAGTTAAAGGCGCTTGGCGTAAACATTGTCGAGGTGTCGGTGCCGTCATTCTTTGCGGGGTTGCCAACGTACCATGTGTTATCGTCGGCGGAGGCAATGCATTCATTCCGCAAGGTCGTTGACGCATACCCGGACACGGTGTTGTTGGGCGACGAGGTTAAGCGGCGAATGTTGACCGGCGCGACGGTGACGGACGGCGAAAACTACGACAAGCTTTACATAAAAGCGGCAAAGGTGCGCACTGTTATTACGGCGGAATACGACAAGGCATTGAGCTGTTGCGACGCGCTGCTCAGTCCGACTGCGGCGACGGTTGCATCGCCGATAGGCGGCATGACAGACCCGCAGCAAGAGCATATGTGCGATTCGTATTTGGCGCCAGTATCGCTTGCGGGTTTGCCTGCGGTAAGCGTTCCGTTCGGAAAAGAAAACGGCTTGCCGATAGGCTTGCAAATTATAGGCAAGCGCAACGCGGAAAGAGAAATACTCAACATAGGCAAGGCTTTGATGAACGCTGTCCGATAAGGACGGCGTTTTTTATTATACAAGTACACGCATAATCACGCATAATAATAAACGCCCTTTCGCACAATAACGGTATGGAAACGGCACAGCGTATTTTGGATAAGTTTTCCACGCCCGACAACGTGGTCACGCACGAGTTTAAGTGCGGCAAGCGGTCGGGGGTGTTGATAGTTCAGCCCGATTTGTCGGACGCGGCAACGGCGCGCGCCGTCGTTTTTGCGTTGGAGAACATGGCAAAAAAGCTTGATACGCTGGACGATTTTAACCGCTACGCGTTGCTTGAATACGACGTGACTATTTCGTCCGACGTGGATGATTGCGTAAACAAGCTGCTAAACGGCGATATGCTGTTGTGTCTTGAAGGCGAAAGCCGTTATGCCGTGATAAATGCGCGCAAGTACACCACGCGCGGCATTACCGAGCCGCCGACCGAAACGGTTATGCGCGGTCCGCGCGAAGGGTTTATAGAGGACTTAAAGACCAATCTTTCGCTTTTGGAGCGGCGGCTTAAAACGCCTGACCTCGCAATCGAGCGCATGGAGATAGGGCGCAAAAGCAAGACGGCAATAGCGCTGTGTTACCTGAGCTCGGTCGCCGATGAAAAGGTGATTAAAAACGTCAAAAAACGCCTTGAAAAAATCGACATCGACGGCATTGTAGACAGTCACTATCTCGTGCCGTATATCGAGGAAAAACCGCTGTCGCTGTTCAATCAAACGGGACTGAGCGAAAAGCCCGATATAGTCACGGCAAAGCTGCTTGAGGGACGCGTGGCGATTTTTGTGGACGGCTCGCCGATGGTGATAACCGTGCCGTTCGTCGTGGTGGAGGAATTCCAGTCGGGCGAGGATTATTATCAGCGTTCGACCCACGGCACGTTTGTGCGGCTGCTGCGGTACTTGGGGCTTATACTCGCGTTGCTGTTGCCGGGACTGTACGTGGCGCTGCAAAACTTTCACTACACGCTGATACCCGTGCGGTTTATGATAACGCTTATGACGGCAATCAAGGGTTTGCCGCTTTCTCCGCTTGCCGAAACAATATTCGTATTGCTGCTGTTCGAGATAATACGCGAGGCGAGTGTGCGCATGCCGCGCGCCGTGGGTATGGCTATGAGTATCGTGGGCGCGCTCGTGCTGGGCGAAACGGCGGTTAGCGCGGGAATTATAAGCTCGCCTGCGGTAATGGTGATTGCGCTAAGCTCGATCGCACTGTTTACCGTGCCGTCAATGATAGGGTCTATGAGCGTGCTTAGAATCATATTTACGCTTATTGGCGGTTTGTGCGGACTGTTCGGCTTGATACTTGCCGTGCTGTTTACATTGCATTATATATGTTCGCTCAACGCATACGATGCGCCGTATCTTGCGCCGTTCACGCCGCTCGTGTATTCCGACTTTAAGGACGCAATAGAGCGCAGTCCCTTCCCGACAATGAAACAGCGCCCTAAGAGCATACCAAACAATAACCCGACAAGACAAGCGTAATTATTAATTCGGAATTCGGAATTATGAATTCGGAATTATTACATATGGAAACAACGCAACAGCAAACGAATAATTCAGCCCTTGGCAGCGAAACTACCAAAAACGCGGGTACTACCAACACCCGCGAAACAAAACAGGCGTCGGGCAAGCAGCTTGTGGCAATCATATTCATTCTTGCAATGGCGACAAAAATGTTTTTGCTGCCTATATTCCTAATACAGTCGACGGGGCGGGACGGATATATTATTTTGGCTGTGTACGGAGCTTTCGACCTTGTTACGCTCATCCCGATGATTATAACCATCAAAAAGTGCGATGTCGATTTTTTCGAGCTGCTCTCGTCGGTGCTCGGCAAGGTGGGCGCAAAAATCGTAGTGGCAATAATCGGGCTGTTTTTGTTTTTCAAGCTGAATACCGCCGTTGCGGAAATCCTTAACTTTTACGGCACGAACGTGCTTGCCGATTTTGACACAAGCTTGATGATTATTGTGCTGCTGGTGTTTTTGGCGGCGGCGGGCACGCATACGTTGCGGTCTTTAAGTAGATTAAACGAGATTATAATGCCCATTATCGTCGTGTGTCTTGCCGTACTTGTCGCTATCGTCGTGCTTACGGGATTCGACCTCGGCAATATTTTGCCCGCCGTAGCGGACAAAAAGAGCTTTATTTACGCGCTTATCAAACACCCCGCGTGGGTGGGGGATTTTACTCCGCTTGTGCTGTTTATAGGCAGGACAAAGACCAAAAAATTCACTTGGTGCTTTGCTGCGGGCTCGGGCGTGATAGGTACGGGTATAGCCGTGTTTTTTGCAATTGCGTTGTCGGCGGCGTTCGGCAATGTGCCGATGCTTATAGATTCCACCACCAATCTTTCCAACATTCTTCAATTCTCGGTGGGCAACGTTTACGGCAGGCTGGATATGTTTTCGTCCGTCGTGTGGAGCGTGTCGGTGTTTATCGAGGCGGCGCTGTTCTTTTACGCAACGTGCAGGTGCGTGTCGTTTGTGATAGGCAAAAACGCGCACCTCATAATATCGCTTTGCACATGCGTTGCCACATACGTAGTGCAGGTCTTTGCGCTGACCGATCCGATGATATTTTCGCTTGCCGTAACTTCGGACGCGTGCGCTGTAATCACGCCCGTAATGGCGGCGGGTATACCCGTGCTTGCACTTGTGTGTGCGCTTATTTACAACAAAAAGCAAAAGAATAATACGCTCGCGGCGGGGAGGAAATCGGCATGACAACGCGCAAAAAATTGCTGATATACAAGGTGTTACTGTTTTTGTTCGCGTTCTTTATTGCGTTTATGCCGTCTACGGCGCTGCGCAACAAAGAGGTAAACAGCCGCGTAATCGTCGGCATTTTGGGGCTGGACGGCGGCGAAAAGGTCAGCCTTACCGCGCAGTACGTTATGCCCACCGAGGCGCAGGGCTCGACGGGCAAGGACACCGTTACCGTCGAGGGCGACACGCTGGACGAGGCTGCCGAGGCATTGAACACCGCGCTCGGTCGGCGGGTGGAGCTCGGTCACTGCTCTATGGTGATTGTAGGCAAGGACGCAAAGCCCGAATTATTGGGCTCGCTCATGACCGCAACCGACGTTACCGCCGACGTGTGGATGGCGGCGGCGGACGGCAAGGCGGAAGACCTTATAGCCGACCTTACCGAGTTTATGTCCAAGACGGGCGCTACCGACGCCGACTTTATTGCATACAGTGCGCGCAAGGCGCATATTGCGACAAATACGCTTTTGGGCTTTTTGTCAGACCTCGGCAGCGCGTCCAAAACCGCATATATGCCGCTTGTGGAAATGCAAAGCGGCAAGGCGAGCGAAAGCGGAGATAGCGGCAGCGGCGGCGGCTCGGGTGGCGGAGAGGGCGGAGATAGTGGTAGCTCCGGCGGTGAAAGCGGCAGTGGCGGCGAGGGCGAACAAAAGACTGGCATGAAGGTGGAAAAGCTCGCCCTGTACGACGAAAGCGGGCGAGTGGGAGTGCTCGATTCCACGTCCGCGCGCGGCGTGGCGTGGGTGAGCGCGCCCGTGGAAAAGGGTACGGTATGCTCAGACGTTGAGTTTAACGGCAAAACGATTAAAGGCGTGTGCGGCAGGCTGCTCAAAAAACATTCGTCGGTAAAGGTCGATCAAAAGATGGGTATCGCTACGATTAAGATAAAGGCATTTATCGAGCCGCACGGGGATAAGTTCAATTCACTGTTCGCCACCAACAGCAGTAAGGCGAACGAGGCGCTTATTGCGGGATACAAAAAGAAAATCCAAGGCGAGGTGGAAAGCGCGTTTAGCAATTCGCTTGCGTCAAACTCCGATCCGTTGTTTATAGGCAGGGAGTTTTACAGGCATTGTCCCGATTACTATAAATCGCAATACGATTACAACAATATCAAGATAAAGTACGAAATAGAAATTTCTTTGAAATAAGTAAAAATCGTTTGACAAAAGGTAAATGATTTTATATAATATCTAAGCTAAGATTAGCAAATCGGAGTTCTCGGAACGAAGGAGGTGTGAATAATGGCAGTAATCCGCGTAGGCGAAAACGAATCGCTCGACAGCGCACTCAAGCGTTTTAAACGTAAGTGCCAAAAGGATAATATCCTCGGCGATATGCGCAAAAAGGAGTACTACGAAAAGCCCTCCGTTAAGCGTAAAAAGAAAAAAGAGGCAGCTCGCAAACGTTTCCGTTAGCGCGTATGCATCGGCATATACGGCGTCAGCCGTCGCGCCGCCCTCGGTCATTTAGGTGGGTCTAAACTCCCGTCGGTCGGCACTCGGACTTTCTTGTCTATGCCGCGCCTCCGCACTAACGACTTGTTCGCTTTGTAAGGCTATTCCATTATCAGTGATGTTCCGAGCAAAAAGAATTTTACTACTGCAATGTCAGTAGCATAAATTTATTTCCGCGGTGTCAAGTTGACGCCGCTTTTCTTTTGTCACTATATTTTGCGTGCGGTTTTCTTCGAAAAACGCAGTATATTGCGGTGCATAAAAGTATACAAAATCGCCCATATTCAAACTATTGACATTCGACTTTTTATGCGTTTTAATGGGATTACTCTCAAAAAATTCCAATGGAGTGACTCATGAAAAAACGAGATTTTATTATAATCACGCTTGTGAAGATAGGGTTTCGCACCTCGCTGAAAGGATTCGATCAGTTTTGTATGTGTTTGGATTTGTACTCGGAAGACCCGACATGTACGATAGGCAGCATATACGAGCGCATTGCGCATAACTTTAACTGCACTGTCAGTTCGGTGGAAAAGAATTTGCGCCGTCTTTTTATGAGCTCCAACGCCACCGCAGCCATAAGCCGACTTTTCGGCATGGAATTTTGCGACACGGGCAACAAGGAGATTGTTTCCATGTTCTCCAATTACGTATCGTTGCAAAGAGAGTGTTATGCGAATTGAGAATAAGAATAAAAAAATTCACACAGCCTGTGACCGTGTGAATTAATAAGTCATATACCGATAATTCCGAATTAATCGTTATATTTTGTTTAGTTCGTTGCGCAATACCTTTAGCTGCCTGTCGATTTCATCGCTTGCGCAGCCGCCGATTGCTTTGCGGCGGGCAATCGCGTTTTGGGGCAGTACGGCTTGCAGTATGCCGTCGTCGAAAAGCGGGGAGAACTTTTTGTATTCGTCCACGGTAAGGCTTTGCAGGGTTTTGCCGTTATCTATGCAGTACAGCACTATTTTGCCCGTTATCTCGTGCGCGGCGCGGAAGGGTAAACCCTTGGCGGCAAGGTAGTCCGCGCACTCGGTCGCGCAGGAGTGTCCGCCCGCGGCGGCAGTGTTCATTTTTTTGCGGTCAAAGTCCACGGCGTTCATAAACGCGGTAAATACCTTAAGCGACAGTGACAGCGTGTTCACCGCGTCAAACAGCGGCTCTTTGTCTTCCTGCATATCCTTGTTGTAGGCGAGTGGCAAACCTTTCATTACGGTAATCATGCCGACAAGGTCGCCGACGACCCTGCCGCACTTGCCGCGCAACAGCTCGTTTACGTCGGGATTCTTTTTTTGCGGCATAATGGACGAGCCGGTGCTGAACGCGTCGGGCAAAATCAAAAATCCGAATTCCTCGCCCGACCAGTACACAAATTCCTCGTTTATGCGCGATAGGTGCAGCATGGCTTGCGTCGCGCATGACAGGTATTCCACCGCAAAATCGCGGTCGCCCACGCCGTCCAGCGAGTTTTGCGTAACGCCGTCAAAGCCGAGTAGCCGTGCGGTATACTCGCGGTCGATAGGGAATGTGGTGGACGCGCACGCGCCACTGCCCAGCGGCAAAACGTTTACGCGCTTGCGGCAGTCTATAAGCCTTTGCGCGTCGCGCAAAAACATATTGGCGTAAGCAAGCAGGTAATGCCCGAGCGTGGAGGGCTGCGCTTTTTGCATATGCGTGTACGCTGGCATAGCGGTAGCTTTCTCTTTTTCCGCCTTGTCCGCAAGCGTAACGACAAGCGTTTTTAAAAGCTTGATTTGCTCGTCTATGCCGTCGCGCAAATACAGGCGAATATCGGTTGCTACCTGGTCGTTGCGGCTGCGAGCCGTGTGCAGCTTTTTGCCGACGTCGCCGACGCGCGACACAAGCGTGTTTTCCACAAACGAGTGAATGTCCTCCGCGCCCACAGGCTCGAGCTTTCCGCCGTCAATATCGGCAAGGATGGATTTGAGCGCGTCGGCGAGCGTTTTTGCCTCGCCCTGCGCTATTATGCCGCATTTGCCCAGCATTGTGCAGTGCGCTATCGAGCCCTGAATGTCCTGACGGTACATAAGGCGATCGAAGGGGAGAGAGTCGTTAAACTCCTCGGCTATATCGTTAAGCTCGGCGGTAAATCTGCCCGACCAAAGTTTCATAGTGACCTCGTAAAAAAGTGTTCTTTAGAAAAATGCGGATATAAATCCGCAAGTTTCGTTTATAATGATTGTAAATTACTTTTTGTTGGCTTTTTCCAGCATTTTGGCGCGGACCTTGAGGGGCAAGCCGAACAGGTTGATAAAGCCAGCCGAATCCTTTTGGTCGTATACGTCGTCCTCGCCGAACGTCGCTATATCCTCGTCGTACAGCGAGTAGGGGGATGTCATGCCCGCGGGCGTGATTTTGCCCTTGAACAGCTTGAGCTTGGTCGTGCCGGTAACGTATTCCTGCGTTTGGTCGACGAAAGCGGACAGCGCCTCGCGCAACGGGGTGTACCACTTGCCGTCGTACACAAGCTCGGCAAACTTGATAGCGATATGCTCTTTAAAGTGAGCGGTATCGCGGTCGAGGGTGATTTCCTCCAAATTCTTGTGCGCAGCGTACAGTATGGAGCCTGCGGGGTTTTCGTAAACGCCGCGCGATTTCATGCCGACAAGACGGTTTTCCACCATGTCGTCTACGCCTACGCCGTGCCTGGAGCCGATTTCGTTAAGCGTTTCGATGAGCGCAACGGGTGCGAGCTTTTTGCCGTTTACCGCAGTGGGAATACCCTTGACCCAGTCGATAGTGACGTATTCGGGGGTGTCGGGCGTGTCCTTAATGGGCTTGCTTATAAGCAGCATTTCGTCCTTGGGCTCGTTGGCGGGATCTTCGAGGTCGCTGCCTTCGTGCGAAAGGTGCCAAAGGTTGCGGTCCATGGAATAGTTGTGCTCTTTGGTGACGGGCACGTCCAGTCCGTGCGCGGTGGCATAATCGATTTCGTCGTCGCGGGACTTAAGATCCCAAATACGCCACGGTGCGATAATCTTCATATCGGGCGCAAGCGCCTTAATGGACAGCTCAAACCGCACTTGGTCGTTGCCCTTGCCCGTGCAGCCGTGGCAAATGGCGTCCGCCTTTTCCTTTTTGGCGATTTCCACCAAGCGTTTGGCGATTACGGGTCGAGCAAACGACGTACCCAAAAGATACTTGCCCTCGTACACCGCGCCAGCCTTGATGGTGGGGAATATGCAGTCGGTTACAAACTCGTCTTGAAGATTCTCGATATAGAGTTTTTCCGCTCCGCTCTTTTTGGCTTTTTCGTGGAGAGGGGGAAGCTCCTCGCCCTGTCCGACGTCGGCGGCGACGGCTATAACGTCGCAGTCGTAGTTTTCCTTTAACCAAGGAATGATGATGGTGGTGTCCAGTCCACCGGAATACGCAAGAACAACGCGCATTTTTGCCATAAGTATGTACTCCTTAATGTAAAAAATATTAACACACGTATTGTATAATAATTTGCGGCAAAAAGCAAACAAATTCGCACTGCTACGCACAATCAGCCAAAATTTTTGTGTTTTTGGTTAATTGTGCCTAAATTTATATTATTAATGTTTGACAATACCTTTCAAAAAGTGGTATTATAAAGCAATATTACAACTTTTGTATGGCAATGGCGCCGTCAACGGTTTGCTTTATTGTACAAAAAAAATCGGTTGTAAGCGGAAAAGGTACAGTATGAAATCACGTAAACTTATCTTTGTGACAATAATATTAGCGGCGGTCGCGGCTATGTCGATGTTTGTCGTAGGTTGCGGCGGCGACGATGCGTCCAAAACGTATACTATGTCGTTCGAAACCTACGGCGGGACGGAAATCGACCCGATAACCGCAGTGGGCGGCAGTATGATTTTTGCGCCGAGCAATCCCGAAAAATCGGGCAGCACATTTGTCGGCTGGTACACCAATGCCGAGTTCAAAGGCGACGCGGTGGAAATCCCTTCCGTCATGCCCAATAAGAACGTTAAGTATTACGCCAAGTTCGACACCCCTAAAGTCGAATATACCGTAATTTACGAATATAACAAGGGTCAAGCCCCGCACGCAAAGGACATTCCCAACGTGACGGTCGAGGCGGGTGAAAGCGTTACCGTTGCCGACGGCAACGATTACGGCGCCGTTGGTTATATGTTTGTCGGTTGGTCCATTTACCCCAACGGCTTGGTGGCTGACGTCAAGCAGGACGGACAGTACAACGCGGGCGACAAGATTACGCTTACCGATTCCAATATCAAGCTTTATGCGCAGTGGGCGGTAGAGTACACCGACGCGCGCAACGAAAACGACGACAAGATTTACGTGTACGAGCCGCTTATCGGCAAGGGTAAGGGCGCGGCAAAGCTTGTCCGTGCGGATAAAGACGCAAAAAATCTTGACGGCTTTGTTTCCCCGAGCAGCGATACCGCATCGGGCAGCACCGAGTTCACGTTCTACTCCGACGAGTTCGAGGGCGGCGAGTTTGCGGGCAGGCTGTATCCCAACTTCACTTACGCTACGTTGGACGGAATGCAAGGTCAGTACTTAATGTACGATTACGTATACGATATGATTTCCTACGACTACATTATGGCGTTGGACGGCTTTGGCTATGCGACGTATATACGGTGCGTGGGCGATATGATCAACGTTGCGGCAAGCGGCGATTACGAATACGATCCCGAAAACGGCGATTACATATTCAAATATACCGACGAAAAGGCGGACGACAGCTCCAAGCCCGAAACGTCGTACTTTAACATTGTACGCCAGCCGGTAGAAGGCACCGAATACGACGGATTGTTCACAATAATCGGTGGCGAAAGCGGCACGTTCTACAATATCAACGGACTTGCTTGGGAGCTCAACCTCGGCGGTTACGGCAACGCAACGCTTAACGTTTACGACGACGCAGGTCAAAATATTACTATGTCGGTAAATGGCGTGTATTACGGCACCGACAATTACGAATCGATAAGGGGTGAGTGGCAGTTCGAGCCGCTTTCCGCAATGTATCAGGATCAGTTTACGTTCAAGTTTATCGTCGGTGTTGTTTCATCGAGTAGTGGCGGTTACATTCCCGTGTTCAGTATGTGCGACGAAACGGTTGTCGGCACATACACATCGACCGAAGAAAATGACAAGAGCACGCTGTACCTTGACGGCTACGGCATGGCGCAGTACATATCCAACGGCGTTATTTACGAAGGTGATTACACGGTTGACGAGGGCGGTGTAGTTACCCTTGTTTGCACGACTGAGGAAGACGGTGAAACCGTCGAAACCGAAAGAATGGTATTTGTAATCAACAATGCAAATATGAAATTCTCGGTCAGCAAGACCGGCTGTGTCGTAAACACAAATGGCGTTCTTACCGATTATCAAGGTCAGGCGACTGTTGTGGAAATTCCCGAAGAGGCAACCGAGATTGCCGCCGATGCGTTTAATTACTTAATAAGCACGAGCGGCGTATCGCTCACTTCGGTGACCGTACCCGCGACAGTGACGGCAATAGGTGCGCGCGCATTCCAAAACAACTACTCGTTGCGCCGTGCTGTATTCCTCGGCACGACTCCCGCACAATTAGACTATACCGGCGCGGATGACAATCCCTTCCGCTGGGGCGCGGGCGACTTTAAAATAGTCGTTCCCGACACCGCTGTGGACGCATACAAGACCGCTTGGAGTGCATTTGCGGACAAAATCGTGGGCGCTACCGCGGCTGCCAAATTGCCCGAGTGGGTTACGCAAACCGTAACGTCGGGCAGCACAGAATATACTGTGCTTGTTCAGTATAACCTGCAAAAGGAGCTTGCGGAAGGCGAGCTTATAGACATTGTCATTCCGGATTACATTAATGCAATCAACAGCGAAGTGTTCCGTGGAATGGACTTTATCAAGAGCGTTGACCTTAACAATGTTATTCTTGTGGGCGCAAGTGCGTTCTACGGCTGCGTAAACCTCGAAACGGTTGCGATGCCCAATGTTCAAAGCTTAGGCTCAATGGCGTTTGCTGCATGCGACAAGCTCAACAACAGCGACAATACACAAGAGGATGTGCTGGAGCTGCCGGCAATCAAGATAATAGGCGAAAGCGCGTTTAGCGGCTGCGAAAGCCTCAGGCTTGTGCAGCTTGGCGCCGCCATTACGGAAATAGGCGACTTTGCATTCTATCAATGCAATGTTTACGAAGACGATCCCACGCTCGTTGTAGAGCTTATGGGCGATGCCGAAGACGGCGCACCCACAATGGGCAGCAAGATTACGCTCGGCAATATTGCGTTCAGGTTTAAAGTACAAAATATCGACGTCGCGCTTAACTGCTACAGTGAATCCACGTGGAGCGATTATTGCAGGCATTTGTACATAGAGTCGGGTGACGAAAAGGGTATGTACATAAGCGGCGGCGATACGCTTGAGCTGGACGGCAGGGCAGTGTATCAAAACTCGTACGTGTGGATGTACGCTATCGACGGCGAAAAGATCACGTTCTACGAGTACAGTTCGTCAAGCACCGGTACGCCTTACGCCACCATAGAGGGCAAATACAAGGACGGCGTTATTTCCTTTGCGTTGGGTAGCACTATGCGGTACTTTACCCCCATTCAGGAAAAGATGACGTACACGACCAAGGACGGCAAGAACACGCTTGAATGCGATCCGATGGATCTTCAGCCCGAGAGCTACGAAAACAACCGCGGATACGCTACCGTCAAGTTTAACGGCAAAGAAGTTCAGCTGTACATAAACGGATACAGCACCAAAATCATCTATAACTACGAGGACGAGGACGGCAAGCTGTACGATATATATGTCGATTTCAACGGCGAGACGCTGGATATCACCAAAAAGCTTTCGCCTATTCGTTACAACGATATTACGGCGCCGGACGGCAGCAAAATATCCATTCTTATGCAAAACGACAATATCTATATTATCACGGCTGAGTTCGAAATAGATGTAGATACCGACCGCAAGCTGTACTGGACGGAGGCAAGCGGCTATGGCGTGTTGGCGGAAAAGAACGGCAACGTGTACACGTTTACGTTCACATATCGTAGCACTGTTTACAGCTTTACCGTAACGGTGTCCGACGACCATACAACCTTTACATACAAGCATACCACTGCATAACGTTACGCTACGGCATTAAATACTGCTTTAAAGTAATTGCTACATATTTTACTATATCAGGTTATCTATTTTTCGCACAATGACGTGCGGAGGGGTATAATATTATCCAAAAAGGAGAGAGACTATGGCAAAAAGATTGTTAAAAACACTACTGCTGCCGCTGACGGTAGCAGCTACGGCGCTTGCGTTTATCGCGTGCGACGGCGGTACGTCCGACGGAAAACACGAGAATACGCCCGACAAAAAATACAAGGTTACTTACGAGGTCGGCGCGGACGCAACGGGCACGCCGCCCACCGAAACGGACAAGGCGGCAGGGGAAAAGTTCAAGCTTAAATCCGCCGACGGCATTACCTATGAGGGTAAGACGTTTGCGGGCTGGAACGACGGCAGCCTTACGTATAATGCAGGTGACGAATACACTATGCCGTCCAATGCGGTTACGTTTACCGCGCAGTGGGGATCTAACGGCGACGATCCAGTAACGTACAGTGTAACTTACAACCTTAACGGTGGTACCGGCGAAACGCCCGCCCAATCATACAAGGGTGCGAACGAAAAGTTTAACCTTGCGTCGGCTGACGGTATTTCGTACGAAGGCAAGGAATTCGACGGCTGGTCGGACGGCGAAAACAAGTACGCCGCAGGCGCCGAATACACTATGTCGGATAAACCGGTTGTTTTCACCGCGCAGTGGAAGGATAACGAGATTCCGGTAACGTATACGGTAACATACAAGGCGGGCGAACACGGCACAGGCGAGGATGTAGTTATAAGCAACGTGCCGTCGGGCACATATTCTATATTATATGATTTTCCGTTTGTCGTAGAAAATTTCTATAGGTTTAACGGTTGGAAAGCGGAGAATGATGACGCTGTTTCCAACAGATTGCTGTATGCGGGCAATACGTACACTCTTACAGGCGATGCCGTTTTTGTGGCGCAGTATGAAAACGCATTTAGAGGAGAAGATAACGATTGGACATCAAGGATAGATTTGGATTTTAAAACACATGAGGGCGGTTTTTATATTTTACATTTAAGCGAAAACTCTTTGGAGTATGTAACGCTTACCTTTTCTATGCAGGGTTCAACTATCACAATCACTCCTGCGATTGGCACGACTTGTACGGGAACATTTATAAACAACGTACTTAATATTGCGATTACCGTAAAAGGGAAAACATATACATACGGCGATTTGAGTGCGGCTGTAAAACATTCGGTTACATATGTCATCGGTGATGGCGCGAGCGGCACGGTGCCCACCGAAACCGACAAGGCAAAAGGTGAAAAATTCAACCTTGCTTCTGCAGCTGGGCTTACCAATGGCGGTAAAGTATTTGACGGCTGGTATGACGGCAAAAACAAGTATGCCGCAGGCGCTGAATACACCATGTCTGAAAAAGCGGTAACTTTTACTGCACAGTGGAAGAACGTGCCTATGTTCAATCCAACCGCAAACATAGCCGTAGCATATAACAACGATAATATTACTGGCACACTCATGTTGAATGATGACGGCACAGGGACAATTATAATATATACAGGTGATTATGATTGCTTAGTATACAATGATTTATCGTATACATATTCGTACAATGCGTTTACTATAACTGACAGCACTGTAGTGGATTCGGATTACGCTTCGGCTCGCGTAAGCACGCCAGTAACGGGTACGACAAACGGTCGTAACATACATATCACCTTGACCGTGGGACAAAATCAATACGAGTTCCAAGATCGGCTCTACAAGATGACAATAACCAACAATATTCCGAACAGCGATGACATTATTGCATATTATTCTAAAGATATACCAGTAGGGTTGTTGTATCCGATTGATTCCAATTACGAACAAATCAAGGTGGACGGAGAAATAAAAGACAACGCTTATTGCGAGAACTTTACAATGCCCGAAAAAGACGTGGTTGTAGAATATGTCTATCATATCTATACTATAGTCTACAAAGCGAACGGCGGAAACGGTGAGGACTATACCGATTACGTCACGACTCCCAATTCATATACGCTGATACGCAATTATCAAATAGGTTTCTCGCGTGACGATTACACGTTGGCGGGTTGGACTGTAAACGAAACCGACTATGCCCAGGGTGCAAGAATAATATTGACGGGCGATAACACCGAAGTAATTGCAAGGTGGAATAGGTTGTATACTGTCAGCTATGCGGGTGTTGACAATCCGGCAGTCGAAACCAATTTCGACAGCGAAACGAGTACGACAAAGTTTATCTCGTCCGCAACCGCATACCGCTTGCCTTACGGTAAAAAGCAATTCCTTGCAGCTAATATTTATTTCACCAGAGCGGGATATACGCTTAAAGGTTGGACGAGCAGCGCGGATATCGGTACCGCTAATGAGGGTGCTATTTATGATGCGGGTTCGTATTACACGCTGACGCAGGATACAACGTTCACTGCCGTTTGGGAGCAAATAACGTATTATACGGTGACGTATGACCTTGGCGGTGGCACTGGTACGCTCCCTATAGAAACAAATAAAGCCGAGGGAGAAAGGTTCGACCTTGCGGCAGGCACGGGACTTGCCAATGGTGACAAAGTGTTCGACGGTTGGTCGGATGGGACAAATAAGTATGCCGCTGGCGCGGAGTACACCATGCCCAACGGAAACGTAACGCTTACCGCACAGTGGAAAGACGCGTCGTCGGGAGGCGAGGACGTGGCTGAAAAAACATTTACAGGCTCGCTTAATGTAGGGATTGCTACTTACACGCAAATAACTATTAACACTGACACGCTGGCATACGCATACGCCGGATTCCAAAGTGGTGATGGTACAGCGACGGCAGTTGCGGGCAACGATAGAGCATTTAAAATCAAAATCAACGGCGAAGATTTTTGGATATTGATTTCGGAAGATAATAGCTCTTTACAAATATTCGATTGGAGCACAATGGATGTTGATAGTGATTTACAAGCAACGTTTACACGTCAAGCTTAATCGATAATTACATAACACAAAAAACTTCTTACGTATGTAAGGAGTTTTTTTGTGCATGTTATTATTTATTTGACACTCCGTGTTGCGAATGTTATACTGTAATTACTAAATTGTTTTGCAGGAGTGAAACAATATGGACGAAATTCAGTCGGAAAAACTTGACGATACAGTGGCACAACCGCCCGACGCAAACGAACAAGCGGTAGCCGAAAACGTCGAGCAAGTCGAACAAATAGAACAAAGCGCAGTAGACACCGCGCCGCAAAAACGCACGGCAAAGCAGTGGGTCAAGTATTTTGCGCACAGGTATTTTATAGAGGCGTTTTCGGGCATGGCGCTCGGACTTTTTTGCACGCTCATTATAGGCACTATAATAGGGCAAATAGGGTCGCTTATCGGCAAAAACGCATTCGGCAATATGTTGTATTATATCGGGTACGTCGCAAAGCTGTTGATGGGCGCGGGTATAGGCGTCGGCATTGCGTACAGCCTTAAAGCAGGCAAGCTGACAAGCTTTTCGTCTTCCGTCGCGGGTATGGTGGGCGCAAACATTACCAACATTTTTGCGCTGTCGGGCATACACGTTTACGGCGCGTCAGCCAATCCGTCAATCGCAATAGGCGACCCCGTAGGCGCGTTTGTCGCGGCTGTGGCGGCAATAGAGGTCACTCGGCACGTAGAGGGCAAAACGCCTATAGACATACTTGTCGTGCCGCTGTGCGCTATTGCGTGCGGCACGGTGGGCGCAATCGCGCTCGGTATTCCCTTCGGCATGCTGTTTGCACTGCTCGGCAAGGCGGTGTCGCTTGCTATAGGCTGGGAGCCCGTGTCGTTCGGCATTCTCGTTGCGGTGGTTATGGGACTGCTGCTAACGCTGCCTACGTCCAGCGCGGCGTTCGGCGTTATGATATTCAATTCGTCGCTTATAAACACGCCTGCGTTATCCTACAATGCGAGTATAGGCGCGGCGGCGGCGTGCGCGGGGTGCTGCGCGCATATGGTCGGCTTTGCCGTGGCAAGCTTCCGCGAAAACAAATGGGGCGGGCTTGTGTCGCAGGGCATAGGCACGAGCATGCTGCAAATACCAAACCTCGGCAAAAATCCGCGCATACTCATTCCCGCGGTAGCGGCGTCCGCCGTTGCCGGACCGCTTGCGAGTGCGGCGTTCAAAATTATGTGCGACGCTACGGGCAGCGGCATGGGTACTGCGGGGCTTGTCGGTGTAATCCAAACCTTTATGACATCTATAGAAAACGGCATACAATGGTGGTACGTGCTTATAGCAGTGCTTGTGTGCTATATTATCGTTCCCGCCGCGGTCGCGCTCGGCGTGTCCGAGCTTATGCGCAAAAAGGGCTGGATACGAAAAGGGGACATGAGAATTTAATTCCGAATTCATAATTTCGAATTATATAAAATCGATTGACAAAGGCAAAAATACTGTGCTATAATCTTTTACGTACCTTATTCTCGGTATTGCGCTCTCCACGCAGTTCTGTGATTAAGGCGAATTCAATTTTGTCGGAGGTAAAAAATGGACAAACAAATCAAGGCGGAAATCATAGCAAAGTACGCAACGCACGAGGGTGACACGGGTAGTCCCGAGGTTCAAATTGCGCTCCTTACATGGCGCATAAATCATCTTACCGAACACCTTAAGACCCACAAAAAGGATCACCACTCCCGCCGCGGACTTTTGCAGATGGTAGGTAGCCGTCGCAGCCAGCTGAATTATCTTAAAGAAATCGACATCGAAAGATACCGCAGCTTGGTTGCCAAACTCGAATTGCGTAAGTAACACCGATTCAAGGGTGTGCCGTGGCACACCCTTGTTTGTTATGTTAAGGCGTTTTGAGTTATTCAATTATGGCATTATTAATTTAGGAGAAATATAAAAAATGGAATGCAATGTTTTCCAAACTGAAATCGGAGGGCGCACGGTCACTGTAGAAACCGGCAAGTATGCGGGACAAGCCAACGGCTCGTGTATTATTCGCTGCGGCGATACGGTTGTTATGACAAACGTGACTATGGCGGACGCGCCCCGACCGGGCATGGATTATTTCCCGCTCGGAGTAGACTTTGAAGAAAAGCTGTACGCAATCGGCAAGATTCCCGGCAGCTTTAAACGCCGCGAGGGCAGAGGCAGCGACAAGGCAATCTTGACGTCCCGCCTTATCGACCGTCCCATCCGTCCGTTGTTCCCCAAGGGCTTGTTCAACGACGTATCGGTTGTGGCAACGGCGCTGTCCGTGGATACCAATATCCCGCCCGAAGTGTTCGGAATGCTCGGCAGCTCGATTGCGTTGTCCATATCCGACATACCGTTTATGGGACCTACCGGCTCGGTCGTAGTCGGCTGTGTCGACGGCAAGTACGTTATCAACCCCGACAACGAGCAGCGCGCAAAAAGCACGATGCACGTGTACGTATCGGGTACCGCCGACGCCATAATGATGGTTGAGGCGGGCGCGCAAGAGGTGTCGGAGGAGCAAATGCTCGGCGGCATACTGTTCGCGCACGAGGAAATCAAAAAGCAGGTCAAGTTCATCAACGACATTGTCAAAAAGGTCGGAAAGAAAAAGCTTGACATGGAGCTGTATCATATCGGCGACGACGTAAACGAGGCAGTACGCAAGTACGCCGACAAAAAGCTTGACAAAGCGCTTGACACGTTTGACAGGACCGAGCGTCAGGAAAATCAGGACGCCGTTCAAGCCGACGTTATGGAGCACTTCAAAGAGCAGTTCGAGGGCAGGGAACGCGAAATCGGCGATACGCTTTACTACATGACCAAAGAGAAGGTGCGTGAAAAGATTCTCGCCAAGGGCGTTCGTCCCGACGGTCGTAAAACCACCGACATCCGCGATATTTGGTGCGAGGTAGGCGTTCTTCCGCGCACGCACGGCTCGGCTGTGTTTACACGCGGTCAGTCGCAGGCGCTGTCCATTTGCACGCTCGGCACTGCCGGCGACGCGCAAAAGCTGGACAACCTCGACGACGAGGAAACCAAGCGCTATATGCACCAGTACAATATGCCGCCGTACTCGACGGGCGAGGCGAAACCGCTCCGCGCACCCGGTCGGCGCGAGATAGGTCACGGCGCGCTTGCCGAACGCGCGCTCGAGCCCGTTATTCCGTCGGAGGACGAATTCCCGTACACCATTCGCGTTGTGTCGGAAATCCTTTCGTCCAACGGCTCCACCTCGCAGGCGAGCGTTTGCGGCTCTACGCTGTCGCTTATGGACGCAGGCGTGCCCATCAAGGCGCCCGTAGCGGGCATAGCAATGGGTCTTATAAAGGACGAGGCAAAGAATCGTCTTGCTATCCTTTCGGATATTCAGGGCTTGGAGGATTTCCTCGGCGATATGGACTTTAAGGTAGCGGGCACCGAGCACGGCATTACCGCTATCCAAATGGATATAAAAATCAAGGGCATTGACGAAAAGATACTGCGCACGGCACTCGAGCAGGCGCGCGTAGGCAGACTGCACATACTCGGCAAAATGCTTGCCGTTTTGGACAAGCCGCGCCCCGAGCTTTCGCAGTACGCGCCTAAGATTATAATGTTCACTATCGATCCCGACAAGATCGGCGACGTAATCGGCAAGTCCGGCAAGACAATCAACAAGATTGTGGACGAAACGGGCGTCAAGATCGACATCGAGGAAGACGGTAGAGTGTTCATTGCGGGCGTCGATCAAGAGATGACCCAAAAGGCGAAAGAAATCATCCTGAACATTGTAAAAGATCCCGAAATCGGCGATACGTACGTCGGACCGGTAGTAACGGTGCGCGACGAGCTGGGCGCGTTTGTGGAGCTTGCTCCCGGTCGCGACGGCATGATACACATTGCCAAGCTCGGCAGGTACGTGGGCAAACGCCTCAATGCGGTGTCCGAGGTGCTCAAGGAAGGCGATACCGTCAAGGTCGAGGTTGTCAGCTTTACTAAGCAGGGCAAGATAGACCTTAAGCTTATCGAAAAGCTCAGCGGCGACCCGATTGAAAAAGCGGAGGGTGCCGACAATGCCGAGGACGACCGCGGTGAGCGTGGGGAAAGAAAACCCCGTCGTCCGCACGGCGACCGCCCGCATGGCGACAAGGGCGATAGAAAGCCCCGCAAGGAAAAGAAAGACTAAACAATACTAAAACACCGAGCATAGCGAATATAAATAATGCCATAGGGCTTTTAGTAAAAAGCCGCAAAACCTAACGAATACTTTTACAGTCGTGGTCTTGCGGCTTTTGTTTAAGTCATAATATTGCGAGGTGTTATATGTCGCGTTCAAAGGTAAAGTTTTTGCGCATTTTGGGCAACATAGTGATATGTGCCACCGTAGCCGTCGTGCTTGCTCTTTCGGTCAACGTTGGCGGCAACGCCAAGGTTAGCGCGCAGGGTCGGCAGCCGCTGTACTCGGGCAAGTCCGCCACCAAGGTGTCGCTGATGATTAACGTGTACTGGGGTACGGAATACATTCAGCCGATGCTGGACATTCTGGATAAGTACAGCTTTAAAACCACGTTTTTCGTGGGCGGCTCGTGGGTAGACGGCAATCCCGACATGCTCAAAAAGATAGCGGACGCGGGACACGAAATAGGCAATCACGGCTACTACCACAAGGACCATAAAAAGCTGGACGCCGCGTACAACCGCAAGGAGATAAGCTCGGCGCACGACGCCGTCAAGGACGTGCTGGGCATAGACATGAACTTGTTCGCGCCGCCGTCGGGATCGTTCGGCGATACCGCGCTTGGCGTGGCGGAAGAGCTTGGCTACCGCTCGATTATGTGGACGCGCGACACAATAGACTGGCGCGACCACGACAGCGAAATTATATACAAGCGCGCGGTAAAGAATATTAAGGGCGGGGACTTGATACTTATGCACCCGACCGACAGCACCGTCAAAGCACTGGAAAATATTTTGCAGGCGGTGACTGACGCGGGACTTAAGGTCGCGCCCGTAAGCGAAGTACTTGAAAGCGATATGGTGTAAAGAACATTTGCACGTAAAGGAGAAACATGACAGTAAAGAAATACGACAGCGGACTGACCGTAATTGTAGAGCCCAATATGGCGTTAAGGTCGGTTACGGCAGGCATTATGGTGGGCGCAGGCAGCTGCTTTGAAACGCCCGAAAACAACGGCATATCGCACTTTATAGAGCATATGCAGTTTAAGGGCACGGCAACGCGCAGCGCGGCGGAAATAGTGTCGCGGTTTGACCGCGCGGGCGCGGCGTACAACGCGTTCACGGGCAAGGAATACACTTGCTTTTATTTCAAGTCGATTGACGAAAAGCTGGGCGATTGTTTCGAGCTTTTGTCCGACTTGTTTCTTAACGCGGCGTATGCGCAAGAGGAGCTCGACCGCGAACGCAAGGTCATAATCGAAGAAATCAATATGAGCAAGGACGAGCCCGACGGCGTGTGCTACGACGTGCTGTATAGGACGGCGTTTGAGGGTAGCTCGCTCGGCATGGAAATATTGGGCACTAAAAATAACGTAAAGCGTTTTAACAAGCCCGACATTTTGGAGTACAAAAAACACAATTATTTGCCGAGCAATACGGCGGTCGCGTTTGTGGGCAATATTACCGAGGCGCAGGCTTTGGAGCTTGTGGAAAAGTATATGGCGTCCTACGTGTCGCAAAAGTACACGGCGCCGTGCACAATGACCAAACAGCAGTACTGCGGCGGCTACGGCGAATATATCCACGACTACGAGCAATCGGAAATATCCATAGCGTTTCCCGCGCTCACGTTTGCCGACGAGCGCACGTCCACGCTTGCATCGCTCGATTGCATATTGGGCAGCGGTATGAGCTCAAGGCTGTTCCAGCGCCTGCGCGAAAAAATGGGGCTTGTGTACAGTGTGTACAGCTCGCCCTGGTACGGCAGGACAAACGGTATGTTCGCGGTGAACGCCAACGTAAACGTGTACAATGTGGAAAGCTCGGTGCGCGCAATCAAAAACGAAATCGACCTCATACTCAAGGACGGCGTCACGGCGGAGGAAACCGAAAAAGCCAAAATGCAGTTAAAGGTCACGTCGCTGTTCAGCAAGGAAAATCCTATGAATTATATGCTCGCATTGCTGCGCTGGCAGGTTATGGCGGGGCTCACTTACGACATAGATAAGCTAATATCGGAAATCCAGCAGGTCACGCCCGACAAGGTAAACGCAATGGCGCACGAGGTATTCGGCGGCAAGCCCACGTTTGCGTATGCGGGCAAACAGCCTAATGCAAAAATTATAGATATTTACAACGGAGATTAGTCATATGGAAACCAAAGAAACAACTACGCAAAACGAGGATAAGCTGGACGTTTTGTTCAGGATGCAAAAGGGCTTGGACGCTTACATACGCGAAAAACGCAACCTCGACTATACAAAGGGCGAGTGGGTGTGCAAAAAGGCGCTTGCGCTAATGGTCGAGCTGGGCGAGGTGGTGGAAGAGGCTAAGTATAAATGGTGGAAAAATCCCACAGAAATAGACGACGCCAAGCTCAAAGAGGAGATAGTGGACGTACTCCATTTCTTTTTGGGTATGTGCATAGACAGCGGCATGACCAGCGACGAGCTGTTCGATATTTACCTTAAAAAGAACAAGGAAAACTACGACCGCCAAAACGGGTTGTCAAGCAAAACGGGATACGAGCTTAAAGATAATTAAGAATGATAGAGTGAACGTATAAGCCATATTGCGACGGGTCGCATTTTTTGCCCGTATAAAAAAGGGTTGAGACTCCTCACTACGTTCGGAGTGACAAAAGTAATTTTTACTACTGCATTAATTTTTTTGTCATTCCGAGCAACGCGAGGAATCTCAACCTTTTTTACTGCCCAAAATAGCTTGACTTAAATCACGACAAAAAAGTTTTTGTTTTTGTGCCAAAAGCCTTGAAAAGTAAAAAGGTCTATGTTATAATTGTTAGTGCGTAGAATTGCGTAATTTTACTATTGATTTTTTCCAGAGGTAGAAAGGTGGCACGTAACAGAAGTCGTAAAAAGAAAAACAAAACAAGCAACGGAAATCACGATATTTTGGGCGTGACGTTAATCATCATTTCCGCTTTTTTGTTGCTTTGCATAGTTATCAAGCCTATTCTCGGTGTTTTCAGCGAGGCTATTTTCGGCGTGCTGTTGGGGGTGTTCGGCATTGCCTCTTATCCTATGTTGATTGCTACGCTTATTTTGGGTATTTTTATTTTGAGCGGGCGCAAGATACAGGCGGAAACCAAAACAAGGGTGGGCATTGCGCTTGCCGTTATTTTCGGTCTTTTGATTTTGCAGTTGGCGTCTACACATGCGTTTTTGGGCAAAAAGTTTTCGGCATACATCTCGTCGACGTATTCCGCCAAGTATTCCGCAGGCGGAATACTTATGGGGCTTATTGCATTTGCGTTTAAAGCGGTAATCACCGAGGCTGCCTCGTACGTTGTATTTTCGCTTGCGCTTATTTTGGATATTATGTTTATGACCTCGGCGTTCTCTAAGCTCCGCGCACTCAGCGCCAAACGCAGGGACAAAAAGGCAATGGCGGAGCTGCCGACGCAGGAGGAAGAGCCCGATTTGCCCGTTCAGGCGCAAATGGTGGTGGACGCAACGCCCGCACCGGGATTGTTTACGGGAATGATAGAACGCAACAGTGCGGAAATCAGTGTGGAGTCGGGCTCGGCGTCCGACATTCCCGTCAGCGCCGAGCGCAAGGTGAGCGATTATTCGGATACGCCTGTGTTCGAGGACGAGGACGAGCCCGTCGACCGCAGCGCATTGGCTGCCGCCGCGCGCTTTAGGCTTTACGGCGATAAGGAAGAAATCAAGCGCCGAGCCGCGGAGGAATTCCGTGCGGCTAACGCTCAGCCGCAAGCCGAGCAGCCGCAGCAACAGCAGGTGCAAGAGGCGGTTATCGACGCGCCCGAGCCGCTCGAATTTATGGATCCTCCTACGAGGGTGGCGACCGACGCGCAAAACATAGAGCGCCCGCGCCGTGTGGACTACGACGGCACGCCTGGCAATCTCAACGCGCTGTATTTTCCGCCCGACAAGAATATTCATTTCAACGACGTCGGTATAGAAAACATAGTGGACGAGCATCCCAAAAAGCCGATAGTGGCGGAGCGTAATCGCGAGCCTATTTACGACGGCAGCGACAATTACCGTCCCGCATTCGGTATGCCTAAGTCCAGCCCGCGTTTGGAATACGTAGAGCCCATTATAGACGCCTCGCAACCTGTAGCGCCGTCTATACCGCCTATTCAACCTATTCAGCCTGTTCAATCCGCTCGACCCGTTCAGTCGGTTGCGCCGCAATATGCGCCCGAGCCCGAGCCCGTATCGGTTGACGACGCGTTTATGCGTGCGTTGGAGGAAATGGACCGTCCCAAAATGAACGATATTTCCGAGCCCGTGCAAACGTATGTACCGCCGCTCGAAAGCGACAGGTTTAAGGCGGAGGATATATTCGACGCCAGCGACGCGCTTAATCCGTTTGTAGGACATGGCGGAGGAACTATACAGGAGCAAGAGGAAATTTTGGACGGCAGCAAGCCGTATGCGCCCCAATCGAACGGACAGTCGGATATAGAGGAAATCAAGCCCGACAAAGATCTTGACGACGGCATAATCGACGGATCGCTCATAATATCCAACGAGCCGGCTGTAGACCTCAGCGAGCATAGTTTTGACCACGGCGACGGATTTACGGGACAAGACTTGTCTGGTATGTACGTTGCGGCTGACGATCAAGACAAACCGATTGTAGAGCCCGCCAAGCCCGCAAAACCGAAAAAGAGCAATGCGCCGTTGGAAAATCAAATGACAATTCAAGGCGTTTTGCAACAGCAGGCGGAGCAATCGGTTGTGTCGCAGGACACCAAAAGATACAAGCATTACAATTACAAAACACCGCCGATTGACTTGCTTAAAATTTACGAAACCGTAGATGCGTCGCAAGAGGAATTGCAAGCCAATGCTGGAATATTGGAAGACGTTGTTTCGCGCTTTTTAAAGACGCAGGTCAACGTTATCAATATCGTGCCCGGACCGCAAGTAACGCGGTACGAGCTGGAGGTGCCGTCGGGTACGTCCGTTAAGGCAATAGAATCGCGCTGTGCGGATATAGCGTACGAGCTTGCCGCAGTCAGCGGCGTGCGTGTAGAGGCACCCATTCCCGGCAAGCGCGCCGTAGGTATAGAGGTACCCAACAAAAAGAACGCAATAGTCGGTTTGCGCGAGGTGGTGTCTTCGCCTGTGTTTACCAAGCACAAATCGCCCATGCTGTTCTCGGTAGGTAAGGACATCGGCGGCGAGCTTGTAGTTTGCGATTTGGAAAAGATACCGCACCTTCTTATAGCAGGTCAAACGGGTAGCGGTAAGTCGGCGGGACTTAACAGTCTTATAGTCAGTCTATTGTACAAGTCCAGTCCCGAGGATTTGAGGTTTATTCTTATCGACCCCAAGCGCGTGGAGTTCAGTAAGTTCCGCGGCATGCCGCACTTGTTGTTTGAAAAGACGATTACCGAGCCTACGGAGGCGCTCAATGCGCTCAAGTGGGCGGATAAGGAAATGAACAGGCGTTACACCGTACTGCAAAAGTACGCGTGCAGCAAGCTGTCGGAATACAACGGTATGCCTGACGTAATCAGCGGCAAAATCAGCAAAATGCCGCACATAGTCATAATAATCGACGAGCTTGCCAACCTCATGCAGTCGTCGGTATCGGGCGAGATAGAAAGCAAAATCAGCAGCATTGCGGCGCTTGCTCGTGCTGCGGGTATTCACCTTATCGTTGCTACGCAGCGCCCGTCGGCGGACGTTATTACCGGTACGATAAAAGCTAACCTTACCAGCCGTATAGCGTTTAAGGTGCCCGACGCGACCAACTCGCGTATCATAATCGATATAGTGGGTGCTGAGGCGCTCACAGGTAACGGCGATATGCTGTTCTATCCGCAGGACGCGTATGCGCCCAAGCGCGTGCAGGGCTCGTTTGTAGGCGGCGAGGAGGTGCTTGCCGTTGTCAACCACCTCAAAGAGCATTACGAATGTGACTTCGACGAGGAGGCCGAAAAGTTTGTTGCCGGCGGTAACGGTGGCGGCGGAATGGGCGGCGGTGAAGGCGGCGGTGAGCTTGACCCGCTTGCGCCCAGAGTTATGGCGCACGCTATCAAAGCAAAGCAAATATCCACTACCGTCGTGCAGCGCAGGTTCTCTATCGGCTACGCGCGTGCGGCGCGCATCATAGACAACATGGAGTCGGCGGGGTATATCGGTCCGATTACGGGCAACAACAAGCCGCGCGACGTTATTATGTCTATCGATCAGTACAAAGAAGTGTTCGGACACGATCTCGACGATAATTGACAATAGATAATTTACGGTTTGGGAGAAAAAAATGGAAAATGTCGCGGTTATTTCACTCGGTTGTGACAAAAACAGAATAGACACCGAACATATGCTGTACCGTCTTGTGCGCGGCGGCTTTGCGGTGAGCGACATTTCGGACGCCGACGTAATAATTGTCAATACCTGTGCGTTTATAGAAAGCGCGCGCGAGGAGAGTATAGACACCATTTTGAGCTACGCCGAACTTAAAAAGACGGGCAGGTGTAAAAAGCTTATAGTAACAGGCTGTTTGCCGCAAAAGTACCGCGACGAGCTTGTTACGGCGTTGCCCGAGGTAGACGCGTTTTTGGGCACGTTCGATTACGAGAATATAGTAGACGTAGTAAACGGCAACAGTACTGCCGATGCGCGACCCGAAAACGACGGCGAGGCGCTTGCTACCGAAAACTCCGATTATCCTAACGCCGCGTTTTACGATGCGGAAAACTGCGGTAGGCTGCTTACTACATATCCGCATGTTGCGTACTTAAAGGTGGCGGAGGGCTGCAACAACAAATGCACGTTTTGTACAATCCCGTCCATACGCGGTAAGTATAAATCGCGCCCGCTTGCCGATATTTATGCTGAGGCGGACAAGCTTGCCGCGGACGGCGTAAAAGAGCTTATACTTGTGGCGCAGGACGTTTCGCGTTACGGCTGCGACATCGGCTCGTCGCTTTTGCAGCTGCTTTGCGAGCTGGAAAAACTGCCCGTTACTATCAGGCTGCTATACTGCTATCCCGAGCGTATTACCGACGAGCTTATAGAAAAAATATCGAGCTCGGACAAAATTGCCAAATATATAGACATTCCCATTCAGCACTGTTCCAACAAGATTCTAAAATTGATGAACAGGAAGACCAACAAGCTTGCGCTTGAAAAATTGATCAAAAAGCTACATGCAAAGGGAATAGTGGTGCGCACCACGCTGATGGTCGGATTTCCCGGCGAAACGCAAACGGAGTTTGACGAGCTTTGCGCGTTTGTAAAAAAGGTAAAGCCGGAGTATGCGGGCGTGTTTGCGTATTCCAAAGAGGAAGGCACGCCGTCGGCATGGCTGCCCGATCAGGTTAAAAAATCGGACAAGATTAAGCGCGTAAACGCGTTGGGGCGCGTATGCGCTGAGGTCACCAAGGAATTCAATTCAAAGCAAGTAGGCAAAACCCTGCGCGTGATTTACGAGGACGTAGATTTCGATAAAAACCGATTTGTCGGCAGAGCGCAGTTTCAAGCACCCGGGGTAGACGGGGTGGTGTACATTAAGGGCACCGACTTGGAGGTTGGCAACTACTACGACGTCGAAATTACCAAAAGCACTAATTACGACCTATACGGAAAAACCGGGAGCGATAAACAATGAAAAAGAATATACCCAATATTCTCACTGTCATCAGAATGTTGATGATACCCATTTTGATAGTACTGTTTTTTGTCGAGTTCGAGGGGCATAGACTTGCCGCCGCGCTCGTCTACTTTTTTGCGTGCCTGACCGATTTCTTTGACGGCTACCTTGCGCGCAAAAACAATCTCGTTTCCAATTTCGGCAAGTTCATCGACCCGATAGCCGACAAAATGATTATCGCGTGCTCGCTTGTCGCCATATGCGTTGCCGACCCCGTTTTGGCGGCGTACGGCGGACATTTGTATATCGAGCCGTCGAGCGGGCACAAAATCGTTATAGCCGTTTGCACAATGCTCATACTGTCGCGCGAGCTTATGATAAGCGTTTTCCGCACGATCGCCGCGGACAAAAAGGTCGTGCTTGCCGCCGATAAGCTTGGCAAGCTCAAAACCTTAGTGCAAATGATGGCGCTGTTTGCGTTGCTGCCCGTTGCGGACTTTGTGGTATGGAACGAGCTTGCGGGCATTGTATTCTTCTACGGCGGCTTGATTCTTCTTATTCTTGCTACCGTTCTCACCGTCGTTTCGGGCGTGCATTATATCGTAAAGAACAGACAGGTCTTGGAGGATTAGATTAGTGAAAGTAGGCTTTTTATCGGTCGAAAAGCAAACCGTAGACGTGCGCACCGCTAAGATGGCGTTGTTTGACAACGGACATACTGCGGATCTATTCGTCACGGCGGAAATATCGGAAATCGACGGCGCTATCAATATGCTGCGCGCCACATGCGACGCTATCGTCATAGACGGCAATACGGACGCGTTTTACGACGCTTACAAGGACACGCTGTCGCTGCGCCCCGACCACTTCGAGCTTGACGGCAAGCTCCATTCCGTCGCGGCAAAGGTCGATTACAAATTTTTGACGGACAAGTTTATTCCGCTGCTCAACAAAAAGGTCAAAAAGCGCTATGCCGTAATAGTGTTCAAAACATACGGCAAGTCGGTTGACGAGCTTAAGGTTATGCTCAAGGAATACATGACCAAAAAGAGCAAGGTGCAGTTCGGATTTTTCGAGGACTTTTTGGAATGTGAGGTGCACGCGCGGTGCTCCACCAACATTGCCAAAGAGGATATGAACGATATTTCCGAACGCTTGGGCGATATACTCGGCGGCTGCACCTATGCCTACGACGATATTTCAATCAACGAGCGCGTGGCGCAAATACTCAAAGCCGAGGGGCTTAAAATCAAAATCGCCGAATCGTTTACCGGCGGCGCGCTCGGCGCGGCGTTCACTTCCGTTGCTGGCGCAAGCGATTATCTTATGGAGGACGTTGTCACATACTCCGTCGTGTCCAAGCATAAGCGGCTGGGCGTTCCGTTCGAAACCATTGCTGAAAAGGGCGTGGTAAGCGGCGACACCGCGTACAATATGGCGCTCGGGCTTATGGCGAGCGGGGATTGCGATATAGCCATTGCCACCACGGGCAACGCAGGTCCGTCCGCTCAGAATGGTGCGCTCGGGCTTTGCTACGTCGCGCTCGGCATAACCTCACAAAAGAGCATAGCCGTAATCAAATACGTGTTTAACGGCGACCGCGAATACAACATAAAAAGCGGCGTGAAAAACGCAATGTTCTTGCTGTACGAAAGCTTAATAAGCTACAGGCGGCAAAAAAAGCAGCGTGAGGCATTTGCGGCGGCGCAAGCGCAGCAACAGGCTGCGCAGCCTGTACAGCAGCCTACGCAACAGCCCGCGCAGTATGCACAGCAACAGCCTATGCAGCCTCAGGGCGTACCGTATGCGCCGCAGCAACCTGTACAACAGCCTATGGCGCAACAGCAACCCGTGCAAGCGCAACCCACCACACCGATCGCACCGTTTGCGCCGACGATAGTTTCGCCCAACGACGGCAACGATAACTAAGTAAAAAAACTACCAAGAGGTATATTATGGATAAGAAGGAAAAATTCAAAGTTTACAACACCGACATGTCGCAGTCCGAAAAAGAGAAGGCATTGGCGGAAACCATTGCTCAAATCGAAAAAACGTACGGCAAGGGCTCTATCATGCGCATGACCGATTCGGTCGCTACGCAGGTGGACGCTATCCCTACGGGCTGCCTCGCGCTCGATCTTGCGCTTGGAATAGGAGGCTTGCCGCGTGGCAGGATTGTCGAGGTTTACGGTCCCGAATCGAGCGGTAAAACTACGCTTGCATTGCACGTAATAGCGGAAACGCAAAAGACGGGCGGCATGGTCGCGTTTATCGACGCGGAGCACGCGCTCGACCCCGTTTACGCTCAGCACTTAGGCATCGACCTGTCCCGCCTTTACATATGCCAGCCGGACAACGGAGAGCAGGCGCTGGACATTGCCGAGGCGCTTGTACGCAGCAGTGCAATGGACGTGGTTGTAATCGACTCGGTTGCCGCGCTCACGCCGCAGGCTGAAATCAACGGCGAGATAGGCGAAAGCCACGTCGGTTTGCAGGCGCGGTTAATGTCGCAGGCACTGCGCAAGATTGCGGGCGTTTGCAACAAGACAAAGACTTGCATAATATTCATCAACCAGCTGCGCGAAAAGATAGGCGTTATGTACGGCAATCCCGAAGTAACACCCGGCGGCAAAGCGTTAAAGTTTTACGCGAGCGTAAGGCTTGACGTGCGCAAGGGCGAGGCGCTTAAGGATGGCGCAAACGTTATCGGCAACCGCACCAAGGTCAAGATTGTAAAGAACAAGCTTGCTCCTCCGTTCAAGACGGCTGAATTCGATCTCATATTCGGCAAGGGCATTTCCAACGAGGGTTGCATTTTGGATATGGCTATCGATCAAGGACTTATCGTCAAGAGCGGCTCGTGGTTCTCGTACAAGGACGAGCGGCTCGGTCAGGGCAGGGAAACGGTAAAACAAATAATCCTTTCGCGCCCCGAGCTGTTGGAAGAGTTGGACGCCAAAATCCGCGAGATGATTGCGCAAAAGGGCGGCTTGCCGTTTGAGGAAAGCTCGGATTCCGAGGGCGACGGCGAATAAAACGCATATACTGAAAAGCTTAAAGTTGCTTAATACAAAAGGGTAAAAAAATGTTCGACTATATATCGGGCAAGGTTGCCGCGGTAAGCGAAAATAAGGTAGTAGTAGATTGCGGCGGCGTGGGCTTTGCGCTCACGGCGTCCGCTTTCGCTTGTGCCGAGGCGAGCCGCAAGCAGGACGTAAAGATGCCCGTGTACCTCGCCGTGCGCGACGACGCGCTGGAGCTGTTCGGGTTTTCGGGACAGCAGGAACGCGAATTGTTTTTGCTGTTGATAGGCGTGTCGGGCGTCGGTCCCAAGCTCGCTGTGGCGGTGCTTAGCGGAATGGCGGCGGATAGGCTCACTTCGGCAATAGCGTCGGGCAATGCCGCGGCGCTTTCCACAATAAAGGGCGTGGGCAAAAAGACCGCCGAGCGCATCGTGTTGGAGCTCAAGGGTAAGGTCGCGCCTGCTGTCGACGACGGCGGCACTGTCATTGCCGAACAGCAGTTGCCCGACGAAAAATCGGTGCTTGCGCTTATCGGCTTGGGCTACGAGCGCAAGGAGGCTGAGGCAGCGGTCAAAAAGGTTTCCAAACCCGATATGTCCACCGAGGATATTGTCCTTGCGGCGTTACGTAACTTATAATTGAACAATGGAAAACAACAGGTTTATCACAAACAAAGAACTGGTCACCGACGACGGCGATATTTCGCTCCGTCCGACTACGTTTGACGAATATATAGGACAGGACAAGGTCAAAGCCAATCTCAAGGTGTACGTTGCGGCAAGCAAGGCGCGCGGCGAGGCGCTCGACCATGTTTTGCTGTACGGACCGCCGGGGCTGGGCAAAACGACGCTTGCGCACATTATCGCCTCGGAATTGGGCGTGGAAATCAAGGTGACGAGCGGTCCCGGTATAGAACGCGCCGCCAACCTTGCGTCAATGCTGACCAATCTTCAAGAGCGCGACGTGCTGTTCCTCGACGAAATCCACAGGCTCAACCATTCTATCGAGGAAGTGCTGTACCCCGCGATGGAAGACTTTGTGCTGGATATATCCACGGGCAAGGGCGCGGGCGCAACGTCGCTGCGGCTTAACCTGAATAAATTCACATTGATAGGCGCTACCACGCGTGCGGGCATGCTTACAGGTCCGCTCCGCGACAGGTTTGGCGTTATTTGTAGATTAGAGCCGTATTCTCCGACCGACTTGGTGCGCATAATCAAGCGTTCGGCGCGCCTGCTCAAAATCTCTATCGACGACGACGCGGCGGCGGAGCTTGCCTCACGTTCGCGCGGCACGCCGAGAATTGCCAACCGTTTGCTAAAACGCGTGCGCGATTTTGCGCAGGTAATAGGCGACGGCAACATCACTTTGCCGATTACGGTCAAGGCGCTCAACGACATGGAAATCGACCCGCTGGGTCTTGACTACAACGACAAAAAACTGCTTTCCGCACTGGTGGAAAAGTTCGATGGCGGACCGACGGGACTGGACACGCTTGCCGCTGCAATCAACGAGGACGCGGGGACGATAGAGGACGTTATAGAGCCGTACCTCATTCAGCTCGGCTTTATTGCGCGCACACCGCGCGGACGGATAGCGTTAAAGGCTGCGTTCAATCATTTGGGCGTAAAGCCGTCACGCAAGGCAGTTACACAGCTTTCATTTTTGGACACGGACGGCGGTAATGAATAAAAGCGATTTCTACTATGATTTGCCAAAGGAATTTATTGCGCAAACGCCGATAGAGCCGCGCGACAGTTCGAGGCTTTTGGTATACGAAAGAAATTCCGATACGGTGACGCATCGGCATTTTTTTGATTTGCCCGAGCTGCTAAGACCCGACGACTTGCTTGTAATAAACAACACCAAGGTGCTGCCCGCGCGCGTCACTGGCGTAAAAGAGGACACGGGCGCGAATATCTCGTTCCTGCTGCATAAGCGTATCGACCGCGACACGTGGGAAACGCTGTGCCGTCCCGCCAAGCGCGCCAAAAAGGGAATACGATTGACATTCTCCGACGAATTGACGGGCGAGGTTATAGCCGAGGGCGAGGAAGGCGCACGCACACTGCGGTTTTACTACAACGGCGTTTTTGAGGAAATACTCAACAAGATAGGCGAGGTGCCGCTACCGCACTATATTCATAATCAGCTTAAAAGTATAGATAGATACCAAACGGTGTACGCCCACGACGTGGGATCGTCCGCCGCACCTACGGCGGGCTTGCACTTTACCGAACGGCTCATAAACGAGCTTAAAGCAAAGGGTATAGAATTTGTCGAGGTGCTGCTGCACGTGGGCTTGGGCACGTTTTTGCCCGTCAAGACCGATGACGTGGAAAACCACAAAATGCATAGCGAATATTACTGCGTTACCGAAGATGCGGCAAACAAAATAAATGCCGCACGCAAAAGCGGCAGGCGAGTGATAGCGGTAGGCACAACGTCGGTGCGCGTGCTCGAATCAAGCTCTACCGCCGACGGCGTAGTACACGCAGGGCACGGCGACACTAATATTTTCATTTATCCGCCGTACAAGTTCAAGGTGGTGGACGGGCTTATAACCAACTTTCACTTGCCCGAATCCACGTTGATAATGTTGGTCAGCGCAATGCTTGGTAGGGAGAAGACTTTGGAAATTTATAAAACGGCAGTACAAGAAAAATACCGCTTTTTCTCTTTCGGCGACGCATGTTTCTTCCAATAAACTTCGGCGCTCGGATTGACTGATATTGCTCACTTATTTAAACAATAAACCTGCCACGTGCTTATCGGAGGCAGGTTATTTTATAATTAATATATTTAAAAGTATTTTGCTATTTGACCGTTGACGCCTTCCACGCTACGCAGTGAAATAACGCGGCAAAAACGGAGAATATAATTCCCGCTATTGTGCCGCCGCTGCGTTCGCAGTACGGTATGAAAGTGGACGTAGTATAACCGTCTATCATATTTACATGCAGCGGCCCGTAGCTTGTAAATGCGGTGGTCAATACAAAGCCCAACGCGGCGTATGCAAAAGCGATAAAAGCAATTATGTACGCGATTTTCCCTAATTTACGTGTGTAGGCAAGTATGGAAAAAACTATGCCGATTATTATGGCAAAGTAGGTTATCATGTTGGCGGATGGCATAGTGTAGTATTGCGCCACACCGTTTTCGGCATATTCGGAAAATCCGAAACTTACTTCCCAACCTGTATATTGGGCGGCGCTGCCATCAAGTCGTTCCACGCCTACTATTGTTATGGCGGGCGCAAATAGCATGCACAAAGCTATAAATGCGACCAGTATAGCTGCAGCAAAAAATACCATATTCAGCTTTTTTGCCGAAGATTGTTGTGCATAATTTTCGCTCATAGGTTTCTCCTATATTACAGTTAGAATTATTATATATCAAAGATTTTTGCTTGTCAATTACATAGAGTAATAAAAGAATTAATGTATACAAGTAAATAAACATTACCAATCCATTGACTAAAATCGCTTTATAGGATATAATGTATTCAAGCAATTTCAGGCAACCGAAAAGAAAATTCAATTTGCTTATTCGAGAACTCAATGGAAAAATTTTCGTTTAAAGAAATACATGTTTGCAAGCAAACGGGCGCGCGCGTGGGCGAGTTTACCACTCCGCACGGCGTTATCAAAACGCCCGTGTTTATGCCCGTCGGCACGCAGGCGACGGTCAAGACCCTTGCCCCTTACGAGTTGGAGGAGCTTGGCGCGCAAATAATTTTGTCGAACACGTACCACTTGTATATGCGCCCCGGCGAGAACATTGTAAAGCATAACGGCGGCTTGCATAAGTTTATGAATTGGCACAAGCCCATACTCACCGACAGCGGCGGCTTTCAGGTTTTTTCGCTTGCCAAGCTCAACAAGATAACGGACAACGGCGTGGAGTTCAATTCGCACTTAGACGGGTCTAAACACTTTTTTACGCCCGAAAAATCGATAGATATTCAAAACGCATTGGGCGCGGACATAATAATGGCGTTTGACGAATGCAGTAAACCGGGCTGCGACAAGCAGTATGCCGAAAAGGCGTTACAGCGTACTTTGCGCTGGCTGGAGCGTTGCTACAACCACCACAAAAACGACGATCAAATGCTGTTCCCCATAATCCAAGGCAATATGTTCGACGACCTAAGATTGCAGGCGGTTAAGGAAACAGTGCCGTTTGCGCGCTGTGGTATCGCCGTAGGCGGACTTTCGGTGGGCGAGCCCAAATATGTTATGTACAAAATGTTGGACGTGCTACGCCCCGAATATCCCCAAAATATGCCGCGTTACCTTATGGGTGTAGGCAGCCCCGACTGCATTGCGGAGGGCGTGCTGCGTGGCATAGATATGTTCGACTGCGTGTTGCCTACGCGCACTGCACGCAACGGATTGGCGTATACAAGCGCGGGCAAGGTTACCGTGCGCAACGCCAAGTACAAGGAAGATTTGTCGCCGCTGGACGAGCATTGCGATTGCTATACATGCAAGCATTTCAGCAAGAGCTATTTGCGCCACTTAATCAACACCAACGAGGTGCTGGGCGCACGGCTTATTTCCTACCACAACCTTTACTATTTGACACGGCTTACCGAGCGCATACGCGACGCCATTATGCACGACGAGTACGGCGATTTCATCAAGGATATGCGCACCCGCCGCGAATACACGGACAACGTTAAGCCCACGGATATACAAGATGGAATATAGATTACAGCGCAGCAGTCGCAAAACACTCGCCGTGTGCGTAAGCGAAGGCGAGATAATAGTAAAAGCGCCAAACAGGATGTCCATAGCGCACATAGAACAATTCTTGGCGGACAAGGCGTTGTGGATAGCAAAAAAGGTGAGCGAATACAACGCTAAGACCGCGGCGCTTGCGCCTGTAACCAACGGCACGTCGGCGCTGTATCATGGCATGCTTTTGCCGATAGTGCCGACCACGACCGCCAAGGCGTGCATAAACGGCAACGTTTTGTATTTGCCCGTTAAGTACGACACTCAAGAAAAACGCGACCGCGCGATTGCCAATTTGTATAAAAAACTCGCGCAGTCTGAGCTTGCCGACAGGCTGTACAAAATATCCGCCTCTACGCGGCTAAGCTACAGCGGGTTTGCGTTGACCAATGCGCGCACGCAGTGGGGCAACTGCGACGGCAAGTGCAGTATTCGGCTCAACTGGCGGCTTGTCATGCTGGACGACGAGATTGTTACGTACGTAATTGTTCACGAGCTTTGCCATACCGCTTTCCACGACCACAGTTCGCAGTTTTGGGCGCTGGTGGGGCGGATTATGCCCAACTACAAAGCGGTTAAAAAAAGACTGAAAAGCTTTTCGGTGCTTACCACTATGTACAGATAGGAGAGGGCAATGCGAATACTCGGAATAGACCCCGGCTATGCAATAGTCGGGTACGGAATAATAGAAAGCGAAAACGGCAAGCTGCGCCCGCTCGATTACGGCGCGGTGGAAACGCCCGCCAAGCTGCCTACCGTTGAGCGGCTTAAAATGATAGAAAGCCAAATCACCGAGCTTGTAACCGAAATCAAGCCCGACGAGATAGCGATTGAGGAATTGTTTTTCAACACCAATATCACCACGGGCATAAAGGTGGCGCAGGCTCGCGGAGTAATACTTTTGTCGTGCGCCAAAATTTGCGACAAGCTGTTCGAGTACACACCGCTGCAAATTAAGTCCACCGTAACGGGCAATGGCACCGCCGCCAAAACGCAGGTGCAGTTTATGGTAAAATCGCTATTGCGCCTTAAAGAAACTCCCAAGCCCGACGACGCCGCCGACGCGCTTGCCGCGGCGATTTGCCACGCGCTATCCGCGCAGGGCGTAAAGAGGGGATTGAAATAAACCCTATGGATAATTTATTCAAATTCAACGTTAAAACCGGGGAGTCAGATTACAAAAAATACATAGTGCGTTCGGTTTCGGATGAAACATCAGTTAAGCATGATTCTTCATTGGACGGGCTTAAAAATATGCAAAAAGCGTCGCAGCTCCCGCTATGGCTGAGAATAATACAAATGTTGTGCGGCTTGACTGCAATTTGTTTATTGGGCGGAGTGCTTAACGCATTCGCCAAAAGCATAGGCGACGAGCCTTTTGACGTAATGTGGAATAGGTTTGTAGGTAACGGCGTTATTGTTATGATAGTGGTAGGCGTGATATGTCTTGCCGTAGCTATCGCTTTGCATGTATGGGAACGCAAGCGCACAAAACGAGTGGAGTCATCCGACGAATATAAAGCCGCAATAGATGAATGTGATAATGTAAATAACAGTAGCTATGACGAGCTCGGCGTTCCGAGTGACGCCGACAGCATAGACGTGCTGTGTTTCCCTTACAAGCTAAGCCGCAAGGGTAAGGAAAAGAACGGCTGCCAATTTGCTCAATATATACCCATTAGCTATAAAATATTCAAGCAAGACGACGACTTGTATTTTGCCGACGTTTCCGATTTGATAAAAGTTCCGCTCTCGGCGGTTACGGGTGCAAACTACGTACCCAAGCGCGTTATGTTTTACGGCTGGACAAAAGACGATACGTTTAATTCGCCCAAATACAAGCCGTACAAAATACGTGCAAACAACTTTGGCGCGTTGTTTATGAAAGGGTATATATCCGTAAGCTTGCTGTTGGACGGTGAGCAAAAGGAGATAGTAATGCCGCTTTACGAGCAGGACGTAATAGAGAAATATATACCGGTCAGCTACGCTGCGGAATAATATTATAATTGCGAAACACTAAATTACAAAAAACAAAATCCCGCCCTTATGGGTGGGATTTTGTTTTGGCAGGGGAGACGCGACTCGAACACGCGACCAACGGTTTTGGAGACCGCGACTCTACCAACTGAGCTACTCCCCTAAACAACAATATTCTATCATTTTAATTAAATAAAGTCAATGGTTTGCGTGCAGTTTTCAAAAAAATATGGTACAATGTAGAAAAGATATTTTTGTCATTAAGGAACGGTATGCTTAAAACAGTGGAAATCTATACGGACGGCGCGTGCAGCGGCAATCCAGGCAAGGGCGGGTGGTGCGCTATTCTTTTGTACGGCGGCAAGGAAAAGATACTTGCGGGCGGGGAAAAAGAAACCACCAATAACCGCATGGAGGTATATGCCGCCATAGCGGGGCTTTCGGCGCTCAAGGAAAAGTGCAATGTAAATTTGTATTCCGATTCCGCGTATCTCGTAAACGCTATAGAACAGCACTGGATAGATAATTGGCAACGCAACGCTTGGCGTACTGCCGACAAAAAGCCTGTAAAAAATCAAGACCTGTGGCAGCAGCTCAGTGAGCTTAGGCGGCAGCATAACGTAACGTTTATCAAGGTTAAGGGTCATGCCGACAACGAGTACAACAACCGTTGCGACAAAGCCGCACGCGGGGAAATAGCAAAGATTACGGACTGACAACTTGAATTTGTCCTTGATTTATTCGACAATTTTTGCGCATAATATATAGCGTGAAGGATCAAACGAAATCGACGTTGATGGCGGTTATACTGTGCGCCGTATGCGCCGGCACCGTTATACTGTGCGAAATATTTATGAAAACCCGTAGCGCCGTTTTGTATTACATAGCTGTATCGGTGCTGTTGGTTTGTCCGATAGTGTACTGCGCGGCGGATAAGGAAAAGTACAAGCATTTTTCGCGCACCGTGCTGGTGGTGAGCATAGTCGCGGTAACGCTTGTCGTTTGCTACGTGCTGTATTACACTACGGGATTGTCGGATAAGTTTTCGGATTTTAATGCGCTTAAAAGCTATATACGCGGCAGCGGGTTTTGGGGCGTAGCTATATTTATAGGTCTTACCGTTTTTCAAGTGGTGGTGCTGCCCATACCGGAGGCGGTGACGATACTTTTGGGTGTGGCTATATACGGCGCGACAACCAGCTTTATACTGTCGGTTATAGGCACAATTATCGGCTCGCTCATTTCGTTTATGCTGGGCAAGGTGTTCGGGCGGCGGCTGTGCAATTGGATGTTCGGCGAGGACAATACCGAAAAGTACGCAAAAATCATGAACGAAAAGGGCAGGTTTTTGTTTATAATAATGCTGTTGTTTCCGGCGTTTCCCGACGACATGCTTTGTATGATAGCGGGCATAACCACAATGTCGTACACGTACTTTACCGTTATATGCTTGGTGACGCGTCCGGTAATGATCGGGCTTACTGCATACCTCGGCAGCGGCGTAATACCGTTTTCGGGCTGGGGAATTCCGGTATGGATTTCCATTGCGTGTCTTATGTTCGTCGTGTTCATAGTAATCGGCGGGATAAAGTCCAAGATAGAAAGCCGTAGACAATTCGGAATTCGGAATTATAAATAAGGTTGAGATTGAATTAAATCGCTTGACAAAATATAATTACAGTGCTAAACTCAAAGTAATCGAATATTCCGTAGCGGACAAGTAGCCGCGTGGGTGATTGACAGAGAGCAAGGGGTAGCTGGAAACCTTGTATGAGCCGCGCCAAGTGAAACCACCGCGATGATACGGAAACCGCTTACGGTTATGTAAGACAATGAGGCGCTTATATGGCGCGAACTAAGGTGGAACCACGGTATAATTATCGTCCTTAACTATTTGTTACGGACGATTTATTTTTGTTTATTTCGGAGGACAAGACAATGAAAATCACACTTAAAGACGGCAGCGTCATAGAAGTGGAAAACGGCATTACGGCTGAGCAGGTCGCTAAGAACATCAGCGAAGGGCTTGCTCGCGCCGCGCTTGTGGCAAAGGTAAACGGCGAGCTTGTAGACCTTAAAAGCCCGATAACTGCTGACTGCACGCTGGAGATACTGACGTACCGCGACGACGAGGGACGGGAGGTGTACCGTCATACCGCGTCGCATATTTTGGCGCAGGCTATAAAAACGGTCTATCCCGCGGCGCAGCTTGCAATAGGACCTGCTACGGCCACGGGCTTTTACTACGACGTAGATTTGCCGTTTGCCATAACCATGGACGATCTTGTGTCGGTGGAAAACGAGATGAACCGCATTATTGCGGCGGATCTTCCCATCGAGCGTGAGGTGGTAACGCGCAAAGCGGCAATGGCGCAAATGCAGGGCTACAACGAGGTGTACAAAATGCAGCTCATAGAGGAGCTCCCTGCGCGTAGCAAAATAACGTTCTACCGCCAAGGCAACTTTGTGGATTTGTGCAGAGGTCCGCACCTGCCGAGCACGGGCAAGGTAAAGCACGTCAAGCTCATTCAGCTTGCGGGCGCGTACTGGAAGGGCGACGAGCATAACAAAATGCTAACGCGCATTTACGGCGTTGCGTTCGAAAAGAAATCGGAGGTAGAGGAATACCTTCAAAAGCTTGCCGAGGCTAAAAAGCGCGACCACAACAAGCTGGGCAGGGATATGCAGCTGTTTATGACGGAGGAGCGCATAGGTCAAGGCTTGCCGCTTTTTATGCCCAAGGGCGCAAAGATGATACAAACAATGCAGCGCTTTGTCGAGGACGAGGAGGAGCGCCGTGGCTATATGCTCACCAAAACGCCGTATATGGCAAAGAGCGATTTGTACAAGCTCAGCGGACACTGGGACCACTACCGCGACGGCATGTTCATAATAGGCGACGAGGTTATGGACGACGAGGTGCTTGCGCTCCGTCCCATGACTTGCCCCTTCCAATATATGATTTACAAAAACGGACTTAAAAGCTACCGCGACCTTCCGTGCCGCTACAACGAAACAAGCACGCTGTTCCGCAACGAATCGAGCGGCGAGATGCACGGGCTTACAAGGGTGCGGCAGTTCACTCTTGCCGAGGGACATATAATATGCACGCCCGAACAGCTCGAGGACGAGTTTAAAGGCTGCTTGGATTTGTGCGAATATATGCTTAACATCTTCGGCTTGCACGACGACATATTCTACCGTTTCTCGCGCTGGGATCCCAAGGACAAAGACAAGTATATCCAAGAGCCCGCCAAGTGGAAAGAGGCGGAAAAGATAATGAAAAACATACTCGACGACCTCGGCGTGACATACGTGGAGGGAATAGGCGAGGCGGCGTTCTACGGTCCCAAGCTGGACATTCAGTCACGCAACGTTTACGGCAAAGAGGATACCTTGTTGACGATACAGGTTGACATGTTCCTTGCCGAAAAGTTCGATATGACTTACATCGACGTAAACGGCGAAAAGAAAACCCCGTACATTATCCACCGCAGCTCCATAGGCTGCTACGAGCGCACGCTCGCGCTTTTGATAGAAAAGTTCGGCGGCGCGTTCCCGCTGTGGATTTCGCCCGAACAGGTGCGCGTAATGTCGCTTACCGAGCGCACGGCGGACAAATGCACGGAAATTACAAACGAGCTTAAACGCCGCGGCATACTTGCTACGGACGACAACCGCAGCGAAAAAATCGGATATAAAATCCGCGAGGCGCAAATGGACAAAGTGCCGTACATGCTTGTAATAGGCGATAAGGAGGCGGAGCAAAACCTTGTTTCCGTCCGCCACCGCAACGACAACCTCGGCACAATGACCTTTGACGAATTCTACCACAAAATCCGCGAGGAAATAGACACCAAAGCAATCAACTGATTAAACAACATAAAACAGCTTTGCAGGTAATGCAAGGCTGTTTTTGTTTGCTTTAAACTGACGATTATGCGCAAATTAGTTGATTAATCAACTAATTTGGTTGACAACGTGCATATAATACGATATACTATGTTAGTTGACTAATCAACTAAAAGGTGATTATGGAACAGTTATTCGAGGATTTTACAAATGCTATTTTAGCGCTTAACAAGCTTGTGCAAAAAATCAAGGCCTTTGAGATTGAAAAGTACGGATTGAAGACCATTCATGTCATGTGCCTTTACTATCTCAATAAAAATCCGCAAGGGCTTACGGCAAAGGAGCTTGTCGAATTGACGCTGGAGGACAAGGCTGCGATTTCGCGTGCGCTCAAAATTATGCAGGATAACGGTCACGTCAAACACGATTCCAACGGGCGCAATGCCGTTATTGTGTTGACGGATACGGGCAAGGAGATAGCCGTCAACATTTGCGGCAGGGCAGTCCAAGCTGTTAAGGCTGGCAGCGTCGATTTTACCGCCGAGGAGCGTATATTCTTTTACAAATCACTTGGTACGATAGTCGATAACTTAAAAACTTATTACAAGGATTTGGTTAAAAACAATGATTAAAATTATAGTTGACTCCGCCTCCGACGTGGAAAAGGACGAGGCGGAGCAGTTAGGCATATATTTAATACCCATGAAGGTGCGTTTCGGCGACGAGGAGTTTTCGGACGGCATAGACTTAACTCACAAGGAGTTTTTTGACAAACTGATAGAGAGCGCGGAGCTGCCGCAAACGAGTCAGGTAAACGAATATGCTTGGGAGGAAAGCTTTGGCGAGCTTACCGCCGACGGCAGCGAGGTAATAGCCATTACTATTTCGTCCAAGCTGTCGGGAACGTATTCGAGCGCCGTTAAGGCGGCAAAAAAGTTCGGCGGCAAAGTTCACGTAGTGGACAGCATCGAGGCGTGTATAGGCGAAAGAATTTTGTTGCAATACGCTCTCAGGCTTATCGGCGAAGGCAAGACCGCAGCTGAAATAGTAAAAGAGCTTAACGACAAAAAGAATAAAATACAGCTGCTTGCCGTATTGGGTACGTTAAAATACCTGCGCAAGGGCGGGCGTATATCGTCCGTGGCTGCGATAGCGGGCGAATTGTTGTCAATCAAGCCGGTTATCTCAATCGTAAAGGGCGAAATAAAGCTTGTCGGCAAGGCTATGGGATCTAAAAAGAGCAACAACCTTTTAAACCAGCTTGTCGAAAAGTGCGGCGGAATCGACTTTGATATGCCGTATGCGTTGGCGTATTCGGGACTTTCGGGCGATTACCTGCAAAAATATTTGCAGGACAGCGAACAGTTGTGGAAGGGTAAAACGGAGAATATTCCGTCGTATATGATAGGCAGTACGATAGGCACACACATAGGACCGAATGCAATAGCGGTTGCATTCTTTGCAAAGTAAATTATGAAGATAGGAATACCGAGAGCGCTTTTATATTATAAGCATCACAAATTTTGGACGACGTTTTTCGACGAGATAGGCGTTGACTATATTGTCAGTCCCGAAACCGACAAGCAGGTCGTCACCAACGGCTCCAACCTCGCAATCGACGAGGCGTGCTTGCCGTCAAAGATTATGCTCGGGGCTGTAGAATGGCTTTTGGACAAGTGTGACTACATATTCGTGCCGAGGCAAAAGTACTGGCTTAAGTACGAAATGTGCACAAAGTTTTGGGCTTTGCCCGACGTGGTAAACACGACGTTTTGTGACAGGAACGTTAAACTGTTGTATTACGATATTTACGACAGAAACGTTTACCGCGAGCGCAAGGCTGTTTACAAAATGGGCAAGTTCCTCGGCATTAAGCGGTCGCAAATCAAGTATGCGTACATAATGGCAAAGCAAGCGCAAATGAACTACGATATGCTGCGTGAGCAAAAGCAAAACGCGGTACTGGAAAACACCGACAAAACAAAAATACTTATTGTTGCGCACGCCTATTGCGTGGGCGATAAATACATAGGCGACCCTATAATAAGCGCCGTCAAAGCGCTTGGCTGTGAGCCTATAATAGCCGAATATGCGGACGAACGCGAATGTATACGCGCCTCGCAGGACGTTACCACCACAATGCAGTGGCCGTACAACCGTCATCTTGTCGGCGCGGTGGAGCTGTTAAAGGACAACGTGGACGGCATAATCTTGGTAACGGCGTTTCCCTGCGGCACGGACAGTATGATGGACGAGCTGCTTATACGCAAGTACAAGGACAAGCCTATGATTACTTTGACGGTGGACGCACAGTCCGGCACCGCGGGTATGGAAACGCGGCTTGAGAGCTTTGTGGATATTATCGAGCTGAAAAAGCAGGCTCAAAAACAACAGTGCCACGACTGACGGAGAATAATTATGGATCGCAAAGATATTATTGTATGTTTCCCGCACATAGGGAACTACGCGTATGCGTTTAGATATTTAATGGAAAACGGGTTTGGGGTAAGCTATCTCATTCCTCCACCCATAACAAAAAAGACGCTCGAGATTGGCGGCAAGTACAGTCCCGACTATGTTTGCGTGCCGTTTAAGTATTGCTTGGGCACGTATATCGAGGCTTTGGAGCTTGGCGCAAACTGCCTTGCACAAATTTACGGCGAATGTAGGTTGGAGTATTACGGCGAGCTGCAGGAGCAGCTCCTGCGCGACATGGGCTATGAGTTTATGTTCTTTAATATGGCGGAAATAAAATGGTCGTCGCCCAAGTCGATAATGAAAAATCTTAAGATTATCAATCCCGACGTGTCGATTGCAAAGGTGGTTGCCGCGGCGCCGACCACGATCAGAATAATCAAAGCGCTCGACAAGTTTGAGGACTTTATACGCCGCAACGTCGGGTTTGAGGTGGTGAACGGTGAGTTCGACAAAACGTACAACGAGTTCTTGGCAAAGCTTGCCAAAGCCAACGACGGAAAGACGGTAAAGGCGCTTATAGTCGAGTATTGGAATGCGCTAAACGCAATCAAGACGGACAAGCCGAAAAATACGCTCAAAATCGGGTTTGTCGGCGATTACTACACCGTGCAAGAGCCGTTTTCAAATCACTTTATGGAAAAGGAGCTTGCCAAGTTCGGCATGGAGGTTTATAGAAAAATGAATTTTTCATGCACGATTATTCATAACGAAAACAAGCGCAAACGCGATTACGCAAAGGATTACGTTAAGTTCGATATAGGCGCAACGGCAAACAGCACGATAGCGGAGGCAATGGAGTTTGCGCGGTCGGGCTGTGACGGCGTTATTCACGTCAAGTCGTTCGGGTGTATGCCTGAAAACGACGCAACGCCCATTTTGCAGCGCGTGAGCGACGATTTGCATATTCCCATTTTGCATTTCAGTTTCGATTCGCAAACGAGCGAAACGGGCGTAAAAACGCGACTGGAGGCATTTTACGATATGATAGAGGTCCGAAAAGCGGGCGAAAGGAGTAAGGCGGTATGAAGGCATATTTAGGTATAGACATAGGCTCTATTTCCACCAAGGGCGTGGTTATAGACGGCGACAACAATATACTCGCAAAGGAATATTTATGGACGGAAGGCGATCCTACGGGCGCGGTTAAAAAGCTACTTAAAGCGTTGGAGCGTCAGCTGGACGGAAAGGACGTCGATATAGTGTCCGTGGGAACGACGGGCAGCGCGCGTAAGCTTATCGGCGTTATGACTGGCGCAAGCGTTGTCAAAAACGAAATCACCGCGCACGCAATAGGCACTACGACCATACATCCCGATGTAAACACCATATTCGAAATAGGCGGGCAGGACTCCAAAATCATTATAATCGAAAACGGGTTTGTTGTCGATTACGCAATGAACACGCTGTGTGCGGCGGGGACGGGCTCGTTTTTGTCCAGTCAGGCGCACAGGCTGGGCGTGTCGGTAGAGGACTTCGGCGAGATAGCGCTTACCTCCAAAAACCCTACAAATATAGCGGCGCGCTGCACGGTGTTTGCCGAAAGCGATCTTGTGCACAAGGCACAAATAGGTCACAAAAAAGAGGATATAATTGCGGGGCTGTGCAAGGCGGTTGTAACCAATTACCTCAACAATATAGGCAAGGGCAAAAAAATAAAAGCGCCCATAGTTTTTCAGGGCGGCGTCAGCAAGAACGTGGGCGTAAAAAAAGCGTTTGAGGACGAGGTGGGCAGCGAGGTAACGGTCGACGAAAACGGACACCTTATGGGCGCGTTCGGCGTTGCTGTGCTTGCAAGGCGCAGCGGCAAGGAAAACCCGTTCTCGTTCGATATTGCGGACATAGAATTTAAAACGCGCGGATTCGAGTGCGGCAAGTGCGCCAACCATTGCGAAATCATATGTGTTTACAAAGAGGACGAGCTCATCGATTCTTGGGGCAACAAGTGCGACAACGGCGCAGTGAGAATTAAGAAATAAGGTCGAGTTGCCTCAACCTTATTATCTATAATTAGTTTCCAGTATATATAGGAAAGTTTTGCCGAGGAATGCTATAATGTCCTCGGTATTTTTGTGTTTTGGCATAAAGCCCATTTCCGATTCGGCGCAGTACGCGTTGTTGAACGTTTCCCCAATCGGATTGGGTAGGCTGTTAATGGTCGTGGCAATATCGCGCGCTATTTCCGCCGCCGAGCATATTTCTGTTTTTTCCAGTTCGGCGTATACCAACGACATATCGTCGTAAACAAGCGCGCAAAGAATAACCGCATTTTTAATGCGGCGGTAGCTTTGTCGGCAGGTGGGGATATTCAAAAACGACAGGTAAATATCCGCAAGCCTATTTATTACGGCGTCGTTAAGCAGCCGCGCCGCGTCGTTATTCATCGTCGTCACCGTCGTCATCGTCGGGGGCTTGCGCGTCCTTATCGCGCAGCTTTACCTTGCTTACAGCCTCGCGGCGAATATCCTCGCTCATTGCGGCGTAATGCTTGCGCGTGGTGTTGACGTCGGTATGACCCAAAACCTCCGCCACGACGAAAATATCGTGCGTTTCGTGGTAAAGATTGGTGCCGTACGTGCTGCGCAGCTTGTGCGGCGTTATCTTTTTGAACGGGGTGGTGATTTTGGCGTATTTTTTGACCATAAGCTGTACGGCGCGCGGCGTCATTCGTCCGCCCTTGCCGGAAATGAACAGCGCGTCGGGATCGTACACGCGCTTGCCGAAGGGAGTGCCCTCGGCGATTTGTCCGTCCAGCCAGTCTATGTACTTGCGCAGTGCGTCGGCAACCTCTTCCGAAAAATAGAGTACGGACGTATTGCCGCCCTTGCGCGTCACCATAAAGCTGTTGTCGGCAAAGTTAATATCGGAACGGTTGAGCCCCACGCACTCGCTTATACGAATACCCGTGCCCAAAAACAGCGACAGCATAGCCTCGTCGCGCACTGCGGTAGCGTCGTGAAACGCCTTTTGCCTGCCTGTAAGGTTGTCGCCGGTTTCCGCCTCGTCCAAGATGTCCACGACCTCGTTCACGTCCAGGCGCACAATTGGCTTGAGGTGGACCTTGGGCGTATCTACCTTGGTCATGACGTCATGGTCGATTTTTTCGCGCTTGTAAAAATACTTGAACAGCGCGCGCAGGCTTGACACCTTGCGCTCCTTGGCGTGTTCCTTGCACATATGCTTTTTGCCGTCCATTGTGTACATGGACAGGTAGTCGATATACATTTCTATATCGGTAGGGGTAACCTGGGCAAGATGCTCTACCGTAAGGTCGATAATCATAAGATTGTCGCGCTTGAATTTGCGTTTAACAAGATAATCGCAAAAGACTCGAATATCCCGTAGGTATCCGAGCCTTGTAAGCGGCATAGTCCGCATGGATATACCCACGTTAAACTCCCGTGCAAAGTAGGGCAGGGTATCGAGTACATCCTCGATTGCGGTTAGTGTTTTCTCTGTTCTTTCGTCAAAATAAGAGCTCATTGGTGATTACTGCTTGTTGTCCGAATATTTACCCGAATTCAAAAGATTGATAAATATTATTTCGCTGATCGGAATGAATAAAGCATATGCGAGCGGCAGCACGATTGACGGAACGTAATATTCGGAGAAGGCGAGCGGCATACCGCAAATCAAGTTGACGCAATAAATGACGACCGCCACCTGAATCATTATGACAATGCGGATTATCAATGCAAACTTAAAGTTTACGTTGATGCGCCGCGTCTTTTCGGGATTGTTGGCGTAGCATATAACGGCTGTTATAAACATGAATATCGGCAGTAGCCCCGCGCAAATGTACAGTACGTAGTCGTACTGCATGCGCATATTAAGTCCGGCATAGAAAATTAGGAACAGCGCAAGCCCGATTAAGAACATTGCAAGGCACATGCCCGTGTAGTGCGTCATCATCAGCCGATTGCTGTAATAAAAATTCTTTCCCGCGTATTCCTTTGCCGAATTGTTGTGGTTGCGTATCTTTACGTCGTTGCCGAGTTCGCGCACGGCTTGCTCGACCTTGCCGAGCTGTCCCGCGGTTTGTTCGGATGTCGCCGCCTGCTCTTGCGCCGCAGTTCTTGCGGTGCGAATATCGGGCGACGTCACTTCAAACCTGTCCACAAGATCGCCGAGCACCGCTTTGTATTCGCGGCGGGCAGGGGATTCTTCTTCGGTAGTAAACCCGATAGGATTTTTCTCTACTGGCGCTGGCTCAAAGCCCTTTATTGCCGCAGGCACAAGCATAGGTCTGTCGTCCGTCGGCGTGGGCAAAGTGGGTTGCGCGGGCGCGGGCTGTAACGGCTTTTGCACTACGGGCGCCGGAGGCTCCGTCTTTTGCACTACGGGCGCGGGCGGAGGCACGGGCGTTTCGCGTTCGGGCGCAGGCTGGGGTACAGGCTCGTCTATGGGCGCGAAAGTGCGTTTGCGTTGAATATCGGAATAGCTTTCGCCGTTTTCGGCGGCAAAATACTGCTCTATTATCAGTTTTGGATCGAGCGCCTCGCGCGTCGGTGTTTCGGCGGCGGGCGCGGTGCGGAGCTGTTCCTCCGCAATTTGCGGCTCTTCGGTATCGTCGGTCGCAAAATAATTATCGATAGGGGAGTCGGCTTGGGTTTGCTCGATAGGCTGTTCGTCAAGCTCGGGCGCGGCAGTCTCCTCGGTTATTTGTGCAAAGTCGGTATTATCGGTGTTGTCGGCGGGCTTGTCCGCAGTCGGTTTTTTGGGCGTGCGTTTGGGCTTGCGCTTAGGCAGGGTATAGCCTTCGTCCTCCACGTCCGAAAAATCGTCGGTGGGCTGAATGAATACGGTAGGCTCGGAGCCCGAAATCAAGCCGCCGAACAAAGCGTTGGCGCGCTCAAACTCGCTTTTGTACTTTAAAAAGACCTCTCTGCCGCTTTCGGTAAGAGAGTAATATTTGCGTCGTCCGCCGTCGGATTCGGCAGAGTCCCAGTAGGAGGTGACAAAGCCCTGCTTTTCCAGCCGTTTGAGGCAAGCGTAAACGGTGGGTTGTTTTATTTCCCACTGACCGTCGCCGCGCGCATTGATTTGTCGTATCAAATCGTAGCCGTAGCGGTCGCCCTCGTACAAGACTTTCAGGATTATGGTATCTACGTTGCCGCGAATCAAATCGCTTTCTGCCATAGCTCACCTCTATTTACTGCACAAATGTATACTGATAGCAATATACAACTGATATTATACAATACAAATAAATATATGTCAATATTTTTTTGCGCTTTATATAAGAGTAAACGGCGATTTTTGGAGAATTCGGAATTGTTTGTCATGTATTTATTATGAGCAAAAGGACGGCAAAAGGCGCACTGCTGCAAAAATTAACTCTATAACAAAACTATTTGCCTTAAAAGTATTGACAAATTGTGAACAAATTGTTAATATTATTATGTATATCCATATAATTATGAACAAATTGTTAACAACACGATAGAGTTGTGAGGTAGCTATGAGGCGAACAAACAATCAGAATACGAATACTAAATTAACACGGCGCGTGATTATCATGCTTGCTGCGGTTATTACCGCGCTCGCGGTGGCGATTACGTGCGCATTATGCATCGGTTATACGCCGACGCGCACGGCTACGGATAGCGCGGAGCAGGGCGAGGTTAAGACGTCAACCGCGTACACTCCTACGTCGGGCACGACTTATACCGCAACGTCGATTGCGGCAGGCGATACGCTTACTTATTCTTATACGGGCTCCGTATATTCGGTTACGTTGCCTATCGGAACGTACTATTTGGAAGTTTGGGGCGCGCAAGGCGGTTATGGTTATTCCTCCTCCATTTTGGGTGGGTACGGCGGTTACGCCAAAGCTACGTACACTATAACGACCGCAACCACACTGTATATTTGTGTCGGCGGAGCGGGCGCGACTGCGACCAGTACGCAAGGCACGACTACGGCAGGCGGCTATAACGGCGGCGGCTCGACAACTTATAACAGAACGTGCGGGCATAGAACGGCCTCCGGTGGCGGTGCTACTCATATAGCTACGGCTACCGGTAAACTTAGTGCGCTGTCAAGCAATACCGGTGCGGTATTGATTGTCGGCGGTGGCGGCGGTGGCGGCGGCTATTCCAATGCGTCCGCAGTCGGTGGCAACGGTGGTCCGACCGGTGGAACTGCTATTTACAACTCGTCATATACTAATACGGCTACCGGCGGCTCTACTTCCGGCGGTGGCACGAGTAGCGTAGGTTCCACTCCTTATTCATCACTTACTACTGCCGGTGGTTCGGGTTCATTCGGTCAAGGCGGCAATGGCGCATCGGTATCGAGCGGTTGCGGTGGCGCAGGCGGTGGCGGCGGCTACTATGGCGGTGCCGGCGGAAGCAGTGGTGCAACTTGCTACGGCTGCCCCGGCGGCGGTGGCTGCAATTACATAAAAAGCACTCTTACAACTATTTCCAACACAACGCAAACGTCGGTTACGGGCAACGGTAAGGCTGTTATAACCGTTGTGTCGGTCAATAGGGTTCCCACGACTAGAAGTGCGTCTGTTACTGTACAATCGAGAGGCTCGACCTCTACCACCGCAATTGCGGCGTCCACTCTTGCTACCGACCCCGAAGGTACGGCGGTGTATTATACCAACAACACGTCGTCCAACTACGACACTTCGCCTACTGCCAATACCGGACTGTGGCTTTCCACCGGTTCGTATGCAACCAACTACTTTGACTGGACTTGGAGTGCTACGTCAAGTGCGACAACGCTTACTATAACAAACGTAAAACGCTATCCGCGTAGCGGTACCGACGGCAGTACTGCGGACGGAAAACTTACGTTGTACGTTTACATACGCGACGCATTCGGCAGTACAACCACCCGTGGAGTATCCAAGATTACGTTTACGGTAACCGTAACCGTCGATACCGTGTCGCTCAGGACGGGAGTAGTGTCGGGACAAAGCAACGTAGGTGCGTCTACAATCGCGTCCACTTCGCCGCCCGTGGATCCCGCCTCGGCGTCCGGCATATTTAATCCCAACGGTACGGGCAGGAGTACGCTGTTTATCAAAAAATCGCTTACGATAGGCGAGGCATACACACCCATAACGGCGGCAAGCCTTTTGAGCGGCTTGTCGATTAGCGGCAACTACGACCAAGCTGTCATATCCATAAATTCCACTACCGCTATAACAGGCTCGGCGCGTAAGTATAAAATCCAAGAGGTGGACAACAACACCAGCAAGGTCACGGCGTATTTGGCTAACAAGACCGTTATTGCCAATGCGTATTCGCAGCTCACATTAGAGTGTATTACGCCCGATCCGAATTATCAGGTTTTGCCTATAACTATTTATACGGTGGAAAAGACAACGGCTTTCGGGTCGAGCTATCCCAATGTTGTTCCGGGTATAAGCGCAATCAGCTTGGAAATCGTGTTCAAAATGGGCAATATTCGCCCCGTACTTAAATCGGCGGCGAGCAGCGCCATAAACGTCACAGTGGGCGCGTCCCAATCGCTTTCGCTCAATACGTATTTCAGTGACGCCGATACCGCGACAATCAGTTCGAGCACGCACACCATAACGGGTGTTTCCGTTCCCGCCAACGAGTTTGTCCTTATCGACAGACAGCAAAAGGTTGTTGCGGCAACGGGCTACAACATAGGTTACACGACGGGCGCTACCGTGTCCGGCGATCCGTTCACTACCACTGCAACAGGCACTACCACAACCGGATTTAACGCTAATATAGCATACAACGCGACGTCACCCGTATCGGGTACGATACGAGAACAAGCGTTTATGAGCTTTACCTACGCAAACGACGTGTTGACCGTAACCGGACTTAGGGCGAGCTACTCGCAGTACAGTCAAAGCAGGACGGGCGCAATCGGACATTTCTACCTGTTGTTGCATATCAGCGACAAGCGGGAAACCGCCGACAACGGCATATGGCTGCCGCTTGCGTTTACTGTCGGTAATTCCAACACGACGTCGCACACTCCCGTTGCCACCGTTACGTCGCCCAGCTCGGTAACAAGTCAAACAGCCGTTTCGACGTTCCCGACAGCCGACGGCGCGGTGGGGGACAGTTTCTACTTTGCGCCGATGGCGATTAACTACAGCGGCTCGCACGTGGTAGGTCAGTACAAGGCGGAGGACGCAAACGGCGAAAATACCGGCGCGCTCACTTCCACAGGCTTGCAGCCGCTTGCCATAGACGGCGACAATTTCTCCACAGCCAACGGACTTGCTACTTGGGGCAACGGAAAAAAACTCAACGAGCTTTTGCGTTTGACCACCACGCCAGAGCAGATAGTAAAAAGCGTCAGCGAGGTTGGCGTAACCAACTCCAACGGAGTTTGGGAAAATTACTATATCAAGGCTCAAACAATACCTATTTATATATCGAGGAGCTACTTTGCAACAGCGGCATACGGCGGCGGGCGTGTTGTAGTCGGCAGCGGCACTAACGGCAACGGCTACTATTTTGTCAATCTGCCGGTCGCATCGGACAACACCGCTTACTACACGATTGACGGACTTAAAATAACGCTTAAGTCCGCGACAATGAATAGATACGTCTATGCCACGGCAGGCGTAAACGACGTAACGAGCAATGCGGTTTCCACAATAAATATTGCAATCCGCGTTAAGAACACGCCGCTCCAAACCTACAAGGACGACAGCGGCAAGATAGCCACGTTCGGCAATCCCGAACGCGACAGTGCGTACAGCACATATTCCTATGCGGCAAACGGCGATACGCCCACCTTTACGTACAAGATTCCGCTCGGCGGCACCGTTATGGTAACGCCTTACGATCTTGCATACGACTACAACATGGGCGTTGTAGGCGTCAACGAGGTAACCGGCGGATTTACGCTCAACGGCTACAGCGGACGGTACAATTCGAGCACGGGCTTGTTTACTACGGGCAGCAACGCCGCGGCTGACGGAAACAAGCAGTTTACCGGTATGTTCGCAAGCTCGTACAATGCGGCAGCGTCTACCTTCCTCAGCTCTACCAATAAGACAACGCTCGTCAAAAAGGTGAGCAACACGGCGAGCGGCACTGCGTCAAACACCGCGACCACCGCCAATGCCAATATGGTAATCGACAAGCTGTACTTTGAACGTACAACGGGCGGCTCGGACGCGTATACGTACAATCCCACTACATTCAACAACGTAAGCGCATCCAAAGCCAACACCGCCAACTTTGTGGACGTCGATTTCGGCACAAACGTCAAAATTGGCGGCACTACCTATGCGGTAGACTTTATGATGCTCACCGCGCTCAACCGTACTACGCAGCCCGCAGTGGTGGACTTGGTAGTGCGCGACCGCTACGGCAGCAACTCGTCCGACGGCAGCAGCAGCTTTACCGTGCGCATAGTTATAGAGGTTGTAAATACCAAACCGAATATTAAAAATCCCGCGTACTATAAGGAACTGTCCGTAAAGCCCATCGTGTCGGGACAAACGGTTGTTACGCCCGATATAGCCGTACTGTACGCCAACGGCAACGGCAGCGAAACGGGTCTTATGGAAGACCACGACCGTGACGTGCCCGAATACATGATGGCGAGCGGCATAGCCGTGGTAAACAAGAGCTTTGTAGACGGCTACAACACCAACAATTTGACCACCGCCGACGGCACGGCAATAGATATATTGACGTTTGATTCGTTTGACGGCCTGGCTGATAAGTATACTGCAAACGGCACTTTGTCGCTTACCAACTACGTAACTGCGGAAATACTCAGCCGTCGTGAGCTTTCGGTAAGCGCAGTCAGCTCGACCAAGGCGATTGTGGGCGGTGTGTACGTTGCGTTCTTTGTAACGGACAACAGCGGCGGAACTTCGCTTGGCTATGTCCAAATAGAGGTGATTAACACCGTGCCTGTGCTTAACGAGTCGGAAACAAACGGCTTTGACGCGCAAAATCCCATGTGGAATATCGAGTCAACAAGTGACGGCGATATAATGCGCAGTCGTTATATAGTAGGCTCGCAAACCGCTGCCGACAGCCTTAAGACGGCAAAGGGCGCGCTTGATATAGACATCAAGCTCATTGCCGTGGACGAAGACGGCTTGCACAACAAGGTAGTGCTTTCCCAATGCACCAATATCACCAACGAAAGCGGCAACGCAGTATTTAGTTACATCAATAAAACGGCTGATGCATTTGATGCGGCTGTGCCGAGCATAGGCTTTGACGCGTCCACATTCAACGGTACGCCCTCGGCTGTAAAGGTGTTTACGCGCACCGGCACAACTACCGCGGGCGGCGTACCCACCGGATATACTGCCGAGCTTAATTTCCTTGTAAACAACACTTGGTATACGCGCACCCAGCTTGTCAACGCTTTGTCGGGCGGCACGATTTCGTCAGATACGTGTTTCGATAATAGCGGTCGGTTTATAATTGCAGACTGGGCGTTGCTGTTGCATGCACAGTTCGGTTTTGAATCCAACGAGGACGTCGGTGTACGTTTCTCGCTGCGCGACCAAGCGGAATTGGGCGGCGATACTGCAGGAGCTGCTACTGCGTTTAACAGCAACCGCAGTGCGGGCAACGTTGTGGTCAACGGTAGACTGCTTATCACCGTTTATCAGCATATATCCAAAACAGGTATTCGCTCTATCAACGAATACTTGGGTCAAAACAACGACTATTATACCGTAGAGTACACTACTGCGGGCACGACGCCTACTACCACTCGGTATATATCCACTTACGACGGCAATACCGATGACGGCTCGCTTGCCAACAAAGCGACCTCGGGAGCGGTATATACCGCAACCTCGGGCGATGTTGCGGGTGCGTTTAAGTACAGCGACACGATAGAGGTGCCTTCGGCGATAGCAACAGGGCACACCGCGTCGGGCGAAAACGTTACGTATCAGTCCGTATACGTGCCTATGAGCTATTTTGGCTTGCTGTCCACTCTTGTCGGTGCAAAGACGAGCAATCCCGATATGGGCAAGGTCGAATATCCCACCGATACTTATGTCGGCTATGAGCTCCCGAAAAATTCTAATGGCACATACAGTGCAGTCGACCTTAACAATATCAACCAAATACTCGCATGCATGACGTTGTCCGACGGCACGTACGAGTGGAAGGGCACTGATATTAATAATAACCCGTATATCACGATAGGCGCATTCGACTGGTATCACGACTCCGACGATTCAACCAACAGCGCAAGGCTTGCAACCGATCCGTACAGCAGCGCATACTACAACAACCGTCTTGCGGTCGTTACCAGAACACCCGAAGATACGTCTATAGGCTACGAGCAGTACGAGCCCAACGTAAACAACATTGTTGGCGAAGACGAAATGATTATGTACCTCGAGGAGCAGGCTACCAAGCTTATCGAGCATAATTTCGGTCTTACGTTTACCAAAAAGAATGTCAGAACGAGCACGCGCAGCCTTTCGTTCACCATCAACCTTGCGCGGTACAAGGGCACCAGCGTTGCGCTCACAAACGGCGAGATATCCAACGTCGATCGCCGCACGGTTGAGCTTAAGATTCACGTAGAAAACTCCAAGCTCGACTTGTACAGCCACGGCGATGAGAGCAATGCCGCGCAAAGCATGACCGATAAGGTTAAGTACGACACCGTTAAGGGCACGTACTACACCGATTTGGAATTGAAATCGTCCGAGTCGGCTGCTTATACGCTCAGCCGCAAGGCAGTAGGACAAAATCCGTCAACCGCCGAGCATGTAATCGAGTATTACGACGACGACTACGGCACTGCGGATAAGCGCGATTACGCGTATTTCTCAAGCGATTCGTTTATGCAGCTTTCGCAGTGGCAGGTGGGTGCCGAGGGCTACAACCGTGCAATGAAACTGACCGACAACGACAGTGCGTTTGCAAATGTTTTGGCTACGTCGGACAAAGCGCAAAAATCGGTTGAAAACTACTTTGGCGTAAACGACTACGATAGCAAATCCGCTTTTATTGCGGCGCTTAACGATTCCGACAAAGCGTACAAAAACGGCACATACCAAGCCAACGCCGGTATGTACGGCGTGGCGGGCAAGGACGGCTACAGCAGCTATTTCAATGCATCGCTCACCAACAATAACACCACGCTCAACATTATGCCCGTGCGCAAGACGTTTATAAACGAAACGGCGTTCGGAAATGACAACGTACCCGACCTTAAAACGGTTGATACCACCAGTCAGGAGTCTGTTGCCGAGGCTTACGCCAGGCGCGGGCTTGTAGCATTGTACGACAGTACAAGCGTTGATCCGCTTACTCCGTCCCGTGTTTACTATCCGTTTAAAGTGCTTATTTACGACAGCTTTGGCTTAGGTTTCAACGACGCGTCGTACGTGGCAATCGAGTTACGTATAACCATAATAAACGGCGACCCCTCGCTTAAATTGGTAGGTGAGGCGAATGGTGAAGGACGGCAATATTCCATGAATCTTGCCGTTGGCAACTCCGCTACTATCAACCTTTACGATATTGTTTCAGACCCCGATATTTATACGTACACTCAAAACAATGTCGGCAGGTTGTCCACCAAGGCGTATTTCGAAACCAACTCCACCGGTATCGTTTGCGAAACGGGCGACTATTTGGATTCGCCGCTTGAACGCGACGAGTACAAGACAGTCCAGTATCACCCCGACGTGCAAAAGGAAGGCGAGGTGTATTACTACAACGGCGGCGGATTTGTAAGCGTCGACTCGGACGCCTACAGCGAACGCGACGTCGTTATGTATATGAACGTGACGGGTAGCGGTGCGCCGCAGTACAACACTATCATGTTCAGGGTAAACCGCCGCACTACAGCCACCTACAACAACCGGAGCGTGTCGGTGGATAGGTACAAGTTTACGCTCAGGTTCTATGACGGCACAGGCGCGTACACCGCTCCGTTCACGTTTATTATCAACATAACCAACCAAACGCCGTCCGTCACGCAAGTAAACCGTTCGTTTACGATGCGCGCGGGCGACGACATAACGATATTAACAAGCTACTATGACGTGTTTAGCGGCGCTAACGACTCCAGAATAGCCACGGCATACCGCTACTCCGATACTTACACAATGATTACCGAAAGGCAAGCCAGCGCGGGCTACGGCACCACGTTCGGCGACGGCAGCAACAACGCTACCGGTAACGGTGAGTTTTGGAAATTTGCCGATATTACTACGGCAACGGCAGGCGGCACTCATATCACATACGACAGCACGCTTGATCGCGGCTCCGACGGCAGCACCGTGCATCTCGGATATGTCGGACTTGCCACCGACGACACGCCGTGGCGGTTGCGCTTTACCGAGTGGACTCAATCCAACGACAGAATCAACGTGTATTCCGAGGGAATGCTCGCATTGCGTCCGGAAGGCTCGGCTGCAAACGCATCCGCGCAAACTATGGCTTTGCGTATTATAGCAAGGTCCGCATGTATAAACGAGCCGTTTACCGTAACGATTGCGGACGGCGAGGGCGGCATAATCACTTGCACGCTGTACATAACAATAGTCAGCTCGCCGCCGATTGCGCTCGATTGCTCCGACGATGACGAGAACGTAAAGATAACCGACATAGGTTTGGAGGGCGTGTATAATGCAAACGGCAGCGTCAACACGGGCACGTTTGCTACGTACATCGTTCCCGCGGAGGGCACGCACACGTTTAATGTGGCGGGCGTAGGACAAAGAACGGCGCGGCGCGTGACCACCGTCAGGATGAACGGCGTTGCTCGCGACCCCGACGGCGACAGCGAAACAAGAAATATGCGGTTGTACGGCAACGGTGAATTTGTCGTCAACGAGCAACCGCTTGTCAGCGACGTCGACGGAGTTTACCGCACCGAATACTTTGAGATAAAACCGAGCACCGACGGATTGAGCTTTACCATTACGGCAACGGGCTACAATCCCGATACGACAAGAGGCTATGAGGAGTTGCAATTCCGCATTGCCGACTACGGCGACAGCGCGTACGACAACACATTGCTCATAACAATCCGTATTTACACGCTGTATTCCGATATGACCAATCCTACGGCGGCAACAGCAACGGGTAATGCTTACACTAATTATCTTAAGGGCTCGGATACGATAAACGTCAAGTCTTACGACGTGTTCTATAACCCCGCTCAGCCTACAGACAGCTCCAAGTATGCATTTGTCAATATGACGGGCAACGTCGGCAACGACAACAACAATTTGTCGCCCATAGTCGATCCCGACGCCACCGTGTCGGGTGATGCAAACTACGACGTCAGGATGTACGCGTTTATCGACGTGCAGGACGACGGCTCGGTCATAGCGCTTTCCTCCGACGCTATTAGGGCTATGCTCGATCAAAACGGCACGCGCAAAACCTTCAGGCTTAAAACCGACGGCGATTATTCCGACTACATGATAGGCGGAAGATTGGCGGACGGCACTACCGTGCCTGTCGGCAACGTGGGCAACGTCAAACTCAACGCCATACTCAATTATGCGAGTTTCGAGTTCGCCGCGGACGGCGCGTCGGTGTTGTTTACGCCCAAGGCGTCCACGCTGAACAGTTCCGAATTTATACTGTACGTCGAGGTTACCAAGCCGATAGGCGATCGTGCTTTCTCGCGCACTGACGCAGTGCTCAGCGCAGGTTCGCTGTTCAAGCTTAACGTAATTGACTCCGCACCGCAGGCTGTTGACGGTCGGCACGAGGTAGAGGGCGTTAAGGGAACGGTCGGCACGTTTACCGTGTTCAATCCCGAGGATAGATACGGCGCGCTCTTTATGGACTCCGACGCAGGCGACAATGTAACCGTTCACGGCATTGTCAACAACCGACTTACCGACGCCGAGTACGAAAACGTTATGAGCGAGGCAATCAGAACAATGCCCGGTCTTGAATGGCGTGCCGATACGGCAACCGGCAGACCGCGCGCGTTCGACATATCGATCAACAACAACGGCGAAATGGAAGTCAAGATTAACCGCCGTATAGATTACGTAGTAGGCGGAGTTTATCAGCCGTCGGTCACCATACCGCTGATTATTACGGGTGAGGATAGCGTAGGCGAGCGCGTTACCACAACGGTGTATGTGACTATTCACAACAGCGATCTCGGCGCGGTAGAATCGTATACCGAAATCAACGCGCAAACGCAGGTCGGTTACACCTTCGTGCACGATGACAACGACGAATATGTAATGAACGTACAGCTCCGTTTCGATACTGCGCTGGAGGTCAATCTTGCCGACATATTAACGGACAACGATACGGCGACATACGACGCCGACTCGTACAGGTTTGTGTTGCCTAAGTCGCAGGGCGGTTACACGTATATTACCGACAAAAAGGAAAATGTCGACTGGTACGAGCTTGACAGCAATGGCAACCCCAATATCGACAACACAAAAACTTTGGCGACTGCGGAGCCTGTGGGTGATGACGACCTGCACATAACCGGAATTTTGTTCAATGCGGTTGCAACCGAGCGCGATCTTACCGGTACGGTGTATGTGCGCATTATCGACCGTTCGGCAGATGTCGATGTAGACACCAACGGCATAATCATCAAGATTAACGTAATAGTTATGAACGACGCGCCGTATACGCTTGACGGCAAAGAGAATACGACGCTGTACATGATAGGCTCGGAAAACGGCGAGCCCGCGGGAATGTTGTTCTTTATCGGCGACTTTGTAGCGGACAAAAACGATTCCGACGTTGTTGGCGACGACGAAAGCGCGCTTAATCCCGATACGTGCTTGCGCATAGTCAGACAGGATGCACGCGCTGCAACCAATGTTTATTCGCAAAAATACACAACCATACCGGACAGCTTTGGCATTACCGACATAGTTATGTCAACCGCGCTGTTTGAGGTTACGATACCCGCCAGGCTCGATGATACGCTCCTTAGAGATTATTGCAAGCGTATGGGTAAGGAATACGGCTTTAAGGACAACACCAATCTATACAATCAGTGGTTTGTTGTCAAGCCGCGCGAGGGATTCTACGGCAGCGGTGCGGTCGACATCACGATAGTCGACGGCAACGCCAACGTCAAGGACGACACGCTTTCCACAACGTTCTGCTTGGAGGTCCACGTAATAAGCAATCCCAACGAGGTTATTGACGGATTGACGGACGTCGAGCTTGCTTGCAGCAAGACAAAGCAGTTGGATATACGTTCGCTCATGCCCGATTTGCCCAACAACCTTGCATTGGACGAAAATTACACTAATTTCGATGGCAGCGACCAAGCGAGCGTGTTCAGTCAGTACGAGTACTACGAGATTGTCAGCATAGGTTTCCAAAACGAAATTGACAAGAGCAAAGCCGACTTTAACAAGCTCGACGAAAGCGGTCAGCTTTGGGAAATCAAGGCGGGCAATCAGGTGACGAGAGATCCCGTTCGCGTAGAAGTCAACTTTGCGCTCAAGAGCGACAAATCCGTCACCTACAAAAAGTATTTCTACTTGAACATAGTTGCCAACCGTTCGCCGCAAATCAAGTTTACGGAAATCGTATTCAAGCGCCATGGCGATGACGGCAACGTCGACGAATTGCGCGACCTTGACGAGGCGAACACCATCAGGCTGCAGGCATGGCAGTTGTTTGAGGACGCGGACGATCCGGAAGGCACGGCTATCAGGTTTGTGGACGTTAAGTCGCAAGTAAGCTCGTTGGTCAAAGCCAAGCTTGTAAAGGACGAAAACGGCGAATATAAATACCTTGAGATAAGCTTTGTCGCGCGCGGCGAATCGGAAATAACCGTCACGGTTACCGACGAAACAGGCTCGCCCGTGCAGCTCAAGTTTATCGCATCGAATAAAGACCTGCCCGAGGCAAGCTTGTGGGTCAAACTGGCAGCCAGCTTTGAATCGAACATGGTTATGTGGATAATCATAATATGTTGCGCGTTACTGTTGCTGGTAGTTCTTATAATAATAATCGCGGTCATACGCAAGCGTAAACGCGAAAGAGAGGAGATTGAGGCATTGCTCGTATCCGAAATGGAAATCGAGGAGCAAATGCTCAAGCTTGCCGGCGGTCCTTCTCCGACCGATTACCAAAGCTTTGGTTATTTGCCCGGCGGTCCCGCGCCTCAAGCCGATCCGTCGATGATGCTCGGTGCAGGCACCGACGCGCCGCAGCAACAGCTTACCGCGCTCCCGCCCGCACAAGACCCGATAGACGGTAACGGCGGCAGCGACGCGGCAATGTAGCATAGCTTAAACCAAAACAAAACCCTACTCCAAGGAGAGTAGGGTTTTTCTTTGCTTAATCGGCGTTTATTCGGCTAAAACAGTATTTCGCACTTAACCGTATCTTTATCGGACGATTTTAACAGGAACACGTCCTTGTCATCGCCGCAGCTTTGCTTGTACACGGTAAGCACGTCGTTTTCGTAGGATTGGCTGAGATAGCGAATTTCCATCTCGCGTATGGGTTTGTCGTGCAGTTCCTTAACGGTGTAGGTGTTAAGGATAAACCGTATGTATTCGACGTTATTTGTGTGTCGTGACATATCTATGTTGGTGCTGGCGACGCGCACCGTATCAACTTGCTCGGTGGGTGAGCAGTCGAATTTGGTAAACGCCATGTCTATTTCGGGCTTTTCTACTGTTACGGCGTGGATAGCGTCAATCGTTTGCAAACGGAGTATGCGCATAGCTGTCAGATCGAGTGCGCACGTTTCGACGCGCGAATAGGCGCATAAAACGCCGTCGGCATTTTTTATCGACACGTCCACGCTCAGTGTTGCGTGAGTAATGGAGGAAACAAATGCCGTTACTGTAAACTGCTCGTCGCCCCACGGTATGGAGTTAAACAGCTTGGCGCGGTTGCGAGTAAACAGCCATACCGCGTTATACTGCTTGCGCATAGTAGGGTTGTCCATTTTCAGCCTGCCAAGCGTTTCGGTTACGGCGTCCTGAACTACTTGAAAAACGCCGATTACCGAAAGATTTGCGTCTACGTCCGATATGCTTGCGCTTACGCGTTGGTGCTTAATAAGTTTCATAGCTTTATATTTTGTCGGTAAGAGTGTCGGCAACGGCTTTGCCTGTGGCTTTGCTACTCAGCCTGTTTATGTCTTCGACCGAGCCGGCAACCACAAGCAGGTCGTCGGCAAGCAGCTTGCAGTCGGCAGCGGGGGAGGTTATTATTTCGTCGCCGCGCTTGATTACAACAATGTTCACACGCTCGGTGTTGCGCAGGTTAAGCTCGATAAGCGTTTTGTCCACCCAGCGCTTGGGCGTGTGTATTTCTACCATGCGGAAACTGTTTGCCAGCGTCATAATTTCTACGACGTTGGGCTTGGCAAGCATAGCCGCCAAACGTTCGCCCATAGCTATTTCGGGAATGATTACCGAGTCGGCGCCTATGCGTTCGAGCACCATTTTGTGCTGTTCGTCGCGCGCTTTGGCTATAACCTTGGGTATGCCCATTTGCTTGCACATTAGCGTGATAAATATGCTCGACTCGATATTGGACGCAACGCAAACAATAGCGACGTCCATATTGTTGATGCCCAGCTTTTCAAGGTTGTGCGCGTCGGTCGCGTCCGTACAAACCGAATGAGTGCAGTACGGTGAAATATCGTTCACGGTATCCTCGTCTATGTCCACGGCAAGCACTTCCGCGCCGTAATCGTACAGCGCCTTTGTGAGCGCCGTGCCAAACCGTCCCAGTCCGAATACTACGTATTGATTTTTCTTCATGTTAAGTTTGTTCTCCTTTAACCTATCATTATATTGGAAGTGGGGAATTTAAGCCCCGATTTCTTTTGGTTGGAAATCATCAGTCCGAGGCTGAGCGGTCCGAGCCTGCCTATAAACATGACCACCGCCAGTACGTACAGCGCCGCGTCGGACAGCGAGGGGACAATGCCCATTGACAGTCCCGTCGTTGTAAACGCCGATACAGTGTCGTACAGCATGTACCCAACGGGGGAAATGCCGTCGGTTGCGCCTATTATGGCTACGCCGCACAAAATCAAAGCGGCGCCGAGCAACATGACTGCTACGGCTTTTAATCCGTTCTTTATGCTTATGCTGTGCATGCCGATTTCTATATCTTCCTTGCCGCGCAAGCCCGACCAGCTCATAAGTACGATCACAGCGAACGTGGTTGTTTTAATTCCGCCGCCTGTACTGCAGGGGGATGAGCCTATAAACATAATGATTGCGGACAGCAACATTCCCGACGGGGAGAGCTTTGTTTGATCCACTGTTGCATAGCCCGCGGTGGAGCTTGCCGTTACCGACTGGAACATACTGTTAAGCAGCTTTTCTCCGCCGTTCATTCCCGCCATTGCCGCGGAATTGAATTCGGACGCCAAAAAGTAGAACGTCCCGAACGTCATTATGGAAAGCGAAACTACAAGCACTACCTTTGTATGTAGTCTGTACCGTTTAAAGCGGAATTTGCATTTAAGTATATCGTCAATTACAGGGAATCCGAACGAGCCAAGTATGGCGATAAGCGCGACGATTGTGATTATGCCATAGTTGCCGTTGTAGTCTGACAGCGATCCGTACTCGTTGCCTACGCGCCCAAAAATATCGAAACCGGCGTTGCAAAACGCCGAAACGGACGTAAACAAAGATTGCCACACGCCGATAGCACCGTTGCGAATACAAAAGAATGGTGTAAGCATTGCCGCGCCCGCAATTTCGATTACGAACGTCATAATCATAATGTTGCGCACAAGCCGAACAACGCCCTTCATTTGGTCCTGCCCAAGCGCCTCTTGTATGGCTACTCTATCTTTTAGCGTTATTTTTTTGCGGATTATTATAAATACAAACGTTGCCATCGTCATAAAGCCCAGCCCGCCGAACTGTATAAGCAACAGCAGTACGGCTTGACCGAAACCTGTAAACGTCAAAGAGGTAGGGGTTACGACAAGCCCCGTGCCGCACACGCCGTTCATTGCCCAAAACACGGCATGAGTAAAACGCATCCACTTGCCGTCGGTGTTGGACACTGGCAGGGCAAGGAAAAACGCGCCCACAAGCATGACGACCAAAAATCCCAGCAGCACGATTATCATCGGGCGCATGCGGAAATGTTTTTTGTTTTTAGTTTTTTCCATCGGTATTCTCCATAAGCAAACAGGAGGCGTTTGCCGCGATTGCATTGCCTTCGCCGATAAGCCCCAGCTTTTCGGTCGTAGTCGCGGAAACGTTTATTTGCGTTACTTTTATGTTGAGCGCGTCGGCAAGGCTGCGCCGTATATCGCCTATGACGGGTGCAAGCTTGGGCTGCTGCGCAATGATAACGGCGGAAATATTGCCTATGCGTAATCCTTTGCGCTCCACCTCGCTAAGCACTTGCTTTAAGAGAGTAATGGACGATATGCCGAGGTACTTGTCGTCCGTGTCGGGGAATAGCACGCCGATGTCGGGCAGATCGGCGGCAGACAGTAACGCGTCCATTATCGCGTGGGTAAGCACGTCGGCGTCCGAGTGTCCCAAAAGCCCCAAGTGATAATCGAGCGTTACTCCGCCCAAAATCAGCTTGCGACCCTCGACAAGCCTGTGTAGGTCGAAACCGATGCCTATGCGGCACGATTTGTTCGGATTAATAAAGTCCGCAGGCGTTGTCAGCTTGACGTTGTCGTATGCGCCCTCGACCAAGCGGGGAGTATAGCCCGCGCTTTCGTACACCTCGGCATCGTCGGTGAATGTGCCGTTTGCGCGGCTGTATGCGTCGGTGATTTCGGAATAGCGAAAGGCTTGCGGCGTTTGCGCGTTGAACAGCTCCGCCCGCGGCAGGCTGTGTGCTTTATCGCCTTTTACGCGTTTTACGGTATCAACGCACGGCACGGCGGCAATGCCGCTGCCGTATTCTATTGCGCTGTCTATTGCGTGTTCTATAATATCCTCGGTTACGTATGGACGTGCGCCGTCGTGAATGAGCACAATGTCGCACGGGTACGCTTGTAATCCTAAGTAAACGCTTTGTGCTCGCGTGTCGCCGCCGAGGGTGACCGTAACATTGTCGTATGCCGAAGTTATATCGCGCACGGCGGAGATGTCGTCATTGGAAGTAACTACGGTAATATGACTTACTCTCGTATGCAAAAATGTGTCCAAAGATTTTTCCAGCACCGTTTTGCGCCCGATGACGTGCAAGATTTTGTTGTACGGCAGTCCGCTGCGTTCGCCCTTGCCGGCGCACACGATAACTGCGGCAATATTGAGTGGACTATCAGCGTTGTATTTCATACAAACTAACCGCGTCCTCCTTGCCGACCTTGTCGTTGAGTGATTTTACGACGAACTTAATAGGTTGGCTACCAAGCCGCACCTCCACAACGTCGCCTATTTTTAAGGTATAGGCGGGCTTGACCGACCGACCGTTGACAACAACCTTGCCCGCGTCGCAGGCGTCGGCGGCTACGGTGCGCCGCTTTATTATTCGTGATACCTTTAAAAACTTATCAATGCGCATACTTGTATAGTATATCATTGTCGGTAATAAATGGCAAGCATTTTGGGGATAGGGTAGTCGGCGCTATAATATATAAGGAAAAACCCATAAAATACCCTATAAAAACAGTATAAAATTTTTTGCAAAAATTTTTGAAAAAAGTGTCAAAAATGCTTGACATACCTTTTAGGGTGTGATATTATGTATAAGCTGTCCGACGAAAGACAGCAAGAACATTAACAAGTGAATAGATTTAGCGAATTAGACTTTTTAAAAAATATACAAAGTCAATTATTTATGTCAGTATGTTTTTGAGAAAGAATCGGTACTTTTTTTAAAGATAGCTACGGAGCGAAAGCTCTTGGTTATACAATTTATTTAGAGTTTGATTCTGGCTCAGGACGAACGCTGGCGGCGTGCTTAACACATGCAAGTCGAGCGGAATATGGGAGCTTGCTCCTATATTTAGCGGCGGACGGGTGAGTAACGCGTGAGCAACCTGCCTTAGACTGCGGGATAACACTTAGAAATAGGTGCTAATACCGCATAAGACCACACTCCGGCATCGGAGAGGGGTAAAAGATTTATCGGTTTAAGATGGGCTCGCGTCCCATTAGTTAGTTGGTGAGGTAACGGCCCACCAAGACTATGATGGGTAGCCGACCTGAGAGGGTGATCGGCCACATTGGAACTGAGAAACGGTCCAAACTCCTACGGGAGGCAGCAGTGGGGAATATTGGGCAATGGAGGCAACTCTGACCCAGCAACGCCGCGTGAACGATGAAGGTCTTCGGATTGTAAAGTTCTGTCGCAGGGGACGAAGTATGACGGTACCCTGTAAGAAAGCCCCGGCAAACTACGTGCCAGCAGCCGCGGTAATACGTAGGGGGCTAGCGTTGTCCGGAATTACTGGGCGTAAAGGGAGTGTAGACGGCTTGGCAAGTTATAAGTGAAAGCCTGCGGCTCAACCGTAGAACTGCTTATAAAACTGCCT
>CAMWLQ010000002.1 GCA_947175195.1 uncultured Clostridia bacterium | reverse complement strand
GCAAAGAAATCTACCACGACAACCAAAAAGACTACTACGACAACAGCAAAGAAATCTACGACTACGGCTAAAAAGCCCGCAACGACTGCAAAGAAATCCACTACAACAACCAAAAAATCTACAACAACCGCTAAGACGAACAAAGAGGGTTAATGTATGAGCAAAACGAGTAAGAAAAATCAGTGGAAGGCTTGGTTATACTTGTTGCCGGCATTAGTGATACTTGCCGTGTTCACAGTATGGCCCATATTCAACACTGTCAGAATGTCGTTACTTAAAAACTATGACGGACTTAGAGCGATAGGCGGGGAGACCTTCGAATTCGGCTTTGCCAACTTTGTAAGCGTCGCGCAGTACCGCGGGTTTATCAACTGCCTTGGCAACACAATGCTTTTGTGCGTAATCACGGTGCCCATTTCCACCATGCTCGCATTGCTCATTGCCGTTGCGCTCAATTCAATTAAGTTCATCAGAAAGGCGATGCAAACCATATTCTTCCTGCCGTACGTTACCAACTCAATAGCGATAGGCATGGTATTTATGGCTATGTTCACGATGATAGGCGGTAGCGCAACCGAGGCTCCTGAATCTTACGGTATTATTAACAATATCATTCAGACGTTCGGCGGAAAGCCCATCAACTGGGTAAACGCAGGATCGTCCAAGTTTGCAAATATGGTAGTGCTTATTATTTATATAGTATGGAATGCGCTGCCGTTTAAAATCCTTGTCCTTTTGGGCGGATTGCAAAGCGTAAACAAGCAGTACTACGACGCGGCAAAGATTGACGGCACTTCGCGGTTCCGCACGTTTTGGCGCATTACAGTTCCGCTGTTGTCGCCGATGATAGCGTACGTTGTAATCACCGGCTTTATAGGCGGATTTAAGGAATATTCGAGCATAGTCGGTATATTCGGCGACACGATGGGTCCTTCGGGCGACGCGCGCAGGCTAGACACGATGGTCGGATTTATTTACAGGTTTATAGGCAACAACCAAGGTCGCGCCAGCGCGGCGGCACTCATTTTGTTTGCTATCATATTTGCGGTTACGATGATAAATATGTACGTAAGCAAAAAGAAGGTCCATTATTAATAGGAGGTGGTTTATGACGGATAATATGACGGAAAATTTAATAGAAAAAGACGTTACGTCCGAGCAGGCAGTCGAGCAGCAAAACGACATAGCCACCGAGGATAAGGTAATGAAAAAGAAGGACATCGACGCGGTGTCCAAAAAGCAAACCGTAGGCAAAGTATTTGTCCAAATAGGGCTGTACGTATTTCTCGGAATTATGGCGCTTGTGGTGTTGTTCCCGTTCTACTGGATGCTTATATCCTCGCTCAAAACGTTGGACGAATACAACGCGAACGTACCCACGCTTTGGCCGCACCAGTTTAAATGGTCCAACTACACGGTAGCGTTCGATACCGACGGACTTAACTTGGGCAGGCTGTTTTTGAACACATGTATAGTCGGTATAGTTTCGACCATACTGTCGCTTATAGTAACCGTGCTTTCGGCGTATGCGTTTGCGCGGCTGGAATTCAAAGGCAAAAACGTGTTGTTTGCGGCGCTGTTGGCGACGATGATGATACCGGGCGAGTTGTTTACAATTACCAACTACATCACCGTCAGCGACTTGGGCTGGACAAACACTTATACCGTACTTATAGTACCGTTCCTTGTAAGCGTGTTCTATATCTATTTGCTCAGGCAAAACTTTTTGCAAATACCAAACGAGCTGTATCTTGCCGCCAAGGTGGACGGATCGAGCGACCTAAAGTATTTGTGGAAGGTTATGATTCCGCTGTCGGCGCCCACGCTTATTTCCATTACCATTCTTAAAATGATGGGCTCGTGGAACTCTTACATATGGCCGCGCTTGGTGGCGAGGGACACGGCACACACGCTGATCACCGTGGGATTGCGCGGCGCGTCGTTTGTCGATCAAGCCACTAACATGACCGATTTCCCCGCACAGATGGCGGCGGTCGTTATAGTCACCATACCGTTGTTGTTGGTATTCTTGTTCTTCCGCAAGTACATAATGCGCGGAGTATCGAGAAGCGGACTCAAAGGTTAAATTAAAAAAACTAAACTTAAAGGAGAAAGTTTAATGAAAAAGAAGATTGGTGCAATCGTGTTGGCATGTATGATGTCATGCTTGTCGTTTGTTAGCTTGGTCGGCTGCGGCGGCGGAAACAAAAAGGTCAAAGACTTTGTCATGCCCGACGGCGGATTTGACACGACAAAAAAGGTAGAAATCACATTCTATCACACAATGGGCGCGGACTTGAGAAAAGTTTTGACCGACTACATTGCGGAGTTCAACGAGCTTTATCCCAACATCAAGGTCACTGAGGACGCAATCGGCAAGTACGAGGACGTGCGCGACCAGATAGTAACGGAAATCAACGCAGGCAAACAGCCCGACTTGGCGTACTGCTATCCCGACCACGTTGCGTTGTTCAACCAATCCAATTCCGTGCTTTCTCTCAACGGATTTTTGCCGGATGGCGAGTACAAGGATGTTACGGTAACCAATGCTAAGGGCGAAACCGAGCCGATTGGCTTTACCCAAGAGCAAAAGGACGCCTTTATTCAGGGCTACTACAACGAAGGTTTCCAGTTTGGCGACGGCAAAAATATGTACACCTTGCCGTTCTCTAAATCGACCGAGGTGCTGTACTACAACAAAACCTTCTTCGAGACGAACAATCTTAAAGTTCCTACCACGTGGGACGAAATGGAAGAGGTTTGCGCAAAGATAAAAGAGCTTGTTCCCAGCTGCACGCCGCTCGGCTACGATTCGGAGGCAAACTGGTTTATCACAATGTGCGAGCAAAGTGGTTCGGCTTATACGTCGTCGAACGGCAAACTTTTCCGCTTTGACAACAAGACTAACCGCGAGTTTGTAACCAGATTCAAGGGCTGGTACGACAAAGGCTACTTTACAACACAAAACATCAACAAGACATATACCTCCAACCTGTTCAAGGCGCAAACGAGCTATATGTGCATCGGATCTTCGGCAGGTGCAAAAAACCAAATCCCTGCCAGGGTTGACGGCGAATATCCTTTCGAGGTGGGCATCACGTCCGTTCCTCAGGTCAATCCCGAAAATCCGAAGGTAATATCGCAGGGTCCGTCCATATGCATATTCAAGCAAAACGACCCGCAAAGAGTGCTTGCAAGCTGGTTGCTTGCTAAATTCCTTACAACCAATATCGGTTTCCAAGCCCAGTTCTCATCCGTTTCGGGTTATGTTCCGGTATTGACTACCGTAACTGAAAACAAAACTTACAGCGACAATCTCAACGCGGCAAACGGCTATGAAAAGACCCCGTTCCTTGCGGCAAAGGTATGTATGGAACAAGCCTCCGCTTACTATACCTCTCCGGCGTTTGTCGGATCGTCCAAGGCTCGCGACGAGGTGGGCAACTTGATGCAGGCGGTGTTCACCAACTCCAAGACCGTTGACGCTGCGTTCAAAGACGCAATCGAAGAATGTGAATATTTTGTAGGTTAATCATGAAGAGATTTAAAACTTTATTTTTAGCTATACTTGCGGTCGTCGTGTTTGCGCTGTGCGCAGCTTGCGGCGGTGATAACAATGACAGCGGCAAACCCGGCAATAAAAAGTTTGTCGACTACGCAAGCGCCGTTAAGCTCGACCTTGACAGCAACACCAAAAAGCAAGAGGTTACCGTCAAGCTGTATATAGACGGCGATACCACGCACTTTAATCCCGTGCTTAATTCCTCTGTAGCAACCAACCCTAAGTCGGACTTTGACGAAACCGACGGCTATATCAAGGCGCGGTACATAGCAATCAACACTCCCGAAAACACCGGCAAGATTGAGCCGTGGGGGAGCAAAGCAGCCAAGTTTGTGCGCGAAAAGCTGGAAACCGCTCAGTCCATCATTGTAGAGTCGGACGACGACAAGTGGAATATCGACTCGTCGGGCAGTATGCGTTACGTCGTTTGGGTATGGTACAAACCTCAGGGCGAGGACGCGGAATACCACAACCTCAATTTGGAGGTTTTGCAGGAAGGTCTTGCGCTCGGCTCGTCGGTGTTCAACAACCGTTACGGACAAGCGGCATTAAACGCTATGAGTCAGGCTCGTGATTTAGAGTTCTATGTACATTCCGATGAAAAAGACCCCGATTTCCCTTACGGTACGGCAATTCCCGTAACGTTAAAGGAGCTCCGTTGCAACGTAGAAGATTACGATGGTCAAAAAGTCAAGGTAGAGGGCGTAATTACATCCGAATTCAGTAATAGCGTTTATATCGAGGACTTGGACGTAGAATTGGGCATTTACTTTGGTTTCTCCGTTTATTACGGCTACCAATCGGGCGCAATTTTGGACGTGCTTAGCATGGGCAACCGTGTAAGCGTAGTCGGCGTAGTGTCATACTGGGAAGGCGGCGGAACATACCAAATCTCGGGCGTATCGTACAACGAATACGATCCGGAGCTTTCCTCCAACACCACCGTTGTGAGCGAGGGTAATCAATCCGCATTTGCCGAAACCAGCGCAAAAGACATTGTCGAAGGCACGATTACCGTCGCTTTGGAAAAGGACACCAAGGACGAAGATGGTAACGCAACTACCGAAATCGAGGAAAAAGTGCTTGCCTATGGCGAGGCGATAATGAGCAGCTCGGTCACGGTTAAAAATTTGACCGTAATTGATACTTACACAACCAAAACCGGCAACAGTGCGGGCGCAATATCGCTCACGTGTCAGTCGGAGGACGGTGCTATCATTGTAGTCCGCACTGAAGTGTTAAAGGACGAAAACGGAGAAATAATCAAGGAGGAAAAGTACGCAGGCAAAACGATAACCGTAAAAGGCATTGTAGATTACTACAAGCAAGAAGGTCAGGAAGAGGGCAGCTACCAGGTAAAAGTTTACCGTGCCGACTACATAGAAATTCTCTAAAGAGAACAACCAGCCACCAATTCCGAATTCAGCCCTATCTTTGGAGTAGGGTGGGCGCATAAGCGCTCGGATGCGTTTAATCCGAATTCCGAATTACCCAACAACGGTTTTATTAAAAATAAAACATAAAATTTTTTAAGGAGAAGGACATGAAAAAATTTCTCATCTCAACCATTGCAGTATCATTGGTTGCAACCATGATGGGCGTGCTTGTTGCTTGCGGCGATGACACCAGCAATAACGACGCAGACACCGCCACAAAAGCCATCACGTCTGTTCGCCAGCTTTATGGCGATAAGGCAACGGAAACGCCTGTCGATTACGAGGTAAACGGCACGCAAAAAGTGGGCAGCAAACTGTATACCATTACGTGGACTGTAAGCAGCTCGTACACCGATTACGCCAACTACATTACCGTCGGCAAAATGGACGACAACAACAAAGTAACGATTGGCATTACCCAAACGGACGATGTAATCGAATACAAGCTTAAAGCGTCCGTAACCGTAGGCAAAGCGACTAAATCGACTGAATTTAATCGCAAGGTTCCCGCCAAAGCCGCAGGTCATGAGGGCACGGAGGCCGATCCATACGAGGTTGCAAACGTAAAGGAAATCGGCGCCAAGCTTGCGTCCGGCTCTTACTACGAAATAGACGGCGCGGCAAAAATGGTATGGGTAAAGGGCTACGTTGTTGACGCAGGCACTCCCAATGCCTCCGCAGGCCGTGTAAACAACGTGTACATTGTTGACGAATACTCGGCTGATAAAGACAAAAACAGCACCGACGCACAGCAGGTTTATTCCATCACGTACGACAACACCGTATTGACCGGTCAGTATCCGCTTGGACTCGGCGACTTGATTGTTGTTAAAGGCTTTATCCAAAACTATAACGGCACGCTCGAAATTACTTACAAGGGCAACGACAGCGTATTCTGCACCTCGTTGACTCCCGCCGAGGATACAAGAACTGCCGAGCAAAAGGTTAATGCTGCAGTAAACGGCATCACGCTTGCAGCCAACAAATATACAGCAACCGGCGAAGTAACACTTCCCGTATCTTCCGTACGCGGTGTAACGCTCAGCTGGGCTGTCAAAGAAACCAGCGAGTATGCTACCGTCACCGGCAACACGCTCAACATAGCAAGTCTTCCCGATACCGCAACGTCTGTTGTGCTTGTAGCAACGGCTACGCTTGACGGCACCGATACCAGCGTTACCAAGGACTTTACCATTACTTTGGAAAAGGGCGATGACCTCGGTTTGGAGCATGCAGGCACGCAAGCCGATCCGTATTCGATTGCCGATATTAACAAAATCTTCGCCAAGATCGGCGAGAACGCAACCTACCAAGTAAACGGTGCGGACAAAGAGGTTTACGTTAAAGGCTACGTAACTAACGGCGGTACTGTCGGTACATCCAGACTTAACAACGCTTATATCGCAGACACTGCAGGCGCTACGCAGGCACAGTCCGCTTTGGTATACGGTCTTGACTGGGACGACGAAATGCTGCCCGAGGGCACCACGCTCACAGTAGGCGACCAAGTAGTAATCAAGGGCTACCTCAAAGACTACAAAGGCACCGACGAAATTGCACAAACCGGCTCCGGCTCTACGGCTGTATTCCCCAAGCTTGTCAGCTTGACCGAGGCAACCGACGACAGAACTCCCGCGGAAAAAGTAGCGGCTGTCAAAACCGCGCTTACGCTTGAAACCAGCTACTCCACGGCAGGCAAAGTAAATCTTCCCGCGTCCACCGTTCGCGGCGTTACCGTGACTTGGGCGAGCAACAACACTGCTGTTATTGCTATTGCCGAGGACAACAAATCGATGACGATAACTCTTCCCGATACGGCGACTGAGGTTAAAGTTACCGCAACTATCGCATGCGGCACTGACGCTACCGATACTAAAGAGTTTACCATCACCGTGTCCAAGGACGTTGTTTACGACGGCGAAGGAACGTTGGATAATCCCTATTCTGTTGCCGATGTACAAAAGATCCTTAACAGTCTTGCCAAGAACGCAAGCTACAACGACGAAAGCGGCGCTATTAAGCAAGTTTACTTTACCGGCTATGTAACCGTTGCAGGCACGGCAGGCAGCTACGGATATAACAACGTATACGTAGGCGCTACTGCAGACGCAACGCAAGCAAATTCCGTTTTGGTTTACAGCCTTAACTGGGATACAACCGTATGGGTTACGCCCAACAAGCTCTATGTTGGCGATCAGGTTACCGTTCGCGGCTACTTAAAGAACTACAACGGCACCAAAGAGGTTGCTGATAACGGCGCTACAACCAATAAAGATTATCCTGTTCTTGTAGCACGCACTGAGGTTGTCAGGGATGACGCTCGCAAAATTGCCGACGCGCTTGCAGCCGTATCGGCGTCGCTCGCCAACATAACCGCAGCAGGCGATACTACGTTGCCCACGTCTACCGAGGCTGGCGTAACGTTTGTTTGGTCGATTAAGGATAACGACGGCAAAGGCGTTATTACTCTTTCCGAAGACGGTACAAAGATTACCGCCACTCTTCCTTCCGACGAAGACAAAACCGTAACTCTTGTTGTAACGGCAAGCTGCGGCACTGCAACACCCGTTGAGAAAGAAGTAACCGTTAAAGTAAAGAAAGAAGAAACTATGTCTAGCAAGAGCCTTTCGTTTACAGTTGCTGCAAACCGCACATCTATCGATACGTCTACTAGTCAGGTATGGGAAGCAAATGGTGTTAAGTTTACTAACGGTAAGGGCACTGGTAATGCTATTCGTGACAATACTAACGATGGGCATGTTCGTTGCTATCAAAATTCTACTGTCAAAGTTGAATATGCAAATATGAAGAAAATAGTGTTCCACGCTACAAGTGGTTATGCTAAGGTAGCCGAGTCCATAGGTGCAGTTGAAGGTGTAACCGTAACTACGGACGGTAATGATATCATTGTAACGTTTGATACTGCTAAAGATTATTTTGAATTTACTTGCAGTGCACAGCTTAGATTTACGTCGATTGATGTTTATTATGAAACCACCGAAGGCGGCGACGAAGCCTAATCCAAAAACAACAAAGTAACAAAACAAAAAAACAGCTTTCCGATCGGAAGGCTGTTTTTTGTTGCGAAAAAAGTCATCTCCTATGGAGATGCCTATATAAGGATGAGATACTTCGCTACGCTCAGTATGACAAAAGAGTAGTAAGGTTGGTCGCGTGTGCAACTAATCACTTTTGTCCTACGAAGCAGCCGTAGGCTATTCCGAGCAACGCGAGGAATCTCAACCTCTTTATTAATTCTTAATTATTTTATCATGCGCTGAATAATCGGTGGAATCAACGCGGAGTGGGGAGATGGTGATATGCCCGGTAAACGTCCCGTCGGTATCGAGCTCCAAGTTGCGCGTGCCTTTGTAAAGGTTGATAAGGCGGGGCATTACCATATCGTTAGGTAAAAAGTCAAACGTGTCGCTGTATACCTTTCCGCCTACTTTGGTTATAAGTATTTCGTCGCCATCGGCGGGTACGTTTACGTTAAGTATTTGGGTCAGTTCAAGCAATTTATGCTTTTCTATTTCGGCGAATATCCTGTCGAGGTTTTTTATGGCATTGTCAAACGAAGAGTAATCTGAGGACAGCGCAACACTGCGCACGCCGCAGTTGGCTGCCTCGAAACATGCGCCCACCGTGCCCGAATAGTGAATATCCGCGCCGAGGTTAAACCCGCGGTTTATGCCCGAAAGTACAAGGTCGAACTTTTTGTTCATACCCAAAATAGCTACGCGCACGCAGTCGGCAGGGGTGGAGTCCACGCTGTACGCCTCCACGCCGTCAAAGGCGTCAACCTTTTTTACCTCGTAGCTGTTGTGTATTTCTATTGAATGGCTCGTGCCGCTTTGCTGCAGCTTGGGCGCAAACACGCAAACCTCGCCTTTGGTCTTTGCCCACTCGACAAGGTGTTTTATTCCTTCGGCGTCAATACCGTCGTCGTTTACAACAAGTATTTTCATAATTTGTCACCGTTTGTCGCTTTGTATTCTCCAAGCAGTTTATCGGCGTCGTTAATCAGCGATTGCATTTCTTCCGCGGTATAGCATGTTGCGCCCGCCGACATACTGTGTCCGCCGCCGTGATACTTGTTTGCAAGCTCGTTTATGCCCAAATAGCGCGACCGTAGCCGCACGCGGATATTGTTCTTTTCCGCGTTGTCTATAAACGCAATCCAAATAAGACTGCCGCGAATGTATTTTAGCTCGCTTACAGCCTCGCTTGCTTGCTCTAATGTTAAATGTAGCTTGTCTTGCGCCGCTTTGTCGACGTATATGTATGCTACACCGTTGGGTGTAATTTGCAGGTTGTCGTATACGTAAGATTTCAGCCTGAAAGCCTCAAGGTCATCGGTGTACAGGTTGGCAAACAACGTTTGCGTATCTATGCCTACGTCGAGCAGTGCGCCCGCAAGCCGCATCGTTTCGCCCGTAACGTCGTCGTGGCGGAAACGTCCGCTATCGGTGACCATGCCGCAGTATATGTACGTTGCGGCCTCTTTGGTCATTTTCAGTTTGTCTTTAAACGTTACGTAAAAGTCGGCTATCATTTCCGACGCGGACGAGCGGTAATCCTCAATCCAGCATAAATCGCCGTACGGCTTGTCGTCTATATGGTGGTCTATCTTGATAATCTCGCGTGCCTTTTTGCAGTTGCGGTTGGAAATACGGTCTTCCGTGCCGGTATCGATAACTATTTGCAGCGCGCCGTCGTACAGTTCATCGATTTGGTCGTCGGGAATATTGTCGCCGTCGCCCAAAAAGGCGAGGTGAGCGGAATTATCGTCGTTTAACAAGTATATATGTTTGTGCGGATAGGTGGCGCGCAGTATGGATACAAGACCCTTGGTCGATCCTATTGCATCGCCGTCGGGACGAATATGCCGCGATACTATTATTTTGTCGTAGCTTTCTATCTTTTGCAGGATTTTGCTTTTGATTTCGTAGTTCATAGTTTTATTACTCCACCGTTACAAGCTCGTCCAAATCGGCAAGCAGTTTCATTGCCGTCGCCTTGTCGGGTACGATGCAGCCGCTTGCTTTTTTGTGTCCGCCGCCGCCGTACTTTACGGCAATGGGGTTAATGTTCGGGCGATTGGACCGCAGCTCGCAGTGTACGCCGTCGTCGCTTTCGGTAAAGTTTACCCAAGCATGCACGCCCTTTATATCGCGCATAAGCCCGACAAGCCCTGTGGAAACGATAGGGGCGTTGTCGCTTTCGGGCAAGTCCTCGCGTGCGGTGTAGATGTATGCTACGTTGTTCGGAGTGAATTTGATTTTGTGCATATTGTCGGCTTTGTTCAATATATCCGAAAAATCCTCGGCGTTCAAATTGTAGTTGAGCGTATTCAAATCTATCGGTTGCGACATCAAAAACGCCGCCAGCTCGAATGTTCGCGCCGACACCGAATCGAATGCAAACCTGCCGCTGTCCGTAACCATGCCCATATACAGCATGGTTGCCGACTCAAGCGACAGCTTTAGGTTACATTCCTTTGCCATCAACGTCACCAGTCCGCACGCGCTTTCAAACGTGCTGTCTATTACCTCTACGTCGGCTACCTTGTCGCACAAAATGTGATGATCGATGCGCACCGTCGCGGCTGCCGTTGTATACCGTTTGTCGCAAACCATTTGTGCCGAGCCGCTGTCCAAAATAATGGCGAGCGCGCCGTTATAGTATTCGTCGGGTATTTCGTCCATCACCGCGTTTACAAAGGGCAGGCGGGTAGCGGGATCGCCGACCACATAGACGTCTTTGCCTTTAAAGTTATCTTTTATGAGCGCCGCAAGCCCCATTTGGCTGCCTATCGCGTCGCCGTCGGGGTAGGAATGGCGGTGAATGATTATTCGCGGATATTGTTTTATCAACTGTAATACTTGTTCGAACATGATTTCTCCTATTTGCGGCATGGTTTGCCGTAACAAAACATTTTATCATAATACCACGTGCTTGTCAATACCTAATTTGTTTTTGATAGATATTGCAAAAGGGGATTTTATGTGTTATAATAAATATTAGTTTGTGTTACATATTGGTTTACATAGCGGAGGAATTTTCGGATGAAAATATTTATAAGCTACGGCAGGGATAATTACAGCTTTGTAGTCGAGCGCGTCGTAAAAGAGCTTTGCGACAAGTTCGGCGAGAATAATGTTTTATTTGATAAACAGCTTAAGCCGTCCGACAACTTTGACGAGAGCTTGCAGGAAATGCTTACGGCTGCGGACGTTGTGGTGCTGTTTATGACACCTCATTCCGTTCGCAAAAAGGAAAGCGTGTGTTTGGACGAGATAGCTTTTGCGCGCGGCAACAAGACGCCGATTTTGCCGGTAATGCTCGTCGATTGCACGCCGCCGCTTTTGGTGTCGCGCATACAATGGCTGGATTTTCGCGGCAGCTTTGCCGACGAGGATATAATAGAGGAAAACTTTAAAAAATCGTTCGGGGAGCTTGTCGAGGTGCTTGGCGGGGAGAGAAAGCTCGACCACGAGGGTGCACAAAAGGAGCTTATAACGCTGTTTGAGCCGTTCGACTTTGGCTCACAAATAGCCGGTAGCGCAAAAAAATACGTTCCGAGGCAACAAATGCAACAGCAGGTCAAGTGCTGGATATGCGACGGCGGCGAATCGTTTTTTTGGCTTACGGGCAATCCCGGTACTGGCAAAAGCAGCTTTTCGAGCTGGTGCGCACTGGAAAACGATGAGGCGGTAGGCGCGCATTTTTGTTCGTACTATCTTCCGCAAACCTGTGACGCAAAACGGCTTTTTAAGCACTTGGCATATCACTTGTGTATGAAAAGCCCCGAGTACGAGGAGTATATTCTCAATAATATAGACTTTCACGCGCTGAACGATTCGTCCGTTTCGGAGGTTTTTTCCACACTGTTTGTCAAGGCGGCAGGCGCGATAACCGCGCGGCAAAACATGCTGCTTATTATCGACGGAATAGACGAGATGGACGCATCGGTCATCAAAGAGGTGTCGGCGGCATTGTTTAGCAACCGACTGTATATTCCGCGCTGGTTAAAGTTTTTTATGACGTCGCGTCCCGATCCCGCGCTTACCGGTCAGCTTTCGTTTATAAAGCCGACCGCGGTTGACTGCGACGTGGAGGAGTACATAAAAAGCGAGGCTAATTCAAGAGGGCTTACTCTAAGCGCCGACATGGTTAAGGCACTGTGCGAGCACAGCGAAGGCAGCTATTTGTATATATCCAGTATTATGGACGATATTGCCCGCGACGGCGAGGATTGTCTTGCGCATTTGCCAAGCGGTATGGGCGCGGTATTTACCAAGTATTTCGACAGGCAGTCGCTCAAGTTTAAGGCGCCCGAAACGACCAAAACGCTTTTGCAGGTTATGTGCGCCGCAAAGGAGCCGCTGCCCGCGGTAACGCTTGCCAAAATCATCGATGTGTCGGAATATTCGGTGCGACGGGCAATCGGGGAGCTCGGCTCGTTTATTACCGCCGCCGACGGCGGTTTTAGGTTTTATCACAAGCAGTTTAAGGATTGGCTTGTGGACGAAAGCAACACACATTATTGGGTGAGCGTCGTAGACGGCAACAGGCTGATTGCGGACTGGATTGCGCAAAACGTGGACGATTTTATTTTTGACGACTATATGCTTAAGTATGGATTTGTCCATCTTATGGAGGAGAAAAAGTACGACGCAGTACACGACGTCCTTGCCGAAAACGAGCTGCTTGCCGAAAACGCTTTTCTCGTCAACGTTCTTTCGCTTGCCGCCGACGGCGAGTTCTCCGTAATATTCAAAGCGATAAAGCATCTTTGTTCCAAATACGATGAATCCGATTTTCCGTTACGCCGCACAATAAAGCATATGATGGAAAACGGCTGCTACGACAAGTGTGAGCAGTACATGAAAAGTATGTTCAGGTCCGAGGCGACCGAATGGATAAACAAATTCGCATTGCTTATACACAGGCGCGTTAGCGGCAACATAGGCGAGGTGCGCGCGCTTTGCAACGAAAACTGGGACAATGCGCCTGCGGACGTACGTGCGGACATAGAATTCTATCTCGGTGAGGCTTGCCGAGAAAACGGCGATATGAAGATAGCGTGCGGACATTACAAAAAGGCGATAGAGCTTGCCGCAAAGTTTCCCGACAACTCCGCCAATTACTTGAGCCGTTTAAAGCTGATAGACATCGCTTATGTAGAAGGTAATGTCGATTTTGCGCTTTCCGAGCTGAAATCACTAAAGGTCGGGGAGTCCTTGAGGCAGGCTAACTATTTAAAAAATCGGCTTATGGGGCACGTAAAGGAGGCGCTCGGCTTTTTTGACGAGGCAAAGGGGTATTACATAAAAGCGCTCGGTATCGCCAAAAAAATAAAAAAGAACTATCTCGTCATGGAATCGTTTAACAGTATCGGCGGCGTGTGCTCGGATGTTGACGAGGGCTTTACGTATCTTGCCAACGGCAGAAAAATCGCACAGGCAAACAATTACAGACTCGAGTACGGCAAAAACCTGACGTTTACGTCGAGATTGCTTTTGATGAGCAATAAACCGCACGAGGCGGCGGACGCCGCACGCGAGGCTGAAACGTGCTTGCTGGACGTCGGATATATGCCGGGCGCAGCGGCTGCAAAGATGCACTATGCAGTTGCGCTTTACAAGCTGGGCAACTACGCCGCGGCAAAGCAGCTGCTGGAAGAGAGCAACGAAATATATAACAGGGAAAACATATATCCGCATCTTCATCTTGCGGCGATAGAGTGGCTTATTCGCGCTAATCAGCGGCTTTGTTGCTATTCGCCCGTAAACACGGATATAGATAAACTGCTTGACGCAAACAAAAACCTCGAATATATGAGCAAAACGGTGGATGCGGTTAAGCGCGGCGTCGTGGCGAATACCGTAATGAACGAGTTTGTAAAGCTCCGCGAAACGGGCGCATACAGTATCGGCTACCATAATAAAAACTATATCGTCGAGGCTGCGGGCAAAAAGTATGTTGTGCGTGAGCCTGTAGAGGACTTTGAGTCAGTCGATATACGCGTAAACGACGAAAACGAAATGCTTGTGTTTGCGGCGCAATCGTTGCCTTATTTATACGCGCCGGAGTATATCGGCAGCGCATATATGGGCGACGTATTATGCGCTATACACGGGTTTGTGGACGGCAAATCACTCGGCTCTATTTACGGCGATCTTGCACCGATTGACGACCGACTTGTAGATATTTTGGCTGAGAATGTAGCAAGAATGCACTTGGAGACCGTTCCCGAAAGATTTACGGCTTGTTTGCCGTACGGGACGGTGCGCGAGTTTTACGGCTTTGAAAAGGACTTTTTGCGGCGACTTATCGAAAAATGGTACGCGCTTATGAAACCTTTTTACGATTCGCTCGGGTTGCCTGATATTGCCGTTATGCTCGACGACGGGCAAAATATACTGACCGAACGGGCGTTTTCGCTTTGTCACTGTGATATTCATAGGGGCAACTTGCTTTGGGACGAGGACGGCGGCATTATGCATTTTATAGATTGGGAGCTTACGCAAATTGCCGACCCCGTGTACGATATTGCCATTCATTTCCACAAGATACACTACACCGCGGCTCAGGAAAAGCGTTTTCTCGATTTGTATAAAGCGGCAACCGGATTTGATATTCCCGATATGGAAAAGCAAATAGATTTCTATCGCAAAGCGGAGGAGGTCAAGAGCAACATCATAGACGGTATACGCTGTATAATGGAAATACCGCAAACTTACGACGATACCGCTAAACGGTTTGCGGAACGCTATTTGTTTAAGTTGAATTACTTGTATACGCGGTTTGGTTTCAAGCTTAACGTAACCTCGGCGGAGGAACTGTACAAAATTCTTTGCGACAACAAGGCGAGGGTAGCGGAGCTTGTGGGCGGCAAAGCGTAAACCGTGCATGGCGCTTTTCCGTTTGAAATCGAACAAATCGGTGTATAATACCGAAATTGTTTTGGCTTGACAAGCCGTGCGGCTTGTATTATAATCATTTGCGAGAGGATGATATGAATTACGACGTTATTATTATCGGCGCCGGTCCCGGCGGTATATTTTCCGCTTATGAACTGCGTAACAGCGGACTGCGCGTGGCAGTATTCGAGGACGGCAACGAGCTGTCCAAGCGCAAATGCCCGATTGACGGCGACAAGGTCAAGTCGTGCATAAGCTGCAAAACGTGTTCTATTATGTCGGGCTTTGGCGGCGCCGGCGCGTTTTCCGACGGGAAATATAATATAACCAACGATTTCGGCGGAAGTCTTTACGAGCATATCGGCAAGAAAAACGCTTTGGAATTGATGGAGTACGTGGACAGCATAAACGCCGCGCACGGCGGTGCCGCAACCAAGCTCTATTCCACGGCGGGCTCGCATTTTCACAAAATTTGCACGCAAAACAAGCTGCATCTTTTGGACGCTAAGGTGCGCCATTTGGGTACCGACATCAACTACACCGTGCTTTCCAATATCTATGCCGAACTGAAGGATAAGGTTGATTTCTTTTTTAACACTCATGTCGGCGACATCAAAAAGACTGCCGGCGGCTTTGAGGTTGTGGCGGATAAGAGCTATTCGTGCAAGTACTGCATTGTTTCCGCGGGCAGGAGCGGCAGTAAGTGGATGGAAAAGGTGTGCAGCAATTTGGGCATTATTACACATTCCAATCGCGTGGATATAGGTGTAAGAGTGGAGCTGAATGCCGAGGTGTTCGAACATATTACCGACGAGCTTTACGAGAGCAAGATAGTATACACGACCGAAAAGTACGAGGATAGAGTACGTACATTTTGTATGAATCCGCACGGCATTGTCGTAAATGAAAATACCAACGGCATTATTACGGTCAACGGGCACAGCTTTGAGGATGAGTCGCGCAAGACCAATAATACTAATTTTGCCTTGCTCGTGTCCAAGCATTTCTCGGAGCCGTTCAAGGACAGCAACGGCTACGGCGAGAGCATTGCAAGGCTTTCCAATATGCTTGGCGGCGGCGTAATTGTGCAAAGATTCGGCGATATGGTAAGGGGTAGGCGCAGCACGCAAAAGCGTATCGATGAAAACCTTGTCGTGCCCACACTGAGCGCTACGCCCGGAGATTTGAGCCTTATTTTGCCCAAGCGTATTCTCGACGGTATAATCGAAATGATTTATGCCCTCGATAAGGTGGCAAACGGCACGGCAAACGACGAAACGCTTTTGTACGGCGTCGAGGTCAAATTCTACAATATGGAAGTAGAAACCGACGAAAACCTCGAGGTCAGCCATAAAGGTCTTTATATCATCGGCGACGGTAGCGGTGTAACTCATTCGCTTTCGCACGCATCCGCAAGCGGCGTGCACGTCGCAAGGCACATACTCTCGCAAACGGGAATTGTTAAGTAATAGGAGTATGAGTATGCGCGAAAACAATGTAGCCGCCGATGCATTGGAACGGTTAAAAGAAGGAAATAAAATTTACATAAACTCGACCAACGGCGTCGGAGATATTTCGCTTGAAAGACGACGGTATACAAGCGAACATGGACAAAGTCCGTATGCCGTTATTGTCAGCTGTTCGGATTCGAGGGTTATGCCCGAGAGTATTTTTTCGGCGGGAATAGGGGATTTATTCGTAATCCGCGTTGCCGGTAACGTAATAGACAACATTCAGTTGGGCAGTATACAATATGCGACCGAGCATTTGGGTTGCAGGCTCGTGGTAGTACTCGGGCACACCGGCTGCGGCGCGGTAAGCGCTGCGACACATCAAAACGGCGGGTATGTAAAATTCATTACCGACGAAATAAAGCATGCCGTTGGCGATGAAACGGATGCGGGCAAGGCGAGTATTCTTAACGTAAAGCAAAGCGTTGGCAAAATCGAAAAGCTTTTGAACAATGCCGACGTTGTTGTCAAGGGCGCGCTGTATCACACCGATAGCGGGATAGTAGATTTTGAATTGTTATCTTAACGCTATCGGCGTTTTTCTAATGATATTCTAATGTGACAATACTTGACAGGTGTGTGTAAGTTTTGTAAAATAATAAAAAGCAAATTCAAAGGAGCGGATTATGAACAAAAAGACGGTACAAATTATTGTCGCAGTGATGCTCGGTATCGCCGCATTTACTATTATTGCTACAGCAATATCTTTATTGTTTGACGCAATACTCGCAGACGATACTATAACCATTGCCGAACCGGTCAAAACCGTGGAAGACACTATTTTGTATATAAAACACTCGTCGATAGCTGTGTTTTGCATAGCAATACCTACTGTGATGTGCTATTGTCTCACTTACTTTTCCAAATCAAAAAAAGTATTAGGACTTATTTCGCTACTTCTCAGCCTTTTGATGATAGCTATGTGCTTAGGATTTATTTTCGACTTGCGCGGCACAGTGCTTGACATTAAAGGTTCAAGCACAAGCTATACATTAGCTACCGCATACTTTTCCGAGCTTGGAAAATTGTTTATATCGTTTTTGTTTACGGGCGCATACTTTGCCGTTATTACGGTGTTTGCGTTCCGCACCCAAATTCCCGCTACTCCGACCGCTCCGACTGTATAGTCCAATTCACTCGCAGAACAAACAACGATAACGGCACCTCAAAAAGGAGAGTAGTTCGATGAAAAAGTTTAAAGTATTTTTGGCGCTTATATTCTCGCTTGCATGCATGTTCTCGCTGGTCGCTTGCGGTGGCAATGGCGGCTATTATGTTGATGACAGCTTGGATGTAGACATGTCTTATTATTATTCTACTTCGTACGGCGGACATGTGTCGGCAGACGTTGAGTTCCAAGTATACATTTCTGATGAGGGTAGACACGAAATTTCATATACATTGATTATGTACTATAACGGGAGTCAAATAGAATCAGAAACGTTTACTCAAACATTGACCTCTGACGGAAAAGAGAATGTGGACGTATCCAAATATTGGGGCGTGGATTATGATGCGCCCGGGGCGTCCGAATATGATTTTGACGTAGGGCTGACCAACATTAAAGTAAAGAAGGAAACATCAACGAATAGACCACACGTCGGGCTGGCAATCGGTTTCGGCGTAGCGGGCGGCTTGATGTTGGTAGGAATAGTTGCGCTATATGTTTGTTTGAACAAAAAGGGCGATAAACAGCAAGCGGCGTAAAACCGTAACGATATAGCTAAATAATATTATGGTTTTCAAAACTCGGTAAGGCGGATATGCTTTGCCGAGTTATACTATTTTACTTGACATTTTTGCATTTGTGTGGTAAAGTATTATGGCTAAAATGCCTAATTATATGCAATCGCGGGCAAAGCGAATCGGGAGTAAAAAGCTAAGGCGTAATATTCATATGGATTACAAATCGGTTACATACGAAATTCAAGATAAATATTTGTCGCCGTATGCGTGCAAGGATAAGAACAGCAAGGGACGGTTAAGACCTACCGAGCCCTGTCCTATGCGCACCGAGTTCCAACGCGACCGCGACAAAATTATTCACAGCAAGGCGTTTAGGCGGTTAAAGCACAAAACGCAGGTCTTTTTGTCACCCGAAGGCGATCATTATAGAACGCGGCTTACGCACACGCTGGAGGTCAGTCAAATAGCGCGCACAATATCCCGCTGTTTACGGCTCAACGAGGACCTTACGGAGGCGATTGCGCTCGGGCATGATCTCGGTCACACTCCGTATGGGCATGCTGGCGAACGCGCGCTCGGCAAGTTTACTCACTTTCGGCATAACGAGCAAAGCTTGCGCATGGTCGACAAGATAGAAAACGACGGACAAGGTATGAATCTTACATACGAGGTGCGCGACGGAATACTTAACCATACGGGCGATGGCAAGGCAAGCACCTTGGAGGGCATTGTCGTCGCGTATGCGGATAGGATAGCGTACATAAATCACGATATAGACGACGCCATTCGCGGCGGAGTAATAAGAGCGACGGATATTCCCAAACGATTTACTGATATGTTCGGCGCCATGCACTCGATGCGCATTTCCGCTATGATAAACGATATAATTAACGAGAGTTATGGCAAAAATACCGTTGTGCAGTCTACGGAATTTGCGGATGGGACAAACGAGCTTAGACAGTTTATGTTCGACAACGTTTACACAGCGTCGCTTGCCAAGTCGGAAGAGAAAAAAGCTATCAAGATGATCGAGTATTTGTATTTGTACTTTGTCGATCACGAGGACGAGCTGCCCAAGCAGTTTATTTACGACGACGAGCCGATAGAGCGGCGTGTGTGCGATTATATTTCAACAATGTCCGACCATTATGCGGTGCGCGCGTTCGAGGACCTTACCGTTCCGCGCAGCTGGTCAAAGCTATAGGCAACAACATTACTGCGGTAATCACGGCAAAAAATTTTCAGAGGGTTTGTGGATAGAGAGTTTTCCGATTTCATATCCAAGGTGCTTGACAAGACGGACATAGTGTCGGTCATATCGCGGTACGTACAGGTCGAGCGCAAGGGCAACACGTATTGGGCTTGCTGTCCGTTTCACCACGAAACGCAGCCCTCGTTTTCCATTACGCCGAGCAAGCAGTTTTTTCACTGTTTCGGCTGCAAGGAGAGCGGCAACGCGCTGTCGTTTTTGATGAAGATGGAAAATATCGAGTTTATAGACGCGCTCAAAATGCTTGCCGAGCAGGCAGGTCTGGAAATGCCAAAGCCCAAAAACAGAACGTTTACGCGCGATCTTGTGGACAAAAAGCAGCGCGAACGGCTTTTCGAGCTTATGCGCGTTGCGGCTCGACATTACTACGATAATCTTAGCAGTCCGCGCGCAAAGGTGTTTAACGAATACTTGCGCTCACGCGAAATCCCGACGGAAATGATACGCAAGTTCGGGCTGGGCGCTAGCCTCGACTTTACGGAAATGCTCGACTTTTTAAAGGACCAGGGCTATACCACAAAGGAAATGTGCGACGCGGGCATTGCTGGCGAAAAGAATGGCAGGTATTACGACGTGTTCGGTTCGAGGCTCATGTTCCCCGTAATAGACAATATGAATCACGTTGTGGCGTTTGGCGGACGCACGCTGGAAAAGGACGCGCACTTTGCCAAGTACCGTAACAGCTCGGAAACATGGTTTTTCGAAAAGTCGCAAGTGATATACGGCGTCAACCTACTGAAAAAGCTCAAAAATTCGGGTGCGCAACCGATAACGAGCGTAATAGTTGTGGAAGGGTACATGGACGTAATTTCCTTGCATAAGGCGGGATTTAACACAGCCGTCGCAACTATGGGTACGGCGTTTACCACCAAAAACGCGCGCCAGCTCAAGCAGTACACCGATACCATATACATCAGCTACGACGGCGATACTGCGGGACAAAAAGCCATTATGCGCGGACTGGATATTTTGCGCGAGGTAGGACTTACCGTCAAGGTTGTGCGACTGCCCGACGGGCTCGACCCCGATGATCTTATCAAGCGCGACGGTGCGCAGGGCTACCAAAAGCTTTTGGACGAGGCGGTGCAACTTACCCAACACAAGATAGACGTGCTGAAGTCGAGCTACGATTTGAACGATCCCGACAAAAAGGCGCAGTTTGCCGTGGAGGCGGTAAAGGTGATAAGCGCACACGACAACGCCGTCGAACGCGATAAGTATTTTACTTACGTGTCGTCGGTTACGGGATTTGCGGTGGACGACTTAAAGCGGCAAGCGCGCGACGATCTTTTTGCAAAGGCTAAGCGTATGCAATCACAAACGCCAATCGGCGACGTCGAAGGTCCGCAGGCGGACGAGGCGCAAGCGCAATATTCGGACGCAGTCAAGTTCTTTTTGGCAAGTATCATACTTAAGCGCGATTATGTGGATTACGACAAAGTAGTGACGGACGCCATGCCCGACGGGTTTTCCAAGCGGCTGTACGATTGGTGCAGGCATCACGAAGGCTTTGGAATAACGGACGTATTCAACGAGTTCGGGTATGACAACAAGCGACTGAATGAGTTGCAGGACTACAAGTTCAAGCCGGGCGACGGCAGGCAAAAGTTTATAGACGTTCAAACCGAGCTGTATAGAGAAGTGCTCACTAAGGAACGTAACAATCTTTCAAATCTTCACAAAACGACAAATGACCCAAAATATCTCGAAATGGTAGGCAAATTGAATATCGAGCTTGCCAAATTAAAGAAATACCGCAGTTAAGGAGAGTACACATGAGGGGACACAAGGAATCCAAAAAGCAAGCAGTAGAAGAAATGCAAACTGAAACGCCGTACACGCCGTCCGAAACTATTTCCACGGCTTTAAACGAATTACTTGCAAGCGCGACGGCGGACGGTATCGAGTACAACGTTATTCTCGACAAGCTCGTGCCGCTCGAGGCGGGCGCAAACGATATGGACTACGCGCTCAAGCTGTTTGAGGACAACGGCATAAGCATACTTAAAGACGGAAAGAAAGCGCCTATACTTACATCCAAAATGAACAATGCGCTTTCCAAGCTGATTGCTCTCGGTAGAACGCGCAACTTTTTGTCGAACATAGAGATAGGCGAAAGGCTTACAATCGAGTGCGGCGCCGACGCGCAGCAGCTTGAGGAGGCAATGCGTATAATCCGCGAAAGCGACATAGAGATTACCGACGGTCAAGTCAAAAACGCCGAGCTCAAAAGCATAGACAGCCTTATCAGCGGGGAAACCAATGCCGACGATCCGGTCAAAGTGTTCCTTAAAGATATAGGCAGGATTCCGCTGCTCAGCGCCGATGAGGAAACCGAGTTGGCAAGGCGCATGTCGGAGGGCGACGAGTACGCCAAAAACAAGCTGACCGAGGCTAACCTCAGGCTTGTTGTCGCAATAGCCAAGCGCTATGTCGGGCGCGGTATGCAGCTGTTGGATTTGATTCAGGAAGGCAATCTCGGTCTTATGAAGGCGGTAGAAAAATTCGACTATACCAAAGGTTTCAGGTTTTCCACTTACGCCACATGGTGGATTCGTCAGGCTATAACGCGTGCAATCGCCGATCAAGCTCGTACCATTCGCATACCTGTGCATATGGTGGAAACCATAAACAAGCTTGCGCGCACAACGCGTATACTCGTGCAAAAGCTTGGTAGGGACCCCACGCCGGAGGAACTTGCCGAGGAAATGGATTTGCCTGTTGAGCGTGTTATGGAAATCCAACGCATAAGCCAAGACCCCGTGTCGCTGGAAATGCCCGTCGGCGAGGAAGAGGACAGCCATTTGGGCGACTTTTTGGAGGACGAAAAGTCCAAGGCGCCGCAGGACTTTGCGGAGGCGGGAATGTTACGCGAACAGCTTGCCGCAGTACTTAATACGCTTACGCCGCGCGAGGAAATGGTAATTCGCTTGCGCTACGGATTGGACGACGCGCATCCGCGCACATTGGAGGACGTAGGCAAGGAGTTCGGCGTTACGCGTGAGCGTATTCGCCAAATCGAGGCAAAGGCGCTACGTAAGCTTAGAAATCCTACGCGTTCCAAGCGTTTAAAGGATTTTACCGACAAATAAATGAGTAAAAGACTGGACTTAATCAAATCGCTGATAATCCCGTCAAGGGTTATCGCCGACGTCGGTTGCGATCACGGCTTGATTGCCGAATACTGTACGGCAAAAGCCGAGCGTGTTATAGCGTCCGACATAAGCGAAAAATGCTTGCAAAAAGCAAAGGTCAGGCTGGCGGGTGCAACCAATGTTACGTTTATTTGTTGCGACGGACTTGGTTATGAATGTGACGAGGCGATTATTTCCGGTATGGGCGGAATACTCATTGCACAAATACTGCGGGCGGCGGCATGCTTACCGCAAACACTTATAGTCAGCCCGCACCGCGACGGCGCGCTTGTTAGGACAACCTTGATTGAACTTGGCTACGGCATAGACAGCGACATACCTATATACGACCGTGGCAAGTTCTATTCGGTCATCCGCGCGTACAAGGGCGGCGGGGTTAGGGAGTTATCGCATTTGCAAACCGTTTTCGGCTTAGACTGCGCTACGCCAAACGCCGAGCTGCAACGGCGGCTGACTCAGCTATATGCGGTTTACTCGCGCGCACCCCAAGCAAACAAACAACAACTATCCGACGTGACGGCTGCAATGCGTTTACAAAATATGCAACCATAGCAAACGGACTTAATATAATAAAGGAGAGTATCATGGACGAAAAAATCAAACAGTCGTTTAAAATGATGATCGCTTATCAAAAAAAGGATATAGAGCTGCGCAAGCTCAACAATCTAATCGAACGCGACGAGGCGCTTGCCGTAATGAACAAGTATAGGCATGCGTTTGACGACGCTAAACGCGCAATAGCCGAGTGCGAGCAGCAAGCGGGCGTTCTTTTGGACACGTTTGCCGAGCTGCAAAGATATATCGAGGACAACGAAACTGCGCTTGCCGAGTTGGAAAATACCGACAGCGGCGAATCGGAAGAAGAGCTTGAGCGTCGTGTAAAGCGGTTGGAAAGCTTAAAGTCCAAATTCCAGTCAGCTGACAAAAAGATGCACGACATACAGGATAAGGCGAAAGCGGTGTGCAACCGCCGTGCCGATGCAATCAAGACGGGCAACGCCGCAAAGCAAAAGTTTGCCGAGGCGCGCGAAAAGCACGGCAAGCTTGTCAACTCCAAAGCCGACGAGCTGAAAAGGCTCAAATCCGAGCTGGAAGAAATGCGAAAGGCGTTGGATCCCAAGCTGTTTGCCGAATACGCCAAGCTGGTTGACGAAAACAAATTCCCGCCTATTGTTCGGGCGGTTGCCGACGACAAAAAGAATATGTTCAACTGCGGCGGTTGCGGTTTGAATTTATCGCAAAAGGGCAATGCGTCCTTGAACGATCAAGGCTGGTTCCGCTGCGAAAACTGTCATAGAATAATCGTATTGCTCGACTGATAGAGGTGGTTATGCAAAGAATACGCAAGGCGGTAATTCCGTGCGGCGGAATGGGTACAAGGTTTTTACCCGCGACAAAGGCAATTCCGAAGGAAATATTGCCTGTTATTGATACGCCCGTACTCTCGTATATTGTAGACGAGCTTATCGCCGGCGGTATCGACCAAATCCATATCATACTGGGCGAGGGCAAGCATACCATTAAGGAATACTTTGTCCCCAATGCTCGGTTGGAAAAGCTTTTGGCGCACAAGCCCGAAATGCTTGAAACGTTGCGGAATATCTCCAAAAACGCCGAAATCACGTTTGGTTTGCAAAAAACTCCGCGTGGCAGTGGCGACGCTATTATGTGCGCACGGGATTTTACGGGTGACGAGCCGTTTATTATGGCTAACGGTGATGACCTCATCGTCGGCGATGTGTCGGCATCGAAACAGCTTTGCGATGCATACGCCCAAAGCCCCGCTTTGGTGTTGGGCGTACAACAAGTGCCGGAAACGGAAACGTACAAGTACGGAATAATCGATCCCAAGAGTATTGACGGTAGGTTTGTGTGGTGTAAGGGCATGGTGGAAAAGCCCAAGCAAAACCCGCCGTCCCGCTATGCTGCTATAGGTAGATACGTACTCACGCCCGAAATATACGGGCGCATAGAACAAGTGCCGGAAGTGAACGGTGAGGTAAGCCTTACCGACGCTATTTACGCGATGATAAAAGACGGAAAGGTGTACGCATACGAGCTGGAAGGGCGGCGGTACGATATGGGCGACAAGTTCGGCGCACTCACCGCTACGGTTGATTTTGCGCTAAAGCGTCCCGACCTGAAAGATAAGTTTGCCGAATACTTAAAGTCGGTTGTCAACGGAAAATAGAATATGTCGGAAAAAAGAGTGAACGCGCTTTGTACTGCAAACGTACTTAAAGCAAAAGCCGCTTGCGACAAGGTTATTGCTTGTTGCGATAACGCACCCGAGGCGGACGGGATAAAAATAATTGTGCCGTATTCCAAATCGTTGGGCGCAGGCGTAAGCGAAATATACTTACCCGATATGGCGGACGATGACCTGCTGGAAAACGCGTGTGATTATATATTGTCCAACAATGCGCGTGCGGTGATACGTGCGGCGTACGACTTGACCGAGGCGGGGATAATCGAGGCACGGTACAAGCTTTCGCCGATAATGCTGTTGCACAAGCTCGGCATACTCGGGCAATGCACGGTAGCCGGCGGTGTGTGTTTGGATAACGATGATATGGACCTGATGGCGCAAGAGGGTGTGCCGCTAATACTGTTGCCCACTGCGTGCGCGGGGTATGGTCATGGCTTTGCTCCAGTGTGCGCTGCGGTACATAGGGGAATAAGGATAGGCGTCGGAACATTTGACTGTAAGTATAACACAAACGCCGACCTCGACTATGAAATGAAGTTTTTGACGCTGACGGCAAATGCGGAAATGCGCACTGAAAATGCGCTAAGTAAAGAAACTCTCAAAAATATTTTGGCATTTGCGTAAAATTTATTGTGTAATACGATAAAAATGAGTTGACAAAGCTCAACCGATTTAGTACAATAATACAGCAATTGCGGTTATGGCGGAATTGGCAGACGCGCAAGACTAAGGATCTTGTGGTAACTCCGTGCAGGTTCAAGTCCTGTTAACCGCACCAAAACAGCTGATACGGATAAACCGTGTCGGCTGTTTTTATCTTAATAGAGGCATATATGAAACAAGATAAATTCTTAACGGTTTTCGCTGTATTTGACGATGCGACACAGCGAGCTTTAAAAGCTTTTCAAGATAAGGTATTAAGCTTAGGGTATAAGGGCACGCAAACTATGGGTATTCCTTTTCATATTTCGCTTGGTAGTTTTAAGGTTGAAGATGAACGGGAACTGAAAGCAAGAATTAAAGAGGTTTGCTCACAATACGGAGAATTTGAAATCAACCTTAATAAAGTTAATCATTTCAATAATAGGGTATTATTTATCGAGCCTGAAGAAAATGTAAAACTCCGTTGCCTACATAACTTATTTGATAATAATTTTGCCGACGGCTTTCCTTGGCACGCGCACGCAACAATTTTTTGCGGTGATGAAGAACAGGTAATTAACGCAAAGCAATGTTTAAATGAAATTTTCAAACCCTTAAAGGCTAAGATAACGGGAATTCAAATGGGAGAATTCTTCCCTACGAGAATGATAATAGAAGAAAAGCTTTGTAAATAATATTCGGTTTGTAAGGCATCGCTTATTATATATGCCTTAATGTGCCACGTATTTCATATACTATATATAGTGTATATATACCGACTGCCGTCAACACGCATTGTGCATATTATGATAAAATTTTCGCACAATCACAAACAACTTGTAAATTTAGTGCGAAATTTTGGCGGTTAAAAGGTATTTATGTTTGACAAACGTGCGGTAATGCGGTATAATATTTAGTACGTATCGGTTTTGGATTGGACAAAGGCGTCTGCCAATGCCGATATTGTTGTTAAAAAAATCCATCTATTGTGATGATTTTATTAACACAAAGGCGGCTGATTTGATGCAATCAAGCGGTATGCCGACCGACTGTTTCGAATCTAAACCGACGCGTTCGGGTGGGACAGTAAAGTAACGTTCGAGAGGATACATAATGACTAATACGGCTCGAAAGGCACTCAACAAAAAACTGATATTTATTTTGATGGCGGCATTGTTGGCGTTGGTTTTGGCATTGCAGGTTGTATATGCACCGGCGATTGTTTCCGCGCCCAATCACAGCAGTGGCAACACGACCACCGCGGACACAATGAACGGTGTTTCGGTTACATATAGTCAGGCTGACAACGGTTTGGCTGGTTCGGACTATATGCTTACCGACGACAGTGTGAAAGCCGCGTCAAATAAGTCTACGCCCGCACCCAGCAAAACGGTAGAAGTTATTGTTTCGCTTGAAGGCACGCCCATGATGAATTATGCTACAGACAAAGGATTGTCGGTAGCACAGGCGGTTGCCACCGAGGGCGGACAAAAGAATTTGGAAAATCTCCGCCGCATACGCGAAAGCGCAGCGAGCGATTTGTCTAATTATATTATCGAACGGCGTTATGACTACACAACGGTCATGAACGCATTTTCCGCGTCTGTGCGTTACGGCGATATTGCCGCAATCGAGCGTAACAGCCATGTTAAAAACGTTATACTTTCCGAAACCTACCTTGAGCCTCAAACGGTTACCGAAAATTATGTTGACGTTTACGAATCGGGTATATTCAATTCGTCGGGCGTGGGCTACGACGGCACGGGCACTGTTGTCGCCGTTGTTGATACCGGTACCGACTACACTCATGAAGTGTTCGATATGGAGCTTAATGCCGACACGCTTGCCATAAACAAGGACGACGTTGCGGCGGTTGCATCCGCGCTTACCGCAACCTCGCTTTCGGCTTTGCAGGGCGAGGCGATAGACGAGGACGATCTTTATCTTACGTCCAAGCTGCCTTATGCATACGACTATGCGGATAGTGACGCCAATGTTTATCCGCACGAGGCGCACGGCACGCACGTTGCCGGTATAATCGCGGGCAAGTCCAACACAATTACGGGTGTTGCACCTGGCGCGCAAATCGCCACGTTCAAGGTTTTCTCCGACTACAACAGCGGGGCAAAGACCGAATGGATTTTGGCAGCGCTTAACGACGCCGTATTGCTCGGTGTGGACGCTATCAATATGTCGCTCGGCACGTCCTGCGGTTTTTCGCGCGAGGTGGACGATGAGCTTATTAACCAGGTTTACGACGCCATTAACGAGGCGGGTATATGTTTGGTCGTTGCCGCCAGCAACGATGCGTCATCGGCGCAAAGCAGTACTTGGGGTAACACCAATCTTGCGAGCAATCCTGATTCGGGTACCGTGGGATCTCCCGGCTCGTATAACGCTGCGCTTTCCGTTGCCTCGGTAAGCGGCGTAAAAACCAAATATTTCATGTGCAACGGCAAGGAGATCTACTTTGCCGAATCTCGCTTGGTCGGCAAGGTTGATTCCAACGACTTTGTTGCCGGAATGCTCGGCGACAAGACGGAAGGCGAGTTTGAGTACGTTGTTGTTCCCGGTGTTGGCGGCGACAACGATTACGCCAATATCAACGTCATGGGCAAAATCGCGGTTGTCAAGCGCGGTGTAACCAACTTTGAGGATAAAGTGCGTGCGGCGCGCGACCAAGGTGCAGTTGGCGTTATCGTATACAACAACGTATCCGGTACGATTTCCATGTCGGTTGGTACGCAACTGATGATACCCAGCTGTTTCGTCACGATGGACCTTTCCGAGGAAATGGTGGCTGCCGGTAGTGGAAAAATCAAGCTTTCCACGTCATATCTTGCCGGTCCGTTTATGTCCGATTTCTCCAGCTGGGGATGCTTGCCCAACCTCATTCTTGCGCCCGATATTACGGCGCACGGCGGCGAGATAAATTCGTCAATCCCCGGCGGCGACCAATACGACAAGCTTAGCGGCACGTCAATGGCAAGCCCCAACCTTGCGGGCGCGCTTATACTCGTGCGCGAGTTCGTCAAGGAAAAGGAGAGCAAAGCCTCCACAATAGCAATTCGTGACGAATCGTACAGCCGTATGATGAGTACCGCTACAATAGTTAAAAACGAGGATGGCAATCCGTATTCGCCGCGCAAACAGGGCGCAGGTATTGCCGATATTTCCCATTCTATAAACACCAAAGCATATCTTACTGTAGACGGCTTGAACAAGCCTAAGCTTTCGCTCGGTGACGATCCCGAACGCACGGGCGAGTATGTATTAAAGTTCAATCTTGTCAACGATTCGGGCAGCGCTATCAGCTACGTGCTCGATCAGTACGTAATGACGGAAAGCATGTCCAGTGACGACCGCACTGTTGCCGAAAAAGCGCATTTGTTTACCGACACGACCAATAGCTATGCCGTCAAAGCAAGAAAGGGCAAGGCTACAATAAGCGGCAACAGCATTTCGCTCAGCGGTTACGGCGAGGCGGAAATAACTGTAAGCATTAAGCTTTCCGCTGCGAATAAACAATATTTGGACAGCCTCTTCATCAACGGCATGTTTGTTGAAGGCTACGTATTGCTTAAGAGCCAAAACACCGACGGTATTGACCTTAACATTCCTTACTTGGCGTTTTACGGCGATTGGGCGGACGCGCCTATGCTGGACGTAACAGAATACGAGGTTGGCGAATCCGCTGTTGATTCATCCGTATTGGAGGACGAAAAGCTTAAAGCCGACGTTCATGGCACGTTGCCGTATTCCGGTTTCTATTCGGCGTGGTCTACCGATAATATAGGTTATTACGGAATGGGCGCATTTGCGTTCAACCTTGCAAGCGGCTATGAAAAGCCCGTAACGCGTGAAAGATATGCGGCGCTTACCACCAATTCCGACGGCGACTACATGCTGTATATGATTAATGCGGGATTGTTGCGCAATGCAAAATACGTGGAAATGGAAATCCGCAACAGTGCTACAGGTGAACTGATTTGGTCGGGCGTTGACTATAACGCGCGTAAATCTCATTCCAGCGGCGGCGCGCAAACCGGCGGTATGGTGCTTATCGAGCTCGATATTCGTACACTTAATTTGCCCAACAATGCTAAATACACGTTCAACATGACGTGCTATCTCGATTGGAAGGGTAACAACGAGTATATCAGCGATTACAGCGATCAAATAGATAAGATGGACGAGTACACGTACGGCAATAAAAATACGTTCTCGTTTGAGTTTACTGTGGATAACGAGGCTCCGCAGCTTACAAGGGCGTCCGTGCGCAAGACGGAAAGCGGCACGTCTACAAGATACCAGCTTGAATTGGGCTTGTTTGACAACCATTACATGCAAGGCTTTGGCGTGTACACGTACAGCAGCAAGGAAACCATCAACGGCTACGAGCGTCTTATGGACCAAACGTCCATAAAAGACGGCTTGATTCCCGTAAACGGCGAGTTCAATACCGAAACTTTGTTCTCGCTTGATATTTCGGGCTACTGGAACAAAATTATGGAAAACGGCGGCAAGCTGTACTTGACATTGTACGACTATGCCAAAAACCTCAGCTCGTACGAGATAGTCATAAATGAGCTTGGCGACGGCTCCGCAAGTCCCGACGCAAATTTGATTGTTTCGCCCAAAAAGGATTTGATCATTGAGAAAAAGCGCAATGTTCGTGACGATTATACACTCAAAATCAACGAACAGCTCGATTTTGCAAACTTGCTTACGGTAAGTGCAAATATCAACGAGGGTACCGATCTTGCGCCGCAGTATCAGGAAGGATACTGGATGAAAAATCTTGTTTGGGAGATTGAGGACACCACTGTTGCCGACATCACTCAAGAGGGCATGCTTACGGGCTTAAAGACGGGTGAAACGTACCTTACGGTGCGCACGCCCAATGTAAGCGTATTCGATGAAACTGACACGTTGCATTGTCTTAAATTTAAAATAACGGTAAGCACCGAGGAATTGGCGGGTGGCTTGAAAATTACCGGCGTGGAAATGTCGGCAACCTCGCTCAATTTGGAACGCGGGGAAACCGTTACTATTTCCGCACGTGTTAAGCCGTACAACTATACCGGTGAATATAAACTTGATTGGGAGGCGTCGGGCGACGGCTTTATAGTGTCGTACGATGTTGCCGAGGACGGAATGTCCATAACGCTCCGTGCACTTAAGAGCGGATATTCGCGAGTAAAAGCCAATATTTCGGGTAGCTATACTGCCGGATATTGTGATATAAATGTTTTGCAGGAATTCACTGTCAGCGACAATATTTACCTCCGCTCGTACACCGGACGCGGCGGCGACTGGGTCAACGAAAAGGGTGAGGTTGAGCATAATGTTGTGGAAATTCCCAAGGATTTGGGCGTTTCGTACATTTATCCCAGCGCATTCTATGGCAACGAATACATAGAAAAGGTTATCATTCCCGAAGGCGTAACCTCAATTATGCGCGCTACGTTCTTTAACTGCTCCAACCTGCGCGAGGTAGTTCTTCCCGAATCGCTTACGACCATAGAATACTTGGCGTTTGCCAACTGCAACAAGCTGGAAAAGATCAATCTCGGCAACGTTCAGTCCATTGGCGATTCGTCGTTCTGGGGTTGTGCAATCGAAAATCCCGATTTGTCCAAATGCACGTACATAGATAAATATGCATTTGCGTACAGCCAAGTGAACACCTTGGATTTGTCGCGCGTCGGCATGATCGGCGGTGGTGCGTTTGCGTATTGCCAACAATTAACGTCGTTGGTAATCCCCGAAAATACCTCGTTGGAATACGATACGCTGTATTTGACAAGCTCCTCGCCGAGAAACATGGGCGGCGTGTTCGCGTTTTGTACCAATCTCAAAAAGGTAACAATCAAATCGCGTACTGTAGGCAATAGCGCGTTCTATGCGTGCTTTGGTATTGAAAGCGTTATATTCGAAAACGACGTAGACGTAATAGGCGAGATGGCATTCGCTCACTGTTACGATCTTAAGAACGTAACGTTCTATGGCACTGCGTACAAAATAAGCGATATGGCGTTCTATATGGACGTTGAGCTTGAGGAAATCACTTTGCCGGACGGCTTGACTATAATGGGCGGCAATGTGTTTACAGGCTGCAGAAAGCTTTCTACCGTAAAAATATCCTCAGGCGCGATGCTCGACAGTATCAGCTACGGCGCACTCGGCGGACTCGATATAGAAGAGTTTGTTGTTGAAAACGGCAATAAATATCTTTCCTCCGAGAATGGCATTTTGTATGATAGAGCCATGAAAAAGCTTATCGCTTACCCGGCTGCAAGGACTCCCGATAATGCTAATCGAGTATTCACCGTGCCGGACAGCGTGCGCACTATAGGCTCGGGCGCGTTTGCTTGGGTTGACACGCTTGCGGGAATCAACCTGAACAATGTGGAATACATAGAGTCGGAAGCGTTCTTTAACATTATGTTCCGCGATGACGACGGAAATATCGGCTATGTAGATTTTGCTGGCTACAACAATGTTAAGTATGTTGGCGAATTAGCGTTCTATAGATCGGTTATTGCGGCGCTCCCTATATCTGTAGATAATACTACGTACATAGGCGACAGAGCGTTCTATATGACGACATTGTACCAATACTCCGATCGTCCCGGCAACGCTACATTGACAATACCCAAAAACCTTCAATATTTGGGCGACTATGCATTCGCAGGTGGTATAGTTACATCCTCGACATCGAGCGACCAATATGTTTTCTCGTTGGAAGTTACCACCGTCACGTTTGCCGAAAGCTCGATTAAGCGCGTGGGCAGAGGCGCGTTTGCGTACAATACCTCGCTTACAACTGTTGATTTCGGCAACTTAGAGGCGATAAGCGACAGCATGTTTGAGGCTTGTGCGTGGACTACAAGAACATTGTTCGCGCAAACTCAAAGCGGAATCAAGACGATAGTCATACCTGACACGATCAAGACAATAGGCAGCAGGGCGTTTATGGACAGCTATTTGCTCACAAGCGTTACATTGCCGTCGGGCTTGACCGAAATTGCCAACAACGCATTCAACGGCACCGGCATTGTTTCAATCGAATTGCCCGATACCGTTAAGCGCATCGGGGCAGGCGCGTTTGAAAACTCCAAGCTCCAAAGCGTAACGCTCCCGTCGGCTACAACCGAAATAGGCAACAGAGCATTTGCGGACACGCCGTTGACAACAGTAAACTACAAGTCGGGTAACGGCGCAGTCAAAACGATAGGTAACGCTGCGTTCAGGAATTGCGAACAGCTTGTAACCGCGCAGTTCCCGTATGCAACTACCATAGGCAGCAATGCTTTTGCGGGCTGCAAAGCGCTTGCCGAGATAGATTTGTCGTCCGTAGTGACGATTGGCGTAAGTGCATTTGCCGATTGTGAGGCTTTAAGCGAAATCGCAATGGACAAGGCGGAAAAGATTGGCGAACGCGCATTTGCAGGAGCCAAGAATGTAACCGCCGTTACAATGCCCAAAGTGCAAGTAATCGGCTCCGAGGCGTTCAGCGGTACGGCAATTACTGAGCTTACTCTTCCCGAATGTTTTAAAACGGCTGAGGATAAAGCTTTCTATGGTGCCGACGCTCTTCAGTCTATCACGATTGACGATAAAAACGGTACTTACAAGAGCTTGGACGGCGTACTGTACAGCGTAAACAAAAACGGCACATACTCGCTGGTTAGCTATCCTGCGGGCAAAACCGACACCACGTACTCGGTATACTATAAAACGAGCAAGCTTAACGCATATGCCTTTAACGGCAACAAGTCGATAGAAACCTTAACGCTGCCCGTATACCTGCAAGTGATAGGTAAGTCGGCAATGAGCGGCATGACAAGCCTTACCACGCTTTACTTGAACGCAGTCAACGCTCCTACGCTGGAAAGCGATGCGTATATGGTTTATCCCGATAACGTCGGCGACGGTGCCGGCAGCGGCTCGGAGGCTGATAATGACGTAGTAGGCGACGACAATGTCGACAACGACAACGAATTGATCGAGCGTAACGACGGTGTATTCACCAATTTCTACGACAATTTCAACTTTGCGTTTGCCGATGCAAATAAAGAACAACAGCTTAAAATACACATTCCGTACAACGGCAACGGTTATGACGGCATTGTGTGGAAACAGTATGTAGGCAAGTGCCTAGTCGTAGATCCCAAGCTGCATGTTACGCTTGCTACGCTTGAGATTATAGAAAATATGCAAGCCGAGCTCGCTAAGGAAACGCATGACGCCGATAATATTAGGACATTGCTTAACGACTATAGAATGGTAACTGCGGCACAGCAAAAGTTTATTTTGGGCGAATACGATTACAGCTATGAAGATGATGCTGGCACTACTATCGGTATCGACGAGGATTATTACAACGCAATACTTGGCGGAACAAATTACTACCAGGAATTGTCTAATCTTTCTAATCGTTCGGGCAAAGCATCGTCGGCAACCGATTCCGCGTCGTATGCGATAGCGGCTGTGTTGTCGGACGAGTCGATTGTGCCCGTAATAGCGATAATCGTTGCACTTTGCTTTATTGCCGTATCGGCATTAACTATCACTGCAAAAAGGAGGGGCAAATAATGGCTGAAGTCAAGAATACAAGAAAAAAGCCTGCCGCCAAAAAGCCTGCGCAAAACGCAGCTGATACGGCAACTGAAGAGCTTGAAAAGACCGGTCCCGAAACTACGGCTACTGCGGAGCGATCTACCGAACAAACCGTAGCTGAAAAGCCCGCCAAGAAAAAATCGTCTAAGCAACCCGCAAAGACTACAAAGTCCAAACAGCAGGACGAGTCAGCCGCAACCGATGTGGATGCGCAAATAACCGATACCGCAGTACCCGCGGAGGCTGACGAGCAAAAAGTTGAAGAGCCGCCCGTAGAAACGAGTGAGCAGCCTGCCGCGGTAGACGAGCAAAAAGCGGAGAGTGAAAATACCGAGGAAAAAGCCGAGCCTGCGGTGCAAAGCGAAGAACCTGCCGCAAATAGCGAAAAGCCTATCAAGACTTCGGGTAAAAAATTCCCGCTCAGCAGGAACATGATAATCATCCTGTCTTGTGTGCTCGCAATCGTTTTGATCGGTGTCATACTTGCCGTAAGTCTTACGTCTTGTAAGAGCGATAACGATAACAACAAAAAATATACCGTAACCTTCATTGTGGACGGCGAGGTAATGACGTCTTACACGCTGTCGGCGGGTGAGAGAGTTAGCTCTCCCAAAACCGATCCTTCCAAGGAGATGTTCACGTTTGATGGCTGGTACTTGGTAAATCCGAATAATTCAAACCAAAGGCAAAAGTTTGTATTCGATACCAAAATATCGCAACATATAACGCTTGTCGCAGTTTTTGCCGGTAAGACGGACGTGAAAATAGAGTTTAACCCCAACGGCGGCGCATTCGAGGATAACAAACAGGTTGAATTGTTGGTACACGACGGTGAAAATGTTACAGAGCCTACTGATAAGCCTACTCGTGTAGGTTATACGTTTGACGGTTGGTATACGGAAGAAGACTGCTACAACAAGTTCCAATTCGGCACATCACCTATAGAAAATTTCACGCTTTACGCGGGATGGGCAAAGGACACCGAAAATTACGTATACATTAAGTACTACGGCAACGGCGAGCTGTTACGCGAAGATCCGGTGCGCAAGGAAGAAAACGTGGTATTGCCTGATTTCTTTGGCGACAATGACGATATTGTTGTGGGCGACTGGGTAATCGAAAACAATCCCAATAGACCGTACACACCCGGTAAGGCGACGGAAGACCTCAATTTGTACGTAAACTATTACACGGACGGATTGGTGTTTACCACTACAAGGACAAACGCTACTGTTGCAGGTTACAACGGCACTGCAACCGAGGTTATAGTTCCTTCGGTGTACAACGGCAAAACCGTTACGGATATTGGCAACGATGCGTTTTACAGGACGAGAGAGCTGCCTGCTGTAACCTCGATAAAGTTGCCCGACACAATAACCAGAATAGGCAATAGGGCGTTTTACGACTGCCAGTACCTTGTATCCGTCAATCTTACATATAGGGTTACATCTATAGGATCGGATGCATTCTATCGCAATTTGCGTCTTAGGTCGGTGGGCGACATATCGGGCGTAGAAGGCGAAAGATTAGGCGAAGGCGCATTTAACGGCTGCAGGGAGCTGCGCACAATAACGCTCGGTAATTTGTTGACCAAAATAGCCGATTACACCTTTAACGATTGTGCGTCGCTTACTCAGGTAAAATTGCCCGACGCGTTAGTCGAAATAGGCGAATACGCGTTTAGCGGTTGCACTGCGTTAAAGTCGGTTGCTTTGGAGTCGTTAGTTTTGGCATCGATTGCCGATAACGCTTTTGCCGACTGTTCGAGCTTGACGGACGTTACTATATCTAAAACAAGCGGTGAGGTAACTATGCAAGGCAACCCGTTTGCGAACTGCCGTAACGTCAAGATATATGTCCCGTCGGCATTGCTCGAAACATATCAAAACAACACAAACAACACTCAATTTAAGGATAAATTGACGGCAAGGTAATCAAATGCAAAAAGTAGTTTCAACAAAACGCAGAAAGCTTGTTCTGTCCATACTATTGGTTGTGCTTGCGGCACTCGGCATATTCGTGTTTGCTGCGTGTTCGGATGACGTTACAGAGGAAACCTTTAAGAATAAAGGATATAAGGTTTCTGTTACGTACGATTTTCAGGGCGGCACCTACAATAACAAAACTTACACGAAAATTTTGATTAAGCCCAACAGCAAGCTGCCTGAGCCTAATTCGGATAGCGGCGGCGTTCGCATTCCGTCAAGGTCGGGGTATTCCTTTAAAGGCTTTTATTTGCCGGAAACGGATGCGGACGGCAATGTCGTAAAAGACTCAAACGGTAATGTTATAGTAAGCGATACGCCTTGGGACTTTGCCAATGGGACAATAGAGAACAACGACATAACGCTTTACGCAAAATGGTGGGATAATTACAAGGTCGTGTTGCACTACGGCAGCGATTATTCCAAAAGCAAAGAAATCAGTTTGCAACGCAATCGTGACGGTAGCCCTACCAATTTGTCGGCGTCCACGTTAAGAGTAGATAATTATACATTCCTGTCCTACAATTTTGTACAGGACAGTGAAAATGCCGACACGGCATTGAACGAGTTTCCTTACAAATGGAACAGCACTGCGTTTAACGAATCCGACGTAATGGACGTGTGGGGCAAGTCGCTCGACGGCAATTACGTACTTGTAAGGTCCGCTGACGATTTACATATTGCCTACGTAGGCGAAACCACCAATTATTACTTGCTCGACGATATTGATATGGGTGGTGCTACGTACGACAACGACATCGATAAAAATAAAAACCAAATTCCCAAGACATACCGCGGCAAGTTTGTCGGCAACGGTTACACCATAAGTAATTTTAAGATGACTTTGCGCGCGGCAGATCAATCGTACGACAGTTTCGGTTTGTTTAGATCGTTGGGTGACGGTGCGGAAATAACGGACGTTGAATTCAAGGACATTACGCTCAGCTATGACCTGTCTAATGCGAATATTCAAACATATTACTTGGGTATGCTTGCAGGTCAAAGCAGTGCCAACGTGGTTGTAAATAACGTAACCTTTACTACAAGCGAGCAAGGCGCAAACACCTTTGAATATATGATTGGTGTAGGCGTGACCAATGACAATGTCAAAATCGCGGATGATATGCTAATTGCACAAAAATCGGCATCTACGGTATTGCAGCAATGCTCGGTTGCGGGCGTTAAATACGTGCGCTCCGTCGCAGTTGTCACCGCCGACCAGGAATTTGTGCTGTACGTAAAGTATAACGATGATGACGGCGTAATCACATTGGATGAGGATTCTATATACGCATTGGCGCAAAAGAATAGTGCCGGCGTGTATGAGGAAAAGAGGATTAAGGAAATAGAGTATATCGGCACAAATAAATATAAGCTGACTCGACTGATCTATGTATACGATATAGAGTTCACAATCAATAACGGCAACATATCCGCCACAATGGTTTTGGTTTCATAGTAACAAACACTACTCACATTTTTTAGGTAATTCAGGAGGTATCATGAAAAATAAATTCACAAGATCCATTGCAAAAATGCTGTGCGTAACGACATGTGCAACCGCAATGGTTGCGCCGCTTACGGCTTGCGGTGATCCGGATGTCCCTGCGCTCGTACTTGCTACCGATGCGTTGGATACCGTTTTTAATCCGTTCTTCTATACTTCGGGTGCTGACGGCGACATCGTAAGCCAAACTCAAATCGGCATGCTTTCCAGCGACGCTACGGGTTCGCTTGTTGCAGGCTGGGATGAGCCGTGCGTGTCGCTTGCATGGGGCTACCTTAAGAGCGGTAAAAAGGAAGACGTTCAGGGCAATAACTACAACGGCTACCAAACCGACTACTATTATGCGCTTAAGGACGACATCAAGTTCAGTGACGGCACATTGCTCACCAAGGATGATGTTTTGTTCAATATGTATATGTATCTCGATCCCGCATATACCGGATCCAATACCATGTATTCCGTAAAGATACAGGGTTTGACTGAGTACAGGACCCAAACCGAGGATTTGGACAATGCCGAAGAGGCAAACGAGTTTTTCCGTTCGGCAGTGGAAGGTCGTATGACGGCAATCGAGCTTTGGTGTGACGATATAGAGTACACTTGGAGCGACGAATATTTTGAGATGTTCGACTATAAAGGAGACGATGATAATACGCTGGAAAGCGATATGAACAGGGTTTTGACGTATTACAAGGATTCCTTGAGTGATACGTGGACGTCCGCTATTTCCGCTGATATAGAAAAGGATTACGACAAGTATAAGGACGCCGACGGCAATCATATTCTTACCGAGCCGTGGCAGCTGTTTTTGTACTATAACAATCTTTTCACTATCACCGAGCACCGCGATCAGCAGGGCAATATCGATTACTACAAATACGATCATTCGTTCCCCGAAAAGGATATTCCCAAAAAGGCGAAAGACAGAACAGGCGAAAAGTTTAAAAACAAGCTTATCGATTATGTATACAACACCAAGTTCTATGTCAATCCTTCTACAGGAGCAAATAGAACGGATACATTCAAGAAACAAATGGTTTCCGTTTTGTACGGCAATTATTCCGTATATGTCAACATGAGCGATTATTTGCTTTCCGACGCAAAGCACCGCAGCTTTCAGGACAATATGCCTGTCAAAAACGTCAAGGGTATAGAAATTAAGCGCATGAGTGAAATTCCGTATACTGTAAAGGCTACGGGAGAAACCGGCGTTACGACATTAAAAGATAAGAATGGCAATCCCAAAGAGTACGACGTTTTGCACATTACAATCAACGGCGTCGACCCTAAAGCGGAACAAAACTTTGCGTTTACCGTAGCGCCCGGTCACTACTATTCGACCAAAGAGGAATGGGCAAAAGCAACGGGCGATAACGGCGCGGACAACGAGTATTTCGGCGTAAAATTCTCCGATCCCGACTTTATGGACGAAGTAAGAGTCAAGCAGTTGCCTTTGGGCGCGGGTCCCTTCCGTGCAGCAAAGAGCGCGGGCGGTGTTGCTAAGAGCAAGAGTCAGTTCTTTGGTAGCAACAATATAGTTAACTTTGAGGCAAATCCCTATTTCCTGTTGGGCAAGCCGAAAATTCAAAAACTGCGTTATAAGGTTATAAGCAACTCGCAGCTGTACAACGCCGTTAATACCGGTGACGTGGATTATGCGTCTCCGTCAATGAACAGCCAGGACATAAACGGTTTGTTGAATAATAGCAAGCTTGAATACAAATATACTAAAAATCTCGGTTACGGTTATATCGGAATAAGCGCACAGTATATTCCCAACATTTATATCCGTAAAGGCATTATGACGACGTTCAATGCGCAATCCACTGTAGACTATTACGGTGGTAATGGCGCGGAAATCATCAAACGTCCCATGTCTAAGACATTAGAGGAATACTATCCGGATGATGCTGAGGATGCATATCCGTTTGACGCCAGCGGTGAGAGTGCTATCGAATGGTTCCTTAAGGGCGGTTGCTACAAGCAGGGCGGTGTTTGGCGCGACGAAAACGGCAATGTAATGAAGTATACCTTCACAGTTGCAGGTGACAGCGACGACCACCCCGCCAATAATTTGCTTTTGCGCTCCGCAAATATCCTTAACGCAATGGGATTGGATATTACTGTAACGCACGATTCCACCGCGCTTTCCAAGCTGTCCAGCGGACTTCTCACCGTGTGGGCTGCCGCGTGGAGCTCGTCATCCGACCCCGATATGTATCAGGTATATCACAAGGATTCGCAGGCTACAAGTACCACCGCATGGGGATATAGGTATTTGTTAGGCAGCAAATACACCGGCTTAAAAGTCAATCCCGACGGTTACGATCAAGTCAATATGATTAAAAAGCTGTCGGATAAGATTGACGAAGGCAGGGAAACGGACGTTGTAAACGACCGTAAGGAAACCTATTGGGAGGCATTGGATATGCTTATGGACCTTGCGGTTGAGTTCCCGACGTATCAAAGACAGGTTTACTACGTTTGGAGAAAGGGCGTGTTCAAAAATTCCACGTTAGAGGATAACGTAACACCTTATCAGTCTCCGTTGAATAGAATTTGGGAAGTAGAGATTACCAAAAAAGCAAAATAAATTTGGTATTATAGAGTAAGCTCTATATTCGTGTGTTTCGCTATCCCGCTGCCAACAGCGGGATAGCACACCAAATTTGTCATCGTCGCTGATTTGCTCTCGCAAGCGGGCAAATTAGCTCCTCTAATAGAAAACAGGTTTTACTATTACGATTAAAGGTTAAAAAATGGTTAAGTACATCATTAAAAGAGTTATATACTCCATACTGATATTGCTACTGGTATCCGTTTTGTTATACCTTATTATGCGTTTGATTCCTTCCGACTACATAGATCAGAGCTTTCGTTCACAACTCAATCAAGGCTCGATTACAGAGGAAGACATATATCGCTTGAAGGCGTTATACGGGCTTGCCGATAACTCCTTTGCCGGCATAATGAAGGGATATTGGAAATGGTTTACCGGTGCGTTAAGCGGTGATTTGGGTATGTCGTTCAAATACCAGCAGCCGGTCGGCACGGTTATTGCAGACCATATGTGGATTTCGTTCGGCATAGCCATGACTGCGTTTGTGTTCCAGTTTATTATTGCCATTCCTTTGGGCATTAAGGCTGCTACACGCCAGTACGGAGCAGTGGACTATAGTACGTCGGTTTTGGCTATGATAGGTATATCGTTGCCGTCATTCTTTTTGGCGTATCTGCTTATGTACGTGTTTTCGGTAAATCTTGGGTGGTTGCCGTTGCAAGGTACTGCCTCCGGCGATACTATGGGCTTTGACTTAGGCGACTTTTTGTTACATATGATTTTGCCTATGGCGACGATTATAATCGGATCTATCGGCGGTCTTATGCGGCATACGCGTACAAACACGCTTGAGGTGCTTAATCAGGACTATGTGCGTACGGCGCGCGCCAAGGGACTTTCGGAGCGCAAGGTTATATATAAGCATGTGTTCCGCAACACAATGGTACCTATCGTAACAATGACGGCTGGCATTATACCCAGCTTGTTCGGCGGTATGATGATACTGGAAGACGTTTTTGCTATCGACGGTATCGGACGTATAGCATACCAAGCTTTGCAAATAGGCGACATACCGCTTGTTATGGGCTACAATATGTTTATAGCCATACTTTCGGTATTAGGCACGTTGCTGTCGGATTTGACTTATATGCTGGTCGATCCGCGAATCAAGATTTCTAAATAGGCGGTTGATTATGGAAGAAAACAAAAATGATATTCTTAATAACGCTGCCGCTACCGAAGAAGTAATGGCTACCGATGCGGATTTTGCCGTGCAAGCAAATGCGGGCGAGGCGTCAGTTGCCGTAGCAGTACCTGCGGACGAAACAAAAGCCGAAAAGAAACCCGAAACAAAGTCCGAATTTATTTCGGATAATGTTAGAATAGTTTCGCCTATGAAACTTGTTCTCAAGCGGTTTTTCCGGTCGCGGTTGTCCGTCATAGGCTTAGTGATGTTTTTGGCGGTCGTCATATTCTCGTTTATAGGTCCTGCGTTTGTATCGTGGGAGGAGGACGAGGTTGACTACTCGCAAGCGCAGCTCATTCTTTACGAGTTTCAGTACTATGAGGACGGCGACTACTATACCGTTTCTATAAATAGACCTGACGATTTGAATTCGCACGCTCCTGCATTCACGTACGGCATAAACAAGAACGGGGAAAAGGCGTTGCACCTTTTGGGCACGGATAAAACCGGCTATGATATTTGGGTGCGGCTTATGTATGGCGGGCGACTATCGCTCATGCTCAGTTTCCTTGTCGTTTTGGTTTACACTCTTATAGGCATTATTATGGGCGGACTCGCAGGCTATTTCGGCGGTTGGGTTGATATGGTAATTATGCGAATTATCGATATTCTCAACTGTTTGCCGTCACTGCCGATAATGCTCATTTTGGGTGCATTCTTTGACGGGTCCGGATTGGACGAAGGAATGAGGGTGTACTTTATGATGGGCGTGCTTACGCTGATGAGCTGGTCGGGTACGGCGCGGCTTGTGCGTGGACAAATACTGTTTCTACGTGAGCAAGAGTACATGATAGCCACCGACGCGCTTGGTTTCAGTCCGGCTCGCAAGATATTCAAGCACTTGGTGCCAAACGTTATGCCACAGCTTATCGTTTCCATGACGCTGGGACTGGGCGGTACCATACTTACCGAGGCGTCACTCAGCTTTTTGAACCTCGGTGCACCTCCGACGGTCGCATCGCTGGGCAGGATGGTTAATGCAGCTAAGGAGCCGCTTATACTTTCCAACTACGTGCTTGACTGGCTGCCTGCGGGCATTATAATTATTATCGCTGTTGTAGCGTTCAACTTTATCGGCGACGGATTGCGTGACGCGCTCGATCCCAAGATGAAGAGGTAATGTTATGGAAGAGAACAAAGAAGAGAAAAAATCGGTTATAAAGCGCGTAAGAGATTGGTACAGGCATGTAACGCATAAGGACGATCCCCATTACATTTCGGGGAAAGAGTCGCGCAAGATAGCGAAGGATAATCGCAAGACCACGCGCGAATTCGAAAAGAAAAAGCTTGCCCGCGTTGCCGAAAGCCAATATACGACGGAAATGCGCGACCCTTCCAACATTTTGGAGGTGGACGGGCTTTGCACGTATTTCTTTACCGACGCAGGCGTTTCCAAGGCTGTTGACGGCGTTTCGTTCGACATACCCAAAAGCTCTATTGTCGGCGTTGTCGGCGAAAGCGGTTGCGGCAAGTCCGTTACGTCGCTGTCGGTCATGCAGCTTGTTCAAGCCCCGCAAGGTCAAATTGTCGGCGGATCTATCCGTTTCAATACTCAAGACTACAAAAAGGGTGAGGACGGCAAGCCCATTCCCATTTGGGAATACGAGGACGTGGACGGCGAGCGCGTAATCAAAACCAAGCCTAAGCTCGACAAAAAGGGCAAGCCAGTGCTTGACAAGGACGGCAAACCCGTTATGGTCAACGTACAAGCTTTGGACGGCAACGGTTTTCCTGCGTTCGAAATGGAAGACAAGGTATACGATATTGCCAAAATGCCTACGCGTGCTATGCAACGCATACGCGGCAAGGAAATAGCAATGATATTCCAAGAGCCTATGACCAGCCTTAATCCGCTCTTTACAATAGGTAATCAGTTGGACGAGGTCGTCTTGCTCCACACGCCCGGCGCGGATAAAGAGCTTGCTCGCAAACGCACATTGGAAATGTTGCAGCTTGTCGGCATTGCAATGCCCGATATTGTTTATAAACGTTTCCCTCACGAGCTGTCAGGCGGTATGCGTCAGCGCGTAATGATAGCTATGGCGCTCGCGTGCAATCCCAAGCTTATTGTTGCAGACGAGCCTACCACGGCGCTTGACGTTACCATTCAGGCACAGGTTTTGGACTTGCTGAAAGACATCAAGACCAAAATTAACGGCTCTATTATGATAATAACGCACGACCTCGGCGTTATTGCGAGTATGGCGGACTATGTTGTTGTTATGTACGCCGGTCGCGTGATAGAAAAGGGTACTGTTGAGGATATTTTCGACACGCCTTTGCACCCGTACACGATTGGCTTGCAAAAGAGCAAGCCGGTTATCAATAAGGACGTAGAGGAGCTGTACAGCATAAAAGGTCAAGTTCCCAACCCGATTGATATGCCTAAGTATTGCTACTTTAAGGATCGTTGCGAAAGCTGCATAGATTGTTGCAACGGCGAGTATCCGCCACTTGTAAAGGTTACGGACACGCACTATGTGGCGTGCTATCGCGCCGACGAAAAAATAATGGCGTCTATCAACGCTAAAGACCGTGCGATAAAGGAGCAAGCCGAGCTTGACGCAATCAAGGCGCAGCAAGCCGAGCAGGCGACTGCCGAAACTCCGACGACGGTAGAGCAAGAGCCGCAAGCAACTGTTGCTATGGAAAATGCCGATGTCGCTCAAGCCGAGACTAATGCCGATGTAAAGCCTAAAACGGCAACAAACGCCAAAGCTAAAACAACTGGTGCGAAATCGACATCTGCCGCCAAGGCTAAATCGAGCACGACTAAATCTACCGGTGCTAAATCGAGCGGAACAAAATCTACTGCCACGAAGTCAAGTACGGCTAAATCAAGCACGACTAAGTCGACTACTTCCAAGTCAAGCGGAACAAAATCTACTGCAGCTAAGTCAAGCACGGCTAAGTCAACTACTAAGTCGACGACCGCTAAAACAGGTGGAGCTAAGACTACGGCGGCGAAAAAGTCTACCGCTACCAAAACGACTACGGCAAAAAAGCCTGCGCAGAAGAAGTCCGGCGAAAATTCTGGCGAGAAGGAGAATAAGTAATGTCGGAAGAACTTAAACCCGAAGTTATAAACGGCGAGGCGACGCAAGCCGACACGAAGACCGATGATTATATATTGGAAGTTTACGACCTTAAAAAGTACTTTTTGACCAGAAAAGAGTTTAAGCTCGTAAAAGTTCCCGTATTGAATAATCCCGATCCCGCATCAACTGCTATGCAAAACGCCGCATCCTCCGTCGAGCCCGTCGCGGGTGACGACAGTATTGTCGCGCCTGAAACCCCGATTGAAAAATCGGACGTTGCCGCCGACGAGCCCGTTGTTTCCGAGGACGAGGCTACCGAAAGCGCGGAGCAGGGCGAAAAGAAGGCGGACGTCACTAAGTTCAAAAGAAAGATTATACTTGACAAAACGTATGTAAAAGCCGTCAACGGCGTCAGCTTTAAGGTAAAACGCGGCGAAACGCTCGGTATAGTGGGCGAAAGCGGCTGCGGAAAAAGCACAATGGGCAGGAGCATACTGCGCTTGTTCGATATAAGTGGCGGAAAAGTCTTTTTTGAAGGGACTGAAATAACCGCATTAAAGCCGAGCGCATTGCGCAAATTCCGTACGCAAATGCAAATTATATTCCAGGACCCGTATGGCAGTCTTCCGCCGCGCAGTCCCGTTGGTCAAATAATCGGCGAGGCGGTTAAGGTCCATAATATCGTACCTAAATCGGAATACCGTGACTACGTAATAGACATTATGCGCAAGTGCGGTTTGCAGGATTTTTATTTCGATAGATACCCGCACGAGTTTTCGGGCGGTCAGCGTCAGCGTATTTGCATAGCAAGAGCGTTGGCGGTCAAGCCCAAATTCGTCGTTTGCGACGAGCCTGTATCGGCGCTTGACGTGTCTATTCAAGCCCAGGTTATCAACCTGTTAAAGGAATTGCAGCGCGATCTTAACCTGACGTACTTGTTCATCTCTCACGATTTGAGCGTTGTTCAGCACATTTCGGACAGGGTAGGCGTTATGTATTTGGGTAAGTTTGTAGAGATGGGCGACGAAAAGGACATCTTTAACAATCCTATGCACCCGTATACGCATGCGTTGCTTTCAGCCGTGCCGGTGCCTGACCCGCATTACAAGGGCAACCGTATAGTGTTGCAGGGCGATATACCCAGTCCCGCCAATCCGCCGTCAGGCTGTAAGTTCCATACTCGTTGCTCAAGGTGTATGGAAGTGTGCAAACATGTAGAGCCTAAATTTAAGGATTACGGCAACGGGCATATGTGCGCGTGTCATTTGTATCCTCAAGACTGAGAGGGAAGGTTTGGGTAAAAAACAGAAAAAGTACGCCGATGACGACGGCAGAACAATCGTGGACATGAACGTGGATGGATTTCCTTGGTATCGCCCCACAAAGGCGGATAAAAAGGTTGCCAAGGAGGATAGACCCACGCGCAAGGAAACCCGTGCTATGATGCGTGCTTGGTTTGCCGCATATTTGCCGCGGATATTGGCAATAGTCGTTGGCTTTGGACTTGCCGCCGCAGTAGTCGTGTGTTGGCTCAACGGTTGGTTTATCAAGTAAATAGATTATACAAAAGGTAGAGCAGTTGCTCTATCTTTTTTATGTAAGATTGTATATGTAAATATTTGCTATTGCCGTTGCTTTGTGATATATTAGAGATAAATTAAGGAGAGAATATGAAAAAAGTAATAGTGGTAACAAGCACGCCGCGCAACGGCGGAAATTCGGAGCTTTTGGCAAAGGCATTCGCGGACGGCGCGCTGTCGGCGGGAAACGACGTTCAGCTTATATCGGTACGCGAATTGAACTTAAAGTATTGTATCGGGTGTTTATACTGTCAGTCGCATGATGCGTGCGTGCTTAAAGACGATATGAACGGTTTGTACGAAAAGCTGCAAAACGCCGACGTGCTGGTATTTGCTACGCCGGTATATTTCTATTCGGTGTGCGGGCAGTTAAAGACCTTTATCGACCGCTTAAACCCGCTTTATCCGCGTCAAAACAAGTTTACCGACGTGTATTTGCTTGCGACCGCGGCTGACGATGCGGAAACGGCTATGGACGGCGCTTTGACGGCTGTACAGGGCTGGGTGGATTGCTTTGACGGCGTAAGCGTCAAGGGTGTTGTTCGCGGTGTAGGCGTTACGGAAAAGGGCGAAATACAAAATACGCGTTTTATCGAACAAGCATATGAAATGGGCAAGAATGTTTAATTGTTGATTAAACTGTTAAAAAATTATATGAGAATGTTGACAAAAATAACGTTTTGTATATAAATTAATGCGAGGTTATTATGGAGCAAAATGACGACAACGGCGAAACGTTAAACGACCTCGAACGCTTGCGCAAGCATGACGAGGAGATTTTGAATGACGCCAACTACGAGCATCCGAATTTGACCGGCTGGGAAAAGCATAGACGTAAGCGTTCCATACGCAAAACAAAAAAACTGTTTCGCGCTATTGACATTCTTTTTGCGCTTTCGCAAAATGCTTGTCCGTATGTAAATAAAGATAATATTAAAACAATCAACGTCCAATCGAATATAGTTTACGACCGATCATTGTCATCGGTATGCAAACTGGATTTTTACCGCACGAAAAGCGATGAAAAGCAGCCGGCAATAATATTGATACACGGTGGCGGCTTTTCGGCGGGCGACAAAAAATACCGCAAAGGTCGGTCACAGTTTTTTGCATTGCATGGCTTTAGCGTGTTTTGCGTCAATTACGGACTCGCACCGCAATATACTTTTCCCGATCCGCTAAAGCATATTGTTGCTGCGGCAAATTTTATCTATGATAATGCCGATGTTTATAATATAGACCGCGAACGGATTTTCGTGGGTGGGGACAGCGCCGGCGCTTACTATGCCGCAATGATGGGAGCGTTTAACTGTTCGGACAAGCTTAAGTCCGCATTTGGCTTTTCGCCCAAATTCAAAGTTTTCGGTGCGTTGCTTAACTGCGGCATTTACGATATGCGTACCGTTTTGGACACGCGGTATCCGTTCGGGCTGTCTAACGGCGTAGTCCTAAGCATGACGGGGGTAAAACCCGTAGATTTTGATACGTACAAGTACCGCGACGTGTGCGTGCCGTCCGAACTTGTTGGCAAGGATTATCCGCCTACATTTGTAATATATTCGGATAACGATATATTTTGCAGGGGACAGGGTGACGTAATGTTAGACGTTTTGAACGAAAACGGCGTATATAACGAGTATTTTTCGGCGCGCTATTCGGGGTCCAATCACTGTTTTTCGCTCACTTGGAACGGCGATGATGCAGCCGCCGCAAACGAGCTGCTACTGTCATTTGCTAAGCGTTTGGCTGAAGATAAAATCAAATTAAAATAATTCCGTTAAATCATTTTGCTTTTTGTTGACGAAAGGATATAATAATGATACAATTATCATGATGAAAGAATGGTGCGACAAAATCGTCAATAGCAAATTCGGAAGGACCGCGGACAAGCTGTGCAATTCTGTTTGGTATATCGTTGCTTACGGCGTAGTTTGTATACTCGCACATTCATTTGATATTCCCGTAGTAGGCGCGGTTTTGCTCGCGATTTTGCTTGTTCCTGCATTATTGTTTTGCAAAAATTCGTTCGTATTAGTGCCGTTTTTGACGATGTGCATGTTTGTAATGTCGGAAGACACTAGCCCCCAATCGGGATATTTCGGTAAGCCTGTTTATATTGCCATACTGTGTATAGTGCTTGTTTTTATACTCGTGGCGTTTGTATTTAATCTTGTTTATTACAAAAAGTGGCGTTCTATGTTTAAGCGTGGGTATCTTACGCTTTCTTTGGCATTGGTCAGCGGCTTTTTGGTTGTCGGCGGTATCGGCTCACCGTCTATGTCTTGGACAGGCGTAGGCATGGCGCTTGCAATATCGATAACAATGTTTTTGCCTTACACTTTGCTTGTTAATTGCGGTGAGTACGAGGGGAGAAAAAGTATAGAATATTTTGCTTGGACAATGATTACAATGTCGGTAGTTATTTTAGCGGCGGTAATCAAGCAGTATATTGTTTGCGATATAAAATTTTCCAATTTCAGTATCAGCTTTGCCGACAAAAAGAATTTTTTAGTGTTCGGCTACGCTATTTCAAATACCGCCGCGGCGTTTGTTGTGATTGCATTGCCGATAACATTTTATATGGTGTATATTTATAAGCACGGCTATTTGTTTTTGATAGCGATAGCCGTAGAGCTGGTTACAATATATTTGACTTTTTCGCGTGCGGCTTTAGTTGTGGCTGTGCCTGGCACAGCAATAGTAGCGATTGCGCTGTGTTTCAAAAAGAAAACGGGCAGGATTGGGTATTGGATAGCATTCGGCATTGCTGCGGTTGTAGCGATAGTCGGAATTGTTTTGTTGAGAAATCAAATAGGTAACCTGATAACAAAGGTACTTTCGGGCGACGTTACTACAAGCGGAAGAATCGGCTTGTGGAAGAGAGGCTTTAATGCTTGGAAATCGTATCCGATTTTCGGTTTGGGTATTTGGTATTTGCCGCCGATAAATAATTGGTATTATTCATTCCATTGCACGCCGCTGACATACCTATATTGCGCCGGAATATTAGGACTGGCGGCATATCTTTACCATAGGTATAGGACGGTACGGTTGACGTTTTCCGTCAAGCTCACGACCGAGCGCGTGTTTGTTGCATTGTGTGTATTGGCTATGCTGTGCAACGCTTTGCTCGATATTGCAATGACTATGCCGACGCACTTGCTGTATTACGGCATTATGCTGGCACTTATCGAATGTGACGTAAAAAAGATTAAGCTTGAGCAACAACCGATGCCTGCCGCCGCCGGCGACAAGCCTGTCGATGAAACAAATATTGATTCAACCGTTACGGAGCAAAAAACAGTAACGGAAACTGAAGGAGAGTAACATGAGCGAATGCACTCATAATTGCAGTACTTGCGGCGAAAAATGTTCGGCGCCGCAAACGGACAATCCGCACGAACTATCGCGTATTAAGCGCGTAATTGCCGTTGTAAGCGGCAAAGGCGGCGTAGGCAAGTCTTCGGTCACAGCTATGCTTGCCGCGGCTATGAACAAAAAAGGGCACAGCACAGCGGTGCTGGATGCCGATATTACAGGCGCGTCTATACCCAAAATGTACGGCGTTCGCGGTGATGTTCAAAGCGACGGAATAGGAATGTATCCGTTAAAGAGCGCCGCGGGAATAAAGATTATTTCGTCCAATTTGCTTTTGGAAAACGAGAGCGACCCGATTGTTTGGCGCGGTCCGATAATAGCGGGCATGGTCAAGCAGTTTTGGACGGACGTTATTTGGGGTGATATAGACTATATGTTTATAGACTGCCCGCCGGGTACAGGCGACGTGCCGCTTACCGTGTTCCAGTCGATTAAGATAGACGGCATTGTTGTTGTAACTACGCCGCAAGAGCTTGTGTCTATGATAGTTGAAAAAGCTGTCAATATGGCAAACCTCATGAAGATACCCGTGCTCGGCATAGTGGAAAATATGAGCTACGTCGTGTGTCCCGATTGCGGCAAGCGCATAAACGTATTCGGCGACGGCAAGGCAGTGGGCGAGGTTGCGCAAAAGTTCGGCTTGCCCGTGCTTGCCGAAATCCCGTACGACGCCAAGCTCGTTTCCGCAGCCGACGGCGGCAAAATGGACGTAGAAACATTTGGTTATATCGAGCCTGCAGCCGACATTTTGGAGAGCGGCTTGCCGGTAAGCAAGCATTAGGTGGAAAGGTTATGACTGAGAAGGAAAGAATGCTCGCCGGTAAAATTTACGACGCGTCTAAACCGGAGTTGCTTTCGCTTAGGCAAAAGGCGCACAGGCTTTGTAAGTTATACAACGATACGTTTGAAGAGGATGTAGAGGAGCGCGAAAAAATTCTTGCCGAGCTTATTCCGAATATGAAAGAGGGCGGATACTTGCAAGGTCCGATTTACTTTGACTACGGAGTTTTTACAAAACTCGGAAAAAATTTTTACGCTAATTTTAATCTAACCGTTCTCGATGTATGTCCGGTAACGATTGGCGACAATGTTTTTGTCGGTCCTAACGTGTCGATACTCACGCCTAAGCATCCGCTTATGTATCAAGACCGTAATCCGTATATTAACTTTGTCGGCAAATCGACTTGTCGTGAATATGGCGCGCCCATAACAATAGGCGATAATTGCTGGATAGCCGGCAATGTGACTATACTTGCGGGCGCGGTCATCGGCTCGGGCTGTGTAATCGGTGCAGGATCGGTAGTTGCGGGCAAAATTCCCGATAACAGTTTAGCGTACGGTAATCCTGCAAGAGTGGTGCGACAAATAACCGAATCCGACGCATTAAAGTACAAGCGAGAGCTTTTATAAATTAAATTACAAAAGTGTTAAATTGACTTGCGGTAAACAATAATTTTGTGTATACTAATAACAGTGATGTTTTAGGAGGATATTATGCTATCAATCACCGACAGCATTAGATATGTTGGGGTAAACGACAAAACCATAGATTTGTTTGAGGGGCAGTACGTAGTGCCCAATGGTGTGTCGTACAATTCCTATACTATTATGGACGAAAAAATAGCTGTGTTCGATACTGTCGACAAGCGCAAAACCGAAGAATGGTTGTCTAATGTGGAGATAGCATTGGCGGGCAGAATACCCGACTATATCATAATTTCGCACATGGAGCCGGACCACTCGTCGAGCATTAGGGCGTTTTTGAAAAAGTACCCTTCGACTGTTGTTGTCGGCAACGAAAAGACGTTCAATATTGCCGAACGCTTTTACGGAAGTATATTCGATAAAACCTTGGTAGTAAAGGACGGCGACGAATTGTCGCTCGGCAAGCATACGCTCAAGTTTATTTTTGCGCCGATGGTGCATTGGCCCGAGGTCATGTTCACGTACGAGATGACCGAAAAGGTGTTATTCTCCGCGGACGCGTTTGGCAAGTTCGGCGCGTTGGACGTGGATGAGGACTGGACGTGCGAGGCGCGCAGGTATTACATTAACATTGTAGGCAAGTACGGTCCTACGGTGCAAAGCGCGTTAAAAAAGGCGGCGCAGCTCGATATTAAAATCATTTGCCCGTTGCATGGACCGATGCTCATGGAAAATTTGCGCTACTATATAGGCAAATACAACACGTGGAGCTCGTACGTGCCGGAGGATAAGGGCGTAACGGTAGCGTATTCGTCCATATACGGCAACACGCAGGACGCAGCAAAGCGACTTGCTACAATGCTTGAAAAATCGGGCTTGCGCGTGGAAATATTCGATCTTGCGCGCGACGATATTGCGGAGGCTGTGGAGTCGGCGTTCCGTTACGATAGGTTGGTACTTGCGTCGGTCACATATGACGGTGGACTTTTCCCCATGACCGAGTTGTTTATAAATAGACTCAAGAGCAAAAACTTCCAAAGCCGCAAGGTGGCGTTTATAGAAAACGGAACTTGGGCGCCCATGTCCGCCAAGCTTATGCGCGCGCAGTTTGAAACAATGAAAAATATAACGTTTGCGGAAAAATCAGTAACAGTAAAATCGGCGGTTACGGCGGAAACCGAAACCGAGCTGAAAGCACTCGCGGACGAATTAATCAAATAAAAGTAATAACACGTTATGTGTGTTTGTAAATAACGGAATATGCCGCAATAAGTTTATCAAGCGAAACCTTGCAGTTTTGCGGACTGGTAGACGGTAAACGCGTGGCGGCTGAAATTATTGGATTATTAATATTACGGTTGTAGCGCATGAGTAACTCATGCGCTTTTCCGCCTGTGGTAAAAATTCGCGTAACTACGGGATAGCGCGCAAGCAGTCCGTCAATATCGTTGTACACGACGTCGGTAATTGTATTGTCCGACGCGCCGACTATGTTGCAACTGTTTATTACGTCCCACAGTGCGACACGGTGGGAGAGTGCAAGCTGTATTCGCGTTTCTTTATCGGTTGAATATTCGCAGTCGAACAACGCGAAAAGCACACGCCAAAACCTATTTTGCGGATGCGCATAATAAAACGCAGCTTGCGCCGACTTGGGTGAAAGCATAGATCCGAGTATAAGCACGGTACTGTTTTCGTCTATAAGCGGCGGCACGTTGTCGTGCGTCGCGTGGCGTATGTTAATAGTTTCGTGATTGCTCATTTGTAATCTATATTCTATTTTTGTAGCCCCATTCGCACATGCCGTCCAAAATGGGCATTAACGACTTTCCGCGTTCGGAAAGGCTGTATTCTACTTTGGGCGGAATTTGCGGGTATTCCTTGCGGATAATCAGTCCGTCGCTTTCCAGTTCCTTAAGGGATAGGCTCAAAGTTTTATACGAAATTCCTTTTATATAACGTTGTAATTCGTTATAGCGCACAACGGTAAACTCCATTAAAGCATAGAGTATTGTCATTTTGTATTTGCCGCTTATAAGCGATAGGGTATAACTGAATCCCGTATCACACAGTTTTTCGGCAGCGATGCACCTTTTTGCGGTTTCCATAGTCTTTACCTTTTACACTCTACTTTTCGTTAGTATCGCACATTAATGTGCGTACTTGACATAATAATCATACCATAATACAATATATACTGTCAAGGTCGTTTATGAAAAGCGGTCATCAAATACTTTTAAGGAGATTATTATGGGTAAGAAAATTGTAGTCATTACGGGCAGTCCGAGAAAGAACGGAAACAGCTTTGCTATGACGGACGCATTTATCGAGGCGGCGCAGGCAAAAGGGCATACCGTTACAAGGTTCGACGCGGCAATGCAAAAGGTCGGCGGTTGCCATGCGTGCGAAACATGTTTCAAAACAGGCAAAGCGTGTAGCTTTGACGATGATTTCAACAAGCTTGCGCCGTCAATCATGGATGCCGATGTGGTTGTGTTTACAACACCCGTTTACTGGTATTCCTATCCCGCGCAAATCAAAGGCGTAATAGACAGATTATTCTCGTTTTGTGTAGGCGGAAAGGACGTAGCGGGCAAGGAGTGTGCGCTAATTACTTGCTGCGAGGAGGACGATATGTCGGTAATGGACGGAGTTCGTATTCCCTATGAGCGGACAATCGCATTGCTTAAATGGAAATCGATTGGTGAGGTGCTTGTCCCGAGCGTGCTAAACGTAGGGGATATAAATAAAACCGACGGTTGCAAAAAAGCCGCCGCGCTTGCCGATTTGCTGTAATAATACATTATAACAAATTGGAAAATACCATAAAAACTAACTGGTATGCTAATCATCTCGTGATATACTCAAAACAAAAAAGACACGCATTTGCGTGTCTTTTATTTTTGGTACACCCTCGGAGACTCGAACTCCGGACCCACTGATTAAGAGTCAGTTGCTCTACCAACTGAGCTAAGGATGCTCAAAGCATTGTTATATTACCACATAAAAAAACAATTGTCAAGAGTTTTTTACACGATATTGAAAAATTAGCAGGGGAAGTATAAAAAAATTTTTTTAAATTCCTTTCAAAAAGTGTGCTATTTTTGTTGACAAATTTTTCGTTATATTGTATAGTAATAAAGCTTAGCACATGGGTTTTGGACCTTTAGCTCAGTTGGTTAGAGCAACCGGCTCATAACCGGTTTGTCCGGGGTTCAAGTCCCTGAAGGTCCACCATTTTGTGGCCCGGTAGTACAGATGGTTAGTACGCCAGCCTGTCACGCTGGAGGTCGAGGGTTCAAGTCCCTTCCGGGTCGCCAAACTTTTGCCTCGGTAGCTCAGTCGGTAGAGCAAGGGACTGAAAATCCCTGTGTCGGTGGTTCGATTCCGCCCCGAGGCACCACAATCTACTTTGTGCGCCGAAGTAGCTCAATCGGTAGAGCAACTGACTTGTAATCAGTAGGTTGCGGGTTCAAGTCCCATCTTCGGCTCCAAAACGTCGAATTGATTCCAACGTCTTTTCGGCGTTTTTTGTTTTTGTATAATTTTGATTTTTTGTTTGTTATGAGGATAGTATGAGATCTATACAGGACTTAAAAATTTATTTGTTGGATAGAAACCCGGAAATGTATGCCGCGTGGAGCGAGTATTTTTACGGACCGAAAAACGTATCGATTGTTTGTTCCGATTTTGTGGAGTTTATGCGCCGCTATAAGGTTGATTGCGTTGTGTCGCCGGCAAACAGCTACGGTATTATGGACGGCGGGTACGACGAGGCTATTTCAGCTTGGTTTGGCGGTGATTTGCAGGAGCATGTTCAGCAGTACATAATAGACAATTTGTACGGTGAACAGCCAGTCGGTACGAGCATTATGTTAGATACGAATTTGGACGGGATAAAGCTTATTCACACACCGACAATGCGCACGCCGAGCATAATCAAGGATGAAAGCTTGGTTTATCATTGCACACGGTCTTGTTTGATTGCGGCACTTAACGGTGGGGTAGGCTCGGTAGTAGTTCCTGCATTCGGTGGGGCGACGGGGTGTGTGCCGTTTGAAACGGTTGCGCAAATGATGTGGCGCGCATACGATCAGCTATGCAATCCGCCGCAAAAGATAGACTGGCAATATGTTAACAGCCGTAACTTTTAAAGCTGTTGATTATTCATTAAAATAAAATCAACTGTGTTTATGATAAACGGTAATTTATAGGTGATTTATGAAAATCAGAGAAATGACAATCGAAGATTATAGCGATGTATATTCGCTTTGGATGTCTTGCAATGGAATGGGACTTAATAGTTTGGATGATTCCAAGAACGGTATAGAAAAATTTCTTGAACGTAATCCTAAAACGTGCTTTGTGGCTTTAATTGATGGGATTATAGTTGGCGTCATCATGGTCGGTACCGATGGGCGCAGGGGATACATTTATCATACCGCCGTACATCCCAATTATAGAAAACAAGGTATTGCAAAAGCGTTGGTAAATACTGCGCTTTCCGCTGTTGAGAGTTTGGGAATAAACAAAGTTGCTATGGTAGTCTTTGAAAGAAACAAAGCCGGCAATGAATTTTGGGAGAATATGGGGTTTACTGTCAGAAACGATTTAATCTACCGCAATAAAGCTCTTGTCGAGTTAGTTAGAATAGATACTTAATAAATTTCAATTTATTTTTCTATTTTTGAAAACAAAAAAAGAACACCGTTTTGGTGTTCTTTGGAGCGGAAGACGAGATTCGAACCCGCGACCCTCACCTTGGCAAGGTGATGCTCTACCCCTGAGCCACTTCCGCATAAGCCTCACTGTCGCTGACAGCATAGTAAATATATCATTTATCAAATACATTTGTCAAGCATTTTTCAATAAAAAATGATTAATTAGTTAAAAAATGTTTGACAAGATTGTCGATATGCTGTATAATCATTTTGTAACATAAGGAGGTGGATTATGGCTGTCCCCAAACATAAAACGTCTAAACAGCGTACGCATACTCGCGGCTCGCAGTGGAAGTTGTCCGGTCCCGCATTGGTAGAGTGCAAAAGCTGCCATCAGCAGATCCAGATGCACCGCGTTTGTCCGTTCTGCGGTAGCTATGACGGCGAAGTAAAAATCGAACAAAAACAAAGTAACGACTAAAAATTTACCCCGCCAATACGGGGTATTTTTAGTGTTATTTTTAGCAAGGAGATTTATATGAAAATAGTTGTTGATATAGGCGCGTGCGACAAGCCCGCAAAAATGGTTTTGGGCGCGGTTAATGCGGCAAAGGAATATACCGACTACACCATTGTATTGGTGGGCGATTCGGAATTTATCAAGACCACTATCGGCGCGAATATGCCCGCCAATCTCGAGATAGAACATGCATCCGACGTAATCAGTAACGACGACACGCCTACGCGCGCTATTCGGCAAAAGCCCGATTCGTCGCTTGTTCGTGCAATCAATTTGTTGAATAGCTCGGATGAGTACATAGGTTTATTAAGCGGCGGGAGCACGGGCGCAGTTCTTACCGGTGCAACGCTTATGGTGGGGCGCATCAAGGGCGTTCACCGTCCCATGCTTACGTGCTTTATGCCTACGGCAATAGAAGGTAAGCTGGTGTGTATTGCCGATTGCGGCGCAAACGTCGATTCCAAACCTGAGTTTTTGGCACAGTTCGCCGTTATGGCAAACTTGTATGTGTCCGCGCTGTTTGGTATAGAAAAGCCCAAAATCGGACTTTTGTCGGTCGGTGCCGAGGATCACAAGGGCGACGAGCGTTCCAAAGCGACTTTCGCGCTGCTAAAGCAAAATGCCGATTTGAACTTTGTGGGCAACGTTGAGGCGCGTTATGCTTTAACAGGTGATTACGACATAATCATTACCGACGGTTTTGCCGGCAACGTGCTAATCAAATCGGTAGAGGGCACGGCAAAGATGGTTATGACCGAGCTTAAAAACGCAATGATGTCGTCCTTAAAATCGAAAATCGGCGCATTGCTGCTTAAAAAATCGGTTTACAAATTAAAGGATAGAATGGACTATCATGCATACGGCGGCGCGGCGTTTTTGGGCGTGAAAAAGATAGTTGTCAAAACGCACGGCTCGTCCAACGAGGTTTCGACCAAGGCGTCCATTCGCAACATCATCAGAGTGTATCAAAACAATATTATCGATAAGATTAAACAGGGTATTTCGGTAGAGCCCGACGTAGAGAGCAAGGGTGAATAACGATTGGATCAATAATATTCAATCGCTTATAGGATATACCTTTAACGATTGTAAATACCTTATGGCGGCGTTTACGCATTCGTCGTATGCTAACGAGCATCCCACGGTGGGTAATGAACGCATTGAATTTTTGGGCGACTGCGTTCTTGACTTTTTGGTAGGCGAAAAGTTGTTCCTTTCAGACCGTACCGCAAGCGAAGGAGATTTGTCCGCCAAGCGCGCCTCCATTGTTTCGCGTGCGCCGCTTGCGCGTATTGTGGACAAGCTTGGACTTATGCAATATTTGCAGGTTGGAGTCGGCGTCAACAAGAACTCGTTTTCGGACAAAAAGCGCTCGGACGTGTTTGAGGCACTTTTGGGCGCAGTGTACCTTGACGGCGGGCTTGACGCTTGCAGGGCTGTGCTGGACAAGATTTATTACAATGCTGTCATACCCGAGCGCGACTATATAAGCGAGCTTAAAAATTACAGCGAAAAGCATGGTATAGCATTGTTCTATTACGACGTGTACAGTGAAGGCGGCAGGTTTATTGCCGAGGCGGACGTAGTCGGTAAGCGATTTAAGGGCAGCGGCGTATCCAAACACGACGCCGAAAAGGCGCTTGCCGAGGTTATTTACAAAGCATTGACCGAAATGAATGAATAAATAATAATCGCATCAAATATATCGTAGTATAGTTTTTGCCTATTTCTTTTGTGCGTGGAGTAGAAAAGAGGGCTGTGCGTATTATAACGTAAGAAAGGTGCAACAAAATGACATATAAGCAATCGAAGTAAAGTTTTCTTGCCTACTTCTTTTTCAAAAGAAGTAGGCAAAATTCGTAGTGTTATTCATTAATTCGATTGATTTTTTTTGTCATATGTGTTAGAATGTTAAATGTACGTATTTACGTGAAAGCTGGTAATACTCTTGAAGTTCAAAAAACTCGCCCTAATCGGGTTTAAATCCTTTGCCAACAGACTTGAGGTCAAGTTCGGCGAAGGTATAACGGCAATCGTTGGTCCCAACGGTTGCGGAAAGAGTAACGTTGCCGACGCTGTGCGCTGGGTTCTCGGTGAGCAGTCGGCAAAGCTTTTGCGTGGCTCGAAAATGATGGACGTTATTTTTAACGGATCCAAAAAGCGCAAGGCGCAATCTTATGCTGAAGTTGCCTTGACATTTGACAACCATAACAGGTCGTTGTTCCCGTCGTGCGAGTTTGAAGAGGTCGTTATTGCACGTAAGCTCTTCCGTTCGGGCGAGAGTGAATATTACATAAACGGCAGCCAGTGCAAGCTGCGCGACATAAATGATATGCTGCGAGACGCCGGTTTTGCCATAGAGGGTTATACCATTATCGGTCAAGGCAGGGTTATGGAGATAATCAATGCCAAGCCCGAGGATCGCCGTGCCGTATTCGAGGAAGCGGCGGGTATAAGCAAGTATAAGTACAAAAAGAACGAGGCGGAACGCAAAAACGCGCGCACGCGCGAAAACCTTGTGCGGCTTAACGATATTTTAAGCAACGATACCGAGCGTTTGGCTCCGCTTGCACGTCAGGCTGAAAAAACTCGGCAGTACCGAGATATAAAAGAAAGATTAAAGCATCACGAGATTAACCTTTATATCAACCGCTACGAAACTGCGTCGGGCACAAAGGACCAGTTGTCGGCAGTTATTGCGGGAATTGACGCGCAAATAAAGGAAAAGCAGCGCGCCTACGCCGATGCGACCGAAAGCTACAATTCCGCAATGGCTGAGCTGCAAACCATTGACTCTCAGCTTGATAAGTATCACACCGCACTCACAAATTTGACTGTCGATAAGGAAAAGATTTCCGGACAAATTAACTTATACAAACAGCAAATCGAGCATCTCAGTGCGCAAACAAGATCGCTTATGGCGGCTAATACCGCGCTTAACGATAATTACGGCAATCTTACCACCGCTGCAACCGAAAGGCAAGAGGAGCTGCGCCGCAAGTCGGACGCGCTCAAGCTTGCGCAAGAGGAATACGACAAGCTCAACGCCGAATACACCAAGCTTTCCGATTTGGTAGTTGAGGAACAGGAAAAAATAAACACAGCACGCCGCGCTTTGCTTGCGGCAATGGAACGCCGCGCGGCGGTCAACCGTAGCGTTGGCGAGCTATCCGCCGAGCGCGCTAATCTTTCCGCGCAAATAGAGGAGCTTAACAATAGAATTGCCGATTTTGAGGCAAGGATTGTAGAGCAAACGGAACGCATAAAAGCTAAGGGCGAAGAATTACAAGCCCTGCGTGCCGAGCGTGACGGACTTATCTCGCAAAAGGACGAAACCTCCGCCGAAAATACAAACGTAGTGGCGCGGCTTGCCACACTGGGCGGTGAGATCGGTCAAGCCAAGCAGGACTATTCGGCGTTATTGTCGCGTAAGCGCGTTTTGGAAGACGTACAACGCGACGCGTATAGCAATGCCGTGCGCAAGCTTATTGAGGACGCACAGCACAACGAGCGCATAAAAAATGCGGTTGTAGGCGTAATCGGACAAGTTATCACCGTTAAGGACGGATTCGAGGCTGCCGTGGATATGGCGCTTGGTAATGCCGTCAACAATATAGTAACAAAGGATGAGGACGACGCCAAACTGCTTGTCGAGCATCTAAAAGCCAACAAGTACGGTAGGGCTACATTCTTGCCCATAACGAGCTTTAAGCCGCGTTCAATCGATAAGGCGCTGCTGCCATTGCTTAATAGAAATGGCTGTTTCGGCGTTGCGACCAATGCGCTCGATTACGATCCGATATTCGATTCGGTCATAAACGGTTTGCTTGGCAGCACCGTAATTGTGGATAATATGAACACCGCCGTCAGTCTTGCGCGTGACAGCAGGTATGCATTCCGCATTGTCACGCTGGACGGGGATATAGTTACACCGCAGGGTGCAATAACGGGCGGTAGCAAAAAGTCCGACGCGTCCAACGTGTTTTCGCACGAGCGCACGCTCAAAGACATTATTACGCAGTCGGACGCGCTCAAAGCTCGCATAGACGGACTGCAAGGCGAACGCGATACCTTGACGGCGAAAAACGAATCGCTAATCAAGCGTGTGCGTGAGCTTACCGAGGATATTCACGATTACGACCTTGCCGAGGCGGCTAAAACGGCGCAAAGCAACGCGCTGCGCAGTGAGCTGGAGATGCTTAATGAAAGCTTGGCGTCCGACAAGAACACGCTTGAACAGCTTGTTGCACGACTTGCCGAAACCAATGCCGATCTCGACGCAGTGGAGCAAACGCAGGACGACATGAGCGTGGACGCTCGCAGCGAGGAAAACGCGCGCAAAAACAAGGAATTAGAGTCATTGCGCGCCGAACGTGATATGTTGCGTGACGGCGTTGCGGCAAAGAACTTGCAAATGGTGACATTGCAAAAAGATGTTGAGGCATTGCAAAACGAAATTGCGCGGTTAAAGAGCGAGGCGATTTCCACTACGTCGCGTTTGGAAATCAACAATATGACCATAACCCGCAACAACCAAGCGGTTAAAGAGTGCGACGAAAAAATAAAAGAGCTTTCCATAAGCAATTCGGACGGTAACGACAAGCGCCGTCAGGAAATTCAGGCAAAGCTGGACGCATTGTTGCAGCATAAATCCGACCTCAACGTTAAGTCAGCGGAAAGCGACAAGGCGCGTTTGGAATACACCGACCAAATCTCTCAATTTACCGAGCAAAAGCATGAGCAGGAAATTTTGCTTGCTCAAGTTGACGTCAATATGGAAAACATGCAAGCCGCGATTTACGAAAATTACGAGCTTGCGTATGAAGGCTGTTTGGAATATAAGGAAGAAAACTACGATGCGGCAAACGGAGAGATAGAAATTGCCAAGCTGCGCCGCCGTATAGTCAATCTCGGCAGCATCAACGAAAACGCAATAGAAGAGGCACAAGAGCTGTCGCAAAAGGTTGGTAAGCTTTCCGAACAGCGCGACGATATGATGAAAAGCCTTGCCGACGAGGAACGCATTATCAAGGAAATGTCCTCTAATATGATGCGTGACTTTGACCAATGCTTTGAGCAAATACGCGAAAATTTCAAAAACATTTTCCGCGAACTGTTTGGTGGCGGCAATGCCGACCTGCAACTTACTGAGAACGAGGATCCGCTCCTTCGCGGTATAGAAATTATAGCGCAGCCGCCGTCCAAGAACCTTCAATCTATATCGCTGTTCTCAGGCGGCGAAAAAACGCTTACCGCAATAGCTATTATGTTTGCTATTATGAAACTTCGTCCTATGCCGTTCTGCATACTGGACGAAATAGAGGCGGCGCTCGACGATGCAAACGTCGGCAGGGTTGCCGCTATGATTAAGCGTTTTTCGGCTACTACTCAGTTTATCGTCATCACGCACAGAAAACCGACTATGGAAGAGGCCGACTGCTTGTACGGCGTAACTATGGAGGAAGAGGGCGTGTCTACTATAGTGTCGGTGCGCTTGAGCGATGCGCTCCAAAATGCGGTAACTATAACGAAAGCGAAAAACGATTAACTGTTAAAGGTGAATTATGGGACTGTTTTCCAAGATTAAAAACGGACTTAAACGCACAAAAGAGGCTATAGCGTACAAGCTTAACAAGCTGTTTACGGGCGGCGTGCTTACCGACGATTTTTATGACGAGCTGGAAGAAACGTTGTTGACTTCGGACATAGGCGCCGAAACAACCGAGCAAATAATGGACAGGCTCAAGGACGAAATCGACCAAAAACATGTGCGCGATACTGCGACCGTTAGGGATTTGTTAAAGGATATTCTTGTTGAGCTTTTGGAAGAAAACGAAAAGCCCGAATATGATTATCCGCTTGTAATTATGTTGTCAGGCGTAAACGGCGTAGGCAAAACCACGGCTATAGGCAAGCTTGCAAAAAAATTCAAGTCGATGGGTAAATCAGTCACAATCGCGGCGGCGGATACCTTCCGCGCGGCTGCTGCCGACCAGCTCACAGTATGGGCGGACCGCGCGGGCGTGCGCATAATCAAGCATGCGGAAGGCGCCGATCCTGCGGCTGTTGTGTATGACGCGGCGCAAAGCGTAAAGAGCAAAAAAGGCGACGTGTTGCTTGTAGACACTGCCGGTAGATTGCACAACAAAAAGAATTTAATGGAAGAGCTTAAAAAAATAGCTCGTGTTGTGGATAGAGAGCTGCCCGACGCTACGGTGTACAATTATATCGTGCTTGACGCAACAACAGGGCAAAACGCTATATCGCAAGTTGATTTGTTTAACGAGGCGATAGATATTGATGGAATAGTGCTTACCAAGCTTGACGGTACGGCAAAGGGTGGTGTTGTGCTTGCTATTGCAGGTGAGCTTAACGTTCCCGTCGTGTACGTCGGCGTGGGCGAGGGTATAGACGATTTGGAAGACTTTGACGCCGCGGACTTTGTTGCTGGCATTATGGGCGATTAATTTTTAGATGATTTTAAAAAACGACTGACTTTTGTCGGTCATTTTTATATTTTACAGGGGACAAGGCATGAGTAAAAAATCTAAGGATATTTTATATAATATAGCCATATTTGTTATTGCAGCCGTATTTTGCATGGCTTTTTGGGCGATAGGGTTTATTACTACCGATAATAATGACTTGTGGAATATCGTTTTGGCATGTTCGCTCGGAGTAATCGGATTACTGTGTGTTATAAATGTTGTTGCCGGTTTTATGCTGTCGCGCAAATTCAAAAAAATGAAAGCGCGCGATTATTACGATTATTTTAATGATATTCGTATTAAGGCGCAAGGCGACATAGGCAGTATACGTAAAAAGACAGTGCGTATTGTTGTGCTTGCGTATTTTTATCTCGCGCTGGTTTTTGCATTGGTTTGCTTGTGTGCGTTTGCAAGTGGCAAGGCTAATGTCGGGTTGGATGGGTCAATAGCATTGTTGCTGGTTTTTGTTTATTTGTTTGGATGTGTATTTGATATACTGTTTAAGCCAATCGCTAACGATTTTAATCAGCTGGAGGTTGAGCTGACCGATAATGATTTTCCGCTTATGCGCAAAACGGCGGAGCGCGCTGCGGCGGCCGTCGGTTACAACGGAAAAATTAAGCTTTTTTTGGTGGGGAACGGCGTTTCCGTAAACGCTCACCGCGGCACGGCATACATAACGATAGGGTACAAGGAGGCGGCTTTGTTTACTTGCAGCGAACTGTATGCGGTTATGTTGCACGAGTTTGCGCACATAGTTAATGCGGATGTCAGCCGCGCCAAAAGGCTTGAGCGTATAGAGGCGCGTTGGGATTTTAATGCGGTCAATACGGTAACGTTGTTGTCGCACTGGTTAATTTTTAAAAGCATTGCGCAAGCCGTTTGGTTGAATATCGAATTCTACAAGACGTTTTCTACAATTGGCAAGGAACAGGCGGCGGACGAGCTTGTGCGGCGTTTGGATGGAAACGGCAGCTTTGCCGATGCTATTGCCAAGACGGAAATGATAGCAAAATACTACAAAATGCCGGTGCCGGAATTGGAATATTACTTTTTCGAGTCGGAAACACCGCATAGCGATTATGCTACGATTGACTATAATACATATTTGGAGTACCGCAAAAAGTACGGTAATATTTGGCGCGACGAGCTTAATATGGAGCTGCCTGCGCAAGTGGATTCTCATCCGACCGCCCGAATGCGCATACAAAACTTTGGGTGTGATGTGCATGATTGCAACGATAGTGCAACGGAGTCCGATCCTATGTACGTTGTTGAGCAACAGCGTATAATAGAGCATGCCAACGCATACATTGACCGAATGACTCGGGATAATTATGCCGAACAAAGAGAACAAGCATATATAAAACGCAAGGCGGCCATTAATAATCTTGACAGCGCGGAAACGAGCGGACAGGATTTGCACGGCGCCGCGCGTGAAGAAACGCTTTGGGCATTGTTGGGAATAGATGACGACCGCACTATCACCTTGGCGGATAGAATGATTGCCGACGGCGACCGTGCGCCCGCCGCAAATTTTGCCAAGGGCTATGTGTACAAAAGGCGGCATGACGATAGGTGTGTCGAATGTTTCAAAAACGCAACCAAAGAGCCTGCGTATGCCGAGGATGCATACAGTCTTATCGGCGAATATGCATTACTTACAGGCAACGAAAAGCTAATTGCCGAATATCGCGCGAATGTCCCCGACGTTGTGCAAACGGCGCATGATAAAATAGAGGATAATGAGTTTAAAAAGAATTCCGCAACACAGCCATGCGATTTGGATATTGCCGTAGTAGAACAATTTGCCGCCAAAATAAATGAAGTTACCGGCAATTCGGTAAAAACGCTTTATGTATGCAAATACACAGCGCCGGACGGCACTGCGTGCTATCCGTTTGCCTTTGATATGACAAGAGCTGCGGCGGTACGTAGTAATAGAGATTTCAGCATTTATTATAGCATTTACGATATAATCCAGTCTTACAACGGCGAACCTTCGTTTGTTATGTGTAATCCCAAAATGGGACTTATGCGCAACGTAAAGCGAGCTAACGGGGTAATTGTATACGATTGCTTTAAACAAACTAAAGTGGAAAAATAACAAAATATCTTGTTAAAACAGTTGCAATAATTAAATCTTTGTAGTATAATCACGGTGTAAAGTAAATTTACTTTACACCGTTTGTTATGAGTAAGGATTTGAACATTACAAGACTGTGCGACGCATACGGTGCGCTGCTTACGGCACATAGGCTGGAGATTATTCGTAATTACTACGACGACGACTTGTCGCTTGCGGAGATTGCGGAAAACCTCGGCATTACGCGACAGGCGGCGTTGTGTAGCATTAAACAAGCGGAAAAGCAGCTTTTGGAGTACGAGTCCAAACTGAAAATAGTGGAAACCTCGGACAAGCTCCAACTGCAAATAGATAGCGCGTTAAGCGTTATCGACACCGACGTAGATCGGGCAAAGCAAGAGCTGCGTCAAATTGTTACCGAAATATTGCGGTAAAAGGCAGAGTGAATTTATGGGTTTATTCTCATCGTTAGCGGACAAATTAGGCAACGTTTTTTCCAAAATAACGTCGCGCGGCAAGCTGACCGAAGGCGAAATAAAACAAGCTATGCGGGAGATTCGCATTGCGCTGTTGGAGGCTGACGTCAACTATGCCGTTGTTAAGGACTTTGTTGCGCGTGTGTCCGAAAAGGCGGTAGGCGAGCGTGTGTTGAAATCGCTCACGCCCGGACAGCAGGTTGTAAAAATAGTAAATGAGGAGCTTGTGGAGCTTATGGGCTCTACCAACTCCAAGCTGGAAGTAGCGCCCAAGCCGCCCACCGTCATTATGATGTGCGGACTTCAGGGCGCAGGCAAAACCACGTTTTGCGGCAAGCTGGGCGCTTACCTTACCAAACAGGGCAAAAAACCTATGTTTGCGGCGTGCGACGTTTACCGTCCCGCGGCTATCAACCAGTTGCAGGTTGTCGGCAAAAAGGTGAATATTCCCGTATTCGAACAGGGCACCGGCAATCCGGTAAAAATCGCCGCGCACGCCGTTGATGAGGCGATTAAGCTCGGTTACGACACAGTTATTATAGACACGGCAGGTCGGTTGCACATTAATGAAGAGCTTATGAACGAGCTCAAAGAAATCAAGCAAAAGACCAACCCGACCGAAATTTTGCTCACCGTAGATTCCATGACGGGTCAAGACGCGGTCAACGTTGCCAAAACGTTCAACGAGCAGCTCGACATTACGGGCGTTATACTTACCAAGCTTGACGGCGATACAAGAGGCGGTGCGGCGCTTTCGATTCGCTCGGTCACGGGCAAGCCCATCAAGTTTTGCGGCACGGGCGAAAAATCCTCGGATATTGAGCCATTCTATCCCGACCGCATGGCGTCCCGCATACTCGGCATGGGCGACGTACTGTCGCTTATAGAAAAAGCGCAAGAGGCTGTGTCCGAAGAAGAGCTGAAAAAAATGGAAAAGCGCATGCGTGAAAACAAGTTCACCTTAGAGGACTTTTTGACGCAATTTAAGTCGCTTGCCAAAATGGGCGATATAAACGACGTTGTCGCTATGATACCCGGTATGAGTAGAGCCAACGTCGATTCCAAGCAGATAGACGAACGTATAAACAAGTACAAGGCAATCATTCTTTCCATGACGCCGTACGAGCGCATTCATCCCGATGTGATTAAGGCGTCGCGCCGCAAGCGCATAGCGGCAGGCAGCGGCACAACAGTTCAAGAGGTGAATGCGCTGTTAAAGCAGTACGACCAAACACGCGAAATGATGAAGGCGGCGCAAAGCGGCAAAATGCCTACGCAACCGCAAAAGATTATACGTCAAAAGCGTAGATTTAGATAGTTTCGAGCACGTATGCATCACGCAATAGTTCGTCAGTCATCGCGCAGCCCTCGGTCATTTAGGCGGTTCTAAACTCCCATCGGTCGGCGCTCGAACTTCCTTCTCTTGCGCGCGCCTACGCGCTCTCAAATACGTCCTATAAGACGCACCTCTTGATAAAACAACAATAAAAACCAATTTTAAGGAGAAAACATATCATGGTTAAAATCAGACTTACCCGTATGGGCGATCACAAATCCCCGTTCTACCGCATAATCGTTGCCGACTCGCGTTCGCCGCGTGACGGACGGTTTATCGACATTCTCGGTACTTACGATCCGCACCTTGACGACGGACTCAAAGTAGACGTGGAAAAGGCTAAGCAGTGGATTAAGAACGGCGCGCAACCCACCGATACCGTGCGTGCGTTGCTTGTTAAGTCGGGCGCTATGGAAACCAAAAAGTCCACGCAAAAGACCAAGGTCGAAAAGAAGAAAAAGGCGGAATAATACGCAATGACCGAGCTTGTAAACTACATTGTTACCGCGCTTGTCGATAACAAGGACGAGGTGTCGGTAAAGGAAGACGGCGACGTTATTACCGTCAAGGTAGCCAAGGACGATATAGGCAAGATTATCGGCAAGCAAGGCCGTATTATCAAATCCATTCGTTCGGTGGTAAAAGCGGCGTCGGCTAAACAGGGCAGAAACTGTTCTGTCGAAATAGACGAGTAGCGCTTGATTACCGTAGGGCAAATCACAAAACCGCAAGGCGTGCGCGGCGAAGTCAAGGTTAGACCAATGACCAATGACCCGTCGCGCTTTTACGTGCTTAAGGCGGTGTATATAGATAGCGTTGCGTACAAACTGTCGGCAGTGCGCGTGAGCGGCGGCGACGTGTACCTAAAGCTTTCTGGCATAGACGACAGGAACGCAGCGGAAATGCTGCGTAATAAGCTTGTTCAAATCGACCGCGCTGCGGCTGTGGCGTTGGATGACGGCGAGTTCTTTATAGACGACGTTGTCGGCGCTACGCTGATTGCAAAAACTGCGGACGGCAGTCAAAGCATAGGCACTGTCAAGTCCGTGCAGTCGTTTGGTGCGGCGGACGTTTTTACCGTAAAAACCGAGCGCGGCGAAATGACGTTCGCGTTTATCAAGGCGCTCGCCGTCGAGTATGACGAAAATGAGCATGTGCTTACCGTTGACGGCGATAGGCTAAAGGAAGTGGCGGTGTACGATGAAGATTAGGGTACTCACGCTGTTTCCGCAAATGTTCGATTGTCTTAACGAAAGCATAATCGGCAGAGCGATAAAGAGCGGCAAGCTCGACTTTGAGGCGGTGGATATTCGCGCTTACTCCAAGGATAAGCATCAAAAATGCGACGATACGCCGTACGGCGGCGGTGCGGGCATGGTTATGACCGCGCAGCCTGTTTACGACTGTATCAATGCCGTAGACCCAAATCACGAGTATTTGCGCATATATATGTCGCCAAAGGGCGAACGGCTAAGCGACGGGCTGTGCCGTGGTCTTGCTCAAAACGACAGTATTCTTTTGCTTTGCGGGCATTACGAGGGCATAGATCAGCGCGTCCTCGATTTGTGTATAGACCGCGAAATATCAATAGGCGACTACGTATTGTCGGGCGGCGAGCTTGCAGCAATGGTAGTTATAGACGGTGCGGCGCGGTTTGTGGACGGCGTGCTCGGCAGCGCCGTATCGCACGAGGACGAAACGTTTTCGGACGGTATGCTCGAATATCCGCAGTATACGCGTCCGCCCGTGTTTATGGGCATGTCAGTACCCGAAGTGCTGTTAAACGGCAATCACAAGGAAATAGACAAATTCAGAAAGCAACAAAGCCGAGAATTGACGGCTATGCTTAGACCGGATTTACTTTCTGACAATAGCGACGGCAAGAGGTAGCGATGGATATTAATTGGTTCCCCGGACATATGGCAAAGTCCACAAGGGAGATAGAGGCAAATCTAAAAACGGCGGACTGCGCGGTATACGTTTTGGACAGTCGCGCCGTTTTGTCATGCTTTAATCCCGCGTTCGACGGAATGATTAATATTCCCATTGTGTACGTTTTGAATAAATGTGACACGGTTACCGCCGAATGTGTTGACGGCTGGATAGCTAAACTATCCGATAAAAACCGCACGGCTATTGCCTTAGAGGGAAATAGCGCGTCGTGCAAAAAGAGGTTACTTCCCGCTATAAAACGCGCTTGCGCGCAGGTTTTGGAGCGGCAGCGCAATCGCGGACTGAACGAGCATATCAAGGCGGTAGTAATAGGCGTGCCCAATACAGGCAAGTCGACTATTATAAACAGTCTTTGCGGTAAGGCGCGACTTACGACCGGCGATCGTGCGGGCGTAACGCGCACCGCTGTTTGGGCGCGCGTCGATTCAACGTTGGACGTACTTGACACACCAGGCACGTTATATCCCAAAATTACCGATAGGCGCGTGGGTGAAAACCTCGCCATAATCGGCAGTATCAAGGATGAGGTATTGGACGCCACCGAGCTTGCCGTTGCGCTTATAGATAGGCTTAACCGCATAGACGGGAACATTTTGGTCGGTAGATATGGCAAGGAAATAGATACTACGAACGGACTTGACAGTATTGCTATGTCACGCGGCTTTCGTATTCGCGGCGGGGAGTTGGACATAGACCGAGCCGCTGCTGCGATCATAGACGACTATCGCAAAGGGCGTTTAGGCAAAATCGCATTGGAGTACGCAAAATGAGCGGCGCGCGGCAAGAAATAGCTTTAAACAAGGTTATGCGACTTGTTGAATTCGACAAGGCGTATAAAGTGAATGCTTTATGCGGCGTTGATGAGGCGGGGCGCGGTCCGCTTGCAGGTCCCGTGTCGGTGTGCGCGTGCATTATGCCGTATGACGATATTATTATCGGCATAGACGACAGCAAAAAGCTGAGCGAAAAAAAACGCGAAATGCTGTATGAGCAAATAACGGCTGTTGCCGATTACTGTGTGGTTATGATAGACCGTAAAGTAATAGACAGCATAAACATATTACAAGCGACCAAGCAGGGCATGGCACGCGCAATATCGGGACTTAAAGTCAAGCCCGACGTTGCAGTTATCGACGCGGTAAAGAACTTGGAAACGGACGTAACGTGCAGTTCGGTAGTTAAAGCCGACGCAAAAAGCTATTGCGTGGCGGCGGCGTCCATTATTGCCAAGGTTACGCGTGACAGGTATATGCGCGAGCTTGACAAAACGTATCCGCAGTACGGCTTTGCGGGGAACAAGGGATACGGCACTGCCGAACATATTGCCGCGCTCAAATTGCACGGATATTGTCCCGAACACCGCCGCACGTTTATCAAGAATTTTGTAGAAATCGACAAATATGACGATTTGCCCATAATTTCGGGAGAGTAAAATGCTTGGAATTAATCGAAAAAAACGCGTAAACAAGCGCGGCTCAAAGGGCGAGGATATTGCCGTCAAGTATTTGGAAACGCACGGATACCGCGTGCTGGATAGAAACTATACCACGTCGGTAGGTGAAGTGGATATTTTTGTTACCGACGAAAAAACGCTTGTGGCGGTAGAGGTAAAGTCGCGCTTATCGCTGGAGTACGGTACGCCCGCCGAGGCAGTTGGACATCAAAAAATTAAAAAAATATCGCAGGTAACATCGCAATATATCAAGCAGTTTAGACTGTTCGGTGTTCCTGTACGTTTTGACGTAGTGGAAGTGTATCTCAGCGACAATACCGTCAATCATATTGTAAACGCTTTCGATTGCTATTTAAACTATTAGCTTTTTAACGCCGCAATATGGTTTACACAATATTTTCACAAAATGGTTGCAAATACAGTATCAAAGTGATATATTAGGCAAGATGCAGTTAGACGCTCCCGAAATCGCACCCAAGGTGTTATATAGCATAGGCAGTTTCGATATTACCGTAACAATGTTTTCCACAATCGTTGTTACGGTCGCTTTAATATTGTTTGCCGTTGTCGTGCGTGTGTTTTTTATTCCGCGGTGGAATAATGACTTAAAGCATACTTCGGCGTTCCGTATGTTTATTGAATGGTCGGTGGGCATGTTTGACGGTAATTCCAAGGACATGACGGAAAACTATTCGGGCGCGGTCGGCGCTATGTATTTCGGTTGTTCGGCGTTTATAATGTTCGGAATACTTATAGAGCTATTCGGATTGCGTTCGCCGCTGTCCGATTTGAATTGCAATATTATACTCGGCTTAATCACGTTTTTTGCTGTACTCATAATCGGGTTTATGAAAAAGCGGACAAGGCGGCTTACGCATTACGCCACGATCATTCCGCTTGTTACCGATATAGTAGTGCCGTTTTCTATGGCGTTAAGGTTGTTTGGCAGCGTGTTTTCGGGTTATCTTATTATGGATATAGTGTACCAAACGGCGTTGCGAAATATCTTGCCGGTTGTGCTTGAGCCGCTGTTTACGCTGTTTCACGCCGCTATGCAGGCGTATATATTTATGTTCCTATCTATGAACTTTATTAACGAGGCTATTGAATAGCTGTTCGGAGGTAATTATGCAAGTATTTTTGTCCGCCGTTATGGCATTTTTGGGAGTGGAAGGCATGGCTGCGCTTGGCGCGGGACTTGCCTCTATCGCGTGCGTAGGCGCGGCTATCGGTATGGGTATATCCACCAGCAAGGCTGTGGAAAGTATGGCGCGCCAGCCCGAGGCGACCAAGCAAATACGTTCGTCGCTGTTTATAGGTTTGGCGTTTTGCGAAACCACCGCAATTTACGGACTGTTGATTGCTATAATGCTTATAGTAATGTGAGATAACCATGACGCAGTTGCTTTGTGATAACATACTTGAGGTATTCGGGCTCGACTGGAAGTCCATGCTTTTTTATGTTGTAAATTTTTTGATACTGCTTGGCGCAATGATAGGATTGCTGTACAAGCCCGTCAAAAACATGCTCAAGAAAAAGCGTGAAAGTCTCGACGAGGTTTATGCCGAAAACGAAAAGCTGAAAGCCGAAAGCGAAATCCGCGACGCCGAATATCAAAAAAAGACGGAAGAGCTTAAATTTGAAAATGCGCGTATTGCGGCTAACGCGGCGGAGGCTGCGCAGCAAAAAGCGGACGCTATAATCGCGGACGCGCAAGAACAAGCAAAGAGCATTGTCGACGCGGCGAAAAAGGAATCCGCAACGCAAATGGAACAGCTTAAAGGCGAGTACCGCAGCAGCGTGAATAATCTTGCTGTGCAAGTTGCGCAAAAGCTGTTGGAACGCGAAATTACGGAAGACGATAATAACGCGCTTATCGAGCAGGTTTTGTCCGACTGGGAGAATGACTGATGAGCGTCGTCATCCAAGTATCTTCGGCGACTGAGCTTTCGGAAGAACAAAAGCGTAAAATTCAAAAAGTCTTTTGTGCGAAACATCCTAACGAAACGCCGGAGTTTGTATACACGATAGATAAAGAGCTTATCGGCGGCATACTTGTTGTGGACGGCGATAAGTACTACGACGGCACGCTGCGTTCGCAAATAGACAATATTGGCAGCGTTTTTCGCCATAGCGACAGCTACGTGGATGCCGCCACGCCCAAGCGGCGGAAAAATAAAAAGACTAAAGAAGATATTTCGGTCGATACTGACGAGGCGTTTACGCCAGACGGCGGTACTGCCGAATACATTAAAACGCGTACCGATAAAGATCTTTTGGGCAAGGTGGCGCATTACAAAAAGTCGTTTGACGTGCGTCACGCAGGCAGCGTGGAGTTTTGCGGCGACGGCGTTATTATGTGCAGCGGACTTGCTAACGCCGAGTACGGTGAAATGCTGGAGATAGAAAACGGCACGCAGGCGATTGTACTCAGCTTGTCGGAGGGTAGCGTGGGTGCGATTGTGCTTGACGACGACGACAAGGTTTCGGCGCGCATGGTTGTTAAGACCACTGGTATGATTGTGTCCGTTCCCGTGGGCGAAAAGCTTTTGGGACGAGTGGTAAATCCGCTCGGCAAACCGATAGACGGCTTGGGCGAATTTGTTCCCGATAAATACCGACCGATAGAAACGGCGGCGCCTGCCATAAAGGACAGGGATAAAGTAAACAAACCGATGATGACCGGTATTTTGGCGGTGGATTCTATGATTCCCATCGGTCGCGGTCAACGTGAGCTTATTATAGGCGATAGGCAAACGGGCAAAACATCGATAGCTGTTGATACTATACTCAATCAAAAGGGCAAAGGGGTTATTTGTGTTTACGTTGCAATTGGGCAAAAGTCGTCCACAGTGTCCGATATTGTAAGCACACTTACCGAACACGGCGCAATGGATTATACCGTTATAGTCAGCGCAACGGCAAGGGACAGCGCGCCGTTGCAGTATATAGCGCCTTACGCGGGTTGCGCCATTGCCGAAGAATTTATGTATGCGGGCAAGGACGTGTTAATCGTTTATGACGATTTAAGTAAGCACGCCGTGGCATACCGCGCAATGAGCTTGCTGTTAAAGCGTCCGCCCGGACGCGAGGCATATCCCGGAGATATTTTCTATTTGCACTCGCGGCTGTTGGAGCGTGCTGCAAGGCTTAGTCCCGAGCTGGGCGGCGGATCTATAACCGCATTGCCTATAGTAGAAACGCTTGCGGGCGATATTTCGGCATACATTCCTACCAACATTATTTCCATTACCGACGGACAAATCTTTTTGGAAAGCGATTTGTTCAATGCGGGTATTCGACCTGCCATAAACGTTGGTTTGTCCGTGTCGCGCGTAGGCGGCAGCGCACAAAGCCCCGCTATGCGAAAGGTGTCGGGCAAGCTGCGGCTTGATTTGTCGCAGTACCGCGAGCTCGCCGTATTCGCGCAGTTCGGTGCCGATCTTGACGAGTCTACGGCGCGCATGCTGGAAAAGGGTAAGCGCATGACCGAAATAATCAAGCAAGACGTGCATATGCCAATATCCGAGGAACACCAAATTATACTGCTGTATTTGACTACGAAGGATCTTATAAAGAACATTCCCGTAGAGCGAATGACGGAGTTTAAGGATAAATTTCTCAAGTATTTCGATATTAACTATTCGGATATATCCGCCAAGCTTTCGAGCGGCGGGCAAATATCAATGGACGACGGGATAAGAATCGACGACGCGGTAAACGAGTTTTCGCTGTATTTTTTGAGGTCCGACAATGAGTAATCTTTCCGATATAAAAAGAAGATTATCTACGGTCAAGCAAACGCGGCAAATAACGGGCGCTATGCAAACCGTGTCGGTAGCAAAAATGCGCAAAGCCGAGGAGATTAACTGCCGCAGCGTAGCATATTTGACATTGATAACCGACATAATGCGCGGCATAAACGTATGCGATTGCGATTTTATTGTCCCGCCCGCGGACGGCATGGACGTTATGCTGGTTTTGTCATCTGATAGAGGCTTGTGCGGCGGATTTGACAACGGTAATTTTTCCGCCGCGGAAAAAGCAATAGACGACAATACGATTGTTATGCCGATTGGGCAAACGGCTGTCAATTATTTTAAGGGCGCAAAAAATGCGGATTTGCGGTTTGGACAAATTGTTTCAGCTGCCGACGGCGCGAAAGCGATAACCGATTATTTAATTAAGCTATACGGAAAGAGCGTTAAAAGCATATCTATTGCATATTCGGTTGTGAATAAAACCATCATAAGTCCGACTGTGGAGCGGCTTTTGCCGATTGATGATATTTCGGGCGAAAATGCAGTCGAAACGCTGTTTGAGCCGTCGCCCCGTCAGGTGCTTGAGGCGCTTGTACCGTTATACTTGTCAGGCAAGATTTACGGCGCGATAACCGCCAATTATGCTGCGGAGCAAAGCGCAAGACATCAAGCGATGACTGCCGCAACGGAAAGCGCGGATGCGCTGATATTGCAGCTTTCGTCCGAATATAATCGTGAGCGACAAGCCGCGGTAACAGGTCAAATAGTGGAAATAGTAGGCGCGACTGCGGCATTGTCGCGCAAAGGAGAGGGCGGTGAAAAGAGATTTTAATATCGGCAGCGTTACGGTCGTTTTAGGTCCCGTAGTAGACGTTAAATTTGAAACAAAGCTGCCCAAAATTTACGAAAAGGTTATTGTGGACACCCACGATATGATTGCAAGCGGCGCACTGTCGGGCACGATTGCGGAAGGCTTTGTCACGCTGGAGGTTATGAGCCACATTCCGCCGTCCACCGCGAGGTGTATTGCGCTTGAGCCGACCGAGGGTTTATCCCGCGGTATGAAGGCGTACGGTACGGGGCATCAAATATCGGTACCTGTCGGCGAAAAGGTGTTAGGGCGTGTTATGAATGTTTTGGGCGAGCCGATAGACGGCAGGGGCGAAATCAAGTCCGAAACTCATAGACCCATTCACCGCAAAGCGCCCGAATTTTACGAGCAAAAAAACGGTAACGAAATTATAGAAACGGGCATTAAGGTAATCGACCTTATAGCGCCGTACCTGCGTGGCGGAAAGATTGGACTTTTCGGCGGCGCGGGCGTAGGTAAAACCGTGCTTATTATGGAGCTTATACGCAACGTTGCGGCTGAGCATGGCGGCTATTCTATATTTACGGGCGTAGGTGAACGCAGCAGGGAAGGCTACGAAATGATTTGCGATATGACGGACAGCGGCGTGCTTGATAAAACCGCGCTGGTGTTTGGGCAAATGAACGAGCCGCCCGGATCGCGTATGCGTACTGCGCTTACCGGACTTACCGTTGCGGAATATTTCCGTGACGAAATGAACAAGAACGTATTGCTGTTTATAGATAATATTTACCGTTACGTTCAAGCTGGGTCGGAGGTATCGGCATTGCTCGGCAGGTTGCCGTCGGCGGTCGGGTATCAACCGACGCTTGCAACCGAGCTGGGTGCGCTGGAGGAGCGTATTGCCACCACAAAGAACGGGTCTATAACGTCCATTCAGGCAGTGTACGTGCCTGCCGACGATCTTACCGATCCCGCGCCCGCGGCTATATTTACGCATTTGGACGCCACAACGGTGTTAAGCCGTAAAATCGTTGAACAGGGTATTTATCCCGCGGTCGATCCGCTGCAATCAACCAGCCGTATTTTGGAAAAATCAATCGTCGGAGCAAAGCATTACGAAACGGCGCGCGGAGTACAAGCAACCTTGCAGCGTTATGCCGATTTAAACGACATAATTTCCATTTTGGGTATGGACGAGCTTAGCGAGGAAGATAAAACGGTTGTGTACCGTGCGCGAAAGCTGCAACGGTTTTTCTCCCAGCCCATGTTTGTCGCAAAAAACTTTACAGGCATGGACGGGCGGTTTGTCAACCTGAAAACCACTATCGAATGTTTCTCGTCCATACTGAAGGGCGATGCCGATATGTATCCTGAATCGGCGTTCTATATGGTGGGTGATTTGGACGAGGTAAAGGAGAAGGCGTTTAATTGAGTACGTTCGCTTTGCGTATTGCTACGCCCGCACGCGATGTTTTTTCGGGCAATGTGGATTATGTGTCGGTCAACACTCCCGACGGCAGAGCGGGCTTTTTGCGTGGCGCATTGCCGCGCGTTGCCGTAATCAGCGAGGGCGTAATAGAAATCACTGTAGGCGACGAAAAAATCAGTATTTATTCCACCGACGGCATTTTGAGCATAACCGCGGACGGTATGACTATTGTCACTGCGGACGGCTACGATTTGGCGCAGGCGCGAGACGAGAGTGCGATGCTTGACGATAATGCCGGATTGCGCTACAAGTATGCCAAGGCGCGGATAGCGTCGTCCCTGATTAAAATGAAAGGCAAAAAATTGCCCGAAGAAACATTTTAGTAACGCTTGTATTTAGGCGTGCATACATTTATTATGCTATGCAAACTGTTGTCGACCTGTCGCGGATGCGGCAAAACATACGGCGGATACGCGCCGCCACGCGCAACGAATTTTGCGCGGTTGTAAAGTCCGACGCGTACGGGCACGGCATTGCCGTTGCGCGCTATATCGAGCCTTTATGCGATTGCTTTATGGTTGCAACCGCGGATGAGGCTTTCGAGCTTTCCGTATCGGTCAAAAAGCCGATAATCACATTGGGCGGGGATATATACCCGTATACGCGCGTGTATTCGCCGCAAATCGTCCCTACCGTGTGCGACGCGGCGCAGTTGGACGCCGTCGTAAAAAGCGGATATAGACGCTTTTCGGTAGCTGTAAATACGGGCATGAATAGACTTGGTGCAAGCGAGCAAAAGCTTGGCGACATAGTGGAATACTGCAAGCAAAACGATATTGCGCCGTGGTCGGTATATTCGCATTTGTATGCAATGTCCGCCGCGCCCGAACAAGCGTCGGAGTTTGAAAGGCTTACGGTCGATCCGCTATTGCGCACAAAGCGGCATTTGTATTGTTCTACGGCGCTCGACTTAACCGGTTTTGATTTATACGACATGACGCGGTGCGGTATAGCAATGTACGGCTATCATACCGACATGGATATATGCATGCGTGTTAGGGCAAGAATCGTAGGGCTTTCGCGCGTTGCGCGCGGACAGCATATAGGTTACGGTGATTATACATTAGAGCGCGACGCGCTTATCGCAACGGTGCGGTGCGGATATGCGGACGGACTGAGGCGGACTGACAAACGGTTGTACTTTACCGTGCGCGGCGTAAAATGCCCCGTAATAGGAATGCCGTGTATGGATATGTGTATGATAGACGTTACGGGCATAGCGTGCAGGCTGGGCGAGTTTGCTTACCTGATTGCCGAAAAGGAAGATACCGAATACTTAGCCAAATGCTACGGAACTATCGTTTACGAGGTGCTTACGGGGTTTAATGGACGAGCGGAACGAATTTATATATGATACGAACAAAGCGGAGCTTAGAGCAATGCTCAAGCGGTACCGCAACGAGCTTTCGGACAAGCCGTTGCTTTCGCGTGCGATTGCGGATAGGGCGCTGCAGCTTGTCGGCGGCAACGTTATGGTGTATATGTCTATCGGCTCGGAAGTTGATACAGCGTATTTGCTGGACAAGCTGGCGGTAAAAAATGGTGTAACAGTGTTCGCGCCGTATACGCAAGATGGAATCATTACGCCGCGAAGACTTTTGTCGCGCGGCGTGGCGGACAAAACGGGCAATCTTCCGCGCGAATGTTATGATAATTCGTATATTCCGTCAAAAATAGACTTTTGCATAACGCCGCTACTCGGTTTTAACGAGCGCGGCTACCGCATAGGTTATGGTAAAGGCTGTTACGATAGGTTTTTTGCCGAACACAGTACATTCAAAATCGGGCTTGCGTTTAGCGGACAAGCAATAAAGTTCCAACCCGAATGCACCGATATACCCCTCGATTGTTGCGTTACGGATAAGAATGTGATATACTTTTAGGGTATGCGAGTTATTTCCGGACAACACAAGGGCGCAAAGCTTATTTCGCCGCGCGGCGAGGTGCGACCGACTACCGACATGGTAAAGGGTAGTTTGTTTTCCATGCTGGAATCGAAGGGGCTTTTGCGCGGCAAAAGGTGCCTCGATATGTTTTGCGGCAGTGGTGCGCTCGGTATAGAGGCGCTGTCGCGCGGGGCGGAATCTTGCGTATTTGTTGACATAGACTGCAAAAACGTGCATGCCAATTTGGATAAAATCAAGATTACGGCGCAAACGGTACAGTCCGATTTCAGGCGGGCAATGCGCATGCTCAAGACGGAAAAGTTTGACTTGGTGTTTTGCGACCCGCCGTACAAGACCGACTATGCCGAGGAAGTGTACAGGCTGCTCGTCAAGTACGACATGTTGATGTCGTCGGGCGTGGCGATTTTGGAACACGCAACCGATAGACCGTTGAAAACGGTGCCGATTGACAACATAATAGACAGCCGAGTATTCGGTGTGTCGGCTTTCGAGATAGTGCGAGGTGAAAGTGAAAGCGATTTTTGCGGGAACGTTTGATCCGTTCACATTGGGACATAGGAATATAGTAGAGCGCGCGGCAAGACTGTTTGATGGAGTTATTGTGGCTGTGGCTGAGGAAACGGGAAAAAATACCGCGCCGCTTTCTGTTCGCACGGAAATAGTAAAAGCCGCCGTTGCGGAAATTGCTAACGTCACGGTGGAAAGCTTTTGCGGACTACTTTCCGACTATGCGGCGAAAAAGGGTGATTGCGCGCTTATACGCGGTGTGCGAAACAGCAATGATTTGGAATACGAGCGCGATTTAACCGCGGTTTACAAATCGCTGTGCGGTGTGGAATCGGTTGTTTTGATTACCGATCCCGCGTACGGGCATGTATCGTCCACTGTAGTACGCACGGTAGCCGCGCTTGGTGGAGATATAAGCGGATATGTAGTGCCGAGTACGGCAAAGCAAATAATCGATATTTACGGCAAAAATCGTTAGGCGGTAAAAGGAGAGTGCTATGAAAGAGCAGCAAGACGCATTGGAAATTTTGGAACAGTTAAAAGGCGAGTTGGGCAGTGGACATGGATTTTTTTCCAAAAAGCCCGACTGGGATTTGTGTGCGGAGTTGTGCGAAAACCTATCGCGCATTTTGCCCGAATATATCAAGGACGCGTCTTACATTAAAGAGCGGCGTAAGGAAATTCTCGGCAACGCCGACGTAGTCGCAAAAAACACCATTCGCGCGGCTGAGGAGCAGGCGAACAAGCTTGTGTCCGAATCGGAAATAGTGCGTTCGGCGCAAATTGCATCCAAGCAAATCATAGAAACCGCTTACGCGCAGTGTGATAACCTGATTTTGCGTACTAAAGCGCACCTCGACAACTTATTCAAGGAAACGGAAAACTTTTTATGCTCGACTTTGGCAGTCGTGCGCACAAATCGTGAGGAATTGCGCGCGGCACTGTCTGGCGGAAATAAGGTGAGTTGACGGAGTTAAAAGATGCTGGAACGGATAAAGCCGCTAATATCGGCGGACGAGTTAAAAAAGCAACTGCCAGTATCCGACAAGGCTGCGCGTGTGCGTGATGACGGGGTGCGGCAAATAAAGGCTGTGCTTGACGGCACCGATTCGCGCAAAATTTTTATAGTCGGGCCGTGTTCGGCGGACGATCCCGACGCGGTATGCGAGTACGCACAAAAGTTAAAGGCTGTTGCTGATAAAATACAGGATAAAATACTTACGGTTATGCGCGTATACACCGCCAAACCGCGCTCGCGCGGGGACGGGTATATGGGCTTATTACATTCACCGAACGCAAAAAGCGGCAATATCGATTTTCAAGCAGGTATTGTTGCTATGCGCAAGCTGCATATTGATGTAACGGAAATCGGCTTGCCGACCGCCGACGAAATGGTTTATTCTCAAATGGCGCCGTATACCGACGATTTGCTTTCCTACGTTACTATAGGCGCGCGCACCGCTGAGGACCCGATGCATAGATTTACGGCAAGCGGATTGGACGTTCCGATAGGCATAAAGAACTCGCTTGGCGGAAACATGACCGAGCTGGCAGGCAGCATACATGCCGCAAGCAAAAGCAACGAATTTATATTCGATAGGTCGATTGTGCGGACAAGCGGCAACGCATATGTACACGGCGTGTTGCGCGGCGCTGTCGATTTGGACGGCAATAACATTCCGAATTGCGGGTATGACAAGGTTATGCGTGCGGCAAAGGATTTTAAGTCGCAAGGTGTTAATTGCGGTGTAATTGTGGATACGGGACACGCCAACAGCGGAAAAAACCCGTCTATGGTGCGTGGGATTTTAGCGGACATAGTCGGGCATTTTGCGGACGGGGAATACAACGCGTTTGTAAAAGGCATTATGATAGAAAGTTATTTGCTCGGCGGTAGTAAGGCTGTTACCGATAGCGGGCGCGGAATATCCGTCACCGACCCTTGCCTTAGCTTTGCCGAAACGGAGGATTTGTTGTTATACGCCGCTGCCGCTTTATGACGAATTATGTTACATTATGTAAACATTTAACGATTATATGTTACGTCGGCTACGCCGTGCTATAATGCACTTATCTATTATGGAGGGTGCAACATGACACGGAAAACCGGTGAACTAAAAAAGCGGTGCTGGCTTGCTAAACAGCGACTTAAAATGGGCTACTTTGATTCGCTTAGGCACGAAAAGCAGCAGGACGAGGAGCAAACTGGCACCGCGCCGATAGCGGAATATTCCATGCGCGTAAACCGACTTGCCGAAGTAGCGGCAAGCACGACCGCCGCCGAGGAAAAAATGTACCGCAAGGTTTGCGACATACTGGACAGCAGCGAGATAGCGCTCAATCCCATAGGTCAGCTGATAGAGCGTGACGTATACGACGGGCTGGACGCCACGGGCAAACAGCGTTACGTGCTGGAGCTGTCCGAAAAATTCCGAGAATTGCAGGAACGATATTACCGTGAACGCACGGGATCATAGACAAAAGAGGTTTTATGTACAGTCTTGAAACACTAAACGAAGTACAAAAGCGTGCCGTACTTGATACGGATGGTGCGGTGTTGGTAACTGCCGGTGCAGGCAGCGGAAAAACTCGGTTGCTTACGCACCGCATTGCACATTTGATAAATGAATTGCACGTGCAGCCGTACAATATTCTTGCTATAACGTTTACCAACAAAGCGGCAAACGAAATGCGCACAAGACTGGAAAAAATGCTGGACAATGTTGACGGCATTTGGATTTTTACTTTCCACGCGGCGTGTGTGCGCATACTCAGGCGGTTTATTGACAAAATCGGGTTTGATAAGAACTTTACTATTTACGGCGAAACCGAAACAAAAGCCGTAATCAAGCGCATTGCCAAACAAAACGAACTTAACGACGATATGTTAAAGCGCTTAATAGCCGAAATATCCAATGCCAAAAGCAAAGGAATATCGCCAGAAGATTACGAACAAGTATTTAAGTATTCGCAGGACGTGGAAGACATTGCCAAGGTATATGCGCAGTATCAAAACGTGTTAAGAGCCAACAATGCGCTCGACTACGATGATTTGTTGATACAAACGCTGTATTTGTTAAAGTCGAGCTATGAGGCGCGCGAGTTTTATCAAAACAAATTTCGCTATATACATATAGACGAGTTTCAAGACACAAATACAATTCAATACGAAATAGCTGTATTACTTGCGGGAAAGCACGGAAATATTTTTGCGGTGGGTGACGAGGACCAGTGTATATATACTTGGCGCGGCGCGACAATCAAAAACATTTTTGATTTTCAAAAAGACTTTAAGTGTAAGGTTTACAAGCTCGAGCAAAATTACCGTTCTACATCAAATATCCTCGATGTCGCAAACAAAATAATCAAAGTCAATAGCAATAGACTGGACAAAAAGCTATGGACGGACGCCGACTGTGGGGAAAAGGTTGTTTGTTATTGTGCCGCTACCGAAGGGTTTGAGGCGGACTATGTTGTACGAAAAATATTCGATTTGGTGGACAGCGGAGAATATAATTATTCGGACTGCGCCGTGCTTTTGCGTGCCAATGCGCTAACGCGACACTTTGAAGAACGGTTTTTGCAATACGGTATTCCGCACAATATTTTCGGCGGATTCAAGTTTTACGACCGAAAGGAAATCAAGGACGTTTTGGCATATGCTCGAGCGTCGGTAAACACGCGAGATGACGAGGCAATCTTTCGCATAATCAATTTTCCGCGCCGCGGCATAGGTGATTCGTCTATAGAAAAAATACGTGAGGTAGCGCAAGCCAACGGTAAAAGCGCGTTTGATATAATAGTCAACGCAAGCGCATATCCGTTGCCTACTGCACTGAAAAGCAAGCTTTCAGACTTTGGCGCATTGCTTGTTCGCTTGCGCGATATGGCGGAAGGACCTATTCCCGATTACTTTAAATATTTGCTTTATAACGTGCTCAACGTAGATAGGTTGTTTTCGGATGACGACGAGGGGACTGCAAGGCTGGAAAACATTAACGAGCTTGTAAGCTCAGTTCGCGATTTTGTAAAGAACAACCAGGGTGCTACATTGTTTGACTACTTGCAAACGGTATCGTTGTATAGTGATACTGACGACATGAACGATGACAACTGCGTTACTATAGCAACCGTTCACAGCGCAAAGGGCTTGGAGTTTCCCGTCGTATTTGTTGTCGGCTTGGAGGATGGGATTTTTCCGTCGTTGCGACAAAACGAAAACGGATCGGACCACATGGAGGAGGAGCGCAGACTTATGTACGTTGCGGTAACGCGGGCAAGGCGCAGGCTGTTCCTTACATATGCAAAGTCACGGTTTTTGTACGGCGAAACGCGGTACAGCGTACCGTCAAGGTTTTTGTCCGAATGTGGGCTTGTGACGCGTCCCGAACGCAAAGAGGACGTATTTACTGCCTCGCCGTCTCATACGTATTCGCCGCGCAACACTCAAGGCGGGTCATCGCAAAGTCAGTCATACGGGGGCAGCATAGGCGTCGGCAACGCTTACAGCGCGCCTTACAAGAGTGATTTCGGCAAGAAGGCGGCTACCGCGCCGCAACCGACAAATAGGTCCGACGTTGCGATTGGCGCTACCGTAATGCATAAAAGATTGGGGAAGGGCAAAATTATCGACATAGAAAAAATGGGCGACAGCATGTACGCCAAAATAGATTTCGAGCGCGGCGGCGTTATGTTGCTTGCAGTAGATTTTGCGCCAATTACCGTAGTAAAGGATTAAGGAGCCTATATGAACGACGATATTACGCTTATGAAAGAGCTGGTGGCAAGACTTAACGATCTTGCTTATAGGTATTACGTTTTGGACGAGCCGATTGTGTCCGACAAGGAGTACGACGCGCTTTACGACGAACTGTGTGCACTGGAAACAAAAACGGGCACGGTACTTGCGGATTCGCCCACAAAACGCGTAGGCGGCGAGCCGCTCAAGTCGTTCGCTCCGCATACGCACATAAATCGCTTGTACAGCTTGGATAAGTGTAACAGCTTTGATGAACTGCGCGCGTGGTTTGAAAAGCTTAAGAGTGCGGATGGCAAAGCGCCTGAATGCACGCTTGAATATAAGCTGGACGGTTTGACCATATGCTTGACTTACCGTGACGGACAGCTTGTGTCAGGCGCAACGCGCGGCAACGGCGAGGTCGGAGAAAACGTCACCGAGCAAATAAAGACTGTAAAATCGGTACCGCTTTCCATACCGTTTAAAGGTACAGTCGAGGTGCAGGGCGAGGGCATTATGCGCATAAGCGCGCTCAACGCTTACAACGCAACTGCTGCAGTTCCGCTTAAGAATCCGCGCAACGCAGTTGCGGGCGCAATACGCAACCTCGACGTGCGGGAAACAGCTAAGCGCAATCTCGACGTAGTGTTTTATAATGTTAATCATATCGACGGGCAATCGCTCGGCTCTCAAACCAATCAAATCGGATTTTTAAACAAAAATCGATTTAAAACGGGCATGTGCTTTAAGTCGAACGATATTGAGGAGATAATTGCGAAAATTCAGTCGGTGGATAGGTCGGCGCTCGACTTTGCCATAGACGGAATGGTAATCAAGGTTGACGACGCGAACATGCGTGGTTTGATTGGCTATACCGACAAGTTCCCCAAATGGGCTATTGCGTACAAATTCGAGGCGGAGGAAACGACAACCGTTTTGCGCGGTGTGCAGTGGCAGGTGGGCAGGACCGGCAAGCTTACGCCGCTTGCAATGCTCGATCCCGTCGAGCTTTGCGGCGCAACAGTCAAGCGCGCCACGCTAAACAATTACGGCGATATTTTGCGTAAGGACGTAAAGATAGGCTCGCGCGTATTCATTCGTCGCAGCAACGACGTTATTCCCGAAATTTTGGGCGTTGCCGAGCGTGGACAAAACGATACCGATATACAAAAGCCGACTGTTTGTCCGTGCTGCGGTCAGGCGCTTACCGAGGAAGGTGCGCACCTGTTTTGCACCAATTTTTACGGATGCCGTGCGCAGGTTGTTGCGCGTATAGTGCAATTTTGTTCCAAGGACTGCATGGATATAGACGGCGTAAGTATTAAGACGGCGGAACAGCTCTACGATATTTTGGGTGTGCGTTCTCCGGCTGAGCTGTACGATTTGACAAGCGAGCAGCTTGCGCGCATAGACGGATTCAAGGACAAAAAAATATCCAACTTTATCAAAGCCGTACAAGATTCCAAAACTGCGGACTTGCCGCACTTTATAAGCGCGTTATGTATAGAAAACGTCGGCAAGGTAACGGCGCGTGCGCTTGCCGAGCATTTCGGATCGATAGACGCGCTGTCCAAGGCGGGCGAGGAGGAATTGACCGCCATACAAGACGTGGGCGCGATTGTGGCGCAATCCATAGTCGAATACTTTTCGGTGCACGGCGAGCTATTGGCAAAGTACAAAGAACATGGCATAGACCCCGTATACGCGCAAAAGACGGATGGCAAATTTTCGGGACTGAAATTTGTTTTGACGGGCGCGTTGCAACAATTCACTCGCGGCGACGCGGCAAAGCTGATAGAGCAAAACGGCGGAATTGTGCAATCGAGCGTGTCTAAGCTTACCGATATTGTCGTCGCGGGCGAAAACGCGGGCAGTAAGCTGGAAAAGGCGCGTGCGCTCGGCAAAAAAATTATTGACGAAAATCAATTTAAAGATATGTTAAACACTTGAAATCTCGGCAAAAGGATGTTATAATATATATTGCGAAAATGTAATCCACATTTTCGCGCATTTTCGGTACATCTTTGCAGAGGTTTGTATGAAAAGCATGACTGGCTACGGTAAAGGCGTTGCCGTTAAGGACAAACGCACCGTTACCGTAGAAATCAAATCGGTCAATAACAGGTTTTTGGAAATTGCTTGCAAGCTGCCCAAATCACTAATGTATATTGACGATATTATACAAAAGGGCATAAAGGCTTATGCCTCGCGCGGCAGCTTTGACGTGTATTTTTCGTACGTAAATCTATCCGAATCCGCTAAAAAGGTTACTGTTGACAAGGCGCTTGCCGCCGAATACGTAGCCGCCGCCAAAACTTTGCGCGCGGAATTTATGCTGGAGGACGACTATAATGTGACTGCGCTTTTGCGTACGCCCGATGTTGTTTCGGTTACTGTGCCCGACGACGATCGCGAACTTGTTGCCGAGCTTACAAAGCAAGCCGTGGCTGAGGCTTTGAGCAACCTTAACAAAATGCGGCAGGTCGAGGGCGATGGCGTATATGCCGATTTGATGTCGCTTGTAGGCAATTTGGAAACATATTTGAAAAGGGCTATAGCCCGTGCACCGCAAGTGGTTGCCGATTACAAAACGGCGTTGCTTGCGAGAGTTAAAGAGCTGCTTGACGGCTACGAGCCCGACGAAGGTAAGCTGCTTAACGAGGTCGCGTTCTTTGCCGACAAGGCCGATATAAACGAGGAAATCTCGAGACTGAGTTCACATATAGGACAGTTCAAAGCTATTTGCGGAGAAACCAATGCGCCGCAAGGCCGCAGGCTCGACTTTTTGTCGCAAGAGATGGTGCGCGAGGTCAATACTATGGGCAGCAAGTCCAATGATATAACACTTACCGGTTTTGTTATCGGCATGAAAAACGAAGTGGAAAAAATCAAAGAACAAATAAGGAACGTTGAATAATGAACAAAGGATTGCTTTTTGTAATATCGGGCCCGTCGGGTGCGGGCAAGGGCTCAATCTACTCCAAAGTGATTGCAAAGACGGATTTAAAGCGGTCGGTATCGGTTACGACGCGCCCGCCGCGTCCTGGCGAGGTGGAAGGAGTGAATTACTTTTTCCGCACTGAGGAGCAGTATCAACAAATGATAGCCGCCGGCGAATTCTTGGAAACCGCCGAGGTGTATAAGAACTTTTACGGCACGCCCAAAGCGCCTGTTTTCGAGAACTTGGGCAAGGGTTATGACGTGCTGTTCGAGGTTGACGTTCACGGCGTGAAATCCATAAAAAAGAAATATCCGGAGGCTATTGCGATATTTGTAATGACTCCCGACTTTGAAACGCTGGAAAAGCGGTTGCGCGACAGGGGCACTGAAACCGAGGATAAAATAAGCATTCGTTTGGGTGCTGCGCGGCGTGAACTGAGCGAGTATAAACTGTTCGATTATATAGTTTTTAACGATCAGCTCGATGTTGCCGTTCAGGAAGTGCTGGATATTGTCACAGCCGAAAAGCGCAAAATAAAAAACAACATGGCAAGAATTAAGTCTTTGCTGGGTGAGAACTAACGGTAAAGTTCGCAATAAACAAGCAATAAATCTTTTAAGAGGTAAAAATATGTTAATCGATCCGCCTATTGATAAAATGGTAGAAACAGTCGGCAACAAGTACGCGCTTGTAAGTCTTTTAAGCAAGCGTGCGCGCACGCTTATGGACAAGCGCCACGACTATTTGGAGCAAGAGGGTATCAATCCCGTATCGCTTGCAGCCAAAGAGGTTGTGGACGGCAAGGTCGAGGGCGTAGAAGAAGGCTAAGCATTTGTTGAACAACTTGCAGTCAAAAACAATACTGGTCGGCGTGTGCGGCGGTATAGCCGCATACAAGGTTTGTGCTTTGGTATCTAAGCTTGTCCAAAGCGGCGCCGACGTTCACGTTATGATGACGAAAAGCGCGACGGAATTCGTCGCGCCGCTTTCGTTTGAAACATTATCGCGCAACCGCGTTACGGTGGATATGTTCGATCGCAACTTTACGTATGAAGTGGAGCATGTGTCTTATGCCAAGCGCGCCGACGCCGTAATCATTGCGCCCGCCACCGCCAACGTTATTGCAAAGCTGGCTTGCGGTATTGCCGATGACTTTTTGACTACAACAGTATTGGCGTGCAAATGCCCGATTTTGTTCGCACCCGCAATGAACACCGCAATGATGGAAAATCCCGTTACGGTCGAAAATATAAACAAGCTTGTTGCGCGTGGGTTTACACCCGTATACGGCGGCAGTGGATATTTGGCGTGCGGGGACGTGGGCAGCGGGCGAATGGCTGAGTCCGACGAGCTTTATAAGGCGCTCGGCAATGTTTTCAGTGTAAAGCGTGATTTAGTCGGCAAGACGGTGCTTATTACTTCGGGCGCTACAAGAACTAATATCGATCCCGTTAGGTTTTTGTCTAACCGTTCGAGCGGAAAAATGGGCTACGCTTTGGCGTGTGCCGCTTATAATCGCGGGGCAAAGGTCGTATATATTCACGGCTATACCAATAATTTTACGCTCCCGTCCGACTGGATAACGGAAAGCGTTACCACAACCAAGGAGCTGCTTGCCGCCGTTAAAAAGCATTACGAGGTTGCGGATATATCCGTGCTTGCCGCCGCGCCGTGTGATTACGATATTACGCCGTCACCGCAAAAAATCAAGGCGAAATCACTTACGCTGGAATTGAGCAAGACGGACGATATAGCGGCGTGGCTGGGAAAACACAAAACGGGCAAGCTTGTCATATTTGCTGCGGAAACCGAAAACGGTGAGAGCAACGCATTACTCAAGCTGAAAAATAAAAACGCCGATTTGGCGGTGTTTAACGACGTTACGGCGGCAAATGCGGGCTTTGATACTGATACGAATATAGTAACGCTTATTACTGCGGAAAAGCAAGAGCGCCTTTCGCTTATGACAAAGCGCGAGGTTGCGGATATAATTTTGGATAGAATTATAGCGCTATGATAGCAAAGGTCATTGTAGATATATCGGCAAGCGAGGTCGATAGAGTATTTGACTATCGCGCAATAGACTGCGCAGTGCGCGGGTCGCGTGTGACTGTTCCGTTCGGGCGACAAACCACCGAGGGGTACGTAATAGATATTACGGAAAATACCGACGTTCCGCAAGACAAGCTAAAGGCTATAATTTCGGTCATCGACGACAGACCTATTGTATCGGAAGAATTTTTGTCGCTGTGCGACTATATGACCGAGCGGTTTCACTTACGCAAAATCGACGTGTTCAGGCTGTTTTTGCCGGCTAAAATGCGCGGCGGAAGAATAAAGGCGCTGCAAAAAATTTTTGTTTACATCAACCCCGAATACATAGAGGTCGATCCCAATCTATTTATAAAAAAGACCGCACATTCGCAAATGGAGGTGTTTGAGTATCTTTTGGACGCCGAAAGCGCCGAGCAAAGCTACCTCAATGCCAACTTTTCCGCGGCGGCTGTTCGCAATCTTATATCACGCGGCGTATTTTTGACGCGTATGCAAGACGTACTGCGCACACCGTACAAGGGTATCGTCCAAAAGGACAATGATATTGTTCTAACCGACGAACAGTCCGCGGCTGTGGAAACAATAATGTCGAGTGATAAGCCAACACTTTTGTTTGGCGTAACGGGCAGCGGCAAAACCGAGGTATACCTCAACTGCATAGAGCGCGTGCTTAAACAAGGCAAAACCGCCATAATGCTCGTGCCCGAAATATCGCTCACGCCGCAGGTAATGCGCATATTTCGTTCGCGGTTTGGAGATGGCGTTGCGCTTTTACATTCGGGGTTGAGCGACGGCGAGCGTTTTGACGAGTGGCGTAGGCTGCTTACGGGCGGAGCGCGCGTCGCTGTGGGGGCGCGTTCGGCTATATTCGCGCCGCTGACCGACGTCGGGCTGATTGTAATAGACGAGGAACACGACACGTCGTATTCGTCGGAATCAAATCCACGCTATGTCACTCGTGAGGTGGCGCTTTTTCGCGCCGCATACAACGGCGCAAGGCTGGTTATGGGCTCGGCAACACCGTCGGTGGAAAGCTATTACAGCGCACAAAACGGCAAGTATAGTCTTGTTCGGCTCCCGCACCGCGTGAATAAGCGCGAAATGCCGGCCATTCAAATAGTGAATATGTGCAAGGAGGTTACATACGGCAATTCGGGAATGTTTTCCGCGCCGCTCGTAACCGCGCTGGAAGAGTGCCTTGCATCGGGCAATCAAGCTATATTGTTTTTGAATCGTCGCGGCTACAGTTCGTACGTAATGTGCAAAAAGTGTGGGTATGTAGCCAAGTGCGAGGACTGCGACGTATCGCTTGTGTACCATAAGGAAGAGGATTTATTAAAGTGTCATTACTGTCAGCGGCGATATTCCATGCTGGATTTGTGTCCTAATTGCAAAAGCCCGCATATAAAACAAGGCTTTATGGGCACGGAACGAATAGTCGAACAAGTGCAAAAAATGTTTCCGTCCGTGCGCGTAATACGAATGGACAACGACACAACAAGAACGAAGGACGCACACCTGAAACTGCTTGGCGAATTTGCAAACGGCAACGCCGATATTTTGGTCGGCACGCAAATGGTTGCAAAGGGACACGACTTTCCCAATGTTACGTTAGTCGGAATAATGGACGCGGACATGAGCCTGCACTTTTCCGATTTTCGCGCGGTCGAGCGCACGTTCCAATTAATAACGCAGGTTGCAGGCAGGGCGGGGCGCGAAAAAAAGCAGGGCAGCGTTATTTTGCAAACGTATACGCCCCGGCACTATGTCTACAAGTACGCGACCGAATACGACTACGAGGGCTTTTACGGCAAGGAAATCAATCTTTTGCAAGCAACGGGCTTCCCGCCTTTCACCGAGATTTTGCGCATACTTATATCTTGTGAAAACGAAGGAACTGCGCTTGACGCCACCAAGCTTGCAATAGACGAGGCTCGAGCGCTGGCGGAAAGATACAGCGACAGCTTTGTGTATTTAAACGCAATGCGTGCGCCTAAAAAGCGCATACAAACAAAGTACCGCATGCAAGTGCTTATGCGGCTCAAGCCCGATTCGGACGATATACGCAGGGCGGTGTACAAAATAGCGGATGACGTTATATCCGCTTATCCGCAGGTAACATGCTTTACCGAAATCAATCCAAACGATTTAAGTTAAATAATTCGCAATTCTTCCTTAGGAGGCAATCATGGCAAGACGAAAAATTTATCAAGTGGGCGACGACACGCTCAGGCAAGTTAGTAAGCCGGTGACGGAGTTTGACGACAAACTGTCGCAGCTTATAGACGATATGATAGACACGCTTATTTATGCCGACGGAGCGGGGCTTGCCGCGCCGCAAATAGGCGTACTTAAGCGCATATTCGTAGCCACGTTTGACGGCGGTCGGACGATTATAGAGGCTGTCAATCCTACTATAGTGCAAGCCAAGGGCAAGCGTGTTGCGCCCGAGGGGTGCCTGTCTATTCCCAACATAAGTGAAAAGGTAGAGCGCCCCCGCCGCGTTGTAGTTCATGCGTTCGATCGTCACGGCAATCCTATCGAGCTTATCGGTAACGGTTTTGACGCGTCGTGCTTTTGTCACGAGATAGATCACCTTGACGGTATATTGTTTACCGATAAATCAATTCGCGGAAGAAAGTAAAAATGAAGATACTCTTTTTAGGCACACCCGAGTTTGCCGCGGTTTCGCTTAGAGCGCTATTGGATTCCTCTCACACGGTTGTGGGTGTAGTTACTCAACCCGATCGCGCATTAAAGCATGGTAAAACGGAATTATCCGCCGTCAAACAGTTGGCGTTGAGTGCGGGGCTGCCTGTATATCAGCCTATAAAAATACGCGCCGACGTGGAAAAATTAAAGAGCTTTGGCGCGGATATTGCCGTGACCGCCGCCTACGGTCAAATACTCGACAGCGGGGTTTTGAATGCGTTTAAATATGGCGTGATAAACGTTCATGCGTCGCTGCTGCCTAAGTACCGCGGCGCGTCGCCCATACAGGCGGCAATAGCGGCGGGCGAGCGCACGACGGGCGTGACTATTATGCGCACGGAGCTTGGGCTTGACACTGGCGATATTCTTAGTACTGTCGCTACCGAAATAGGTGAGACCGAAACGGCAGGCGAGCTTACTGAACGGCTTGCCGAACTGGGCGCAAAATTGCTGGTGCAAACGCTCGATAACTTTGACGGCATAACGCCTTGCAAGCAGGATGACAGCATTGCCACGCATTGTAAAACAATATCCAAGTCCGAGCAAATCATAGATTTTTCGGTTGATAGTAAAACCGTTGTAAATAAAATTCGTGCGCTGTCGCCAAGCCCCTGCGCCAAAACGTTTATAGACGGCGAGCAGTACAAAATTTACCGTGTTTCCGTATGCGAAGATATTGTTTTGGGCGTAGTCGGACAGGTCGTTTGCGCAAAGGATAAAATGTATATCGTGTGCGGTAACGGTGTGGTAAGCGTTGACGTAATACAAGCGCCGTCCAAGCGCGCTATGCCGATAGCGGACTTTTTGCGCGGAAAGAAATTCAAAGATGGAGTAATTTGTGCAAAGCAACCGTAAAGACATAAACAAAAATAACGGCGACAACGGATTGTCAGCCGACCGTGCTCTTTATAATGCGCTTAGAATGGTGTTTATAGAAGGCTCGTATTGTGCGCCTGCCATTACGCGTGCGCTTAAAGGGTTTAAAAATTTGCGGTCGCACCCGTTTGTTACAAGCGCGTTTTACGGCGTGCTGGACAACAACGTAAGACTGGAAAAGCTTATTTCCGAGCTGTGCGAAAAGCGTCCCGACAAGAGCAGTGTGGTTGTGCTTAAAATAGGTATGTACTATTGCAACTATGCCGATATGCCGTCCTATGCCGCCGTAAATCGCGGTGTGGAATTAGCAAAGGCTGTGGGTGCGTGCAGCGGGTTTATCAACGCCGTTCTCAAAAAATCCATAGGATATACGCCTAAGTTTAACAGCGAGCTTGAAAAGTTTTCTTATACATATAACACGCCGCAATGGCTGTGCAAGCAAATAATTATCGATTACGGCGAGGTTAAAGCGGCATCTATTTTGGGCGCTGTGTTGCCGCAAAAGACGCATATTCGTCCCGTTAGGAATAGAATTACGCAAGCCGAGTTTAAAAATGTAGTGGACGGCTGTGAGCTTACCGAATACGGCTGTTACGTCGATCGTGCCGCGCAGGACAAGCTGGATGCGGGCACATATGCCGTTCAGTCGATGTCGTCCATACGCGCCGTAAACACGTACATAAAGGGATTCAGCGGCGGCGACGTTTTGGATTTGTGTGCCGCTCCCGGTGGTAAGTCAGTATATTTGAGCGAACTGGGCGATTTTAAAATAACGGCGTGCGACGTGTATCCGCACAAGCTCGACCTAATGCGCGGTTATGCAAAAAAGCTGGGCGCAAAAATCAACGTTGCGCTCAACGACGCGACTGTGCTTAATCAAGATTTTATAGGCAAATTCGATATTGTTATAGCCGATTGTCCGTGCAGCGGAACGGGTACGCTAAAGACCAAACCCGATATTTTGCTTAACCGCAAGGCGGAAGACATTGACGAGCTTACGCAACTGCAAACAAAAATTCTTGACGCCGCGGCGGAGTACTGCCGATTGGGCGGGGTATTGTGTTATTCCACTTGTTCGATATTAAAGTCGGAAAACGAGGCGATTGTGGAACGCTTTGCGGCAACGCATGGCAATTATAAACTGCTTGACACTACCAAACTTCTTCCCGACACCGACAGGTGCGACGGCTTTTATATAGCGCGGTTTTTGAGAGGTAAATAGTGAAAACTCCGCTGTGCGATTTTAATACCGATGAGCTTGCCGTTTTGGTGGAAAAATACGGTCAGCCCAAATATCGAGCAAAACAGCTTATGCGCCATATAGCAGCTTGCGATAGTTTTGACGAGTATACCGATTTGCCAAAAAGCTTTATTGCGCAACTGGGTGGGGAGTACAGCGCGCGCCCGCTTGCCGAGGTTACGCGCATAATTGCGTCGGATGGCGCAGTGCGGTATTTGTTCAAAACGGAAAGCGGGGATTTGATTGAGTCGGTGTATCTTCCGCACGAATACGGCAACAGTGTGTGCGTGTCATGTCAGGTCGGGTGCGGAATGGGCTGCGTGTTTTGTGCGTCGGGTAAGCACGGGCTTGTGCGTAATTTGTCCGCGGGGGAAATATTGGCGCAGGTGCTGTATATTGCGCGTGACAAAAAAGCCGACGGCGGTGTAAACAAAATAGTTATGATGGGTAGCGGTGAGCCGCTTGCCAATTACGATAATACGGTTAAGTTTATAAAGCTTGTTAATGCGCCCGACGGGCTGAATATAGGCATGCGCTCAATATCGGTATCAACGTGTGGATTGCCGGATAATATTGTGCGGCTTGCGGACGACGGAATAAGCTGTACGTTATCGTTGTCGTTGCATGCGGCAACTGACGCAAAGCGCAAGCAAATTATGAAAATCGCGCAAAAGTACACGGTAAAGCAGCTTGTGGATGCACTGCGCGCATACTTTGACAAGACAGGGCGTAGGGTAATACTTGAATACATTTTGATTGACGGCTTTAACGATACCAAATCGGACGTTGTGTATATAAAGGACTTATTAAAGGGACTGTGCTGCCACGTAAACCTTATACCGCTCAATCCTACCGATAATTGCGAAATGAAACCGCCGACCAAAAAACGCGCATACGCATTTTGCGAGCAGCTTAAGGCTGTGGGGGTTTCGGCGTCGGTCAGGCGATCTATGGGATCGGACGTAGCGGGGGCTTGCGGGCAGCTTAAAAACCGCACGGTTGAGTCTAAGCTGCAAAACAACAAAAAATCATAACAAATTTTGTAAAAAATTCCATAAAATGCATTAAATTTGCTTGATTAAATCAAATAGGTATGGTATAATCTATGAGCAATATTAAATGACACTTCGCAAAAGCGTTATTTTTTAGCTGTGCGGAGTTTTTTAGCGACATAGGAGGTATCATGAGTAACATCATCGCCGAAATCGAAAAAGAGTATATGAAGACAGACGTTCCGCAGTTCAATGTGGGCGATACCGTGCGCGTATCCGTCAAAGTTAAAGAGGGTAACCGCGAACGTATTCAGGCTTTTGAAGGAATCGTTATCGCCAAAAAGAACGGCTCGGTAAGAGAGTCTTTTACCGTCCGCCGCGTTTCCTTTGGCGTAGGTATCGAACGTACGTTCCCGCTCCACTCTCCGCGTATCACCGATATAGCGGTTATCAAGCACGGCAAAGTGCGTAGAGCAAAGCTTTATTATCTTCGCAATCTTTCCGGCAAGGCTGCTAAGATTAAGGAAAAATAATTTTTTTATGTTGTGCGTAATCGACGGAGTAAAATCCGTCGATTTTTTTATGTTATAAAACGTTTGTACTTTTGTATTTTATGTCGGTCGTTCGTCAATAATTTCGGTTATGCGTACGGCTTTTATTATATTTGCAATATTTGCCGCCGTGGTTTTGCTTGTCTGCTTTGCCGCGCCCGCTGCCGTGCCGCGATTTTTTCGCGCCGAGCGTATTACGCATGGTGCGCTTATCAAAAATATTCGCTCACTCGGAAAAAAGTGCGCCATAACGGAATACGGGCAGGGCATACGGTATGGCTCGATAAAAATACGCACCGTCATTGCCGCTTGCAAAAAGCGTGCGGATGAAACCGTGGAAGATTGGCAAAGGACGCTTTGTGCCGCAAGCGATAATATTAAGCTTGCATTCTCCGACGGTAAAAGCGCCGCGCGCTATTCGGCGTACTGCGGACATGTGGGAAAGTACCCGCGCATATTTTTGTTTTGCGAGCGTTTGACAAGAGATTCGGGTTGCGAAATTACTCATGATTTGCTTATCGATGCCATATCGGCTTTTGAGGAAAACGCCGAATTTTCGTTGTCCGAACGGAAAATCTTGTGCGGAATGCTCAAATTGTGCCTGATAGGGTATTTGTATATATCGACGGAAAACGCAATTAGGCGCGGAGAAGAGTATGATAGAGGTGCATCCGACGGCATAGGTGGTAACGTCAATTTGGACTATTTGAATGAGGATGATTATGTTTGTGGACTGATGCAAGCTTGTTCGGAGAGCGAGCGCTGCGCGGTAACAAGACTTTTGGAATATAACGGCGTAGATATAAGCGGAGCTGACAGCCGCCGCCGTGCTCGCTTGGCGCATACGTATGTTACGGTAAACTCGGTTTTGCGGTCGCTGGCAATCATCGACGAATGTAAGGATGAAATATACACGCCTAAAACACATGGCAATGAACGCGTCAAACGCTATGTTAAGGTGTTTAATATTTTGTTCCCTATATTGCTCGCCGTTTATGCGGTGTTTACGTGCGTTTTTGCGTCGCCTAAGTATGTCGCACTTTTTTCGATTGCGGCGATAATTACGTACGCCGTTATGCGTATACCGGTACTGCTGTATTCACCTACAAGCGGTATAGATATTTTTGCGCCGATAGAGGCATTATTGCGCAAGTCGCAGGACAGTAAAAATACTGAGATAAACGTCGATAATCGATTGCAGTTGAGCGAGGCGGCGTATTTCGGTAGCGAGCCGCAATATATTAAAAGCGTAATTGACGGGACGGTAATAAAGGTTTGCTGCGACAATCGTGGTAGCATTACGGTCAATTCCGATATAACGACCGATAGTATTTACATTGGAATACGGTCCGACGGAATTAATTTGGACCTTTCGGAATGTGACTGGATAATGGAAGGACACCGCGCCGTTTATCGCGCTTGTAATGGGGATTTGGAGCTGTGTGCCGAAACTATTGCGCCCATAGACGGAAATGTATGTATAATGCGACTTACTGTAATAAACCGCTGTGATTATGACAAAACGGTAACGGTGACGGGCGCGGTTGTGCGTAAACAGCCCGAGTCGCAAAAATGTATTACACAAAATATTCGTGGCGGTGCAATGGCAGTTTGCGATAACTGTTTTGCGTTGTCGCTGATCGGCGGCAATTACGGCGGCGATTTACATGCCTTTTGCGACGATGGTACACTTAAGCACGGCAGTGTGGATGTTCCTGCGCTTATTGGTGTGGCAACGCTTGACGTAAAAAGATTTTCCCGTGTCGTATCGTATATGACAGTAATATATGCGTCGCGCACACAGGCTGAAAATATGTTTGAATATGTGAGCGACGATTTGTATTATGCGCGCGCCGTCGAAGGCGCGGCTGTATATTGCAAACCGAGTGTAATAGCGCAACCCGAAACGCAAATCTCGGGTACAGTACGAAGGCATGCTAAGCCCGCCGTGTTTGCTCCGCCGCCTATGCCCGAACAAGTATGTGATTATTCTTTACCGTTCGGCGGCATATCGCAAGGAGATGTAGTCATTGCAAATAACCATGTGCATAAGCCGATTGACAATACGGTTGTTGGCGGGCGACTGTCATTAAAGCTAAACCAATTTGGAATACAAAAAATATCGATAGGTCAAGATAGTTTCACCGTTTCAGTAGATAAATTCACGTATTCTCCGCGAGCGTTTGTTATCATCGGCGAGGACGGCGTTATGTGGTCGCCGACGGTCAAGCCTATCGGCGAGGGACAAACACGTACTGTTCACAGTCATGGTTACACCGAATATACTTGCGCGCATAACGGTACGGTGTGCGTGCAAAAATGCTTTACCGCAATCGGTATGCCAATCTTGTTTGTTGATATAACTTTGTATAACAAGACTGATGTTGAGCGACAGTTTGACGTTATGTTTTCTACTGTATGTGACAGCCGCGTCAACGTTGCGTTAAGTGGTAATGGAGTGACAGCCGAAACAGGTAAATCCAAACTGATGCTTCGCGCGGTCGGCAATCAGGCGGAATATGCGGCATACAAAGAGGCGTATTTTGTGTACGGCAATATCGATAGGACAAGCGGATTCCGTATCGGCGGTAGCGCACCCGCGCCCACTGCGTCGGTTAGAAAGAATATTCAAGCAAACGACAGCGCAAGGGTTGTGTTTTGCATAGCGGATAGTGTGTATGCCGATAAATTATCGTCGGTGAGCAACGTAGATAAGCTGTTAGACGGCATAAAGCGGTTTTACGGGCGATTGGGGCGCATATCGCCTGCGACCGACGACGGTATTATGAATATATCGTACACGCAATCATTGTACCGCGCATATTGTGCGTTTGCAGCACAAGAGGTTATGCCGCTGTATTCGGAGTGCTTTGTTTTGAGCGCAGTAAAGTATGTCGATCCCGCGGCGGTAAAAAACAAATTGTACGCCATTATGAGCGAGCAAAATCAAAGCGGATTGTTAGGCAGCGATTATTCCGATTGCTTGCAAGCTGTGCAGTGCATAATCGAATACGTTGAATACACGCACGACGACGGATTTTGGAATGAGGTTTTGCCGTATGCCGCATTACGCTCGCACGGAAAGCGCGTTGTCATTAAAGACACGGTATATAATCACGTTTTGCGTGCGGTAGGGTATCTTATTGCAAACCCCGTGCCGTTAGTTCAGGGTATAGTTCAAAGCGTGTGGCAGTACAAGAGCTTAATATATGTTTTGCGGTTTGCGGAAAGCAAGTTCGGATTAAGCGGCAATATTTATGCGCAATATAAAAAGCGTTTTGATCAGGCAGCGGAAGGGTATTCGCATGGCGTAAAGCGATTGACGGAGAATAATTTTTTTCAATTTAAGTCCATCACCGAGGCGTATATGTGTGCAAGGCTTTTATTTGATTTGGATTTAAATGAAAAAGCGTACAATATTATCAAGTTCAACAATCCAATCGAGCGCTGCTTGCATTACGGTATACGGGATGGACAGGGCACATTCGATTATTTTTACGACGCCGTGGCTGCTGCGGTATACTTTACCACCGTTACCGAACGGCTTTTCGGCGTTAAGTTCAGGGGTAAAACGCTTAAAATATGTCCGCATATCGCTCAAAATACGCCGCAGCTAAAGTTTGATATTTACGGCAAAAGCAAGGATGTGCGCATAACGGTAGACGGCAGTGAGCTATGCGGCAACTGGAAAATGAAGGTGAACAAAATTAATTATCCGGCGGACAGCGTGGACATTCGCAATTTGTCGGACGATATTGTGTTCTACCTTGACGGAAACGAATAATGCAACGAATCGTTGCTATCGATATTTTATAAAATACTTGATTATGCGCGGCGTGCGTGGTATAATGATTGCATGGATTTATTCGATTTGTCGGACAATAAAACAAAGGCGGCGCCGCTTGCCGAGCGTATGCGCCCGCAAACCCTCGGGGAATTTATAGGGCAAAAGCACCTGTTACACAATGGGTCGCTATTGATGCGCGCAATACAGGCGGACAGGCTGGGCAGCTGTATATTTTTCGGACCGCCTGGCACGGGAAAGACTACGCTTGCGGGGATTATTGCAGCTACAACAAAAAGTGAGTTTGTCAAGCTGAACGCAGTATCTTCGGGCGTAGGCGACGCAAAACGCGTGATAGATGAGGCTACCGAGCGTTTGCGCATGTACGGCAAGCGCACATATTTGCTTTTGGATGAGTGTCACCGTTGGAACAAGGCGCAGTCGGACTGCGTACTTTCCGCAATCGAAACGGGGAGTATAATATTTATCGGCTCTACCACCGAAAATCCGTTTGTAGCTATGACGCGAGCAATAGTGTCGCGTTGCAGAGTATTTAGGCTTAGGTCGCTTACCGACGAGGACGTTATAGTCGGACTAAAGCGCGCGGTGCAAGCGCCCGAAGGTTTGGGTAATTACAGCCTTGAGGTAAAGGACGAGGCATACCGTCATTTCGCTTGGGCGGCAAACGGGGATTTGCGCAATGCGTACAACGCGTTGGAGCTTGCCGTTATTACTACGCCGCCGTCCGAGGACGGAAAAATAATAATCGACAAAGAGGTGGCGCAGGAATCTACGCAGCAGCGCGTGCTTTCCATTGACGACAGCATGTACTACGATATGCTTTCGGCGTTTTGCAAGTCGCTGCGCGGCTGCGATCCCGACGCGGCGTTGTATTGGGCGTTTAGGCTTATAGAGGCGGGCTGCGATCCTATTTTGCTGTTCCGCCGAATGATGGCGCATGCCAGCGAGGACGTGGGAATGGCTGACTCCTCGGCGCTCAGTGTTGTTGTGTCTGCGCTCACCGCATACGAGCACATAGGCGTGCCGGAAGGGTATTTGTCGCTTGCTCACGCTATAATCAAAGTGACAACCGCGCCAAAATCCAATTCGGTATATTTGGCAAAAGCGGCGGCACAAAACGCAGTGCGTGAACATGCCGACGACGTTGTTCCCGACTACCTCAAAAACAACAAGCTGCCTGACGACAGTGACGAGGAGTACATATATCCGCACGATTCACCGGCGTATATTACGCAGCAGTATTTGCCCAAGTCGTTGCAGGGCGAAAAGTTTTACCGCCCGCAGGATAATCCCAACGAACAAAAAATAAAACAGTTTTTGGATGCGATCGGTCGAAATAAACGAAAGTAATCAAACTGCAAATTTTACATATTTCTTGTAGAAACTGCATGAAAACTGCATTGATTATATGGTTTTCGTATGGTACAATCGTAGTAACTGATAATAATCGGAGGTGGCAAAGTGCAAGATGTAACAAACACAGTTGCGCAAGGTAAGACTGTTTTGGATATAAGCCATGTTTCCATGGCGTACGCAAACGGCAACGTTAAAGCGGTGGACGATCTTTCGTTCACGCTCAAGCCGGGCGAGATATTTGGATTTTTGGGCGCTAACGGCGCGGGCAAAACCACTACAATCAAAATGGCGACGGGAATTTTGCCTGTAAAATCGGGCAGCATTAAAATTTGCGGTTACGATATAACGCATGATTCCATAGAGGCAAAGCGGCATTTCGGATTTGTACCCGATTCGCCGATTATTTTCGATAAGTACACTGGTAGAGAATATATAGATTTTTTGGGCGATATTTACGGTGTAAACAATACGGCGCGAGAGAGTATCACCGCCGATTTATTAAAGCGATTTGCATTAGAGGATGCGTTTGACAAGCGTATAAGCGGGTATTCGCATGGCATGAAACAAAAGATTGCTATTATAGGCTCGCTTATACACAGTCCCGAGCTGTGGATTTTGGACGAGCCAATGATGGGGCTCGATCCGCCGTCGGCGTTCGCGCTGAAGGAATTGATGAAAAAATACAAGTCCGAAGGCAAGACGGTGTTCTTTTCCACACACGTTTTGGACGTTGCCGAAAAGATTTGCGACCGCATTGCTATAATCGGCAAGGGTAAGCTGGTGCTTTGCGGCGATATGGACGAAATTAAACGCGCTAAGGGTGACGAAAGCCTTGAGGAAATATTCTTGTCGGTAGCGGGTGAGAGCGAGCATGAATAATTACGTCACTATATTAAAGGCGTTGTTCAAAAACAAGCTACGGTTTGACGCGGGCAAATCCAAGCGCAAAAAGCTGGCGTTTGCCTTGCTGCTGGGGTTTGTGTATTTGGTCGTAATGGCTGCCGCAATAAGCATAATTCTCGAGCTGAAAGAACTGTTTTTGTACTTTACGGTAATGGCGCAGTTGTTTTATTTTTTTGTGCTTATGACCGCGGCAATCGTCGTGCTGTTTTTCGGAATAGTGCATCTTGTGATTGTGCTGTATCTTTCCAAAGATACCGATTTTTATTCCATGCTGCCGGTAAAGCCCGCCACTGTCTTTGCCGCTAAGCTGTCGTATGTGTATTTGTCCGAAACCGCGATAGTAATAGCAGTTGCGTTACCGCTTTTGATTGCGTTCGGTATAGTCGCAAAAATGTGGGCATGGTTTTACGTGATTGCGATAGCAACGCTTGTGATTGTTCCGACGCTACCACTTGTTGTTGCGGCAATAGTTGCCATACCGGTTATGCTTATTGCGAGCAAGCTGAAAAACCGAAACATAATATCGCTTGTGTTCTTTTTGCTGCTTTTTGGCGGAGCGTTTTCGCTGTACATTTACTTTATATATTTAACCTCGTCGGGCGCGGTTACTCCCGAATCGATGACGAGAGTACTCAACGGGTTAAAGATGATACTTGACGTACTTTATCCGTACACGGTGCTTTCGCGTGCTGCCTGCGGTATTCCTATGTACGGACTCGGTATGGGCGCGTCCACTGTGGTAGGCGTCGCTATATTTATCGCAATATCAGCCGTGCTTTTGATCATTATTTGGTTGCTGGCTAAGTTTATGTACGCGCAATCGGTAAAAGCCAACAATCAAACCGATAATTCAAAAGCGAAAAAAGGCGAGTTTAAAACTACGACAAGCACGCGTGCGCTTATAAAACGCGAGTATATCAGTTCGCTGCGTTCAACGCAAATTGCATTCCAATGCTATGCCGTTATGCTCCTTCCCATATTGATGGCGGTTGTTTTTGGGCTGATGGCGGGAAACGTTTCCGACTATAACCACGATATGCAGCTTACGTACGACGGCAGTTTTATCAGGCTTATGACGTTTTGCATGCTTGCCGCTATGCTTGCTACGCTCGGCAACGGCGCAAGCACAACCTTTTCGAGAGAGGGGAATGCTATGGCGTCGCTTAAAATACTGCCTGTAAATATCAAGACGATATTAAAAGCAAAAATCATTGCGTGGCTGCTGCCCGCCATACCTGTTTCGATAGTGACGGTTGTTATTATAAACGTTATGAATTTTTCCGTGAACAGTATGCTGTTGTCTATGTTCTCGCTGGTGCCTATTGCAGTGGTGTTTGTCATATTCGGCACGCTGTGGGACTTGACTTCGCCAAAGCTGAAATGGACCGATCCCATACAAGCGGTAAAACATAATATGCATGTGCTTGGCGGACAGCTAATGATGATGGGGAGCGGTTTGGCTATAATAATTTTGATGCTTGTTTTGTCGGCTTGCAGTGTGAAATTTGACGTTATAAACATCGTGTGCTGGGCGCTACTATATGCCGTGCTTGCCGCATTTGCAATAGCGGATATTGTTTTGTACCGCAAAATCGATAAGTATTATAATAGGCTGGAAATGTGACGAAAAAATAACTTAGAAAAATTAAAAACGTATTGCAAATAAATCTTGTTTGTGATACAATATGAAATATTACGGTAAAGGAAATTATACGGATGGATAAATGGGACGCGCGCTTTATGGAAATAGCGCACAATGTTGCTACATGGTCGAGCTGCTTTCAGGAGAATAGGCAAATCGGCGCGGTTATTGCAAAGAATAAGCGCATACTAACTACCGGTTACAACGGTGCAAGTGCCGGAATTAAAAGCTGTAAGGAAAAGGGTGCGTGCTTACGCAGGCAGCTCAATATTCCGTCGGGAACGCGTCACGAGCTGTGTTACGCTACCCATGCCGAGCAAAACGCCATTATTCAAGCGGCAAAGATGGGGATATGCATAGACGGCGCAACGCTGTACTGTACGCATCAGCCGTGCGCCATATGCACAAAAATGATTATCAACAGCGGCGTCAAGCGCGTCGTGTATCAACATGGTTACCCGGACGATTTTTCGTTGGAGCTTTTTGCGGAAGCGGGAGTGCAAATAGAAAAATTCGATCCCCAAACACCTATAAACTAATTTGACAAAAAGGAGAAAGAAATGCCTTATTGCAAAAAATGCGGAGCCGAGCTCCCCGAATATGCTGTATTTTGTTCCAAATGCGGTTTGAAATATCCCGTGTCCGGTGCAGTCGATGACGGCGACTATACTGCGCCGCCGCAGCCGATACAGACCGTTGAGGAGCAAACGCAGATTGAACAAAACAACGAGCCTGCGCCTGCACCCGCGACGCAGCCTGCCGCGCCATTGACTCAAAGCGAAAAGCCTACGCCTGTCGTTAACTCCGAATGGTTTAAAAATAACTCTATGGCGCTGTATATTATACTCGGCGTAGTGGCCATTGTGTTGCAACAGTTTTGCTCGCAAATAGCGTTTTACTCATTCGGGTTTGGCGTGGTGCTTGGCGTGTTCGGAATTTTATGCGCGGTAGCGTTTTGCGTAGTAGGGGTAGTCAGGTATTCGATTAACGGCAAAGCCACGGGCAAAAAGCATACTACATGCGACAACGTATGTTTGGCGTTAGGTATAATTTGCTTGGTATACGTGTTGTTTATGACTATATTTGTATTGGGTGCAGCCGATAGTTTGTCATCATTATCGGGATTGTTTAGATAAAATAATATAATGGTACGATTAAGGCGTGGAATTCTCCGCGCCTTTTGCGTGCAAAAAAATTTTTAGATTATTCTTAAAAATGCTTGACATATATTTCGTAGTGTAATATACTCTAATCAATAAGTTTGACTATCTTTGACCATTGACCATTAGGTCGACGAATGTTTCAAGGAGGTGAGTTGAGTATATGAACGTAAGCGATATAATAGAAAAGTTTTTGCTTGATACTCTTGGTGACGAGCTGTCGGTTAATTTCAACCGCAACGAGTTGGCTACGTATTTTGCGGTTGCGCCCAGCCAAATAAATTACGTACTGGCTACAAGGTTTACGCCTGAACGCGGGTATATGACCGAAAGCCGACGTGGCGGTGGCGGGTATATTACCTTGATACGCGTCAGCCAAAATGTGGATGACATTTTGACCAACTATATAGACCAAACCTTGTCGGACGGTATAGATTACGGAAAGGCGTGTCAAATTTTGGAGCGGCTTACCTCTGACGGTATTTTTACGGAAAACGAGGCGCAACTTATTAAGGCAGCCATATCGGATAAAGCGCTTTTGGCGCCTACTGTTGCAAAAAACAAACTTCGCGGATCCATACTTAAATGTGTGTTGTTGGAAACGCTTAAAACTCACGACGATGGAGAATAATTATGAAGTGTACTAATTGCGGTTTGCACGAGGCCACTACCGAGGTTATGGTAAGGCGTAACAATCATGTTGAAAAAATGTTTTTGTGCGGTGAGTGCGCAAAAAACTTCCGTCCCGATATGGGGTTTGACAGCTTTGATATGCTTAACAAGCTGATAAACGGCTCGCCTATGGGGCTATTGAGTAGCTTTGGCAATTTGTTCGACACGCATGCGTCGCGCACGCTTATTTGTCCCGATTGTAAAACCACAAGCGAGGAGTTTATTAAAAGCGGGTTTGTGGGCTGTTCCAAGTGCTACAAGGTGTTTGAGCCGCTTGTCGTGCAATCGGTAAAAAAGCTGCAACAGTCGGATAGGCACGTCGGAAAAACACCGTACGGATATTTTGACGAAACGGACGAGGACAGGCTTAAAGCCGAGCTTAAAGACGCTGTTGACAATGGAGATTACGGCAAAATAGTAGAGCTCAGCGAAAAGCTGAAAAAAATAGTCAACAACAAGCGGGAGGGGAATTAATGAACGTATTGGATAATATAATAGTTTCCACGCGGTTGCGACTTGCCAGAAATATTGCGGGCTTACCTTTTCCGCACAAGCTGAACGAAATGTCCGCACGAAAAATTATAGACAATGTGCAAAATGCGCTTGCGCCCGTGGATAAATTCAGCCGCTATGACATGAACAACTTATCCGCGATAGACGGCACGATTTTGCAGGAAAAACACCTGATAAGTCTTGATTTGCTTAAAGACTGTCCGTTCGGCTCGGTGCTTATTAGCGCGGACGAGAACGTGTCGGTAATGGTAAACGAGGAAGATCATATCCGTGAGCAAGTAATATTGTCGGGGCTGTCGCTCGATCAAGCGTACGATAGAGTAAACCGTATTGACGACGTGCTTGGCAAAAGCTTGAACTTTGCGTTTGACGGACGGTTTGGGTATCTTACGTCATGCGCAACCAATCTCGGCACGGGCATGCGTGCCTCGGTTATGATGTTTTTGCCTGCGCTCACCATTCAAAAAATGATTGACGGATGCATCAACGACGTAGGACTGCTTAACATGACCGTGCGCGGTGTTTACGGCGAAGGCAGCGATGCGGAAGGCTATTTGTACCAAGTAAGCAATCAGCGTTCACTCGGCATGAAGGAAACGGATATTATAGATTCCGTAAATGGCGCTATCAACCACATTGTGGACGCCGAGCTTAAGGCGCGCCAGCTGCTCATGCGCAACGAGGATAGACTTAAGGACGAGATTTGCAGAGCATGGGGCATCGTAACAAATGCATACAGGCTGTCCACCGAGGAGGCGATGCGGTATTTGGCGTTGGTGCGTTTGGGGCAGCATTACGGTTATATAGACGTATCCGATTTAAATGTTTTTCAAAAGCTAATTACCGATTGTCAGCCCGCAAATATGCAAAAATCGGGTGGTTACAGTATGAGCGCGGACGAGCGTGACGTGTTGCGTGCGCGGCATATTGCAACGGCGCTTACGTCGTTTTGTAAGAAAACAGTATAAGGAGTAGATATTATGGAATATTCAATGGACGAAAATGCGCGTAAAGCGTATGAAATTGCACGTAGAACGGCTAATCTTTACCGCAACGAGGTAACAGGCTCGGAGCATCTTTTGTACGGCATACTTAAGGTGGATTGCTGTGCCTCCAAGATTTTTATTGCCAACCGTTTCGATCCGGATAACTTAATATCCTTGTTTGAAGAGGCAAAGATGGATAACGGCTTTATCGAGTCGATGGACACCGAGCGATTCAGCAATTCGATACCTTTTGAGGCTTACGGCATAGCGGCGCAGTTAGGCGCGTCGCAAATATCGCCCGATCATTTAATGCTTGCGATATTGGAGGACCGCAACTGCTACGCGGTGGATGCGCTTTACAGGCTTTACAACGTAAACAGCGCGGTGTACCGTCAGGCTATATTCAAGATTTTGCAAAACCGTCAACAGCAAAGACCGGAAAACCCGTTGTTCAGCAGCATGTTCGGTATGCCTACGCACAGTGGAGATTATTTCACCGGTGGGACTAATATGGGCAGCGGAATAAAGAACAACGCGCACGTATTGCCGCCGCAGCTTGCCGACCTCGGCGTTGACGTTACCGCCAAGGCAATGCAAAACAAGCTTGATCCCGTTATCGGTAGAGAACAAGAGGTGTCGCGGCTCATAGAAATTTTGTGTCGCAAAACCAAAAACAACCCTGTATTGATAGGCGAGCCGGGCGTGGGCAAGAGCGCCATTATCGACGGTCTTGCAAGGGCGATAGTGGACGGCAAAGTTCCGCGCCAACTGCAAAACAACATAATTTTTTCGCTGAACATAGGCTCGCTAATGGCGGGAACAAAATATCGCGGTCAGCTTGAGGAAAAGTTAAAGTCCGCCATAGATTTGATTATCAACAGCGGTAACATAATAGTATTCATAGACGAATTGCATACGCTTATGCAGGCAGGATCTAAGGACGGCGAGGTCACACCCGCCGATATTCTAAAGCCGTACCTTGCGCGCGGAGAAATGCAAACAATAGGCGCTACCACTACCGACGAATACCGCAAGTATATTGAGGCGGACAAGGCAATGGAACGCAGGTTTCAGCCGATTATTGTGGAGCCGCCTACGGTAGAGCAAACTATTGAGATACTGAAGGGTTTGCGTAGCAATTACGAAAATTTCCACAAAGTCAAGCTTTCGGACGAGGCGATAGTCGCGGCGGCGCGACTTTCCGACAAATATATTGCGGACAGGTTTTTGCCCGACAAGGCGATTGACCTTATTGACGAGGCAATGAGCTGCGCAAAGGTTGGGTCGAGCTTTGCACCCGCTGACCTTACCGAGCTCAATGCGCAGCTTGCCGAATGTAAAAAGAAGATGCGCGAATACGCCGACAGGCAAGATTTTGCCGAGGCGGAAAAGTGCAAGCGCAAAGCGGAAGAGCTGGAAAACACAATCAAACAGCGGTCGCTGCAAACGTCCGCTCAGCAGGAAAAGACCACGAAAACAATATCCGAGGAGGATATTGCGGACGTTGTGTCGCGCTGGACCAAAATCCCTGTCAGCAAGCTCACCGAAACGGAAACGGCGCGCCTGCAAAACTTGGAGGCGCTGCTGCATAAGCGCGTAATAGGTCAAAACCGTGCAGTCGAGGCGGTGTCAAAAGCTATTCGCCGTGCGCGCGCCGGGCTAAAGAGCGACAATAGACCGATTGGCTCGTTTATATTCCTCGGTCCTACGGGCGTTGGTAAAACGGAGCTGACCAAAGCGCTTGCCGAGGCTATGTTCGACAACGAAAATTCCATTATCAGATTGGATATGAGCGAATTTATGGAGGCACATTCGGTATCCAAGCTGATAGGCGCGCCTCCCGGATATGTCGGATTTGACGACGGCGGACAGTTGACCGAACGCGTGCGTCGGCACCCGTATTCCGTAGTGCTGTTTGACGAGATAGAAAAGGCGCACCCCGACGTGTTCAACGCGCTTTTGCAAATATTGGACGACGGCAGGCTTACCGATTCGCAGGGCAGGACGGTGTCGTTTAAAAACACGATTATAATAATGACCAGCAATGTCGGCGCATCCGACGCGGCGTCTAAGCGCGAGATAGGGTTTAACGCTATCGGTAAACGCGATGTCGACGTTCGCGACGAGGCATATATGAATGCGCTCAAAAACATGTTCCGTCCCGAGTTTTTAAACCGTATAGACGTAACGTGCGTGTTTGACAAGCTCACCAAGGACGACGTCGCTCAAATTGCCGAAATCATGCTCAAAAAAGTCGAAAAGTCGCTGAAAGACAAAAATATCACGCTCACGTTGACGCCCGCAGCACTTAATTGGTTGATTGAAAAGGGATATGACGCAGAGTACGGCGCGCGTCCGTTGCGCCGCGTAATAGAGCAAAACGTGGAGGACGAAATTGCCGAGGCAATAATAAGCGGGCGGGTGCGCAGTAACAGTTCCGTGCGCGTGGATTGCGTAAACGACAAAATCGTAATAGAATAAATTTTTCAAAAGGCATTTACAAACGACTGTTTTTATGTTAAACTATATACAGTAAATCGGGTTTAAAAACTCGCTCACAACAACTACAATTTTAATATCGGAGGGAAATTATGACAATCGAATATCTTTGCAAAAACTATGAGGCAAGCGATAAACTCAAAACGATTATCGACAAAAAAGTACAAAAGCTTGATAAATTTTTTGCTGACGATACGCGCATTAAAATCGGACTGAAAAAGGGCAATACGAGAAGTCAAGACGACTTGTATACGCTTGAGCTTACCATTTTGTTGGACAGCACCGTGCTGCGTGCCGAGGTCACAAGCGACAATATGTACAATAACATCGATCTTGCTTTGCCTAAGCTGGAAAAACAAATCATCCGCCATCACAAAAAGCTGGAATCCAAATCCAAAAAATTCCGCGGTAGAGATTTGTCCATGCCCGAGGAGATTGACGAGGAAGATGTGTCCGAAGACAAGACCGTTGTGCGCTCCAAATGCTATACGCTCAGTCCCATGTCTATAGACGACGCTATTGAGGAGCTTGAGCTTGTCGGTCACAATTTCTATGTTTTCCTCAATAAATCGACCAATTCCATCAACGTTTTGTATGTGCGTAACGACGGAAACTACGGTCTTATAGAAACGGTTGTTTAGTTTTAACATATAAGTAGAATTAAAGCTTTCTCGCCTACTTCTTTTACAAAAGAAGTAGGCGCTTTTTGTGTAAAAACCGTGTCGTAACGCTTGATTTTTTAGGCGGTTGCATGGTATAATGCTTTCGTGTAAAAGGAGATATTTTTTATGAAACTTAAATTCGATTACAACAATATGATGGACTCCGCAATAGGCGAGCACGGCATTAAAAAAGCCGAAATCGACGGTGCGAAAACCGCGCACGCTGCGGCATATGCCGACGTTATCGGCAACAGCGGCAAGGGCTGGCAGGAATGGACGGAAACGCCTATGATTTCCGATGCCGCTGCCGACGAGCTTTGCGCTTTTGGCAAGGCTATCCGTGAAAAAGCGTCAAGCTTTGTAGTGCTCGGCATTGGCGGATCGGCGCTCGGTCCTATATGCGTATTCAATGCGCTGTTGCATTTGCACCACAACGAGCTGCCTAAGGAAATGCGTAAGGCGCCCAAGCTGTACGTTGAGGACAACGTGGACCCCGAACGCATGGCGTCCTTGCTTGACGTAATTGATATTAAAACTACATATTTTAACGTAATAACCAAATCGGGCGAAACGAGCGAAACGCTCAGCCAGTTTATAATTCTTTACAATTTGCTCAAAAAAGAGCTTGGCGAAACAGCGGCAAAAGAACATATTTTTGTAACAACAACCGACGGCAAGGGCTCGCTGTACAATGTGGCAAAAAAAGAAGGATTCAAGATTTTCGGAATTCCCGGTGGCGTGGGCGGAAGATTTTCCGTACTTTCCAACGTTGGGCTTGTGCCGTTTGCCGTTATGGGCGTAGACGTCAAGAGCATGCTCGCGGGCGCACGCGCAATGCGCGAGGCGTGTGAGCGCAAGGATATTTACACCAATCCCGCGCTTATGACCGCATTCCTGCAAGTAAAATCCATGCAGGCTGGCAAAAACATTTCCGTAATGATGCCGTATGCCGACGGGCTCAAGACAATGGCTGACTTTTACTGCCAAATTTGGGCGGAGTCGCTGGGTAAAGCGGTGGATAAATCGGGCAAAACCGTCAACTGCGGTCAAACTCCCGCCAAGTCGTTGGGCGTTACCGATCAGCACAGCCAAGTTCAGCTGTATACCGAAGGACCTTATGATAAGGTTGTAACATTTATCGGTGTGGAAAAATACGGTGCGACGGTGGATATTCCCAACGATACCGCCGACGTAGGTAATTTCCTTAAAGGACATACGCTGAACGAGCTTATAACCGCCGAGCGCAAGTCCACCGAATTTGCGCTTACCAAAGCCGGCAGGTCAAACTTTACAATCATTATGCCGGAGGTTAATGCCGAAACCGTGGGCGAGTTGCTTATGTACTTTATGTACCAAACTGCATTTGCCGGTGCGTATCTCGATATTGACACGTTCAATCAACCCGGCGTAGAGGAAGGCAAAAAAGCCACCTTCGCTATGATTGGCAGAACGGGCTATGAGGAAAAGCTCAAAGAGCTCAACTCGTTGGTAAAAAACGACGCTTATATAATAGGGTAGTTGTAAGCGGCGGATAAAGCACATATCCTTTTAGTAGGATTTTTGTAAAACATATTGCAAAATAACTTTGACTGTGTTAGAATAGTCACAACAATAAATCAGCCTTTGGAGGTTCATTATGAAAGCTGTTAATGTTTATTTTCCCACTATGGATAGCGTAAAAGATTTTGTAAACGCGGTTTCCGCATATCCGTACGAAATCGATTTGCATAGCGGCAGGTACGTGGTCGACGCCAAGTCGCTTTTGGGCATTTTCTCGCTCGATCTCGGCAAGCCCATTGTTTGCGAAATCTACAACGACAACTGCGACGAATTGCTTAAGGACATCGGCAAATACATAGCTAAATAATATTACTTATAGCAATACCAAAACAAGAATATCGGAGCGTTTATGCGACGTAATTATTTGGAGAGCATGAAGTCGGACGGACTCGGCGAGTTTTTGACTGCGTGTGAATCCCTTAAAAATTGCAAATATGTGCTGGCGGAAAGCAAAATCACGGCGCTGTTAAAGTCTATTGCAGATAACAAACAGCTATATTCTATGTTCGCCGCATCGCTGTACGGGTTTGATTACAGCAAGACGTTTGGGCTATGCGTTAATAACGGCTCGTTCGTTTTGCCTACCGAGCCCAAAAAGGCGATAGCGCTTGTTTTTCGCATACTGATGGATATAGACAGTGGCAAAATAGAGCTTAGAAATTTCTTGGAGGCTTATTTTTACAGCCCTATGATCAACGAATCGTATGCGCGGTTTTGCTTGGAGGTTATTACGCCGTTCCGCTCGTATTGCAGCGATTTGTTTACGCATCCGATGTCTTTGCAGGAAATGCCGCTTAAAGGCGGTGTTGAGGGCGCATACGAGGAGGTAAACGGAAAATTTCGTGCCGACCTCAAAACGGACGCGTTGGACTGCATAGCTACGCTTGTCGATATTGCCGATAGTACGATAACGGGCGCTATCGAACGCGCTGAATATACCGCTTGCTTAAACGGATTGACCAGAGCGATTGACGGTGACGATTACGAGAATATCATATCCGCGTTTTTGGGTGTAAAGTATGCCGTTGCGTATTTCTTTAAATCAACCAAAACGGTAATGGACATTTACAAAAAGCTCGAATACGACATTAAGCACATAGCAGGCTAAACTGAATTAAATTACATACAAAAATCGCGCCTATTAAGGCGCGATTTTTATTTTTAAATTTTGTTTATAAATGAAAATCCTCGCTTATAAAAGTACTCGCTATCGTTAGTAATAAATGCAATCATATCTTCAATCGCTCCAATATATGTATATGGATGCCAATGCGTGCCGTCCGCGATTTTCTTTTTGGAAAACATTTTTATCCTTTTGTATTCGATTGAAAAAACGAAGTCTGTGCAATCGTTCTCTTGATAAAGCATCATTTTGCCTAAATTCGATTGTCCTGTTATTACATAGAAATCCGTGCCTTCTATAAATCCGTCTAATTCGGAAACATGATGATATTCTATCGGTAAGCTATGTTGTAAGCCAATTTTATACACATATTCAATATCGGAAATAGGGTAGCCTATTTCTCGCTGTTTTTTGATGTTAAATATAAGTTCGTAGAAACCGCTGAATTCATGTATATCGAGCCTCATTTTAATGTAGCTTATACTCTCATAAATAGAAATGAGTTTATCTAAATCGATAAAATTTTCTTCGATATAGTAAGGGTTGTCTATATTTTTATATGCTGTTTTATATTTCGCGTCATCGTTTGGGACAGCAAGTTCATCTAAGAATGTTATTTGGTTGGTTAGTTCGAATTTTTGTAAACATTTTATTAATGCGTCTTTTTCAATTTCAATGACGAGTACTTTCATTTTTTGCCCAATTTATAAGTTTATAGTATTTTCATCGTCGCGGATAAGGTTTACGTTGAATATAAACAATCGGCGGGTGATAAAGTTGTATACAAATACTATCAGCTGTACTATCAGTTTGACTACCCAAATATTGCCGCCGATTACGTCGTAGCCGATCCAGCTGCCGAGAGATGTCAGTCCCAATCCGATTGCCGAAAAGAATATAAACTTTAAAAATCCGTATTTGTTTTTTCCTACGTTGCCGTACTTAAATACGAATATCGAGGATAATAGGTAGTTTACGAGTACCGCCGAAATATAGCCGATTACGGTGGCTGTTATGTATACCGAAAACTGCGGGGAATAGGGACCGCCGACTGTCGCGCCCGAGAAAACTCCCCAAAAACCGTCGTAATGTTCGTGACCGTACGCATATAAAAATACGGCGGTCAACAAAAAGTCAACCGCATTTGATGCCAGTCCGACAGCGACGGATTTTAAAAATTCCAGCGTTGTTTGTTTTTTTAAATAAGCTAATAAGCTGAATTTCATATGTAATGACGTATTATTCGGACACTTCGTCCTTAACGCGGGGCATAAATCCTTCGAAAATATAGTTGTCGCAAAACTTAAGCGCTTTTTGCGCCTCCAACTCGCCGCGCACTGTCCAAGCAATTACGGGCAACCCAGTAGCGGTAACGTATTTATTAGGCAGGTTGGTAACCTTGTACGATATAAAGTTGGGGTGAGAAATATCGTTGTACTTGAGCTTTTTGAGCCGCTTTTTTTCGCGGCGGGGCGCGTCAATATCGTTGTGATGGAAATATGACGAGAGTTGTCCGCGCATTATATGCGGCGCGTTTTTATAGAAATAGTGCATTGACATAGGGTCGAAAGACTGCACGGCATAGTCGCCGTTATACGTCTTAAGCATTTCTATTATTTTGTCTTCCAAAGCAAACGATTGCTCGGCTTTTTTAATTTCTATCAAAAGGGGGACTTTGCCGTTTACCGTTTCCAGCACCTGTTCTAACGTCGGAATAGTGCAGTCCGTTTTGAGCAAATGTATCTCGTCCAAGTCCGCAACCTTAAGCGTCGACACATAGCCGTCGCGGTTGGTCATTCTACTCAATTTTTCGTCGTTAAATACAATAACCGTTTGGTCGTCTATAATGCGCACTCCAAGCTCTATTGCGTAGCCGTGCTTTACCGAATTCTCAAAGGCGGGCAATGAGTTTTCGGGAGTATTATCAGTATCATGCAGTCCGCGGTGGGAAATGGGCTTATCCAGCACCCAAGAGGTTTTTGTTTCCATGCTTAACCTTTAACGTGTGCTTGCTTGTGGCTGACACGCGTAATCATATTAGTACAATTATATCATCTTTGAATTCATTTTACAATAGTTTTTATGTATATTTACCGAAATTAACGATATTTTAATTAATTTTAAAGCTATTTGGTCAAAATAATTGCTGTTTTTAGCGCTATATGTTATAATTTAGATATGGACAAACAAAAATTTATACGCAATTTTTGTATAATAGCGCATATCGATCACGGAAAATCGACGCTTGCGGATAGGCTTATGGAGGCGACGGCTACGCTTACAAAACGCGAACTTTCCGACCAAATGCTGGACAGTATGGATATAGAGCGTGAGCGCGGTATTACCATAAAGCTCACGCCCGTCCGAATGTTTTATGAGTATGAAGGGCAGCGATATACGTTTAATTTGATTGACACACCCGGACATGTTGACTTTACGTACGAGGTGTCGCGCTCGCTTGCGGCTTGCGAGGGCGCAGTATTGGTTGTAGACGCGGCGCAGGGCGTGGAGGCTCAAACCCTTGCGAACGTTTACTTGGCACTCGATAATAATTTGGAAATAGTGCCTGTTATCAACAAAATCGATTTGCCCGCCGCTAGACCGGATGAGGTCAAAAAGGAAATAGAGGATATTATCGGCTTGCCTGCCGACGAGGCGCCGTGCATTTCCGCCAAAGAGGGCGTCAATATAGATGACGTGCTGCGCGCGATTGCGCAAAGTGTGCCGCCGCCGCAGGGCGATGTGGATAAACCCCTTAAAGCGTTGATATTCGATTCTTATTACGACAACTATAAGGGCGCGGTTTGCCTTGTACGTATAATCGACGGGTCGGCAAAGGCGGGCGATCGTATTACTATGATGTCCAACGGCAAGGTGTACGACGTAACCGAGGTGGGCGTATTCCAACCCAAACCTGTATCTATCGACCGCTTGTCGGCGGGCGACGTAGGTTATTTGTGCGCGTCCATCAAGTCTATAGCCGATACCGCACCGGGCGACACAATCACTTACGCAAACAATCCCACGTCCGAGCCGTGCCCCGGGTACAAAAAAGTCAAGCCCGTGGTTTACAGCGGAATTTATCCTGCTGACGGGTCAAAGTACGAGGACTTAAAGGACGCTTTGGAGCGGCTTAAGCTGAACGACGCCTCGCTGTTTTACGAGCCTGAAACGTCGTCTGCGCTCGGTTTCGGTTTCCGTTGCGGATTTTTAGGACTGCTCCATATGGAAATCATAGAGGAGCGGTTAGAGCGAGAATTCGACCTGGATATAATCACAACAGCACCGGGCGTTGTGTACAAGGTATATACGAGCAGCGGCATGACCGAAGTTACAAATCCGTCAAACCTTCCGCCTGCGGGTGAGATCGACTATATGGAAGAGCCTGTCGTTACGGCGTCCATATACACGCCGCCCGAATATATCGGACCGATAATGGAGCTTTGTCAGGACAAGCGCGGCGAGTACCTGAACATGACATATATTGAAAAAACTCGCGTGCTAATAACGTACACGATGCCGCTTAACGAAATTGTTTACGACTTTTTTGACGGGCTGAAAAGCCGATCGCGCGGATATGCAAGTTTCGATTACGAGCAGGCCGGTTACCGCAAGAGCGACTTGGTCAAGCTGGATATAATGCTTAACGGCGATATTTGCGACGCGCTCAGCATAATCGTTCACCGCGACAAGGCTTACTCTCGCGGACGTGCTATGGCGGAAAAGCTGAAGGACGTAATTCCGCGCAAGCTGTTTGAAATTCCCATTCAGGCTGCTATCGGCGGCAAGGTTATAGCGCGCGAAACGATTAAAGCGCTTAGGAAGGACGTTTTGGCAAAGTGCTACGGCGGCGACGTAACGCGCAAAAAGAAACTTTTGGAAAAGCAAAAGGAAGGCAAAAAGCGCATGCGTCAGTTCGGCACGGTGGAAATTCCGTCCGAGGCGTTTATGTCCGTGCTTAAGCTGGATAACGACAAGAAATGACAATCGATACGGAGAAATCATACGGCGTTTATATACACATACCGTTTTGCAAGGCAAAATGCAAATACTGCGCGTTTGTGTCTACGCCCGATTTTTCGTTGCAAAAAACATATGTAGATACGTTGATTAAAGAAATAAACGACAGTGAGTTTAAGGGCTGCGTTGTAGATACGATATATATCGGCGGTGGTACGCCGTCATGCCTTTTTCGCGGCGGGCTTGCGGATATACAGACTGCCGTAAAAAATAACTTTTGCGTAACCGACAATGCGGAAATAACCGTCGAGTGCAATCCCGAAAGTGTTTCGACGGATTTTATTTGCGAATGTAAAGACGTTGGCGTAAACCGAATAAGCATGGGTTTGCAGTCGTCTTGCGACAAGGTTTTGCGCGCAATAGGCAGGGTGCATACTTATGCCGATTACTTAAACGCCGTCGAACTATTGGCACATTCCTTTGACAACATTTCTTCCGATATAATTTTAGGCTTGCCCGAACAAACAAGTGATGTCGTAATCGATTCCGTAACTACGGTGGCGCGGCACTGCTCGCACGTTTCCGTTTATGCTTTGACGGTGGAGCAGGGCACGCCGCTATATAAGTCCGGTTACATGCCGTCCGACGACGGCATAGCCGATATGTACGATTTGGCTTATGGTAAGCTGCATGATTTGGACTTTTGCCGTTACGAGGTGAGTAATTTCGCTTTGCGTGGGCGGGAGAGCCGACACAACAAAAAATATTGGGAATGTAAGCCGTATATCGGTTTCGGCGTTGCGGCGCACGGCTATGACGGTGCACGCACAAGGTTTATGCACGGCGATAATCTTGCCGAATATATCGCATCACCACGGGCTGAAAGCTGTAATTTGACCGATAAGGATTTGTACAATGAATACGTTATGCTGCGCTTGCGCACCGAAAAGGGTATAATAGTCGACGATTTTTACAAGCGATTCGGGTATGATTTTTGTAAGCGCAACGCCGAAATTTTGCATAGCCTTAAAAGCGAAAATCTAATTGTTTGCGAAAATGGGTTTGTTAAAATTTCGCCCGACAAAATGTTTGTTATGAACTCCATTATAGAGCAACTGATGCTTGACTGATTGCACGTTTTTTGTTATAATACGATTATGAAAAAGGTCTACGACTACAAAGCAATACAAAGATTGGATTTGTCCGATCCCAAATTTAAAATGCTTAACAAGCTCAATATTTTTGCGCTCATATCAATTACCGCGAGCTGTGTAGTCGGAATTATACTTAATTACTGTTTGAGAATACTCGGATTTCCCGGGGGAATGTATTTTGTATACATATTGTGCGGTGCGGCGTTGTGCCTAATATATCCGTACGTACACGAATTTGCACACGCATTTGCCATTATAATCAGTAGTTTCAAAAAACCGTACATTAAGTACGGAAAGTTCGCGGCTTATTGCGGCTCGCCGAATATTATATTCACAAAAGCGCAGTACTTTTTTGTGGCGTCGTTTCCGTTCGTTTTTTACTGCGCACTGCTAATTCCGCTTTGCGTGCTTTTGCCTGCGGAATTTTTTGTTTTGCCGTTCATGCCGCTTATGTACAACGTGTTCGGCAGCGTTGCCGATTTCTTTATGATACGGCATGTGCTTTCCGCGCCCAAACGCGGCGTGGTTGTAGACTGCGGAACGGACGTTGTGGTATACCTTCCGTTAAATATTAATAGAGATTAATGTATAACAAATCATATATCTTGTATTTAAACTAAACAGCGCCTACTATTTTTGGAAAAAGGCGCAATTTTTTTTGAGAAAAATGATTGACAAAGGCAGGGGTATATGGTAAACTTATTTTAGCACTCTATGCGGTAGTTTGCTAATTCGTGTAAACGGGATTGCATTGATGGGTTTGACGGGCAGAAAAGAGAAAATACTTCAAGCGGTTGTGGACGGATATATAGAAAACTGTCAGCCCGTTTCAAGCTCGGAAATCAAAGAGAAACATTTGCCTGCACTGTCATCCGCGACAATTCGCAACGAGATGGCTGCGCTTGAGGAAATGGGTTATCTCACTCAACTGCATACATCGTCGGGCAGGGTGCCTACCGCAGAGGCGTATAGGCTTTACGTTGAAAAGCTTATGCCGCGCCGCAAGCTTACGCGGTCGGAGCTGAAAATCGTAAAACGGTACTTTAACAAAAAAATCACCGAGCTGGACGACGTGCTAAAGAACACGGCAAAGGTAATATCCGAAATTACCAATTTGACTTCGGTTGCCTATGTGCAAAGCAATGACGCCGCGACTATACTCAACATCCGCATTGTCAGGATTACCGATTCTTCGGCGCTTATAATAATCGTCACCAATATGGGCGTGCTCAAGGACGCGACGGTCAATATAGGCAGCGGAGTTACGGACGAATACTGCGACAGTGTTTCGCATTTTGTAACAAGCGCGTTTGCGGGGCATACGATCAGTGAGATTAACAGGCAGCCCAACAAAATTGTCAAGCAGGTGAAAAAGGAGTACGAAAGGGTTTTTTCCACTATACTTCGCATTTTCAAAAGCTATTCGCATGACGATATGTTTTCGGATATTGTGCTGGAGGGCAGTGCGAAAATACTTGAACAGCCCGAGTACGCCAATCTAAAGAAGGCGAAAGCCATGTTGGAATTTTTGGACGCAAAGGAAGAGCTTGTTCCTGTCCTGCAAAATTCCGACGACGTGAACATTACTTTTCAAATAGGCAAGGACAACGAAATCCGAGAAGGAATGCCGGAATGTGCCATAGTAACCGCGTCATATAATATAGGCGGTGTTACGGTGGGTAACGCCGGCGTTATCGGGCCGATACGCATGGACTACTCCAAGGTGGTTTCGGTGCTGGATTATTTGTCAAAAACCGTACAAATGTTGCCTGCGGGCGAAGGCGCGCATGGCGACGGTACGGAAGAATATAGTTCGTCGGTAACTTCCGATACGGACGAATAAAAATTTTTGGACGGAGGACATAATGGACGATAAGACGAGAGAGCGCACCCGTGAGCTGCCCATTGAGGTTTCGCAAGACGACTACAAAGCAATGCAAAACCAAATCGCAGCCGTTACGCAACAGCTTAGCATAGCGCAGGCTATTGCCGTAAAGGAAAAGGCAAGATCGGAGGAGCTTTCCAACTTGGTCAACCGTATGCAGGCGGATTTCGATAACTACCGCAAGCGTATGAACGAGAGCAACAAAAAGCTCAAAGAAGACGGCATGTGCGCCGTTCTCGAAAAGATTATTCCCGAGCTTGACGTGTTGAAACAGGCAATCCAAACCATTACGGACGAAAAGATTGCCGAGGGTGTAAAAATGATTTACCGCCGTATTGTGGACGTTCTTACGTCGTTCGGAGTGGAAGAGATTCCCGCTTTGGGACAGCAGTTCGATCCCAATCTTCACAACGCGGTTATGCAAACCAAAACCAACGATCCGAGCAAGGTCAATATGATCGTCGAGGTTTACAACAAGGGCTACAAATTGGGCGACCGCATTTTGCGGCACAGCGTCGTAAGAGTCGCCAATTAGTGCATATATTACTTAATTTAAAAACAATTTTTGGAGGATTAATTCTATGGGCAAAATCATTGGTATAGACTTAGGTACTACCAATTCGTGTGTGGCGGTGTTGGAAGGCGGCGAACCCGTTGTTATTCCCAACGCAGAAGGCGGCCGCACGACACCTTCCGTCGTAGGTTTTGCAAAGGACGGGGAGCGACTTGTAGGTCAAGTTGCAAAGCGCCAAGCGGTTGCAAATCCCGACAGAACAATCATCTCTATCAAGCGTGATATGGGTACGTCCAGAAAGGTCAACATTGACAAAAAGGATTACTCGCCGCAAGAGATTTCCGCTATGATTCTTACCAAGCTTAAAAAGGACGCGGAAGCTTACCTTGGCGAGCCCGTTACTCAGGCGGTTATTACCGTTCCTGCGTATTTCAACGACTCCCAGCGTCAGGCTACCAAAGACGCGGGCAAAATCGCGGGCTTGGACGTTCTTCGTATAATCAACGAGCCTACCGCAGCGGCGCTTGCTTACGGACTTGACAAAGGTCAGGGCTCCAGCCAAAAGGTATTCATTTACGACCTTGGTGGCGGTACGTTCGATATTTCCATTTTGGAAATCGGCGACGGCGTATTCGAGGTTATAGCTACCTCGGGCGACACCCGCTTGGGTGGTGACGACTTTGACCAAGTCATCATCGACTACCTTGTTCAGCAGTTCAAAAACGATCAGGGCATCGACCTCAGCAAAGACCGTATGGCTATGCAGCGTCTTAAAGAGGCTGCGGAAAAGGCGAAGATCGACCTTTCCGGCACGCAAAAGACCACTGTCAGCTTGCCGTTCATTACTGCCGACGCTACCGGTCCCAAGCACTTGGAATACGAAATCACTCGTGCCAAGTTCGAGGCATTGTCGCAGCGCCTTGTAGACCGCTCGATCGAGCTTACCAAAAAGGCTATGGCGGACGCAGGCTATACCAACAACGATATAGACAAGGTCATCATGGTCGGTGGTTCCACGCGTATTCCCGCGGTTGTTGAGGCTGTTCGCAAGCTTTCCGGCAAAGAGCCGTTCAAGGGCATCAACCCCGACGAATGTGTTGCAGTCGGCGCGGCTATACAGGGCGGCGTTCTTGCCGGCGAGGTTAAGGACGTATTGCTTTTGGACGTTACACCGCTTTCGCTCGGTATCGAAACGGTCGGCGGTATATTTACCAAGCTTATTCCGAGAAACACCACAATTCCGACCAAAAAGTCGCAGGTGTTCTCCACGGCTACCGACAATCAGCCGTCGGTTGATATTCACGTATTGCAGGGCGAGCGCGAAATCGCGGCGCACAACAAGACCCTTGCTCGTTTCGAGCTCGGCGGCATCCCGCCCGCACCTCGTGGCGTTCCTCAAATCGAGGTTACGTTCGATATTGACGCCAACGGTATAGTTCACGTATCGGCTAAGGATAAGGGCACAGGCAAGGAGCAACGCGTTACCGTTACCGCATCCACCAACCTTACCGAGGCGCAAATCAACCAGGCTATTAAGGACGCCGAAAAGTTTGCGGAAGAGGATGCGCAGCGCAAAGAGGTTGTCGAGGCAAAGAACCAAGCGGATATGCTTGTATTCTCCATCGAGAAGTTCTTGCGCGAAAATGGCGACACCATTGCACCCGAACAAAAAGACGAGCTTAACAAGGAAATGGCTAACGTTCGCGAAGTCATTAAGACCGAGGAGCTTGAGGCTATCCGCGACGCGGTTGAAACCCTGCAAAAGCTGTCTAACGACATATTCTCCAAGCTCTATGAAAACGGCACTACACCGCCGCCCGAGGACGACGTTGTAATCGACAATCCCGAAGTAGTAGACGACGGCGAAGGTACCAACTAATTTTATCGATAACGTACTGCAACAGGAGCCTTTATAACGGCTCTTGTTGCGGTATTCTATTACGTAACCGCCGAATTGGTTTGTGCGACAATCGTGTGCGCAATACTTATTTGGATGGCAATCAAAAGCATCTTTCGAGATTGCGGAGTAAAGAATGGCAAAGAATTATTATGAAACGTTGGGTGTGAGCAAAACCGCTACAGACGAGGAGCTTAAATCGGCTTTTCGTAAGCTTGCGCGTCAATATCACCCCGACTTGCATCCCGGCGACGAGGCAGCCGCCAACAAATTCAAAGAGGTAAACGAGGCGTACGAAACGCTTTCCGACCCGCAAAAACGTTCCGAGTACGACGCCGCTCAAGCCGGTGGTGGTAGCGGTGCGTTCGGCGGCGCCGGCGGTGCCGGTGGTCAAGGCGGCAGTGCGCGCGGTAACAGTTTCTTCGATGAGTTTGTCAATATGTTCGGCAACGAGCATCATGGCGGCGCGGGCGGCAACCCCGGTGATATAAGCCTTAACGTTACGCTTACCTTTGAGGAGGCGGCGTACGGCACGCAAAAGGAGATAACCGTAAATAGGTTTGAGCCTTGTGCGGCTTGCCGTGGTACCGGTGCGAAAAACGGCACGCAGTTTGTCAAGTGTACCAACTGCGGCGGCTCAGGTAAAGTGCGTTACGCGCAAGAAACACCGTTCGGCAGGGTTGTCAGTATGAAACCGTGTAACGTTTGCGGTGGCAGCGGAAGAATCATAAAAGAGCCTTGCACGTCATGTGGCGGGCGCGGTTCACTGCGCAAAAATTCCAATTTGCGCATAACTTTCCCTGCGGGTATCGAGCCTAATCAAATTCTTACGATTCCCAATGAGGGCGAACGCACCAGAACTGGCACAAAAAACGGCAATCTTATACTGAACGTTACCGTTTTGCCGCACAAGCTTTTCCGTCGCAAGGGGTTGGATTTGCTCGTGGATATTCCTGTGGCGTTTACTCAGGCGCTGCTTGGCGATAAAGTGCTTGTTCCCACGCTCAAGGGCAACAAAATAGCGTTTACATTGCCCGAAGGCGCGCAAAGCGGAATGACCTTTAAATTGAAAGAACAAGGGTTAGAAAACCCCAAAAAGCAGTTGAAGGGTGATTTGCTTGTCACTATCGATATAGAATTGCCCAAAAATCTCGATAAATCTCAACGGCAAAAAATCAAAGAGCTCCACGAGAGTCTTAAACCCGAACAATACGACAAAGCTCGGGAATTCTTAAAAAAATAAATTAAAACTTAAGCAAATGCCGCCGAGTCGCTCGGCGGTTGTTTGCGTTTAACGGAGGTATTATGAAGATACTTGTTATTAATGCAGGTAGCTCGTCACTTAAATATCAGCTTATCGAAACCGAAACGCAGGCTGTTTTGGCAAAGGGCGTTTGCGAACGCATAGGCATGGACGGGTCCGTCCTTAAACATTCGGGCAAAACCAAGGTGGAAATCAAGGCCGAAATGCCCACACACAAGGAGGCTATCAAGTATGTTTTGGACGCGCTTGTCAATCCCGAATACGGTGTTATTTCCGCTATGTCGGAGATTGCCGCCGTCGGACACCGCGTGCTGCACGCCGGGGAGAACTTTAAAGATTCGGTGCTTGTAACTCCCGAAACGTTAAAGCTGATTGAATCCAACACCGATTTGGGCCCGTTACATATGCCTGCCAATATTATGGGAATAAAGGCTTGCCAAGAGGCTATGCCTAACGCGCCCATGGTAGCCGTGTTTGACACTACGTTTCACGCGACAATGCCCGAATACGCGTATATGTACGGCATTGACTATGACGATTACAAAAAGTACAAAGTGCGCAAGTACGGCTTTCATGGCACCAGCCACGCATACGTATCGGGCAGGGCGTCGGCGCTTTGCGGTACTGACAAGATTAAAACAATCGTGTGCCATCTCGGCAACGGTGCAAGCGTCAGCGCAGTAAAGAACGGAAAGTGCGTAGACACGTCTATGGGCTTGACTCCGCTCGAGGGTCTTATTATGGGCACGCGCAGCGGCGACATCGATCCCGCCGTTATGGAATACCTTATGGGCAAAAAGGGCTACGACATACACGAAATGACCAACTACTTAAACAAGCAGTGCGGCGTTTTGGGTATAAGCGGCGTAAGCTCTGATTTCCGTGATTTGGAGGCTGCGGCGGACAAGAAAAATCCGCGCGCGCAGCTCGCGCTTGATATGTTCAGTTATCGCGTTAAAAAGTACGTAGGATCGTATGCCGCGGCAATGGGCGGACTGGACTGCTTGGTATTTACAGGCGGCATAGGCGAACACACAGTGTGCGTGCGTGAATCCGTTTGCAACGATATGGAATTTTTGGGCATTAAGCTCGACAAAGCGAAAAATGCCAACCCTCCGCGCGACGAAGAAGTGCTTATTTCGGCGCCCGATTCCAAAGTCAAGGTGTACATTATTCCCACCAACGAGGAATTGTATATCGCGCGCGAAACGTTAAAGCATAAAGACGATTAATAGATTGAAACTTTCGGTCAAGAACGAAATAATACGTATGCTTTTTCCCGACGATATAAAGTGTATCGTTTGCGGTAGAGAGATGCGTCCCAATCGTTACGGGCTATGCAATCACTGCAAGCTGGAGATTAACGATAATTTTTGTTTACGCTGCGGCAGGCACAAAATAGGAATAGGTGATTACTGCGGGGAATGTAGTGAACAGTCCTTGCACTTTGATGAGGCGCGTTCCGCCGTCAACTACGACGGCAACGCAAAAAAACTGATATATCGATTAAAGTACGGTAATGCCAAGTATTTAGCTAACACGTTGAGTCAATATTTGCTCGACGTGTTATTGCTGTCCGACTGGCAAGCGGACTGCATCACTTATGTGCCTGTACATAAGTCACGGCAAAAGCGACGCGGCTACAATCAAGCCGAACTGCTTGCGCGTTCTCTTGCCGAACGTACTGACTTACCGTGCGATAATTTGCTTGAAAAGTCGGTCAAAACTCCAAACCAAGCGCGACTGAATAGGGCGGCAAGGTTGGAAAACCTAAAGGATTCGTTTAGTGTGATTGGTAAGCCGCCAGAGCATGTTATATTAGTTGACGACGTTATGACCACGGGCTCTACGGCGGACGAGTGCAGCAGGGTGCTAAAACGCGCGGGAGCAAAGGTTGTGTACGTGCTCACGTTCGCGTCCGTTCCCGAGCGTCCTGTTTTAGACAAACCGACGCAAAATATAACCGATTTTCGCAGGTAAATAACTTGACTTATATGTTGATTTGGTGTTAAAATATAATCGGTACAGTATGGGTACCGCAGTTGATTGTAAGCCGATAATTTTTTCGGTGTAATCATAAACACAAATCACATACAAAAGTATTAAAAGGAGAATGCACTATGACCCTACTTTGTGTAAGTACGGCGGTTGTTTTGGCTATTGTTTTGCCAATCGTTGCGCTGATTGTCGGTGCTGTCGGCGGTATATTTATTTACCGTGCGTACCGCGACAAAAAGCTCGGCGCGGCAAAACAAGCGGCTAATAAAATGCTGGAAGACGCCGTAAACGAAGTAAAAGAAATGCGCAAAACAGCAACGCGCGAAGCAAAAGAAGAATTGGCAAAAGAACGTAGCGCACAGGAAAAAGAGCTGCGCGAAAAGCAGGCGGGTATATCCCGTTCCGAACAAAGAATTATTCAGCGTGAGGAAACTTTAGACAAAAAGGAGCAGCTGCTCGACAAAAAATCGGACGATTTGGACGCACAAAGAGCGTCGCTTGCTCAAAAGCACGCTGAGGCGGACAAGCTTAAATCCGAATTGCAAACGGCAAACGCACGTATTTTGGACGAAATTCAACGCGTAGCGAGTATGTCCAAGGACGAGGCAAAGTCGCAGCTTATTGAGGCGATACGCGACGAGGCAAAGCATGACGCCGCCAAAATGGTACGCGAAATAGATGCCGAGGCTAAGGAAGAGGCTGATAAACGCGCGCAAAAGATTGTTGCACTTGCCGTACAACGTTGTGCGGTAGATCACAGCTCGGAAATAACCGTGTCCACGGTTGCGCTGCCCAACGACGAAATGAAGGGCAGGATTATCGGTAGAGAGGGGCGCAACATTCGCGCACTTGAAACCGCTACTGGCTGCGACCTTATTATCGACGATACGCCCGAGGCTGTTGTGCTTTCTTGTTTCGATCCCGTTCGCCGTGAGGTTGCGCGTATAGCGCTGGAAAAGCTTATAAGCGACGGACGTATTCATCCCGGTAGAATCGAGGATTTGGTAGAAAAGGCACAAAAAGAGGTTGATGTAAAAATCAAGGAGGCGGGCGAAAACGCCATGTACGAAACGGGCGTATTCGGACTTAATCCCGACCTTGCCAAGATACTCGGTAGACTGCGTTTCCGTACTAGCTACGGTCAAAACGTACTGCGCCACTCCATAGAGGCGTCGCATCTTGCGGGTATTATGGCTGCCGAGCTGGGCGCAAACGTACCGCTTTGCAAGCGTGCTGGACTGCTGCACGACATAGGCAAAGCGCTCGACCACGAGATGGACGGCACGCACGTGTCTATCGGTGTGGACATCGCCAAAAAGTATAAGGAAAGCAAAGAGGTTGTTCACTGTATCGCGGCGCACCACAACGACGTAGATCCCGAAACAATCGAGGCAGTTATCGTTCAGTGCGCGGACGCCATATCAGGCGCACGCCCCGGCGCACGTCGCGAATCGCTGGATAATTACGTAAAACGCCTTGAAAAGCTCGAGGAAATCGCAAACGGCTTTGAGGGCGTAGAAAAGTCCTTTGCCGTTCAGGCGGGGCGTGAGATACGTATAATCGTCAAGCCCGAGGTGGTGGACGACGTTCAAGCCATGTATATGTCCAAAGAGATAGCAAAGCAAATCGAGCAAGATATGCAGTATCCCGGACAAATCAAGGTAAACGTAATCCGCGAAACCCGCGCTGTGGAATACGCAAAATAATTTTTTTGTCCCCGTAGGATTATTTTTGCGGGGATTTCTACATTATGATTAAAAAAACTTATAGACCGATAATATTTCTTTCAATTTTTATCCCTATTATGGTTGCACTGATAGGGGCGGGTTTGTATTGTTTTTATAAGAATTTATTTTATCCCGACGACGATTTATATTTGTGGCAGATAGTGTTTTTTGCAATCGTTTTTTTGCTTGGAACGCTTATTTTAACGTACGAATTAATTCAAACCGTCGTGCGTCAAAGGATTGAATTAACAGATAATGAAATATTTGTTCCGCAAAATACGTTTATCAAAAGACAAGCCTATCAGTTTGAGGTGCATATACCTTACGTCGAAATTAGAGATATATCATGTGAGTTTTCGACGACGACGTCAAAGAAAACTCCCGACCCCAATCGCCCTAAATCACCGCGTTCTTGGGCGGTTATTACGCTTAAAGATGAAAATCACCGGCGCTTATCTTTGTGCTACTATACATCCAAGCAGTCGGCGCGAATATTGGATGATATAATATCGCGTTGTGCGGAGGTCGGCAATGTGCTTAACGTGCCATGCGGCAAAGATATTGTAGCAAATTGTCTTAAAGTAAAAAATAACAACAAAAGCTCGGAATAAGCTTTGAAATTCAATTAGTTAAATATCGTTTTATATCGACAAATACGGACAAAATTGTCCGTATTTTTTTTGCTACCATAAATTAGGAGTTTGCAATTATGACAATCGAGCATTACAAAAAAGCCGATACACTGTACGTAAAGCTGTGTGGGGAGCTGGACGAGCACCACAGCGCATACGTTCGCACAACCATAGACACGCTTACCGACGGCGACGTCATCAAGCGCGTTTATATAGATATGTCCGATTTGGCTTTTATGGATTCTACGGGCATAGGTGTGCTTATTGGCCGGTACAAGCGGCTAAAGCCGCGCGGTATTCCCATATTCATTCAGTCGCCGCCGCCTACGGTGGACAAGGTGCTGAGGCTATCGGGAATTTACGAGATTATGACAAAGGCAGGTTGATTTATGGAAAACCAAATGACGGTTATTTTTGACGCTGTTACGGAAAACGAGGCGTTTGCGCGCAACACTGTTGCGGCGTTTTGCGTTGCGCTCGATCCGACGGTCGATCAAATCAACGATATAAAAACCGCTGTATCGGAGGCGGTTACCAACTGTATTGTTCACGCATATCCCGACAAATCGCAAAAGGGCAAAATTACAATAACAACAACAATTTCGGACAACTCCGTACATATCGTCATATCGGACACGGGTATCGGCATTGATGACGTTGACAGCGCAATGCAACCGTTCTTTACCACCAAGCCCGAACAGGAGCGCAGCGGTATGGGCTTTACCGTAATGGAATCGTTTACCGACAGCCTTACGGTCGAAAGAAACAAGCCGACAGGTACCGTCGTTTCGATGACAAAGACGATTAGAGGTGCGGATTGGAAAAAGAAGACACATTAAACTTAATAGCCGCCGCCCAAAACGGCGACAGTGCGGCGTCAGAACAGCTATTATCGGCTAATTCACCGCTTATAAAGTCGGTAATTCGCCGTTACAAAAACAAGGGCGTGGAGTACGACGATTTATATCAGCTTGGCTGTGTTGGGTTTATAAAGGCGATTAAAAACTTTTCGTTCGAATATGAGGTGCGTTTTTCTACCTATGCCGTGCCGATGATAGCGGGCGAGGTAAAGCGGTTTTTGCGCGACGACGGACCTGTCAAGGTGTCGAGAGGAACAAAATCCGCGGCTATCAAGATTGCTAAGTTTACCGAGCTGTACAAAAAGGAACATGGGGAATCGCCTACAATCGAAACAATAGCCAAGGAATTCGATATAGAGGCGTCGGAGGCTGTGTTCATAATGGATTCGTGCCGTTATCCGGTTTCCATATACGAAAGCAATGACGATAGCGGGCGTATGCTTATGGATAAGCTGCAATCGTCCGAAAACGAGGAGGAAAAGCTGGACAAAATGATGCTTAAGCAAATAATAAACGAGCTTTCTCCGCGCGACAAAAAGATAATTCTTTTGCGTTACTTTGCCGATAAAACACAATCAGAGGTTGCGCGTGCGCTGTCCGTATCTCAAGTGCAAATTTCGCGGCTGGAAAGCAAGATACTCGGTAAAATTCGCTCGCGTTACGGCGACTAAATTATTTTATATATTGACTTAGATTGCCGTGTTTGATATAATATCGACATGGCATTTTCTTTGGATCGAATTTTTACTACGCGCACGGCATTACCTAAAAACGGCGGGGTTGTCGAGATAATACCGATGCCGGCATTGCGACCGTACATACGGTGTTTTTGGGTATGCGAACGCGATAAATACGATAAAGTATCTCGCGTAATACCGGATTGCTGCGCCGATATAATTATCGACGTAGAAAATAACGGGGCGGGTTTTGTCGGGATGTGCCCGGATAGCTTTACCGCTACTCACGTAAACGCGATTTTCGGTATACGGTTTTATGCGTGGGCAGTGCCGCAATTTACCCGTACAAATGCCGTACAATTATTTAATGCACTAATAAGCCCTCAAAATTTGTTCGACAATTTTACCGAGTTTAAAGACAGTATAATTGCGGCGAAAAGCACCGCCGAGCGCGTTGAGATAGCGCAAAATTATCTTATTGGCTTACATGACGACCGTTGCGATTGCGACGTTATGAACAGCTTGTATAATATTGTGCGTAATAACGGTAATATATCGGTAAACGATTTGTCGCGCGGTATAGTGGTAAGCAAGCGCACGCTTGAACGAAGGTTTATGCAAAGCATAGGCGTTTCGCCCAAGACGGTTACGGAAATGATAAGATACCAATTATTGTGGCAAGATTGCATCGGTAACAATTTTTGCACTCTTGACAGTGTGGAAAAATTTGGGTACTATGACGAGGCGCATATGTACAACGATTTTAAAAAGTATCACGGCATAGGATTAGGCGAGGCGCGTCAAGAATACTACGATTTGTCGCATTTTTACAATACATTTGCTTAATAAATCGGTATAATAATCGTAGTTCTTTAAGAGAGGTATGTTATGAATAGCAATATTTTTGATAAAGCATGCAGCTTTATATACCGTAATGCGCGTCCGCTCGATTTGGCGTTGTGGCGTTATCACTTTGATGGCGGCAGCCGAAAGGATATTATAGATATTTTATCGTTCTATCAAAATGCCGACGGCGGGTTTGGACATGCTATTGAGCCCGATTTTTGGAATCCCAATTCGTCGCCTATATCTACATGGAAAGCTATTTGCGTGTTGAAAGAGATAGGCATTGACGCAAATGAAGATATTGTTAAACATGTTTTGACGTACTTAGGTAGCGGTAAAGATTTTAGTGAGGGAATGTGGTACAATACGGTTAAAAGCAATAACGATTATCCTCATGCCATTTGGTGGGAATGTCAAAGCGAGAGTGGCGTTCCAAGCGTTAATCCTACAATCAGCCTTGCGGGATTTGCGCTAAAATACGCAAGTAAACAAAGCGATTTATACAAGAAAGCGGCCGGTATAGTGGTGACTGCGGCAAAAGCGTTTATTGCCGAGCCTGTATGCGATATGCATGTTACGCCGCTGTATATGGAGCTTTACGAATATTGCGCGTCAATCGACGGCTTTGATTTGTTTGATTTGGCGGCATATAAAAATGCTCTTTACGCTGCTATAAAGAGCACCGTTTGCACCGATACTGATAAATGGTTAAAAGAATACGTTTGCAAGCCGTCCGTGTTTTATGACGCGTCTAAGCTGATATTCGAGATATTGGATGACGAATTGTGCGTGAAAGAGGGCAAAATGCTGTTAGATGAACAACAAGACGACGGGTCTTATAATATTCCGTGGTTATGGCATAACGATTACACCGAGTATTACGTTGCGGCAAATTGGTGGAAATCGGATATGCTTAGAAAAAATATGTTATACCTAAAAGATTTAAAATTGATTTAGATTTTATTTGATCGGAGTAGCGTTTGCTACTCCTTTTTTGTGCAATTTTTGGTGTAATGAATAATCTTTTTATCCTTTCGGCAAATTACTAATATGAGAAACCAAAACGAACAAATCGGCGAGGGGCTTATTGACGTTACCGAGCGCGAACAGTGGGCGCGGCAAAGCAAAACTCCCGAAAAACACAGGTAGGTAATAGCTATGGCTGAAAGCACAAATGCGGTAAAAGCGCGTAACGACAGATACAATAAGTTTGTAGAAACCGTTACGCCAAAAACAAATATGGTTAAGGCGATGTTCCACAGCTTTGTTGTGGGCGGTATTACATGCATGATAGGACAGGGCATAGGCGATATTGTCAAAGCTATAGCGCCGTCAATGTCCGCGGACATGGTTAGCAACATCACTTCAATGGTGTTGGTGACTGTCGCTATTTTGCTGACGGGTTTGGGCGTTTTCGACGTTATCGCGCGTCAAGGCGGCGCAGGATCGTTCCTGCCAATTACAGGCTTTGCAAATGCTATGGCAAGCGCGTCCATGGAGTTTAAAACCGAGGGATTGATATTCGGCACAAGCGTCAAGCTGTTTTCGGTTGTAGGACCTGTAGTTGTAAACGGCATCGTTTGGTCGTCCGTTGCGGGACTGCTTAATCTTTGGATTATGGGGATGTAATATGTTAAAGCACAGTGAACCTGAATCGATGACAACCGGCAATGTGGATGAATTGCCTTCACCCACGGGGTTTAGCAAGCGCCCGCGTGTTATGCGGTTTTACAACACTCCGCGCATCATCGGTAGGATGAGCGTCGTCGGCGAAAAGGAATCCAAAGGACCTGTTGGCAAGTATTTTCATAAGTGCGAAACCGACGATAAAATGGGCGAAAAAACGTTTGAACGTGCCGAGATAAGAATGTTTGATACAGCCGTGCGCGGAGCAGTGCGCGACGCTCGACTTAAAATTGACGATATAGACATTATGATTTCGGGCGATTTGCTCAACCAAATGACTACGTCAAGCTATGCCGCGCGCGATATTGGCGTACCGCACATAGGCATATACGGCGCATGTTCAACAATGACGGAAGGGCTTATGATGTCGGCAGCGCTCGTAGACGCGGGGTATTTCAGCAATATCGTGTGTGCTGCATCAAGTCACTTTGCCACGGCTGAGCGACAGTTTAGGTACCCGTTGGAATACGGCTGCCAACGCCCGCCGTATGCGCAGTGGACGGTGACTGGCGCGGGCGCGTCGGTGGTGTCCAAAAACACTAAAGAAACCGAAAGATTTCCAAAAATCGTTATGGCAATACCCGGACTTATTACCGACTACGGCATAAACGATTTAAACAACATGGGCGCGGCAATGGCGCCGGCTGCAATGGACACTATGTTTACACTGCTCACGCAGTCGGGATTTAACGCTGATGATTTCGACATGATAGTCACGGGGGACTTAGGCAAGCTCGGCTCGGATATTTTGCGCCAGCTTATGCTCGATCGCGGAATCAAGCTCGGTCAAAACTATATAGACTGCGGCAATATAATATACGACGTGGAACAAAAATGCTATCAGGGTGGCAGCGGCTGTGCTTGCTCGGCGACAATATTCAATGCGTTCATCATGGAAAAGCTGTTGAGCGGCGAGTACAAAAGGATAGCATATTTGGCGACGGGTGCGCTGATGAGCACTCAAAGCTGTTATCAAGGCGAAACCATTCCGTGCATATCGCACGCTGTGGTTGTGGAAAGTCCGTTTTTGGAGGAGAAATAAATATGGCTGTTTGGCAACAAATCGGAACGTATGCAATAGTTTTCGCAGTAGGCGGCGCACTATGCGCCATTGCGGAGCTTTTGATTGTAAGAACTAAGCTCACGCCCGCGCGTATACTTGTTATATTTTTGATAGTGGGCATAATACTCGAGGGTGTGGGAGTTTACGACTACATCTTTAAAGTGTGTCAAGCCGGTATAAGCGTGCCTATAGTCGGGTTTGGCGCAGCACTTGCCAAGGGCTCGATAGAAACGGCAAAAGCCGTTGGTTTTGTCGGAGCGTTTGCTGGCGGACTAATTCGCACCGCATACGGCGTGGGTGTAGCTATCGTAATGAGTTATATTGTTACGTTGCTGTTCAGCGCACGTGCAAAATAGCATCTCGATACAAACTACGTATCAAACCGGCAATATTTTGCATATATATTATTTGTGAAAAAATGTTGCAAAGTAGTAAAGCGAAAGCGCAGCAAACGAAAGATATTGTTTGTTGTGCTTTTGTTCATAAGCGCGCTTATCGCGGCGGTTGTTGCTTTTATCAAGTACAACGTTACGCCGATGATACTTGCGTTGTCCGAGGAACGTGTGCGGTCACTCACTGCCGACGCGGTGAGCATGGCGGTTATTGACGTCATGTCGCAAAATAACGAAGTAGAGTATTTGGAAATTACACGCGACGACGAACAAAATATAAAAAGCGTAAGCGTAAACAGTAAGACCGCAACTATCCTTGCCGAGCAAATCGCGCTAACCGCACAGCAGTATATTACGGACGTCGGCAGCGACGGAATAAAAATACCATTGGGGTCGTTAAGCGGCATGGCGGTGTTCACCGGCATTGGTCCGGACATTAATATGCGCGTATATCTTGTTGGCTCTACACATTCCGAAATGACTTCGGTATTTTCATCGGCGGGCATTAATCAAACACTGCATAGGCTGTATTTTACGATACACGGAAATATAGCTGTTGCAGTTCCCGGTATCCCGTCTACAATAAAGGTGTCGGCGCAGGTGCTTATGGGCGAAACGCTCATAGTGGGCGAAGTTCCGCCGACGTATTTGCAGTCCACCTCGGTGGGAGATATGCTCGACTTGGCGGTAAAATAGTTGCAAAATTATTGTTAAAAACGATTGCGCCCACTGATAAGTTGTGATATACTTGTTACATAAGATGCGTTTGAGTGCGGCATAAGAGTAGCGCAAACACAGAGAGTCGTCCGCGGCTGAAAGACGACGCGCGCAAAAAGATTTTCACCGCACAAGCACCGTTGCCTAAATTACAGTAAGCTGCGGCGTAGGTTGCGTTATAACCTAAAAAGTTACAAATTCGGGTGGTACCGCGTTTATAACGCCCCGTGTTGCATTTATGCACGCGGGGATTTTTGTTGAAATTATTCGGAGGTAATATGAATCTAAAAGAAATACGAGCCGATGCGCTTAAAAAGCTGGAAGAACTGCATGCCAAATCCGAGCGCGATTTGGCGGCGTTAAAAACCTATTTGTTCGGCAAGTCGGGTGTACTTACCGGACTTATGAAGGGACTTAAGGACCTTCCGCCCGAACAAAAGCCGCAAGCGGGCAAGGAAATAAACGATTTGCGCGTAGAATTGCAGGGCTTATGTGAGCAAAAGGAGCAAGAGCTGCACCGCCTTGCCATAGAGCAAGCCATAAACTCGCAGGTGTTGGATTTGTCAATCGACAAGCCCGACCATGCTATAGGCTGCGTGCATCCGCTTACTCAAGTGCGCCGTCGTCTTACCGAATACTTTGTCGGCAACGGCTATATAGTGTACGACAGTCCGGAGATAGAAACCGACTACTATAACTTTCAGGCGCTTAACGTTCCGCCAGATCATCCCGCGCGTGATATGCAAGACACGTTTTTCATAAACGACAACATCCTTTTGCGCACGCAAACGTCCGCAGGACAAATTCGCTTGATGGAAAAATTCAAACCGCCGCTCAAGATGATTTGCCCGGGCAGGGTATTTCGCAATGACGACGATTCTACCCATTCGCCGGTATTCCACCAAATGGAAGGTCTTGTAATTGACAAGAACGTCACGCTTTGCGATCTTAAGGGTGCGCTTGACGGGTTTGCCAAATTTATTTTCGGTGAGCAAACGCAAATACGGTTTAGACCGAGTTATTTCCCGTTTACCGAGCCGAGCGTTGAGGTCGACGTATCGTGCTTTAACTGCCATGGCAGTGGCTGTCGCGTGTGCAAAAACACGGGCTGGATAGAGCTTTTGGGCGCCGGGATGGTCAACCGCAAGGTGCTCGCAGGCTGCGGCATCGATCCTGACGAATATCATGGATTTGCGTTCGGCATAGGGCTTGACCGCATAACAATGGTGCTTTGCGCCATAAACGATATAAAGCTTATGTGGGAAAACGATGTGCGTTTCTTGCATATGTTCAAGTAGGAGGACAATATGAAACTTCCGTTGAGTTGGTTAAAGGATTATGTTGATATAGGCGATATTACGCCGCAGGAATTGTCGGACAAGCTTGTTTCGATAGGCTTTGAGGTAGAGGAAATCATTCCGCCGCGCAGCGACGTTAAAGGCGTTGTTGTAGGCAAAGTAGAAGAAATCGTGCACCACGACAATTCGGACAAGCTGTGGATTTGTAAGGTCAATATCGGCAGCGAGGTTGTTCAAATTGTTACGGGTGCGCAAAACGTTAAAAAAGGCGATTGCGTACCTGTAGCGACCGTAGGTGCGGATTTACCCGACGGTACACATATTAAACCTGCAAAGTTGCGCGGCGCCGACAGTTTTGGAATGATGTGCGGCGGCAGCGAGCTGGGCGTTGATGACAGTGTAATCGACGGAGCAAGCTATGACGGCATATTGATTTTGCCTAACGACAGCACAATCGGCGAGGATATTTTGCGCACGCTCGGACAGGACGATACCGTATTGGACGTTTCAATTACCGCCAACCGTCCCGATTGCCAGGCGATAGTCAACCTTGCGCGCGAAATCTCGGTGCTTTTGGATAAGCCGTTCAAAATGCCTAAGCTTACTTACAAAACCATTAATATCGGGACGGACAAAATGCCATCCGTCAAGATAGCCGAAAAGGATTTGTGCAGCTATTATATCGGAAGGCTGATTCGCGATATTAAAATCGAAAAATCGCCTAAATGGATGCGCGATAGACTGCGCATGTGCGGTATACGCCCCATAAATAATCTTGTTGACATTACCAACTATGTGTTGCTGGAGATAGGTCAACCCTTGCATGCGTTTGACCGCAAGTTCATAGACGGCGGCATAAACATACGCAAAGGTGCGGCGGGCGAGCGCATTACCGCGCTTGACGGCAAGGAGTACGGAGTAAATGACGTCCTTTTGATAGCCGACGATAAAAAGCCGCTTGCCATTGCAGGTATTATGGGCGGGGAATATACAAGTATTTTCCCCGATACGCAAACCGTGTTTTTGGAGGCGGCGCGCTTTGAGCGTAGCAATATCCGCAGGACGTCGCGCAAAATCGGTTTGCGTTCCGATTCCTCGGCACGTTACGAAAAAGGCGTGGACTGGCATTCTGTCGAAATCGGATCGGCGCGTGCGTTAGCGCTTATCGACGAGTTGAAGTGCGGAAAAATCGTGGATGCCGTTGTTTCCGATGGAATAGAGCCGCCCAAACAAAATGTTATTCGCACGACGAAGGAAGAAATATGCGCGCTTTTGGGCATTGACATCGACAAAAAGACAATAGTGTCAATTCTCAAAAAACAGGGGATAGACGTTAAGTCCGAGGGCAAAACGCTGGTATGCACGATTCCGCTTGTACGCGAGGATATAGACGCGTATCCCGATCTTGCCGAGGATATAATGCGCTTTTACGGTTACGACAAGATTATTTCCACGCACTCGGAAAATACGCATCAAACGCGCGGATACTTGTCTACTCATGACGAGAATGCGCAAAAGGTTAAGGACCGCTTGCAATCGCTTGGCGCCGACGAAATATTGAACTTTTCGTTTGTGTCGCCCGATGCTCCGGATAAGCTGTTGCTTGCCGCAAACGATGAGTGGCGAAAAGTCATACCTATTATGAATCCGTTAAGCCGTGATATATCGGTAATGCGCACGCAGCTGCTTTACGGTATGCTGTGCTCTATTGCACGCAACTGCGCACGAAAGAACGATTCTATGCGTTTTTACGAGCTTGGCAAAGTGTTTGTAGCTGACAAGCTGCCGCTGGAAAAATTGCCGCAGGAACGTGACGTTTTGTGCGTTGGTATTTGCAATGACGGTGATTTTTACACTGTCAAGTCTATTGTCGGGGAGATAATCGGAATGTTTGGCGCGGTCGAATATTCTCCGTCTACGGCCGCGTATTTACACCCTAAGCAAGCGCTGCATGTGGAAATCGGCGGGATTGTAGGCGATTTCGGCAAGTTGCACCCGCTTGTTTGCGAAAATTACGACCTGCCCGAAAACGTTTACGTGGCACATCTCGATATTACCGACGCGCTTACCGACGCGCTGCCTACCGCAAAATACACGCCGCTGTCCAAACAGCATCCTATTGATAGAGATCTTGCCGTGGTAGTGGAAAAATCCGTAGCGGTCGGTGATATGCTGACGGCGATACGTACAGTAAGTCCGTATATCGCAAATGTAAAGCTGTTTGACATATACGAGGGTGAGCAAATCGCCGACGGGTACAAGAGCGTGGCGTTTTCCGTGCGGTTGCAGCCAACCGATGCACCTTTTTCGGACAGTAAAATAAAAGAAATTATGGACAGCATTATAGAAAAGACTTCGTCGCAGTTCGGAGCAAAGTTAAGGTAATGCAAATAGTAGCACCCGCAGGCAGCAAAAGCGGACTTATCGCGAGCATAAACGGCGGCGCGAACGCCGTTTATTTGGGGCTACCTAATTTCGGCGCTCGGGCAAAAGCGGTAAACTTTGATGAAAACGCATTTGCGGATGCCGTAGAGCTCGCGCACTTGTACGGCGTAAAGGTGTTTGTAACGCTAAATACGCTGATCAAAGACGGTGAAATGAGCCGTGCGGTCGATTGCGCTAAATTTGCGTATTCGGCGGGTGCGGACGCCGCTATTGTTCAAGATATACGATTCATAAAGCAGCTAAAGCATGCCTTGCCCGATTTTGCATTGCATGCCAGCACGCAAATGGGAATTCACAATGCCGACGGCGCTAAGGTATTGCGCGACTTAGGTATTGCTCGCGCGGTGCTAGCACGGGAAACATTGCCGCAAGACATTAAGGAAATTAAGCAAACAGGGATAGAAATAGAGTATTTTGTTCAGGGCGCGCTTTGCGTGTGTTTTTCGGGCAACTGCTACTTTTCCTCGCTTGCCTCATCCTATAGCGGTAACCGCGGCAAGTGCATGCAGCTATGCCGCAAGCCGTATTACTTTCACGATAAACGCGGGTATTTTTTGTCCGCAAAAGATTTATGTCTATACGATAAACTCGATTACTTGCGCGACCTCGGCGTGGACGCCATAAAAATAGAGGGGCGAATGCGCTCGGATGAATACGCCTATACAGCCGTCAGCGTTTATAAAAACATGCTTGATGACGCAAAAAATGCCCTTAAATCGGTTTTTAACCGCGGTGATTACTGTGAAGGGTATTTGAACGCCGATGCGCCGTTTAATGTCATATATTCAAAAATACAGGGCAATATGGGCATTAGCGTTGGTAAAATCAGCTCGGTCAACGGAAATAGTATTGCTGTGAAGGGTTTTATCCCGCAAAAGAACGACGGATTTAAGGTTGTTCGAAACGGCGCCGAAATTTGCGGTGCGGCGGAACGCGGCGGAAAAATCTTGAGCGACGGTAACGCAAGACCGGGCGACGAGCTGCGAAGAACGTTTAGCGGCGCACTTTCCGAAAAGGTAAAGACGGTAAAACGCGATATAGATATATCGGTAGATATTGTACTGAAAAGCGGCGAGGCATCGCTGGCGCGCGTAACGTTACCTAATTCATCCGTGATTACCGTGAAAAGCGATTTTGCTGCCGAGCGCGCAAAAACTCGCGGTATTACTACTGATGATGTAATAAGAGTATTTAAAAAGACCTCCGACTATCCGTTTAACCCGAACATAAGCGTTGATATAGATAGCGAAATATTTGTTCCGATTGCCGCGCTCAACGAATTTCGTCGCAACGTATACAAAGCTGCAAAGCAAGCAATACTCGACGGCTATATAATCAAGCGTTGTAATTTACCGTATACCGACTTTAAATATAACCGTTTCGACGGCAGTGGTACGATGTTAATGGTGGAAAACCAAGCTCAGCTGACAGACGAAATATTGAAAAAGGTCGATTATGTTGCACTCAATCCCGCCGACTATGCGCATTTTACCGTGCCTAAAATCAATAAGCCTATTCTACTAAATTTGCCCGTAACAATGCGTGGCGCCGATAGGGATATAATACTCGCCGCAATAAACAATCCCGAAATATACGGCGTAATTTCCAATAATATTTATTCGCTCGGATTGACCGATAAGCCTATACTTTTGGGCGTTGGGCACAATATAATAGGGGAATGTCAGTATCCGCATGTTACTTCGTTTGAGGCGGACTGCATTGGCAACGGATTTGCCTATGTATACGGCAATGCGCCGATTATGACGCTGTGCCACTGTCCATACGGCAAGTGCGTCAACTGCAACGGTAAGGATGAACTAAAGGACGAAAGCGGTAGGGTATTTTCTCTTCGCCGATACAAAGTTTCGCATTGCTATTGGCAGTTGCTAAATTGCGTGCCCAATTACCAAAACAAGTTAAATACAAAAAATATGTTTTTTGATTGCACCACATCCGATTGTAACGAAATACTTGCCGCATTGAATTTCAGTTATAGCGGAGAATTAACGCGCGGCAATATGAACAAAGGTTTAAAATAATGAAAGTCTACAATGATTTGGAATTTAATACTATTCTAAAATCGATAGCGGCGCTCGCTCAGTCGCCGGTTGTGGCGGAAACAATACTCAGCACTATGCCCACAACCGATTTGGATGAGGCAAATAAGTTGTTGACACAAACGGGTGATGCAGTAAACGTGCTTGCATCGCACCGTCCGAGCCTCGCTTTTGAAGATATAGAATTGTTGTTAAGCAAGGCTAAGGTGGGCGCATCTCTGACGCCCAAAGAATTGCTGTCCGTCACCGAGCATATCAGGGCATTGCGTTCGCTCAAAAACAATGTGGAAAGCATGGACGGATGCGACAGCCTAAAGGACATAACCGCATATGCGCGTGTATGCGACGAACTGGAATATTCTATCGATCGCGCAATCGAGAATGAAACCGACTTAAAGGACAACGCCAGCGAAAAGTTATACGGCATACGTAGAGCTATCATTCGGGCTAATGCGCGGCTGAAGGAAAAGCTGGACGGATTCACTCGGCAAAATAATATCAGCAAGTATTTGCAGGACAATATAGTAACAATGCGCGGCGGCAGGTATGTTTTGCCTGTGCGCAATGACTGTAGATCCAACGTTAAGGGGCTTGTTCATGATATTTCGGCAACAGGCGCGACTGTTTTTATCGAGCCGTTTGCAGTAGTGGAGGCAAACAACGAGATTATTACGCTCAAGACCGAGGAGGCAAACGAGATTGAGCGTATACTTGCCGAGTTGAGCAATTTAGTTGTTAAAAATGCATCGGAGCTGTCGGTATGCCAACAAGTCCTTATCGAATGCGGAGTTATTTTTGCCAAAGCCGAGTATGCCAAACAAACGAACGCATACTGTCCACAAATAAACGACAGCGGTATAATCCTGCTTAAAAGCGCGCGGCATCCGCTTATTAATCCGCTAGACGTGGTGCCTATCGATATATCTTTGGATAACGAACGCGTGCTATTAATATCGGGACCTAATACGGGCGGAAAAACCGTTGCGTTGAAAACGGTAGGACTATTCTCGATAATGGCGGCATGCGGTATATTTGTGCTTGCAAGCGAGGGGAGCATTGTAAGTATTTTCGACAAAATATATTGTGATATAGGCGACTCGCAAAGTATATCGCAGTCGCTTAGTACATTTTCCGCACATGTGACTAATCTATCGCGCATTATGTCCGAGATGGACGATAAATCGCTTGTGCTACTGGATGAGGTGGGCGACGGCACCGATCCCGATGAGGGCGCCGCACTTGCAATAGCGGTGATAAAAAAGCTATTGCGCACGCGCTCGACTGCAGTCATTACTACGCATTTTAATTCGGTAAAGGAATTTGCGCTTGGAAATAGCGGTATAGCCAATGCGTGTATGCAGTTCGACAATGTCAATTTCCGTCCGACATACAAGGTTTTGAGCGGTGTTTCCGGCTCGAGCTACGCACTGGAAATTGCCGAACGGCTGGGTTTGGAAAGAGAAATCGTGGACGACGCGAGAGCGGCGTTGAGCACTGAAAAGATAGCGTTCGACAAAATTATGCGCGAGGCTGAAAACCTGCGAAATCAAGCCGAAAAGGAGAAATCGGAGAGCGAAAGGCTGCGAATACAAGCCGATGCCGACGCGGAAAAATCACAAGCTTTAAAGCTGGAATATGAGCGTAAGCTTGCGGAAATAAACGAAAAATCACGAGCTATGATTAAACAGCTTGCCGACGAGTATTCAGAGCGTGCCGAGGCAGTAATCGAACAAATCAAGGATTGTTTAAAATCGGCTGACGAGGCGGCACTGTTCAGGGCCCGAAAAGCAGCTAAGCAAATATACGATAACGTACCGTACGAGCAAGTTAAGCCGAAAGTTTCCGAACGCCCGCCCGAGCCAAGCGAATTGACTGTCGGAAAAAGCGTCTTTGTCACAGGCTTGGACAAGACCGGCGTTTTGGTAAGTCCTCCGCGCGGCAATAAAGTACTTGTCGCTATCGGGTCAGTAAAAACCGAAATGCCCATTTCGTCATTATTACTCGTTTCGGATAATGCCGAAAAACCAAAAAGATCTATTGCGACTGTAAACCGCGAGCCCGAAAACAAAGAGATTATGCTACTCGGAAAAACCGTTAACGAGGCAACCTCCGAGCTTGATATAATTCTTTCCGATATAGCACCGCAAAGCGTACTACGCATTGTTCACGGCAAGGGGACGGGTGTGCTCGGCAAGGGTATACAAGCGTATCTTAAACGGCATAAAAGAATTAAATCGTTCCGTTATGGAAGATACGGCGAGGGCGACACAGGTGTTACTATTGCCGAAATAAAATAATAATTAAATTACCGCGCTATCAATAGTGCGGTAATTTAATAGTAGCCAATTCTTGATATGAGTATGCCAAATAATAAATCTCCTGCGGATGCAGTTCATAATTGTTTGACATATCCGTCGAAATTACGTATATTATATAATTTGTTACGCGCATATCAAGCGCTTTAATCTCGTCATATTTTTCACTCAATACGCTTTTTGCGTATTCCTCGAATCTATCCTCGATAGGGAAGTAAGCGCTGTCTACAGTTGTATAAAATGACTTATTCCTGCGCCGTATGCACGTAATAATTTCATCGGCGGAAGTATGTGTAATCTTATCGTTTAACAGTAGGTTAAGCGTAACGCAATCGCATATCAGCTTGCTCGATAGGTAATGAATACTTTTAAAATGCTTAGAAACTACACTTGCAACCCGTGCGCGACAGCTGCTTGTTATCGACGCAGCTGCAAGCTTGAAAATAGTATCCTCATCGATTATCGTCCTCATACTTTTATCACCGAATAATTAAAATAATTACCTATTATATCACATAAAGTATTATAAAGATTAACCGCATTTATGTCGATTTGCAGTATTTGTTGCATGTTGTGGTCGAGTTTTGCTGCAGTTTTTATTTGCGCATTGGTTGTTTTTACGCAGTTTGGCAGTAGTGAAAAATCAAAGTTGCTTTTGCAAGCCAAAAGGCGAGTGCAAAACGGTTTATCGGTCATACCTTTTTCTATGTTCAAATGCAGGTCCAAAAACAGCCTGTAAATGCGTTTTTTGCTGTATCGCTTGCCGATTACCGCACTAACTATTTCGTCCAAGCTGTTTAAGTGAGATACTTTTTTCAATAAAAACTCCAGCCCTTCCGAGCAATTGCGGAGTCTATTTATATCATCTACATTGGCACGCTTAAGCGCGAACAAAGTCATCTTTTTGTACAAATCTATGTTCGCGGCGTGACGGTGGCGTTCGTCGCAAATTTTATTGAAATTGAACGGCATATATTTTTGCATCGCAGGCAGGCTGCCGCATTCGTCCGCGGCGCGAATAGCCGTTGCGGAAACATAATCTCCATCTGTAGAAATATCGTTATATAGCGCGCCTTGGCGCTTTATTATAAGCGGTTGTATGTTGGCGCAATATTTGTCTATTGCCGAAATATACTCTATGCAAAGAATGTTGTTCGGATCTTCAAATAACTGTGCAACTGTGGGTTTATCGGGGTATAGGTTGCTGTATATTCGGGTAAGCGCAGCTGCTGAGGCGGCATTATAGCTTTTTCCGCGCTCGAGTTCGGCTTTCAGCGCCGAAGTGAATTTAACGTTATGCGATATTTTTATATCCGCTATTCGCTGTATTTCGTCGCTGTTTCCGACCGCGCCCATTGCTAAGTGCGTTATATTTTTTATACCCGAAATTATTTTTAATCCGCCCTCGGCAAACAACTGTGCGCTTGCGGTGGCGTATATGACGGGCAGTTCGATAACGGCGCTTGCTCCGCTCAAAACGGCGCATTCGGCGCGTAGTGCTTTGTCGCAAAAAGCCGGCATTGCCGATTGAACAAACTGTCCGCTCATCACGCAAAATATATTATCGAAACCTTGCGCGGTAAGCGTATCCAGCTGATATTTGTGTCCGGTATGAAAGGGATTATATTCTGTTATGACGGCACAATTTTTCATAATAATTACTTTACTTTGTTGTTTAACAAGTGTATAATGATTTAGAACAATATACGTTTTGGACGATATTGTGCTAATATTATACCATATTACTTTTATTTTGTAAATAACTTATCGGAGGACAATCATGAACGATTTGTTGAAATCAGTACGCGAAAAAGCTAAGGGTCTTAAAAAGACCATCGTTTTGGCGGAAGGCGAGGAGCCGCGCATAATCACCGCTGCCGTAAAGGTGCAGGCGGAGGGTATTGCAAAAATAATTTTGCTCGGCGACGCCGATGTCATTAAGCAAAAATGCCCCTCGGTCAACTTGAATGGCATTACGGTAATCAATCCCAACACAACCGACGTTGAGCCGTATGCCGAGCTGCTGTACGAGCTGCGCAAGGCTAAGGGCATGGATATGGATACGGCGCGCAAGCTTGCGCACAATCCGCTGTACTTGGGCGTGCTTATGGTTAAGCGCGGTGAGGCGGACGGTATGGTCGCCGGCTCGGTCAATGCCACGGGCGACGTTTTGCGCCCCGCGTTGCAAATAATAAAGACCGCACCCGGAATCAAAACGGTCAGCTCGTGCTTTATTATGTGCCTTGACAAAAATTCCAAGTATGGCGAAAACGGCATAATGGTGTTTGGTGACTGCGCGGTCAATCCCAATCCCGACAGCCAGCAGCTTGCCGACATTGCAATGGCGTCCGCCGACACTGCAGTCGCGATTGCCGGCATCACACCCAAAGTAGCCTTGCTTTCGTACTCGACCAAAGGCTCGGCAAAAGGCGAGCTTGTGGACAAGGTTACAGGCGCGCTCGATATTATTAAGGCTACACGTCCCGATATGCGTGTGGACGGCGAATTGCAGGCTGACGCCGCGCTTGTTCCCACGGTTGCCGATCTTAAAGCACCGGGCAGCACGGTTGCAGGCAAAGCCAACGTGTTGATTTTCCCTGATCTTCAAGCGGGCAATATAGGCTACAAGCTGGTACAGCGCCTTGCCGGAGCCGAGGCAATAGGTCCTATTTGTCAGGGCTTTAACAAGCCGGTAAACGACTTGTCCAGAGGCTGCAGCAGCGAGGACGTTGTAAACGTTGTAGCTATGACCGCATTGCAAAGCACAATCGCAAAATAATGAAGTTTAAAAAAATCACGGTAAAATGCTCCTCGGAGACCTCCGACGCCGTATCGTACGCCTTACACGAGGCGGGTAGTATGGGTGAGGTTTTCGAGGACTACAATAATATCAAACAAGTGCTGGAAGATAAGCGCTGGGACTACGCCGACGCGCAGCTGTTTAACCCTACGGACGACTGTGCCGTTATAGGTTATTTTACTATCGAATCATCCGAAGATATAGTGTTGCAAAGAATAGAGTCGTTAAAGCAATACGATTGGGCGGATTTTTCAATGCTGAGCGCATATACGGAAATAATCGATTCCGTTGAATGGGAAAACGAGTGGAAAAAGTACTATAAGCCGTTTAATATCGGAAAAATCGTTATTGTTCCCGAATGGATAGATTATAATCCAGCTTACAGCGACGTGAAAGTCGTGCTCAATCCCGGACTGGCGTTCGGCACGGGTATGCACGAAACCACATCTATGTGTGTGGACCTGATGCAACGCATACCGCTGAAGGACAAGCGCGTATTGGATTTCGGTTGCGGTAGCGGCATATTGGGTATTTGTGCCACGGCACTCGGTGCTCGATCGGTAGTGTTTGCCGATACGGACGAGCAGGCGATTACCGCCACCGAGTATAATTGCAAGATAAACGGTATTACCGAGCCTGAAGTGTTTTGCCGCGACGTGCGCGAAATGACCGAGCCCGCCGATATAGTTGTGGCAAATATAACAGCTGACGTACTGATAGGCGTTATGCCTATTATCAAGAGCGCACTCGGCAAGGGCGGGTACGCTATAATCAGCGGCATTATTTCCGACAAAAAGCAAGTCGTATCGGATGAATACTCAAAAGAATTTACCTTGATACAATCTCAACAAAAAAACGAATGGAGCGCATTTTTATTTAAATTATGAGGTTTTACTTGCCGAGTATAAATAAATCGCATCCCGAATTGACCGGTAATGCGCATACACACGCAGCATACGCGTTACGCGTGCGTGTAGGCGACCATATAACGGTGTTCGACGGCTCAGGTCATGACTATTCCTGCAGGGTTAAAGAAATCAAAAAAGACAAAACGTTGCTGGAAATACTAAATGTGTTCGAAAACGTAGGCGAGTCAAAAATTTCGGTAACGCTGTACTTGTCAGTTATTAAGCAGGACAAATTCGAATTGGCGACGCAAAAAGCTACCGAGCTTGGCGTAAAAAAGATTATTCCGGTATATTCCGCATTGACACAGCGTAACGTAAGCCTAAATTATGATCGACTCAACAAAATAGCCATATCCGCTTGCGAGCAGTGCGGTAGGAGCATTGTGCCTACTATAGAACAGGCTCTTGACTTTTACGAACTGATCGACCGCGCTAAAGATACGTATATGATTTTCCCGTGGGAACGCGAAATTAACGGAACAATGCAAGCTGCGATAGACAAGAACAAAACCGATATATCGGTATTTATCGGACCTGAAGGCGGCATTACGGAAGACGAAAAAAATAAACTCATAAATGTCGGCGCTAAATCGGCCACTTTAGGCGCGCGCATACTTCGCGCGGAAACAGCGGCGATAGCCGCATTGTCCGTAATTTACTACGAAATGGGGGAATGGAATCTTTGAACATACGCGTCATTACACTCGGCTGCAAAGTAAATCAATGCGAAAGCGCGTCCATAGTGGCAACGCTTAGATTAAACAATTATTCAGCATCGGAAGGTTTAGAGCCTGCCGACGTTTATATTTTGAATACGTGTTCCGTGACAGCCGAGGCGGACAAAAAATCAAGGCAGTACATAGCCAAGATGCGTAAGTTAAATCCCGAATGTAAAATCATAGTAGTAGGGTGCAGTTCACAAAACGCTCCTAAGGGCTTTAACAAAAACAACGTCGTAGCGATAGGCGGGACGTTAAATAAATCCGATTTTGTCTTAAAAACCATTGAAAATATATGCAAAAATAATCAATATAATACTCTATCAAATATAATACTATTAGACAATTTAACTGAAAGTGTTGAAAAATGTGGGGAATATTGCTATGAGGAATATCCGGAATCGGATAAAACGCGGGCATTTATAAAGATTCAAGATGGGTGTAATAGGTTTTGTACGTATTGTATTATTCCTTATTTACGTGGCAGGAGTAGGTCGCGCAGTATAGAAGATGTTGTGCGCGAATTTGACAGGATAGAGTCTAAAGAGACGGTAATTACCGGCGTAGATATATCGGCATACGGTATGGATATAAATACGAATTTGGCGGCGCTTTTGGACGCTTTATCAAGCACTAAAATGAGAAAGCGATTGGGATCATTGGAGTGTGAGGCCGTAAATGAGCCTCTGCTGGACGTAATGGCTCGGGGCGGATATTGTCCACACTTTCATTTATCGCTGCAGAGCGGCGATAATACGGTGCTAAAAAGCATGAATAGACGATATGATGCCGAGTATTTTTACGGCAAGATCGAGCTGATACGTAAATATTTTCCGCTTGCCGGCATAACTACCGATGTTATTGTAGGATTTCCCACCGAAACAGATGAATTATTTGAAAATAGCTGCGATTTTATAAAGAACTGTGAGTTCTCGGATATACATGTTTTTCCGTATAGTAGGCGTATCGGAACGTTGGCGGCAAAAAAATACGGCGAATTACACCCTGAAACAGTAAAATCGCGCGTAAATAAGCTGCTTAAAATAAAAAATGAGTCACGTCTACGTTTTATGCGTAAAAATCTTGGGGTAATAGCTCCTGTATATATAGAGGATTCCGAGGGCGATTATAATGTTGGATATACGCCAAACTATATTAAGGTATATTCCCACGCGCCTTGTGGTGATATTGTAGATTTAAAGCTTGCCGAACTATATGGCGATAACGGAATTATCGGTATACAATAATCAATTACAATTAAATGACTAGATTTGTTTTAATTGGACTCGCGTCATCGGTAGGGCAATAATGCAAACCGATACGCCACATATAATATATCACTTCGCAAAAGACAGCTTTTGCGAAGTGATAATGCAAAAAAGAAAGTAGGGGTAGCTTTTTATTGGGTCTTTTACGGATTAAATACTTTTGTAATTGATTAATCAAGATTTTTGCTTGTTCGTTCTATTGCTTGTCTTTTATCTTTATCTTATTTATTTTTATGTATAACAATAAAAATGATTAAGATACTATTAATATGAAAAAAGCCTCAAAGGTTACGCTTATATGCTTGGCGGTTTTTGTCGGAATCATTTTGCTTGCGGCGAGCTTTTTCTTTTTGCTTATAGAGCCGAATGTAACTGTATTCGGATCCGAGCGGCTTGACCTGGATAAGCTTACAACATATTCTCGGTCCGTGACGTTGCTTGATGCGTTCGGCAATCCGATTGACGACGCGGTTTATTTCGGCAACAATAATATTTCGGTCGACATTGACTCATTGCCTGAGCACACGCTTAATGCCTTTATAGCTATCGAGGACAAACGCTACTATACGCATCACGGCGTGGATTATAAGCGTATGGCGTCCGCGCTTGTATCGAATATCAAATCCGGTGGATTTAATCAAGGCGCGTCAACCATTACGCAGCAGCTTATAAAAAATACGCACTTATCAAACGAAAAAACTTTGAATAGAAAAATAAGCGAGATACGCCTGGCGCGCAAGCTGGAGCGTGTTTATAGCAAGCGACAAATATTGGAAAGCTATTTAAATGTTTTGTATTTCGGATCGGGCATTCGCGGCTTGGGCACTGCAAGCCGCGTTATGTTCGGTAAATCGGCATCCGAGCTTACTCTCGCCCAATCGGCGGCATTAGCGTCCATTATTAACAATCCCGCAAAATACAGCCCGTACAACAATATCGACAACTTGAATAAGCGCAAGCGGCTTGTGCTTAAAGAAATGCTGAGTCAAAAACTGGTTTCCAAAACCGAGTACGATAATGCGCTTTCGGAGTCGCTTGAATTCGGCAAGAATCGTAGTAATCAATTTGTTACAGCTACGCTCAAATCCGCGTGTTCAGCGCTTAATTGCTCCGAAAAAACGTTATTTTTGAAAAATTACACCATACGTACGTCATACGATCCGACAATAGCCAACACAGCGCGCACCGCACTATCTAATATCGCAAATGATTATAATGCGCGCGTACTTGTGATAGCAAATCGCGCAGGCGGAATAGTTTGCGACGAAACTAATGGTACAAAATATATCAATCCGCAACGGTCTCCGGCATCCACAATAAAGCCGTTTACGTCCTATGCTATTGCGCTGGAATCGGGGCTGAATCCCCTGTCTCAAATTTCAGATGAACCGACGGTATTCGGTGATTATGCGCCCGCAAATTATAAGGGTGTTTACCGCGGATATTTATCTATGCGCGATTGCCTTAAGTATTCATCCAATATTGCGGCTGTCAAGCTGATGCGGCAATTCGGTGTGGAACAGTCCAAATCGGTCGCTCGTGGTTTCGGATTGAAATTCGAGCAATCGGACAACACACTTGCTTTAGCGCTCGGCGGAATGGAAAAAGGTGTTACTTTGCCCGAAATAGCCAATGCATACCGCACGCTGGCAAACGGCGGGATATATTCCTCTATCAGCTATATAAACGATATTAAAAACATTGATAAACTGGACGTTTACAAAGCCGTCAATGCACAAAAACGCGCCGTCGGCGACGATACAGCGTATTTGCTTACCGATATGCTAATGACTTGCGCGCAATCAGGCACAGCAAAAAAGCTTAAATACAGTGGTATTATTGCCGCCAAAACAGGCACAAATGGTGACGAAAACGGCAATTACGATTGTTACGCCGTTGCATATACGCCGGAATACACATTTGCGGTTTGGTTTGGTGCAAAAGATAAGCCGATACCCAATTCGGTTACCGGCGCCTCGTGCTGTGATATAATAACGCGTATTTGTAATAACGCTAACATAGATACTTCCGTTCCGTTTGATATGCCCGATTCGGTAGCATATTTTGACGTTGACTGCAATGAATTGGTAGAGTCTCACGAGGTGTATCTTGCCGATCCGTTGCTACAGCAGCGTTATCGAATGGCGGCTTTGTTATCCAAGCGCCATTTGCCCATACGAAAAAATATCGATATATTAGACTACTACGACAGTTATATGTGGGAAGAATAACTTGCCTAATTTAATTGAACGATTTCCAGTCCTGCGAGAGCGCGGTCGATTAATTCGTTATAATCGGGGATGCGACTCTCCTGCTCCTCAACCTTTTCTATCGTGGGCTTGATAAGCGGAAATTCGGGTAAAAACACGGTGCAACAATCTTCGTACGGCTCAATGGATTTTTTGAATGTGCCTATATTTTCAGCGATTTCTATAATTTCGTCCTTATCCATTCCTATGCACGGACGGAATACGGGAATGTCTACCACTGCGTTTGTTACCGTTATACTTTCCAAAGTTTGGCTTGCTACCTGCCCCAAGCTTTCGCCGTTGATAAGACAGCCGCAGCCGTTATCGAGCGCGACTTTTTGAGCAATTCTCATCATAAATCGCCGCACGAGCGTAATCATATAGTTTGGTTTGCAGTTTTTATGTATCGACTCTTGAATTTCCGTGAGCGAAACACACATCAGCTTGATATTCGGACAGTATTCACCGATGATTTTTGCAAGGTCAATCGCCTTTTGTTTTGCTGCCTCCGAAGTATACGGGTAGGAATGAAAATGTAATGCGGTAATGCTCATGCCGCGTTTTGCAAGCATATACCCCGCAACAGGACTGTCTATGCCGCCTGACAGCAAAAGTAAGCCGTTGCCGCCCGTGCCGTAAGGCATGCCGCCCGCGCACTTGACAGTGCTATCGTATAGATATACGTCGCCGTTTTCGCGCACGTCAACATTGATGGTGTACGACGGGTTATGCAGATCCACTTGTAATTGCGGTTTTGCCTGTAAAATGCGTTCGCCCAACTGCATATTTATTTGCAAGGAATTGAGCGGATATTTCTTATACGAACGGTGCGACGTCACGCGGAACGATCCGACATTTGGCGTCATTTGTATAGCAAGCTCGGCAATCTCGTCAAAATCATACCCGCATTGCCGCGCAACGGAAACGGAATGTATGCCGAATACTTGCTTGAGGCGCGCTATAATATCGTATTCCACGGCTGTGTCGTAGTCCTTTACCACATATCTTCCTCGACCGAAAAACACCTTGCAGTCTATACCGCTAAGCTTAGAGGTTATATTATTCTTCAGAGTATTTTCAAAGTAATCCTTGTTTTTACCCTTAAGATAAAGCTCGCCAAAGCGTATTAAAATAACGTTGTTAAACATTTTATTCTCCTTATCGATTAAAGTGTACAAGCATCGGCAATTATCTTTGCCGCCTTAAGTGCGTCGTCGCGCGTCGTGTCGACAAAAAAGCTAAGACGTATACACCGTTCCACCTCGTCGGCTTTTAAACCCATAGCGGATAGCACGCGGTTGCCGCGCTTAGAGCCTGAACACGCCGCGCCCTTGCCCATGATTACGCCCTTATCGTGGACGATATTTTGCAATATCTCGGCCTTGTATTTGGGCGCGCAAAGGCACAAAATATAACCGCTGTTGTTGTTTTGTCCTATCACCTTAAATCCGCGCGCGGAAAAATAGTCGCAAAGCTCGGTGCGCAATGTTTGAATACCGTTGCGGTAAAGTTTGGCACATTCTTGCACAGCTGCGGCAAAAGCGGCTATATACGGAGTGTTTTGTGTACCTGACCGCATACCATGCTCCTGCCCACCTCCGAAAATATACGGCGGCATATTCAACCCACGCCGCATATACAAAATGCCGATACCCTTGGGTGCACCTATCTTGTGTGCGCTGGCGCTGTAATAGTCGACGCCCAGCCCGTTGATAGGTGTACCGAGCTTGATTAACGCCTGTACTCCGTCGCTGTGGAATAACGCTTTGGGCGCTTTTTGTCGTACAGCCGCGGCGATATTTTTTATCGGATTAACTACGCCTGTTTCGTTGCTGACATGAATTACCGATACTAGTGCGGTATTATCGTCTACAAGCCGCAAAAGAGCTTGTTCGTCCACTGTGCCGTCAGCCGATAAAGGAGCTATACGCACCTCTTTACCGCGGTTTTTAAGCTGCATAGCTACCTCGTATACCGAAGAATGCTCGCCGGCTGATATGACGATATTTCCTTTATGATTTTTTATACCGCAGTTGAATACCCAGTTGTTGGACTCGGTCGCACCCGACGTAAAGAACAATTCGTCGCTGTTTGCACCTACCGCGTTTGCAATTATGCTACGCGCCTGCTCTATGCGGTTATTGACCGCAACGGCGCTTTTGTATGTCGCATTGGGATTAAAATAATCGGTAAGCATAGCGGTTTGAGCAGCACACGCAGCACTATCGAAAACACGTGTTGTGGCAGCATTGTCTAAGTAAATCATTGTTATTCGCCGTCCCCTGTATGTGTGTTGTCAATCTCCGCCTTTGTAGCGTTGTCATCCGTTTGGGCGGATGCGTCGTCGTGGCCGTTTACCGCCGACAACGCCTCTTCTTGTTCTTTTTTTGCAAGGCGCTTTTCCAAATCCGAAACACTCTTGTCAAAAACGGTTAAAGCGGATGTAGAAAGTGCGCGGCGCAATGCAATCATAAATCCTTTGTTAGGCTCTAAAAATAATATATTGCGCACGCCCTTGTCCGTTTTGTAGCAAATATACAAAATACTGTCCTCGTCATCGTAATTAACCAATGCGAGAATTTTTTTGTGCGTGTCCCGTTCCGCTTTTTTGTAGCCTTCGGTATCGAATACTCCCACCGATTCAATCAGTCTAAGGCGCACAGTGTGTTTCAATTTACGCCGTTCGCGAAAGTATATTTCCGTCACGCGTATAAATTCGTCATCTATTACATAATCGTATTCGGTATTGCAGCGCTTGTTTATCCTGCCCAAAATGAATGTTGCCACAAAGAACGGAGCCGCCAAAATCAAGAATATCCAAAAAAAGTTGAAAAAGTAGTCGCCGAGCATTGCGCTGCTTACAATTAAAAAGACACCGAAAATCATGCAAACGGTTTTTGCGATAATAAGCGCCTTTGTACGCTTGGTACGTTCGTCAACGTTTTTATTGGGCACGTTTTGTTCAAAATACAATTCCATTTATTTCTCCGCTGCGCCCGATTTTTCCGGCGCCTGTATTATTTTTCCGACGGCGGGATTATGCTTGGATGGGTCGAACAGCGTCAGCGTAAAAATAAACGTTGCGCCGGTGCCACGGCTGCTTTCCACCCAAACTACTTCCCCATGCTCGTCTATTATCTTTTTTACAATAGATAGCCCCAGTCCCGAGCCTTTGGTCTTGACCGGTGATCGCGATTTATCGGTCATATAGAATGTGTCCCAAATAAGCATTTGATCCTTTTTGCTTATGCCGTAACCGAAATCGCGCACCGTTACGTACACCTTGTTTTCATGAATGCTTGTTGTAAGAATAATCCTTGAATACGCCGGGGAATACTTGATTGCGTTGTCCAAAAGATTTGTAATTACTTGTACGATTTTGTCCTTATCGGCAAATACATAGCACGTGTCGCGAGAAAATTCGACGTTGGCTTGCAATGCTTTTTTAATCAGTGCGGGCTCGAACTTTGCCGCAACCTCATTGATAATGTCGTTAATGTCAAACTTGGTGCGTACCAGCGGATTTTTACCGGAATCCAGCCTTGAAAGATCGAGCATAGACGTTATAAGCGCATTTAACCGTTTTGTTTCGCTTAGAGCAATCTTTAAGTATTTTTCCTTGTCTTCCTCGTTTGCCGTGCCGTCCAAAACAGCCTGCAAAAATCCTTGCACTGACGTCAACGGCGTACGCAGCTCGTGGGAGGCGTTTGCGACAAACGTTTTCCGCACTTGTGCGAGCCGAACATATTCGTCGGACGTTGCGTTTACGGCATCAATCAAATCGTCAGCACTGTTGTCTATGGTGACGCCGTGCATTTTGCCCAAATTTCCGTCATGCGTCATGCCTACCAAACGCTTAGACGCCTCACCTATTTTGGCATATATAAGATAGTGCGATATAAGCACGTAAGCAATAATTTCAAATGCACATCCAAACGCAATCAGCACAATAATAATATTGCGCTTTTCACTGTCCGCCTGCGGGTATGCAAAGTACATAGGAAAAAATACCGTACAAAAAACAACGATGACTGCAACAGCTATTCTTAAAATATGAGATTTAAAAAATCTTTTTACGGTAAATTTTCCGTCAGCCACAACTCACCTAATTGATTTCTATTTTGTAGCCCACTCCCCACACCGTGGTAAGCTGCCAGTGCGGATTGTCGCCAAGCTTTTCGCGAACACGCTTGATATGAACGTCAACCGTGCGCGAATCGCCCGAATAACCTTGTCCCCAAATTGCATTGAGTAGCTCCTCGCGCGTAAAGACATGCATAGGCGTCTTTGCAAGCATATACAGCAGCTCGATTTCTTTGGGCGGCATATCTACCTTTTCTCCGTTGAGCGTTACGGTAAATTCGGTAAGATTGACGTTGAGATTAAATAACGTTACGCTCTTGATCTCCTCGGCGGGTTTAGACCTGCGCAAAACCGCGCGTATACGCGCAATAAGCTCCTGCGGCTCAAACGGTTTTGTTATGTAATCATCAGCACCGCGATTGAGTCCCGAAATTCTATCGGTTGATTCACCGCGTGCGGACAGCATAATTACCGGGACTTCGCTGAATTTGCGAAGCTCTGAAAGCACTTCGAATCCGTCAAGCCCCGGCATCATCACGTCTAATACAACCGCATCGTATACGCTTGCGGCAAGCTTGGAAAGCGCAGCGACTCCGTCGTGACAAACATCAACGGCAAACCCGTCGCGGACCAAATACAGTTCTAACAGCTGACAAATATTTGTGTCGTCGTCGACTATTAAAATTTTGATTTTTCTATCGTTTTTCTCCATGATCCAATATTGCCCTACTGAAATTGATTGCCGGACAGTCGTCCTCATCGAAATGTTCGGAATCGACTGTGTAGTTAAAATAAATCTTGAACACAGCGCCGATTATTGCTACCACGTCGGTTATGCTCGTTTTGTCCGAAGGTATTGCAACGCCGAGTGTTTTACTCGCTATCGGAATGAACTCCTTGTTGCGAATTATACTTGCATTGATACAGCCCACTATAAAATCGTCATTTGCTCCAATTGCTATGGCTATATCCGAAATTGCTTTTTGCTCATTGTAGTCGCTTTTTACTATGTATCGTGACGCCAACAACGCCAAATATTCGCAACCGTTTAGCTGTAGATGAAATCCATGCGAAAGCAATACATTGTATACGCCCAATCGAATATCGTTTAAGCCGACGGCACGTTCAATAGCCAACTCGTTATGCAAGAATCTATCCAAAGTATAGCTTGCAAGCGGATTAACTCTATTAATTAAATAGATATTGTCCGATATGTAGTGCATTATTGCCTCGTTTCACATAAATATTTTGCTCGGACATATACGCTTAAGTCGCAAAGCACGTCCTTTGCAGTCATAGGATGCGAGCCGGTCAAGCTAATAACTCTTTCGCAAAAATAATTATCATAAATGTTAAAGTACTTTTCTATGATGTGCGTTACCGCATCCACGGTTGCCGCATGGGTTTTGGCAAAGTCGTCAATTACATATTCCAACGTAAGCTCGGGATGCAATGTAAGTATTTCCGTAAGTCGTGCCAGGACTGCAAGCCCGTTGCCCGTAGGTTTCGTTCCCACAAACAGCAGCACCTTTATAATGTACGCCTTGATTGCCTCTTGCCTGAACGCACCGTGCAGTGAATATAGCGGACTGCCGAAATCGAGAATAACCGAGCTTTCGCGCCTGAATGCGGATATAGCGTTTTTATATCGTTCGTCATATGTTAAATCCGATTGGATGGCATTAGTATTTACCGTATAGCCGCCCACAGCGGATTTACCAAGCCTCGATTTGCGAACATTATCCGTAAAGGTATAGGGCAGCTCGAGCGCGACTGTTTGCTTACGTTTTGCTTTTACGGGCATAAGTTATTTATTATAATCGGGCTCGTCAAGCTTTTGTCCGCCCAAAAGGTGCATATGCAAATGTGGAACGGTTTGCATCCCGTCATCGCCTTGATTGATAACAAAGCGGAATCCGTTTTCAAGACCGAGTGAGGGCGCAATCTCTCCCGCCTTTTTTATACATTTACCCAGCTGAATAGCGTCGTCATCCGTCATATCCGTAAAGCTTTTGTAATGCTTTTTGGGAATAGCCAAATAATGCTTTTTTGCCTTAGGCGCAATATCGGCAATGACTATCATGAGCTCGTCCTCGTAATACCTTTTCGAAGGGATTTCGCCTTTGATTATTTTACAAAAAATGCAATCTTCCACGTTCACCTCGTTTTTAAATAATTTTACACAACAAATAGCGCCGAGCATATGTCGACACAAATATTATATCACAAAAAATTTGATAGCGCAATAATATAATAAAACTCTTTTGTGTTTTGTAGCACAAAAAAACGGCAAGCACATATGCACTTGCCGTTATAGCTATCTTTTGATTTTGAAGGCTTTTGCTCCCCTGTACTCCCCGCCGCATAATTGCTGTTCTATTCGCAGCAACCTATTGTATTTTGCCACACGTTCGGAGCGGCATGGTGCGCCCGTTTTGATTTGTCCGCAGTTTACCGCAACGGCAAGATCGGCAATGGTTGAGTCCTCCGTTTCTCCGCTACGATGCGATATAATACAAGTAAAACCGTTTTTGTGCGCCAATTTTATGGCGTCAAGTGTTTCGGAAAGCGTGCCGATTTGATTTAGTTTAATCAATATAGAGTTGCCGCATTTGCAATCGATACCATTTCGCAGGCGTTTGACGTTGGTGACAAACAAATCATCGCCAACAAGCTGCACAGATGATCCGAGCGTAGAAGTAAGCTTTTGCCAGCCGTCCCAGTCCTCTTCGTCCAATCCGTCCTCCAGAGAATAAATGGGATACTTTTCGGTAAGCATACGCCAATGATCTATTAGTTCGTCGGACTTAAAGATTACATTCGACTTGGGCATTCGGTAAACGCCCGTTTTTCCTCCCTTCCATTCACTGGCGGCGGCATCAAGTGCAATAACAAAATCCGATCCGTCCTTAAATCCCGCTTTTCTTACGGCATCAATAATCACTTTTACCACCTCCTCGTCGCTATTTAGATTGGGTGCAAACCCACCCTCATCACCTACGGCAGTGGAAAGATTGCGGCTTTTTAGCAGTGACTGCAACGTGTGATATACCTCGGAGCACCAACGCAGCCCTTCCGAAAACGACGTAGCGCCTATCGGCATTATCATAAACTCCTGAACGTCCACAGTATTCGATGCGTGCGCCCCACCGTTAAGAATATTCATCATGGGTACAGGCAGCTCTCTTGCACCGCAACCGCCCAAGTATCTATATAACGGCATATCATACGCCTTTGCCGCGGCCTTGGCTGTTGCCAGCGACACGGCAAGTATGGCGTTTGCGCCCAGCTTAGACTTGTTGTCAGTGCCGTCGGCATCCAGCATAAGCTTATCTACGGCATAGGTATCGCTTGCATCGGCGCCGCATAAGATTTCGTTAATAATCGTATCGATATTGCTTACAGCTTTGGATACACCTTTGCCGCCGAATCGGTTTTTATCCCCGTCGCGAAGTTCAATCGCCTCAAACTCGCCCGTCGATGCACCCGACGGCGCGGCGGCAATTCCCGTTATGCCGCTTTCCAACACCACTTCCGCCTCTACGGTGGGATTGCCTCGTGAATCGAGTATCTCTCTACCCGTTACCTTTTTTATTATTGTATTCAAAATAAAAAACTCCTTATTAGCTATGTACGAATAAGGAGTTTAATATTTTTATACTTTGCAAATTGCGGCTAATTTATACCCAGCGCCTGCAAGCAAGCCTCCAACGCCAAAATACCATGTTCAAAAGTCAGTCCGCCCTGAAAGTACGCAGTGTACGGCGGACGAATAGGCGCGTCGCAAGACAGCTCAATAGACGAGCCTTGAACAAACGCTCCTGCCGCCATAATCACCTTGTCGTTATATCCGGGCATGTCCCACGGCTCTGGTGATGCAAAGCTGTCCACCGGTGAAACCGACTGAACGGTTTTGCAAAAGTCAATCAGCTTTTGCTCGTCGTTAAAGTTTACCGAGCAAATAATGTCGTCAACCCGATCGGTGGATTTGGGCAACGTTTGGTAGCCGAGTCGCGAGAAAACTTCCGAAAACAGTAACGCCGTTTTTATGCTTTGCGCAGTAACATGCGGCGCCAAGAATAAGCCCTGATAAAACAAGCGGTAATCACCTGCATACGACCCGACCTCCCTGCCGATGGACGGCGAAGTAAGCCTACCTTCTATTTGCTTAATAGCGCTTGCAGTGCCGCAAATATATCCGCCCGTCGGCGCAATGCCTCCGCCCGGATTTTTAATAAGCGACCCGACAAGAACGTCGGCAAACGACGGCTCTACCGTTTCGGTAAACTCGCCGTAGCAGTTGTCAACCATAACGAAACATCCTGCGCTCTTTGCAATTTCCGTTATTTCGCGTATTTGATTAACCGACAATGCTGGTCGCACATCATAGCCGCGCGAGCGCTGAACAGCCACTACGCTCGGCTTTAATGCCTGTATTTTGGCTTTAATTGCCTCTAAATCGGGCGTTCCGCCCTTTAGCGGCACAATCTCGCAGCTGACGTTAAAGTCCTTTAAAGAGCCTATTCCGTCGCCGAAAATCACATCATTGAGCGTGTCATAGGGTTTTCCTGTTGCACACAGCAACGTTTGACCGGGACGCAACAACCCGAACAGCGCGATTGTAAGCGCGTGCGTACCCGAAACAATAAGAGGCGAAACTATGGCGTCCTCGGTGCCGAATACGTCGGCAAACAGTTTGTTTAACGTGTCGCGCCCCACGTCGTCGTAGCCGTAACCGGACGTTGGAGTAAAATGCCTGAGCGCGATGCGATTTTTTATAAATGCGTCCAATACTTTTTTTTGATTGTCGAGAGCAATTCCGTCCACGCGTTTAAAGCTGTCCGTAAGATTATTAATCGCCTGTTCTATTAGTTTATGCATGATTAATTCTCCAAAAATTCTTCGACCGTTTGTTTGATTTGGTCATAATTGCGCGCGTCGATAAACACTTTGTTGAGTTTCATATTGTTAAAATAGGTCATTTGCCGCTTTGCGTAATTGCGCGTTTTTTGCGCCGTGATTTGCTCCAACTGTTCGCGTGGCGCGTCAATGTCAGCGGCGATTTGCTTGTATCCCAGTGCTTGCATCGAGGTGTGATTTTTGTATTGCAACAGCGATTTAACCTCATCTATAAGACCGTCGTCAAACATGCGGTGAACACGCTTGTTTATTTTGTCGTACAGCATTTCGCGCGGTAGCGTAAGCACTATCGTCAAATCGTCATAAGGTTTTTCTTGCGTTATGGCGACGGACTTTGCTTGCCCGCGCAAACAAAATATTTCTAACGCTCTAGCTACGCGCTTACAATCGTTAGCCGAAATTTTAGCCGCCGATTGTCCGTCTATACCCGTGAGCATACAATGCAAAACCTTTGACCCGAAAAAGTGCGCCACAAGCTTAAGCGCGCGACGGATATTATCGTCCTTTGGCGCGTCGGCAAAGTTGCAGCCCGACAACAAGGAATATACATACAGTCCCGTACCGCCAACTATAATCGGCAGCTTGCCATTACTATGCGTACGCTCGATTTCGGACTTTGCTATCTTAACATATTCCCCGACCGAAAAGTCGGCGTCCCCGTCCGCAATATCAATCATCTTGTGCACAACGCCGTCGCATTCAGCTGCAGTCAGCTTGCCCGTGCCGATGTCAAAGCCCCTGTATATTTGCATGGAATCCGCGCCGATTATTTCCCCGCCGAAGTGCTTTGCAAGCTTAATCGCAGTATCGGACTTGCCAACGGCTGTACAGCCGACCAAGGCAAGCGCTTTTATACGATGCGCTTGAACCACTTTTCTATCTCCTTTTTGGAAAAACTTATAACAATCGGTCTGCCGTGCGGACAAAACAAAGTAATGTTGCGTGCTGTCATTTCGGCAAGAAGTGCCTCGATTTCAGATTGTCCCAAATCGTCTATCTCGCCCTTTACGGCAGCCTTACACGCCGCTTGCATAAGCCGCTCCTTAAGCACCATAGGGCTTTTTTCGCGTGAGTTGACAAGCGCGAGCATATCCGAAACAAACAGCTGCAAATCTATCCCCACACATTCGTACGGCAAATACGACAACGTAAAAGTATATTCCCCAAACGGCGATATACCAAAACCGCAATCTTCCAATAATTCGATATTTTCGCTTAAAAGCTCGGCGTCGGCAGCCGACACGTCAAACACGAACGGAATCATCAACGGTTGAGTTTGTAGGCGTTTTTCCTCGTATTTTTTTAACAGCTTATCGTACAAAAGCTTTTCGTGCGCGGCGTGCTGGTCGATAAAATAGCACTGTTCCCCGCGCTCTAAAATCAAATACGTGTTGAAAAGCTTGCCTATGTAAGTACATTCAACGGGTGCAAACACCTCTTGCTTTTGCGTAAAGTCAGCGGCGGGCGTATAAATATCCGAATAACTGTCAACAGGCGGAGCATTTGCAAATGTATTGTCTACCGCTAAGCCATCGATATTATCTTCCGTTTGCGCAACCGAACTGTTATCTACGGCTTGCGCGCCGACAGGTTTGGCGGGAATAGCCTCGAAAAACGATTTAAACAAATTATGCGACGGCTTGACGTACTCCTCGTTGCTGTCCGATTTAAAATCATCGTCATCCAAGTCCAAATCGAGCTTTTTGGGATCGGTCAGCCGCGGCATTACCGCATTTTTCACACCACGCGCGACAATAGATTTAATCTTGATTGTATCGGCAAATTTGACCTGCATCTTGCTCGGATGAACGTTTACGTCCACCATATCGTAAGGCATTGTTATATGTAATACAAAAAGCGGATATTGCCGTTTCATCAAATATGCCGAATAAACCGAATAAACGGCGTATTGAATATCCGTGCTTTCAACATACCTTCCGTTAATTATTATATTTTGATAATTTCGCGACGGTTTGGTGTATGTAGGGAGGCAAGTAAAGCCCGTCACTGTGATTGGCGTATCAGATAAATTGACCTCGACGGTATTTTTCAACACCGAATCACCGTACACAGCAAACACCGCGCTTTTCAGCCCCTCGCCCGGCGACGAAAAATGCTTTGTTTCGCTGTCGAACTTAAAGACAATATCGGGATTGGACAGCACCAAATGCTCGATAAGCGTAAATATTTTTGTTTCCTCGCGTGACGGCTTGCCCAAAAACTTTTTTCTTGCCGGAATATGTTCAAATAAATTCTCAACCGTCACGGTTGTGCCGAGGCTTGTTCCGCACTCGTCATGCGATATTAGCCTACCGGCCTTATATACGATTTTTCCGCCGATTTCGCTGTTTGCCGTTCGTGATACCATTGTTACGTCCGCAACAGCGCCTATACTGGGCAACGCCTCACCGCGAAATCCGAGCGTGCTGATAGTGTCCAAATCGTCGAGATTTTTGATCTTGCTTGTGGCGTGCGGTAAAAATGCCGTAGGCATATCTTCAAAGTCAATGCCGCAACCGTTGTCGGTAATGGAAATTCTATCAATGCCACCCCCCCTAACGGAAACGGTTATCTCGGTAGCGCCGGCGTCGATAGCGTTTTCGGCAAGCTCCTTTACTATAGAGGCGGGACTTTCCACAACCTCGCCCGCAGCTATCCTATTGAATATTTCGCTGGGAAGTTTATTTATTTTCATTTATCCAATTTTTCCTTTAAGTCGCAAAGTATATCAAGCGCGTGGCGCGGCGTAATGTTGTTTACGTCAATATCCTTGAGTATGCGAATAACCTCATCATACTGCATAGCGTTATCAAACAACGAAAGCTGGCGCACGTCGTTTGCCTTGTGCGCTATGTCGGCGTTAATGAGCTGAGAAAGTAATTGTTTAGCTCTATCCAAAACGGTTTGCGGCAGTCCCGCAAGCGCGGACACCTCTATACCAAAGCTCTTGTTGGCGCTGCCGCGCATGATTTTTCGCACAAATTTAATGTTGCCGTCAGTTTCCTTTGCGGTAAACTTATAGTTTTTAAGCCCGACAATGCTCCCCTCAAGCTCGGTAAGCTCGTGGAAATGCGTGGAAAACAATACCTTAGCATTGTATTTTTGCGATACGTATTCTATAACCGCCCACGCTATGCTCAGGCCGTCGTATGTAGAAGTGCCCCTGCCGATTTCGTCGAACAAAATAAGGCTGTTATCGGTTGCGTTTTCCAAAATGGTTGCAACCTCTGTCATTTCCACCATAAAAGTACTTCTACCCGTGGAAAGATCGTCGCTGGCGCCTACTCTTGTAAACACCTTGTCCACAAGCCCGATTTTTGCCGACTTTGCAGGGACGAACGCGCCCATATGCGCAAGCACCGTAATAAGCGCGACTTGGCGCATATACAAGCTTTTGCCCGCCATGTTCGGTCCGGTAATAAGCATAGTCTTTGCGTCGCTTTTGTTCATTGCCGTGTTGTTAGGCACAAACAGCTCGTCGGACGGCAGCGTTTCGGCAACAGGATGCCTGCCTTCGTTTATAACAATATCCCCGTCCGTGGATATTTCGGGACGACAATAGCCGTTGCGTTTTGCGACCGTAGCAAGCGAAACCAAACAGTCCAAATCGGCTATCGCCTTGCCCAATGTGTTAATAATCGGACATTTGGTCCTAAGCGTAGCAAGCACTTGAGCATACAATTCTTTTTCCCGCTTTTCCGCAAGATCGGCGGCGTTGAGCACTTTGTATTCTAACTCTTTAAGCTCGTCGGTAATGTATCTTTCCGCATTTGCTACGGTTTGCCTGCGCTGGTAGGTTTGCGGCACCATAGAATCAAACTGGCGCGGCACTTCAATAAAGTACCCGAAAAGCCTGTTGTACGATATGCGCAAATTCTTTATTTGAGTTTTTTCGCGCTCGTTTGCCTCCATTTGCGCTATGTATTTGCGTGAGCTGCTGACAAGCGAACGGTATTCGTCGAGAACGGCGTCGTACCCCGTTTTAATAATGTACGTTTCCTCTTTTTTGTCCACGCTTTCAGGAACGACAACTGCGTTGTCTATCAAGTCGGTCAGGTCCGACATAACGGTTAGCCGACTGTTTATATCGCACAGCATTGCGGCGTGCACTGTTTCGAGCGCCGACTTGATGTCGGGTAAAGCGTGAAAAGACACGTTTAGCGCCGTCACGTCCTTCGGCTTTATTTCGCCCAATGCGAGATTGGCGGATATACGCACTATATCTTTTATGTTCATTAACGCCGTGCGTATGCGTTCCCGCAATATGGTATCGCCGTATAATACGTCAACCGAATCCAATCGTTTATCTATTTCGGTCTTGTTGCACAACGGACGCATAATCCACTTTTGCAGCTGCCTATCACCCATAGGCGTGCAAGTTTTGTTAATAACGTCGCGCAGCGTTGTACCGCGCTTACGGCTTTGCGATTCCACAAGCTCGAGTGTTTTTGCGGTGTTCGCGTCTATATCCATATACGCAGCCGATTCATAGCTTTCGTTGCCGCCGATATTTACGTCATTGCGAAACTGGTTGTGCCTTACGTACGCGACAAGCGCACCTTCGGCGCAAACGCATGCGGGAGTTTTGCACAACGTTTTCAATTCCTTTTCGTCCAGCACGCCGAGCAATGTGGACTTTGCCGTTTCAAAATCAAACATCGCGTCGTCGTACTGCGAAAGCGTGCATACCGAGCCGTATTTGACGGCGGAAAGCTCTACGCTCTCCTCCATCATTTTTGAGTTGGCTATTATTTCAGCCGGCTTTATTCTCAATAACAGGTCGTTGAGCTTAACTTTTACCGGACACGGTATAAAATGGTTATATGTTTCGGCGGTGGTTATGTCCGTCCACACCGCGCCCACGCCGCTGTCGTCCAAATACAGCGACATCAGGTAGTTATTCTTGTCGTCGCTCAAACTGTCGGTATCGGTGATTGTACCGCCCGTGATTATTCGCGTAACGTTGCGCTCGACTATCTTGCTGCCGGCAATAGGCTCGTCGCTCATTTGCTCGCAAATTGCCACCTTATACCCCTTTTTGAGCAGCCTGGAAATATAAGTTTGCACCGCGTGATAAGGCACGCCGCACATGGGCGCGCGTTCCTCCAAACCGCAAGACTTGCCTGTAAGAGTAAGGTCAAGCTCCTTCGATACGGTGACGGCGTCCTCAAAAAACATCTCGTAAAAATCGCCCAGCCTAAACATCAGTATAGTATCGGGATATTCGGTTTTTATTTGTTTGTACTGTTTCATCATCGGCGATAAGCCCATGTTACACCACCTCGCCCGTTAAATTGGCATTTTTTGCCGATACGATTTTTACGCGAACAAAATCGCCTATTTGCGCACTGTCGCTTTCGAACGTGATTGCCGCATCCGTTTCCGACTTACCGTAGCACTTGCTGCCGTCCTTGTCCGACACAAGCACTTCCGCGGTATGCCCCACCGCGCCCAAAGCAAGCTGTTTGGATATTTCAAACTGGAACTTGATAAGCCTATCTATGCGCTTTTGCTTTGTCGAATAGTCAAGCTGCGGCATAGTGTCGGCAGGCGTGCCGCTGCGCCGCGAGTAAATAAACATAAACAAATTGTTGTATTTGACGCGTTCCACCAAATCCAATGTTTGCAAAAAGTCGTCCTCGGTTTCCGTCGGGAATCCGACCATAACGTCAGAGCTCAGCCCGATATTGGGTATAAGCTCACGGAATGAGGAAATTTTTGCCAAATACTCGTCGCGTGTATAATGCCTGTTCATTGCTTGCAAAATTCGGTCGCTCCCTGCCTGCACAGGCAAATGCAAGCTGTGGCTTAACACCTTGGAATCACTTATTATTTGCGCAAGATCGGGCGAAATGTCCTTGGGGTGCGACGTCATGAACTTGAGCCGATATTTTGTATCGCTTTCCAGCTCCTTTAGCAAATCGGTAAACGTTTTGCCCATGTATCTATATGAGTTTACGTTTTGTCCAAGCAGCGTTATTTGCTTGTACCCTTTGCTCAACAAGCTATCTATATCGGATACTATATTGTCTATCGGTCGGCAACGCTCTCTGCCGCGAACGTACGGCACAATGCAGTATGTGCAAAAATTGTTGCAGCCGTACATAATGTTTACCCAAGCGTTTATGCCCGACGAGCGCACCGGCGAAGTGCTTTCCGCGCAGTCCCCGTCCTTTTCCGACGTCCACACTTCGATTACGCGCGTACCCGTTTGAATAAACCTATCGAGATAGTCGCCCAGCCGCGGCTGATTGAACGTGCCGATAACGATATTTACAAAAGGACAACGCTTGACCAGCTTTTCGGCGGCATTGGGTTGCTGCGTCATACACCCGCAAACGGCTATAATTGCACCCTGCTTTTTTTGGCTCTTAATTCTACCCAAATGCCCGTACACTTTGGTTTCGGCAGTTTCGCGCACACAGCATGTGTTCAACACGATAACGTCCGCATCCTCAACGTTTTGGCACGGCAAATACCCGCGCGACTGCAAAATGCCTGCGAGCTTTTCCGATTCATGTACGTTCATTTGACAACCGTATGTGTAAATAAAATAATTATTCATCGACATAATTATACACTAAACCGCGCCGAATGTACAGTAATTTATACCGACTTGTCCAATACGTTTGAAAAACATTCGTGTTTGGCTTTTAGCCTATCGTTATATTCAGAGATATACAGCCCGACGTCACGCACGTTAGCATGGCGAACTATCTTGTTGTCACCGACAAGCTTGGATATTGCGCCCGCGCCGCAAGCTACAACGCTTACCGTTTCTTCCATAGTGGTAATGTTGTTTATGCACTCCTTGTTCGGCAAGGACAATCCTATGTTTTCCAAATTGCACGCCTGCCGCTTTTGACGGTACAAATAATACGGATTGTACTTATTCATGTTGGCAAGCACGTAATTTAACATTGCTGCGGTGCCCGCGTTTTCCCCGTCAGTGTACCTTATTGCGCTGCCGTTCTTTTTGGATAACGAATGGACGGTAATATTGTGCGGCGATAAGTCGATAATTCCATTATAGGATTTTATAAAATCGTCCGCTTGCTCGTCCTCCAATCCTGCTATAAGATCGCAATTTATATCGAATCCACAGCTTGCGGCACACTCGTATGCGCCGTAAAACTGCTTTACGGTATGACTTCTACCTATCTTTACCAGCGTTTCGTTACTTAATGTTTGCGGGTTTACACATACCCTTGTCACGCCATGCGATTTCATAATCTCGCATTTTTCTTTGGTAACTGTGTCCGGTCTACCCGCCTCGCAAGTGTACTCTATTCCGTTTACGTTTATCGCGGACAGCAATGCATCAAGCTCTTTTTCGGCAAGTGCCGTAGGCGTACCTCCGCCGATATATACGGACAACAGCTTTTTTCCGCGCGAGGAAAGAAAGTTCATAGATTGCTTAATCTCGTCGCACAACAGCTTGACGTATTGTTCCGACTGCTCTTTGCATTTGGCAATAGGCAATGACACAAACGAGCAATAGCAGCAGCGTGTAGTACAATACGGGACGTGTACGTAAAGGTTGTAATAATCGTCGGAAAAATGTATTTTGCCATGCTGCGACCGCACTATTTTTTCCAGTACCGCGGCACGTTCGGCGCTTATGCGGTAAACCTTTTGCATCAACAATATAGCGTCTTGCGGGCTGTTACCGTCGCGTAAACATTCGTAAAACAGCTTTGTCGGTCGAACGCCCGTGAGCGCACCCCACGGCATTTTTCGCCCCGTATAAGCGCACAGCGCGTCGTATACAGCTATCTTGGACAAGCGTTGCACTCTATGCGCAAGCGGAATTACGTTGTAAAAATCGTCGGCGTAAGTATGCGTGGTGAGCTTGCCGTTTATATTCACGGCAAAAGACTCACCGTCTACCGACAGCAGTATATTAGGACAGTCGCTAAAATAAAAAAGCTTAGCGACGTCATTCAGTTCAGTGTTTGTTTTAATGTCAATGAACATACGGATTGTTTTCCCGCTCAAAGTCGAGCGTGGTGCTTTTGCCATGACCGGGATAAACGATGTAATCGCCGTTCAATGCAAAAAGCTTTTTTACTGAATTAATCAAATCGGAATGTGAACAAAACGGAAAATCGGTGCGACCTATACTTAGTCTAAACAGCGTATCGCCCGAAAATATGATGTTATCGTCCATAATGTAGCATACGCCGCCAGGCGTGTGCCCGGGAGTTGCAACGACAGTAAAATCGTGATTGCAAAGGCTGAACTTATCCCCGTCGTTTACAAGAACGTCAGCGGCAAAGCTTTCCACGCGTTTATCAAAGTATCCGATGTTCAAATAGAAATCAAACTTGACAAGCAGGTCGTAATCCTTTTCGGAAACATACACATTTGCACCGCTCGCGGCAAACCGAGCCACCGCGCCGATATGATCGAAATGCGCGTGTGTAATAAGCACATACTCCGCCTTAGCTCCCAGCTTAGATAAACGCAAACTAATGCGTTCGTAATCATCGCCCGGGTCGATGACGATTGCGCTTTCCCCTTCTACAATCAAATATGTATCGGTATAACAACTGCCAGTTTCAATGCACTCTATATTCACGGCGACTACCTATTTTACCGCACGGTAAACCTTGTCTACATTGCGCAAAGATTTGATTTTGTTTATAACCATCTCGAGCTGTTCGGGCGACGTAATGCGCACGCTGAGCGAAATAACGCCGTGATTTGCCTTGTCGGAACGTGCCGACATCGATTCGATAAACACCTTCATGTCGGACACCGCCTTTGTGATACGCGCAAGCAATCCGCCCGCGTCCTGACATTCCACTGTGAGCGACGCCACAAAAGGCGCGCACCTATTGCCGCTCCAGTGCGCCTCTATAAGCCGATAATCTTCCGCGTTTTTAACATTGGGACAGCTGTCACGGTGAATCGTTACCCCGCGTCCGCGCGAAATATACCCGACAATGCCGTCACCCGGCACGGGCGAACAGCATTTAGCCATGCGCACAAGCATATCGCTATGTCCGTTTACTACAATGCCCTGACCGTCTACTTTCGTGACCGTGGGGCTAACTATATTTTCCTGCACGACGGGATGTTCGCGCTTGTAAAAATCTATCAGCTTTAACAGTATTTGATTGGGCGTATAAGCACCGTACCCAACCGACGCGTACATATCGTTAATAGACGAAAACGAGTAACGCAGCATTATTGTATCAAGCCACTTTTGAACGAACAAATCGTTTAACGAATACCCGCGATTTTTTGCCTCGCGCTCCAAAATCTCCTTGCCGTGCTTGATATTCTCTTCCTTCATCGCATGCTTAAAGAACGCGCGTATCTTGCTTTTTGCGGTAGACGTTCTAATAAATCTAAGCCAGTCGCGACTGGGTCCCTTCGAATTTTGGGACGTAATAATATCCACGTAATCGCCCGTTTGCAGCTTTGTTTCCAAAGGAACAATCTTGTTGTTCACCTTTGCGCCTACGCACTTATTGCCCACCTCGGAATGGACGGTGTACGCAAAGTCAACGGGAGTTGCGCCTTCCGGCATTGCAATAACGTCCCCGCGCGGAGTGAACACAAACACCTGACCGCTGTACAAATCCAATTTAAGCGATTCGTAAAACTCCTCGGGATCGGCGGTTTGCTCTTTTTCAGTTTCCATAACGCCGCGCAGCCATTTAAGCTTTTCGTCGAGGTCGGAATCGGCAACGCGGTTTTCCTTGTATTTCCAATGCGCGGCAATGCCGTATTCGGCAATCTTGTGCATTTCGAAAGTACGGATTTGAATTTCAAACGGCGCGCCGTAGTTTGTAATTACCGTGGTATGGAGTGACTGATAATTGTTAGGCTTGGGTACTGCAATATAATCCTTAAACCTACCAGGTATGGGTTTCCACATAGTGTGAATAGCACCCAACACAGTATAGCAATCTTGCACAGTATCCAATATTACACGCACTGCGGAAAGGTCGTAAATTTGATCGAACGTTTTGTTTTGCCCGACCATCTTTTTATAAATGCTGTAAAAATGCTTAGGTCTACCGCTTACCTGCCCGTTAATTTTGAGCTCGCTCAGCTTTTTGCGCAATGTTTCGCAAATATTCACAACAAGGTCCTGACGCTGCGCGCGCTTTAACGACACCGCTTTTACCAGCTCGTCATATGCCTCGGGATGCAAGGTCTTTAAGCATAAATCGTCCAGTTCGCATTTTATAAACGACAAGCCCAACCTTGACGCAAGCGGCGCGTAAATATCCAAGGTTTCGGTAGCCATTGCTATTTGCCTATCTCTGGAAAGAACGTCGATAGTGCGCATATTGTGGAGCCTATCGGCAAGCTTAATCAATATTACGCGTATATCCTTTGCCATTGCAAAGAACATACGGCGAAAGTTTTCGGCTTGCTCCTCCTCCTTGGACTTGAACACCATTTTAGCCAGCTTGGTTACAGCCGTAACAAGCGTGCAAATTTCCGCGCCGAACAGCGCCGTTATTTCCTCGGGAGTGGATGCAGTATCCTCTATGCAATCGTGTAGCAATGCGGCGGCAACCGTCGGGCTGTCCATACCTATATCGAGCAAAATATTGGCTACGGCAATGGGATGAATAATATATGGCTCACCCGATACGCGGCGCTGACTGCCGTGCATACGGATAGCATAAGATAACACACTGTCAAGCATTTCGGTTTGCTTGTCGGTGTACATTAATACATATCTCGAGCGCAAATGCATGCTTTCGCGATCAATAATTTTTTGCGCCTCTATTTTGGATATACCGTCGCTCATTATTGCCATGCCTCGATTGTTTTGTAAATATCCGAATTTTCAAGCGCATTGCTTACGTTGAACAATGTGATTCCGTTATCAGGTCGGAAAGATAACAGCTTTAACTGTGTAAAGACCGATAAACATGCTATAAACTGCGGAAGTTCGATATTTTTTACGCGAGCATGTAACGCCTTGAAATACGCATACACGTTAGGCGCCTTTATTGTCGAATGTCCCTTAATTGTATTGTAATATTCGCCGAATATCTTTCTATCCGACTTAACGCAAGAAAAGAGCTCGGCACGGTTATCTTGTTCGGGAATATATACCGCGGCATTCGTCCTGCCGTTGATATATCCTATAACGTTCATAGACGGCGGATAATCGAGAAAAATCACACGCTTGTAATTTTCCAGCATAAATGACTTGGAAAGCTCGGGAGCGACTATCAACCGCGTGTATACGTTTACAGCCGTTTCGGAGAGCATTTCGTGCATTACTATATTATCGTTATCCAGTGCCGCACATTCGTCATACGCGCGCTTACTACCCGCTATAATCAAAATACCGAATTTGCTGTCTATCAGCGAATTAAGCTCATCGGGCGTATATCGAGTATACTTATATTCGTCATGCGGCGCATAATTGAGCATGCGCAAATATCCAGCACGCGCAAGCGTATCATTTATTGCAAGCCTGTTCAGCGCACATCCGCGCAAATACAGGCGCGGCGCATAATCGCCGTCAATAAGCTCGTACACCATTTCGCGCTCGGTAGCGCCGTTATAGTACGTGTTAAGCTTGTACGAGTTGTATGCAAAAAATTGCAGTCCGCCGCTCGACTTGAGTATTGTGTGATTTATATTGTTTTTAAGCGGCGTAGCCGTGAGCGATGCGGTTTTTGTCATAAACAGCGGCTTGGGATTGCCGTTATTTCCCGTCGGCTCCAAAAGATTAAGCGAAGAGGCAAAATCCGCATTGACGTCGCTTTCGCTAAGCTCCATATCGTACTTTAACGACGGGATAAAAGTATTTATATCCACATTCTCCAATGACGAACAAATACGCGATTTAAACTGTTCGACATATTCGGGCAAAATAGTAAATCCCGCGGCTTGATTGTGTCCGCCGAATTCCTTGAGTATGTCGGATTGTTGGCTCAACAAATCGTAAATATTAATGCCTTCTACGCTACGGCAGGTGCCCTTGTATTCGTCACCGCTCTTGACCAGCACAAACACCGGGCGCTTAAAGTCGCCCACAAGACGTGCGGCAAGTATTCCCGTAATGCCCTTTTCCCACTTGTCACTGCAAATTACGATTGCACGACGGGATACAAGGTCTTCGTTTTTCAGTAACTCTATCGCCTGCGCGTATAGATCGTCGCACAAAGTTTTTCGATCGTTGTTTGCGTCGATAATTTGATGCAGTCTATCCGACACAATCGCAGGGTCGGATGACGTGAACAGCTCGAATGCGCGGTACGCACTCCCCATCCTGCCCGCGGCATTTATTCGCGGCGCTATGCGGAAGGCTATATCGGACGACGTAACCGTCTTTAGCTTGAGCGAATCGACAAGCGCGGCAACGCCGAAATTTTTGCTGTTTGACATACTCATAAGCCCCAACTGCACTATCAGTCGGTTTTCGTCGGTAAGGCTTACAAGATCGGCAACGGTGGCAATAGCCGCAAGGTCGTAATACAAGCTTGACGCCTGCACACCTCCCATTGCCTGTACTATTTTCAGTGCTACGCCCGCGCCGCACAAATCCTTAAACGGATATTTGCAATTCGATTGATGCGGGTTTACCACGACGCAATCAGGTAAAACCTTGCCTACCTCATGGTGATCGGTAACAACTATATCCACACCTAGTTCTTTGGCTAACTCTACCTCTTCTACGGCGGATATGCCGCAGTCGCAAGTCAAAATCAAATCGGGCGTTATGTTTTCTATTATCCGCTCTAAGCTATCCGTGTTAAGTCCATACCCTTCGCTCAGCCTATCGGGGATGTGCGTGTATACCTCCACTCCCTGAGCGGAAAGATATAACGACAAAATAGACGAGGCACAAATGCCGTCGGCGTCATAGTCACCGTAAACAACCACGCGCTCGTTATTTTCTATCGCTTGGCGTAGTCGTTCGCAGCACTCATTCATGCCCAGCATACTTTCGGGCGGGTAAAAATTATCGACGCAGGGATGTAAAAATACGTTTATAGCGTCAACATTGTCGTAACCACGCAAAAACAACAACTCAACGAGCTTTTTGTTAAGCCCGAGCTTTTCACTAATGCGCTCCACCTCTTGCTTGTCGGGTGAAACGTTGTTAATTTGTTGCGTAGTTAAATTCATTGCTCACACATTACATATTATTTTTTATGCCAAAAAGCCTTCACACGGAAGGCTTTTTATCATCACTTATGCACCGATTTCGGAAGGCTTAGCAGCCTTTTGTTTTTGCTTACGTTTTTTGTCTACGGGCGGGAGATTGAAATTTGCCCTATTTTTACCCACGCGTTGGAACAATGCCCACAGCGACGGCGCAATGCAAATAGACGAATACGTACCTGCTAACAAACCGATTATAATGGGTATAGCGAATATCCTTATGTCGCTTACGCCTATAATCGCAACCATTGCTATCATAATCAACGTAGTTATAGTTGTGTTTATCGAGCGCAACAAGGTATCTTTTATCGACTTGTTTGCAACAGCCTCAGGCGTCATGTTCTTTGCGTAAATCGAACGCATATTTTCGCGCACGCGGTCGAATATGATAATCGAGTTGTTAATCGAATAACCAAGTATTGTAATAAGCGCGGCAATAAACGTGCTGTTGATTTCCACATGGAATATAGCCATAGCCGCAAACATTATAATCAAGTCGTGGAACAACGCGATAATACAGGCCAGACCGCTGGAGAATTGGAACCTAATGCCTATATATGAAAGCATAAACATAAGTGCCAACGCAACGGCGATTATTGCCGTAAACAACAACTCGGTGGATACAGTAGCGCCAACCATATCGCCGCCCGAAACCGAGCCCGAATACTTATCGGGAACGTTCATTACGGATACGATTGCGCGACGCACCTTTGCCGAATTTGTTACATTTGTCGAGCTTGTGATTATGATTTGCTTTTTGTTTTCGGGATTGAGCGTAACCGAGCTTGCGTCGGCAGTAATTCCCGCATCGGTATCTTTGTTTATATTGGGCAACGCATCAATAAAAGCCGTGCGCAATGCAGCCAACGGGCTGTCCTCGCCCTCGTCGTTGATAACCTCGTCATAAGTAGCGGTAATTGTGTTGTCCTTGATAGTAACAGTAGGGACTTTGTTAAGGACCCTATTTTCAAGCGCCGATACAATGGCGGGATTTACATAGGTGCTCATTTCGTTTTCGCTGACGCCGCTTATTTGCGCATACTTTACACGAATAGACGCGGTATCACCGGAGCCCTGCAACTGCATAGCGCCCGAAATCTCAACCTTATACGTTTTGTTGTTGTCGGCAGTAACAGCCTCAAACACTTCCTCTATTTGATCGAAATAGATTTGCTTGTTGCTGTCGGTGAGCTTGTTACCAAGCTTTACGTCAACCGAGTAACCACCGGTAAAGTCCGTACCCAAATTAAACGCCGAGCCCAAAGTAAACCTAAATGTAATCATTGCAATCGCCGCAATAACTACAATGACAAGCGGGATAATAAAAACAATCTTGCGCTTTTCGGCAATATGGAAATCGTTTTCCATTAAATTGTTAAATTTTTCTTTAAGTTTCATTATGCCGTCTCGCCTCCTCTATTTTTTCGCGAACGGCGTTCAGCCTTAGCACGCTCTTTCTCCTGATGTTTGTCCTCTTTTTCCTGCTTTTCACGCTCCATATCCGCCAAAACGCCTGCGTCGGTCGAGCCTGCATCAAGTCCCTCGAATTGCTTGCCGCGTTTAAGGTTATACAGCTTTGCGTTGTAGGAATTGAGGTTGATAAAGTATTTGAGTAATGCACGCGATACGACAAGCGCGGTAAACAACGAAATCAGTACGCCCACAAGCAAAGTGAGAGCAAATCCGCTGATAGAGCCGGTACCGAGCAACATCAACAGTACGCACGCTATAACGGTTGTTACATTACTGTCGAGAATTGCGAACAGTGCCTTTTTAAAGCCCGCGTGGTAAGCAGCCATAATGGATTTTCCGCCGCGGTATTCGTCCTTAATACGCTCGAATATAATGACGTTTGCGTCAACAGCCATACCTATACTCAACAAGATACCGGCAATACCGGGAAGCGTGAGCTGTACCCAAGGCAACACAGCCAAGAAGAACAAATAGATAATCAAGTAAATAACAAGCGCAAGCGACGCCGCAACGCCCATCATACGATATATAACGCACAAGAACGCTATAACAAGTACAAAGCCGACAATACCGGCAATCAAGCCGTATTTCATTGCGTTCTCGCCGAGCGTGGGAGATATTGTTTGAGATTCTTTAAGCTCAAGCGCTACGTCAAACGTACCGCTCATGATTTGACCCGCCAGCTCTTTTGCCGAATCCGCGGTAAAGTTACCGGAAATTATCGCTTTGCCGTTGGGGATAGTTTCGTTGATATTTGCGGTTTGGATAGGCGTAGTAGAATCGCCCAAATAAATGCTTATAGTACTGCCCTGATTATTGGCTGTAACCTCGGCAAATTTCTTTCTACCTTCCGAATCGAATTCAAGGCTTACGACATAGCCGTTTTGTTCGGTATAACCCGAATCGGCATTGACGATATTGTCGCCCGTGATAATCGTTTCGTTGGTGCTGTCGAGAACAAACCTGACGGTTGTAGGCTCACCTATAACCTTGAGTATACCGCTGGGATCATCCACGTCGGGAACTTCCACACGGATACGGTCGGTACCCTCGCGCACAATAGTCGCCTCGGTATAGCCCTTGCTTGACAGCAAGCTTTCGAGCGACGCTCTTGTGCCCTCCATCTTCGAGTCGAAGTTACTCGTATCGGTATTGGTCGCCTGATACACAGCATACACGCCGCCCTGAAGATCGAGACCCAAACTGATGGATTCCTTTGACAAGAACGGATGATAGAGCGTAAGTCCGAATCGCATCGGAACAAACGCGAAAATTATGCCTATCACCATTGCAATGCCGATAAGCACAAGCTTTACGATTGTAGATTTTTTCTTGATGGCTTTATGAGCAGGCGGCGCAATCGGAGCTTTGCGTTCCGACGCGCTGACCTTATCTATTTCCGTCAAGGAGTTTTTTTCGTCCATAAAGATTTTCTCCGCGGGATCTTGTTATCGCCGAATATGTTTGTCCATTCTACCGATATATTCCCTAATATTATATAAAATAGCGTGGCACAAGTCAAATATTTAAAAACACTTATTGCAAAATAATTCAATTTTTTTGCGCGCAATTGTTAATTCGAGCTTTCCTCTATTGCTTTTATGGCAAGACTGCACTCCACACGTTTTTTCATCAGCTCGCATGCGGGCTTGTAAGGCAAGTTGACATCGCCGTTGTACTTGTACGAATTGGCCATACATCCGCCCGAACAATAGTACTTTGCCCAACATGCCGAACATTCGGGTTTTGACAGCACCGAGCAAGTATAAAAGCTTTTGCGCTTGGCCTCGTCAAACTGCCTGTCAAAGACGTTGCCCAGCGCCATATCCTGTATGCCGTCGAATTGATGACAAGGATACACCGTACCGTCGGGCGCGACCGCCACGTACTCCCCGCCGGCACCGCAGCCCTTGAGCCGCTTTACCGCGCAAGGCGCGTTGTCTAGGTCGATCATAAAGTGAAAAAAGTTAAACCATTTATCGGTCTTTCTCCGCTCTATGTACGCCGCAGCAAGCTTTTCGTATTCCTTCAGCACCGTCGGCATGTCCGAGTCTTGCAACGCAAGCGGGCTGTTTGAATTAAGCACAACAGGCTCAATCGAAAGCTGGTCAAATCCCAAGTCGTTAAGGAACAGCACGTCCGAACAAAAGTCCGTGTTGTAGTGCGTAAAAGTCCCGCGTACATAATATTGCCCTTTTCGCTTTTCTTTAAACCGTAAAGCGTTTTTAATTACAATATCAAAGCTGTCCTTGCCGCCCACGGTTTTGCGCACGCGGTCATGCACCTCTTTCCTGCCGTCGATACTGATGACGACGTTGTACATTTGCTCGTTAAAAAAGTCAATATCCTCGTCGGACAGCTTGTACGCATTTGTGGTTATGGTAAACCTGAAATTCTTATTATGGGATTTTTCCAGCGAACGCGCGTAATATACCGTTTGCTTTACTACGTCAAAGTCGAGCATCGGCTCGCCGCCGAAAAAGTCCACTTCCAAATTACGCCGTGTGCCGCTCATTTCAACAAGCATGTCTATAGCCGCCTTTGCGGTTTCAAACGACATGTTTCTCCGCGTGTCGTTGTAAGTCCCGCCGTCGGCAAAGCAATATTTGCAGGCAAGATTACAGTTATGCGACACGTTAAGACACATCGCCTTAATTGTGGACGAGTACGGCGGTAGCTCCGCTTTAAGCTCGGGCGCAAAAAGTATACCCTGCGATTTAAGCTCGGCTATTTCCGCTTGCGCGTCCGATATTTCACACGGCGAAAACGGCGACGTATCGTCGCCGTCTAAAAGTGCCTTTACTATGGGGTCGATCTCGAAAAAAGATCCACTCTCGGTATCGAGCGCAAACACCCGCCCGAGCAGTCCGAAAGTATGTACCATTAGTTGTTTTGATTTTTGTTGGAGTTAAGCACCTTAACGGTTTTGCGTTCGCAAGACTGATTACCTACCGTGCAGCTGGTTTTGCATGCCGACTGGCAGCTGGTCTGGCACTCACCGCAAGCGGTGTCGCAACCGTTGTCATTTGTGGACTTTCTGATAACCTTGATATGAGCCATTTTATGCCTCCCGTTTTCTTTTGTACCATTATACTATACTTTACGCCTAAAATCAAGTGATTACGTAACAATTAAGTAAAATTCTTACGGGCGCAAAGTCTTGGCAATTCCGTTTACTTATCCTCTGTTGCGAACGTTTACCGCTATTATGCCACTTATCATACCCGATACCATTCCGAGCGCACAATCGTTGAGCAGCGACAAGCCGAATGTGAAATCGTTTTGTAATGCCGAAAACACCAAGAACGACAGCATTACAAACGTCAGTCCGCAAATAACGCCGCGCAGCCAGCCGTTGTTAGGCTTTTTAAGCGCAACTAAGCAGCCGATAAATATTGACGCGCTTTTGATTACCTGATTAATAATGGGTATAGCGCCGTCCGACACGTTAAACAGCTTTACTGCAAGTGCGGACAGCAGTATTGCTATTAGGGCTATTATCAACGCAACGATATTGGCATTTACTATTTCAAACACATATCCGCGATCGCGTTTTGCGACGTTCTTTTTTGAGCGCATAAAAAACCTCCGTACACTTTACAGTATGCGGAGGTTTTTCGTAATATACTTTTACTTGATTATTTGTTTGTCTTTTTGCCGCCGTTGCTCGACTTTTTTACAGGAGCCTTCTTTTGAGCGGGCTTTTCGGCAGGTTGTTCTTTTGCTTGTTCGGGCTCGGCTACAGGTGCGGGCTCCTCGGCTTGCTTGTCGGTAACCATGTCCTGCGCAGGCTGATCCGCCGATTCGGCTTGTGCCATTCTATCCGCAAGAATATCGGGAACTACCCTCGCAGGCTCGTTATTTTCGGGCGCGGGCTGCTCGCTGTTCGCGGCCTCGTCTTCCGTTTCGGGCTCGTCGTTGGCAGGGACAATGGTGCTGCTACGACTCATAACCTGATACAACGCCTGAATATCGAAAACCATGGTGGTTTTGCTGCCTTCCAAACCGGTTTCTATGACCATTTCTTTATCGACCGGCGAGATTTGGCGGATTTCCACAATAGTGCCGACAACACCGCCTACCGTCTTGATTAAATCGCCCGGTTTAAGGGAACGGTGCAGCTCGTCGGTTTGACGCGCACGCTTTTTGTTTGTGAACATAGGAACGATAAGCAATGCTACAATAAGTAATGCCAACAATACTATAAAAATAATAGTTGTGGGGTCAATGGCGTTCAATAAAGAAAACGATACCATAACTGATTCTCCTTGATAATTACATTAGTATTATTATATCATAGAGCAAAAGATAAATCAATCAAATATCAAGTCTTATTGCGACTTTTTGCTATTTTTTTGTCTGATTTTTAAACGTGCCTAGTGTTTTGGCGTCAAAAATCCCCACCAGTCTTTTTGACAGCTCACTATTGGAAATTCCCCCGTCTATGACCAGCTCCAGCGGCGCAAGATCGATCAAATAATACATAAGCTCCGCCGCGGTTTTCGCGTCTATCTTGATTACCGAGTTTTTGAGCGATCCCGAAAGGCTGTAGCAACCGTTTATTTCCCTGACCGTCAGTTTGTTCACCTTGGGATTGACCGCGCTTATAAGAAAGCGTAATAACTCGATATACGTTTCATCGTCGTAAAGATACGCGCCGTTGTTGCGCGTGAGATTACAAATTTCTATCCAGCGTTCTTTAAGCTCACAAAGCTTAAAGTTAAATATGCCGTCGAGCGTCATGTTGTCCTCGACACGAATAACCTTTTCCAAAAGCTTATGTTCGTTTTCCCTATCGAATGCGACCAGCGTATGCAAAAGCAAATCGTAGTTGGTTTTGGAAAGTCCGAGCGAAAGATTGCGCTTTATAAAATCGAACTTGCTCACCACCCCGAACATTTCCACCAAGCCTTCTTTAATAGCGTCCAGCATTTGCGTGCGCGATTGCGCCTCGCAACCGAACGAGCAATATGCTCGTCTACCCGAGGTACGCAAAGCGGACACGGCAAAACAGCTTTGAAGTTTATTCTTAATAACATCGTCAACCGAATACAACCAATCCGCTCTATTTATGTCAACACTGATAGTAATTTGATACATACCTCTCCTTGTCACCATAGGTATTGTATGAAACCGAGGCGCGTTTTACGCACGCAAAACGAATTTAGTAAAAGGTAGCCGTCAAAAAAGTATAAATTTTTTTGATAAATAGCATTAAAAAGGTTGATTTTTCATTTTAAATTTGATATTATATTAAAGCTTTGGGAGCATAGCTCAGTTGGGAGAGCATCTGCCTTACAAGCAGAGGGTCATAGGTTCGAGTCCTATTGTTCCCACCACTTGCATATAATACAGTACGGCACCATAGCCAAGCGGTAAGGCAGGGGCCTGCAAAGCCCTAACCCCCGGTTCAAATCCGGGTGGTGCCTCCAAAACGCATGGACTACGGTTTGTGCGTTTTTCGTTAAAGGCTATACCCTGCCGCTGTGGTGGAATAGGCAGACGCAAGGGACTTAAAATCCCTCGGGTGAAAGCCCGTACCGGTTCAAGTCCGGTCAGCGGCACCACAAAGAAACTAAATTGAAAATATCAATTTAGTTTCTTTGTTTTGAGATTGAAATTAAGTTATATCTTAATCAAATGGCTGCCAATCTATTTCGCCGTCATCAATGTCAAGTTTAACAATAGGAACATCATTTTCTATATCAATGGAAATAGCGAAAAAGAACATTGCGCCATTAGAACTGTCAAATAATAAGTTTAAATATTCGTCGGGAGACATTCCGCCCACGGCATTGTTATCCGACATTTCAATTTCAGTCTTAACTTCGTCTTTGAAAACCGACTCAAAGACTTTGTTATATTTCCCCTCTTTAATGTCGGCAATTTTCGTATCTAATTCGGACTTTACTATTTCTTTTTGTTTGTCGGTTAAAGTTAAATTTGTTTCTGCAATTTTTTCGTCAATATTTAAAAACTGTAATTGAGAAATATAGGATTCCTTAAACCTCTCGATTGCGCCGACGGAAATAAAGTATTCCCAAACCGCATAGAAGAATCCTATATTATTTTCTACCATTAATCTTTGAATATTATCATATTTTTTTATTTCTTCACGTACTTTTGTTTCATTAACTTTAGTTTTATTATTTTGATATTTTAGAGTGATTAAAGTCACACCCGTAGCCGCTGCAATAACAAACGTAACAAAAAACATATAAATAAATCTATATGCAGCAACAAGCAACGCATCATGTCTTTTTATTTCCCATACAGGGTCGCAGGCGGCAGCTTGTGCTCTAAGGATAAAGAAAAGCACCAAAAATAGAATAGAAAGAATAATTGAAATTATAAAGAGTGTTTTAACAATTTTTACTCTTTTCATATATATTTCTCCTAAGTCCACTCAATTATCGCACGGGCTTATAGTCAATTCCGGACTTAATGTCGGTTGCCTCCAGTTTGAATATCACCGGTCGCAAACCGTCATTGCAGCTACATATCGCAACACCGGGCTGCCTTATCCAATCCCCGTAATAAAACACGTCACTCCCCGCTCCATGCGCGAGAGCAAACACGTATTGATAAATCGCTTTCCACGCCTCGTCGCACATTCCGTCGGGTTTGGCGTAGTCGGCATAAAACACCTGTCCAGCCTTCATCATTGGGCAAGCGGTTAAGCCTTCCGCACCGTACTCGGCGGCAAGCTCTTTGTCAAGCGTAGTTTTTAATACCGTAATTTTAACCTTATTCATTGAATATCCTCGATAATATTTGTTCTAAATTAGAATTTAATAGTAACGGCGACTGTAGATATTAGCACTAATAACATCTTCAATGTGTTCGGAAAGATATTCCGCCACTAAATCCAATTTTTCTTTGCAGTTTAAATTATCATAGTTTTGAAACCGCAGTTTATATTGTTCGTCCTTAATAAATAAGTGCTTAATTACACCGTCATCATCCCACGTTTTATAATATATGTCGAAATAAACACTGCGCATTTTCATATGACAATCATAATTAATTGTAATGTTAAATTGGTCTTTTTCATAGTTAAACCAACGTTCGCAATTTACTTGATGATGAGATTTTTTAAACCCTTTGTCCTCTAAAAAATGAAATAATGTGTCGATGTATTTTTTGGGATCTTTCTCCAACTCATTCATTGTTTTGCGGTGAAAAAAGTAATAAAAACACATTACATCACATCTCCGAAGGATTACTGCTTATAATACAATCATTATATCATAAACAAACCGTATAAGCAAGTAATTGACTTTGCTAACTATTTATGGCAAAATATATTAATAAAAGTCTTCCAAGGATTAGCATGAACTATGTTCAAGTGGGTTAAAATAATCAAAAATCAATACTTGGGATTGTGGCTGATTGGTTTGGCCTTGTTTGCCGTACAAGAGCTGCCGTATATGATTATGCCGCTGATTCCACTACAAACAAACCCGATTATGAACATGCCGACTAATTCGATATTCTTGGACGTTTGCGAAAAAATATTCGGAATAGTGTGCGTTGTCGTAATGGTTTTAATCGTGCACAATGACAATAAATTGTTTTACGTAAAGACAAAAAGCGAAATCGCGTTCTTTTCGGTTGCGGCGGGAACGCTTGCGCTTAACTTTTTGGGCTGGATTTTATACTTTTGCGGCATACAAACTGTTACCGTTATGATAGTCTTTATATTCGTTATGCCGCCGCTATACTACTTGTTTATCGGACTGTGGCGCAAAAACTATTTTCTTGTCGGCACGGCAAGTCTATTCTTTATAATACACTTATCAAATGCGTTTATAAATTTACTGTAAAGAAAAAGTAGGTTTACAACCTACTTTGATTTATTTTGATTACACCTTTATATCGGGCTGATACGGAACGTATTTTTCGGCTTTGAATAGCGGATCGATATATTCGGTTATAAATTCCGTAACCTGCTGCGGCGCTCTGCCCACAAAGTTGATAGGCTTTAATATGCTATCGATTTTGTCCTTGACCGCAGCGAATTTGGAATCGCCTTTTATGCGCTCTATCAAATCGTTTCTTTCGCCGCGTTCTTTAACAGCTTTTGCACTCTCCATGGAATGCTGTCTAATCGCCTCGTGCAGCTCTTGCCTATCTCCGCCCGCAAGCACACACTCCATCAGTATTTCCTCCGTCGCCATAAACGGTAACTCTTCGTTTATTCTACGTTCAATAACCTTGGGATAAACAACCATGTTGTCAGCAACGTTGATATAAATATTGAGCACACCGTCGAGCGCAAGAAACGCTTGAGGAATTGTTAAACGCTTATTCGCACTGTCGTCCAGCGTGCGTTCAAACCACTGCGTAGAGCTTGTTACAGCCTCGTTGAACGGAATGCTTTCCACAAACCGCGCAAGCGCGCAAATACGCTCGCTACGCATAGGGTTGCGCTTGTACGCCATAGCCGACGACCCTATTTGGGTCTTTTCAAACGGCTCTTCAACCTCCTTGAATGACTGCATTATTCGGATGTCGTTTGCAAACTTGTACGCGCTTTGTGCGATTTTGGACAACAACGACACTACCGCATAGTCGAATTTACGCGTATACGTTTGACCGCTGACCGCAAAAACATTACTAAAACCGAGCTTGCCTATAACCTTCTTTTCCAGCTCTTTCACCTTTTGGTCGTCGCCGCCGAATAATGACAAAAAGCTGGCTTGTGTGCCCGTTGTGCCTTTTACGCCGCGCAGCTTATAGTTATTCATAAACTGCGTTAAATCGTTAAAATCCAAATACAAGTCGTACAACCACAGCGTGGCGCGCTTGCCGAGAGTTGTTAGCTGTGCAGGTTGCAAGTGCGTATAGCCGAGCGCGGGCAAATCCTTGTACTTTAATGCAAACGCGCGCAGCCTGTCCATAACGGTGAGCATTTTACGTTTAATAATGCCAAGCGCGTCGTAAATTTGTATAAGTTCGGCATTATCCGTCACATAACAGCTGGTAGCACCCAAATGAATAATCGGTTTTGCTGCCCTTGCTTGTTCGCCGAATGCATGAATATGCGCCATAACGTCATGCCGAACAATTCTTTCTTCATTTTCGGCATACTCGTAGTTTATTTCGCTTGCGTACTTTTTCATTTCCGCAATTTGTTCGTCGGATATATCAAGCCCAAGCTCTTTTTCACTTTCCGCAAGAGCAATCCAAAGCTTGCGCCAAAGTTTGAACTTATAATCGTCCGAAAAAATTTCGGCTGTTTTTCTATCCGCATAGCGCGTTATGAGCGGATTTTCGTAAATGTCTTTCATTATCTCTCCTTTTTGTAAAGGATATTTGCGTTGTCAAAGAATATTTTGTTTACCGACCGACAATCGTAGCCGCGGCGGTAAAGAATATCCCGCACATTTTGCAGCTTGTCGTAATCGTTTATATCGTTGGGAATATCATCCGATCCGTTAAAGTCCGTACCAAAAGCCAGGCAATCGCAACCGTACTTTTGCACAAAGCGGTCTATTACGTTTGCAAACTGCTCGACTGAATTGGCGTCGGTAAAGGCGCGTACCGTACACAGCCCTATCACAGCATTTCGCGCAACAAGCGATTTAATTTGCTGCTCGTCCAGCGAACGCGGGTGCCCGTTAAAGCCAGTATGTGAACATAATACGTTTTTTGCACAATCCAAAACGTCGTAAAAGCTTTTTTTGTTTAAGTGCGCAAGATCGATATAACAACCACTGTCCTCTACCACGCGTATTACGGCTTTGCCGAGTTCGGTAAGCCGCCCGTCATCCCATGCTCCGCCGGCAAAAGCGTTGTTGTAATTCCAAGTAAGAGAACAGTACAAGTATCGAGAAAAGTCGAAATGCCGAAATTTTTCGGCGTTCGCCAATAATCCTATATCTTCTATGGCAATCGGCATATGCCCTGCCGTCGACAAACGTTCGGTAATGTTATTTACCATACATTCGGCATCGTCGGTAAACTCTGACGTCCAAATAACGGACGTAACGACATTGTTTCCCTTAGGCAAATATAAACAATAATCGGCATTTAAAAACCGCGTAGGGAAATCATTATGCAAATCAAACAGCATACTTGATTTTATGCGCGGTTAATAATTATTTATGTGTTTTCCTCGTCGACAAGCGCGTTTGAAATTTGCAGCAACGGACGATAAAAATTGGATTGCTCGATCTCGTCGATTGTTATGCCGGCGTGCAACAAAAATTCCTCTGTGGCGTCGCGACAAATCTTTACGAGCTTTAGGCGCACCTTGTCGGTATCATCCGAAAAGTCGACATATTTTTTAAGCGCCGGCGCACAACTGCACGCGCAATCGTACAAAATTTGCTGATAGTACAAATTGTTACGGTCTTTGTTTTTGGACAGCTTATCCATTTCGGGCAAATAGTACGTTGACACAATATCGTACAACTTTTCGTAATATTCATGGAGCCCGACCCCGATTGATTCATTCAGCTCGTAAGCGTCCACAAGGAAACGCGTCAGCATATCGCATCTTTCAGCCATATCGGCATACTTAATAGCACGCACTTCTATTTGCTTTTTATCAACCAAAGCCACACGCGGCAAAAGCAATTTGTAAACCAGCTCGAATCCGTCATAGAAAAGCTGTGCGTGCTGAGCCACTTGCCTACTGCACATGGAACGATAGCAACTGAGATATGTGAATTTAAGCGCCTTTTCGCACTCGGCAAGCAATGTTTCGTATCCCGCAATATCGGCTATAACGTTCTTTTTGGCATTTACTTTATTCTTATCGTCAAAGTTCTTTAACTTTGTAAGCACTTCTTTGTTGTAAGCATAGTTTTGAGTAAAGTTCGGCGAATACGGCGACGAATCGAAATACGGATTAAACGAGTGCCCAAAGAAACACAATTCGTTGCACAGCGACGAAAGCTTTTTGTAATCGTCGTCATTAGGCGTAACAATCTCGTCGCCCACCTTTACGGTTTGTACCGCTTTATAGCAAATTTTAATAGCGCAATCAACAAGCGATGCAAGCGCATTCAGCACCTCGGGCGCAAATGACATAATTTGTTCGCGCTCTATCTTGAACAAATCCAACAGCTTTGTCAAGTCGGATATAGATTGCTTGCGATATTCCTCGATGTTATTCTTGAACATTTCATCGCGAGTGCTGAGTCTTTCGATAATTATGGCTTTGATTTCCGAAAGCATAGCGGTGATAAATGCCAGTTTGTCCGCAACAGTCGCGTTGGAGCGCGAAAGCGTTACCAACGACTGACGTATCATATCCACGATTGCGGCAATAACGTCGTATTTTTCGTTTGAGGACACGGCATCATTAGCTTTCGAATCCCCTGCATCATGCAAATAAATTTCGCAAAGCAAAGAGAAATATTTTGCTGCGTAAGAATTAGCATTAGCAACCAAAGCGCGGTTAAAATGTTCCAACGCGCTCATAAACTCGCCGTTCAAAAAATGATCCTTTGCGGCGGTAATCTCGGCCTTTTCGGTGCGCTCGTCTACAATTAAGTGCTTGCTTTGCAATTCCGAATAACCGAATCGACTGCCGCAATCAGAGCATACAAGCTTGGGCAACCGTTCGATTTCTATCGTTTTAGAGCAAACCGGGCAAACAGCATATAACGGCATAAAACATGACCTCCATATTACATTAGCTTATATTAATTTGAGCAATGTGTTGATAATTTAAAAATCGCGCGCCGATAATGACTATTGGCACGCGATTTATATTCAAAGCCTTAATCGTTTTTATCTTGATTGTCGTCACCGACTTGGCGCAACAAATCCGCCAAAACGGTGTTTTCAGCTTTGTCCGTATAAACGCCGCTTTCTTCGACTTGCTTTTTGGCGGGCTTAGCCGCTTTGGGAGCAGCCGGCTTTTCTTCGTCGAGGCAAGCGCGAATACTAAGCGTCGTCTTGCGGTGTTGCTCGTCATAGGCAAGCACCTTGACGGTAACCTGATCGCCCGTATGAAGAACTTCGTTGATGTCCTTTACGTAAGCCGCAGCAGCCTCCGAAACGTGTACCAAGCCTTCCACACCGGGCTCGATTTCCACAAACGCGCCGTAAGGCAGCACGCTGATTATTTTGCCCTGAAGAATCGAACCGACGGGGTGTTTTTCCATGCACTTGTCAAACGGATGCGGTTGCAGTTCTCTATAACCAAGCGACACGCGCTGTTTTTCACGGTCGGCTTTAAGTACCAAAAAGTCGTAGGTCTTGCCGATTTCCAGCACTTCGTCGGGAGAAGTTATGTGCGTATACGACAAGTGGTCTATATGCGCCAAGCAGTCAATGCCGTCCACGCTTACAAACGCGCCGTAAGAGCTGATGCGCTTCACCTCGCCCGCAACAACAACGTCGGGTTTAACGTTTTCCCAGAATATTTCGGCTTTTTTGTCCTTTTCTTCTTTTTCTTCTTGAAGAATGACGCGTTGCGATGCCACAATCTTGCGATTGATATCGTCTATATCGAGAGCGCGAAGCCTGAGCGTTTTGCCGACAAATTTCTTTAAGTCGGGAACGAATTTAAGCCTGATTTGCGACGCCGGCACAAATACGCGATAGGTACCGAGCGATCCGATAAGTCCGCCCTTGATGTCCTTTTTGACGACCATTTCGAACATTTCGCCGTTGCGAATTTGATCGACTGCCTCGTCCGTTTTGCGCATTAAGTCGGCACGACGCTTGGAAAGCAGCACGCAGCCGCTTACGTCGTCGCGTTTTTTGGTTACGATAGCCGTGATTTCCATACCGACGGGATAATCTTCCGGATTGTACTCACCGTCGTCGACAGCCTCGGTCTTGTCGATAAAGCCGTCGTTTTTGACGCCGACATTGACGCGAATACCGTCCGCATTAGCGGAAAGAACGGTACCGGTGATTGCTTTCCCTTCGCGGATAGCTACGGTTCCTTTGTTGATGGCTTCGAGAAATTCTTCGTTGCTCGCTTCACCGAATTCTTGACCCATGTAAGTCTTTACCTCCATAATCGACTCGGTCGGAGTCGATGCCCCGGCGACGATACCTATCACGCCGCTACGGGGAAAATTAATATTTTTTAGATCGCCGACGGATTGGATGAAATGCGTATCGGGATTTACAGCCGCACACAAGTCGAAAAGCTTGTTTGTGTTTGAGCTGGCGCGATCCCCTACGACCATAATCAAGTCGCAGCTTTTGGCAAGTAAAACCGCTTCCTTTTGGCGTTCATAAGTAGTATAGCAAATCGTGTCGAAAATTTCAACTGTTTTTAATTGGATTTTGTTTATTTTTTCACATAGTTTTTTATATTTTTGCCCGTCGAACGTAGTTTGACACACAATACACAACTTATCGTACGATTGCAGCACGCTCAAATCGCTATCGAGATCGATTACGGTAGCGGTATTATTGCACCAACCGTCGGTTGCAATCACCTCGGGATGCGCCGCCTCGCCTATTATCACTATATGATACCCGTCGGCATAATGTTTGCGTACTATGTCGTGTATCTTGGCAACAAACGGACAGGTCGCGTCAATTACGTTGTATCCCTTTTGCGCGATTTTATCGTACGTGGCTTTATCCGCACCGTGCGACCGTATAACTACGCAACCGCTCCCGTCGCCCATTGGCAAATCGTCAACCGACTCGACGGATTTAAGTCCGCGCGACCTCAGCTTTTCGATTACGGATTTGTTGTGCGTAATGTCGCCCAGCATATACTGCGCACCGCTGTAGCCGTGATTCAGTGCGGCGTCTACCGCGCGCCGCACACCAAAGCAAAACCCCGCGTTACTTGCTATGCGAACATTTAGCATAAGCCTTTCTTGCCGCCTTGTACTCGCGCTTTAACGTGCGCTTTTCTATTTTATTTTCCTTCTTGTGCTTTTTCCAGCCCTTTTGCTCCACCCAAACGCCCAACTCGTCCAGCGTCTTTTGCATAGCCATACGAAAACGTTCGGTAGCCTCTTGCAGCGTAGCCTCGTCCGTGCGCCTGCCGTATAAATCGGATAAATCAACGGGATCGCCTACGCCCAAGTAATTGCGGCGGAAAAGCTTCCCTTTGTGATGAACAACGTACGGGATTACCTGTGCATTGCCCTTTAACGCAAAGAGCGCCGTGCCGGAATGCAACGGCTGTAATTCCCTATTAACGCGGTTGCGCGTGCCTTCGGGACAAATAGCAAGCGTATCTCCGTCCTTTAATGCGTTGATACAAGTACGCATAGACGACAGCTCTGGCTTGTCCCTATCCACAAATATAACTCCTATCGTTTGCATAAAAGCCTGCTGCGCCTTGTTGCCTCGGTTTTCCTTTTTGGATAGAGCGCGTTTCAGTCCACCCGGCAAGCCAAAGTACACGTAAATTATATCCATCCAGGACAAGTGGTTGGATATTACTATTTGTCCGCGTTCGTACTTTTTGTATTTGTACTTATTCATTATCTTGCGCGGACAAAGCAACGCAGCTATCGGGGACAATATTATTTTTAAAAACCAATACCACGCTCTCACAGTAAATCTCCGTTGACAGTAGAATAAATATAGTCCGCAACCTCTTCAGCCGACATATTGTCCGAATTGATTTCCAATGCGTCAAATGCACGCTTAAGCGGCGCTATCGCGCGCGTGCTGTCGTTTAGGTCGCGCATCACGACGTCGTTATACACGTCCTCGTATGTGGTGACTTGTCCTTTTGCGGTAAGCTCGTCAAACCTACGCCGCGCACGCTCCTCCGCGGTAGCGGTTAAAAAGAATTTAAATTCCGCTTGCGGCAACACAACCGTGCCTATGTCGCGCCCGTCCAATATCACCGAACTTTTTTCGGCAATACCGCGCTGAAGTCCGAGCAGCTTTTGCCGCACGTACGGTATAGCGGAAACCGCCGAGGCGGCCATAGACACTTCGGGCGTGCGTATTTCGGACGACACATCCTCACCGTCCGCTATGACCGATTGTACCCCGTCGCGGTAAACAATATTTACATCAACGTCCTTTATGCACTTTTCTACAGCACCGCCGTCATTAACGTCCACTCCGTTTTTAAGGCAAACCAGTCCGAGCGCACGGTACAAAGCACCTGTATCGAGATACGTTATTTTCAAAGCTTTGGCAACCAGCTTGGCGACAGTACTTTTGCCCGCGCCGCTCGGTCCGTCAAGCGCTATCGCATACGTTGCGGTCAAATCAAGTCGCAGCGCACGCGCCCCGCCGAGATAAACATGGTAGGGTTTATTTTGCGATGTTGCAGTAACCATAACGCGTATACAATGTTTTATACCGCCTTCGGTGTTCGGCTCAACAGCAGACACGAGCGGAACGCTATGCCCCGACTCACGTATTGCACGCGCGGGAGAAAACGCCGTTATATCATCGGTAACGGTGACTATTATGTTGACAACATCACCGTCGGTAAGTCCGTTTTTAAAATAGATTTTATCTATCAGTCTTACCGCCGCATTGCGTATGCCGTCTTCTGTATTTTGCGCCGTAACGGCGCCGCGTATGGAAATAATGTTATTCATCCTGTTCTACCGCCGCGCTTGAGCCCGCAACATATCCGGTTGCAAGCGCAATGTGAAAATTATATCCGCCGGTGAGTGCGTCCACATCAAGCGTTTCACCGCCAAAGTACAGCCCGCGCGAAATACGCGATTCCATTGTTTTGGGGTTGATTTCTTTGACGTCAACGCCGCCGCAAGTAACGACGGCACGGTTAAAGCCCTCGTTGCCCGTAACATTAAGCTCAAATGCCTTGACAAGCTCGACAATTCGCGCGCGCTGCTTTTTGGTAACCGAATTGACCGGCAAAGCGCCGTCCACTCCCGACCTTTCTATTATAAACGGAATTACCGATTTTGGCAAGAGTAAATCGAGTGCATTTTTAAATTGTTTGTTGAGCTGCGCGCCGAAATCGCGCAAAAGCCGCGCGTCCAGCTCGTCGCGGGACATTGCCGGCTTAAAATCGATATACGCCTTGTACGGAAACCGATCGCGCGCGGTGTATGCGGAAAGCGTAAGTGCAATCGGACCGGATATGCCGTCCGCAGTTATCATCAAATCACCGAATATCGGTTTTACCTTATCGGTGCGCAAGCTCACGTTTTTGAGCGTAAGCCCTTCGGCGGCAGATAAATCCTCTTGAGTGACGAGCGCCACAAGCGACGGCTGCGGCGTTATAACCGTATGCCCCAAACGCATGATAACAGCATACGCATTTCCGTCCGACCCTGTTTGCGGATAGCTCATTCCTCCCGTGCACATTATTACGCGGTCAAAGTGTTCCTCGCCGTCCGAACAGCATACGGCATAACCGTTGTCGGTGCGAGCAATATCAATGACTTTGCTGTTGAGTTTTATGACAGCTCCGTTGCTTTCGGCATACCGACTTAGCGCCTTTATCACGTCGCTTGCCTTATCTGACTGCGGAAATGCACGCCTGCCGCGCTCCACCTTTGTTTTGCAGCCGTTGTTTTCGAGCAAATCAATAGCGTCATACGGCGTAAACTTGGAAATTGCGGAACGCAAAAACGGTGAATTTGTCACCACGTTTTGTAAAAACGTTTGGTTGTCGCAAACATTGGTAAAGTTGCATCTACCCTTGCCGGTTATATATATCTTTTTCCCGACCTTTTCCATATGGTCGAAAACAGTAACCGCAGCACCCTTCGCACTTCCCGCTGCCGTCAAGCCTGCCGCACCCCCGCCGATGACCGCTATTTTCACAACAAATACCCGTCCTCTGTCATAGCTTTAAGAACGGAATAATCCGTCCTATCCATTAACAACGGCGTTATTGTTATGTAGCCGCGCTGGCACCAATATTCGTCATTATCATCTTGCAAAGCCGAATAATCACGCCTTCCCTCGGGACTTACAACATTATTCTCCAAAAATACGTACTCGTCCATGAATGTGACCTGCGTGTTCATCTTTGTCACTTTAACGCCGACGGGCCTGCCTTTGGGAAAGTTTATATTAATCAGGCTTTTGGGCGGCAGTTGAATAGACGTGAGCAAATCTATATTTTTCTTGACAAACTCGGCGCAAAGCTTGAACTCATCGGCTGTTGCGCAATAATTATCAAACGACAATGCAATCGCACGAAAACCGAGGTGCGCCGCGTCCGACGCTGCGGAAACCGTGCCCGAATACCAAACATCGCTACCCAAATTCCGTCCGTTGTTTATACCAGATATTACAAGATCGGGTTTAGGAAAAACCAAAGACACCGCTGTCTTAAGGCAATCCACGGGAGAGCCGCCTACGGCATACACCTTGTAGTCGTACCCTTCCACCTCGCGGCACTTAAGAACATTCGGGCGCAGTGTAATGGAATGTGATGCGGCGGACTTTTGCGTATCCGGCGCGACCACTGCAATATCGTGTTTGCTTTTAAATAAATCGGCGACGGCATGCAATCCTATCGAATCGTAGCCGTCGTCGTTTGTAAAAAGAATTCTCATATCGGTTGTACTTTGTTGTCCTTGTCGTAAATTGATTTATCTATACCATGCAATTTTGCCTCGCGTTTTTTAAAGAACGGAATAGCAAGCTGCGGGAACAGCGCATAGGTAAGCACGTCCTCTTCCTGTATGGCGTACTCCTCTATTTCTTTTTTGTATGCGTCCAGTTCGGGCTTGATATTATCGGCAGGTCTGCACGTAATTCGCGGCGCGTCGCCTATAATCTTTTTGATTATCTCCTTGGAGGGTTCGACAGGCAGCTTGCCATACTCGCCCGCTACGACGCCCTTTGTTTCCTTTGTAACGGTTTTGTAACGTTCGCCGCTGAGCACGTTAAGCACCGCTTGCGTGCCTACAATTTGCGAACTGGGCGTTACGAGCGGCGGATAGCCCATATCGGCGCGCACTCTCGGCACCTCTTCCAAAACCTCGGTGAGCCTATCGGACGCGTTTTGCTGTTTAAGCTGGCTTATAAGGTTGCTTAGCATACCGCCGGGAACTTGATATATAAGCGCGTTTACGTCCACCTTAAGTACCTTCGGATTAAGTATTCCGTCGGCGGTAAGACGCTCCGCAACCTTGCGGAAATATACCGTGCACTTGTTTAACTTGTCTAAATCCAATCCCGTATCGTATTGTGTGCCTTGGAGCGACGCCACGAGCGATTCGGTTGCAGGCTGGCTGGTGCCGTTGCCCAACGGCGACAATGCGGTATCAACAATATCGCAGCCCGCCTCTATCGCTTTAAGGTTGACCATATCGCCCGTACCCGCGGTATTATGCGTATGCAAATGCAGCGGAATTTTAATCTTTTCTTTAATGCGCGAAACAAGCTCGTACACAGTGTACGGCAACAAAAGGTTTGCCATATCCTTTATGCATATAATATCCGCGCCCATTTGCTCAAGCTTGACTGCAAGGTCGACAAAATAGTCTATAGTATGCACCTTGCTTGTAGTGTAACAAAGCGCAGCCTCCACAGTACCGCCGTACTTTTTGGTGCTGTCAATCGCCTGTTTCATATTACGTATATCGTTAAGCGCATCGAAAATACGTATTATGTCTATACCGTTTTTAAGCGACAGGCGGCAAAACTCATCCACAACGTCGTCGGCGTAATGCTTGTAACCGAGAATGTTTTGACCGCGGAACAGCATTTGCAGTTTAGTGTTGGGCACAGCTTTTTTCAGTGCGCGCAACCGATCCCACGGATCCTCGTCCAAATATCTCAAGCACGAATCAAACGTAGCGCCGCCCCATGCCTCCAATGCGTAAAAGCCCACGTCATCAAGCATTTTGGCGGCGGGCAACATTTCGTCCGTGCGCATACGCGTTGCGGCTTGGGATTGGTGCGCATCGCGCAAAATAGTTTCCATTATTTTAACTTTACTCATAATATAACTCCGAACACAAAATTCGATTTAAATATTGCTTTGTTTTAGAAAATAGCAAGCAACACGCCCGCCGCTACCGCCGAGCCGATAACACCGGCGACATTAGGTCCCATTGCGTGCATAAGCAAATAGTTGTTTGGATCGTCCTTTTGCGCAACCGTTTGCGATACTCGCGCCGCCATCGGAACGGCGGAAACGCCAGCACTGCCGATTAGCGGATTGATTTTTCCATGCGATAACAGGCACATAAGCTTGCCCATAAGCAAACCGCCTACCGTACCCATAACAAACGCAAACAACCCGAGTACTACGATTTTAAGCGTATCGAGTGCAAGAAAATCCTTGCCAAAAGCCATAGACCCGACGCTTATTCCGAGGAATATGGTTATACCGTTCATAAGTCCGTTACTTGCCGTTTGCGACAGTCGGTCAGTAACCATACATTCCTTTAACAAATTGCCGAGCATGAGCATACCGAGTAGCGGCAACGAATCGGGCAAAATCAGTCCGCACACCAATGTTACCACTATAGGAAAAACAATTTTTTCGCGCTTAGACACGGGACGGAGCTGTTCCATGCGTATAGAACGCTCTTTCTTTGTCGTAAGCAATTTCATAATGGGCGGCTGTATTATGGGAATGAGCGCCATGTACGAATACGCAGCTACGGTAATAGCGGAAAGCATACCGCTACTGACCCCCATTTTGGTGGCAACATATATGGACGTAGGACCGTCCGCGCCGCCGATAATTGCGATAGCCGCAGCCTCAAAGCCCTCAAATCCAAGCAACATTGCGCCGAATAACGTAATGAATATGCCGAGCTGTGCCGCAGCACCTAAAATAAAGCTCTTTGGATTGGCGATAAGCGGACCGAAATCGGTCATTGCGCCTATACCCAAAAAGATAATAGGCGGGAAAATAACCCACTTTACGCCGCGAGTAATGTAATAGAAAAATCCGCCAGCGCTCGTAGTAAGCCCGGTTTCGGCGTCAATAACGGGATTTTTCATCAATATCTCATACGCGCCCGGGATATTAATCAAAAGCATACCGAACGCTATCGGGACAAGCAGCAACGGCTCTTTTTTCAGCCCTATGCCGACAAACAGCAATACGCACGCAACGGCAAGCATTACGTAGTTTTGCCACAAGAATTGTCCGCCTAAGACCGATTGATTGAGTCCGGTGCTCTCCCATAGGTTTTTGAGCATTTCGACAAAGTTCATTTGCTCACCCTACTTTATATAAGCGAGTACGGCGCCCGTATCTACGTTGTCGCCCTTTTTGACTACGTAAGTGATAACTCCGTCAGAAGGTGCGTTTATGTCGTTTTCCATTTTCATTGCCTCTAAAACGACTACCTTTTCGTTCTTTTTAACGGTATCGCCGTCCTTGTGCGCAAGACCCAAAATGAGTCCGGGCATGGGCGCTTTGAGCGGAGTGCCGTCACCTACTACCGGCTTTGCGGCGGGTGCAGGCGCAGCCGCAGCTACAGGGGTCGCGGCTACTGTGCTATCGCCGCCCACTTCCTCTACGTCTACCGAATAGATTTTGCCGTTTACGGTTACATTGAATTTACGCATATATTCCTCCAAAATACAATTACTGATTTACTTTTTGCGCACTATGCGCTTGATTACAAATTCGGGTGCCTCGCCGTCTTGCGACTCCGATTCCAAAACACAGGCAATAGCCGCCGTGATTGCGGCGACCAGCTGTTCGTCCGTTTCGTCGTCGTTGCTTTGAGGTTGCGGCGCGACAGGCTTTGTTACTTTTTGTTTATTAAACAGCTTGGACTGAAAGATAAAGCCCGACAAGTAAAATATCCCGACAAGCAACGCCAACACCGCCAAAACGATTACAAAACCGATTACGGCATACAGCGCACCTTCAGCCAAAGATATTTTTTCTGCGGATAACAAACCGATGTTCATTTTTTACTCCACGTGCGCAAGCAGCGCTGCTGTCAAGTACGAGCGTGTATGATTGGGCTCGATTACGTTGTCCAAATATCCGTCTTTTGCAACGACAAGCGCCGCGCAATTTTCCCCGCCGTACGATTTGGCAAGCTTGTCGGCAGTTTTGTCCTTGTCCTTTGCGGACTTGATTTCGTCGGCATACAGCAGCCTTGCCGCCGCCTCTGACTCCAGCGCACCTATTTCCGCACTGTCCCATGCAATTTTATACTCCGCTGGAGCGACAAATGCCGTGTATGCGCCGCCGATAGCCTTTCCGTATACCACCGAAAATATATCGACGCTAAGCGAATTTACTTGATAAATAAGGTTGGACATTTCACGAATTAGTGCGGCGTCAGCCGTAGACTGTTCCGTGCCGACGCTGTCCACCAAGAACACAACGGGGCGCTCGGCGTTTTCGCAAACGTTTAAAAACTCGCTGATCTTTATACATGCATCATGCGTAATGCGCTCACTTTCCGCAGCAGCAACCACAACGCCCACAGTAATATCGGCAAGCGTGGCAAATCCAGTCTTTACAATGGGAGCATAGTCGGCGCGCAGCTCCAAAAAGCTGTTCTTGTCAAATACTTCCGCAATGAGTGCGGACGGCTTAACGCCCGATTTCAGCCCCTTGCAGACGCGGTTGGGGTCGTCGCCGTTATTGCGTTCGCCTTGGAATACCGCAAGGCTTGCAATCACCTGCTCACGAAGTTCTTTGTCGGTTTTAACAGTTTGCGTAACAATACCCTTTTGCGCCGCTGCCTTTGCCGTGCCGACGGTCTTGGCGTCCACACCTGCCTTGCCTGCAATCACCAGCGGCGACGCGGAGGCAATCACACTGTCCGCGTAAGCTATTACAAAATCGCTTATGCCCGCCACGTATGACGAAATGCCGAGGTTGTTGCCCTTGATAACGGTAATAACGGGAACGTCGCCGTAAGCCACGGTATACGCACGCAAGATGGAGCCGTAACCCTCGAGCGCGCCTATACCCTCGGCAAAGCGTGCGCCCATTGTGTCCCACACCGCAATAAGCGGCTTACCCATGCGCACGGCATTGTTGATTGTGCGGACAATCTTTTTGGAATTGGCCTCTCCGATCGCACCTTTCATAGTTTTACCGTTGACAGCAAATATGCACACAGGTGTATCGTCCACAGTGGCAAAACCGCTTACCACTCCGTCACCGACTGTATCATCGTTTGAAGAACAAATAAACGCGTCCGTTTCGACGAAAGACTTATCGTCGACGAACGCGTTCAAAAAATCAGTTAAATTTTTGTTTGCCGCGGCAAGCGCAGTTTTAGCGTTTTTTAATGTTTCCATTCAACCCTCCAAGCTTTTCCATTTACATTATATCATTACGAGTAAAAAAATTCAACAATACAACCGCCATTTTTAAAATAAATTTATTTGAGCGATTTGAGGTGCGCCTCCTCGCGCGAATTTAAGTAACGCCATTCCCCGCGCGACAGCCCGCCGAGTCTTATACCGGCTATTTCGGTACGTTTCAAAAACAACACGCGCCTGCCCAGCGATTCAATCATGTTCTTTATCTCATGATTTTTGCCCTCGGTCACGGTTATTTCCAGCTTGGTTTGCTTTTCGTCCTTTTCCAAAACGACAACGCGAGCGGGCGCATACTTAACTCCGTTGTATTCCACGCCGCTGCGCAGCCGCTTTAGCTCAATGTCCGACGGATCGCCTTCCACACGAACGCTGTACACCTTTTTTACCATGTTTTTTGGATGCGTTATCGTATATGCCAGCTCGCCGTCGTTGGTGAGAATCAACAGTCCTTCGGTATCGTAGTCAAGCCTGCCCACGGGAAAAACACGCTCTTTGATTTTTACAAAATCAAGAACGGTTTTACGCCCTTTTTCGTCGCTTGCTGTGCAAACACAGCCCTTTGGCTTGTTCAGCATTATGTAAACTTTGCGCTCGGAAAGATTGACGGACTTGCCGTCAACCTCCACATAATCGCCGTCCTTAACGTCCGTTGCAAGATCTTTAACGGTTTTTCCGTTAATCTTAACTCTACCGTCTACTACCAGCTTTTCGCATTTACGGCGGCTGTCCAAACCACAGCCGCTGAGATATTTATTGATACGCATACCTTGATTTTAAACCATTCAAGACAAAAAATCAAGTATTTTGCCACCAGTGACGCTAATTACGGTTGAATGCGCAGTCCATAAGCCGCATACATTCCTCAAACATATCTCCGCAATTAAGCACGGTACATATATAGGTCTTGCCGTCGCGTGTGGCGGACGAAACCAAGCACCTGCCCGAATGTCTGGTATAACCCGTTTTGATGCCGTTGCCGCCCTCGTAATTGAACAAAATCTTGTTTTTGTTGGGGAAATTGCGCTTGTAGTCGTGACCGTAATACGGCGTGGTATGTCGCTTAGTGGAAACAATTTCCCTGAACAGCTCGTTTTGCATAGCATAATACGATATGGCACAAAGATCGCGCGCCGTTGTATAATGATCCTCATGATGCAAACCGTGCGGATTGGCAAAGTGTGTGTTTTTAGCGCCCGCCTTTTCAGCAGTTTCGTTCATCATTTTGACAAATCCGTCCACGCTACCGCCGACTATGATAGCAAGCGCGGTAGCGCAGTCGTTGCCCGATTGCAGCATAAGCCCATACAGCAAGTCGCGCACGGTAAGCATTTCTCCACGTTGCAAATACAGCGACGAGCCCTCAACGCCCACCGCCTCGTTTGGTATGGGCATCGGAATGTCCAAAATAGTTTGGTTTTCTATAACCGTAATAGCCGTGCAAATTTTGGTCGTGCTGGCGGGCTCTCTGCGCGCGTCGCAGTTTTTGGAATATATAAGCTCGCCCGTATTACCGTCAACAAGCGCCATTGATGCCGCGGAGCTACTAACGGCAGTACCTCCCGTCGTAACAACCTCATCGGCGCGAACATAAGTTCCCGCACAACACATTGCCGCAAACAGCGCACAAATACCGATAATCAATACTTTTTTCATTTTTTCTTTTTCCCGAATATTGAGCCGACTATATCCGGCACAGTTTCCACAACCTTGTCAAGCATGGTTTTACTGCCGACGTTAAGCATTTTTACCGACTTGCCGTCACTCACTAAAAAGCAAACCGGCGATACGCTCATGCCCGCGCCGCTTGCGCCCGCAAACGGATACTCGTTTTGTTGTTTTTGGCAGTACTCGCCGCCGCCCGTAACAATGCCGATACTTATTTTGCTAATCGGCACAACCGTTGTACCGTCGGGCATGACAATGGGATTGCCCACTATTATATCCGCATCCGTCAACGTTCGCATTTTTCCGAACGCACTGTCCATAATGCGCTCGATCGGATGTTCGGTATGTTCACTCGGTAACATTCGCATAGTTTCTCCTTCCGCCAATGTGCGCAAGCTTTTCAAAAACGACGCTACACACGGCAAAGATAATATCTGCAAAACTTATCGAAAATATGCCGAAAAAATCGAAAAACAAAATCTCGGCATCATAATACGGCTCAATTATACCGCCGTCGCCGTCAAACCCGAAAAATGCGCAAAACTGCGTATACATAATACGCAGCATGCCGACTGCCATGCCGTCCGCCGCGGCGTCGCCCGTACCTATCTTTGCCTGCAAGCTTGCATTTTTTACGCAAACAGCCTTAAGTATGCCGATTGCACCGTCCGTTAAAAACTTTTTAAACCTGCTCGGCTCTCCCGATTTATCGCTTTCTTCTTCGTCATTATCAGCCGATTCTTCCCTTCCGCCGAGCAAACGCTTAATGTTGATTTTTTTGCGAAAAACAGGGATAAACCAAAAAGTAAACGACATTTTGCCGACGTTTAGATCGGTATTAACGTCGACCTTTACGCCAAACATGAGCGGCAACGAAATTATATGCAATATAATAATGGCAAGCACTAAGTATATCATGTCCTTAGTGTTTGCCACTCTTTCACCAAATATTATTAATATAATAAATCAGTTGTCGCCCTCGTCGACTTCGATTTTAACCACGTCCTCACCCTGCAAAAATTCGGGGGTTTCTTCCTCTTCGCCCTTCTCGTCGAAACGGTACAAGACCTCCTCTGTAGGCTCGGGCGTCGATTCCTCGATTTGCTTGATTTGGTCGAGCAACGCGTCGCGGTTGGGCAAATCGTTTATATTTTCTATACCGAACTTGCGCAAAAACGTTTCGGTTGTGCCAAACAGCAACGGCTTGCCCAGCGTATCCTTGCGCCCGACAATCTCTATAAGGTTATTCTTAAGCAGTGCTTGAATGGCATAGTCGCAGTTTACGCCACGAATATGCTCTATCTCAAGCCTTGTCACTGGCTGGCGGTACGCGATTATCGACAGCGTTTCCATTGCGGGATTGGAAAGCGCCTTTTCCTTAATGGGGTTAAGCACCACCGACAACACTTCGGCATAGTCGGGATTGGATGCAAGCTGCAACTTTCCGTTATAGCTTATAATATGTATACCCGACTCCTTGTTGTATTTTTTTTGCAGCTTTTTGACGGCGGCGGTTACTTCGCTTTTTTGCAATTCCAGCGTTTCGCAAATATCGGATATTTTAAGCCCGTCGCCCGATACGAATAAAAGCGCCTCCAAAACGTTATCTACCTTTTCAATTTCCAGCATTTTCTTCCGGTCTCCTCTTTACTATTGTAATGGTTGTAAACACGTCCTCTTGCCGCACACCGACCTCTTGTCCTTTAACAAGGTCCAATAGCGCAGAAAACGTTGTTACCACCTCGCCCACGGTGTAATCCTCGTCGAACAACTCGTCAAACGTGCATTGCTCAACAATTTTAAACCGTTCGCGTATAAACTCGATTTTTTCCTCCACCGTAAACGGGTCGCGCTCGATCATTTTTACTTTATGCAGCTGTTGCCGTTCGCCTATCTTGTCGAACAGCTTTTTGAGCGCATTCATAAGCCCGTTAGTGGTCATATCCTTAAGTATCAATCGCGGCGTTCCGACAGTGTCGTCGGGCGCGCGGAAATGCATGTCCAAAATTTCCTGCTCGCGCATCTTCTCCGCCGCCTCTTTGTACAGCTTGTATTCCTTCAAGCGCGTAATAAGCTCAGCCTCGGGATCCTCCTCGTCTTGCTGCAAAACAGGCTCTTCGATTTTAGGCAACAGCCTTTTGGACTTGATTTCCAACAATGTCGCGGCAACGACGATAAAGTCAGCAGCCTCTTCCATGTCCAGCTCGTCAATTCCCTCCATAGCCTGCAAATACTGATCGGTTATGTCGGAAATAAAAATATCCTCGATATTGATTTTTTCGAGCTTAACGTAATGCAACAGCAAATCGAGCGGTCCGTCAAAGTTGGACAGCACTACATGGTAGCTTTTGGAAGATCCTTCTTCCTCGGCAATCTCGATAACATCGTCTTTTTTGCCCATGACCACTCCTTTTATATTTAGTACAGCGGCACCATAAGCCACCAAAACTCGGCAAACCAATTAGACAAATGCGTACTGAAAAAGTTGAGATACGTTCCCAATACGTCCAAATATTGAAACCAGCTCGGTATGTTTGCAAAATTTTCCATTGCGGTAGATACTATAAAGCTGAGCCCTACCAAGCCGTACAAAATATACCGTCCGTTTATGCGCATAAAGGCGCAAAACTTATTGCCGCGGTGCGTAAGAGCCTCTATTACTCTAAAGCCATCCAACGGAAATATAGGCAAAATATTAAAAAACAAAAGACAAAGATTGAGTGAAACAAGTATGCCGAAAAACCGCAATAAATACCAGCATACACGAATTGCGGCGTTGCTCGCCAAGTTAATTACAGCATGATTAAAAGCAAGAGTCATCAAACAATAACCCAGTGCCCCCACGAACGCTATAATAAGATTGACTACAACACCAGCGATTGCAACGGTAATAAGTCCGCGACGGTAATGCTTAAAGTTGGCGGGATTGACGGGAACAGGCTTTGCATAGCCGAAACCGACAAGCATCATCATTAAAAAGCCTATTGGATCGATATGCTTTAGCGGATTGAGCGTAAGCCGACCGGCGTACTTTGCAGTATAATCCCCGTTCCACTTTGCCACAAGTCCATGCGCCAGCTCGTGCAAAACAAGCGATATAACTACCGCTATAAGCGTGAGAATGAGTATTATAAAATAATCCAGCGGATCCTGAGCATACCTGTACGCAAAAATCATTATTTGCCGTCCTCCGAAAATTCGGGAATTACGTCGTTACGTATCAAATCTTCGTAAGTTTGCGGCTTAACCATATATGCCGATTTTCCGTCCTTAACCGCGACAACGGGCGGGACGAAATTCCTGTTGTAATTGGACGCCATGGAATAATGGTATGCTCCGGTAGTGAACATTGCCAAAATATCCCCGCCTTTAAGCTCGGGCAGTTTTATTCCGTCAACAAGTATATCTCCGCTTTCGCAGCACTTGCCTGCTATAGAATACAGCGTATTACATTCGCAGTCCGCCTTGTCGACCACAACGGCGGTATACCGCGAATCATACAGCGACGGTCTGGGATTTTCAAACATGCCACCGTCAACAGCGGCGTAAGTCTTTATATCCTTAATGGTCTTTATTGCGCCTACGGTGTACAGCGTTATACCCGCCTCGCCGACTATAGACCGACCGGGCTCGAAAATCAAATGCGGTTTTTTAATGCCGCGGCGCATGACTGCTGCGGCAAGATATTTTGCCGAGCCCGCCATGTACTGTTCGGGCGTGAGCGGCTTATCCTCGGCAACATAATGCACGCCGAAACCTCCGCCCAAATCCAGCCGCTCCACAGTTATTCCGAGCGAATTGAGCTTAACAATAAAATCGACCATCTTGTCGATTGCTATTTCAAATGACTGCGGCTCGAATATTTGCGATCCGATATGGCACGCTATACCTACAAAATTGATATTTTTGTACTTTTGCGCCGACAAAATAACATTCTCAGCCGTTCCGTCCGCTATTGAAAATCCAAATTTGCTGTCGGGCGTGGTGGTTTGTATAAACCTGTGCGTATGCGCCTCGACTCCGGGATTTACGCGAAACAACACGTTTTGAGGAGCTTTGGCGTGCTTGGATATTAATTCGAGCTCGTGTAACGAATCAACTACAAAATATCCGACGCCCGATTCAATAGCATACGCCACTTCCATTTCCGACTTGTTATTGCCGTGGAAATATATCTTTTTGGGGTCCATTCCGCCGTTGAGCGCAGTAAAAAGCTCTCCGCCCGATACGACGTCCGCACCCAATCCGAGCGGCGCAAGTAGTTTATACATAGCCGTGCAGCAAAACGCCTTGGACGCATAGCACACGGTTGATTCGGGATATTCGCGTTTTAGCACGTTTACGTATGCGGCGGCGGTCTTTACGGCGTAATTTACGTCAAACACGTACAGCGGCGTGCCGTACTTTTTTGCCAGCTCCGCCGCGTCGCATCCACCCACAATAAGGCGGTGGTTTTCTATTTTTAAATCGCCAAAGCACGGCACAGCCGTAGGCGCAGTATTATTCTTCTTCATCGTCGTCCGACAAATTGGCGTTGTGATAAACGTTTTGCACGTCGTCGTCATCATCGAACATATCGAGCATACGACGAATCTTGGTTTCCGTTTCCGCGTCTACGTCTACCGTAGCGGACGGGATTTGTTGTACCTCGGCGGACAAAATAGTCCGACCCGCTTTTTCCAAGCCGTCGCGAATTTCGTCCATAGCACTCGGCGAAGTGGAAATATAGTATTCTTCTTCCCCGCCGTCAAAGTCGTCCGCGCCCAGTTCAAGCGCAAGCATCATGACTTCTTCCTCGTCGTCGTCCTTATTCTTAGCAATGGTGACAACACCCTTGCTGTCGAACATATACGACACGCAGTTGGTTGTACCCAAAGATCCGCCGCATTTATCGAATATATGCCTGACTGCCGCAGCGGTACGGTTTTTGTTGTCGGTAAGCGTTTCCACTATAACGGCAACGCCGCCCGAGCCGTAACCCTCGTAAATTATGGAATCGTAGTTTACGTTGCTGTCCTCGCCGCTTGCCTTTTTTATAGAGCGATTGATATTATCGTTAGGCATATTGGCGGCGCGCGCCTTGGCTATAACGTCGCGCAAACGCGGGTTGTTGTTAGGATCGGGTCCGCCCTGGCGAACTGCCACCGCAAGCTCTCTGCCTATCTTGGTAAATACGTTAGCGCGCGCGGCGTCGGTCTTGCCCTTTTGCCGTTTAATAGTTGCCCATTTGCTGTGTCCGGACATAAAAAATCTCCATTAGTAAATTTCTATTGTAATTATACTATTTGCCTTGCAGTTTGTCAATAATTTTCTTAGTCATTACTTTTACATAATACTTAAACAAATAGACAAAGCTATCATGCCTATCACTATCAAATACGTCAATAGCACATATTTCAATTTTGTCGTACAAAACATCGGAAACAAAAATGTAATTACAAAAATAACAATATAACCGTATTTGGCTTGTAATTGAGCTTTAATAAACCACACTTCGCTAAATATAAGCATTAAGACCGTTGTTGCAATAATAACGAACAATAGCAAAGAATACGCGAAAGAAATAACTACATCCGCCTTGCTTTGTTTGTATCGTGTCCATCTTAATATAAAACCTGCAACAGCAAGCGAAAACAAAATGCAAGCCAACGTTATTGAAATTACTGCAAAAATGCAGGTCGCAATCAGTTGACGGCTTTCTTCTTTTAGTGTATGCGTAATATTATATACACCTAAAAGTCCGTAACATGAAGTATCGCCAAAGTATGGCGCCGCCATAAAGCTTAAAAGTAATATGCTAAAAATTATTCCTATAGCGTAATTAATTCGTTGTTCTTTTATCATATTTAAATTGCACCACAAACACAGGCTAATTTTGTCCGAATTTTAATACAAACATCATTACTGCGGCGGCTACGGCGGCGTTGAGCGATTCCATATTGCTTTGCGGCAAAGCAAGCAGCTTGTCGGCTTGCGCCTTTATCTCATCCGACACCCCTTCCGCCTCGTTGCCTACAACTATACAATACTTACCGCCGCAATTAGATTTGAACACGTTTTCGCCGTGCATATCCGCTACAATCAAGCTGTAACCGGATTTTTTTATATCGTCTACTGAAATATCAACGCCTATATTGCACTTGACGGCGGCGGACATTGCGCTCCTGATAACCTTTGGCGAATACACGTCCGCGCAGTTGTTTGCCATGACGTCGTACCCGCACGCGACGGCGGTACGCAAAATTGTGCCCACGTTGCCTGGGTCGCGCACTCTATCCAGCATTATACAGCAATCCGACTTGGGCAATACGGACTTGGGCTTTTGCATTACGCAAAGCACACCCTGACATGTTTTTGTGTCGGTAATCTTGTCAAACACATTATCGGCAATTACAACCGTGTTGAAATCGCAAAACTTTTCGCCGCAATCGGCATAGGAGCTTTCGCTTAAAACAACGCTTTTTACAAGCTCGGGACGGGCTGTCACCGTATCAAGTACATTCTTATACCCCTCGGCAAAAAACTCGTTGTACTCGTCGCGGTATTTTTTGTCCTTTAACTTGCTTATATGCTTAACCGTGCGATTGTCGGCGGATTTGATTATTTCCATAAAATCTTTATACCAAAAACAAAAAGCGCCGAAAAAATTCGACGCTTAAATTTTTATTTGCCGAGTGCGACGGTAGCTTTTTGCGCAAGCGCTTTAAACGCCTCTGCGTCGTTGACTGCTATGTCGGCAAGCACTTTGCGGTTGAGGTTGATGCCGCACACCTTAAGACCGTGCATAAGCTTGGAATACGAAAGTCCGTTGATGCGCGCCGCGGCGTTGATACGCGTAATCCAAAGCGAACGAAAATCGCGCTTTTTGAGCCGTCTGCCGATATAGGCATACATTTGCGATTTCATAACGGCTTGACGCGCTATGCGGTACGAACGGGATTTGGATCCGAAATAACCTTTGGAAAGCTTAAAAATCTTTCTACGCTTTTTAACTGCGTTTACTGCTCTTTTAATTCTCATAGTTCAATCCTCCTACTTTTGCGCCATGTTGCGAATGGTTTTTTCCTGCTTAGCGGACTTAAGATATGCGCCTTGACGCAATCTCATAATGCGCTTTCTCGGTTTTTTGTTGAGAATGTGGTTTTTACCTTGCTGAGCGCGCTTAACTCTGCCGTTTGCGGTTACGCGAAAACGCTTTTTCGCGCCGCTGTGACTCTTCATTTTGGGCATAATATATTCCTCCGAAATTAAATTATTTGCTGTTGATTGGCGCAAGTATCATAATGATGCTCCTGCCGTCCACCGCGGGCTTGCGATCTATCATCGCAACGTCCTTTACGGTCTCGAAAAACGAGTTCATGATATCGACTCCCATTTGCGGGCGCGCCATTTGACGACCGCGCATACGGATGGAAACTTTGACCTTGTCGCCGTCCGTAAGGAATTTTCTTGCTTGCTTTGTTTTGGTGTTGATGTCGCCTACGTCAATTGTTATGGACAAACGGATTTCTTTTACATCCATCTTTTTTTGGTTTTTTTGCGCGTCCTTGGCCTTTTTAGCCATATCGAAACGGTACTTGCCGTAATCCATAATTTGACAAACGGGCGGTTGCGCATTGGGCGTTATCATAACGAGGTCGAGCCTACGTTCGTCCGCCAAAACCTTGGCTTGCGAGGCGGGCATAATTCCCAACATAGCTCCCGTTTCATCCTTGACTCTAACTTCGAGATTGTTTTCAATCCCTTCGTTTATAACAAGCTCTTTAAAAATAGTCGGTATCCTCCTGAATAAAAAAAATTGCGAGTTAAATAGAAATTAACTCACACTCAAAAACAACTATTTTGATTGTTTGACCGTTCCGAGTAGACCCGAACGGTGAGATAAAATCTACTTAGCTTGTATATTGTATAATATCCGCCTCGGTTTGTCAACCGATTTAACAACAAATTCAAAAACTTTTGTGAATATTTTATTCACTATGGCAAAGACTAAAAGAAAATCTTAGCCCAAACGGAGATTATCATGAAAAAAGCCATTACGCTAACCGTTACCGCCCTGCTCGCCGCGTCGGCAATGTGCGGGTGCGGCAAGTCCGCAACAACAAGTACAGCGGTGCGATTACCGCAACCGCGCAACACAACGCAGCAAACGCAACAAGAAAATCAAGACGTTGCCGACAATAACACCGATTACAAAAGAATAGAAATTACCTTGGACGGGAACAAAACCGACGGTTTTGTCGGAAAAATACGCTCAAGATCGGCGCTATCCGGTGTGCGCAGGCATTTTATGCCCGACCGCAGCGGCAATTACACCGTGGAATATATCCACACACCGTACGGCATTGACAAGGATGAAACGCTCGACTATAAACTGACGTTAAACGACGACAACACTTTTTCTATGACCGTAGTGTCGGACGGAGTTACAGCCGAGCACAGCGGGCGCTGGTACGAGCGGCGCAAAGAAATCATGCTGTTTTACGACGAAGAGATAGACCAACCGCAGCACAACGTGTACGTGGCGGACAGCATGTTCGGCGATCTTTTACCCAAGGGCAAAATAATGATATATGACAACTGCTATACCATCGTATTGTCGCAAAACAACGACGAGTCCGAAAACAATTAATTTACAACGCACAAACAATAATAATAGTCAAGCAAACCGCCGAGGAGTACCAACCGACGGCGGTTTTGCATTTATCAAGCATAACATGCTCGCCTGCCACAAACATTACGGGATAGCACAAAAATACCAACCAATCGGATTTAAGACTGATAATTGTATACGGCACATGCGCTATTCCGTAAGCAACATAGTCAAGCGGCATCAGCATGTATTTACACGCAACCAGCACCGACCCGCAATGCGGAATAGCCGATATAGGCAGCAAGCAAATAATGCCGATAAACACGACCGAAATATACGGCAATACAAAAATATTGATTAAACACGCCAAAACCTGTACTTTTCCGAAAAAGTACGCTTGCGCCGGCAAAATTCCTGCACTTGCGGAAAGCGACCCGCCTATAGCATTGCCTAACTTTTTCGGTACTCGGTGATTTGTTAAAAACCTATATATAATTCCAGAAAACACCGCTATGCCGAAAATCGCGCCAAAGCTGAGTAAAAATCCGACTTCGAACAAATAGAACGGCTTGACTGCGAGTATAAGCGAGTACGCGCACAGCAAAGACGACAGCAAGTCCCGCCTGCCGCCCAGCAAAATACCTATACCCGAAATATACGCCATTATTACGGCACGCACAACGCTTGGCGAAAAATCGGCAAGTACCATATACAATAAAAGCACAACTCCTATTATGGGAAACCGTATCTTTTTTCGCACCTTGCACATCAAAAAATTCAAAAGCAGTACCAAAAATCCGATATGCAAGCCCGAAACCGCCATAATATGTCCCAAACCTGCCGCCGAAAAATAATCGAAAATACCTGTTCCCAACCCATGTTTATCACCCGTAAGCATGGAAAAAGCTATATTTCCGTACTTTTCGCCCATATTTTCGGTAAGATGCCCGCGTAAATTGATAGAAAACTTTTCAAGCATTCGCGGCTCGCCGAAATTTTTGACCACTATTCCATCCGAGTCCACCAAAGCCGTATACCTTACGTCAGTTCTATATGCACTGCCATTTATTTTGCCGCCGTCTTGCGCAAGATCGACGGAATTTATTTTCGCACCGAATTGTAGCGTATCGCCGCAGCTTACTATGTCGGCAATGTTGTTGTCGTCCACGGATATATTAATGCGAAGTATGCCGTCCGCCGATTTTCCGTTAAGCACCAAATCGTCCAAAAACAGCTTATACTGCCCGCTTTGAGTATCAATATCGCACACCCTGCCGCTTACAGAGCAGTATCCGTCAAACTCGGCGCCGCGTTCCCACCTATCAACAAAAGTGACGCCAACCGAAAACGCGATTATGCACAGCACAGCGGCAAGCGAAAATGAAATTGCAACAACCAGCCTTGATTTATTATAAATAAACCTAAATATAAAAAATACGGCGAGAGCAAAGAACACTATTAAACATAATACGCCCAAAACAATGCCTGCGGCGGTATTATAAGCATAACAGTAAACGCATAACACCGTAGCCGTTACGAACAATGCGACTATTAAAAACGCTCTAAAGTTCAATATCTTGGGGCTCATATCAATTCATTGTGACCGATTTGATAAACTCGGGCGCTTTGAGCGAATCGATAATATTTTCGGACGCGCTCCCGTCGGCAATCAGCGCGTCGGACAGTCCTCGAGCACGCTCGATAATTTGACTGTCTATTTCCATATTGCCGCTGCCATGCTGCCTTAGCCCCACAAAATCACCGGCGCCGCGCAGCTTAAAATCAAGCTCCGACACCGAAAAACCGTCCGTAAGCTTACAAAAATCCTTTATCCGCGCAACACTCTCCTCCGAGCCGTTTTCACTGACCAAAAAACAGTACGATTCCTTTGTACCGCGCCCTACTCTTCCACGAATTTGATGGAGCTGGGACAATCCAAACCGCTCGGCGTCAAACACCACGACAGTAGTCGCCTCGGCTACGTCAATACCCACTTCAACAACAGTGGTTGAAACCAAAATCTTTATCTTACCCGATTTAAAATCGGACATGATTACATTCTTTTCGGCATCGCGCATCTTGCCATGTATACACCCGACAACATCTCCACAGGGTCCGCTCTTTAACCTATTATATACGTCGTCTACGCTCGTTACATCGTCGTCGCCACCGTCTATGCGCGGACAAATTATGTAAGTTCTCTCATCGATTGCCGCCTTATTGATTATATAATCATACATATTGTTTATCTTGGACGGCGGAACAATCGAGGTATGTATTTGGGGACGGTTGGAAGGCAGCTCGCGTATTTCTATTTGCTGCAGTTCGCCGTACAGCGACAAAGCAAGCGTGCGAGGAATGGGCGTCGCGGTCATCACTATCATATCCGTTTTGCCGCCCTTGCTCTCCAATTTCGCGCGCTGGTTTACGCCGAAACGCTGTTGCTCGTCGGCAATGACCAGTCTTAAATCGCGAAAAACAGCCGCGTCGCCTATGAGTGATTGAGTGCCGACAATACACGACGCAGCGCCGAACTTAATATTGAACAGCGCAGCCTCCTTTTGCTTTGCCGTCATGGACGCGCAAAGTAGCTGCGACTTAACGCCGAGAGGCTCCAAATACTTTACCATTGCGGCATAATGCTGGCGCGCCAAAACCTCGGTGGGCGCCATTATCGCGGACTGATAGCCGCATTTTGCCGCATAGAACATGGCGGCAAGCGCGACAACAGTTTTACCGCAGCCCACCTCGCCCTGCACAAGCGTGTTGGTCAGCTTGTCCGAGCGCAATGCCGATATTATTTCGTCTATCGCTGCGGCTTGTTCTCCCGTCAAAGCAAACGGCAAACTATTTATAAGCTCATTTACGGTATCTTTTGGCGCGGAGTATATGAAATCGCGCCTATCGTCCTTTAAAAGACGGTACGACGTTATTACATAACACAAATTTTCAACCGCGACCGAGCGTTTTGCAACGGAAAGCTCCGCAAAATCGCGCGGGGCATGTATACGCCGCAAAGCGGTTTGCAGCGGCATAAGCCCGAATTTTTCCGCCAAGCGTTCAGGAATAAAGCTGTTTACCCTAACATTATCCAATGCGGTCTTGACCGCCGATTCAAATGTACGCGACGGAATGGGCGTTTTGTATACCGGAACAATACTCTCATCGGTCGGTTGCGGCATTAAAAGCGTAGGGTTGACCACCTGCACTGCGGACTTAAACCGTTTAACCTTGCCAACAACATACACTTTGTCGCCGTCGTTTAGGTTGCGCGCGGCGTACGGTTGATTAAACCACGAACAGCGCACCGTTATTCCGTTATTTTTAAAGCAACAATTAACAACGTTAAGCCCGCGCCTAATATACGCACGCTTAGCCGTACCTACCGTTTCGCCCAAAAACGAAACGTTATCGCCGTCCTTAAGCGTTCGGTCTACCTTAGTATTTACGTCTATATATCTATCGGGAAAACGCAACAACAAATCGGACGGAGTGTAAATCCCCATCTCATTTAACGCCTTTAAGCGTTTGGCTCCTATTCCCTTGATTTCAGATAGTTCCAAATTAAGTAAAAACCGTGCCGACGGGCTAAACTGCCCATCGGTACGGCGTTAAATTATTCGAGCGAAACTATAAAGTAGTACAAAGGCTGACCGCCGTAATGTACGTCCACGTCGCATGATCTGTACTTTTTGGTGATGTCGGCGGCAATAGCGTTTGCCTCTTCTTCCCTAACGTCGTTGCCGAAATATAAGGAGATGCAGTTTACGTCGTCGTCCATCATTTTGTCGATAAGCTGTTCGGTTACTTGGCTGACGCTGTCGCCCTTTGCAACGATGTCTTTGGCGTCCATGCCGATAATATCGCCTTCTTTAAGGTCGAAATTGCCGATTTGGGTATTGCGCACGGCATAAGTTACCGATCCCGACCGCACACCGCCGAGCGAGTCGTTCATGTTTTTAAGGTTGCCGTCCACCGTGTCCTCGGGATTGAAGGAAAGCACTGCCGAAAGTCCCTGCGGGATATTGGTAGTGGGTATCACGTGGATAGTGCGCTTGGAAAGCGCCTTTGCCTGATTGGCGGCAAGAATGATGTTCTTGTTGTTGGGGAAAACAAATACGTCCTTGGCGGCAACTGCGTCGCAAGCCTTGGCAATGTCGTCCGCCGACGGATTCATTGTTTGCCCACCCTCTATAATATTGTCTACCAGCAAGTCCTTGAATATGGCGGTAAGACCGTCGCCCGCGCACACAGCCACAAGACCGAACGGTTTAAGCTCTTCCTGCTGCTTGTTTTTAAGCTCGCGGTTTTGCTGGAGCATGTTTTCGATTTTAAGGTGATCCAGTTCGCCAAGCTCAAGCGCATAGGTAAGCACTTGACCGGGCACGTTGGAGTGAACGTGTACCTTAACCAAAGAGAGATCGCCTATAACCAGCACGCAATCGCCGATTTCCATAAGCTTTTCTCTAAACTTGTCTATATCCGCCTCAGTCGTCTTTTTGTAAAGGTTTACGATAAAGAACTCGGTGCAGTATGCAAATTCTATTTCCGCAAGGTCGTTATAATTGAAATGCGACTGCTCATCGTACGGACTGGACGCGCCGCCCGCCTTATAAGCGTCGTCAAATTCTATATTGTAAGCCTCCTCTTGTCCCAAAAGCACGTTCAAGAAACCTTGGAACAATATAAGCAGGCCTCTGCCGCCCGCGTCTACCACGCCTGCCTTTTTGAGTACAGGCAACATTTCGGGCGTTTGCTTGAGCATTTCCTCGCCCGCCGCAATTACGGTAGAGAAGAAATCTTTAAGCTCTACATTCTTTTTGGCGGCTTTCTCGGCTGCCTCGGACACCGCACGGATGACCGAAAGGATTGTGCCTTCTTTGGGCTTGGTAACAGCCTTGTAGGCTATTTCCGTACCCGCCGCAAAGGCTTTGGCAAAAGTTTTGGCGGTAAGCTCCGTACTTCCGGAAAGGACGGATGTCATACCCTTGAGTATTTGGCTGAGTATTACGCCGCTGTTGCCGCGCGCGCCACGAAGGGCGCCTTTACTGACCGCGTCGCACAGCTCGGGCATATTGTTGGTGGAACAGCTGGCTACCTCGCGAGATGCGGATAGCATGGTCATTGACATATTTGTACCGGTATCGCCGTCGGGAACCGGGAAAACGTTAAGTTCGTTTACGTGCGCTTTGTGCGCGTCGAGAAGTTTGGCGCCGTTCACAATCATTTTGCGAAAGGTTGCGCCATTGATTGATTTTTGCATTTTTAATCCTCCGAAATTTCGAGGATGCGACTACACCTTAATTCCCACGACATGGACGTTAATCGTATCAACCACCATGCCCGAGAATCGCTCCACGCGATACTTGACCGCTTTTTTGAGCGACTGTGCCACAGCCTCGATGGACAGACCGTACTTAATAATGACGTAAAGGTCAATAAATATTCTGTCGCCGTTTGTGAAAACATTTACTCCGCGTGACAGACGCTTGCGCCTGAACAGGTCCGACAAATTATCGGAAAAAGTTTTGGAAACAAGATCGACAATACCATAGCAGTCCAAAGCGGTATCGGCAGCAACTTGTGCTATCGAGTCCTCCGTAACCGTTATTCTGCCGTAGGCATTAGAAGTGTGGACACTCACGATCGCTCCAAAACAATTAAGTATATGTAATTCACACTAATATTTTAACCCATATAAAATATTTTTGCAAGGGTTTTAACTTATTTTTTTAAAATTTTAGTAAAAATATGCTCATTTTCGGTTGCAAAAGAGCCAAAAAAGTGGTATATTGGTTAGGATAATGAATCAGTCCGCCTTAGGAGGTCAAAAACATGAGCAAAGTATGTATTATGTGCGGCAAGGGCAAAGTGGCAGGAAACAACGTTAGCCACTCGCACAAAAAGACAAAGCGCACTTTCAACGCCAACGTACACAAAGGCACGGTGGTGATTGACGGCGAGGAACAGTACGGCTATGTTTGCACGCGCTGCTTGCGCACTGCCAAAAAGCAAGAGGGTTAATTTTTACCTACCGACCTGTTTTATTAGATTAATAATTTAACACACAAAAAGCCCGACGCAAAAACGTCGGGCTTTAAATTGTTACGATTTTACTTATTGCGCTTGAACAGCCGCACGAATTGTCCCAAGCACTTGGGTAATTTTATGCATATGATTTTGGACATTGGCGCACCTCCGTTTTTACCTTTCTATATTGTTTATGCAATACTATCGGTGCGCGTTACAATAATTACGTTATCCGCGTAGCTGCTTTACCGCGACTGCCCTATCCGCCGCGCCGAATACCGCATTTCCTGCAACCAGCACGTCCGCACCAGCCTTGGTTATGCTTTGGGCATTGTCGGTATTTACGCCGCCGTCAACCTCTATAACCGCATTGGGCGCGTATTCGTCACGCAATGCCTTTGCTTTGGCTATACGCTCCAATGAGCCGTCAATAAACTTTTGCCCGCCAAACCCCGGAAAAACGGTCATAATCAAAATCAGGTCTAGCTTGCCGAGATACGGCTTGATTACATCCACATCGGTATCGGGATTGATAGCCAGTCCGCATTTACAGCCCGCGTTTTTAATTATATCCAGCGTGCCGTCTATATCGTATTCCGCCTCGTAGTGGAACGACACAAGATCGGCGCCAGACTCCACAAACCGCTTGACGTACCTTTTGGGCTGCGCAATCATCAAGTGCGCGTCAAAAAACAGCTTGGACATAGGACGAATATCCTTAATCATTTTGAATCCGAACGTAAGATTTGGTACAAACATACCGTCCATTACGTCCAAATGGACCCAATCGGCGCCGATTGCCGATAAATTTTTTACCTCGTTGCCCATATCGGCAAAATTTGCGCTGAGTATTGACGGTGCGATAATGGTTTTGCTCATAGGCATATTTTATCACACTATCACAATTCAGTCAATATATTGCGACAAATTTTACCACTCGGCAATGAAATAGTCCAAAATATCCTTGTAGCCCTTCTTTTGGCAGCCGTTTTGAGCAACGGCGTTAAGCGTGCGGTATTCCTCGCCGTTTATAAGCACGGTTACCGTACCCACCTTTTGCCCCTTTACAATAGGCGCGCTAAGCGTGTCTATATCTATGCGCAAGGTCACCTCGCTCTTATCGCCGCACTTGGTGAACGCAGTGCACTCTTCTTCGGCAACCACGGTAATCTTGTCCGTCTTACCGCCGTCGACACCGTACTCGCCAAGCACCTCGCCCTTTTGAACGGCGCAAACCGTTTTATAATTGGCAAAGCCGTAGTTGAGCATTTCCGAAACCTCTTTGTTGCGGGTTTTGGAATTTTCGGCACCGATAGCAACGCAAATAAGCCTTGTATCGCCGCGCTTTGCGGTTACTGTTATGCATGAGCGTGCCTCGTCGGTATATCCCGTTTTGCCGCCGTCGCAGCCGTCATAAAAGCGTATAAGCTTGTTGGTATTGGTAAGACCTGTTACACGTCCGCTTGGATGCGCAAAGTCGTACATCCATACCCCGGCGTATTCATAAAACTTTTCGTGCGACATAAGATTCTTAAACATTACCGCAACGTCGGCGGCACAGCTGTACTGTCCCTCATGCGGCAAGCCCGTGCAATTAACAAACTTAGTGTCATTAAGCCCCATTTGCGCGGCGCGCTCGTTCATAGCCGCGACAAATGCATCCACGCTGCCGTACAAATGCTCAGCAACGGCAACGCACGAATCGTTAGCCGACGCTACTACTATACTTTTTAGCAGCTCATCCAAACGGTAATCCGCATTGGCATCCAAAAATGCCTGCGATCCACCCATTGCCGCGGCGTTTTCGGACGCGGTAACAACGGTGTCGAGTGGTATTTCGCGCCGCTCTATTTCGTCAAACGCCAGCCCGAGCGTCATAATTTTTACCATACTCGCTATTTGCAAGTGTTGTTTGGTGTTCTTTTCGAAAACAACCGTGCCCGTGTTTGCGTCAAGCAGCATTGCCGCCTTACACGTGCTCGCCAAAGACGGCGTGGCAGTATCGGCGTGCGCCGCATGCATTATGCCGAACAGCGGCGAAAAAGCTATTATAGCCGTAAGTATTCCGGCTATGCCCAATAAGATTTTTTTGTTCATATTCCCTCCGAGAAAATCCATACCCTTAGTGTGGTTAATCGAAGGAAAAATAATTCACTATAATACGCCTATTAATGCCGAGCCGAAAAGAACAAGAGTCAGCGCCTTTATAAGAGTGAACACCGCCAGCACGAAAAAGTACGAAAGCAAACCCTTGTAATACAGCTTAATATCCACCATGGACGGCGTACATCTACGGTTTAGCGACGAAAAATAAAAGCACCTAAACGATACCATACACAGTATTATAATCTCTATTAGGCAAATGGGCACGAACGCCACAAACAACATAGGCAGCGCTGACACCGAAAATACGACTATTATAATACAAGTGTTTGCGCCGAGCACATACGCGCGATACGCGCACGGCACTATAGACAAAAACGTCAACGCCCTAAAATAGAACATCGATGCGGCAAACAAGCAGTAGATACAAGAGAACAGCAAATCGATAAAGAAATACGCTACTATGCCGTTATCGCCGCGCAAAAACTTGAATATAGCCGCGCCGTTGCGCAAAACGTATTCAGTCTTGTCGGACATATTTGCGCCGACCGCAACGCCCACTACCAAAAACAGCAAACACAACAGCGAATACAGCAAAACACACGACCTGTTGCGCTTGACCGTGTGCGAGAGCCTGTAAAACCAATCGGAAATAACATACGTGCGTTTCATATTTTAAATCTATGTACGACGCGCCACCGTTATTCGTCAAAAATAAACAATTTTCGTTAATTCATAAAATCCGCGTACACGCCGTAGCCTTTGGTAAAGTCGTTTAGAAAAACATGCGTGACCGCGCCAACCAGCTTGCCGTCCTGCAATATCGGCGACCCGCTCATGCCGCGCACCACTCCGCCCGTCAAATCGAGCAGGCGTTTGTCGGTGACTCGAATAACCATGCCCTTTTCCTTACGCGAGCTTTGGTGCGACGCCTTGATTATTTCTATATCGTAATACTGCGATTCGCCGTTTACCGAGGTTTTGATTTTTGCAGCCCCTGCGTGCACCTCGCTACGCTTTGCCAGCGAAACTTTTTCGCCCTTATAAAAGTCCGATTGAAACTTACCCGCAATGCCGTAGCTGTTGTTGCAGCATACCGAGCCGTAAACCTTGTCGGGCGAAATAGATGCAAGCAACGCGCCCGCCTCGCCTTTTCCGCCACGCTTTACGCCCACGACCTTGCATGCGTGAATGTGCCCGCCCGCAAACGGAATACTGCCGCCGTCAGCCGATATTTCATGACCGAGCGCGGCATATGTGCCGTCCTCGCGCACAAATGTAACGGTTCCCACGCCGTAAATTACGTCTTTTATTTTTATGCCGAGTCGCGGTTTTTGACTGAACGCCTCTATCATCGGCTTGACCTCAAACGACATATCAACCCCATTACGCGACAAATCGATTTTCACCGCGTCGTCGGTGGTGATAATTTCCGATATGTCGTCAATGTCGTTTACGGCTTTTCCGTCGATTTTTTTAATAATATCGCCCTTTCGCAATCCCTCTACGGCGGCAATGCCGTACTCCGTTTCCACTCCGGTAACGCTTTCTATAAGCAATCCGTCAACGTCGATAGATATACCTATTGGATAGCCGCCTATATAAACGCTTTGCTCGGAATCGGCATAAACGACCTGTCCCACAGGCAAAAGCGCAACACATAAAAACAGCGCAAAAAAAGCGCATAAAATACTACGTAACTTTTTCATCACGTATAGTTTTTGTCGCTTGTCGAATTATATACTTCTTAATCGAAAATTATATTCTAATTAAACGTACCCGATTTAAACGTATCGCAAAAAGTCTTTAGCTCGGTCGCGTTTTTATCGGACGACGACGATACGCCCTTTGTGCCCGAAAGCCTGGATATTTCGCCTATCATGCCCGACCTATCCAGCGGAGTAACGCTTGTTTGCGTATCCCCGTCCTTTTCGCTCTTTTCTATAAAGTAATGACCGTCAGCCATTGCGGCAATTTGAGCAAGGTGTGTAACGCAAAGCACCTGATGCCCGCGTGAAAGCTGCGCCAGCTTTTTTGCAACACACAGTCCTATTGCGCCGCTTATACCCGTATCTACCTCGTCGAATATCATTGTGCCAATGCTGCTGAGCTCGCCTGTAACCAGCTTGATAGCCAGCATAAATCGCGACATTTCGCCGCCGGAAATAATTTTTATAAGCGGCAAAAGCGGTTGTCCCACATTAGGGCTTAAATAAAATTGCAAGCTGTCAAACCCGCTTGACGTGACGTTGGTTGCAAACTCGTCATAGTTAGGCATTTCGGCAAAAACGACCTCAAACGACGATTTTTCCATTCCCAAATCGCCCAGCTCGGCAACAATGCGCTTTTGCAATGCAACTGCGCCCTCGCGGCGCATATCGGAAAGCAGCTTACTGTTGTCATACAACGCTTTTTTGGCAACCGTTTCCTTTTTGCACAGTTCGTCATACAGTTCCGCGCCGCGCGAAAGCCGCTCGACTTCCGCCTTGGCGTCCGCCAAAAACTTTTGCATAGCGTCATATGCGCCGTACTTTGACTTGAGCGCACGGATTTTATCCAGCCGCACGGAAACCTCATCCAGCTCCTTTTCGCTGCCGTCCATACCGTCAAGCTCGTCCTTTACACACTCGGCAATATCGTCCAGCTCAATAGAAACCGATTTAAGCCGACCTTCCAATTCCGAAAATTTTTCGCCGAACGACGATATACCTGACATGGCGCGCATAGCCCCGTCCAATGTTTCGGTAACGCTGCAATCCCCGTCGTCGAGCGCCGAATAACACTCGGCAAGCGCGTTCTTGATACGCTCGGACGCCATAAGCACATGCCTGCGGTCGATAAGCTGTTGCTCCTCGTCGGGCTTAACATTAGCTTTGATGATCTCGTCTATTTGATAGTTGAGTACGTCAATACGCTGCGCGCGCGCCGTTTCATCGCCCAACGATTGCATATCCGCGCACAGTTTTTTGTATTCGTCATAAAGCTCTTTTTGCTTTTTGAGCGGCGCACTGTCCGACTTGAATACAAAGTAATCGAGAATCTTTTTTTGTTCGGATATTTTCAGCAACGATTGATATTCGTTTTGACCGTAAATATCCACATAGTTTTGCATAAGCTCGCGCAGCATTGCCGTTGTCATTTGCTTGCCGTTTACGCGGATATCGTTTTTGCCGTCCTTGGTAAACTTGCGAGTTACGATGAATATTCCATCCTCGCAGTCTATACCCATGTCCTCTAACGGCGTGCTGTCGGTAAAATCAAACACGCCCTCTACGTACCCGCTGTCCGCACCGAACTTGAGGAGCGACTTATCGTACCTGCCGCCGACAAGCAACATAAGCGAATCGACTATTATGGATTTGCCCGCGCCCGTTTCACCTGAAAATACGTTCAGCTGCGAGTCAAACTCTATTTCCAAATGCTTTATGAGCGCAAGATTATGTATTGTTATCCGTTGTAACATCAGTCCTCCGTAGCCGACCAAGCGTTCAGCTTGTCCAGCAAGCGCGAATAAAAGCTCTTTTTACCAAACCGAACAAACAGCGCGCTCATATCCCAGCCGGTCACACCGACCGAATTGCCGCTTGTCAGCTCGCCTATATGCTCACCGTCCACATAAACGCCGGCATCGGCAAGTCCAGTATTTTTAAGCTCGATTTGTTCAAACGACCCGACAACAATCGGTCTGGTACGCAGCGTGTGCGGATTTACGGGAGTCAGCGCAATTACGGGGGTGTTTGGACCTATTACAGATCCGCCCGCCGAAAGCGAATACGCCGTAGAGCCTGTAGGCGTGCAAGCAATATACCCGTCGCAGGTAAACCTGTCTATAATCTCGCCCGCAACGCGCACTTCCATAGAAATCATTCTACCGCTGTTAGACCGCACGACAATATCGTTGAGCGCGTGGTAGTGCTCACCATTATGCGTAGCGTCTATCAAGGCACGGCGTTCCAGTATGTAATCGCGCGCCTTCAATCTTTGGAGCGCTGTAGTAATATCGCTGGGATCCGTTTCAGTCAAAAAACCGACCGTGCCCATATTTATACCCAAAATCGGCATGCCCGACTGAGCACTGTCCTTGGCAATGCGCAAAATAGTGCCGTCACCGCCCACCGATACTATAAAGTCGTATCGCGCGCCCGCCTCATACCTTTCGGCGGTAATGCCGTTTTGCTCGGCAGCGTCGAACACGGCGTCACGCACCGCGCCCGTCGGGTCTTTTATTGGATTTGAATATACACCGATTTTCATAAGTACATTATATCCTATTTTGCAGTTTTATTCAAGGCTTTTGACTACATTGAGCAAGTTTTCCGCAGTCAATCCCGAATCGGACAGCGAGGACGCCACGTCGCGATTGTCGATAAATTTATCATCGTGCGCAAGCGAAACGCATTTACAAAGCATCCCCTTGCTATTAAGATACTGCAACACACTCATGCCAAATCCGCCCGCACGTACATTGTCTTCCAGCGTGATTACTATGTTGCCGCGTTTGTTTATGCCGTCCAAATACTCGGTATCGAGAGGCTTTACAAACCGAGCATTGATTACGTTCAGCTTTTTATCCTCGACGGCGGAAAGCGCAATATCGAGCGCACGCCCGCCCGCGCACAAAACGTATACGTGCGAATTTTTGTCGGTTACTATTTCCTCCCACTTGCCGTAAATAATCGGCGCGTGCTCCCTGTTTATTTTGTATGATTTGGGATAGCGTATGGCAAGCGGCGCGTCAAAGCCAAGCGAAAATTCAAGCATCGCCTTAAGCTCCGCACCGTCAGTAGGACACATAACCGTCATATTCGGAATCGGCAGCAAATAACTCAAATCGAACACGCCTTGATGTGTGACGCCGTCCGCACCCACAACACCTGCGCGGTCTACACAAAACGTCACGGCACGCTTGCTTATGCAAACGTCATGCACAATTTGATCAAATCCGCGCTGCAAGAACGTGGAATACACGGCAAAGTACGGTTTGACCCCACCCGCCGCCAACGCCGCGCAGTAAGTGACTGCATGTTCCTCGGCAATGCCGACATCCTTAAACCTATCGGGATGAGCCGTAGAAAATTTTTCAAGCCCCGTACCGATAGCCATTGCCGCCGTAACAGCCATAACGCGATTGTCCTTTTCCGCGGCGTCGGTCAAAAATTCACCGAGTATCGCCGAAAAATCATTGCCGACCATAGCGCCAACCGAAGAAATTCCATGTGAATGTTCGGGATCGATAACCGCACTTTTCAGTCCATGTCCCTTATCGGTAATTATATGAACAAGCGACGGTCCTTTCTTTTTGCGCACCTGCTCGAATATTTCTATGAGCTCGCTCACGTTATGCCCGTCAAACGGACCGTAATACGATATGCCCATTTCTTCGAACATTTTATTGGAAAGTACAATGCGTTTTAACAGCTTTTTACCCTTATCCATTAGGTGCAAAATGCCATCGCCGAAAATCGGGATTATGGACACGGCGCGCTTGATTTCGTTTTTCATGCCGACGTACTTTTTGCTGACGCGCAGTCGTGTCAAATATTTGCTCATCGCGCCTACGTTTTTGCTTATGGACATATTGTTGTCGTTAAGCACAATCGTAACAGGCAAATGCTCGCTGCCTATGGCGTTGAGCGCCTCGTACGCCATACCGCCGGTAAGCGCCCCGTCGCCTATTACGGCAACAACGCCCGTATCGGCACTGCATTGCCTTGCAGCCTCGGCAAAACCGAGTGCGACCGAGAGCGAGGTTGAGGCGTGCCCCGCCGTGAATGCGTCGTATTCGCTTTCCTCCGGCTGCGGAAAGCCCGATATACCGCCGTTTTGCCGCAGTCCGTCAAACACGTCGCCTCGTCCCGTGAGTATCTTGTGCGTATACGACTGATGTCCCACGTCGAAGATTATTTTATCCTTGGGACAGTCAAACACATAGTGCAGCGCGACCGTAAGCTCCACAGTGCCGAGATTGGACGCCAAATGCCCGCCGTTTTTTTCCACGACGTTGATTATTCGTTCCCGTATGCTCGCGCACAGTCCGCCAAGCTCCTTGATATTAAGCCGTTTCAGCTCCGACGGCGTTGTGACTTGATCGTAATTCAAAGCTAAATAATAATAAACCTATTGAGTAGTTCGCGCAAAAACGCGGTATCGCCGCGCAGCGCCTCCAAAGTGTCGGCAGCGTCATTAAGCAGCGTATTCAGCATTTTTTTAGCCTCGTCCAAATCGACGTAGTTCATAACGCTTGTGCTTGTTATTTTTTCGCCGTCGATATATTCGGAAATGTCGTCGTAAAGCTGGAACGCTGCGCCGAATGCGTCGCCGAATCCGCTTGCTAATGCGTAATTGAGCAAAAGACTATCGTCCGTAATATCGGTTGCGGCGGTTTCCGCCCCGCTCGGTTGCGCCTCGAAAAGCGCCTTGCATTTTTTGTAATCAAGGTTGTTGCCGAGCGCATAGCCGCTGATGCACGCCAGCTTTATAAGCGCACCCGTCTTGTGCCTGCACATTTCCAGCAAATCGTCGAGATTGTCGATTTTGCCGTACAAATCGCAATACTGCCCGTGAATAAGTCCGGCATCCCCGCACATGTCCTTGAACAAACAAAACGGTCCGACTTCCAGCGCGGGCGTAGGCATACTCAAAATTCTATACGCCAAATCCATAAGCGCATCGCCCGCCAAAAGCGCCATGCCCTCGCCGTACTTTTTGTGAACGGTGGGCTTGCCGCGGCGAAAGTCGTCATTATCCATACACGGCATATCGTCGTGTATAAGCGAATATGCATGGAGAATTTCCAGCCCGCACGCATAGCGCAAGGCGTAATAGTCGGCGGGCGCAAACAGGTTGTGCCACTCTAACATGAGAATAGGACGGAGCCTCTTTCCTCCCGATAACAGCGCATATTCCAGCACCTCTTTAAACTCGGCGGAATAATTGAGCTCTCCTATTATTTTTTTCAGCTCGGCGTCTATTTGTTCTTTATAGCCGTCAGTATATTTCTTGTACTCGTCAATTTTCATCGTTGTCACCAAGGGGCGGCATTGTCAGTACCAAATCAAGCTGTTTGTTAAGCTCGGCAATACGCGCGTTCAAAAGCGACAAATCCTCGACGCACTCCTTGGCAATCTTAAGCCCGTTCTCGTACAGGCTCATGCTGTCCTCGAGCGTAACGTCCGAATCGTTTTCCAGCTTGCTCACAATCTTTTGGAGCTCATCTAATTTATTTTCAAAATCGCCCGACTTAAGCGTGCGCGTTTTTGCGTTTTCCATAACTGACTCCTTTATCCATTAGCATTCCGCTTGACTGCGGTTATATGCGCGGTGGCTATCCCGTCCGAAAAAATAAGATCTATATCGTCATTAATATCAAGCCCGACGGCGCCCGAAATGCGTTTGTCCTTCTTTACTACAGCCGCGTACCCCACCTTGATAATCCTGTGCGGATCGAGCGCGGAAAGCAACGCGGTAAGCTTGTCGGTTTTTGCTCGGCTTGCCGTATACCTTACCGCCAAAGCGGATTTCATCCGAGCGGCGCAATCGCAAGTTTTGTCGGCAAACACTTGTAGCCTTTTGGTAGTACAATAGCGCAAGTCAGTAGCCGTCGAGCGCAACAATCCGTACTGTCCGTTTATGCGCCGTGTAGCCGCGTACGTCGTCGCCTTACCAAGTCTATTCAGTCTTATCACACTGCGCCGATACTTGCTTTCCGCAAGCGATTTGATTGCCGTCATATAGGTTGCAAGATCGGTAAAAATCCTGCTCGCATGTGCGTTTACCACTTGCCCCGCTATGGACGGAGTGCCGGCGCGTGTACCCGCACAGTAATCGCACAATGTGTAATCGATTTCATGTCCCACGGCGGAAATGACCGGTATGCGCGACGTCGCCACCGCCACGGCAAGCTGCTCATCGTTGAAGGCGTCCAAATCCTCGTCGCTGCCACCGCCGCGGCATAGTACTATTGCGTCGGTATTGTACGATTGGAGTTTATTTACAGCGTCACACATTCGCGCTACCGCGCCCTCGCCCTGTACCTTGACGGGATAAACCTCTATAACGACAAACGGATTTTCGTCGTGCACCACGCGAATAAAGTCGCGTATCGCCGCGCCGTCGGGACTTGTTACAGCAACCACGCGCACAATGTATTTGGGCAACTGCGGTCTATCGGTAAAATATCCTTGGTCGCACAGCTTTTGCTTGAGCTGCATTAGCTTAGTGTTTTTGTCGCCAACACCCTGCAAGAAAAATTCGGAATACGTGAACGTAACCGAATTACGCTTGTCGTAAAAATTGACCGAGCCGCGCAGTGCTATAAACGCACCCTTTTCAACCTTGTCCCTCGACGAAAAATGTATGCACCGCACCGAAAACGCTCCATCCGACAACACCAAGAATGTGTGTTTATCCGAATACGATACCTCCGCCACTTCGCCCGAAAGCGTTATATCGTGCAAAAGTTCCTCGTCCTCGAATACACCCTTAATATATCGGGAAAGCTGCGATACGGTCATTTGTCTATTCATGCAACGCACCGTCCACGGTATTGCAAAGCAGCATGGCGACCGTCATAGGTCCTACGCCGCCTGGAACGGGCGTAATATAACCCGCTACGTCCTTTACGCCGTCAAAGTCAACGTCGCCGCACAGTCCGTTTTCGTCGCGGTTCATGCCCACGTCTATGACCACAGCGCCCGGCTTGACCATGTCCGCCGTGATGAATTTTGTCTTGCCGATTGCAACCACAAGTATATCGGCAGACAAAGTAATTTCTTTAAGGTTTACGGTACGGCTGTGGCAAACGGTGACGGTAGCGTCGTTTGCAAGCAGCAATGCCGCTATGGGTTTACCCACAATGTTGGAACGTCCTACTACAACCGCGTGCTTGCCCGATATAGGCACGCCCGTGGATTTTATAAGCTCTATTATTCCGCGCGGCGTGCAAGCCACAGTGCCGTCCTTTTCGCCTAAAAACAGCTTGCCCGCATTTACGGCGTGAAATCCGTCCGCGTCCTTTTGCGGCACTATTTCGGAAAGCACCGCACGCTCGTCTATATGCTTAGGCAACGGCAGCTGTACCAAAATGCCGTCCACTTGCGCGTCGACGTTAAGCTTGTGTATAAGCTCGACAAGCTGCTCACTGTCGATATTTTCGTCTAACTCGTAGCTGAACGAACGAATATTGCACTCATTGCACGCTTTTATCTTGTTACGCACGTACACCGCGGACGCGGGATTGGCGCCCACGCGTATGACCGCAAGCCCTATTTTGCGCCCTTTATCACATTCGAATTTATTAGCGCGAACAAGTAGGTCACGCTTAAATTTTGCGGCAAGCGCTTTGCCGTCTATAATTTCAGCCATTAAGCCACCTCTTTTATTACCGACGCAAGTATGCCGTTTATAAACGCATGGCTCTTTACGTCGGAATACGTTTTGGCAATTTCCACAACCTCATTTGCGACTACCGCGGGTGGCGTGTCGGTATATTTAATTTCGTAGCATGAAAGCAACAAAAGCGCGAGATCGGTCTTGTAAATCCTGTCGTACTCATAGCCTTTGGCATACTTGACTATAGTTGCTTTAAGATCGTCCAAATGCTCGGCAATACCTGTGGTTAAGCCGTTAATATAATTAATTGAATCGCAATCGGTATCACCGTCCAACAACTCGTCACGTGTTTCGCTGTTGAACTGTCCCGTCATAACCATTTCGTAAGTAAGCTTAAACGCGATTTCCCGCGCGGCGCGTCGTTTCATTAAAGGTGCTCCTAATGCTTTAAAAATTTAACCGAAATAATATTAATGTTGATAACGCCCATTTTGTAATCGGTCATCGTTTCCACCGAGCGTTTAATGTTGTCCTGAACACGGTACGCAATATCGGAACAGCTGACCTCGCTGTTCACCTCTAAATACACGTCCGCATCGATAGTGTCGCCGTAAATGTAACAACGCACGCCCCTACCGCAAACCGATTCGACCCCGCTTATCTCTTGCGCAGCCAAACGTATAATCGACCGCAAAACGTTATGTCCGTACGTTATGCCGTTCGATAATGTATTGTTTCGCTTTGCGCTCATTTACAACCTCGACAAAATTTACTGTGGATAGATATGTAAAATCCACCACGTACTTAGTATAACATATTGCCATTTAAAACACAAGTGCTTGCAAATAATTTTAGACACAAAAAAAACGGGCGAAAATCACGCCCGTTCTTAGTTGCCTTGTCTACGACTTAAAGGTCGATTGACTTTACGCGGACCTCTCCCACCGACTTACCGGTTTCCGTGCAAACCATGTCGAGGAGCTGTGCCGATTCTTGCTCGGTCAGCGCATCGGACTTGACTATAACACTGACTTTTTCCTTGCCTACCGTTACAATGCAGTCATCAAAGCCCAACGATTTGATGAGTGTTTCAAGGCGCTGTTCGGTGTCTACGCCCGCAACAAGCGCCGCAAGCTCGGACTCCGCACTGGCTTTTGCCTCAGCCGAGGTAGCCTCGCTGTTGATTATCGTGTTGTAGTACGACACCGTTTCCTCGCGGGCGGACGTCCTGTCGGCGCGCGACGCGGCAAAGTAGTCACTGTAAGTGAGATTGCCTTCGGCGTTGGCGGGGTTAGATGCGGGACGGTTTAAAAAGTAGTTCAAACAACCCGTCAATACCAAAAGTGCGACCATGCTTGCAAGCACGATGATTTTTTTCTTTTTACTCATAAAAGCCTCCTATTTTGATTTTGGATATACCATTATTTTTTCTATGGACAGGTCCAGCAGCGTTGACACGGCATAGATTACGTCCAGCTTGACTTTTGTGTTGCTGCCGCCGTCGCACACAATTAGCGCGCCGACCGCCTTGGGATTTTCGGTTGCTCCGCCTCCGAACGTGGTTTGAACGCTGCTCCTGTCCCAGTTGATCACCACCGACGCCGAGCCGACACCCGATATTTGCGACACTATTTTTTCGACCTGTGCGCGCATGTTAGTACAGTAGTCGGTGCTTGCCGTATCGGTATCGACCAAGGACGTTGTTGTCGCATTGTCCGAACATGACGCGCAAGAAAAGTAAACCAACAGTACTGTAAATAACACGGCTACGCATGCAATTATTTGCAAATGCTTAATGTTTTTCAGCTTTGCCAGCCATTCCGATATTTTATTACCCATACGCCATAACCGCCTCCTTTTCTATACCGAAGTATTCGGCAAGCAATTTTTTAATTTCACTGTTATTTATATGCGTGCCGTTTTGCATAATGCCAGAATCCGAAATTTTTGCGGTTACGGATTTAACTTTGTACCCGTCCATTTGCACGGACACTTCTATCCCGTCGTAACCGTTTTGGCTTAGGTACAGCTCGGCGGCACGCGCCGAATACTCCCCGCGCCTGCTGTCGGAGTATTCCAAATAGTCGGTGTCAAGTTTTACGGTATCCTCGGTAAAATCGAAATCAAACCCGTTTTTGATTAGATTGGGCAACGGCGTGACAATCACAAGCACCGCAACAGTTGCCATTACCGAACGTATAACGCTGCGCGTTTTGCCCTGCGGCAACAGCATTTCCGCAATTGTGCAAATAACCGCAAGCCCCAGCAGTGTAAGTCCCCAAGCCGCAAATGAACTCATAACGCCAAGTTCCCCGTGCAAATAGTCATGGAAAGAAAAAGTATATACAAAAACGTCATTGCAAAGACAACCGCATTCATAGCGGACGACGACTTGGATATTGTTGTGAGTATGCCGCAAAACTTTTCGCCGCCCAAAGGCTCGGCAATCGCTGCGGTCAACTTGAGCGTTAGCGTAAATACGGCAAGCTTTGATATTACAGGCAATGCAAACAGCACAATCAACACGATTGCGCTCGAGCCCAGCGCATTCTTGATTAGCACATTGCCCGCCATTACAAAGTCGAACCCCTGCGACAAATACCCGCCTATTATCGGCACGTACTTTGACACGGCAAACTTGGCGGCGCGTACCGATATACCGTCGCTCACCGATGCGGTTATGCCCGACACGCCTATGACCGTGACGAATAAAAAGAACGCAGTGCCCAAAAACCACTTGCATGCCGAACGGAAAAATTCGGCGGTCTTGTCCAGCTTGACCGCGCCGAAAACCGATCCGATTATATCGAACACCATTGCCATTAGCAGCGCGGGAAAAGCCAAGTACGTCACCACATTTGTCATACCGCTGCCCAGTATGGCTATAGACGGCGCGTACACGCTTGCCGACGATGTTGCACCCGCCGCAGTCATAAGCGTAATCAGCACTGGCGCTACGGCGTTTATTTGCGTTTTGAGCGACGCTATAAACTTGACGGCATAAGCCATTACGGACGCAAAATACCCAACAACCAGCGTAACCGCCAGCGTGCCCGTAGCAAAGTACACGACCCTACCGACCGATTCGGACGCAACCCTACCCTTTATCGAATTGACAATATTGTACGCCAGCACTATAGCCAAACACCCTATCAGCATAGGCATAAATTCAAATATATCGGCACCCAGCAGTGCCAGTGCGTACGTAGCTATGCTTTTAAAGTCGTTTTTGAATTCACCGTTAGCGACCGCACGTATACGCGCGGTTATATCTCCAAAGCCGAACACGGCTATTCCGTCCGACGAAAGCATATCGAGTATACCTTGTACGTCTTTTAGGTTAAGCTTGCTAAGCAAATCGTCGACACTGTCCCCGCCGCTTGCGCTTTCCGCAGTAACCGTGACGGAGGTATCGCCGTCGTCCGCCTCCGCTTTGCCCGCACCGCACAAGCACAGTAACGACACCGCTATTACTATTGCAAGTAAAATTTTTTTCATGCAAGCAACCCTGCTATAAAGTTGAACAACTGTACTACCACAGGCAACGATACCGCCACGATTATAAGCTTGCCGGCAAGCGTAACCTTGTCCGACAATGACGAAAGCCCCATGTCGTCCATAATCGACGAGGAAAATTCAGTTATGTACCCTATTGCTATAACCTTGAACAACAGCGTTACCACCGACGTGGCAAGCCCCGCTTTTTTCGCCACGGACGATATAACCGAAAACACGTCCGAAAAATAGTTTATTACCGAAAGCAGCACTACCACGCCGCCGGCAAGCGCCACTATCGGCGCAAGTTCGCTTTTAACCTCGCGCAACACCAGCACGCAAAACGCCGTTATCAATGCAATCGCCGCTATCTTGAAAATTTCCATCAGTACATTCCGAAAACCGTTTTGAGCGTGTCGAATAATTGCCCTATCATGTTCACGACCATGATAAGCACCGTGACAAGTCCCGCAAGCGTGACGAGCATTGCAATTTCGTCCTTGTCCGATTTTTTCAGTACTTGGTTTATTATCGCGGTTATCAGTCCGACCGCCGCTATCTTGAAAATAATATTTATGTCCATAGCGCTCCTATAACACCAATATCCCAATGCCTAACCCGATCAAAAATCCGAGCTTTACAGCAACAGCGCCCATACTCTTGTACTTGCGTTCCGCCTCGGCGCGTAGCTTTTCAAACCGCAGTGAAAGCGCGTCCAATCGCGCGTTTTGCGAGCTTTCGTCCGATCCTCCGATTGCCTCGAACAAATCGTTTACGCCGTCATACGTGGACTGCGGCAAAAATCCGCGACTGATAACGCGCCCATCCGACTGTCCGTCGGTAAAACCGATATATTCACGTATGTTTTTTTGCAGCTGCGAGCTCTCCACCTTTAAGCCACCCAACACGACTGGCACGGAATCCTTTTTGTATGACAGGTTTTGCTTGAGTGCGTTTATCATTCCGCACACGCCGTCCAAGTACGAATAATTCTTTTTGTACGACAGCAGTATCATATACCCGCAAAACGTGCCGACCGCCGCGCACAAAAACAACAAAAAGAGCTTTGTACTCATTACAACACTTCCTCATAAACGGTGACTGTTCGCAACGGCGGACCCGACAGAACAACATAGCTGCCGAATGTGCCATGACTTACCATATCCGCATATTCCTGTTTAGCCTTAAGCTCGTCTATATTCCGCGCGTGCGCAGTGGCAATTACCGCAATGCCGCATGTGGAGGCGCGACGCACGTACGGCAAATCGGCGGCAAACAGCTCGTCGGTCATAATAATTTCCGGACTCATATTGGCAATGCCCATTTCAAACACTTTAGGCTTGTCCACGCCGCTGATTACGTCCGTACAGCATCCGACGTCCAACGACGGTACGCCGCCCGTTACGGAGGCAATTTCGTACTTTTCGTCGCAAAGTAAAACACACCGCCCGCCGTCCGACAGCAGCCTGCACAAGTCGCGCAGTATCGTAGTCTTACCTGCCGCGGGCGGAGAAATAATCAGCGTGTTTTTTATACGCCCATTACAAGTCAGCTTTTGCGCAAGCACGCCCGCGCAACCCTTCACCTCATGTGGCAGTCTTATATTGACTGAATAAAAGTCCTTGACGGCTGTCAGCACGCCGCCTTGCATTACGCCCGCGCCGCACACGCCTACCCTTATTCCGCCCGCTACCGATATATACCCGCGCTTAAGCGTGTCGGTAACGGTAAACAGCGAGTGCGAGCAAGCGCGCATAACTATTTGTTCGGCACTCCCGTCGCCCGCTGTAAACGCGCATGACTTATCCTTGGTTAATCCCGATTGACACAAAAAATAATATATGCCGTCATAACACACTCTGACTGGCGCGCCGTTGATAATGCGCAATTCGCTCAACCTTTGCAAACTGAGCCTTGCGGCAATCACGGCGGAATACTTATCGGGAATAAGCCTATACAGCGTTTCCATACCGTTATATTTATGGGACAAGCGCCGTTATTATGTTATGCCAAGTCGCGTTTTGCGGCACAAAAAAACCCGAAGACATTTTTTACTTCGGGTTTTAATAGTCGCAAATTATAACGCGCTGTTACTTTACACGTTCCATATACGTTCCCGTGCGGGTGTCTACGCGAATCTTGTCGCCGATATTGACGAACAGCGGTACGCCGATAACAAAGCCTGTTTCAAGAGTAGCGGGCTTGTTGCCGGGCTTGCTGGTGTCGCCCTGAATACCGCCTTCGGTGTCGGCAATTACAAGCTCGACAAAGTTGGGCGGCTCTACTGCAAACGGCGCACCCTTATACGACGAAATCGTGACGGTCATTTCTTCCTTGATAAAGCGCAAGGCGTCCTCGCACAAATCATGGTTGAGCGGCAACGTGTCATACGTTTCGGTATCCATAAAGTAGTACAAATCGCCGTCGGTGTACGAATACTGGTACTCGCGCCTATCGATATGCGCCTCCTCGTACTTATCCGAGGGGTTGAACGTGTTTTCAAGGACTTGTCCCGTAATTACGTTTTTGATTTTGGTGCGTACAAACGCCGAACCCTTGCCCGGTTTTACGTGCTGAAATTCGACGACGGTATAAACCTTACCCTCCATTTCGAATGTTGTGCCTTTGCGGAAATCTCCTGCCGATACCATAAAAATCCTCCTCGGAATAATTTTTTATTTGTTTTGCTTAAAGCAATTATTGACTGATTAAATATTGAGTTTTTTGTCGTAAGTGGTCAAATTCACAACGCCGTCCTCTTTGACAACAAGCATATCCTCTATGCGCACGCCGCCAAGTCCCGCAAGATAAATCCCCGGCTCAGCCGTGATTATCATATTGGGCTGCAAAACGGTTTGGCTGTTTGCGCCTACACGCGGCGCCTCGTGTATATCCACGCCCACGCCGTGACCAAACGAGTGTCCGAAATTTTCGCCGTAGCCGTTGGACATTATATACTCTCTTGCCAGCGCGTCCGCGTCGTTGCATGTCATGCCGGCTTTAATGTTCTTGATGGCGTATTCTTGCGCCTCTTTAACGATGCCGTACACCTCGGTGAGCTTGGTGCCCGCATTGCCTAAGCAAAACGTGCGCGTCATATCCGAGCAATAGCCGCGATACTTAGCGCCCATATCGACCAAAATAAGCTCGTTCTTTTCCAGCTTTTTGTCCGACGGATGGTGGTGCGGCTGCGCGGTGTTTGCGCCGAATGCGACAATAGTTTCAAACGAATACTTATCGGCGCCCGCAATAATCATTTCGTAATTAATTTCCGCCATAAGCTCGCGTTCGGTAATGCCTGCCTTGGCGCGGGATATTGCGCGCTTAAGCGCTGTTTCCGCAATTTGCTGAGCGGTCTTTATGATGGAAATTTCTTCTTCCGTTTTGACGGCGCGCTTTGCCTCGATAATGCTTTCCGCGGGTTTAAGCTTAAATCCCGCAAGCGCGGTCTTAAAGCTGTTGTACTCGTCTATGTACATTTTTTCGCCGTAGCCCACCGTCTTTGCGCCTATCGAAGAAAGCACTTCGGCTATTTTGGCGTAAAATTCCGAATACGTGGTTATGACGATTTCGAAATCGACAACCTTTTCACGCGCCTCCGATTCGTAACGAAAATCGGTTATAAACACGTTGTGTGCGGGCGACAAAATAACCGCGCCGAACGAGGTTTCCATTTTCGTAAAGTAGTAACGGTTGGATTCATCCGTGACCACAAACGCGTCGATTTTGGGATTATTTTCAAACAAGTCCGATGTAATCATACTACCTATCTTAACTCCCTTTGGTCATTATACCACATATTGTACCATTTGTTAAGCGTTTTTGTGCAAATTTTTCATTATAAGTGCGTCGTCCGACATTGTGCCGTTTGACTCGCAAACTATATACGGCGACATTTTATATTCGTCAAACAATTCGGCAAGCGGCGCGTATTCCGGTCCGTACTTAGTATCCTCAAAGGTCAAGTGCTTTATCTCGCCCTTGTCGCCGTACATTATCTTGGAAAAATGCACGTGCATTTGCGACGCCTTTTCAAATCCGAGCTTGTCAATCGTGTAGTCCAATATGCGCCTATAATCGTCCTTTGTTTTAAGTCCGCCGCGCATATATGAATTGATATGTCCAAAGTCGAAACACGGATAGAACATATCGTCTATAAGACAAAAATCTACAATCTCCTCTACCGTGCCTATTTGGTTGAGCTTGCCCATTGTTTCCGCACACAGCTTGAACGGGAAAGCTATTTCACTGCACTTGTCAGCAAGCAAAGCAAAATTGCGTGCCGTTGCCGCCACAGCCTCGGCGCGCGTCGCCTTTCCGCACGCTGCGGGATGAAAAACCACGCGTTCCCCGCCCAGCTTGTGGCAGGCGTTAATCGACTGTATAATGTAGCCTATCGATTTGGCAATCATTTCGGGATCGGGATTGGCAAAGTTAGTATAATACGGCGCATGCACGCTTATTGCAATGTCGTACTTGCCTAATTCCGTTTTTATTTTTTCGGCAGTTTCGTCCGACATGGACACGCCACGCCCAAACGAATATTCAAATGCGTTCAGTCCAAGCGCGTGCAAAAACTCGCCTTCCTGGTAAGTGTGTTTCCTGCCCGACGCGTAAAACGAATCGCTGTTGCCCGACGGTCCTATCCTGATCATTTGTACCACTCCATATCCTTGTGCACTTGTTTGGAAAGCTGCGCAGGCGTTTCAAACCGCTTTACGCCGCGCAAGTGCTTGTGAAAATAAATTTTGACGTCCTTATCGTAAATATTGTCGTTAAAGTCCGCAAGCATCGTTTCCACGGCGAGCTTTGACAGCCCGAACGTAGGACGCGCGCCCACATTGGTCGCACCGTAATACTTAACGCCGTCAATCTCACACACAGTGCCGTATACGCCCGCCTTAGGCAACAGCTTACTGCTCGGATATTTGATATTTGCAGTGGGAATATCGAACATTCTACCCGCGCCCCTGCCGTGTACGACCTTGCCGCTAAGCATAAAAGGCTCGCCCAACATAGCATTGGCTTGCTCTATCTTGCCCGATGACAAAAGCGACTTAACCTTGGTTGTGGATACGCGCATACCGTCCAGCTCGTACTGCGGCATGATTATGCAGTCCACACCATGCGCCGCGCTGTATTCCTTTAAGAAAGCAGCGTCGCCCTTTGCGCCCGCGCCGAAAAGATAATCATATCCGCACACTACCGCTTTAACGTTATGGCGAGCAAAGAGGTTGTGCAAAAAATCTTCGGCACTGTGGTTTTTCAGCCTTGTGTCAAACCGCATAGGCAAAACGTAATCGCACATATCCTTAAGCAAATCGCAACGCTCGACATATGTATAAACCTGCTTATCTTGCGAATTGAACAGCTTGTACGCATTATTGCAAAACGTAGCCACGCACGAAACAATATTATGCTCCTTGGCGTATGCTCGCGTCGCGTCTATCAAACTCCTGTGTCCCAAATGCACGCTGTCGAAATAACCGAGCGCAATGCACGCCTCTTCCAAACCGAGTTCTTTCATAATCCCTCCCGTTAGTTATCGTCACGTAGATAAGTCTTGATTTTGAGTATGCCGTCCACCGCACAGCCTATCCCGAAAAATTGTCCGTTACAGTATATTAAGCTATCGCAATCGATGTCGCACTTTAATTTTCTGCCGTGCACCATGTCATCGTACAATTCGGCATCCACATTGTGTACCGGCATATCCAAAACGTCTTGCGGCGGTATAAGCGCCTTTTCCTTTACTCGCTCCAGCTCGTCAAGCTTGACGCTGTCCTTGACGTCGAAACAGCCCGACTTTGTGCGCTGCAAATATGTGAGCGTTGCAAGCGATCCGCACATTTTGCCTACGTCGCGGCAAATGGCGCGAATATACGTACCCGCCGAACATGTTATCGAAAACACCATTTCGTCCATTCTCGGCTGGCATATCAGTTCGGTGTTGTATATGCTCACACGAACGGGCTTGAGCTCTACGCTTTTGCCGTCACGCGCCAATGCGTATGCGCGCTTGCCGTCCACATGCTTTGCACTGTAAACGGGTGGAATTTGGTCTATCTCGCCCACAAGCGATTGCATGGCGTGTAGCACCGCATCCACCGACGGTATGTCCGACGTTGTTTCAGTAACTTCGCCAAGCGCGTCCAGCGTGTCGGTTGTATAGCCGAATTTATATTTGGCTATGTACGTCTTTTTCCGTCCCGAAATGTAGTCGAAAAGCCGCGCGGATTTACCCACGCCTATTACAAGCACACCCTCCGCCATAGGATCGAGCGTACCCATATGTCCCACCGTCTTTTCGCCCAGTATGCGCTTTACTCGCGATACGGCTTGTGCCGACGACATGCCCGTCGGCTTGTAAAGATTAATCAGTCCGTTCACTGTTCAATGCTGCGGTCGCCGCAGCTACCACCTTTTCCATTACGTCGTATCGATTGCCCGTTAGAATACAGCCCGCTGCGAGCTTGTGACCGCCACCGCCGAATCGCGCCGCCGCTGCCGAAACATCAGCCGACACCGATCTGAAAGACACGCGAAAAACCGCGCCAGGCTGTTCGCACATCGATATAGCTATCTTCACACCGGAGATGCTCGACGCGTGATCTATCAGTCCTTCCGTGTCCTCCGACGTGCAGCCGCAGTCCTGTAAGTCCTTTAACGAAATATTCATCAACGCGATTTTGCCCGACTCGTAAAGCACGATTCCGCCGAGCGCGCGCGATGTAAGTTTGATTTTGTTGAATCCGTTGTTACAATACAAATCGTGATTGAGCCGCGCAATATCTATGCCGAACTCGCACAGCGCCGCCGCCGTGCTAAAAACCTCGGCAGTGGTGTTGCTGTGCATAAAATGCCCCGTATCGGTGGAAAGCCCCGTATACAGCATGGACGCAACCGCATTGTCCAAAAGCCCGTCAACGTCTTTAAACAATTCAAAAAGTATATGGCATGTACTGGACGCAGTCGGTATTACATGATTTATATTGCCGTACTCGGTGTTGGTGCAATGATGATCGATATTTATGCTGTTTTTTGCACTCGCAAGCAACGCCCTATACTCGCCCAAACGGTTTTCCGTCGCACAGTCAACCGCTATAAAAAGATCGTACTTTTTGTAGCGCGGCGCACAAAAATACTCATATTCGGGCAAGAACGCATACGCCGCGGGTTTATCGCCGTCGCAAGCCGCGTCAGCCGACTTTCCCAGCTTTTCGCAAATATGCCGCATACAGAGCGCCGCACCCACACAATCGCCGTCGGGACGAACATGTCCGACAACCAAAACGGTGTTGGCGGCGTTAATGGCATTGAGTATTTCACTCGTCGTTGCTGTCATCGTGAATTTCCTTAATAACTTGTTCTATGCGCTCGTAATAGCCCTGCGTTTTATCCAGCACAAACTTAAGCTGCGGGACACCGCGCATTTCACTGTTTTCCTCGGCAAGTACGTGGCGAATATATCCGGCACATCCGTTTAATGCTTTTACGACGGAATTGTCGTTGCCGTCCACCGTTACAAACACGGTAGCGTACCTGAGATCGCGCGACATTTCCACGTCCAGCACGGTAACGCCGTGCACACGCGGATCGGACAATGAATCTACAATGACCGATACGTCGCGCCGTATCATACTCGCAATGCGCTCCGACCTATGGCTTGTTCCGTTGTTGCCCCTCACTTACTCTCCTTCTCCACAACGTAGCATTCGATTATATCGTCTTCCAAGTACTCAGTGCAATCGGCAATCGCAATACCGCATTCAAGTCCGATTGTGACCTCCTTGGCGTCGTCCTTAAACCGCTTTAAGCCGACGATATTGCCGTCATGAATGAGCTTACCTCCGCGGTAAAGGCGAGCCTTGCCGTTACGCACAATCTTACCCGACTGAACGTAGCTGCCGCCTACCAAGCCGACGCCCGACACCTTGAACATTGCGCGAACAATGGCTTTGCCCGTGACGCGCTCGACAAACTTGGGCGCAAGCATATCGTCGATTTTGGACTGAATATAGTCCATAGCCTCGTAAATAATGCTGAACAGCTTGATTTCTATTCCTGCACGCTCCGCAGCCGTCTTTGCGTCGTTGTCGGGCTTGATGTTAAAGCCGACAATGCTTGCGTGCGAAACCTCAGCCATCATAATATCGGACTGATTGATAGCGCCGACACCTGTTTTTACAACAGTTACGGTTACCTCGTCGTTGGAAAGATTGGTAAGCGCCTCTTTTAACGCCTCGCTCGAGCCTTGAACGTCCGCCTTGATAACAAGCTTGAGTTCTTTGGCAGTCTTGCTTTCCAAATCGCTGAACACGTCGAGATTAGCTTGCGGCACGTCGGCAAGCATTTCGTTTTTGAGCCTGACCGAGCGTTCCTCAATAACCTGCCGCGCCATCTTTTCGTTTTCGACAACGGCTATCGGATCGCCAGCCGACGGCACTTTTTCCAAGCCGTAAACAGCCACGGGCATGGACGGACCGGCGGATTTGATAACCTTGCCCTTGTCGTCGATTAACGACCGCACTCTACCGTACGTAGTGCCCGAAACAACGTAATCGCCCACTTTAAGCGTTCCGTTTTGAATGATGACGGTGGCAATAGGACCTCTGCCTTTGTCCAGCCGCGATTCTATAACGCAACCGCGCGCACTGCGTTTGGGATTGGCACGCAGCTCCAGCACTTCAGCTTGCAAAATAATGTTTTCGAGCAGCTTGTCTATGCCCTTGTTTTGCTTGGCGGAAATGGGTATCATCGACACGTTGCCGCCCCACTCCTCGCAAATAAGTTCTTTTTCGGCAAGCTGTTCCTTGATCTTTTCGATATTAGCCCCCGGCTTGTCAATCTTATTGATTGCAACAACAATGGGTACGTCCGCCTCTTTGGCGTGCTTAATAGCCTCCACGGTTTGCGGCATTACGCCGTCGTCAGCCGCGACGATAAGCACCGCTATATCGGTCACTTTGGCGCCGCGCCTGCGCATTTCGGTAAACGCCTCGTGTCCGGGCGTATCGAGGAACGTTATCTTTTCGCCGTTAAGGTCAACCGAGTACGCACCTATATGCTGGGTTATACCACCCGCCTCGCCGCTTACAACGGACGTCTTGCGAATAGCGTCCAACAGCGAGGTTTTGCCGTGGTCGACGTGACCCATAACCGTGATTATAGGCGGGCGCTTGACCAAATCCTCTTCGGCGTCGGGCTCGGAATGCAATTCCAAAAGCTCTTCTTCCTTGGTTTTTTCCAGCTTAAGCTCGATACTTACACCCAATGCGTCGGCTACAAGCTGCATTGTGGCAAAGTCGACAACGGAATTGATATTGGTCATTATGCCCAATTCCATAAGCTGTTTTATAATTTCCTGCGCGGTTTTGCCTATCTTTTCGGACAAAATTTTGACCGTAAGGTTTTCGGTAGTGATTACCGCTTTTTCTATCTTGATAGGCGCAAAAGGCACAACCTTGTTGACCTTTTTGTTTTTGAGCTTGCGCGTACCCATGCGCTCTTCGTCCATATTCTCTTGAATATAGCCCTTGCGAATGAGCGTGCGCTTATTCATTTGCCGTTTATCCTCGGGCTTAACCGCAGTCTTTTTGCCCGCCACGTCACGCTTGTTGCGCTGTGCTGCGGGCGGCTCGAACTTAATGACCGAGGGACGCGGCGTGCCGCCGCTTGCGGGTCGCTGTGCCGCGGAATGCGGTGCGCCGTTACGATCGCGCTGAGGTGCGGAAGGACGAGTACCGGGCTTATTATCGCCACGCGGCGCTCTTTCGGGCGCAGGACGCGGAATATGCTTGATAACGCCGCGAATATAACTGGGTATAGCCGTGCGAGTACCGCTCGACGCATCGGGCTGTTGCTCGGTCGGCGCAGCGCTTGTTTGACCCGCCTGAGCACTCGGCTGCGGCGTGTCCTTTTCGTTCGAAACCGAAACGGGCTCGCTTTTGCTCGTCTCATCGACTTGAGCGGGCTCGGGCGTTTTGTTTTCCGATTCGGCTATTACGCGCTCAGCCTCACGTTCAGCCGAAAGCCTGCGCTCCTCAGCCTCTTGCTCCTGCCTTACACGCTCGGCTGTAAGTTCGGACAATTTGGCGCGCTCGGTAGCAAACAGCTTATCCACGCGCCGTTTCGTTTCGACTAATCGCTTAAGACAGTCTTGCAATTCGGTGGATTCTACAAGCGCAAATAGACGCTTTGCATTCTTCGCTACGTCCTCATTGTTATTTACATTGTTTGTGGTGGCATTGTCCATAAGCATTACCTCCGTTTACCGTACTTGATTGTGTATTGCGTCGCACCGTTGCCTATATACTCGACAATCGCTTTTGCCATATTGCCGTCGACAAGTCCGAGCGCCTTTACATTGTTGCCTACCGTCCGTTCAAGACCGACCGCATAGACTATAGGGATTTCGTTGATGTCGGCGAGCCGCTCCATGTTGCGAACAAGATTGTCCGACGCCGTGTCGCTCACCGCCAAAAGCTTGATGTTTTTTGCGTGTTTAAGGCTGTCCAAGCCGTAAACAATTTTGCCCGAACGGCGGGCAAAGCCTATCATTGTAACAAATTTATCGTTGTTATTTTCCATCGTCTTCCATTGCGGCGGCAAGAGCATCGTATACCGTATTATCCAGTTGCTGCTTGAATGCGCGGTTGAGTAGCCGCTTTTTTATCGCCGCAGCCATGCAGTCGCCTGTTCTACACACATATGCGCCTCTACCCGATTCTTTTCCCGTGCGGTCTATCACGACCGATCCGTCGGGGCGCTTGACTACGCGCAGCAGTTCCGATTTGTCTTTGCTCTCCCTGCATACTATACAGCTACGCTGTGGAATGTGTTTCATTTAGTCGAGTTCTCCGATGTCCTCTTCGAATACGTCGTAGCTGTCGCTACCCATTTGCTCGGCGCGCTCAGCCTTTTTGACCTCGTTTTCCATCTTCGAATACGGCTTAATGTCGATTTTCCAGCCCGTAAGCTTTGCGGCAAGGCGAGCGTTTACGCCCTCTCTACCGATAGCAAGGCTGAGCTGGTCATCCATAACGACAACGCGCGCAACACGCTCGTCCTCTTTTGCCTCGACCATAACGACCTTTGCGGGCAAAAGCGCACGCGCTATATATTCCAGCGGATCCTCGTGCCAAGGAATAATGTCTATCTTTTCCCCGCCAACCTCGGATATTATGCTGTTTACACGAGAGCCGCGGTTACCGACGCACGCGCCTACCGCATCTACACCCGAATCGGTTGCGTAAACAGCCATTTTGGTGCGCAAGCCCGCCTCGCGGACAATGCCCTTGATTACGACTACGCCGCTCGATATTTCAGGTACTTCAAGCTCGAACAGCTTGCGTACAAACCCGGGCGCAGCGCGCGTAACCAACACCTGCGGCCCACGCGTGGTGTTCTTTATGCCGCGCACAAAAACCTTGATTTTGTCGCCCACCTTGAACTTGTCGCCGGGGAGCTGGTCTTTGGGATATAAAACAGCCTCCATTTTTTGGATTTCCACGCACACGTTTTTGCCGTCGACGCGGTGAACAACGCAAGTGACAAGCTGTTCTTCTTTTTCGGCAAGCTCGGTGTATGCCTTTTCGCTTTCCACCGAACGCAGCTTTTGCGTTACGATTTGCTTAGCCATTTGCGCGACTATACGTCCGAATTCGTTGGCGTCAACGGGTCCGAGGATTTCGTCGCCCACCTTGTACTTTTTGTCGATGAGCCGCGCGTCCTCAAGGCTGATTTCCGTTTCGCGCTCCTCCACGACCTCTACAACCTTTTGGCAAGTGAAAATGCCAAAAGTTTTGAGCTCGGGCGTCATAACTATCTTGATGGCTTTGGGTACGCCGTACTGCTTTTTGTACGCGCTGGTAAGAGCGTCTTGAAGCGCGTCTATAAACACTTCCTTTTTAATGCCGCGCTCGATTTCCAAATCGGTAAGAGCGTCGTAAAAGTCCGCTTGAAGCGTAAGTGTCGTATTCTTTTTTGCCATTTTTCTTCTCCCGAAAATTTTTAAATATTAGTTAAAACTCAATGTAAGGCCTTACAAGAGCCACCAGCGAGTTTTCTATAACCAGTTGATTGCCGTCCACTTCTATGGTGAGAGCCCCGTCCGAACGGCTGACAAGCGTTCCCTCGTACTGCTTTGCTTTTGTGCCTTTGATGGGCGCAAACAGCTTGACCTCTACCTTTTCGCCGTAATTGCGCTCGTAGTCGCGCTGGGTCTTGAACGGTCTGTCCAGTCCCGGCGACGACACGTCCAAGTGGTACGGTCTGCCGTTGGTGGGATCGAGCGCGTCAAGCGGTCCGTCAAGCGCATTCGATACGGTTTCGCAATCGTCGAGGCTGACGCCGTTTTCGCTTGCTATAAATACCGTAAGATGCATATCGCCGTACTGCGACTTGTACTCAACGTCCACAAGCTCGTAGCCCAATTTTTCGAGTACGTCCTGTATTACCGGTATCGCCTTTTCAATAACGCTGTTCACGACTGACAAACCTCTTTTGCGCTTTGGCACGTATTTTGGCTATACAGCAATTGAGAGCTGGTCAAGACCAACTCTCATGCTAAACCTTATAGTACCTTTAATAATATAACACTTATGCGCCTTTATTGCAAGCGTTTTACGCATTTTAAAATAAATTTTATTTAGGATTTTGCCAATAACTTTTTCATTGCTATAAATGCATTTGCCGTTGCGGTGGCGTCGGACAGTGCGCGGTGCGCGTTGTCGTTACTCAATCCCAGGCTCGCCAAAACGTTATCGAGATTAAGCCTTGTAATCCCTGGTATGGCAAGCGGCGCGATTCCCATTGTATCAAATGTACGACGGTTGCCGAACGCCCACCCGCTGCGGTTGCCGCCGCGAAGAAGGAACGGAAAGTCAAACGCTATGTTATGGCACACGAGCGAACAGCCGTATGTAAACTTGTAAAAGTCGGGTAAAATATCCTCGAACAGCGGCTGACCCTTTACCATTTCGTTGGTTATGCCCGTCTTTTCCACCACCTCGGGCGGTATCTCTTTTCGCGGGTCGATAAGCGTTGTAAATTTTTCTTTAAGCTTGCCGTCGCTGATTTTGACCGCGCCCAGCTCCGTGGGCTTGTCATAAATAATCGACAGTCCCGTCGTTTCGAAATCGAACACCACAAAGTCGCCCCTGAGCGACGGAGGCACGTCGATATTGCCGTCGAACATACTCGACTGAACAAGCACCTCGTAGTTTTGCGGGAAAATAATTCCGTATGATTTGGGCACGGCTTTTAGCGATAACGGAGATAAACCCTCCGCCGTACAAAGCGATATTTCCTTAACCGCCATTGTCGCCTCATGGCGCATGCCGTCGTATTCGACATTGCCGAGCAAGCAAACGGGTTTATCGGTCAATTCGGCGGCATTAACAATGCTTTTCCCTCCGTTGGGCATATATCGGCATTGCAACGACAAATCGCCGTCGTAAATAACAAACCGCTCATACGGTCTACCGCCCTTGCTGGTAAATTCGGTTTGCATTGCCAAAATTCCGCACACGGCAACGTTGTACTCGTTAGCCGTAAGCGCCGATATTGCGCGCGCTTTGTCGGGCGTAAAATTACCGATATACGGCTGCACGGACGAAATAACGTATTCTTTTTTCGTGCCCTGCACAGTTGCTTGCGCCGTGCCGCTCGATTCATAATCTACTATTTGCACGTCGAGCGCAACGTCCTCGACGTAATTGTTTTGCAAAAACTCTTTAAGTCTGGGTATGTAATCGTTTTTTGCAAGGTCGTGCATTGCGGCATGCATTTTAAGCTTTACCACAAAGCTCGGCTCGGACTCGGCGGTTATGCCGTGCGTCATAGACGATACGTAATTGAACTTTTCGGTAAACCTGACAACGGCAATCCTAAGCGCCGCCGCCGTCAAAGCGTCGTCCTTTATTTTGAGCGTAATCGGAGTATTAAAGCCGCACGCCTCTTTGACCATGGCAGTCAGCTCGCGGATATTGCTATCCACAAACGCCCTGTCGGATTTTTTGCACACCACGGTCACTTCCGCATTGTTGCCGAAGGTTACATACGGAAAGCGCAAGCAGCCGTACTTGCCGTTAGATTTATCATTAATGCTTTTGTATATTTCGTTCATACAGTTCATCCATTTATCTTTTCGTTTATAAGCTCGAGCAATGTAGGAACAATCTCGTCGGTGGAAATGGTGCGTACCACATTGCCCTTTACAAACAGCGCGGCTTTGCCGTTTCCGCCGCCCGCAACGCCGAAATCCGCGTCCGCGGCCTCTCCTGGTCCGTTTACGACACAGCCCATAACAGCTACCTTTACGGGCTTATGTATAAATTGCGTTTCGGCTGCCAGCTTATCCACTATAGATTTTAAATCGTACTTGCAACGCGAGCAAGTGGGACATGATATAATCTCGCAGTAGTTTTTGTCGGCACCAACCTCTTGCAACACCGTTTTTGCGGCAAGCACCTCATTTACGGGATTGCCCGATAACGACACGCGCACGGTATCGCCTATGCCGTCAAGCAACAGCGAGCCTATTCCGATTGCCGAGCGCACAACGCCGCGCTCGCCCGTACCGCTTTCGGTAACGCCCAAGTGCAGCGGGTAATCAACCTGCGCGGCGAGCTTGCGGTAGGCATCGACCATTGTTTTAACATTGGACGATTTGACCGATATAACAATATCGTTAAAACCGTACTTTTCCAATATACGCACGTGCTTTAGCGCGCTTTCGACAAGCGCCACGCTTTTTTCCATCCCCTGCAATTCTTTTTCGAGCGAGCCGGTATTTACGCCTATGCGAATAGGTACGCCATGCATCTTGCAAGCGTCAACCACTTTTTTCACCTTGCTTTTGTCGCCTATATTGCCGGGGTTGAAACGAATCTTATCAAACCCGATTTCACAGCACTTGACTGCTATGCGGTAATCGAACTGAATATCCGCAACAAGCGGCATATCGAACTTGCCGATAAGCGGCTTACACGCCTCGACCTCCGCGTCGCTCGATACCGCAATCCTCGCAATATCGCAACCAGCATCTTGCAGGCACTTGAGCTGTTCCTCCGTAGCGCGCGTGTCCAGCGTGTCGGTGTTGGTCATCGACTGAATGGCTATCGGTGCGCCGCCGCCAATTACTATATTCTTAATTTTAACCGTTTTACTCACGGGTATATTTTACAACGCGAAAGACAAAATGTCAACAATCAAAACGAACAACAACAGCGTAACAAGCCCGACGGCGTTTATTATGCCCTGAATTTTGCGTTTGATAGGTTTTTTGCGTATCCACTCTATAATAGTGAACACAATTTGCGCGCCGTCAAGCGCGGGGAACGGCAAAAGATTGAACATTGCAAGGTTGCTTGCGAGTAACGGCAAAAGTATGAGTATATTGCGCCAATCCGCCCTGGTGACGTCCGCCATCAGCTTGACCGACCCGACAGGTCCAGTGACCTGTGTAATTGGTACTTTGCCGCTTATCAACTGTCCGAATGAGCCGAGTATGGACCATGACAGCTTGAACGTATACGGCACGCTGTAAGTAAACGCATGTGCCGCATTTGCGTTGATAAACTCGGTTTGCGATACAAATCCGAATCCGACGTACTCTGTGACATTGCCGTCCTTGTCCTCGGTCTTGATTTTTTTGCGCTGCACGTCCACCGTCATTATCTTGCCGTTACGATCGATTTTGAACTTGACGGTATCGCCCTCTTTTGCGTTTTGCACCAGTTCATTGTAGTTGGTCATAACTGTAATGTCATGCCCGTCCACAGCCAACACTATATCTCCTTTTTGCAATTCGTTGTAAGGATTGTTTTGCGCGTCGGTATATACTTCCGCTATTTGCGGCGCTGGACAGCCCACCGCCCAAATGTATATAAGCGAAAAAATAATAGCCGACAAAAAGTTGAACACCACGCCGCCCAACAACACAATTATGCGTTTCCAAGGCTTGTGCTCGAAAAACGTTTTTGCAATATTGCCGTTTTTATCCAGCCTGACCGGAGCAGGCTCTTCCGCTACCGCAGCGGTTTTGTTCTCCTCGATATTGGAGCGCATAACGTACGACAGCAAATCATCGTTGCCGTTTGCGCCTTTATCGCTTTCGCTGCCGTCCTGTTGTGCCGACTGTTCTGGCAACACCTCATTCTTTTGCGGCTTTTGCTCTTGCTCGTCCGTACCCTCGTCGCCGTAAAACGCGCAATACCCGCCGAGCGGTAGCATGCGCAACGACCACCTCTCGCCGTTACGGCGTACTCGACTTATCAGCTTTGGTCCGAAACCGACCGAAAACTCCTCGACCGTAAAACCGAGAATTTTTGCGGCTGTGTAATGCCCCAGCTCATGAATGAGTACCATTACGAGCAAAATTATTATAGATAAAAGAATAAAGCCTAAATACAAATTATTGTCCTCTGTATTTCAAATATATTTTTCGATATACACGATTATGCGTTTCAAACACGTCGTCCGCCGTTTTCAATTCGCAATGCGGCTCGCTACACAGCGCGTCCTCTACTATTTGCACAATATCTGTAAACGCTATTTTTCGTTGCAAAAACAATGCAACCGCCGCCTCGTTGGCGGCATTGAGTACCGCCGCACTGTTTCCGCCCGCAATAATAGCCTGTTTTGCCAGCTTTGGTGCGGGAAACTTTTTTTCGTCGGGCGGCAAGAATCGCAATTCAAGCGGCAATGACAGCGGCGTAAAATTCCTATCCGCGTGTTCGGGAAACGACAGCGCGTACTGGATAGGTAAACGCATATCGGGAAAGCCCGCCTGTGCCTTGATAGACCCGTCGCGAAACTCCACCATGGAATGAACTATGCTTTCGGGATGAATTACATAGTCTATATTTGTAGTATTAAACAACCAGCGCGCTTCTATAATCTCCAAGCCCTTATTCATCATTGTCGCGCTGTCTACCGATATTTTTTTGCCCATGCTCCAGTTGGGATGCTTTACGGCTTGCTCGGGCGTTACGGCTGCAAGCTGCGACTGCGGCGTAAAGTAAAACGGTCCGCCGCTTGCAGTTAAAATAATTCGATTGAAATCAATTTCGCCCTGCAAGCATTGCCACACGGCGGAATGTTCGGAATCGACGGGATAAAGCTTGCCGCCGCGCTTTAACTGCTCGGTGACTATGCTGCCGCCCGCTACAAGCGACTCCTTGTTGGCAAGCGCGACTGTCTTGCCCTTTTCCAGTGCGTACAGCACCGCCTTCAGCCCTATCATGCCGACGACAGCCACAACAACGGTGTCCGCGCCGTCAATGACTGCCGTTAGCGCGTCGTCGCCGCAATACACGTTTGAGCCGTCGATATGAGATTTCAGTTCCGCAAATTTATCGTCGCTGTAAATACCCACATTTTTACACGAAAATTCGCGCGACAAGCCCACAAGCTCGGTCACGCGAGTTCCGCACGATAATCCCGTTATTTTATATTTATCGGGGTTGCTACGGACAATATCGAGCGTTTGACGCCCTATCGAGCCCGTACAACCGAGTACCGCTATATTCTTCATAACAACAGTATGGCGACGGCAAAGTACATATAAAAGAACACGCCGCAAAACATAAATCCGTCAACGCGGTCGAGTATACCGCCATGCCCGGGCAACAAATTTGAGTAATCCTTAATGCCCGAACGGCGTTTTACAAACGACGCAATCAAATCACCCATTTGGTCGAATACCGAGCCGAAAAGCCCGAGCATTGCAAAGTTGACCAGTGTTGTAGTCCAGTTGTCGGTGAGCATTGCGAGCCCGAACAAATTAACATTATATTGCTTGGCAAGGAACGTAAGCAGTGCAACAAGCCCCGCGCCGACAAGACCGCCCAATAGACCGCCTATCGCGCCGCTTATAGTCTTGTTGGGACTGATTGACGGACACAGCTTTTTACCCTTGATTGCGCTGCCGATTTGGTATGCGAACACGTCGGTAAGCGCAGGGACCAAAAACATAAGCGCGATACCCGCGTTGCGGAACGGCAACGACGAAATAACGCTTATGTCCACCTCCGCGCTCATAAAGTAGTTTATACCCACCGCGAACATCAATATCGAGTTGGGATAAAGCATTACAAAAATAGTGGATATGGCGTTGCCCTTTACGTACGTTTTGGAAAACGCCGTTGTAAGCACTGTCGCCAAAATCATTACGGCAAGCGTGACAAAGTATCCCGTCATGCCCGAGGCGTTTGTTCTGAAGAAATATTGCGAAAACCAAAATCCGGCAAACCCTACTACAACCGCAATAATGTCGATTATGAATATAGGCTCGCTTGTAAAGTTGGATACAGCCTTGCACATTTCGTACGTTGCGCAAACAGCTATCGCAAACATGAACACGTCAAAGAATATAGGATGGACGTACATTGACAGCAGGAACACAGCAACGTACACAATCGCTATAAACGTGCCGGTAATCACTCGGTCTTTTTTCATAGTTATTACCGTACCTCCGTAAGTTAATCGTGAATTCGGAATTCGAAATTAAAGATGAATTTTTTAACGACCTATTCTTCTCGTCCTATGTGAGTATTCCTCAAACATAGATTTCAATTCGGCGGTGTTAAAATCGGGCCACAGCGTGTCGGTAAAAAACAGCTCGCTGTATGCGGCTTGATACAGCAAAAAATTGCTAAGCCGTTTTTCCCCGCCCGTGCGAATAATCATATCGGGATCGGGCAAGCCCGCCGTGTATAGATTGCGCTCTATCGACTCTTGCGTAACGTTTCCGCTTTGCGCGGCAAGTGCACACGCGCGCACGATTTCCGACCTGCCACTGTAATTCATGGCCATGTTCACAAGCGGCGCATCGGGATTGGTATTGCGGCGTTCCACCTCGTCCATTATGTCCCGAACGTCCTGCGGAAAGTACGACCTGTCGCCAGCATAGCTTACGCGCGCTCCGATCTCTATCAGCTTGTCCGCCATAGGCTTTGCCTGATCGCGTATCAAATCTATAAGCGCAGTTACCTCGTCCTCGCTGCGCCCCGCATTCTCCGTGGAAAACACGTACAGCGTAACGATTTTTACACCGCAGTCAAAGGCGCAACCGACTATAGGCACGACGTTTTTCGCGCCCGCGCGGTGTCCCGCGGCACGCGGCAGCAAACGCTTGCGCGCCCACCTGCGGTTGCCGTCCATAATCATGCCCACATGATTTGGCGCAGACAGTGTGAATGTCGATTCCTTGTTAGATTTCAAGTAAGTCGGATTCCTTGTCTTTTATGAGCTTGTCAACCTTTTCTACTGCGCCGTCCAACTTCTTTTGAATCAATTTTTCATATTCGGCTATCTCATCCTCAGACACTTCTTTTTTGAGCTTTTTGCCTAAATCAATAGCGTCGCGGCGTTCGTTGCGGAGCGCAACCTTGCTTTCCTCGCCGACCTTGCGCACCTGCTTGATCAAATCTTTGCGGCGCTCCTCGGTGAGCTGCGGGAAGGACAAACGAATGACCTTGCCGTCGTCAACGGGGTTAAGTCCGAGATCGGCGGCTATAATCGACTTTTTCGCCTCTTTGAGCGCGGATACGTCGTAAAGCGACACCGTCAAAGTGCGCGCGTCCGTAACCTGAATGTTTGCCATTTGGTTGAGCGGAGTCATCATGCCGTAGTAATCAACCATAACCCTGCTGAGCACGACGGGATTTGCTCTACCCGCGCGCATTGAATTAAGCTCCGATTTAAGGTGTTCGAGTACCTTGTTGAACTTATCGTCGATTTTGTTTGCCGATTCGATTAACAATTCGTTTTGCATAATATATCTCCTGCAAAATATTATTTGTGAATTAACGTGCCGATTTTTTCGCCCGACACAGCGCGAATAATACTGTTTTCTTCCGACAAGCCGAAAGCTACAATCGGAATACTGTTTTCCATACACATTGTAACGGACGTAAAGTCCATAACGGCTATGTTCTTGTTGATAACGTCCATATACGAAAGCTCACTGTACTTTTTGGCATTGGCGTTAGTTTTGGGATCGCAGTCGTACACGCCGTCCACGTTCTTTGCCATAAGCAGTACGTCCGCCTTTATTTCCGCCGCGCGCAGTGCCGCGCCCGAATCGGTGGTAAAGTACGGATTGCCCGTGCCGCAAGCGAATATGACTATGCGCCCGCACTCGAAATGCCTAAGCGCCTTTCTGAGTATAAACGGCTCGGCAACCGAAGGAATGGCAATCGCAGTTTGCACACGCGTGGGCACACCCTTCTTTTCGATAGCGTCCTGCAGCGCAAGCGCGTTCATTATTGTTGCAAGCATGCCCATGTGATCGGCAGTCACCTTGTCCATAGCAACGCCCTGCCTGCCGCGCCAAAAATTGCCACCGCCTACTACTACGGCTACCTGCACGCCGCTCTTGTTGAGCTGAACAAGCTGGCTGACAACCTTGTCTACGGTTGCCGGGTCTATGCCCGTGCCGCTCGTTCCCGCAAGCGCCTCGCCGCTCAGCTTTAACAATACTTTTTTATACATCAAAGCTCCTTAAATTTCAAAAAATCGGCTTACCGAAATTAACGATAAGCCGATCGAAAAATGTTTGTTTATTTTGCCGACAATTTGGCAACTTCCTCGGCAAGATTGTCAGTGCGTTTTTCTATACCCTCGCCCATGACGAACTTGGTAAAACGAACAACCTCGAGCTTGGTCCCCGTCTTTTTGGCGGTAGCGGCAACAAGCTGCTCAACCGTGACGGACGGATCTTTGGCAAACGCCTGATACAACAAGCAGTTTTCCTCGAAGAACTTGCCAAGCTTGTTCTCGGCAATCTTAGCCAAAACCTGTTCGGGCTTTTTGCTGTTCTTTTCGTCGTTCAAAAGCTGCTGCTTGATTATTTCGCGCTCGTGGTCGACAGCCTCTTGCGGCACGTCGGATTTGCGAACATACGGGGGCTGGAACGCAGCGATGTGCATTGCTACGTCGTGAGCCATTGCAACGATTTCCGCAGTGTTGTCATTGGTCAAGCCTTCAACGGCGACCTCGACAAGTGTGCCCATCTTGCCGCCCATGTGAATGTAAGCCTCCTCGATGCCGTTGGCGTTCTTTTGAACGGCAACACGACGCAAGGAAATCTTTTCGCCGGTCTTGGAGGTTGCGGCGGTGATAAGCTCTTCCACCGTGCCGTCAGCCGTTTTTACGGCTTTAAGCTCGTCCACGTCCGACTTTTCGCTTTCAACAGCGGCTTTGGCAACAGCCTCGCAAAGCGCAACAAACACGTCGCTCTTGGCAACAAAGTCCGATTCGCAGTTTACCTCTACCAAAGCACCGGTGTGCTTGTCGGCGGAAATGCACGCCCACGCCGCGCCTTCGGCAGCTATTCTGCCCGCCTTTTTGGCAACAATGGACATACCCTGTTCGCGAAGGTATTCGCACGCCTTATCAATATCGCCGTCGGTGGCAACAAGCGCCTTTTTGCACGCCATAAGACCGACGCCGGTAATTTCACGCAATTTTGCAACGTCACTTGCAGTAATTTCCATAATATTACTCCTATTATTAATTTGTATTTTATCGAAACTCAAAGCGTTAATCGCATTGAACTATATTTGATTTATAAGCAAGACTGCGCTCGCCGATTATTCGGCGTCGCCCTCGCCGTTTGCAAGACGGTCAAGCTGCTCCTGCGAGGCGGGCTCTTCCACAACCTCGACGTTAGCCTTGTTGGCAGCCTCGGCCTCGGCTTGCATTTGCGCCTCTACGGCACGGCGTGCCGCCAAGCCTTCCTCGCCCTCGCGCGCCTCGATAACGGCGTCAGCCATAGCGCCCGCAATAAGTTTGATTGCGCGGATAGCGTCGTCGTTGCCGGGTATAACGTAATCGACCTCGTCGGGATCGCAGTTGGTATCGACGATAGCAACGATGGGAATATGAAGTTTGCGCGCCTCGGCTACGGCGTTGTGTTCCTTTTTGGGATCGACAACAAACAACGCGCCGGGGAGCGAACGCATATCTTTTATGCCGCCGAGGTTGTCCTCAAGCTTGTCGCGCTCGGCTTTGAGCTTGAGCACTTCCTTTTTGGGAAGAAGCGCAAACTCGTTCATCTTTTCCATAAGATTGAGCTTGTTAAGCCGTTCTATACGGGATTTGATAGTAGAAAAATTGGTTAGCGTGCCGCCAAGCCAGCGCGATTTTACGTAATACATTCCGCACTTTTGTGCCTCCTGCATAATCGCCTCTTGAGCCTGTTTTTTGGTGCCTACGAAAAGAATGGATTTTCCTTCCGACGCTACGTCCTTAATGAACGCATACGCCTTGTCGATCATTTCCACCGTCTTTTCGAGGTTAATGATATATATGTCGTTGCGCGACACATATATATACTTTTTCATTTTGGGATTCCACTTGCGCGTGGGATGTCCAAAGTGAACGCCCGCTTCCAAAAGCTGTTTCATCGTGATAACGTTTGCCATGATTTCTCCGTTTCCCACCTCGGTTTACACACTGCCCTCAAAAATTTGACAGCGCACAGAAAAACAACCGAGTGAGTAGTTAATACAATTATAACACAGCGTAAAGCATTACGCAAATGTTTTTACACCATTTTTCGTTTTTTTAATGTTGTGTTTACTTAGTTGTTCGTTTAACGTTACACCCAATTAGTTTCGTGTCGTTATATATTTCTCCACGCCACTTTTCTGTATAACCGAAAAACATTGCTCGCCGATAATTCCGAATTTAGAATTAATCGTTGTGCTTGTGCACTCCGCAGCAACCGCCTTCGCAGCCGCAATCGTCGTCGCAGTCGTCGTGATCGTGGTTGCAATCGTCGCAGTCGCAGCAATCGCAGCCGTCGCCGAATTCAGCCTCAGCTTTAAGGTACTCGTTGAACACCGCCTCAAGCACAGCCTCATCGGTTACAGGCTCGAATTCGTCCGTTTCCTCGTCCTTTTGCACTACCTTGAAAATGATAGCCTCGTCCTCGCCCAAGCCTTCCATAGGCTCGACGGGCTGCAAAAGCGCGTAAAAATCGCCTTGATATTCCACAACCGCGACCTCATTGAAATCTACTGGGTTGTTTTTATCGTCGTAAAGCGTGATTACTTCTTCGTCGATAAGCTCAACGTTTTCTTCTTGATTTTCTGCCATGATATACTCTCCTAATGGATTATTTGTTGTTGTCTATATAGCCTTGCAAAATAACCTTTGCCGACATACTGTCGACTAATTTTGCTCGGTCAGCGGCTTTACTTACGCCCGCCTCTATAAGCAGCTCGTTTGCCTCAACGGTTGTGAGCCGCTCGTCAAACAGTTCTACGGACAGTCCCGTCACCTTGCCGAGGTTGCGGGCAAACGCACGCGCCCTGCCCGACTGAACGGATTCCGTACCGTCAAGATTGAGCGGTAACCCAACCACTATGCGCCCGACCTCGTTATCCTTGGCAACTCGCGCCACGTGGTCAATGGAATTGCGCATCGATTTGGTGTTGTATACGGGCAACGGCGTAGCAAGAATGTGCAAGCTGTCGCACACTGCAAGTCCAACGCGTTTCAGTCCGAAATCGACGCCCAAAATTTTATCTCCGCTTTCCACCGATACATTATAACACATATCAAAGATTTTTTACAGCTTTTTTGAAAAATTTTCTTAAAAATATTTAAACAATCTCAATCGCCTTTTTACGCATATCGTAAACGATTATTAACCATACTACTTTCGGAGGTTGTTATGAGAGGTCTTTTATTCGGATTTACTATCGGCGCGATAGCGGGCGCGGTTGCGCTCAAAAAAATGGAAAACTCCAAAGTGCCCGTAAAGGCGCTTAAAGCGGCGCAAAAAAAGCTGGAATACTAAGCGCTAAAACCGCTTAACGACGGTATTGACTATTTGCGCGGCGCGGCGGGCTTGTTCTGTTGTGGTGTTGCGCCCGAACGAAAAGCGCACCGAGCTACCTGCATGCTCTACGCCCATTGCAAGCAGCGTTTGCGGCGGAGTTGCCGACCCTGCCGAGCAAGCCGAGCCGACCGAGCAGCACACGCCCTCTACCGACAGCGCGGTGCTAAGCCTACCACCGTTTATATATCCGTCTTTGCCGCGGAACACTACCGACACGATTTCGTCAGTCTTGTTTTCGCACTCTATTATTGTTCCGCAATCGAGAGTATTTATAAACTCCGACGATATTTGCGTTATGTGCGCGATGTACTGCGCGCGTAACGCTTTTGCTTTTTGAATAGCCTCGCCCATAGCGACGATTGCGGGAACATTGTGCGTACCCGCGCGCAAGCCGCCCTCTTGATCGCCGCCCACCGTAAACGGATTGAGCTTGACGCCGCGCTTTACATACAAAAACCCGACGCCCTTGGGCGCGTAAAACTTGTGACCGGACACGGCAAGCATATCCACGCCCCAGTCTTTTACGTCGATTTCCAAGGAATTTACCGCTTGCACCGCATCGGTAAAGAACATCACGCCTTTGCTGTGCGCCGCCGCCGCAAGATCCTTTATAGGTTGAATACTGCCAACTATGTTGTTTACAGCCATTACGCACGCAAGCGCGATATTATCGTCAATAGCATCCGTCAGCGCAGCAGGTGTTACTATGCCCTCGCCGTTCACCTTGATATATTGCACGTCAGCGCCGCTACAACTAAGCTTTTGCGCGCACGCAAGCGTTGCGTCATGCTCTATATCGGACACGGCAAGTCCGCCGCTTACACCGCACAATGCGAGGTTGATACTTTCCGTTCCGCCCGAAGTAAAATAAATTTCGTCGGGATTAGCGTTTATCGCGTCCGCACACTGCCGCCTTGCGCGTTCCACCGCCGCATTGGCTTTTTGTCCGAGAAAATGCGCCGATGCGGGATTGTAAAATATTTCGGTATAATACGGCTTTGCCACATTAAACACTTCTTCGTCCGTCGGCGTGGTCGCGGCGTAGTCTAAATAAATACTTTCGCCTATCATTCCGCACCGCCCGCTCCACAGTTATTGCGGTATTCGTCAATCATCTCCGCCAGCGTCACGCTGTCCAACACCTTGTTAATACCGTCGCTGAGCTTGTTTAAAACATTGCGGTTGGGACAGTACATATCGGCACAATTACCGCACACGCATGCGGGCGCGTCAAAGCCGTCGTCAAGCGCGTTGAGCATATCGCCCACCGTTATGTCCTTAGGATCGCGCGCAAGTACGTACCCGCCTGCTTTACCCCTGTACGCCGTTACTATTTCGCCGCGTTTGAGCATTGCCAAAAGCTGTTCGAGATATTTGATACCCACGTCAGTTTGTTTGACAAGCTGTGACGCGCTAAGCGGCGCTTTTGACAGCGCAAGCATAAAGCACAACCTCATTCCGTATGTCGCTCTTGTAGATAATCGCATAGTTTTTTCCTCTTTAAGAGCATAACAAAAAGGAACTAACTTTGTCAAGTTAATTCCTATTAATCTAATAGCATTTTAAAATTACAGGGTTATTACTTATACAGCGGAAAGCTTGTTGTAAGCTCGGCTACGCGCGATAGAATACTTTGCTTTGCGCTCTCGCCCTGCGTAATAGCGTCGGCTATGCAATCGGCTATAATGCGCATTTGTTCCTCGCCCATTCCGCGCGTGGTGACAGCAGGCGTGCCTATGCGTATGCCCGAGGTCTTGGACGGCGGCAGCTTGTCGAACGGTATCGCGTTTTTGTTTACGGTGATATTGCAATCGTCAAGCAATGTTTCCAGTTCTTTGCCCGTCATACCGTTTTCGAGCTTGACGAGCATTAAGTGGTTATCCGTGCCGCCCGAAACGAGATTTATTCCGCGCTCGGTAAGTTTACCCGCAAGCGCCTTTGCGTTGTTTACCACGTTCTTTTGATAGCGCACGTATTCGTCCGACATAGCCTCTTTGAGCGCGACCGCCTTAGCCGCTATAATATGCTCCAACGGACCGCCCTGCGTACCCGGGAAAATCGCTTTGTCGATAGCTTTTGCAAATTGCTCCCTACACAAAATCATGCCACCGCGCGGACCGCGAAGAGTCTTGTGCGTGGTTGTTGTTACTATATCGGCGTACTCGACCGGATTGGGATGAAGTCCCGCCGCGACAAGCCCCGCTATGTGCGCCATGTCAACCATGAATATTGCGCCCACCTTATCGGCAATCTCGCGAAAGCGTTTAAAGTCAATTATGCGCGGATATGCCGACGCGCCCGCCAAAATAAGCTTGGGCTTGTTTTCAACGGCAAGGCGTTCCACCTCGTCGTAGTCTATAGTTTCGGTATTTTCGTCCACGCCGTAAGGAATAACGTTATAAAACCGTCCCGAATAATTGACGTGCGAGCCATGGGTCAAATGTCCTCCGTGCGCAAGATTCATGCCGAGGTACGTGTCGTTAGGCTGTAGCACGGCATAGAACACTGCGTGATTGGCGTTTGCGCCGCAGTGCGGTTGAACGTTGGCATGTTCCGCACCGAACAGCTTTTTGGCACGCTCAATCGCAAGCGACTCTATTTCGTCCACATATTCGCAGCCGCCGTAGTAACGCTTGCCGGGATAGCCTTCCGCATACTTATTGGTTAAGTGCGATCCCGCCGCCGCAAGAACAGCATCCGATACAAAATTTTCGCTGGCGATAAGCTCTATCTTGTTGCGCTGGCGGTTAAGCTCTTTTTTCATGCTCGCCGCCACTTCGGGATCTACCTTTTCAATCAAATCAAGCTCCATATGCTACGCTCCTTAATTATGCTAAATTCCTATTATTTTTGCGACCGCGTAGTTTGCAAGCATTGCGCCCATAACGAGCGGCGGCGCGGCTATAGACGACGGCGTGCCGTGCTTGACAAGCGGCGGCGAAAGCGCGCACGCAACGTCCAACGACTCCACTCCCGCCTTTTTCAGCTCGTGACGCAGCTTGCGCGCAAACGGGTCGTCCTTTGTCTTATATATGTCGGTAATTCCGAAATCGCAACCGATGCGGTTGCCCGCGCCAAGCGCCGAAACAATTTTTATGCCGCGTTTTTTACATTCGGTAATCAACAGTATTTTATTGGGCAAATCGTCGATTGCATCTATACAATAGTCGTAACCGCAGTCCAATATATCCGAAATCGAGCTGTTATCAACAAATCGCGGAATGGACACTGCATTTACGGCGGAGTTTATAGCTACTGCTCTTTGCGCCGCTATTACCGCCTTATTTTTGCCGATGTCATTTACTGTGCACAAAATTTGGCGGTTAAGATTGCTCGGCTCAAAATTATCGCCGTCCACAAAAGTAAGAGTGCCGACGCCGCTACGCACCAGCACTTCCGCCGTCGCGCCGCCTACGCCGCCCAAACCCACAACCAGCACCTTGGCTTTTTGCAGTTTGACCAAAGCGTCATCGCCGACAAGCGCCGCCGTTCTTACAAATGCCTCACTCACCGCCATACTTTTACAAATTCTTTATATTAGACAGGTCGTTTGCGTTGACGCTTATGACTTCGCCGTTATTCATATTTTTGAGCGAATACACGCCGCTGTTGAGCTCGCTCTCGCCTATCGTCATCACGTAAACAAAGCCTTGACGGTCGGCGTGCTTAAACTGCGCTTTTAGGCTTTTGCCCATCAAATCACATTCCGCAGTAACGCCCATATCGCGCAGCTGCTTTACTATCTTAACGCATGTATCGCGAGCGCCATCCGATTGCGCCGCGACAAACACCTTGGGCTGCGGATTGTCAAACTGCACTCCGTGCGCCTCAGCCGCGGCAATAAGCCGCTCCAGTCCGCACCCGAACCCTACGCACGGCGTAGGCTTTCCGCCCAGCTGTTCGCAGAGTCCGTCGTACCTGCCGCCGCCGAGCACTGCCATATCGCCGTCGCACAGCTCGAACACAGTGCGCGTGTAGTAATCCAGTCCGCGCACCAAATTCTTGTCCTCGACGAATTTTATGCCTATATCGTCAAGACCTTTAAGCACAGCTGCGTGGTGCGCCTTGCAGTCGTCGCAAAGATAATCGGAAATGCGCGGTGCATTCTTGTAAATTTCTTGGCAGGACGGTACCTTGCAGTCGAGCGTGCGCAGCGGATTGACCTCGGCGCGGCGCTTACAATCGCCGCATATTTGGTCGTGCACGCCGCTCAAAAACTTGCGTAACACCGCATTAAACTCGGCACGGCATTTGCTACAGCCTATGCTGTTTATCTTTAAACGCAAATCGTTAAAGCCGAGCTCACACAAAAAGTCGTGCGCAAGCCCCAAAAGCTCAACCTCGAAACACGGCAAGCCGCTACCGAAAAATTCTGCGCCGAACTGGTGGTGCTCGCGGTATCTACCCGCCTGCGGCTGTTCGTAGCGGTACACGCCCTCTATGTAAAACAGCTTTTGCGGCAGCGTTTCTATAACGTTGTTTTCCAGCACGGCGCGAACAACGCCCGCAGTGCCTTCCGGTCGCAACGCCATTTTTCGTCCGCCCTTGTCGTCAAAGATATACATCTCCTTGTTGACAATGTCGGTACTGTCGCCGATAGAACGCAAAAACAGCTCCGCATGCTCGAATACCGGTGTGCGGATTTGCTTTACATTATACAACGCGGCTATCTTTTTTGCCGCTTTTTCCACCGCCTGCCATTTGTATGACTCGGACGGCAGCATATCCTTTGTGCCTTTGGGTGCGTTAATCATAATTCAAATCACATTAAAGAATGTATTTTTTAAGGTCATGTTCGGAAATTTCTTTGGCAAGGTGTTCCGCAACATATGCTTTGTCCACGTTTACGTCTATCACGGGGTTGTTGCCGTCGGCATTAAAGCTAATATCCTCGAGCAAGCTTTCCATGACCGTATGGAGTCGCCGCGCGCCTATATCCTCGCCCGTTTCGTTTTCCAACACGGCTATACGGCTCATTTCCTCTATAGCCTCTTTGGTGAACGTGAGGTTAATGTTTTCTACCGAAAGCATTGCCGCGTACTGGCGCGTAACCGCGTTTTCGGGCTCGGTAAATATGCGCACAAAATCCTCGAACGACAGCGAATCCAAATCCACACGAATGGGGAATCTACCCTGGAGCTCGGGAATAAGATCGGTAACGGACGATATTTGGAACGCGCCCGACGCTATAAACAAAATGTAGTCGGTCTTGATTGCGCCGTACTTTGTCATTACGGTGCAGCCCTCGACAATGGGCAAAATATCGCGCTGAACGCCCTCGCGCGACACGTCCATGCCGCCGCCCGAGCCTTGACGGTGAGCTATCTTATCTATCTCGTCGATAAAGATTATTCCGTCCTCTTGCGCGCGCCTTACGCCCTCCGCCTTTATTGCGTCCATATCGAGCAAGCGTTCGCTCTCCTCTTCCATAAACAGCGACACAGCCTCTTCCGCCGACACTCTGCGTTTCTTTTTGCGTTGCGGAATAAGACTGCCGAGGCTGCCCAGCATTTCGCCGAGGTTGAGATCGATAGCCATTCCCGGCATAGATTCCATTTGCGGCATACGCTCGGCAAGCTCGATCTCTACAACCGTATTTTTGAGCCGACCGTCGCGCAGCTCCTCAAGCACCTGCGACTTGATTACGCTTTCGGGCGTTTCGCTGCTCTTTTTGCGCGCCTTGACTATTATGTCGGCAACCTTTTGCTCGGCAAAGTCGCGCGCCTTGTTTTCCACAACCGCCATTTGCTCCTGCTTTACAAGATGCACAGCCGTTTCGGCAAGGTCGCGTATCATAGACTCGACGTCGCGCCCCACGTAACCGACCTCGGTGTACTTGGTCGCCTCCACCTTGATAAACGGCGCGCGCATAATCTTGGCAAGGCGGCGTGCTATCTCCGTTTTGCCAACGCCCGTAGGACCTTTCATGATAATGTTCTTGGGCGTTATTTCCTCTCTGACCGATTCGGGCAGTTTGCTCCTGCGATAACGGTTGCGCAGTGCGATTGCCACCGCGCGCTTTGCCTTGGTTTGACCGATGATATATCTATCCAGCTCGGCAACAATTTGCTTGGGAGTAAGCTCCATTATGCCACCTCCACAATAATATTGGAATTGGTAAACACGCAAATATCGGATGCGATAAGCATTGCCTCCTTTGCGATTTGCTCGGCGTCCATATCGGTATTTGCAAGCAAAGCCCTGCCAGCCGCCAAAGCGTAGCTGCCGCCCGAGCCTATGGCGCACACGCCGTGTTCCGGCTCTATTACGTCGCCGCTGCCCGACACGATATACATTTCGTTTTTGTCGGCAACTATCATAAGCGCCTCAAGTTGGCGCAATGCTCTGTCGCCACGCCACAGCATGGCAAGCTCGACAGCAGCCCGCATGAGGTTGCCCGAATACTTGTTGAGCATTTCCTCAAACCGTTCGCTGAGCGTGAACGCGTCCGCGACCGAGCCGGCAAAGCCCAAAATAACGTTGCCGTTGTATACGCGCCGCACCTTTTTGGCATTACCCTTCATTATTACTTGATTATTTTGCGTGACCTGACCGTCGCCGGCTATGACGGTTTTGCCGTCCTTGCGCACGCCTATAATGGTTGTTCCTTCAAGTTTCATATAAAACTCTCCTTCACATTATTTCTATAACAGTTTAATTTTATCACAATCGCGCGAGATTTACAATTAAATTCGCGCCGTTAAAGGTCTATATTTTTTATCCACTCGCGCATCGAACTGTCGCTTTTGTCATAATATGCCTGTTTTCGCTCGGCTTTTTTTACGCCGTCTATCATAGGCAAAATGCCGAAATTGGCGTTCATCGGCTGAAAATCCGCGTTCGGTGTTGTTATGTATTTCATAAGCGCGCCCAAAACAGTATGTTCGGGCGGGACTACAGTATCTTTGCTGCCGAGCAGTCTAAGTGCATTTACAGCCGCTAGCAGTCCCGTAGCTATACTTTCCACATACCCTTCCACGCCGCACAGCTGACCGGCTACAAACACGTTTTGCGCCGATTTCAGGCGCAAATCTATATTCAATGCGCGCGGCGCGTTGACAAACGTGTTGCGGTGCATAACGCCGTATCGCACAATCTCGATATTCTTAAGTGCGGGAACGAGCGAGAACACTCGCTTTTGCTCACCGAATTTAAGATTCGTTTGAAACCCGACAAGATTGAATAGCGTACATTCCACATTTTCGCGCCGTAGCTGCAGCACCGCATACGGCTTGCCCGCGTCGCGGAAACCTACGGGACGGAGCGGACCGAATCGCAGCGCGTCCTCTCCGCGTGCCGCCATTATCTCTACGGGCATACAGCCCTCGAACACGCCGCCCACCTTGTCCACCGCGCGTTCGGCAGTGATTAGCGCATTGTAGAACTCGAGGTACTCGTCCTTGGTCATGGGACAGTTAAGGTAATCGGCGTCACTCTTGCCGTACCGCGCGCCGAAAAACGCGCGGGAATAGTCTATGCACTCGGCGGTTATTATGGGTGCAGCTGCATCGAAAAAATGCAGCGACTGCTCGCCCGTAATTTTGCTTAGAGCCTGCGCAAGCCCGTCGTGACAAACGGGACCGGCGCACACAATGGTAAGCTCGTCGGCGTCTATTTCGGTAACGATTTTGTCTATTACCGTAATATTAGGTTGATTGCGCACCGCATCAGTCACCAGCGCGGAAAATCCGTCACGATCGACCGCAAGCGCACTGCCCGCGGGCACACTCACTTTGCGCGCAATGTCGAGCAAATTACAGCCCAAAATATCCAGCTCGTTTTTAAGCGTTCCGCTTGCCGTGGTAGGCACTGTGCTTTTGAGCGAATTGGAGCAAACTATTTCGGCAAACTCCGGTTTTGAGTGCGCGGGAGAAAACCACAGCGGCTTTGCCTCGTAAAGGTTGACCTTTACGCCACGTTCCGCAAGATATAACGCCGCCTCCGAGCCCGCAAGCCCCGCGCCGATTATGTTTACCGTATTATTGCGCATTTTCTACGTTTTGCTTATACTTGCAATCTTTGTTAGAGCATTTGAGGTATTTGCCGTTCTTGCCCGTCTTTACCACCAAGTACGCGCCGCAAGTTGGACACTTTTTGTCGGACGGCGGATCGGACGACGTAAAGTCGCAATCGGGATAGCCCGAGCAGCCGTAAAAAGTCGCCTTGCGCGTAGTAATCTTTTTGAGCGGTTTTCCGCATTTGGGACAAGGCGGGAGCGGCGTTTCGTCAGCTTTCTTGTCCCCGTCCTTGCTTTCGAGATTAACTATATTTTTGCACTTGGGATAGTTGGGGCACGCTAAAAATTTGCCGTACTTACCTGTCTTAACAACCATTTTTGCGCCGCACTTTTCACAAACCACGTCCGACACCTCTTGCTCTTTGGGCTGAGCTATATTGCCGTTTTCGTCGAGGTTTTTGGTGTTTTTGCACTTAGGATAATTGGGGCACGCCAAGAACTTGCCAAACCTGCCCGTCTTGATAACCATTTTTGCGCCGCACTTTTCGCACACAAAATCGGTTTGCTCGTCGGGCGCTTTTAGCGTGTACTCGTCGCCCCTTGCCGCACGAATTTTGTCCTCAAAGCCCTCGTAGAACTTGGCGACCGTGCTTTGCCATCTTACGCCGCCTTCCTCTATGCCGTCCAGCTCCGTTTCCATATTGGCGGTAAATCCGACGTCCATAATTTCTGGGAAATACCTTACAAGCATATCGGTGACGTTACAGCCGAGCTCGGTCGGCGCAATAGCCCTGCCGCTCTTTTCTATATACTTGCGCGAAAACAACAGCGTTACCGTGGGCGTATACGTTGCGGGACGACCTATGCCCTTTTCCTCCATAGCCTTAACTAAGCTCGCCTCCGTGTAGCGCGCGGGCGGCTTGGTAAACTTTTGTTCACATTCGTAATCGATAAACTTTTGCTTATCGCCTATGTTAAGCTCGGGAACGGTAGACGACTTTTCGTCGGGCTTGTCGTCGTTTTGCTTTTCCGCAACGGCGTAAACCTTGGTAAAGCCGTCAAACACGGGCGTGCGCCCGCTTATGCGAAAATCATAGCCGTTTGCCGATATGTCAACCGACACCGAATTGTACGTAGCGTCCGACATTTGACTTGCCAAAAACCGCTTATAGATAAGATTGTACAGCGCGTACAAATTTTTGTTGAGGTGTTGCTTTACGCTCTCAGGCGTGCGGTCGAGCGAAATCGGGCGTATAGCCTCGTGCGCGTCCTGCGCGCTCTTTTTGGACGCGTAGTAGTTGGGTTTGTCGGGCAAATATTCTTTGCCGTACTTGCCACCGATATACTCACGCGCTGCGGCAATAGCATCCGCCGAAACACGCGTCGAGTCAGTCCTTATATAAGTTATGAGCGCAACCTTGCCCTCGCCGGGGAGCTCTACACCCTCGTACAACTGTTGCGCCGCCGATGACGTTTGGCGCAAGCTCATATTAAGCTTGTTAAGCGCGTCCTGTTGCATGGTCGAAGTGATAAACGGTGCATACGGGTGCGCCTTGGTAATACTGCGCTTAATGTTTTGCACGACGTAGTCCGCGCCGTTAAGGTCGGATTTGACTTTGTTTACGTCATCCGCGCTTGAAAGCTTTATCTTGTCCCCACCCGATTTGCCGATTAATGCGGCTTTGTACTTTTCGCCTGCGGGCGAGCTCAACATCACGAAAAAGTTCCAGTATTCTTCCGCGACAAACGCTTGAATTTCGCGCTCGCGGTCAACTACCAGCCTAAGCGTAACCGACTGCACGCGTCCCGCGCTTAGGTTGCTTTGTATCTTTTGGCAAAGCACGGGTGACACCTTGTAGCCGACAAGTCTGTCCAGCACGCGCCGCGCCTGCTGCGCGTCTACCAAGCTCTTGTCTATGGCACGCGGCTTTTTGAGCGCGTTTTGTATTGCGTTCTTGCTAATCTCGTTAAACTCTATACGCACCGCCGCGTCCTGCGGAATATCCAAAAGCGTGGCTACGTGCCAAGAAATCGCCTCGCCCTCGCGGTCGGGGTCGGTTGCGAGCAGTATTTGTTCGGACGATGCCGCCATCTTTTTAAGACTGTCGACAACGCTTTTTTTGTCGTCCATAACAACGTACGTCGGTTGGAAATCGTTTTTTACGTCCACCGACAAACGTTTGGGCATAAGGTCGCGTACATGTCCGCCGGTTGCAAATACTTTGTAACCGCTGCCTAAATACTTTTGCACTGTTTCGAGCTTTCCAAAGCCCTCGATGACTACAAGTTTCAATTTATATCTCCTCTACGATACAGTATAAAGATTTTTCGATTTTTCATGGATAAGTCCGTAAATAAGCAACGCCGACAGCGCGGTGTTCAGTTCGGGTACGGTCATCCCGCAAGCCTCTACCAGCGCGTCAAACGACTTTTCGCCGCTGCCCAGCGCGTCCATAACGCTTTGCTCGGCAAAGTCGAGAGCGACCGTTTTTGGCTGTGATTTTTTGTTCTTGACCGAATAATAGTCAAAAATATCGTCAGCCGTCGTAACAGGTATCGCGCCGTTCTTTATCAGTTTGTTCGTGCCTTGCGAACGCAGCTTATCTATATCGCCTGGAACGGCAAACACGTCCCTGCCTTGCTCGAGCGCGCAGTCCGCCGTTATCAACGAACCGCTCTTGAACGATGCCTCGACAACGAGCACGCCACGGCATAGTCCGCTGATTATCCTATTGCGTTGCGGAAAGGTGTATTCCGTCGCGTGCGTATCGGGCGTGTACTCGCTGAGCGCCAAACCGTTTTTGCAAATTTCGTCAAACAGCGCCAAATTGGACGACGGCGATGCGTTGAACAGTCCGCTGCCCAAAACGGCAACCGTCTTGCAGCCTACGGAAAGCGCCGCGCGGTGCGCGTATCCGTCTATACCCGTAGCCATTCCGCTAACGATTGTGAACGACGACGCCAGTTCTTCCACTATGCGCCCTGTCACGTATCTACCGTACTGCGACGCCTTGCGCGTACCTACAACAGCCAAGCACGGCTGCATTAGTATGCTCAAATCGCCCTTGTAATACAGCACGGGCGGCGGATCGACCTCCTTTTGCGCAAGCGCGGACGGATAAATGGGATCGGCGCGTGTAACGTACTTTATGTTGTTGGACTCCAAATAGAATTTGGCACGGTCGATATACTCCGTATTCCTTGTTCGCTTTAACAATCCGAACGTCTTGTCGTCAAGGGAATATTTTATATCATTATCGTCGAACGAATCCCACAACTGCGACGGCGACATTTTTTCCAACAGCTTGTTTATTTTGCGCGTCGGAACGTGGGAATACGACAGCCATAAATACAAATCGGACAATACCATCACTTTACCGCCTTATCAAGCGAACGGTACATTACCGCCTCCGCGACGTGCGCCGAAGTAATGTTCGCTTTACCGTCGAGATCGGCGATGGTGCGCGCCACCTTGAGTATGCGCGTATACGCCCGCGCCGACATACCCAGCTTGTCGAACGCCGCTTGCAGTATGCGCTCTCCCGCCGCGTCCAGTGCGCAATATTTCTTTATCATCTCGCTCGTCATTTGAGCGTTGCAATGCACGTTTGTTCCCGCATATCGCGCGGTTTGCACGGCGCGCGCGGCATTGACTCGAGCTTTTACGTCCGCCGAGCTTTCGGTATTGCTCTCTTTGGTAAGGTCGTCGTAATTTACCTCGTCCACGTCGATATGTAAATCTATTCTATCCAACAAAGGACCGGAAATACGCGACATGTACTTTTGTATTTGCGACGGCGAGCATGAACATTGATGCGTAGCCGAGCCGTAATAACCGCACGGACACGGATTCATACTGGCAACCAGCATGAAATTTGCGGGATATTCCACACTGCGCGCCGCACGCGACACCGTGACAACCCCGTCCTCAAGCGGCTGGCGCAAAATTTCCAGCACGCTGCGTGGATATTCGGGCAGCTCGTCCAAAAACAGCACGCCGTTATGCGAATAGCTTATTTCCCCGGGTTTTGCCGACGGACCACCGCCCGTGAGCGCCACACGGCTGGTGGTGTGGTGCGGACTGCGGAACGGGCGCATAGTTACAATGCCGCAGCTTTCGTCCAATAGTCCTGCAACCGAATGTATCTTTGTCGTTTCCAGCGCCTCCGCCTCGGTCAAGTCGGGTAAAATCCCAGGCAAGCACTTTGCAAGCATTGTCTTGCCGCCGCCGGGTGCGCCTATCATAATGATATTATGTCCGCCCGCCGCGGCAATCTCCAATGCGCGTTTGGCGGCAAACTGACCTTTAACGTACTTTAAGTCCTCTCCGCCGCTTGCCGCGCCGCTCAAAACAACGTCGCAGCTTTCTATGGGCTTGCGCGTTTCTCCGTCGATTAATGCAACGGCGTCCCGCAAATTTTCCACGGCATAAACATCTATACCACGAATATATTTTGCCTCGTTTACATTGGCTTTGGGTATAACTATTTTTTTAACGCCCTGTTCACGCGCCGCTATCAGCATTGGCATAACGCCGTTTATGCGAGTCACCTCGCCCGACAGCGACAGTTCGCCCAAAAATACGTAATCGCGCACGCCTATAAGCGGCGTTTTGCGCTCGTCCACGCCCGCCTGCTCGGTTGACATAAGTATGCCCAGCGCAATCGCCAAATCGAATATAGGACCTTCCTTTTTGGTGTGCGCCGGTGCGAGATTGACGGTGATTTTTCGCGGTGAAAAGTCGTAGCCGCTGTTCTTGATTGCCGAACGCACGCGCTCACGCGATTCCTTTATGGCGGTGTCGGGCAAGCCCACAACGTCAATGGACGGCAAGCCCATATGTATGTCGACCTCGACGGTAACGCCGTAACCGTCCAAGCCGTTAAGTGCATAGCTGTTTATTTTGGCGAGCATTATTTATCCTTTTTGACGGCGAAAAATTCACCTAAACTTTCGCCGAATGTGCGCTTGTTGTCGAGCAAGCGCCGCTGTCCCGTCATTCCCACGCTAACAGTGACCACGGTAAAATACAAGTGCGCTATTACCGTGATGACGGAGCAAGCTATTGTAACGGCTTTAATTCCGCCCGCTGTTTGCGCGGCGAGATCGTAATCACTCAAATTGTTGAGCTGTCCCATATTGCCTAGCGTGATAAGACTGTTCACAACAAAGCACAATCCAACCGCGAACAACACGTAAAGTATGCGCTTGTCACGGTTGAGCGCGTATGCAGCAAGTATAACCGCAAGCGTACCCTGCATGCTTATCGCGGTCGTACCGGGATAATAAACCTGCATTGTAAGCAACGAGAACGCTGTAAGCAACACCATTGTCGCGCGGTTGCGTTTGGTAAAGTACACAACTCCGACCACGCCGAAAATAATAGCCGCAAACAAACACACAAACAGCCACGAAGGAAACCTCGCCCCCGCCGTAGCACCGCTGCGGTTGAATATGGCGTACACGCTAAGCCCGTCCGATGTGAAATACACCCATCCGCCGAGCGGCGCCAGCAAAAATTCGTAGATATACGTAAACGGATTATAGCTGTGCGAATGTACCATTATAAGTCCCAGCAGGTACACCGCCACGAACGACAATACAAAGCTGACGGGCACGGAAATAACTGCGCTATAGTCCGCTCCGAGCAATGCACCGCCCCTCGGCTTGTCCCGCTTAATATTGATAATGGCGCGAATAAAGTGATAAACCGAGAACACCGCAATTGCGGGAAAAAGATATATACCCTCTTTGCTCGAAAACGCTGCAAGCGTAGCAAACGCTATAGTGGCGGCATATTTTTTGCGCGCCAAATAGTAACACGCAAAGCATGCAAACATAACGGTAAATGCAATCGGATTGCACCATATTGCCGAGCCTATAAAGAATATAGGGCAAACGCAAACAAATCCCGCAAGCACAAGCGCCGTCGCCCTATTGATATACCTATCGGCTATCTTGTAAACAGCAAATGCCGTAAGCAGGTCCGCGATAATAAGCGGCAGCTTAATCATAAACTGCATACCGAGGTCGTGGCTTGACAGCTCCATGGCGTTAGCCAATCCGCCGAAAATCAAATATACAAAGTAGACTATAGGGTAAAGCACGTTTGACGCATCGCCGGTGAAATATCCCGCAGGGCCGCTCAGCTTAAGACTGTTTACCATTGTGATAAACACGCCGTAATCCGCACGGCTGCCACGCACGCACAGCGCAAATACCAGCCTGAGTGCAAACCCTGCAACAAGAACGCCCGCCAATATCAACGCCGTATTCTTCACTTTGCCGTCGCGCCCTACAAACCTGCACAACAGCACGATCAGTCCTATAATGCACAAAACGGAAAACGCCGCCAGCACAACTATTATCGATACATCCGACGCAGCCGCGCCGCTAACTGATAAAAATTCCAAAATAAACACCCTCTCGCCTACATTGTAGCAAATTCTTTTTGTAATTGCAAGACATTTTATATATTAGATTTTGCGATTTATTTTCACAAATAGTGACACAACTAAATTTATAACGACACGAAATTAATTGGGGTGCAATAAATAAATCACCCTGTAACATACAAGATTTAAGTTTTCTTGCCTACTTCTTTTTCAAAAGAAGTAGGGACAAGCAAATTTCGACTTTTTTCGGCATACAATATAACCCCAGCAAATTTAGGAGTGGTGTATGATAATCGAAACTTTTATGGCATTCTTGTCGCGCATATTCTTTTTTACGTCGTTTGTGAACAACAACAGCTCATTTCCCAAGCCGTTGTCCGCAGAGGAAGAACGGCGATATTTTGCTGAATACAAAAACGGCAGCCGCGAGGCGTACGACATTTTGGTAAAGCACAACCTGCGGCTTGTTGCGCACATTGTTAAAAAGTACAACAATGCCGGCGAGGCTGACGATTTGATAAGCGTGGGCAGTATAGGGCTTATAAAGGGCATAGAAACCTTTGAGCCCGACAAAGGCTGCCAGCTGACCACCTACGCCGCCAAGTGCATAGAAAACGAAATACTAATGTACATACGCTCCAACAAAAAACACCGCCAAGCCGTCAGCCTGTTCGAGTCGGTCGGCACCGATAAGGAAGGCAACGACATTGCGCTGATGGACGTTATTCCCCAACCGACGGACAGCTTTGTCGGCATAGAAAACAGCCTTGTAATGGAAAAGGTAAAGGAAATAATGGACGAACATCTATCGGGCGTAGAACATGAGGTTATTGCCCTGCGCTACGGGATAAAGGATAACACCGCCTATACGCAGTCGCAGGTAGCCAAAAAGCTTGGAATCTCCCGCTCATACGTGTCGCGCATAGAAAAACGCGCAATCGCAAAGATAGCAAAGATTATAAATTAAATTAAATAAAAAATGTCCATAGACTGTTTTGTCTATGGACGTGAGTATGACCCGTAAGCCGAATTCTGTTATGACGGTTATCTATCTTGCCTATATGTTGCCATATAGGTCGAGCGATTGTAAAGGACGGCGGACAACCTTAACCCTTTGTCTTGCACCGAACGGGGTTTACACGGCTCAAAACGTTACCGTTTTGACGGTGAGCTCTTACCTCGCCTTTTCAACCTTACCCTACGGGATAACACCCCACATGGCGGTAATTTTCTGTTGCACTTTCCTTGAAGTCGCCTTCACCGGTAGTTAGCCGGCGTTCTGTCCTGCGGTGTTCGGACTTTCCTCGT
>CAMWLQ010000001.1 GCA_947175195.1 uncultured Clostridia bacterium | reverse complement strand
TTACGCCTTGCGCGCCTTGGGGACCTTGTACACCCTGTGCTCCCGTCGGACCCGTTGCTCCGGTCACGCCCTGAATGCCCTGTGGACCGGTTGCGCCCGTGGGACCCGTGGGACCGGTAGCGCCGTCGGCACCGTTTACGCCTTGCGCGCCTTGGGGACCTTGTACACCCTGTGCTCCCGTCGGACCCGTGGCGCCTGTCACGCCCTGAATGCCTTGCGGACCTGTTGCGCCCGTGGGACCTGTGGGACCGGTAGCGCCGTCGGCACCGTTTACGCCTTGTGCGCCCTGGGGTCCCTGTACACCCTGTGCGCCCGTCGGACCCGTCGCCCCGGTCACGCCCTGAATGCCTTGTACGCCTTGAATACCTTGCGGTCCCGTCGCGCCTGTTGCGCCTGTTGCACCTGTAACGCCCGTCGGTCCGGTTACACCTTGTATTCCTTGTACGCCTTGCGGACCTGTAGGACCAATCGGACCGGTGGGACCTGTAACGCCGTCAGTTCCGTCCGCGCCGTCAGCACCCGTCGGGCCTGTAGGACCTGTCGCGCCGGTAGCGCCTTGCACACCCTGCAGTCCTTGTACGCCTTGCGCGCCTGTGGGACCGGTCGGACCTTGTGCGCCCTGAACACCTTGCAGTCCCTGCACGCCCTGCGGACCTGTCGCACCCGTAGCGCCCGTTGCGCCGTTAATGCCCGGAAAACCGCGCGGACCTATCGGACCGGGCGCGCCCGTCGGACCTGTAGGACCTACGCAGCACTGAGTGGGGCGGGGCGGCGGACACTGGTTGTTGCAGCATTCACATTCGTCGACTTGATCGCAGTCGATTTCATCACGGTCGCAGCAGCACGGTCTGTTGAAAAAGTTGAAGAACATTGTTTACCTCCTTTGATTTCTCAGCGGCGTATTCATCGTCGGATACGGGCTACGTTTGGCTCGGCGACTTGGTTACGTACGGCTGAGTACGCGCCCGTCGTCGCCTCGCCAACTGTTGCCCGTTTGCGCCGCGACTACACCGCTGAGGCTTAATCCGTTGTATTATTAGTTGTATGTCGTAAGATTAAAGGTCGCTAAAACCTTTCGCGGAAAAGTATGCGTCGTTGGCAATAACGCTTTTGTCGGTCGGGCGGAGCTTTTTGGCGCGGCGGTGGTAGCTGTACGCCTTTTTTATTTCGCCCAGCCTGTCGTAGCACACGGTAAGCCACACGAGCGGAATGAGTCCGTAGTAGTCCGCTTGCACAAACGCGCCGCTTTTCATATTGGGCTTGGCTTTTATCGCAAGACCGTACCACTGAGCGGCGGAGTTGTAGTCGCCGCGCTCAAAGAACAGTGCGCCGATTTTGCAGCAGCCTTCGCCGTCTGGCGGGGCAAAGGCAAGGCGGTACAGCGCGGCTTGCATTGCCGATTGTTTGTCGCCCAGCATGCCGTAACAGTCGGAAAGCAGTAGGCAGGCGTCGGCTTTGTTGGCGGCAAATCCGCCGTCTTCGTCTATAAACCGACCAAGCTCTCGCGCGGCGTCCTGAGTGCGTCCGTTATAGAACAGCTCCCGCCCGTAGTAATACCGTTCGCGTGGCGTAAGCGTTCGCCCGTTCGCAATCAAGCCTTCGTAAATATCCAAGTTGCGCGTGCCGTTAATCCTGTTCGTCGGCTTGGCGTGAATAATCGGCTTGTTGAGCATGACGACGGTGCCGCTGAGCTCGACCGCCTCGTGCACCGCGCCTTGCCAGTAATTGTTTTGGCTGTTTCTTATTATGCGTTCGCGGTAGTAGGAGAAGGTCGGCTTGCCGTTTTCGTCCACAGCCGCCACGTACGGTAGCATGACTATATCGGCGGTCGGCTTTTTGTTCATCAGCCGTCGGATAGCCTTGGCGGTGTCGGTGGGGACTACGTCGTCGGCGTCCAGCCATATCCAGTAATCGGTCGTAACCTTGGACAAGGCAAAGTTACGCGCAGCCGAAAAGTCGTTTACCCAGTCGAAGGAATAAACCTTGTCGGTGTAGCGCCTCGCAACGTCCACGGTGTTGTCGGTCGAGCCTGTGTCCACAATAACAATCTCGTCCACAACGTCCTTTATGCCGTCGAGTACGCGAGGCAGCGTTTCGCTTTCGTTTTTAACTATCATGGACAAACCGAGCGTCATAACTTTTTCCAAGCTCCTAATCCAAGATATGAGCAATGGCTTTGATTAGTGCAAAGAGAATGTAAAATGAATTCGGAATTAAAAAGAAATAAGCTTTTTCGCTATCGGGCTTGACATTGCACGGCGAATAATATATAATGGATTAACGTAGCAGTGCAAAAAATCGGCGTTTGCCGATTGCATACTCTAAGCGCAGCTGCGTTCGGTGTAAATATGGAATTGTGGGACAAGATAAACGAAATACTCATGATTATAAACGATCAGGTATTGATGACGCTTATAGGCGTGGTATTCGGCATACAAATACTGTATATTTTGCTGTTCTTTTTTAAGGCTAAGGTTTATCCCAAAGCGAAGGTACAGCACAAATTCGGCATAGTAATTCCCGCAAGAAACGAAAAGGACGTCATAGCCGACACGATCAAATGCTTGCTCAAAAGCGACTACCCGCGCGAGCTGTTCGACATATTTGTTGTGGCGGACAACTGCACGGACAACACCGCCGAGCTGGCGCGCAATGCGGGCGCAATCGTGTACGAGCGTTTCGATCCCGATCCCAAGCACCACAAGGCGGGGTATGCGCTCAAATATTTGTTTGAAAAAATCATGGAGGAGCATAAGGGCGAGTACGAGGCGTTTATCAAATTCGACGCGGACAACCTTATGGAGCCCGATTATATTTCGCGCATGAACGACGCGTTCGATTACGGTGTTAAGTGCGCGCGCGGCTATTCCAACTCCAAAAATATCGACCAAAACATTGTTGCCGGCATATCAGGCTTGTGGTATATCCGCGATTGTCGGTTTGCCAGTCATTTCCGTTCGGTCATAGGTCAAGGCACCATGCTCGGCGGCGCGGGCATGATGTTCGCGGCGGAGATTATCGAAAAGCATGGCTGGGACTGCTTGAGCTCGTCCGACGATTCCGAGTTCACTATGCGTCGGCTCAATCAGGACAAGATTAAAACAATGTACGTCAAGGACGCGATTGTGTACGAGGATCAGCCCGCCACAATCAAAGACACGTTCGCCAAGTACATGCGCATGGCGCGCGCCATTCACAATTTGTTTTGGACGCAGGGTATAAAGTCGTTCTTCCTGTTCTTTGTCAGGTGGAAATGGACGTACCTCGACATGTTCATGACGCTCATGTTCATTCCCATTTGCGTGCTTATGTGCATTTGGTTGCCCATATACTATATATACATAATGCTGTTCTACGGCATTATGCTATTTAAAAACGGCGTGCACTATTACGACTTGAGCACAGGTCAGGAGATGTTTTGGAAATATTTGACGACAATAGGCTACGCACTCGCGTTCGCGTTCGTGCTCGCGTTTATTCTCCAGGCATTGCTTGCCGTCGTGCTTGAACGCAAACGCATCAAAGCCCCGATTAAAAAGCTTTTGCCCACGGTGTTACTGTTCCCGTTGTTCATGATAATCTACGCCGCGGCTATCACCATCGGCGTGTTCAAAAAACCCAAGTGGAAACAAGTCAAGCGCAACGTTTCCAAAGTGAGCGTTGCGGCGACAGCTACCGACACCGGCGACGCGCCGCCGGCTGCGGAAGAGGTATCAAACGAGTAGTAGCGCGTTGAGGTAATAATGAAAAAGAATTACGATTACTTGATTGTCGGCGCCGGCTTGTTCGGCGCCGCTTTTGCTCAAATAATGACCGAGCGCGGCAAAAAGTGCTTGGTCGTGGAAAAGCGCGACGCGGTGGGCGGCAACGTAGCCACCGAGCAGGTCGAGGGCATTACCGTGCATAAATTCGGCGCGCATATCTTTCACACCGACGACAAGCGCGTGTGGAACTACGTCAACCGTTTTGCCGAGTTCAATAACTTTGTCAACAGCCCGATTGCCAACTATAAAGGCAAGCTGTATAACCTGCCGTTTAATATGCACACCTTCTATCAGCTTTGGGGGTGCAAGACCCCTGCGGAGGCGCACGCCATAATCGACGCGCAGCGCGCCGCAGCGGCAACCGACGAGCCCCGAAACTTAGAGGAAAAGGCATTGATGTCGGTGGGCGAGGACGTGTACAAAACGCTCATTAAGGGCTATACCGAAAAGCAATGGGGGCGTGACTGCAAGTACTTGCCCGCGTTCATAATAGGCAGGGTGCCGCTCAGGTTTGTGTACGACAACAATTACTTTAACGATAGATACCAGGGCATACCGCTCGGCGGGTATTCGCAAATGGTAAAGAAAATGTTGGACGGCGTGGACGTCATGCTCGGCGTTGATTATTTTTCCGATAGAGCTAAGTTTGACGGAATGGCAAAGACCACGCTGTACACCGGACCTATCGACAAGTTTTTCGACTACGAATACGGCGAGCTGGAATATCGGTCGCTGCGGTTTGAAACCGAGGTGGTGGATATGGAGGACTATCAGGGCAACGCCGTCGTCAATTACACCGATTACGAAACGCCGTACACAAGGATTATCGAGCACAAGCATTTTGACCGAACGCAAAAGTCGAGCAAAACGGTTGTGACGCGTGAGTACCCCGCGGGCTATGAAAAGGGCGGCGAGCCGTACTATCCGATTAACGACGAAAGCAATTCCGCACTGTACAAAAAGTATGCGGAAAAGGCTAAACAAACCGAGAACACGCTTTTCGGCGGACGGCTTGCAGGCTATAAATATTACGACATGGACGATACTATCGCCGCCGTGTTCGAGCTGACGGATAGGCTGTAATACAATCATGGCAAGGTGGGACCCGTGGAGAGGATGCAAAAAATGCAGTGACGGCTGTTTGCATTGCTATATTCATAAAGGCGACTCAAAAAGAAACGTTAACACCAACGAAATTGTAAAAACGAAAGACTTTGAAAAACCGATAGAAAGATTAAAAAACGGAAATTACAAAATGAAATCCGGACTTGTTTATCTATGCTTTTCTACGGATTTTCTTATCGAAGAGGCGGACGAGTGGCGAAACGATTGCTGGCAAATGATTAAGCAAAGGCAAGACTGTACTTTTTTGTTTTTGACTAAACGAATAGATAGATTTAAAAAATGTATTCCGAACGACTGGAATGACGGATACGATAATGTTGTCGTATGCTGCACGATCGAAAATCAAAAAAATGCCGATTATAAATTGTCTATATTCAAAGACCTGCCGATAAAACATAAATGTATAACGGCGCAACCTCTATTGGAGAAAATAGATATTGAAAAGTATTTAGACGGTATCGAACTGGTTGTGGTAGGCGGGGAATCGGATAAAAATGCGCGGGTGTTTAATTATGACTGGGCATTGGACATTCGAGAACAGTGTATAAGAAAAAACGTCAATTTCGAGTTTAGACAATGCGGAACTTATACGGTAAAAGACGGCAAACAATATACAATACAAACAAAAGACTTGTGTAGACAAGCAAGATTGGCGGGTATAAATTACAAAGGACAAGTTTAAAACATGAATAAGCAAACGTATATATTGATAGAAAATTACATGCTCGAATGCATGCGCGACGCCGCGCACGACAAGGAGCATATTTATAGGGTGCTTTACAACGCGCTCGATATAGCGCAGGCGGAAAGCAACGTGGACTACGACGTGCTTATCGCGGCGTGTTTGCTCCACGATATTGGGCGAGATGAGCAGTTCAAAAATCCTAAGCTCGACCACGCCGAGGTGGGCGGGGACAAGGCGTACAAGTTTTTGACGAACAACGGCTTTTCGGCTGAGTTTGCGGAGAATGTCAAAAGCTGTATCGTTGCGCATCGGTTTAGGAAGAGCCGTCCGCCCGGAAGCATAGAGGCTAAAATTTTGTTCGACGCGGATAAGCTGGACGTGACGGGCGCAATGGGTATCGCGCGCACGCTAATGTACAAGGCGGGAATGGGCGATCCGCTGTATTCGGTGGGTGATGACGGAATGCCGTCAAACGGCGAGGGCGACGAACAGCCGTCGTTTTTTCAAGAATATAATTTTAAGCTGAAAAACCTATATGATAAGTTTTACACCGAAAGGGCGCGGCAGTTGGCGGCGGAACGCAAAAGCGCCGCAAAAGCGTTTTACGACAACCTTTACGCCGAGGTGGAAAGCGCGTATAAAAGCGGTAAGGGATTACTTGGCGAAATAGTAGGTTAAATTAACTGCGCGCATACAGGATAATATGATTGAACGCCTTATAAACTTGAATAAAGAAATCTTGGCATTGTGCAATGTTGTTATAGATGAGAATGTCAGTCCCAACGTTGAGATTGTCGGAATTATCAAGCAGCGCGAGTTTGAAAAGCAATATCAGTCTTTGACAAACGAAGGAAAGGTGATAGTTCTAAATAAGAAAAAGGACTTGCGGGCGACAAGGACAATAGCCGATTCGGGACACTTTGAATACGACAAAGAGCTGTTCCATAAGGTTTTTGAATTTGAAAAACTGTGTCACAAATTACCTAATGATAAGCTTACGGTTTTGTACTGAATATAAATACAAGTATGAAATTTCAAAATAAAGCTAAAAGGGTTTGACAAAGCCGATAAATAATGGTATAATCACAGTCGAAAAGGATGCGGAAATGGCTCAATGGTAGAGCAGTAGCTTCCCAAGCTGAAGGTTGCGGGTTCGATTCCCGTTTTCCGCTCCAAAACGGAAACGGCGCCGAACCGCCGTCATCCGTTGCCGAGGTGTAGCGCAGTTGGTAGCGCGCATGGTTAGGGACCATGAGGCCGCGAGTTCGAGTCTCGCCACTTCGACCATATTAATACCAAACGACAAGCAGCGCGCTTGTCGTTTGACTGTGGAGCGGTATCGAAGTGGTCATAACGGGCCTGACTCGAAATCAGGTAGCCCGCAAGGGCTCGTGGGTTCGAATCCCACCCGCTCCGCCAATAAGGACCTAAAACGAATACTCGTTCAACGTAGCAGTTTTAGGTCCTTTTTATATTTTTGTTTAACTATAAAATCTTTGAGGTGATAGTATTAAAACGGTTAATATTGTAGGCGGGGGTATTTCGGGATTAACCGCCGGCGTGTATTTGCTTAAAAGCGGCTTTGACGTGAATATCTACGAAAAGAACGGTGTTGCCGGAGGATTTTGCACATCGTGGCAACGAAACGGCGTTACTATAGACGGCTGTTTGCATTGGCTTATAGGCACACATGGCGATAGCGGTTTGGGTCGTATTTGGCGGGAAATCGGCGGAATAAAGGACGGCGAAATTGTCAAGCTCGATAGCTTTTTTAAGGTGTTTTACGAGAACGAAACGCTTACGTTTTACAACGATTTCGACAAACTGGAACGCGAGCTTAACCGTGTATGTGTTTGCGATAAAGATAAAGACGAGGTGGCGCGTTTTCTGGACGTGCTGCGTTATCTCGGTATGTTCGAGATACCAAGCGATATTCCGCCCGAGCTTAGTACTCAACCGCCTAAACTCGATCTTTCGTTTGCGCGCAAAACCATTAGTTATATGACCCGCACCTTAGCCGAGTATGCGCAAAAGTTTGAAACCCCTATTATACGTTATGCGCTGGAAAATGCGCCCGTTAATAAGCGGTTTTGTGTGCTGTACTTTGCGGAAACGCTCAGCAATCTTTGCTCGGGCAATGCCGACCTTCCGCGCGGCGGCAGCTCCGCTGCTATGCACAACGTAACGGATAGGTTTAAAGCGTTGGGCGGCAAGCTGATAACGGGAGCGCCCGTGTCGGAGATTATTATAGAAAACAGTATGGCTAAGGGGATAAAGCTGGAGAGCGGAGAAATCGTTTACGGCGATTATACGGTTGCCGCATGCGACGTGCACCACACTTTCGAGAAACTACTCAAGAATAAATACCCGCCGAACGCATTTTTCGACAGCGACGCGGACAAGGAAAAATACAGCACCTACAGCTATATCACCGCCGCATTTAAGACAAATATGGATTTGCGTGCCCGTAACGTTTCCGAAATATATAAGACCGAAAAATTCGATTTGTCGGGCAAAGAATACGACGTGTTGTCCGTCAGGCACTATGGTTACGATGAGTCGTTTACAAACGACGGTTATACCGTTTTGCAGGTTTTTGTCGATACGAACGCTGATGATTACGAAAGAATAAAAGCGATGAGCCGTAGCGAGTACGTAGAGTTTAAACGCCGCACGGGTGAGACATTGAAACGTCAGCTCGAAAAATATTATGCCGTAAACGGCGACGTCGAGCTTATCGACGTGATTACGCCGCGCACGTATGAACGATACCTCAATTCATATCAGGGCAGTTTTATGAGCTTTCCGCTCGGCGCGAAAATGCAGCAACCGTTGTATGCACGCAGGGTGAATGGAATAGACAGGCTCTATCTCGCCAATCAATGGCTCATGGCGCCCGGCGGCACGCCTATTGCCGTAATAAGCGGCAAGTTTGCTGCGCAGCTCATAGCCGCGGACGCCGAAGGTAAGCTCCCGAAAGAAAAATAACAGTTGCGCTTACAATAAACGCCCGAATAAGATGTTTTGCATTTGCCGTTTTTCGCTTGATTGTTTTGTTGTGGGTAATCAGGCATTCGCATAGTGTCAAATAAATTATCTTGTCTAATTACATAATAAAAGCAAACCTTTTTTGAGTTTGAATTACAACGGCGTTTACATAGATGTGTTCGGTTGTATTCTTGACAAATATTAAATACGAGTTGGGCAATTATTTAATCGGTAGAACACATTCGATAACGATAACCGACATGAGTGTTTTTAGCGGTGTCACTATACGGTTTCACGTAATAGGGGTAATTGTGGGTTCGTGCAGATATTATAATATCGTTTAAAGTTAAGGCACCATTAACTGCGAATCTTACCAACAGCGGATTGCTGCGTAGAGCCGGATAAAAATGTTGCAATATGATTGTAATTTTTGTATAATTAGTCCATGCGAATCAATTATTGAATATCGGTGGAAATTGTAAATGCGGAGGAAAATAGCAAATGATTAAAATATTTGTATCCAGCACTTTTGCGGATATGCATATAGAACGGGACGCGATTCAAATGTTTGTCCTTCCCAAAATCCGTAAAATCGCGGAGTCGGTCGGAGAAAGCTTTGATTTTTGCGACTTGCGTTGGGGCATAAATACGGACGAAAAAAACGAGAATGAGTGCATGGTCACCATTCTCGAAACGTGCTTTAGAGAAATCAAAAAGTGCAAACCGTACATGATAGTTATGCTGGGCGAGAGATACGGGTCTTGTCCCAAAATAGATTCGAACATTCTTTTGTCGTGTATGAACGTAGACGACGAGCCGCAATTTAGCTATGAAGATATTAAGGGTAAAAGCTATACTAATCTCGAAGTGCTATACGGTCCGCTGTCGGACGACGAACAGTTTCGCCGCACGATTTTTTTATTCCGCAGGCCGATGAGTGGCGGTCCCGATATTTACCACGGCACGCAGCAGGATTGCAAGGGAATAAATGATTTAAAAAAGGCAATAGATAAGAAAGGCAAGGCTATCGGCGTCAAAAACGTTATAGAGTACGAGCTGGAATGGAATGATACCACCGACAAACCAAGCGGCGTCGAAAAGTTTGTCGATTTGTTGTCGGCGAAAATCGACGAGATGTTATCTCCGATTTTCAAAAGCTTTGCCGAGCTTTCGCAAACTGGAAAGATCTTGCGTAGGCAATGGCTGTATATCGATAAAAAAGCCAAGTATTTTTGCGGAATGGAAGAGCTTTTGAAAAAAAGCGAAGATTTAATCGACGACAAGAAAGAATTGGTGATTTTGGGAGAAGAGGGTAGCGGTAAAAGTTGTCTTTTAAGCAAGCTGGCGCAAAATAAAAAGCATATCGGAAATGTCGTTCCGTATATTTGCACGCGCGATGTCACGCGGAATGAGATTTTTTCCGTTTGGGCGGAGTATCTGAGCGATATACTGAAACTTTCGTCCGATGACGTTTTCCCTTCCAATGATGAAAATAACGCTGTCGATCGTAGGCTGGAGTATTTATTAGATACATACGATAAGACCGAGGGGCTCCCGCCGCTGTATTTCTTTGTCGACGGCGCCGAAAAAATACGCGGCTATAGTTTTAGGCTAGCGGAACCGATTTACTCGAAAATCGCATTTGTTTATTCGGTTGCGTCAAATACCGAAACGTCTAACGATAACGAGGTCTTTTTGAAAAGCGCGCATACCGACGTAGGGGCTATATTGACGGGCAACATGCGTTATTACGGCAAAGACCTGCCCGGCGATATAATAAAAGAGATCGTAGATAAATATTCCGGATGCAAACCCATTGTAATAAATCTTTTGTTTAGTCGGCTGGCGCTCTTAAATGCGGCGGATTTTAAAAACGGCACAAATATAAAGAACCAAAAGAAAATTATGCTTGATATTATTGCGGAAAGTCATACATCCGATATTAAGTTATGCAAAAAGCTCATTGCTGTAATTGCCGAGCGTACCGACAGTAAATTTATAGACGCTGTTGTAAATTATCTTGCCGCATCCATTTCGGGCTTGCGTAGATCGGATTTGCAACAGCTTTTAAAAGCCGACGGTCTTGCGTGGGAAAACGCTTATTTCTCAGTTTTAATGGACTATCTAAATGAGTTTTTCTATGAACATACCGACGGTCGTATTGAAATCGAACATGACGGACTGCGTAAAAGCTTGGCGGCGGAATCCAACGTTTCGGAATGCAGATCGAATATTCTTCGATATTTAAAAACGTTGCCTACAAACGATAATTTCCGCAAGGAGCAAATATACCGTTATTGTCGTAGCTCGAACGACAGGCAATATCTAATGGATATTTTGCAAAATGATTATTGCAAAAGCTCGCAATTTGTGCGCTCGATGGGTTTTGACGTTGAATGGCTTAGGGAACTAATCGAGGACGGCAAAGTGTTGGGCGCCGACGCAAGATTTGTCGGGTTTATTAATAATGTTTTTTGTCGGAACGTGATAGGCGGTACTATGAATATGACCGCGGCAATAATAAAAGCGACCTCCGAATTCCGTGATAAATATTGCAATGGTAGCGATGGCGATTGTGCAGCCGATATAGCAAGGTATCACCTTGCGCATTTGAACGAACTGTTCGACGACAATAATAAAACGTATGAGCAATTTCGTTATATTGAAATGGCGGAGGGCGAAGAGTTTGTCAACACGCTTTATGACTATACCATAAAGCTGAAGGTCGGACATGTGTCTGAATACTTGAATGATTTTTTTGCGTTTTTAAAGCATAATGAGGATAAAATCGGCAAAATCGCTTTAATGTATTGTTACTATATTTACTCGAGATATGTCGGCGATAATTCGCAAAAAACGCTGTATTGTGAAAAATGTTTGGACATGATTGCCGCCGAAAGTTATATTGACGACGCTTTTGATAAGATTGCAATCAGCATTATCGACGATTTGTGTGGGAATGAGCTGTGGAACGGTAAGGTATCAGCTTTCGGCGCGGCACAGTTTTCAAAATATGAGGAGCAAATCGAAAAGATCGCGAAAGTACTTGCTAACAGTCCGATTTTATCGTTCTACTTGAACAGTCGTATGGGTATTGCCGAATACCTAATCGATAGCGGCGATATCGTGAATGCCGAAAAGTATTGTCAGCGGGTATTCGAAGAAATGGTGGGTGAGAGGGTATTTTACACTAACGCCTCCTACGACCTATTAAAACGCGCGTTGATAAGTCACCGTGTAGCGGGACTGTGCAAAAGGCTAGGCAACAGTGATAATGCAATCAGGCTTTACGATATTTCCGTCAAAGCTATGACGGACTATTTTGAAAAATACAAAATTCCCAAGCAGTTTTTGCCTGAAGAAACTTTCATTATGAATAACGGCAAAGGGGAGTTTATACAACCGCGGGCTATAATTTCAGAGGGCTATGCCAATCTTGCGGATATTTATTATAATAAGAGCTGTTACGAAGATAGTATAGATAATTTGACTTGTGCGCTGGCTGTCGCCGACGCGTACTTGGAGTCGAGTTCAATCGGCAGTGACGCGCTTAAAGCGAAAGTTGCGGCACGTGACGCATTTTTGGTGTTGGACAAGCTGATTAATGCCGATCTATTAAAGACAGATCGGTTAAAAGAGCTAATGGAATATGCGGGTAGAATAAGCCATAATATGTATTTTTTCGTATTCCCGGATTATGATTTCGTGTTTGAATTTAAGGGTTACTTTGATGCTATGCTTGAAGATTGTGTAAAATCATGCATACGCATGAAAGAGTACAGGACGGCGTTGGATATTACCAAGCAGTACGGAGCGCCATTTGATACGACGTTGTTGTGCGGCATAGATAGCAAGAAGGGTGCGGACGGCTTTGATAACGAAGATTATACGAAATCGATTGCCACCGAATTGCTCGACAACGCAGATTTCGTAAAAACATGTTTGAAGGCGATTGAGCCGGGCAACAGGTATGTAGATACTGCCCAAAAACTTTTAACGACGGAAACCATAAGAATTATTGCCGATCAAATAGAAAGAATGTTCGGCATATCTGCGCGTCAATATCGGAAACACGTTTTTCAAATGCTCATTAAAAAGTTGACGAAAATCAACGGTAAAAATTTCGCTGCAATATCGCTTAGGCTGCCGCGACATCTAATGTTCGATTTGGAATACAGCGTAAATTTCGATGAGGCCGATTACGTAAAGAAAAACAGTGAATGGGGCGAGAGAGGTAGAGCGTTTGCGCGCAACGAAATTATCGTCCAGCATTTAGGTCTTGCATACGACTATATCAAGAAAAACGAATTTGCCTCGGCGGAATGCCAATGTGATTCCGCCATGGAGCATTTGAAAAATAGAAAAGAAAAGACGGACAAATTACTCGAGGCGATAATTTATAATATCAAAGGGCTGGCGCATGAACAGTACGGACGATCGGACGCATTTGAATATTTCGACTTGGCGGTAAAAAACGTAGAAAGCCTAAAGGAGCAATATCCGAATATGCTGTTGGCGGACGACTGCTTGGCTACAATGCTTTTCAACAAAGCCAACAGCTCGACTGCGCCGACAGAATATAGCAGCGAGAATCGCCACAACGACTTGTTGCGCGTGGTCGAGATTGCAAAAAAATTGAACGCACAGGTTGGCTCGAGCTATTACAAGCAGATTATATCGTTGGCGAATAAGCGCAAACAATAGGTAATTCGATATGTTGAACTGTTGCGCAATGATGTCAGCAGTTAAGTTCTTCCGGAATTTGGGCGTATTGATTCAGTTTTAGTGCCAGCATTGCAATTACTTTGCCATTGAATAAATCGTTTTTGCCGACTGCAAGATACTCGCGAATATGCTCGGATTGCGAAATGGCATATGCAATACTGCGCGTGATTGCGCGAGGTGTGCAATGGTGGTTTTGCGCGATACTCTTGTAAATGTCTATAAGCTTAATTGCATAGTTTTCGCTTTTCATCACTACCGCCTCTAAAAGAAACGTGAATCCCGATAAATGCGGCGGAATAGCGCAGTCGGAAACAAGTTTCACGGCGTGATTGTATAAATTACGATTCATCTTTTGTATCTCCTAAATATTATCTATCTATAATATAAATATAAAAAATTAAAAAAGATTTTTTTCGAGGGCACAAAATGTCCTAAAATAACACAAAGACGAAAAGTGATTTTGTAATCGCTTTTTTCGAATTTGTATCTTTTTTGTGGATTTTTTGGCGGAACAAATAACGGGCTTGCTTGACAATTTAACGGATTTTTGATATAACAAAATACATGAATTCTACAAATGAGATAAATGAATACTTGAAACGGCTGAAAAATGGAGAAAAATGTTTCGACGAGTTCTTTTATGCTGTTTCCGGTTATATTAAATACGTTGCCTATAAATATGTTATAGACAAATCATTTGTAAATGACGTCGTAATGAGCACGTTTTGTAAAATTATCGATAACATTCAAATGTTTGATGAACATCAAAACGGTATGGCATGGATAAGCAAGATCGCGCAAAACGAATCGTATACGATTAACAATCGCGAAAGAAAACATAATCATATATCTTTGGATGAGATAAGCGAGGAAATAGCTTGCACAATCGACGAGTCTAAAGAGTTGGAATTTGTGGCAGCGTTGCATAGCTCCATAAACGAATTGGACGAAATAGATAGAGAAATAGTCGAAATGCGAGTTTTTCAAAATTTGACATTTGAAGAAATCGCCCATAGACTGAATATGTATGTCGGCACAGTACATAAGCGGTTTAAAAGGAGCGCCAAAAAAATCAATGACGATATTTTATGATATACGGAAAAATTACCCCGCCGTATCCGATATAGATAAATAGAGGTGATATTATGAATAAAACAAACAGAATAAAAACAATCGCGTTAATAACGCTGTGCCTGCCGTTTTGCGGCGGATGGACCGAGGCTGCTGAGCAGGATAATAGATACGTGGGCGGCGAGCTTATAAGCACATATGCATCCGAAACCATTTCGTATGTTTCCAAACAAGTTGTTGAGAATGTCACTACTGCCAACGGCACGCCTTTATACAGCGCGGTTAGCGGTATGCAAAACGGATGCGGAGCGGTTGCGGGTGCAACCATTGTCGGCTTTTATGACAAATATTACGCAAACCTGATACCCGATTGGGACTCGTATTATTCATCCGGTACATATAGAATTCAGAATGGAACTTACGTACAAACACTCCTTTTTGATTTATATGATCGTATGCAAACCAACGTTGTTGCACCTGGGGTATCGGAAAGCGAATTTAAAAACGGCTTAAAAAGCTACGTCGTCGATCACGGTTATAGTTTAGAATATACGTCGCTCGGGACGGGGAACAACTTTAATTACAGCGCGTTTAAATCTGCCGTCAAAAATAACGAGCCTACCGTTTTGTTTGTTCAGCCGAGCAATCTTTATATATGCGCGTTCGGTGAAAATGAAGACTACATATATACGAGCAGTATAAGTGGCAATCATATTATGGTGGCATACGGTTATTATGAGGTCAAGTATACCTTGAGTAATGGCACAAGAACTGACAAATATTTGCAGGTCGCAACAGGACTTTCCGGCACCACCGATGCTTTTTATAAAGTCGGCTCTTATATCGACGCAGCTTATCAGGTTAAAATAAAATAGAGGCGGTTATGCGCGAAGAACAAAAACTTAACAAAGCAATAAAACAGGACGGCATAGATACGCAGTCGGATATACTTGACGAGCTGAAACGCCGTTATCCGCAATACGTAGCGCAATCGGAAAAAAAACAAATAACCGCAAAAAAACGTAAATTTGCGTTCTTTTCGGCGATTGCTGCCGCGGTTGTTTGTGTGGCGGTTATAGTGCCCTGCGTCGTGTTGTTGCCTAATAGAGATAATGGCGCAGGCAACGGCGGAAAAGAAGATGTTCGCTATTGTACGCAGGCAGAGTATGAAAAACGTTATGCGGATTATACAATCGGGGAATATCGTACAAGCAATAATCGTGATTTTTTGTATTTTGATTGGTATGAATTTGGTGAGGATTTCAGTACCATTTGCTATATAAACAAATCGGATGAAGAGGTATTAGGCTTGGAGGAGCAAGCATATTTACCGCAATCAAGCGAAGTAGTACAATTATCTATTACAAAAGCCAATGTATATTTGAGTATATTCGATTCAACAATTGAGTATTGCAATATGGAACGGAACGTTAGCAATCATTTGGTTAAATGGTCGATAAACGCAAAAGAGGCTACCTGTATATTTGAAGACAACGGGTATAGATATTTTATACAAATAGCTCAGGGGCAAGACGAAAATAGACTGTTTGAATTGGTTGCCGAGCTTTTGGAAAAAAATTAAAACAATTTTCCACAAAAAGGAAAAAAATTCTATGTTATTCGTGTAGATATAGACAGAGTCGTATGTTATGCTTGGCATAGCGGCTCAAGCTTATGGAGCACACGAATGAGCGCTGACGTTTATAAGGAAAAGATAACATTATTATATTGAACACCGCATTGTCGGCGCTCTTTGTGTTGCTTGTAAATTTCTAAAATAAGGTACGAACACTTATGTGTTCGTACCTTTGTTTTGTGAGTTTTCGGTGTGGGGGATTACTGGGCGTCGATACGCTCTATGCTTATTATAAACGGATTCTTCTCGCGAATTTCTATCAGCTTTTCCGAGCTGTACATGACGTCGGTCGATATGGACGCCTCGCAAACGGAGTCGTTGCCGTCCTCTCGCACGTTAAAGCTGTAAAAGTGCTTTACGTGGAAAATTTCCTTTATTATATTTTCTTCGTCGCCCGTTTGTCTAAAAGCGATATTAAGCCGATACATTTGTTTCATATTGAAAATCTTGTAGCGCGAGTGGAAAAGACACTGCGCGAGAATTAGAATTATAGTAGCGCCCGCCGCAACAATATACAGCGCCGCGCCCGCTGCCATGCCTACGCCCGCCGTTGCCCAAATTCCCGCGGCGGTGGTGAGCCCGCGCACTTCCTTTTGGCGGACCATTATTATTCCTACGCTCAAAAAGCCTATGCCCGACACTATTGACGCGGCAACGCGCGAGGCGTCAAAGCTTTTTGAATCGGCAAAGCCGTATTTGCTTATTACCATCATGAGCGCCGACCCGACGCAAACTATGGCGTGAGTGCGTATGCCGACCTCTTTGCTGTTTATTCTACGCTCTAAACCGATAGCAAAGCCGAGCACTAAGGCAACCAAAATGTTTATAAGTGTTTCAAGCTCGAATATAGCGCTTTCAGCAGTGGGGAACATTGTTATTTCATCCTTTATTTTATTACTTTCAGTATAGCATAAACCTTTTGCGAAATCAATAGGCATTTGCAAATATTAAATATTTGCGGCAAGCTATTGCGTTATTTTTTGTTTTGGTATATAATGTTAAGTATGATATAAATTTTTCGGGGGTGTTATGAAACGACGCATCTGGGTTTTGATTGCAGTACTTGTTATGGCGGTGTTTGTCGCCGTATGTTTTGTCGGCTGCACTCAAATAGAATTAGAGCCTCCGTTCGTTTCGGGCGATAACGGCGATAATGTTGATAATATCGATAACGACGACGACAATGATAACGATAATGATGATGACAACGACGACGATGACGACGATAATAACAATAACAATAACGATGACGATAACGGCAACAATGACAATGGCAATGACGATGATAATAACAACGATGATGACGACGATGACGATGATGACGACGACAATAATAACGATACGCCGATGAGCACCAAAACAACCGTATACTACACAAACAGCGGGCGATGGACTAACGTGTATGCGTATTGCTGGAATTATGCCTCGCCGCAATCGCCCAAAAAGGCGTGGCCGGGCGAGAAATTACAGGAGTTCGGCACCTCGGGCTTTGACGAAAAGCAATACAAGATAGAGGTTGATTATTCGGTTTACAATAGGATTATTTTCAACAACGGCGCGGGCACACAGACCAAGGATTTGGTTGTGAGCAGCGCGACAAGCGGATATTACGGAGAGGACGGTGTATTCACTATGGGTACGGAAAACTACGGAAGGGTTACGGAAAAGACGTTTACCGACTCAAAAAACTTGAACTACATTACGGGGTCGCAAAAGAAGGTTTGGGTGTATACGCCGCCCGGTTACTCGACCGCGAAAAAATACGGTGTGCTGTATATGTTCGATGGGCAAAACGCATTCGGCGCGGCAAGCGGCGTGAATGAAAACAGCAACTCGTGGCTCGTCGACGTGGCGGTCACAAGTCTTGTTAAAAACGGCGGCGACGGCGTTATCGTCGTCGGCATAGACAACGGCAGCGGCGGCAGTAATCAGCGCGACCAAGAGCTTACTATGAGTCGATCTTTCGGCACGCTTACAAGCTTGGGCTCGGCGCAATACGGCTACTTTACCAACGGCAAGCTTGACGAGCTGGGCAACTTTATAAAAGAAACGGTTATGCCGTGGGTGAAAGATAACTATTCGGTGTATACAAGCCGCGAAAAGACGGGCATTGTTGGATCGTCGTCGGGCGGAATTGCCGCGTACTATTTGGGACTTAGGGATAACGATTTGTACGGTTATATCGGCGCATTCTCGCCGGCTAACGGATTGTTCCAATCGAGCGACTGGACGAGATTCTACAACGGCAAAAACGGCTTTGCCGCAGGTAAGCCCAAGGTCTATGTATATTGCGGACAAAACGATCATGATTTGGAGGATATGCTGTTGCCCGAAACCAAAAAAATAAAGAGCGGGCTGATTGCTTGTGGGTTTAGCGCGTCCGACATAACGGAGAACTACGTGGACGGCGGCACTCACAACGAGGCGTATTGGCGTATAGCTTTCCCTGAATTTTTGGGCAAAATGGTAGGGTAATAGATAGTGATATTTGCCGCGGTGCGGCAAGTGATATACAAAGTGTGATATTTCGCCTTGCGGCGAAGTACCGGCAATTATAACTACGGTGTACGCGATTCCACATAGCATACACCGTTTTTTGTTGCGTTGAGTTTTTTCGTGCGCTGTCTTTAAGGAATTTTCGTTAATATGTTGCATTTCTGCAAATAATACTGTATAATGAGATTTGTAAATGTGTACCTATTTGACAGTAGGCAAACATTTGCGGCGGTGACTTTGCCGTATGAAACCGAGGCGGGTGCTCGTAGGATTTTTCTCGGCGTTTTTCTCGGCGGACATACCTAAAACAAATTCGAACTTATGTTTGGGTTCGAATCGGCGAAACTCACCAAAAAATTCATCAGCGACGAATAAGACTATGTTTACTCACGACAAAAAATTCAAACCGTTCAATAACAAAGTTTGGCTAGCAACTCCCACCATGCATGGCGAGGAGCTGCAGTGGATGACCGACGCGTTCAATAAAAATTGGATGTCTACCGTCGGCGAAAATATTAACGAAGTCGAAAGGCTTGCCGCCGCCAAAATCGGTTGCAAGTACGCCGTTGCGCTCTCGTCGGGTACGGCAGCGCTCCACCTTGCCGTAAAGCTGGCGGGCATAAAGCGCGGCGACAAAGTGTTTTGTTCGGATATGACCTTTTCGGCAACGCTCAATCCCGTGGTGTACGAGGGCGGCGTGCCTATCTTTATTGACACCGAACGCGACACGTGGAATATGGATCCCGTAGCATTGGAAAAGGCGTTTGAGCTTTATCCCGACGTCAAGCATATTGTGATGGCAAACCTTTACGGCACGCCGGGCAAGATGGACGAGCTGCGTGCGGTTGCCGACCGTCACGGCGCGGTCATAATAGAGGACGCTGCGGAATCGTTGGGCGCGACGTACAAGGGCAAGCAAACGGGCACGTTCGGCGATATAGGTATAATAAGCTTTAACGGCAACAAAATCGTTACGGGCTCGTCGGGCGGCATGCTACTCACCGACGATATAGAGCAGGCGAACAAGGCGCGCAAGTGGTCTACGCAAAGCCGCGAAAATGCGCCGTGGTATCAGCACGAGGATCTTGGTTACAACTATCGCATGAGCAACGTTATTGCGGGCGTTATACGCGGACAGCTCCCGTACTTGGAGGAGCATATCGCGCGGAAAAAGGCGGTATTCGAAAGATACAAGGCGGGTTTTAAAGGCTTGCCCGTCGTGATGAATCCGTTCGACGAAAAAAATTCCGCGCCTAATTACTGGCTGTCTTGTATGCTGATTGACAGCGCCGCCATGTGCAAGCATGTGCGCGGAGAGACGGAGGCGTGCTACGTCGGGCAGGCGGGCAAGTCCTGTCCTACCGAAATATTGGAAACGCTTGCCGCATATAATGCCGAGGGTAGACCCATTTGGAAACCCATGCACATGCAGCCTATATATAGGAATAATCCGTTTGTTACGGTCGAAGGCGACGGCAGAGGCAGGACCAACGCATACATAAGCGGCGTCGGCGTGGACGTCGGCATGGATATTTTTAACCGCGGCTTGTGCTTGCCCAGCGACATCAAGATGACCGCCGAACAACAAGATACGGTAATAGCAATCGTAAGGGCGTGCTTTGAGTAAATGAAAGAATTTTGGCAAACAATGACCACCACGTGGTGGGGAATAACGTTACTTTGCGTTGCTTGTGCTGCAGTGTGGATTTTGCTGTCGGCATTGCTGTACAGGCAGTTTTTCAAGCGGTTTTACGCTATACTGTTGAGCGGGCTGGCGATACTTGTTTTTTCGTGGCTGCTTATAATCCTTATTATAGTCGGCGCAATCAAAATGAAAGGCAATCCATTTTTTACGCAGCAACGCCCCGGTAAAATAAGCAAAAGGACCGGCAAGGAAAAAATATTTAATCTGATTAAATTCCGCACCATGACGTGCGAAAAGGACGAAAACGGCGTATTGTTGCCCGACGAAAAACGGCTGACCAAATACGGCAAGTTTTTGCGCGCGACGTCGCTTGACGAGCTGCCCGAGCTGTTCAATATATTCGCGGGGCAAATGGCGATTGTAGGACCGCGCCCGCTTTTGGTACAGTATTTGCCGTTGTACAGCGAGGAGCAACGGCTCCGCCACAAGGTGCGCCCCGGGCTTACGGGCTTGGCGCAGGTCAACGGCAGGAACGCCATTACTTGGGAGCAAAAGTTTAAATACGACTGCGAATACGTGCGGCATATCTCGCTTTTCCGCGATATTAAAATATTGTTCATGACTGTGGGCAAGGTGTTCAAACGCAGCGGCATTTCCCAAGAGGGACAAGCGACAATGGAATACTTTACCGGCAACAAAAGGTACAATGTGCTGGTGCTCAGCGCGGGCAGGCGTGTTGAGCTTGTAAACGCATTTAAGGCGGCGCGCGACAGGCTGGGTATCAACGGTGACGTTTGCGCCGCGGATATGTCCGAGCTGGCGCCCGCGCTCAAGTTTGCCGACAAAAGGTTTATCATACCGCGCATCTCGGGCGACGACTATATCCCGCAAATAATAGAAATTTGCAAGGCGAACGACATTTCGCTTGTTGTACCGACAATCGACACCGAGCTTGTCAAGCTTGCCGAAAACAAGAGCCTTATAGAAAGTGAATCGGGCGCGCGTGTGCTTATTTCCGACGAGCAAAGCGTGCGCGTTTGCTGTGACAAAACGCTGACCGCAAAGTACTTTGCCGAGCATGGTTTTGATTGTCCCGCTACGTACGATATAACAAAGGACAGGGCAGGTTTGTCTTATCCGCTGTTTATTAAGCCGCGCGACGGCAGCTCAAGCATCGGCGCTTACAAGGTGGACAACAAAAAGCAGCTCGACTTTTTTGCCGAGTATGTTGACAAGCCTATCGTGCAGGAATGCGTCGGGGGCAAGGAGTACACGGCGGACTGCTTTTGCGACTTTGACGGCAATATCATTACCGTTGTGCCGAGGTGGCGTATGGTCACACGCGGCGGCGAGATACTAAAGGGCAAGGTCGAAAAGAACAGGTACATAATCGACGACGTAAAAAGGTTGTTGACGAGTTTCGGATTTATCGGGCAAATCACGGTGCAGTGCTTTTTGACGGACGATAACAAGGTCAAGTACATAGAGATCAACCCGAGGTTTGGCGGCGGCGCGCCCATGAGTATTGCCGCCGGCGCGGACAGCTGCGAAAACCTGTACAGGCTGCTGCGCGGTGAAAAGCTCGATTACAACGAGGACTACGAGGACGGCGCGGTATATTCGCGGTTTGACGGCAGCGTGAGGGTGGACAAATGATAAAAGCGGTCGTGTTCGATCTGGACGACACACTTTACCCCGAATACGATTACGTGCTGTCGGGCTTTGCCGCGGTGAGTGATTGGGCGCAACGATTGTACGGCATAGCGGACGCGAAGGGCGAGATTGTAGAGCTGTTTTCTATCTCGCGCGAGCGCGTGTTGGATAGGTTTGCCCAAAACCACGGACTGGATAAATCGTGCGTGGTTGATATGGTAGAGGTGTATAGAACGCACACGCCCGACATTAAGTTGACCGACGAGGTCAAGCAAACCTTAATCGAATTGCGTAGCCGCGGGTACAAGCTCGGAATAATAACCGACGGCAGACCGAACGGTCAGCGCGCAAAGATAACCGCGCTGGGACTGAACGAGCTTGTGGATGAGATTATCATAACGGACGAGCTGGGCGAGGATTGTCGCAAGCCCGCGCCCAAAGCGTTCGAGGTTATGGCGGACAGCCTGGGCGTGGCGCTCGACCAAACTGTGTACGTGGGCGACAATCCGCAAAAGGATTTTGTAATCGGTAAGTACGGCGTAACTACCGTCAAGTATAACGGCGGCGGGCTGTACGGCGATTGCGAATATCTTGACGGCATTAAGGAGCACAAAAGCATAAATACAATGAGCGAACTTATTAACTGCTTGGAACAAAATAAAGATGACGACGGACTGCTTGAGTTTGTAAAAGGCAAGCTACTCGAAATTATGGATTTTATCCACGACGTGTGCGTCAAGGAGAATATTAAGTATTCGTTGAGCGGCGGCAATATGATAGGCGCGGTGCGGCACAAGGGCTTTATACCGTGGGACGACGATATAGACATAACCATGCTGCGCGAGGAGTATAACCGTTTTGCGTCGGTCGTCAAGGACTACTGTGCTAAAAGCGGCAAGTTCGAATTTTTTCTATACCGCCGCACGCCGCGCGTAAAGTTTGCAAAGGACCCGATTTGGGGAGATAAACAAATCGGCGGCATCAAGGTGGATATATTTTTGTTTGACAACCTTCCCGACTCCAAGCGCAAAAGAAAACGGTTTTTGCTCAAGCTGAAAATTTTGCAGGGCATGATGCACAAGGGCAAAATCGACTGGTCGAGATACAGCTTTAAAAACAAACTCAGATTATTGGGCACGAAAATTCTCGGCGCGGGCAGGTCGTTGGACAGTATTGTCAAGTCGTATTTCAAGGTTTCGGCACGGTACAACGATCAAGAAACGCAGGACAAATTCATATCCAACGATTTATTCGCCGTTTGCCATATCGCCTATCGCAAGGAATGGGTAAAGGACGTTATACTCGCGCCTTACGAGGATAGAGAGTATTATATTTTTGCGGCTTATGACGACATTTTGAGTATGCGCTACGGCGATTATATGAAACTCCCGCCGGTGGAACAGCGCGTGCATCACCACAACTTTACACTTAACCTGATTGACAACAGTGAGGCGCAAGGCTAATGGATTACGATACCGAGCTTATGGTAGGGCTGCAAAGCGTACAGCTGGAGATTGCGGAAGTAATAAAGCGCGTGTGCGAAAAAAACGGCATACGTTACTTTTTGGCGTATGGTACGCTTATCGGCGCGGTGCGGCATGACGGGTTTATTCCGTGGGACGACGATATAGACATTATGATGCCCTATCCCGATTTGCTCAAATTCGAACAGGCGTGCGCGACCGATTTGCCCGACGGGTATTTTTACCAGTCGCCGCAAACCGATCCCGAATACCGTTTGTCCATTATGCGCGTGTGCAAGGACAATACGCTTTTGCTTGAAAAGGATACGGCGGACAAAAATATTCACCACGGCATATTTGTGGATATTTATCCCATATACGGCGCGGCGCCGCAAAACAAGCGCAAGCTGCAAACGTTCCGCGCAATGAAAAGAGCGCTGTATTTGCTGGACGAGCCTGTCAAAAACCACGGCGCGGTTATGCGCTTGGGCTCGACGTTTTTGTTAAAGACCAAGACCAAAAAGGGCAAAGCCCGCGCGCAGCAAAAGCTGTTCAAAAAAATATCGCAATACAATTATGACGACAGCGAAAATGTGGTATGCCTTAACAGTCAGCTAAAGACCATGCGCACGGTGTTTAAACGCGAGTGGTTCGGTAACGGGGTAATGCACAAGTTCGGCGATACGCAGTTTATGATACCGGAAAATCCCGATGAGATACTGAAAAAGATTTACGGCGATTATATGAAGTTGCCGCCCGAGGACGAGCGCAAGCCGCACCATGATTTTTTGAGCATCAAGTTCGATTGCAATAGGTAAACTAAAGAGGTAGTACTATGGAGAAATTATCATCGGCACAAATCAAACAACGCTTATTGCAAGTGCTTGTTTGGTTTCGGGACCGCTGCGAGGAAAAGGGCTATAGATATTTTATTACCGGCGGCACGCTTTTGGGCGCGGTGCGGCACGGCGGGTTTATTCCGTGGGACGACGATATAGACGTGCTTATGCCCGCAAGCGATTACGAAAAGTTTATTCACGACGACTTTTCGGGCGCGCCGTATAAGCTGCGCTCGTACGATCTTGACAAGCAATCGACGACTTTGATAACCAAGCTGTACGACCCGAATACAGTGTTGGAGGCGGAGCGGCATATGAAATTTCCGCTGGGCGTGCATATAGATATATTTGCGCTCTATCCGCAGGGCGCAACGCTTAAAGACGCCCAAGCCTTGCAAAAGGATGCGCGCGTGCCCAGAAAATTTATGAACTGGTTAGTAGCCGACAAATTTTATATACCCAAAAATAAGCTCAATCTTTTGCCGAAATTGTTTGGGTCATGTATTGCAAAGCTTTACGGGCTGAAAAGAGCGCAAAAAAAACTCGGGGCGCTCAAAACAAAATACACGTTGGAGCAAAGCAATTACGTGGGGCATATCAACGGCTCGTTTCGCGAGTGTGCCGAAAAGTGGCAGTACGACAATCCGTCCGAGGTTATGTTCGAGGGCGAACGCTTTGCATGCTGCGCCGATCCCGACAAATTTTTAACGGGATTTTACGGCGATTATATGATGCTCCCGCCCGAAAACGAGCGTGTAAGTCATGGCTTTGGCGCATATATAAAGGATGACGTAGGTGACAACGGCTTGCTGTGAAAAATTGAATACGGTTACGCGCAGGCGCGTGCGTAGCAACATTGCAAGTGCAACTCAAAGTGTCGTAGTGCTTTTGGTATGCTTGACTATTATAGTGCAATATGCAATGCTGATGGTTTACGGCGGCGACTCCGAGGTGGAGGACGCCGATTACGGCATTGCACGTTATTTTGCGTTAATAAATTGCTGTTTGTACTTTATAATAGTCCTTATTAATTTGGAAAATATAAAGCGTTGGCAAATCGCACTTTTTCTGTTCGGCATAATATATTTGTTTGTCAATACGCTGATTCGTAGAATGGGATATTTGCATTTGTTCAGCTACGTGGAGCTTTTGACGGCGCTTATAATATTCAGTCAAATGCGACTGTCGCGTAGGAGCGTAAAGCAAATTTGTGCTTTTTCCGTGATTGCATTTTTATTGCTGTATCTTATGCTTGCATATGACGGAACTTATTTCTACAGCAAAACGTTTAATTTAAAATTAAACAAAAATCATTTTTGCAAATTAGCCATAGTCAATTTATTCTTGGCATTGACGGCATTACGCAAGAGCGACAGAAAAATTCATTTATCGTATTTAATCGCATATGCGGTAGGGCTGCTTATAATAATACCTACCGGATCGCGCATGGCATTGCTGTGTCTTGTGGCGCTTATATTATTCCATATTATTAGCATAAAACTCAAAAAGATAAACAGGAAAAAACTGCTTAGGCTCTTTATCGTATGCCTTGCTTTGTCGGTGGTGGCGGTGTTAGTGCTGACGTATTATGTGCCGACGGTTTTAGGCGATGATTTTACGTTGTTCGGGCGGTCGTTGTTAAGCGGTAGAAACACTATTTATTCGGACGCTATCCAAACGCTGTCGAGCAATAATAATTGGATTTTCGGGCACGGATTTTCCCCGTTTACCGAGCTTAAGGGTCATATCGGCAATTATAGATCGGATACGCATAATCAGTGGTTGCAGCTTGCGCTCAATTACGGTTTGGTGTTCGTTATTTTCATGATAGTAGCGTATGTAAAGGTTTTTAAGTACGGTTTGAAAAGCAATCCTTCATACGCCACGATATTTCTTACGTTTTTTCAAATAATACTTTTTATGTACTTTTTGACGGAAACGCTGTATCATCTTCCCGTATATTCTTGTTTATTGCATGTTATATATTTTACCGTATATCAATCCAACAACGGCGAGCGCCGTAATAATAAATTGAATTTAGACTACAATAGGAGAAAAACATTATGAACGTAGCTATAATAATAGCCGGCGGGTCCGGCAAACGTACAGGACAACCCGTCCCCAAACAATTTCTTACGATAAACGACAAGCCGATACTCATTTATACCTTGGAGAATTTTCAAAACAATCCAAATGTAGATGAAATTATTGTTGTATGTATCGACGGATGGGAGCATGTTCTCGACGCTTATGCCAAGCAGTTTGATATTACCAAGCTTAAGCATATCGTTAAGAGCGGCGATTCGGCACAAGATTCGATATTTAACGGCGTTGAGTTCGCACGCAACACTTATCCTGCCGATACCTGCGTTATCATTCACGACGGCATTCGTCCGCTTGTTGACGAAAGCGTGCTTAACGACGTTATAGACGTGTGTCATAAGTACGGCAACGGTGTGACGTCGCTGCCGTATAACGAACAAATATTTGTTATTAAAGACGATAAATGCACGGAAAAGTACATTCCGCGCGAAACGTTGCGCCGCGTATCTACACCGCAGGCATACACGCTGGGCAAGCTTTACGATTGTTATTTGAAGGCAAAGAAGACGGGAGTGGGCTATACTCCGTCGTCGTACGTAAACACAATGATGGCTGACCTCGGCGAAACGCTGTATTTTGCCAAGGGCTCGGACAAAAATATAAAGCTTACCACCAAAGACGATTTGCAAATCTTTATGGGATACATTCAAGGCGGGGATAAGAATTATTTGAAATGAGCTATACCGATATTGAAAAACAAGATATAGAGTTGATTGCCGCACTCGATTACGATTGGTCTAAGCTGGACGGCAAAACCGTGCTTATAAGCGGCGGGACCGGCTTTATCGGGCAGTTTATAATTGAGGTATTCAAGCTTAGAAACGCTAAGTACGGCAACCGCATACGCGTAATAAGCCTTTCGCGCCGCGGCGGCAACAGCGAGCCCGACGTCACGTACCTCAGCGCCGACGTCGCAAAGCCCATTACCGTCGACGGAAAGGTCGATTACGTTTTGCATCTTGCATCCAATACGCACCCCAAGCAGTATGCAGCCGATCCCGTGGGAACGGTGACAACCAATATTTTCGGAACGTATAATTTGTTGACGCTTGCACTGGAAAAGCAAGTGACAAGGTTTTTGCTCGCGTCCAGCGTGGAGATTTACGGCGAGGGCAGCGACGAGCCTATGACGGAAAGCTATTGCGGATATATCGACTGCAATACGTGGCGAGCGGGGTACAACGAGGCGAAACGGTTATCGGAAAGCTTGTGCCAGTCGTTTATCGCTCAGCACGGCGTTGATTGCGTAATAGCAAGGCTTGCGCGGTGTTTCGGCGCGGATAAAAAAGCGGACAGCAAGGCGATGGCGCAGTTTATGCAGTGCGCCGTTGACGGCAACGATATAGTGTTAAAAAGTAAGGGCGAACAACGCTATTCCTACTGTTACGTCGCGGACGCGGCAAGCGGATTGATAAAGGTTTTGCTCGACGGTGTTTGCGGCAACGCATACAACGTGTCCGACGACGACGAAGGCGTTACGTTGGGCGGGTACGCCAAGCATATTGCGGGCTGTGCCGGCAAGAAGGTCGTGTTCGACTTGAGGGGCGCAAACAATCAGGGCGTGTCAAAGTCGGTGCGTGCGCTCATCAATACCGACAAGCTTAAAGCGCTCGGGTGGCTGCCGCAGTTTACGGTAAGCGACGCGCTTTCTCGCACATACGAAATTTTAAAGCGTGGTAAATAGGGCATAATGGATAAACGGCGTGGTATAAAAAACGTTACTGTTTCCATATTTTTCAGGGTGATTATGCTGGTTGGCTCGTTGCTTGTAAGGCGGTATTTAATCCGCTATATCGGCAACGACGTAAACGGGCTTAATTCGTTGTACCTATCTATACTGAACGTATTGTCCGTTGCGGAGCTCGGCATAGACAGCGCGATTATTTTTTGCATGTACAAGCCTGTGGTGGACGGCGATACAAAAAAGGTTTCCGCGCTTTATCGGTTGTTTACCAAGCTGTATTTGATATGCGGACTGATTATTGTTGTTGGCGGGTGCGCCGTTATGCCCGCGTTGCCGTATCTCGCAAAAGAGTATGAAAATACGCAAATAAACCTTTACCTTACGTTTGGGCTGATGCTGATTTCGGTAGTTTTGTCATATACGTTCAGCTCAAAAACGTCGCTCATCAACGCGCACAAAAACAATTATATTTCCACTTCGATACATTACGGCGGAATGTTGTTGCAATACGGATTGCAAATTCTCGTTCTTGTTACAACTCGGTCGTTTGTGTGGTATTTGGTTTGCCGTATCGTATCGGTGGCTGTGCAGTGGGCGATTACCGAAATAATAACGCGCAAAAAGTACGGCGCAATAATAAAGGATAAACAAAAGGTCGACGCCGAAACCAAAAAGTCCGCCACCAAGAATATAGTAGCTATGTTTATGCACAAAATCGGCTATGTTCTTGTCAACACGGTGGACAGCATAGTTATATCGTCGTTTATAGGCATTTCCATACTCGGCAAATACTCCAACTACACGACAATAATGACGGCAATGACCGGTGTAATTACGCTGTGCTTTACGCCGCTGACGTCGGTTATCGGGCATATGTTTGTCGAAGAATCCGAACGCGCAGCGCAGCGGTATTTCAACTTTTTCCACACCTTTAATTTTATTCTCGGCGTTGTGTTCTTCCTCGGATACTATGCGGTAATAGATAACCTTGTGGCGGGCTTGTTCGGGCGAGATCTAAAGCTGGTAAAATCCATTTCGTTTGTAATAACCGTCAATTACTTTATTCAATTTATACGCAGGTCTACTATTTTGTTCCGCGACGCGTCGGGCACGTTCTACCATAATCGCTGGATGCCCATTTGCGAGGGACTGCTCAACATAGCGTTGTCTATTCTTTTCGTAAAGGTTTTTCCGGGAGAATACAATGTGGTCGGAGTAATAGTGGCGACAATAATTACCAACTTGTTTATTTGTCACATTGTGGAGCCGTACGTTTTGTATAAATACGCTTTGCGGACAACGCCGCGCAACTACTATATAAGGAACTATGTGTATATAGCGGTATTTACCGGTTGGCTGGTTATAATGCATTTTTGCTTGGTCGATATTTCCAATATTTGGTTGCAAATGATAGCCAACGGCTTTATTGCAATCGCTATGGCCATTCCTTTGTGCATAGCTGCCGCATGGCTCAACAAGGATTTCCGTCACTATGCCGCTATTGTTTGGCGCAGGATCAAAGCCAAGCTGGGCAAAAAGCACGCAGTGGCTGCGGCTGCGGCGAGCGGTGACGAAAGCGAAAGCGCAAGCGCCGAAATACCCGAGCAAGAACACGACGCAATCGCGCAAGAAACAGTGGACGCGACAGGCGTTACTGCCGATAGCACGGTCTCTCCGCCCAATGACGATGCGGGGGACGGCGACACGCCCGACTGATAGCTGCCCGCGCAATTTGTGGCGGTATTGGGATTAAAATTTTAGAAATATACTTGACACAGTGACATATACATAGTATAATGAAAATACAAAAATAAAAAGGAGTTAGAATCATGGCAAAAAGCGATTACTTTGGACTTTCCTGGATTGTCAGCGTAATTTTGGCTATAATCCCCGTAACTTCGTGGATTTGCGGCATTATCACGCGTCTTTCGGAAGGCAAGATTGTAGCGGCTATCCTCCGTATATTCCTCGGTTTCTGGATTGTATGGTTGTTAGACCTCATTCTTATGATTGTCAGCAAACACATTCTTAAAATTCTCAACATCTAAGTCAATCAACAAAAGCCCGCCTTTACGGCGGGTTTTTTCTTGCAAAGAATTTTTACAAAACGTGCGCAATATCATTGACAATCATCGACGGTTGGCTTATAATATCTTTACAACTAATTCATACTAATTCAATAGGAATTAAACACATTAATGGCACAGACTGACAAGACAATTTATGTTGACAACGCGGCTACAACCGCAATGTGCGACGAGGCGATCGCCGCTATGACCCCGTACCTTAAGCAAGTGTACGGCAATCCGTCGTCGCTGCACACGGCGGGACAAATAGCGAAAGAGGCGTTGGAGAAAGCGCGGGCGAGTATTGCCGCGCACATAAACGCCGACGCGGGAGAAATTTACTTTACCTCCGGTGGGAGCGAGGCGGACAATCAGGCGCTGCGCTCGGCGGCGGCAAACGGACTTAAGCGCGGCAAAAAGCATATTATTACCACCGCGTTCGAGCATCACGCGGTACTCCATACGCTTAAAAAGTTAGAGCGCGAAGGATTTGAGGTGACCTACCTCGACGTGCACGAAAACGGCATTGTTACGCCCGACGAGGTGCGTGCCGCCATTCGTCCCGACACGGCGTTCGTGACTATTATGTTTGCCAACAACGAGATAGGCACAATTCAGCCGATAGCGGAGATTGGCGCGATATGCCGCGCGAACAAGGTTGTGTTCCACACCGACGCCGTTCAAGCGGTGGGGCATGTTCCTATCGACGTAAAGGCTATGAACATAGACATGCTGTCGCTTTCCGCGCACAAGTTTCACGGCGCAAAGGGCGCGGGCGCATTGTACGTGCGGCGCGGCGTGCCGCTCAACACGTTTATCGACGGCGGCGCTCAGGAAAAGGGCAGGCGTGCGGGTACGGAAAACCTTGCGGGCATTGCGGCAATGGCGGCTGCGCTCGATTACGTTTGCGACAATATGGCGAGTAACGCCGCACGGCTTTCGGCGCTGCGCGACAAGATTATAAAAGGACTGTCTACAATTCCTCATTCCAAGCTGAACGGCGACCCAGTGATGCGCTTGCCGAGCATACTCAATATGTGTTTTGAGGGCATAGAGGGTGAGAGTCTTTTGCTGTTGTTGGACGACAAGGGCATTTGCGCGTCCAGCGGCTCGGCGTGTACGTCCGGCTCGCTCGACCCGTCGCACGTGCTGCTCGCGCTCGGACTGCCGCACGAGGTTGCGCACGGCAGCTTGCGCATCAGCCTTTCGGAGGACAACACCGACGCCGACGCCGAATATATAATAAAGTCGGTTGCCGAGGTTGTGGAATATCTCCGCAATATGTCGCCCGTGTGGGAGCAGCTGGAAAAAGGGCAGAAAAAACATTTACTTTAAAACAGTTATAAAAATCAACAAATCGATTTAGGAGAAAATCATGGCATTATACAGTGAAAAGGTTATGGATCACTTTCGCAATCCGCGCAACGTCGGAAAGATAGACGACGCTGACGGTATAGGCGAGGTGGGCAACGCCCGCTGCGGCGACATAATGAAAATTTATATCAAGGTGAACGACGGCATTATCACCGACGTCAAGTTCAACACGTTCGGCTGCGGCAGCGCGATTGCGTCGTCGTCTATGGCTACCGAAATGATAAAGGGCAAGCCCATTGAGCAAGCGCTCGAGCTTACCAACAAGGCGGTTGTGGAGGCGCTGGAAGGACTGCCCGCGCACAAGCTGCACTGCTCGGTGCTTGCCGAACAAGCCATCCGCTCTGCAATCAAGGACTATTACGACAAGAACGGAATAGAATACGATAAAGAAATGTTCCCCGATTTTGACGAGGATGAACATGACCACGGCGACGACGAGGAATAAGCCGCGCCGATATTAAAATTATTTGCCCGCAATTTATGCGGGCTTTTTGCTTGTGAAAATTGCGGGTAAAAATATGAGCAATTTTAATTTTAATGCAAAAACGCTTGACATTGCGAATATGCATTATTATAATACCTAATAGTATTAGCTAATACTGTTAGGTAATTTTATTATGGACAAACAAGAAAAAGCCAAACAATTTTTAAATAGGTTTTTCGCGGCGCACCCTCGACCTTTCTTCAAGAGCATTGACGGGAGCATACGCGGAATGCATCCCATACTGAGGTATGTGGACAGTGCGACGACGGAGGTGTTGGCGGGCGACATTGCCGAGTTTATGGGCGTAAGCACGCCGCGCGTTGCCGCCGTGCTAAACTGCATGGAGCAAAAGGGCTTTGTTGTAAGGCACCCGTCGGCGAGCGATAGGCGCAAGGTCGTGGTCAGCATAACGGACGGCGGAAAAGCCGAGCTGAAAAAGGCGGGCGACGAAATGCTTAAGTTTGCCGAATATCTATACGATACGGTGGGTGACGACGACCTTAACGAGTTTTTGCGTATTTCCGAAAGAATATCGCAAGCTTTGCAAAATAGATTAGAGGAGGTAAAGTAGGTGTTTAAACTGTTGGCAAAATATTTAAAGCCGCTTGACTGGCTGTTTATTGCACTGTGTGCCGGGTTTGTAGTTGCGCAGGTTTACTTTGATATTACAATGCCGGAATACACCGCGCAGCTTACGGTAGAGGTGCAGGCGGGCACGGCTACGATGAAAAGCATTTGGAAAAACGGCGGATTTATGCTGTTGTATGCGGCCGCAAGCATGGTGAGTTCCATAATTTGCGGATACTTTGCCGCGCGCACCGCTGCCAACTTTGCAAAGACGCTGCGCAAGGCGTTGTTCGAGCGCGTTACGTCCTTTTCGGCGGCGGAGATAAACAAGTTCGGCACGCCCAGCCTTATCACGCGCACTACCAACGACGTGGTGCAAATGCAAAACTTTGTGGCAATGGGATTGCAGTTGTTTATAAAAGCGCCCGTGCTTGCGGTGTGGGCTATATGCAAGGTTTCGGCTGCGGCGGTGGAATGGACTGTTGCAACCGCGGTTGTGGTGGGCGTAATCGTCATAGTTGTGGGCTTGATTGTGGGCATTTGCTATTCCAAATTCAAGCAAATACAAAAGCTGACCGACGAGCTTAACACGACCACGCGCGAAAATATTACGGGCGTGCGTGTAATACGCGCGTTCAACGCCGACGAATATCAAACGACAAAATTCGAAACGGTAAACGAAAAGGTCAAGCGCAATCAGCTGTTTACCTCGCGCGGGCTGGGACTGATGATGCCCGTCATTCAAACCTGTATGAACGGACTTACGCTTGCCGTGTATTGGATAGGCGCGGTGCTGATTAACCAAGCGGCCAACATCCCCGCACGTATCGAGCTGCTCGGCAATATGGCGGTATTCACGCAGTACGCCATGCAGGTGATAATGGCATTTATGCTGCTGATAATGATATTTATGATTATGCCGCGCTGTATGGTGTCGGGCAAACGCATAGCGGACGTACTCGGTACGCGGCGGTCGGTGCGCAGTGGCAACGTCAAGGAGGTTGCTCACGAGGAAGGCGTGCCCGTAATAGAGTTCCGCAATGTCGATTTTGCCTATGATCACGGCGAAGGCAAGGTAGTATCGGGCATTGACTTTACCGTAAACCGCGGCGAAACTGTGGCGTTTATAGGCGCGACGGGCAGCGGAAAAACGACGATAATCAATCTTATAGAGCGGTTTTACGACGTAGACGGCGGCGAAGTGTTGTTTAACGGCGTAAACGTAAAGGACTACGACGAAGAGGTTTTGCGCGACAGTATTGCGCTTGCCTCGCAGCGTGCGGTGTTGTTTAAGGGCGATATTCGCGGCAACGTTGCTTACGGTGACGAAGATCCCGACGAGGACAAGCTGCGCGCCGCACTGGAAATATCGTGTGCGGCGGAGTTTGTGGACGGACTTGAAAAGGGTGTGGATTCGCCCGTAGCACAGGACGGCACCAACTTTTCGGGCGGACAAAAGCAGCGCCTGTCCATTGCGCGCGCGGTTTACAAGAGCAGTAATTTTTTGAAATCAGACGATGACATTTCGGCACTTGACGATTGGTCCGACGCGCCCGTGAGCACTGACATAAAAGAAAGACTTGCTGGATCCGGCTTGCTGATATTCGACGACAGCTTTTCGGCGCTCGACTACAAAACGGATATGCTCGTGCGCAAAAACATAAGCGAACGGCTGAATGGCGCTACCGTACTTATCGTGGCGCAACGCATAGGCACAATTATGAGCGCCGACAAAATAATAGTGCTTGACGACGGCAAAATAGTTGGCATGGGTAAGCACAAACAGCTTTTGGAAACATGCCCCACATACAAAGAAATCGCACTGTCACAGCTTAGCAAGGAGGAATTGTAATATGCCCCCTATGATGGGAAGACCGCGCAGGAGCGGAAAACGCGAAAAAGCGGATATGAAAGCGTTTGGAAAACTGCTTAAGTATTGCAAAGGGTATTTGCCCGCGATAATAATAGCTATTGTGTTTGCAATCGGCGGAACGGTTTGCACAATAATCGGTCCCGATAAAATAAAGGCGCTTACCGACGAGATTCAGTCCGGGCTTTTTACCGAAATCAATATGACCGTCATTATAGATTCCTGTATCGCGCTTGTAATCATTTACGGCGTGGGTGCGGTGCTGTCCTACGGTCAGCAGTTTATAATGGCAACCGTAACGCAACGCGCGTCAAAGCGCCTCAGGAGCGACATAAACGGCAAGATAACCAAGCTGCCGCTCAACTACTTTGACACGACCTCCACGGGCGACATACTCAGCCGCATGACCAACGACGTAGATACCATTTCGCAAACGCTCAGCCAAAGCACGGCAAATCTTGTATCGTCGTTGGTGCTGTTTATCGGCGTAATTGTTATGATGTTCAAGGTGAACGCGGTGCTTGCCGCCACCACCATAGGCTCGTCGCTTGTCGGGTTTGTTTGCATGTCCGTCATACTCAAAATTTCGCAAAAGCACTTTGACGCCAAGCAGGAACAGCTGGGCGAAATGAACGGACAAATCGAGGAGGTTTACACCCAGCACAATACCGTCAAGGCGTACAACGGCAAGCATGCCGCGCGCAAAAAGTTTTGGGCGGTAAACGACGGACTGTACAACAGCAACCGCAAGTCGCAGTTTTTGTCGGGGATAATGATGCCCGTTATGACCTTTGTCGGCAATCTTTCGTACGTGCTTATATTTGTAGTCGGCGTGGCGTTTATAGTCGGCGGCAACGACACCGTCACCATCGGCACGCTTATGGCGTTTGTTATTTACGCGCGGCTGTTCTCTCAACCGCTCGGCACCATTGCCCAAGCCATGACGTCCATACAGCAGGCGTCCGCCGCGAGCCGTAGGGTGTTCGACCTGCTGGAGGGCGAGGAAATGCCCGACGAAAGCGGAAAAACCGCGCAACTGGAAAATCCCAAGGGCGACGTCACGTTCGATAATATTAAGTTCGGATATTTGCCCGACAAGGAGATTATACACGGATTTTCCGCGCAGCTCAAAAGCGGGCAAAAGGTGGCTATTGTCGGTCCGACGGGCGCGGGCAAAACGACCATTGTTAATTTGCTTATGCGCTTTTACGACGTGAACAGCGGCGACATAAAGATAGACGGCGTTTCGATAAACGATATGACGCGCGAAAACGTGCATGATCTATTCGATATGATTTTGCAAAACACCTGGCTGTTTGACGGGACTATCCGCGAAAACTTGGTGTACAACAAGCAGGGCGTTACCGACGAGCAGCTCGACAAGGTTTGCGCCGCGGTCGGACTGTCGCACTATATCGAGTGCCTGCCCAACGGCTACGACACGGTGATAGGCGAAAGCTCACAGCTGTCCGAGGGGCAAAAGCAGCAGCTGACCATTGCGCGCGCTATGATAAAGGACGCGCCGCTGCTTATACTGGACGAGGCGACCAGCAACGTAGATACGCGCACCGAGCTCGCCATTCAAGCGGCAATGGACGAGCTGACTAAGGACAGGACCTCGTTTGTAATAGCGCATAGGCTTTCCACTATTAAGAACGCCGACGTGATATTGGTGCTTAAGGACGGCGACATAATAGAGCAGGGCAATCATGAAACGTTGCTCAAGCAAAACGGATTTTACGCCGAGCTGTATAATTCGCAGTTCGCAGGTGCGGCTGCCGCGTAACAATAGGAGAGTATTATGGAACAACTGACAAAGATACCGTCGTTCGAAAAAGATCACAACAAGCTGATGCCGGGACTGCACGAGGGCGGTACGGTGCACGGCGTTACCACGTGGGATTTGCGGTTTAAGCGCCCCAACTGCGGCGACTTTTTGGCACAGCCTGCGCTCCACTCGATCGAGCATATGCTGGCGACAATTCTGCGCAATTCCGCGCGCAAGGACGATATTGTGTATTTCGGACCAATGGGTTGCCGAACGGGGTTTTACCTGCTTACCACGGCTATGAATAGGTCGGAGGTAATCGCACTGCTAAAACAAAGCTTTGCCGAGGCGCTTAATCTTACCGAGGTCCCCGGGGCGAAAAAAGAGGAGTGCGGCAACTACCTCGAACACGACCTTGACGGCGCTAAAGCGGAGTGTGTAAAGTATCTTGAAATATTGGAGAGCGTGTAGCTCGGGTTTGGATTGAACCGCGTTATGGCTATTTTAATATTAGATTATTTATAAATAATAGGCGCGACAGGTTGTCGCGCTTTTTATTATAAAAGCCGTTCAAACGCTTGACAAGTTAATGTAGATTAACTAAAATATAGTTAATCTATATGAATTAATTTGTGAGGTTAATATGGATAGCTATTTTTTTGCAAACGCCGTGCTTTCGGTTTTCAGTAAGAATTATATGGACTTAAAAAGGGGACTGCCTATCCGTCCGAGCGAGATGGGCGTGCTTAATATTATATCGGAAACGGAAGGACCGCATACGCCCGTTATGCTTGCGGAAATGCTAAAGGTATCTAAGCCGATGATTACGGCACATATTACTTCGCTTGAAAATAAGGGGTATATCATCAAAAGTCCGTCGCCGCAGGATAAACGCGCGTATTATATTTTGCCGACCGAAAAAGCGAAGGCGCTTGTTGACCAGGCGAAAATCGATTTAAGGCATAAGCTCGATTGGCTGATAGACGGGCTCGGGCAAGATGATTTTAACGCTTTGGTCGCTATTGCCGAAAAAGCAAATAACGTTATGAAATTAAGCGATGGGGAGGGCAATAATGCAAAATGACGAAATAGAAAAGGCTATCCCGTGGAATCCGTGGCACGGGTGCAAAAAAGTAAGCGCGGGTTGTAAAAACTGTTTTGTTTACAAAATGGATCAAAGATACGGCAGGGATACCGCAAAAATCGAAAAGGGTAAAACCACATACGAGCTGAAAGACAAAGACTGCCCGCCGCATTCCCTGGTAAAGCTTTGCTTTTCCTCCGACTTTTTTATCGAAGAGGCGGATGAGTGGCGGGACGGGTGTTGGGACTTTATAAGACAACGCCGCGACTGCAAATTCGTAATGACGACCAAGCGCCCCGAGCGAATAAAGCAATGTGTTCCGCCTGACTGGGGCGAGGGGTGGGAGCACGTATATATGAGTATTTCCATCGAGAATCAGGAAATGGCGGATATTCGGCTTAAACATTTTTTGGAGGCGCCTGTTAAGCATAGAGAAGTTTTTTGTTCTCCGCTGATAGGCCCCATTTCGTTGGGGAAATACCTCGATACGGGATTGATAAAATGCGTCAACGTCGGCGGGGAAATGGCACCCAAAGCGGACGTGCGCCCCATTAGGTACGAATGGGTAAAAAATTTGTACTTGGAGTCCAAAGAGCGTAATATCGAATTTTATTTTCATCAATGCGGCTCGATGTTTTTGCGGGACGGAAAGAATATCGGCAAGTGGAATCTCAAAGAACAAATCGCCCGCGCGGAAGAAATCCAAAAAGAGCTTGAAACCCTATATAAATAAATTAATATGCTTTACACAAAAACTCTCCCGAACACTTGTTCGAGAGAGTTTATTTTGTTTTAAAATGATTTAACAGTCGCGTTATTCTTTGTTTTTCTCGTCGGCAGGGGGTTGCGTCGGCGGAGCGGAAATACCCACAACGTTGGTGACGGGCATGGAGAAGGCTATGCCTTGTCCCGCCGTTTTCAGTCCCGCCGCGCCGTACACTGCATGCAGCACCGCGTCCTTGATTTCCGCGGGGACGAGTATCATAACAAGCTCCTTGTCCGGCTGAATGGAGATATGGAAAAACTCCTCGGCGTCCTTGTTGGCGGTGCCTCTGCCGTGAATGACTGTGCCGCCGCGCGCGCCGACCTCTTTGGCGGCGTCCATAACAACGTCGGTAAATCCGGTATTAACTATACATAATATAAGCTCGTGAGTCATATTGTAGTCTCCTTATAAAAAGTGTTTTTGAAAGCGCAGGCGCGCGTCATGTGGGCAACAGTTGGCGAGGAGCCGACGGGAGTGTAGACCCACCTACATGACCAAGGCGCCGAGCCAAACGTAGCCCGCATCACGCGATGAATGCACTTTCAAATCAGTTCTCCTTGTTTTCCACGGTCATGCTGCGGTTGTTGCTTAAAAATCCGAATATCAGTTTGCCGATTACGCCCGATAGGGGAACGGTATAGGCAATGCCCTTGCCGTTTTTGATAGTGCGGAATTTTTCCTCCAGCGTGTCCAGTGCGGCTTGCAGCTTGTTGCCCTGTATCACGCTGAATATGACCGTTTTGTCCGAGTCGGTAAAGCCGAACATGGACAGCGTTTTGGCGTCCGCCGTGCCGTGACCCATTGCTATGAACTGCATATTCACGTCAAACGACTGGATAAGGTCGGCATAGTATTCGCCCTTGCTGCGGTTGACCGTTGTAATCAACAGCTCCAAGCGGTTTTCGGACACCGTGTTGTTGTTGGGCAGTCCCTTTGCTGCTTTGATTTTGCCGACGCGTGTTCCTATTTTACGGCGCAAGCGCTCGGCGGGCTTTGCCGTGTCCTTGGGCTTGCGTGTATCCTTTGCCTGTTTGTTTTTATTTGGCATTGCTATTCTCCCATGCAAAGTTGATTATTTGCTCGTCGTCGGCGGAGAGTATGCGTTTCATAATTATGCGGTTGCGCGCCTTGGCTGACATTACCGCTTTAAAGCCGAGCGTTTGAATTGTTATGAGCGGAATCATAGCGACAAGCGCGACCACGCCGAAAGCAAGCTCCAGTACGCGCGTCGGTGCGAGTATGCTGCACGCGCCTATTGCCATAGGCAAAATAAATCCCGACGTGAGCGGACCGCTTGCAACGCCGCCCGAGTCGAACGCGATTGCCGTGTACAGCCTCGGTACAAAGAACGACAGTCCCAGCGACAGCAGGTAGCCGGGGATGAGGTAGTACAGCACCGAGAATTTGTAAATCATGCGAATCATAGACAGCGCGATTGCAAGCCCGACGCCCAAGCACAGCGCCACCATCATTTGAGTTTTGGTAACGCCGCCGCCCGTGACCTCTTCTACCTGTTTGTTGAGTACATGTATGGCGGGCTCGGCAAGCACTACCACCATACCGAACACCAAGCCGAATATAACAAGCACTACGCGGTTTTCGGCGAGCAGCTTGCCCAGCTTAAGACCTATCGGCATAAACCCGATTTTGACCGCCGAAAGGAATACGACCAGTCCCAAAAAGGTGTAAGAAATACCGATTATTATGCGAATGATTTTGTCGCGCGGCAGCTTTAACACCGTAAGCTGTAACACTATGAAGAACGCGACTATAAGCGAAAGCGCGATAATAACCTCTTTGCATGTTTCGAGTATCGTCCAGCCCCATTCGCCGTTTGCAAGCATAGATGCTACCGTGTAGGTGGGGGTGTCGTATTGCATTTCGCCCTTGGAGGCAACGGACAGTATTGTTACCGCGAGTATGGGACCGATAGAGCAAAGCGCGACTAAGCCGAAACTGTTTTCGTTGCTGTTTTTGCCGCCGATCGTCGTTGCTATACCGACGCCCAGCGCCATTATAAACGGTACGGTAATCGGACCTGTGGTAACGCCGCCCGAATCGAAACACATTGCAAGCAGGTCGTTCTTTCCGCTTTCTATAAGCATGGCGCACAGCGCAAACAGCGCCATGTAAAAGAACATGAGCATAGCGGACAAATCTTTGCGCATCAGTATTTTAAGTACGGCAAGCAGCAGGAACAAGCCAACGCCTACGCCGACGGTTACAATGAGCAGCGTGCTGTTCATAACCGTTTTTACTTGATCGGCAAGCACGGACAGGTCGGGCTCGGCTATCGTGATGAACACGCCCATCAAAAAGCACACGACCAAAAGGACGGTTATCTTTTTGGACTTGGTAAGACCGCCGCCCACTTGTTCGCCCATAGGCGTCATAGCGAGGTCGGCGCCGAGGTTGAATAGCCCTATGCCGAGTATAAGGAATACCGCCGAAATACTGAACGCGGCAATCTCCGTTCCGCTGAAATCCACCAGCGGCGTTGCGGAAAGAATGAGTACAAGCACGGCAATCGGCAGTACGGATATTAACGATTCACGTAGTTTTAATAATACAGCTTTCATATTTGTACAATAAGTATAACATTAATAATTATAATAATCAAGGAAAAAACTAAATTTATTTCAGATTTTGCTCTGTTTGTATTTATATGTATGTACTTGCTATTGTTGCGGTTTTATGATAAAATGTAATCCGATGAAAAAGCACGACAAAATTTTGGATTTTTTGCTGAAACCGCCTATGTGGGTGTGTATTGTTGTGTGGGTGATTGGAACGCTCACGCTGGGCGGCAGCATTACGCTTTATTTTGTGGGGCTGGGGCTAAAGCTGTGGGCGCTGCACGTGCATTTAACCGCGCTTGTGTTTTTAATATTATCCATATATGCCGTACTCACCGTTATAGGCATACCCAAGCGCGCCAAAAACAACGTGCGCGTACAAAAGTTTTTCAAGCATTACGACGTGCGCGCATTTGTGTATGCGGCGGGCTCTATTATTTTTAATACATGTTATGTGGTTTTCGGCATATTAATAGCCAATATCGGACAGTCGGCGTGGCTGGGCGTGCTTGTAGGGTATCACATATTTTTGATTATTCCGCGCGCAACGGTGTTTTTTATTAAAAGACGCGACGGTGATAAGGACGTGCAAAACGTGCGCGCATACTCATACTGCGGGCTTGCGCTCATGCTTTTGGCGCTTGCGGTAATACCCGTAATAAGAATGGTACTGGACGATCGAAACACGTACAACTACTTTGCGAGCGGTATTATATACGTTACTGCGATTGCGGCGTACACATTTACCAAGCTCGGCATTGCGATATACAACCTGAGAAAGGTGCGAAAGTCGGACAATATGCCGCTTAAGGCGATAAAAAACGTAAGCTTTGCCGACGCGCTTATTTCCATATTCGCGTTGCAGGCGATGATGATAAAGGTTTTGCCGAGCGATTCGGGCGACTTATCGCATATGAATTCCGTGCTCGGCGGGCTTGTGGCGTTCGGCATATTCGCAATCGGATTGTATATGCTTGTAAGCGGACGCAAAAAATTAAAGGCTCTTCCCGTGGAAACCGCCGAGCAGGCGGACGTGGAGTCGGCGGACGAACAAAGCGAAGAGGTTTCGGAGGGGGAATAGTATGCAAAGTACGCAAAGCCATGACTCGATAATCGAGATTAAAGGACTTGTAAAAAAGTTCGGTGAACTGACCGCCGTGGACGATATTTCGTTCGAGGTGCGGCGTGGCGAGCTGTTTGCGTTTTTGGGCGTGAACGGCGCGGGCAAGTCCACAACCATTTCCATAATATGCGGACAGCTTGGTCGTGACGGCGGCACCGTAACGGTGGACGGCTGCGACATAGACAAGGACATAACGTCAATCAAGCGCGACATAGGCGTGGTGTTTCAGGCGTCCGCGCTGGATAAGGTGCTCAACGTAAAATCCAATCTTAAAAACCGCGCGGCGCTGTACGGCATATTCGGCGCGGAGTTTGAAGAGCGGTACAACGAGCTTGACGAAATGCTTGGGCTGAAGGAGCTGGAAAAGCGCGCCGTGGGCAAGCTTTCGGGTGGACAGCGGCGGCGGTGCGACATTGCGCGCGCGCTCATTCACAAGCCCAAAATTCTCATACTGGACGAGCCGACGACGGGACTCGATCCGCAAACGCGCAAGACGGTGTGGAACGTTATAGAGCGGCTGCGCAGCGGCGGAGATATGACGGTGTTTTTGACCACGCACTATATGGAAGAGGCGGCGGACGCCGATTACGTGGTTATACTCAATGCGGGCAAGGTTGTCGCCAAGGGCACGCCCGTCGAGCTTAAAAACGAGTATACGGGCGACTTTATATCCATTTACGACAAGACCGAAAATGACTTGCAGGCACTGGGCATGCCGTTGCAAAAAATCGCGGGCGGCTACCGCATAGAGGTCAAGGACACCGCTGCAGCTACCGAGCTTATAAAGTCGTACCCCAAGCTGTTCACCGACTACGAGGTGAGCAAGGGCAAGATGGATGACGTGTTTCTTGCGGCAACAGGCTTAAAGGCAGGAGATTAGACTATGACTGTCAAACAAGACGTAAAGCAAATTGCGGCGTTTACCGCGCGGAATATAAAATTGTTCTTTAAGGATAAGGGTGCGCTTATCGGCGCGCTTGTTTCGCCGCTCATCATAATGACGCTGTACGCGCTGTTTTTGCACCGCGTGTTTTTGCAGTCATTCGACAGCATGCTGCAGGGCATAACGCTTGCGCCCAAAACTATTAACGGCTTGGTGGCGTCGTACGAGGTGTCATCGGTGCTGGCGGTGTGCTGCATTACCGTCGCGTTTGTCGCCAATATGACGATGGTCGCCGACAAGGTGAACGGCACGCGCGCGGACATAACGGTAACGCCGGTAAAAGGTCACGTGCTTATACTCGGCTACTACTTTGCCACGGCTATAGTTACGCTTGCAATATGCTATATAGCTATGATTGCGGGGTTTTGCTACATTGCCGGCATGGGCTGGGCTATGACGGCGGGCGAGGCATTGTCCGTTATACCGGACGTGTTTTTGGCGGTGCTGTTCGGCACGGCGCTGTCGTCCATTGTGTGCTACTTTCTTAAATCGCAGGGCGCAATCAGCGCCGTGTCCACAATAGTTTCGTCGGTGTACGGGTTTATTTGCGGTGCGTACTATCCCATTTCGCAATTCTCCAAGGGAATGGCAAATACCATAATGTGTTTGCCGGGTACGTACTGCACGGGGCTGCTGCGCACGCACTTTATGGGCGGGTACGCCGAGCTTATGGCGGCGGACGGCGCGCCCAAGGCGGCGGTGGACGGACTGCTTAACGGTTTTGACGTAAAGCTCAGCTTTTTCGGCAGCGACGTAAAGGCGTGGGTGATGTACCTTGTGGTAGCTTGCTCCGTGGCTGTACTGATTGCGGTGTTTGTGCTGATAAACGTTCTCAACAAAAAACGCAGTACAAAGGTGTAGCACGTCCCTTTGCGCGCTTGTGTTTTGTAAGCGTTTAATGATATAATATTGTGCATAAGTCGCTCCCGTATAATTTTTGCTCGTGCAAAAATTTGTGAGTTTTTCGCTCGATTTGCTTGACAATCGGGGGGGGGGCAATGGTATAGTGAATAGTGAAGAATGAATAGATAAAAGTGTATAAGTAAAGATAAATAATCACTTTGTTTACTTTTAATTTGTTCACAACCACATACACAGCTTTGTGAGGCAACTATGATAGAACTGAAAAACGTAGAAAAGTACTTTAAAAAACCGGTACGCGGCAAAGGCGTATGGGGCATGTTCAAGTCGCTGTTTTCGCGCAAGTACACTGTGGTCAAGGCTGTGGACGGCGTGTCGTTTACCGTGCACGACGGTGAGTCGGTGGGCTATATCGGCGCGAACGGCGCGGGCAAGTCAACTACCATAAAAATGATGAGCGGTATACTCACGCCGACGGGCGGGGAGATACTTATTGACGGCAAGCATCCGTACAAGTCAAAGGAGCGCAACGCGGTGCTCAAAACAATCGGCGTTGTGTTCGGGCAAAAGACGCAGTTGTGGTACGACCTGCCGCTAACCGAAACGTATGAGCTGTTGCGGTATATTTACGACGTGCCCGACGACGAATACAAAAAAAGGCTTAACGAGCTGATAGAGCTATTGGACATGAAATCGTTTATGGACGCGCCCGTGCGCACGCTGTCGCTCGGTCAGCGCATGCGCGCCGACCTTGCCGCCGCAATGCTGCACAATCCCAAAACGCTGTTTTTGGACGAGCCGACCATAGGACTGGACGTGCTGGTCAAGCGCAACCTTGTGGACGCCATAAAAAAGCTGAAGGCGGAATACAATACCACGCTAATACTTACCACGCACGCAATGAGCGATATAGAGCTGCTGTGCGAGCGCGTCATTATTTTGGACGCGGGAAAAGTGCTGTTTGACGGGTCGCTGGAAGAGGTTAAGCATATGTTTGGCGACACGCGCGACGTTAAGGTCACTTGCAAAACAGTGATTGACGGCGAAAGTGTGAAAAATCACTTTGGCGACGCCGTAATCAAGCACGCGGCGGAGGACGGCGGACACTCCGTCACCTTTACCATTGACGGCACCAAGCTGACCACGGGCGAGCTGCTCAATTATATGTTTGCTAATTATGAAGTTGCCGACGTAAAGATTTCCGAAACGGGCATTGAGCAGGTGGTGGAAAAGATTTACGAAAAAGACCGTGCGCAAGGCGACGGCACAAACGGAGAGGGCGATGCGCGGGAATAGACTGAAAAAATATTTGATATTCACGCGGTCGGGCTTTCAAACGGTGCTGGCGTACCGCGGCGCGCTGCTGTTGTGGTTTATAGGCGCAATGGTGAGCGCGGTGCTTATGGGGCTTGTTTGGTGGGCGATTTATTCGTTCTCGCCGCAAAGCGTGATTGCGGGGTATGCCTTTCCGCAAATGCTTATGTACGTTATACTTTCCGCCGTGGTGGGCGAGGTAATTTACACCGATACAATGGGCAGCATAACGGACGACGTGCGGTGGGGACTTATAGGCATGCGCCTGATGAAACCGATTAACTATCGCGTGCAGCTCGGCTTTGCGGCGGTAGGCGATTTTTTGGCGCGTATCATAATTATAGGCATACCGGTATTGACGGCGGGCACGCTCACCGTCGTGTTCGGGTTTGGACTGAAGGGCATACAGTGGTACAATATTTTGCTGTTTTTGCCCGCGTGCTTTTTGTCCGCGCTCATGTTCGACGTGTTTGGCTTTTTGTTCGGACAGCTCGCGTTCCGCACGCAGGCAATGTTCGGCGTGGCAAGCATGAGCCAAATAGTAATATCGTTTTTGTCGGGCGGAATAGTGCCTATATCGCTGTTCCCAGCGTGGGCGCAAACGGTGCTTGCATATACGCCATTCCCCACGCTGGTATCCCTGCCCGTGCGCATATTTTTGGGGCAGGTCGGATGGATGGAAATGCTTATAGGTTTTGCTATTTCCGTCGCGTGGCTTGTGGGACTTAACGTGCTGGCGCATTTTGCGTACAAATCGTCGGTTAAGCACGTGGTCGTATTTGGAGGTTGATATGTTAAAGGAACTTAAACTATATCCCAAATACGTGTCTATGAGCTTGCGCAGCGGACTGTCGTACAAAGCCGATTCGTTTATTATGATGATAAGCTTTGCCGTGACCGAAATTATATCGCTGGCTACCGTGTACTTGATTGTTGGGTCGGTGCCGCAAATCGGCATTTGGTCGTTCAACGCGCTTGCATTTTTGTTCGGGTTTATTTTGGTGCCGAAGGCGATCGATCATATATTCACCGACGAATTGTGGATACTCGCATACTGGGCGGTGCGGCATGGCGAGCTGGATATTTATTTGACAAGACCTATAAATCCGCTGTACCAGTTTGTCGCCAAAACCTTTAAGTGGGACGGAATAGGCGAGTTTGCCGTGGGCATTGTTATAATGTGCATATTCGCGCCCATATCGGGTATTGCTTGGTCGTTCGGCTCGGTTATGGTGCTGTTGCTGTGCGGATTTTTCGGCATATTCGCGTTTACGGGCATCAAGCTCATTTTTGCCTCGCTTGCGTTTTGGATCAAGTCGTCGGGCATAATACTCAACACCGTGTACAACCTGAGCAGCTACGCCAAGTATCCGCTCAAATACATGGGCAAGGCGTTCATGTCCATTATGTTCTACGTTATACCGTTCGGGCTGATGCTGTACTACCCGATAGAATGTTTGATTACGGGCGTAAACGCGTGGTGGTCGGTGCTGTGGAGCGCTATCGCCGCAATCGTTTTGATGACGATAGGCTTGACCGTTTGGACTATAGGAATACGCCGTTACGACAGCTCGGGCAACTAAGCGCAAAAAGCCCATTTACTAAGGAAAACACAATGAAATTTTTATTTTTCGATATAGAGTGCGCTTGTTGTTACAAACACGGGCATGGGGTTGTTTGTGAATTCGGGTACGTTTTGACAGACGATGAGCTCAATATTATAGACAGGGCGACGCTGCTTGTCGCGCCCGAGGCTAAGTTTCATCCTTACGTAATAAAAAAACTGCTGGCGTTTACAAAGAAGGAATATAACGCCGCGCCTAACTTTAAGGAACGGTATGACCAAATACGGGCATTGTTGGTCGACAAAGACACCGTCGTAATAGGGCATACCACGGGCACGGACGCCAACTATTTGAATTATGCCGCCAAACGTTACAACCTGCCTTTTATCAACTTTGAATATTTCGATGTAAAGAAAATACATAAATACCAAACAAACGCCAAAGATTACGTATCGTTGGAAAATATGCTAATCGAGCTTAATTTGGAATTTGACGGGCGCTTGCACAAAAGCGAGGATGACGCATACCTCACTATGCTTGTGTTTAAGGAGTTATGCAAAATGGCTAAAACTGACGCAAAGCTGTTTCTTTTTAAGCATGCGCAGTTCAAGGAGAAAACGTTGAACGGAAAAATAAAAGAAATAACGTTGCCGCACGTTGAGGACGCCCAACAAAAGAAGGCGGCGGGCGACGAGTAACCCTATTATTCAATAAAAAATGACGGTTTGTTTGCCGTCATTTTTTGTTTGATAATTTATTTGCCCGACTTGCTGAGTGCGACGTGGATTGCCTCGAGCAGCATGTTCACGTCCAGCGGCTTGTTGATGTGCGCGTCCATGCCTGCCTCCAGCGACGCGCGGCGGTCGCTTTCGAATACGTTTGCCGACAGCGCGATGATAGGAACTTTGGATAGGGGATTGCCCTTTAATGCGCGAATTTCCTTTGCGGCGGCGCGCCCGTCCATTATGGGCATTTGTATGTCCATAAGCACCACGTCGTAATGCGTGTCGGTATCTTTGGCGGCGCGGATTTTTTCCACGGCTACTTTGCCGTTTTCCGCACTTTCCACAACAAAGCCGAGGTCCTCGAGCAATTCCGTTTCGATTTCCATATTGATCTCATTGTCCTCGACAATGAGTATCTTTTTGCCTGACAGGTCGAGTCGATCTTGATTGGATTGGTCCTGTTCGTCTTGTCGGTCGGGTTTAAGCCCGATAGCGACGGTGAAGGTGCTGCCCTTGCCGAGCTTGCTTTTTGCGGTAATCGTGGCGTTCATTGTTTCGGCAAGCTGCCTGCAAATAGTCAGTCCCAGTCCCGCACCGAAAACACCGCTTTGGGTGGAATTGTTTTCGCGCGTAAACGGCTCGAAAATGGTGTTGAGCATTGTTTGGGATATGCCTTTGCCGTTGTCCTTTACGTCGAACGTGTACGATGATATATTGTTGAGCAAGCCGGATTTTTGCGTTACGATTACGTCAACCTTGCCGCCTTGTTTGTTATACTTAATGGCGTTGTCCATTATGTTGGCGATAATTTGCATCAGCTTGTCTTTGTCGCCGATTACGTTGGGATGAGATACCGCGTTGGTGCGAAGACTTATCTTGACGCCCCTTTGCTCGGCTTTGGGCAAGATGCGTTTAATCTCTTGTTCGAGCGCGTCGCGCAAGTTGAACGGTTCTTCCACAAGCGTGTCGTCGCGCGATTCGGAATACGAAAGCTCGAGCACCTTGTCCACCAAATCAAGTATTTGATTGCCCGCCGTTTCTATTCTTTTTAGGTATTTCAGCACGGGACTGTCGGGCGCTTGCGCCTTGCGCGCCAGCTTGACGTACCCGAATATGGCGTTGAGCGGCGTGCGCATATCGTGCGACATGTTGGACAGGAATGTGGTTTTGGCAACGTCGGCGATTTTCGCGTTTTGCAATGCCGCCTCGAGCAGTTGCTTTTGGCGCATTTCGTGCAGCATTTCCTCGTCGATGTTGCGGTAGCCCATTACTATTTGGTTGGGCGTATTGCCTTCGCCGGTAACGTTGACTATGCGCAGCTGTATGTACTGCGTTTCGCTGTTTTGAATGCAGCGGTAATTTATGTAGTAGGTGTTATTTTCTTCAAGCGCGGTGCGAATGAAATCCACCGACGTTTGCTGTTTGACAAACTCTTTATCGTCGGGGTGTACCCATACCTTGACGTAGTCGTCCAAAAACCATTTGAATTCGCGCACCTCGAGTTTTTTGGTGAACTGGTGCACAAGCCGTGTGGAAAGACGGTAGGGCAGTGCCATATTCTTTTCTATATCGGCGTAGATAATGGAATCGTAGTTGGCGCTGAGCCCCTCTATAACCTCCAGGCGCTGTAAATGCTCTTGGCGGATCAGCTTGCGCTCCTTGTCGTATTCCTCTATAATGCTTTGCAGCTTGTTTTCTCTTTTTTTGCGGTCGTTGATAAGCCGGGCTTTTTCGGCAAGTTGGCGTATAATCTTTTCCGTCGCGTCCGATATAAACACGTAAAAGTAATTACGTCCAAGGTCGTCGGTTATATGGTGACCGTAGTCCTCCACCCAGCGCGTAATACCGTCCTTGCGCACTATGCGGTACTCCACGTAATCCATTTTGTCGGGGTGTGTTGCTATTTGTTCCTCGATTTCGGTTTCTACCCGCTCGTAATCGTCGTGGTGAACAATGCCGCGGAACGTGCCGTCGGTAAACGCTATAAACTCCGCAAGGCTGTTGCACTTGAAAATTTCGATTAACGCCTTGTTGGCGTACAAAATTTCCTCGCCCTCGTCCGCGCGGTAAATCAAGAATCCGCCGGGGATTTCGTCTATGAACGTGCGGATTTGCTTGGCGGCGGCAACGTCGTCGCCGTCGCTGCTTTGCTCGCCGTCGGCGGCGTTAAGCAGTGGCAAAAGATAGTCGATTATACTTTTTTGGTGTCGCTCGTCGTTCATAGAATGTGCCCTTATCGATTAAGACTTGTTACGGTTGTCCGTTGTTATATTGTATCACAATCACAGATTGATTTTTCGATTTCTTTGTCAGTAAATTATATCGATATTTCTTTCCGTAATTGCAACTTGTTATATTGTATCACAATGTGAACTGAATTGTCAATGCAAAATATCAAGAATATGCTGCGCGTATGCGCCCGCAACGTTGATGTCCGTAGCCGCCTCGAACGCGTCGAAAAACGCGTTGGAATTTACCTCGCACAGCATAAACGGATCGCCGTACAAAAAGTCTATGCCGCAGTAATCGAGCCCGAGTATTTGCGCCGCTTGTACCGCGTAGTCCTGCACCTGCAGCGGAACGGGGACTGCTGTGGCGCTGCCGCCCAAACCGATATTGGAACGGAAATCTCCGTTTGAGCGGCGCTCTATGCCGCCCAAGACTTTGCCGCCCACGACGATAACGCGCAAGTCCCTGCCGTGTGAGGACTTGATATATTTTTGAAAGAGGTGTGGCTCGCACTTAAACCTTTCCATTAAGTCTTTTAGCTGTCCGCGCGCAACCGCCATGAACACGCCGCTGCCCATCGAGCCGTAAGCCTGCTTTACCACCACGGGAAACCCGAGCGCGTTTGCCACGCCGTCCACGGCGTCGTCGCTCACCTCGGCGGTTTTGTCGTAGCACAAAAGCCCCGCAATGGTCGGGGGCATAGGTATACCGCTGTCGGACAAAAGTATGTGCGTGGTCATTTTGTCGTCGCAGTTTTCTATAGCCGCGGCGGAATTGAACAGCCGCATATGTTTTTCCAGTACGCGCGAGGCGTACTTGTCTTTATCCAAATAAATACAAAAATCGTATTTGCTCAGGTTGTCCGCAAGCTCGCCGTCCGCAACGTGCGCAAAAAATTTGTCGTTGCGCACGACGTTGGTGGGCACTCCGCGATTGTAAAGCTCTTGGCGCAGTCGCAAAACCTGCCGCGTTTCCGTCGTTTTGGCGTACGCGTTTACTACAATCAGTCCCTTCATACTAAGCGGCTATTCCGCCGTCTTTGAAAACGAGCAGGAGGTGAGTGTGTACGACGTCAGGCGGTACGGCTTGCTGCCCGTGTACGCGCTGTAATCTATCTTGATAGGCAGTTTTTTGTGCTCCGCCGAGCCGACGGTAAAGGAGTCCTTTGCATACAGTACTGTGTATGCCGGTCCGTGCTTTTCGTCGTTTATTTGCAGCGTGGTGGTATAGCATGTTATGGGGTAGGTGGTTTTGCCGCTTTTTTCGTCGGTAACGGCTTGTATGCCGTACTCGCTTACCCATTCGCCTATGTCCAGCTTGCGCTCAGAGCTGCCCGTGACCGTTATACGGTACTCCGCCGTTTTGCCGGTGTTGAACGAATCGTAAAGATTGATCATTTTAAAATTGGTGGACGAGCTTTTGCTCAGCGTTTGCGCCCGCGCGGCAAAAAACATCATTTCGTTGTCGCGGCATGCGTCGCGGGGGAGCGAGCGCGTTTTTTCCTTTGCGCCCTCTTGCTTGAAATATTGGAACGTGGCTTTGTGCGTGCCAAAGTAATCGGCGTTGATTTTGTAGGAAAGATTTTTCGTGTCCTTGCGGTCGGCAAGCGTTACCGTTTTTTCCATGCTTTTGGCGGCAAGGCTGTTGGGCTCGAAGTACACGGTAGATTCTATCTTGTCCGTCAGTCCCGCGTCATCGCCTGCGGCGTCGGTGTTAAGGTAGGTTACGGTAAAGCTCATACCGAGCATGGTATAGCCCTGGTCCTTGCCTTCCTCCAAAGTAAAGGTCATTGTGCCGTCGGCTATCTTTTCGCGCTCGTCTTCCTTTTCGCTCTTTTGGGTGTTGTATATTGCAACGGAGTATTCCAGCTTTTCGTACGACGAGTCCGACACGTGCCAGGGCAGCGGGCTGTCAAACGCCGATTCCGCCGTTTCGGTGCTGCACGCTACAAACGAGAACGCCGTTGTCGCGGCAAGCGCCGCACACAAATATCTTTTTGCATTGTTTTTCATAATTCACCTTATTGGGTCGAATACCCGTAATCGCATAATGTAAAGCCGAGCCTTGCTCCGCCCTTTACGACCGTAAGCTTATTCTATCATATTCGGGCGGTTTTTGCAACCGATTATTAGTCGCTATCGGTTACTACTTGCTTTTTGGCGCAATCGGGTATATAATGTTTGTATGCAACCCAAGATGACAAAAAAGCAATTCGACAGCTATCCGCAGGCGCTGAAGGAGCTTGCGCGGGAGCTTAACAAAAGAGAGTTTTCGCCCGACGAATACTACGTTGTGCTTTGCCCCGACCGCTATACCCAAACGGTGGAGCAAACGCTGTTTTGCGGCAGTGACGGCATGGGCGGCGCGCTCGACTGCGAAGTGCTTACGTTGTCGCGCTTATCGCGCAGGGTAGCGCCCGCGGCAAAAACACTGTCGCAAGAGGGCGGGGTAATGATAACCGCGCGCGCCGTTGCCGCCGCAAAAAAGGATTTCGGATACTATACTCGTGCGGCGGCGTTTGACGACTTTGCGCGCGAGGCGTACACCACCATTCAGCAAATCACCGCGTCCGACGCGAATATATCGGAAATCGAGGCGAGCGGCGCGGTCAAGGTCAAGCTGTCCGACCTTGCGCTTATCAAGTCGGAGTACGACAAAATAAAGGGCGAGTATTCGGACGCGCCCGACAAGCTGTTTGCGCTGATAAAGAACGCGGACGGAAAGTTCATAAAAAACACCCGCTTTTTCGCTATCGGGTACGAGGACATGACCAAGCTGATTGCGCGGGTATTTTCGGTTTTGGCGGGACATGCCAAGTCGTTTACGCTGTACTGCGCGCCGCCGCGCGCCGTTAAGCGCGAAACGCTCGACATGCTTTGCGCGCCCGACAAGGTAAGCGAGTACAAGCAGGTCGCCGCCGAAATACGCGACTACGTTTACCGTGGCGGGCGGTACGAGGACGTGGCGGTGATATGTCCCTCGCCGCGCGCGCTCAACCGCATACTCGGCGAATACGAGATTCCCGCTTATACCGACGAGAGCAAGCCGCTGTTTTCCACACCGCCGCTTGCCGCAATCGACAATATATATAAATTGTATACCGCGTACAAAAAGCGCAATGCCATAGATTGCACCGCGCTTGTCGCGCTTGCCAAAAACCCTTACGTCGGCTGCGACGCATTGGACGGGGAAACGCTGCTTTACGAGGTGAGCACTCGTGCGCTCGGGTATGTTCCGCTCGATTACGACTTTAAAGGCGGGGCGCGTGCGGCAAGCCGTGCGCTTAGCGTCGCGCGCATATTTTTCGACTGCGAGGACTTTGGTACAGCCGTCATGCGCGTTGCCGAAAAATGCGACTTTGCGGCTGTGCAAAGCACCACCTCCCACGGCACGGACGTGGTTACGCCTGTATTCAACCTTGTGGAGCTGTTAAAGCGTTACGGGTCGGGCGATTTCGATATAGACGCCAAAGCGTTTTTTGCGGCGGCGCATGCCGTCAACGTAAACACGCTGCCGCGCGAACGCGATTGCGTTACCGTAACTGTGCCGAGCGCCTTGCGCATGACGGCTGTCAAAAAGCTGTTTATTACCGATTTTAACGAGGGCGTAATGCCCGTAACCATTGCCGATACCGGACTAATATCCGATACCGAGCTCAATATGCTGGGCGGCGTGATAGAGCCGACCGTTCGCGGGCGCAACAAGCAAAGCCGCGACGAGCTTAAAGCGGTTGTAGTAAACGCGGGCAGCGTGTACGTGGCGTACTCGGCGGCGGACGGTAGCCCTGCGGCGTTTATACGCGAGCTGGCAAAAACGATCAACAAGCTCGATTATTCGCAAATGTGCGAAATGCTTTTGCGGTCGGACGACGCGCAGCTTATATCAAAGCATGCCTCGGTGCCCGCCGCAGCGCGGGAGCTGGTGGCAAGGCGGTTGACCGTGCACGCCCATTCGGTGGACGGCGGGACGGAGAAGACGACGGCGCAGCCATCGCCGTTTTGCGAACGCATAAATATTACGCACAAGCCCACGCTGTCGGTCAGCGAGCTGTCGCATTGGTTTAGCTGCCCGTACTATCGATTTTTGCATGATTCCGTCGGCCTGGCGGAGCGGCGCGGCGGATTCGGCGCGCCCGATTTCGGTATTGTGGTGCACGACTTTATGCGGCGGTTTGTGGAGCGGCAGCCGTATGATTGCTCGGAGCAGGCGGTAAAAAAGATAATCGACGATGTGCTTGCCGAAAGCGATATGCAGCCCGACGGCGCGACCTACAGTCGCATGCTGGCGGACGCAGTGGACTACGCAACCGAAAACGCACGCATTTTGGAAAAAGGCGAGTACGAGGTGGGCAAGACCGAGTACCGTTTCGGCGGCAAAACGCTTGGAACGAAAGCGCAGTTTGAATTTATCGGGTTTATAGACAGGTTTGATTTGTGCGACGACCATGCCCGAATAATCGACTACAAAACGGGCAACAAGCAGTTCGATATAAATAAATGTCTTGACGGCACCGATATGCAGCTGCCGCTTTACGCATACGCTTTGCCCTACGACGTTACGGGCATGTTTTACGTGCGCACGCCCAAGCGGTATTACACCAAAACGCGCGACAGGGCTATGTCAGGGTGCATGGTAGCCGACGTGGACGTGGCGGTGGAATACGATACCGACTTAGAGGCGGGCGGACCTGCGTCCGATATTATTCCCGCGCGGCTGACGGTGGATAAGGAAACGGACGAGGTAGTGTTTTCGCGGCGCAACAAATCATTGTTGGACAAGCCTGTGTTTGACGCGCTTATTGCGCGGTGCAAAAGCAATGCCGATATAGCCGCCGACGAAATAGCGGACGGATTTATTTGCCGTTCGCCCATAGGCGAGGCGTGCGCCTATTGTCCGTACACGGGCATTTGCGGCGGCGGCGAGCCGCGTTCGTTCGATTACGACGCGGATTCGCTGAGCGACGGCGGGGAGGAGAATTAGTTATGGCTTTTACCGACAATCAACTCCGCGCAATAACGACAAGCGGAAATATAATAGTATCGGCGGGCGCGGGCAGCGGCAAGACTACCGTAATGATAGCGCGCATTATAGACAAGCTTAAAAAAGGCGTTTCGCTGGACGAAATGCTTATTGTAACGTTTACCCGCGCGTCGGCTGCTGATATGCGCGTCAAGCTTACCGACAAGCTGTACGAGCTGAAAGCCGACCCCAAGTTCCGCGCGATTGCCGAAAACGCACTGGAGCTTTTGCCCGCGTGCAATATAGGCACACTGCACAGCTACTGTCAGCGGCTGGTGCGCATGTACTTTTTTGCCGCCGACCTCGACCCGTCCGCGGCGGTTTGCGAGGAATGTGAGGCGGACGCAATCAAGCAGCGCGTCGTGTCGGACGCGGTGGAGTGCGCGTGGAACGCCGCCGACCCCTGCTTTATGACAATGTACGACATGCTTTGCGTGGGTCGGAGCGACGACGGAGTAAAGGCGGCGGTGGGCGACATTTTGGAGTTTGCGCTAACAATGCCCGACCCGCAAGCATACCTTGCCGATACTCGCGCGGACGACGCGTACTTTGCCGAGCTCGACGGTATCGTAACGTCACGCCGCGAGGCTATTGCCAAAAAAATATCGGCGCTCAAGCTCGACCTTGCCGCCGCTGGCATGGAAAAGCACGTCATGGGCGCCGACGATATGCTCGCTTATATGGACGGCATAACCGACACGATAACGTATACCAGCCACAAGGCGCGGCACGATTATACCGACGAGCTTAACGAGCAGTATAAGAATTTGAAAACGCGGTGCAAAAAATTCCGCGAGTTTATTGTCGAAACGGAAAACGCCAAGGCGGTGGAGAGCGCGCCGTATTCATTCGCGCTGCGCGCCGTTGCGGCGGACGCGTTGCAGCGTTACGCCGAACGCAAAAGATCGCTCGGCAAGATAGATTATTCCGACCTCGAACACGGTGCGTACAACGTGCTGCGCGACAGTGAGTGTTTGAGCGGTATTACCGAAAATATCAAGTACGTGTTTATAGACGAGTTTCAGGACGTCAACCCGCTGCAGTCGGCAATAGCCGAATGTTTCAGGGCGGCGGGAGCGGAAATGTTTGTGGTGGGCGATATTAAGCAATCGATATACGGCTTTCGCCGCTGTTCGCCCGAGCATTTTAAGCGCGCGATAGCCAGTCCGCACTACACGCACATTCCGCTCACGGACAATTTCCGTTCGTCGGAGGCTGTTATAAACTTTGTCAATTCGGTGTTTGACGGCGTTATGACAAAGGATTTTGGCGGCGTGGATTACAGCGACGCCGCGCAGCGTTTGGTGTGGGGAAATAAGAGTATAACGGACGGTAAAACGGCGTTTTACGCAGTGGACGAGAGTGATGACGAGCCTACGCAAATCGATACCGTTGCCGTGCCGAGCGAGGGGAACGGTCAGGAAAAGCGCGACGGATATTCGGTAGTTACCGACGCCGTTGCCGCGGTGGATGACGACAGCCAAGCCGAGCTTGTGGCGGACTGCATATTCGAATACATAACGCGCAGCCCCGCGCCCAAGGTGGGCAATATCGCCGTGCTTGTGCGCTCGGTCAAGTCGCGCTTTTGCGTGGCGCTCGGCAGGGAGCTGGACAGGCGCTCGGTCAAGTATTGCTTGGAAAAACGCAGCAGCGCCAAGTCATTCCCCGAGGTTGTCGCGCTTATGGACATTTTGCGCTGTGCGGACAACCGACTGGACGACATAGCGCTGTATACCGCAATGCGCTCGGCTATGGGCGGTTTTTCGGACGAGGAGCTTGCCCGCATTGCAGCCGAGGGCGAGTCGGCGTGCCGCGCCGCGTTTGTCAAGCCGATCGGGTCGGGACAACGCGTCAATTATGCGTTTTGGCAAAAGGTAAACGCCTACAACGGCGAGCTTAAAGATAGGGTGGACAAATTCATTGCCGCGCGCGACAAGATAGTTGATTTTGCTATCAATCATGACTGCGCCGACGTGCTCGGGTTTATCACATCGGAAATAGATTATTTTCAGCAGGTGTACGAGCAGGGCGGCAGCGCCGCGGCGGTGGACGCGCTTATACGTTTTGCTGCCGACCGCGCTTGCGATATGCATGCGTTTTTGACCTACTTTGACGGCAATAATATAGAGCTGTCCGCGTCTGGCGGCGGCGACGCAGTGGCTATTACCACCATGCATTCGTCCAAGGGCTTGGAGTACGATTTGGTAATAGTCGCCGACACCAACAAGCAGTTCAGCAATACGGACAAGGAAAAGCGCGTGCTTATTTCCGAAAACGGCGTGTTTGTAAAAATCCCAGACGAGGACACGCATTTGCTCAAAAAGTCCGCGCCGTGGATGGTGGAAAACCTTACCTATTCGGATAGGCAACGCGCGGAGGAGTTGCGCCTGTTCTACGTTGCGCTCACGCGCGCAAAGCGCGAGCTTATAGTGTGCGGCAAAAAAAGCGCGTTCGCGCCCGTCGCGCCCGAGGACAGCAAGTGCATGATGAACTTTTTGAGCAGGCTCACGCCCGACAAGATAGACGTAAAGCCCGTACCTATCGGCGACGTCGAGGAATTGCGCCCCTACGACGGGAGTATAGCGGCGGCGGTGTCCGCTCGGCACAAGCAGGTCGAGGAGTATAACGCCTTGCGCCTTAAATGCGCGCTGCCCGTCAAGACGTGCGTCACCGCGGTCGCGCACGACGAGTGGGAGGAGGGCGACTATACCGCTCACACAAAGGTGCTTACCGTTGACGACCGCGACACGGACAAAAACGAAAAAGACAAAAACGGCGACAGTGCGGCGAGTATGCTGCGCGGCACGGCGTACCACCGCGCGATGGAGCTTGCGGATTTTGTCGATTTCGATATGGACGAACTGCGGCGGACTTGCGAAAATTTCTCTCTTGTTGACGAGCGCGAAATAGCGACGGCGGTCGCGGCAATGAAGGAGCTGACCGCAGGCAGTGCGTTTATAGCAAAGGAACGGTACTTTATAGTCAATCTTCCCGCTGCGCAGGTGTACGGCGACGAGGGGATAACGGGCAACGTGCTTGTTCAGGGCGTTATCGACCTGCTCATTGTGGACAAGGACGGCAATGCTACGATAGTTGACTACAAAACTGGCAATCCCGTGTCGCTTAACAACAACGCTTACCGCAAGCAGCTGGAGCTGTACTCGGCGGCGGTGGAGCGCGTAACGCCGTACAAGGTAAAGAAGGCGGTGCTGTATTCGTTCGCCGCGGGCAAGCTGATACAGCCGTAAATAATCCGACAATAGTGTCGTTGAGCAAATTTTAATGCAACGAAACCGTGCCGTCGCAACAAAAAACGAATAACAGCGTAAATACACGAAAATAAAAACAAAAATCTTTTGTAAAACTGTGGATTTTTTTATTATCTTATGTTACACTATAATAGAAGATTTGTATGTTAGGTCGTTTTGCGACCGCATAACAAGAGGAAAAAGGAGAGCAAAATGCTGGATTTTCTCAGTAAGTTATTTACCGAACAGCTAACGCTGTCTGCCGATATGTGGCTGATAGTGCTTATGGCTGTTGTTATCGTCGCGTTTGCGGTCGCGCTCATTGCGGGACTTGTCGGCGGTGCGTTCAATAAGATTAAAGGCAATATGAAACGCGCCGTACAAAAACCCAACACGGCTGTGGTGCAAATGAAAAACATGCCCGCATCGGTCAAGAATTTGTACAAGACCGCGCGCATGACCAACGTCAAGCCGTCTACGCTTGTTTCACAACAGGTTTGCGTGGATGAGCCGTTCAAACATTCGCTTGTTTCCAAGATTTGGCTGGTTACGCTTATCGCCACGCTTATTTGCGCCCCGATTTCGGGACTGGTGCCGCTTTTTGCCGAGGCTAAAACCCCTGCGGACGCTGCTCTTGCGGCAATGTCGATATACCTTTCGCCCATTTTCCTTTATATATTGGGCGGACTGCTTACATTGATCGGCGGCATTATCGGCAAGGTAGTGTACGGCGGCGCGGTCAAGACCTACGGCAAGTTCGCGCCCGTCATCGACGGCGATCAGCACGGCGGTGTCGAACAAGAACAGCCGGCAGCCGCACAGCCCGCTTACGAACAGCAATCCGCATACAACGCTCAAACGTACGAGCCGCAAGCCAACACATATGAGCCGCAAGCCGCGTATGCCGAGCCTCAAGCGGAGGTCTATAACGAACAACCCATGTACGCCGAGCCCCAAGCCGCGTACGGCAATGCAAATGCTTACGAAGAGCCTGTGGCTGTAATGGCTGACGCTCCGCAGGAGAGCGACGAGGAAATTCGCCGCAGGGCGCGCGAGGAGGCGATTGCTCAAGCCAAAGCGCAGCAAGCCGCGGCACAAGCTCAGGCTCAGGCACAAGCGCAAGCTCAACAGGCTCAAGCAAAACCGACTGCAGGCGCTACGGGCGGATCGTCCGCGGACGACGTTATAGCGCAAATAGAAAAGATTTCCCGCGAGGGCGCACCGCGCGAAACAATGCGCGACGTGGCAACGCTGCTGCAAAAGGAACGCTCCAAACCGGAAAACAAAACGCCCGAACAGCAAAAGCGGCTTAACGAGGCGCTTAGCAAACTGCTCAAGGCTATGTCCGCTGCCACAAAGAAATAATCAAAAGTCAACTACGGCACTGCAAAACTGCGGTGCCGTTTTGTTTGCGGCACATATACTTGACAATTCGCAATCGGCAGTGTAAACTTATTTTGTTATGAAGATGTTCGATGACGGCAAGTACGCCGTGGAACGCGCGGTCATAGAGGACGCGCTGAATAACGAAAACGCCGAGGTGGTTATTGACGAGCCTACCGCCGCGGTTATAAGCATGGGCAAGTGGTACAAATGCGTGTTTGCCGACGAGCGTGACTATACGCGTTATGCGGATAAGTACGGCATACGCGGCGACGTGTGCTTGATAGGCGCGCCCGAGGGTATCGCGCAAAACCCGTGCTATACCTATGCTTATCTCAATCCTATGCCGCCGCTGCCCGATATTATCGACGGCGTGGAAATAAAGCGGCTTGCGCCCAGCCTTGCGTCTACCGTGCTGGACGCCTACCACAACCCGGGCGGCGGATATACGGTTGAGCGTATCGAGGGCATTATGCGGACAAAAGGCATATTCGGCGCGATAGCTAACGGCAAGCTTGCGGGGTTTATAGGCAGGCACGGCGACGGCAGCATGGGAATGTTAGAGGTGTTCGAGCCGTTCCGTCGGCGGGGCATAGCGGCGGCGCTCGAAAAGTTTTTAATAACGTACGTAATGACGTTCGGGCGCATACCCGTATGCGACGTGTATACGGACAATCCCGCGAGTATGGCTTTGCAGCAAAAGCTGGGGCTGACAAAGGGTCGCGGCTTTACGTACTGGATAAGCGCGGACAAGGAATAGAAAATTATGGAAGTTTTGCAAACAATAAAAGAATTATTCGAGCCAACGTTTGAACGCGTGGGCGACAGCGACCTAAAGTACGAGTTAAAGCGCGAGCTGCTGTTCAATTTGTACTGCTTTGCGTGCGCGGTTTATCCCGAGTATGCGGCAAAGCCGAGCAATACGCTTTTCGAGTACGGTATTTGCTTTTTGATAGAGCCCGAACGCCACCCCGACTACGAGGCGGGCAAGCCCGAATTTGTACATACCGCGGCGTCCAACGACGTATTGGCGGTGGGCGGCAGGTGGTACGAGCGCGGCGGCAAGTATTTTATCAAATACGATTACGGCTCGCCGCTGTTTGATAAGCTTGTGCTTAACGGCGTGATACCGCCCGACGATAGGCAGCCGATAGACAGCCTTTCGCTGTACGCGGCGGTGTACTGCGTGTGCAATCTTTTCAAGGACTTGCGCGCGCTGTGGTACACGTACTATTTTTATTTGGACGCGACCAACGAGCCCGTGGACGAGGAGTACGACGAAAAGCTTTTTGCCATGCTGCACGAGGAAAAGATTTATAAAGAGGCGTGCGAGGTGGAAGGCTCTATGCTGATAGGCGACGAGGCAGAGCTTGTCGGCGCGGACAAGCTGTTAGGCTGGTACAAGCCGTTTATGGATTTGCGGCGCAATTATATATTCGAGGTATTCGAAAAGCGCATGGCAAAGGGCGACGTAGACTTTGTGTGCGAATACTCGACCGCGCTGTTGAATTGCTATCCCGAATCGACAAATCTTATGAACTGGAACGCCGCCGCTCGCACCGAGCAGGTAGTAAAAAGCCGCGACGTAAACGAACTTAAAGAGTTAATTGTTGACCTGCGCGAATACTCCAAATACACCGATTCGCCCGTAATCAAAAAGTATCTCCAACTCGCCGAGCTGATGAAAAAGAACATCGACGCAGGAGCATAATATTGCGCCTAACATGTGTACAACGATTAGAGTATAAAAGATTTTGTGCTATGTTATAACAGAGTTTTAAATAGAAAAGGTAAAAGAAAATTATAACATATGACACATATTGAAAATACCAAGTGGTCATTTGGAACGAATATTAATCAAAAAATTTTAAGCAAAAGGTGGAAGAATTAGGATGAACAAAGGAAAGTATATAGCGCTATGGGTTTCTCTAACTATTTTAGCAGTCATTTTATGTGCTGTGAATGTTTTACTTGCTTGCTTATATAATAACTGTGGTGCGAATATATTTACAGCAATTAGCGGCTGGGTTAGTGGAATTGCCGCGATTGTTTTAGGTGTAATAGCTGTTTTGCAAAATAAGAAATATACGCTTGCTTCTACAAAAAGAGAAATAAAGGACAATATTCGTAGCGAACAAATTATGTTAGCTGATATATGTGATGGCATAACACAGTATAGTAGCTTAAAAAAACCATTAAACATTCTTGTTAATGACAAAGTAGAAGGGAAAGATTTGTTACTATACAATTTAGAAATGGATATGCTTAGAGAACAATTATTAACCGCAGCTCATAAAATGCAACTTTTTAATTATATCCCATGCAATATGAATTTATTGGTAAAAATGACAACTGAGATGATGATATTTATAAATACAGGTTATAAATCAGCAGCCCAACAATGTCATAATGATTCTACATTGAGTGTGAAAATTGAAAAAATATCGCAATTTATTGTGTCATGGGTTAGGGCAGTGACTGAACAACGTAAGCAAGCGGCAAGAGAGTTAGATGCATTTTCTAAAAACATAGATAGAGCTAAGTCAGTTTCAGAATTGCATGAAATTTTACTGTCAACGGAACAGCAGACTGTAAATGCGCAGAATGAATTGAAAGCAATCTTAGAAAAATGCATTTAGCGGAGATTATACAACATATGAAAAATTTTTTACTAACATATGGCATTATTGTCGCTATATTGATTTATATAGTTTTTGTTTATGCTGTCATAGTTCTTTATAAATTAAACAAGTTTGGAGCAAAGAATATTACACAACAAACAGAGTTTTGCAAAAAGCATTCTAAACGGTTTATTGCGCTATTAATAATTAGTTTATTTCTTTTTGTCAATAGTATTATTGGATATGGTTTGTTGATTGGTATATATAGTGATAGTATATATGGTGACAGTATATCGAAAATAATATTTTATTTTATTGTTATATCAATGGTTTTATCATTTATGCCAATCATTACATTTGTTATGACTGTTTTTGTTCCAAGACGGAGAAAAAGAGTGAATAGAAAACGTCAAACGGATACTACTTATACATGTAACTTTGACGAGAATATCAATGTTAATGATGATAATGTAATTAAAAATATTGTTATTGAGTCGGTGTCATATCCCGAAACGCGTATGCAAGATATAGATTTAGAAAAAACGATTTACAAACAAGAAAGAAATTATAGAGAACAAAACGTGCGTGATTGTGTGGCGCAATGGGATTATTTGTCGGAGGTATATCAAAGGAAAAAAACGCAACAAAATAAAACAATGCAAAATACGACGATGACCCCCATTCAAAAAGTAGATAATATGACTGGCGAACAATTTGAGAAATATATGGAACAATATTTTAAACGGAAAGGTTACAATACATATAGAACACCTACGTCGGGGGACTGGGGAATTGACCTTATTATTACTACTGGAACAGAAAGGATTGGAATACAATTAAAACGATATTCAAAAAAAGTGTCTTTACGGGCGGTTCAAGAAGTTCTTGGTGGTTTTGAACATTATAACCTCACAAAAGGAATGGTAATAACTAATAATTATTTTCAAACTTCTGCAATTACACTGGCAAAAGAAAGTAAAAAACCAATAACATTATGGAATAGGGACATACTTATACAACAATTAAGAGAATAAAAAACAGCCCAAGCGGGCTGTTTTTGGTTTAAATTATTTTTGGTCTTAGTGTTACTTCTTAATAAACGTCAAGCATTCCGCAGTGCCGTCGTCGGCGGTGGATACCGTTATGCCGTTGGCTATGCATTTTGCCGCGCGGTTGAATAGGCAGGGCGCGTTGCACGCTACGCACGTGTCAACCGAAAAGTCTGGTTTGCTGAATTCGGCGGAGGTTTCCGTTTTGTAGTCGCAGCCGCCCTCGCATTCCTCATAAGTGGTGCAGCGCGTGCCGCCCGATACGGCTATGTCCTTTGCACAGCAGCAGTAGCCGTGGTTGTGCTTGCAATTTTTTTGTCCGCATTTAAGATCGTACATGATTTACTCCTAATAAAAAGTGTCAATATATTTATTATTGTCATTCCGCATTTTAATATTCATACAGTCGGTGTTGATTTACGCATTATTTTGTGGTATAATGGCTGCGTGGAAAACAGCAATGTAAACGTTAATCCCGAACTCAAATCGCCGCCGGGGGTGTGCGAGATTTTGCTGTACTTTATTATTCCGTTCCTGCTTATGGCGGCGGGCGCAATGCCGTCTACGGCGATACTTATTCTTCCCGTAGTGTTGCCGCTGTTATACATATTATATAAGCGTTTCGGACCGTATCTTCCGCTCGGCTGTATCGTGGTTTACGGCGTGCTGTCGCTTTCGCTCAATTACGATATTTTGACTGTTATATATTGCGTAACTTTGTTTTTTGCGTTTTGCGGCTTGGCTGTGTGCGTGCAGTTTTGTTCGTCGCAGTATTTGCTTGCCGTGGCGGTCGCGGCATGCTTTGCCGTACTCGGCGCGTTCGCGGGCGTCGGTATCGTGCGCGCCGCCGAGGGTATGCCTATTGGCGATATAGCGGCGCGGTACGTTATTAACGAGCGTGACGACCCTGTAATATCTTACTTTGCCCGCGACTATTACGATTCCGAAAAGCCGCAGCTCGATGAGGTAAAGCTTAAGCCGACCGACGACGGCTACGCCGAGGCGGCGACGAAGAGTCTATCCGAATGGGCTAAGGACGAGTTTGACACATACGGTTGGTACCACTGTATTCACTGCGGCGCGGTACTCGGCTTTGTGGGTTTCTTTATCGCGGCGTTGTTTAACGGCAGGCTTGGCGGGCGTGGCAATTCGCGTTTTGCCGCGCGGATAGGGGATATGAGGTTGCCGCGCTCATTTATTTGGACTATGGCGTTGCCCGCGACGGTAACTGGCATTCTTCTCGGATTTTTCAGCGGGTACGACGCGCTGTCGGCAACGGTGATGCACGCATTTTGTACGTTGCCCGCCGCGTTCGGGTGCTACACCGTTTTGGGCTACTTTGCCGCACTGTTCAAGGGCAAAGCGCGGATAGCGGCGTATATCGTTTTCGGCTTGATAGGCATAGCGGCGGTGGTGTTCCCGCTCGCGCTGTTTATTCTTTCCATATTCGGCGTGTGCGATTGTATTTTGAATTTGCGGTTTTGGACGGAGTATATTAGAGATTAATTCGCAATTCCGAATTATCTAATCGACAAGTTTTGCCGTTATTTAGGCTTGACAAAGGTTAATATTTTTTGTTAATATATTAGCAGGAGAAAATCGCAATGAAAGTTATACTGACAAAGGATGTAAAGGCACAGGGAAAGAAAGGCGAGGTGGTGGACGTTTCGGACGGCTACGCGCGCAATTATTTGTTCCCCAATAATCTCGCTCAGCCTGCAACGTCGTCCGCGCTCAACAGCATTAAGATTGCAAAAGAGGCGGAGGAGCGTCGGCGCAAGATAGAGCATGACGAGGCTGTGGCACTGTGCAAAAAGCTTGCGGGCATAACCGTTACCGTCAAGATAAAGACGGGCGCAAACGGCAAGCTGTTTGGCGCGCTCAATACCGCCGCGGTGTCCGACGCGCTCTCTGCTATCGGTATCGAGCTGGACAAAAAGAAAATCGTCATTTCCGAGCCTATAAAGTCGCTCGGCAGGTACGTACTTACCGTCAAGCCGTTTGCCGAAGTTTCGGGCAAGCTCAACGTAAACGTAGTTGCGGCGGAATAATATAATCGTCAACACTTCCGCGCAAGCGGAAATATCACTAATAAATAATGACCGACACAGTCGGACAAGGAGTATATTATGGCAAGCAAAGAAGAAACCAAAGCGGCAAACAGAAAGCTTTTAAACCGTAATCTCGCGCAAATGCTCAAGGGCGGCGTCATTATGGACGTAACCAACGCCGAGCAGGCGCAAATAGCCGAACAGGCGGGCGCGGTTGCGGTTATGGCGCTTGAGCGCGTTCCCGCCGACATTCGCAAGGAAGGCGGCGTAGCACGCATGTCCGATCCCAAAATGATTTCCGAAATCCAAAAGGCGGTATCCATTCCCGTTATGGCAAAGGTGCGTATCGGGCATTTTGTGGAGGCGCAAATTTTGGAGGCTATCAAGATCGATTACATAGACGAGAGCGAGGTCCTCACTCCCGCCGACGACGCCTACCACATTGACAAGACCAAGTTTGAAACGCCGTTTGTGTGCGGCGCGCGCGACTTGGGCGAGGCGCTCCGTCGCATATCCGAGGGCGCGTCGATGATTCGCACCAAGGGCGAGGCGGGCACAGGCAACGTTGTAGAGGCTGTCAAGCATATGCGCAAAATGCGCACGCAAATTGCCGAGGTCGCGGCTCTCCCCAGCGAGCAGCTTGCAACCTATGCAAAGGATATAGGTGCGCCGCTCGATCTTGTGCGCTACGTTGCCAAGAATAAGTCGCTGCCCGTTGTCAACTTTGCAGCCGGCGGCATTGCAACACCTGCGGACGCTGCGCTCATGATGCAGCTCGGTGCGGACGGCGTATTCGTCGGCAGCGGCATATTCAAGTCGAGCGATCCCAAACGCCGCGCCGAGGCAATAGTCAAAGCGGTTGCGTACTACGGCGATCCCGCCATTCTCGCAGGCGTAAGCTACGGCTTGGGCGCTGCCATGACGGGCGTTGACGTGGAGAATATGAGCGAGGCGGAGCGCTTAGCGAAAAGGGGTTGGTAAAAATTAATAAGGGCGGCGTAGCCGCAGTCCGAAATTATTCACTATTCACTATTATCTATTCACTATTTTAGCGGAGCTAATATGACCATCGGAGTTTTGGCATTGCAAGGCTCGGTTTCCGAGCATTTAAAGATGATTAAGTCGGTCAACAAAAAGATCGACGCCGTGCCGGTAAAGACGATTGACGAGCTTGCCACAGTAGACGGGCTTATCATTCCCGGCGGGGAAAGCACGACGTTGCGCAGGCTTATGGACGAGTTCAATTTGTACACGCCCATTAGGGAACGCATTGTCGCGGGCATGCCCGTATGGGGTACGTGCGCGGGGCTTATACTTTTGGCTAACCGCATAGAAGGCGAAAACCCCTGTCTTTCCGTGCTCGACATTGACGTCAAGCGCAACGGTTACGGCAGGCACAGCGACAGCTTTGTCGGCGAGGGCGATTTTGACGGCATGTATGTGAACATGGTGTTTATTCGCGCCCCGCACATCACGCGCGTGGGCGACGGTGTTACCGTACTTGCCGAGTGCGACGACCGTCCCGTGGCGGTGCGCAGCGGCAACGTTATGGCGACGGCGTTCCATCCCGAAATGACGCGCGACAATCGCATACACAAATATTTTATAAATATGATTGACGCCAAGGTATAACGGCGTTGATGTTTGGACGGAAAAAAGAAAATAATAAACCTGCGGTCGGGTTAGTTCTCGGCGGCGGCGGAGCGCGCGGATTTGTACAGGTCGGTGCGCTCAAAGCGTTTAAAGAGAGCAATATTAATTTCGATCTTTGCGTAGGTACGTCGGTGGGGAGCATTGTGGGCGCGCTGTACTGTGCGGGCGTCGATCCCGACGAGATAATCAGCATTTCCGACACGCTGAACATGGGCGACTTTCACGGCAAAATCATTTTCAAGCCCGACGATCCGCGCAGGATAGGCGAGGTGCTGGCGAACGTTATAGGCGACGTAAGCATCGAAAGTCTTAAGGTCAAGTACGCCGCAGTGGCGACCGATTTGAAAACGGGCAAACAGGTGGTTATAGACCGCGGCTCGGTGATTGACGCGGTTTCCGCGTCCTCCGCAGTACCAATACTGTACGCGCCGCTCGCCAAGGACGGTATGGCGCTTTGCGACGGCGGGCTTACAAACAACATTCCCGCCGACGTGTGCAAAATGCTTGGCGCGGACAAGGTGGTTACGGTGGACGCCCATGGCACGCGCGGCAGCGGCACCGACGGCACGGGGCTGTTCGATACGCTGAAGGCGATGTTTTCCATTATGAACGCAAACGCGTCGGTCGTGGGGCTTATGCAATCGGACATAGTGATTGCGCCCGACACCGCGGCGTTCAAGGCGACGAGCAAGTCGGGGTATATGCAAATGATAGAGTTAGGCTACAACGCGACAATGGCAAAGCGGGACGAGATAAAAGCGTTGTTTGAGCATACAAAAGAGTAGGTGGTTGTTATGAACAAATCAAAAAAGAAAATTGCTATTATCGACGTTATAGTGCTGGTGGTGCTTGCGATAGTGCTCGGCGTTTCCATGGTGTGGTCGCGCGATATTGAGCTTGGGCTGGGACTGCTGTACTACGTGGACGCGGACGGCGTTGACGAGAGCGATATTGTAACGCTGTCGAGCGGCGTGTATGTTTCGGCTGACGATAGCACAAGCTTAAAGGTGCATTTTGTGGACGTCGGTCAAGGCGACTGTGCAATTATAGAATTGCCCGACGGCAAGACCATGCTCATCGACGGCGGGGAAAGATATTCGGCACAGCAAAAGGCTATTCAAAAGTTTATCGATGACACGCTCCCGTCCGATTTTAAGTACTTCGATTATGCAATACTTACACACCCCGATTCCGACCATTGCGGTAGCTTGAGTTATGTGCTGGACAAATATCCTGCGCGTGTGTGCTATCGCCCCAACGTAAAAGCCAAATCTACAGAATTTACCGACCCTGCGGGAGAGCTGCCGAGATATAAGGATAGTGCGGCGTACGTAAACGCCATTAAGTCTATGTACAAGGAAATCGACGGGCAGCCTAACGTTGTATACATAACCGACCCGAAAGATGAGTCGCAAACTATTACGGGCGGCACGGGCAACAGTGCTTACACGTTCACTTTTTACACTCCGTTGTCCGATTATTACGGCTCTCAATCGTCAGTGAGTTGGAACGATTATTCGCCGATAATGATACTCGATTATCAAGGCTACAAGTTCGCCATGTCGGGTGACGCGGAGGAGAAAAACCTCGGCGAGTTTGTTGCCAAGGTGAACGCTGCCAAGACGGACGGCGTTACCGACAAGTACGACGCGTTTACCGACGACTATTGCGTAAACGTAATAAAGGCGGGACATCACGGCTCGGAAAACGCCACCACGCTCGATTACCTTAACGTGCTCACCGCGCCCGACGGCGTGGAAAACGTTTACAGCGTAATATCGTGCGGCGCGGGTAATAAGTACGGTCATCCGCACAGCGCGGCGCTGGATAGAATAAAAGCAGTCGGCATACTCGACGAAAATGTTTTGCGCACCGATGAGGCGGGCGACATTTCGTTTACCGTGCGCGTGGACGAGGACGGTGCGTACAGTCTTTATTGCGGGGATAAAAAGACGCAAAATCCGAACGCGCCCGTTATCACCCCCGATAACCCCCAAACCCCCGATGACAACAATAATTCCGATAATAACAACTCGGATAACCCCGATGACGATAAAAACACCGAAAAACCGAACGGCGATGACCCCGAAAACGAAAAAATTCAGGTTTTGGTTTACCGCAAGCTGGGCAGCATAAAGCTCAAGTGGGCGGTGGTCGCTTGGGTCTCTTATGCCGTAGTCGTTTTGGCGGCGGCGGTGCATATCGTTTTGAGCGGCAACGAAAAAGGAAACGGTAGGCGCAAAAGGTGACGGTAAAACAGCTGCAAGTTAAGGATTACCGCAATGCCACCGAGCGAACGATAATGCTTGCCGAGGGTAGGAACGCCTTTGTCGGCGCCAACGCGCGAGGCAAGACCAATCTTTTGGAGGCGGTGTACTTTGCGGGCGTGGGCAAATCGTTCCGCACACCGCGCGATCGCGAGCTTATTATGCGCGACAAGGACAGGGCGTTCATATTCGTGTCGGCGGAAAAGGATGGAATTACCGAAACGGTCAAGATAATAATCGACCGCAGCGTAAACAAGTCGGTCGCCGTAAACGGACTGCCCATCACGCGCATGAGCGAGCTTATGGGCGTGTGCCCCGTCGTGCTGTTTTGTCCCGACGGGCTTAAAATAATCAAGGACGCGCCCGCCGACCGCAGGCGGTTTATGGATATTTCGCTGTGCCAAATATCCAAGGCGTACTTTGCCGCGCTGTCGCAGTACGGCAAAATTTTGGCGAGCCGAAACAAACTGCTCAAAAGCGGCGGTGCAAACGACAACACGCTTGCGCCGTGGGACGAGCTGCTCGCCGACGTAGGCGCAAAGATAATAAAGAGCAGGCGAGGGTTTGTGCGCGAGCTTACGCCGTTTGCCGCGGATAGGCATGCGTTTTTGTCGGGTAGCAAGGAAATTTTGTCGCTGGACTACGACGGCGTTGCGGGCGACAATACCGACGATATTAAAGCCGAGCTACTCAAAGGTTTCGAGCGCGATAGGGAAAGCGATTATAGGCTAAAGTATACGCACACCGGTCCGCACAAGGACGATATTATTATATCCGTGGACGGCGTGGACGTGCGCGCTTACGGGTCGCAGGGTCAGCAGCGCACCGCCGCGTTAAGTATGAAACTGGCGGAAATGCAGTTACTCACAAAGGTGATAGGCACTTCGCCCATACTGCTGCTGGACGACGTGTTCAGCGAGCTGGACGAACACCGCCGAAAAAGGCTTATAGAGGCGCTGGACGGGTTTCAGTCCATAATCACAACGACCGATAAAACTGACTTTGACGAAAGCGTGAATATAATAGAAATTTAATTCGGGAATTAAAATTATAATAGCAACGCCACTATGCGGCGGGTCGCCCTTTTGCCCACACCCCTCGGCGTTGCCCGGGGCGATGGGAGTAAAACGTTACTATCCTATATTAGAACAGTAAACTTTATATACCCATCATTTCGACCGGAGCGCGCAAGCGCGTAGTGGAGAAATCTAGGCGCAGCCGCATAATTCCGAATTTACTTTATATTATACGTTTTTCTAAGCGCGTACAGCTTTAACCGCCACGGCAGCAAATTGTATGCGAACAGCATGAGCTTGTTTTTTGTGCCCACCGTCACCTTTGGCGGCGGGTTTTTCTTTCCGATTACGGCGGCTATGCGCTTTGCGACGTACTCGGCGGAATAGCCTGTTTGCTCCATTTTGATGAGCGCGTCCGACGCGGCTTTCAGGTTGGTGTTATACTCGCCGCAGTCGGTGTATATTTTGCGCTTGAACGAAAATTCGGTTTGCGTGGCGGGTACGGCAACCGCCGTGCATTTTATTTTGGGACATTCAGTCCGCACCGCGACGGCAAGCGCAAAAAGCCCCGCCTTTGTCGCCGAGTAAAACCCGTCGAAGGGGATGGGCGCAATCCCGCCCGACGACGACAGCAATACCACATGCGGATTGTCGCTTTCGTTTAATTTGGGCATAGCCGCTTTTATGCACTCGGTCGCGCCGATTATGTTCACTTCGAACATATGTTTAACGTCGCTGTTTTTGGCGTACTCCACCGGCGCGGCGAGTGATTCGCCCGCGCAGTAGATAAGCACATCTATTTGCTCCACCGCGCTGATTGCCGCGTGCAGCTCGAATATATCGCTCACATCCGCCGTGATATTGGCAACGCCGTTTACAGCGCACGGTGTGCGGGATATGTTGGTTATTTGAGTTTGCTCGTCCAAAAGGTTTTGCGCGATTGCAAGTCCTATTCCCGACGAGCCGCCCACTATCACAATGCTTTTCATATTAAGTAGTTTTTGCAAATACTATTATAAATATTGCAATAAAATGTTGATTTTAATGCCTTTCGGTGTTATACTACATATATCCCAAACGGGACGTACGAGGAGAAAACATGAACAAAGAATACGTATACGAGGACGAACAAGAAACCGAGGGCTTGACCTTTAAAAAGATAGGGAAGTTCTTTCAAAAGAGCTGGCTGCGCATGGTTATTTACGTCATTATCGCGGCGCTTTTGGTCACTGCCGTTGCGGTGCCTGTCAAGGTTTACGCCAAGTCCGAGCCCATTGCCCAGACTTCGATAGAATTTATTTACGATGGCATAGAAAAGGGGCTTGACCCCAACGGCGCGCCGCTTAACACGGACAATATAATCAGCCCCACTGTGCTTGCGCAAGCGGTAGCCGAGGCTAACCTGCAAAAGAAAATAAAGGACATATCCACGCTGCGCAACGCAATGCGCGTGGAGGGCGTGCTTACCGACGAATACGTAAGTTTGACCGAGGCAGCGGCAAACGGCGACAAAACCGCATCGGACAAGCTGCGCAATTACAATATGTATTCCACACGCTTTGATATAATAATATCCGACCCCGCGGAATTGGGCTTGTCCGACGATCAAGCCAAGCTGCTGCTCAACAAGATTGTCGCTTGCTACTACAAGGATTTTCAAAAGCGGTATTCGGTTACGAAGATGTTCGCGGAAAACTCGTATACGCTGTCCCAAAACGTAAATATGGAATTTACTGATATTTACGATATATATTCGCAGTCGCTGGATTCGGTCAAGTCGTTCCTTCAAGAAATGTCGGAAGAGGGCGCGGGTTTTGTGTCCACCGAGAACAACACTTCGTTTACGCAGCTGCTCAGCGACCTGAGTATTTTGCGCAACAATTACAGTCTTTTCAACGCGTATATACTTTCCAACAACGTATGGCGCAACAAGACCACGGCGCGCAACGCGCTTTTGTCCACGCAAACCGAAATACAAAACCGTCTTGAGGCGTTGGACGGCGAAAACGGGTCTATTCAAAGACTGCAGGCGCAAATAGCCACTATCAATCCCACCACGTCGTCTACCGACACGAGCGGCGTGCATACCGAAAAAACGGAATATCCCGAAATTTACGATACCCTTCACCGCCGTTTGGCTGAATACACCGAGCTGGTAGAGGAATATACAATTCAGCTCAACAATATAGAAACCCGTCTTGAAAAGCTTAAAGACGAATCGCAAACGGACGAGCAAACCATTCAAAACGCCATTGCCAACTTGAACGCATTGGAAAGCCAAACGGTCGAGTTTATACAAAAGGTAAACGCCACCGTGTCCGACTACTACGACACCACGTTTGTGTCGTCGTCCGTCAGTCAAGTACAGCCGCCCGTCGTTACGCGCAGGAGCATGGACTTTAACCTTCTTGTCGTGTACGCGGTTGCCGTTATTGTCGCGTTGCTTGCCGCAGGCATTGTAACCGGCGTAAAAATGGCAAAGGCGTCTTCGACTAACAAGACCGAACAAACGCCCGACGACGGAAAACAAGACAAAGAATAATCACGGCGGAAAGCGTTCCGCACAAAGCATACCGAGGTTTATATGAGTAACTGGCTGAAATCGGCAATCTTTTACGAGATCTATCCCAATTCGTACATGGACGCAAACGGCGACGGGTACGGCGACCTTAAGGGCATAACGAGCAAGCTCGACTACATCAAGGAGCTGGGCGCCGACGCTATTTGGCTTAACCCGCACTACGATTCGCCGTTTATGGACGGCGGCTACGACGTGCGCGATTACTTTAAGGTATCGCCGCGTTTCGGTACGGAGGCGGACTTTGACGAGTTTATTTCCGCGGCGCACGCGCGCGGTATTCGCGTCATTTTGGACTTGGTCCCCGGACATACCTCCGAGCAAAACCCCGACTTTTTGCGCAGCGCGGAAAACGTGCGCAACGAAATGTACGACCGCTTTATTTGGACCAATCACGAATGGCAATTCCCCGAGGGCTTTAAGGCGATTTCGGGCAGGCATGACCGCACGGGCAATTATATTGTAAACTACTATTCCACCCAGCCGTCGCTCAACTACGGCTTTAACGAGATTACCGAGCCCGACTGGCAAATGTCGTACAAGTCCGACGCGGCAAAAGCTACGCGCGAATGGCTCAAATCGGTCATTCGGTTTTGGCTGGATAGGGGCGCGGACGGTTTCCGCGTGGATATGGCGGACTCGCTTGTAAAGAACGACGGACCGCAAAGCGAAAAGCCCGCTACCAGCGAGGTGTGGCGCGATATACGCAAAATGCTGGACAACGAATATCCCGACGCGGTGCTCGTTTCCGAATGGTCCAATCCTCAGGCGATACGCGCAGGTTTCCATGCCGATTTCATGCTCGACCACCACGGCAATCCTTACAACAGGCTTGTCAGGTACGAGGAGGCGGGCGAGCACAGCTATTTCGACATACAAGGGCGCGGCGACGCGGCGGAATTTGCCAAGCGCTTTTCCGAATGGCACGACGCCGTTAAGGACAACGGCAATATCGCCATAATATCGTGCAATCACGACACGCCGCGGCTTGCTCCGCACTACACGGTCGACCAGCTCAAAGCGATATACGCAACGCTGTTCACTCTTCCCGGTGTGCCGTTTATGTACTACGGCGACGAGATAGGCATGAAATATCAATCCGACCTGCCGTCCGTGGAATGTGGGTTTGCGCGCACAGGCTCGCGCACGCCTATGCAATGGAACACTACCAAGAACGCGGGATTTTCCGCAGCCGAGCGCACCTTCCTGCCTACCGAAACGGACAAGGCGGTAAACGTGGAGGCACAGCTTAAGGACAAAAAGTCGTTGCTTAACTTTGTAAAATCGCTGTTTGAATTCCGCAAGGCGAATAAGGAGCTTTGCTCTACCGATTTGGAATTTGTTCACGCGGTCGGCGCCGAGCCACTGGTGTACAAGCGCGGCGGGCTCACCGTTGTTGTCAATCCGCTCGCCGTAAAGCAAACTGTAACGGTGGACATTCCCGTCAAAGCGACCGTTGTGTTCTCTACGGGTAAGGAGGCTAAGCCCAACAAGAACGGCACGGTCGCCGTTCCGCCCGTATCGGTCACGGTGTTTAAATAATTCGGAATTAAAAAGTGAATGAAGAATGGACGCTTGCTATGTCGAGCGTCCATTTATCTTTGCTTGACAAAATACGCTTTCTTTTTATATAATTAAAAAAAGGAGTTTTTTATGGTCAAGAAAATATCCGAGTACAAGTACGAGCGCGTTGACTTAAAGAAAGCCGCCGAGTATTACGACAATGCTACGGCGCGCGTAAAGCAGGCAAAAAGCGCACAGGCGCTTGCGGACGTTCGCGCCGAGGTAAACGCGTATTACGCCAAGTTCGTCACTCAAATCAATCTTGCAATGATACGACATTCGCTTGACGTGCGCGACGAGTTCTACGCTGCCGAAAAGGATTACTACGACGAAAACCTGCCCGCGCTTTCGGCAAAGAGCACGGAGTTTAACCGTGCGTTGATGTCGTCGCCGTATGCTGACGGACTGGGCGCGGTTATCAACCCCATAATAGTGCAAAACATACAAGCGGGCTTGCGCGTCATGGACGAAAGTATCATAGAGGACTGCATAGAGGAGAACAAGCTTGTCACCGAGTACGACAAGCTGCTTGCCTCGCTTGCCTACCCGTGGGAGGGTAGGAACGTAACGCTCAGCGAGATGCACGGCTTTTGCAAGGACGCGGATAGAGCGGTGCGCAAAAAGGCGTTTACGGTAATCGGACAAACGCTTGCCACCGTCGGCGACAAGCTGGACGATATTTACGACAAAATGGTCAAGGTGCGCACCGGTATGGCGCGCAAAATGGGCTTTGACAACTTTGTGGAAATGGGCGATTTGCGCATAGGGCATATCGGCTACGGCAGGAAGGAGATTGCCGTGTTCCGCGAATCGGTATTGAAGGACGTCGTGCCCGCGCTCAAAAAGCTGAAAGCCGAGCTTGCCGAGCGGTTGGGACTGACGGGCGGCATACACCTTTACGACAACGACAACTACATTGTGGGCGGCAACATAGATCCCGTCGGCAATGCCGAGCAGATGTTTGCTGCGGCGCAAGAGATTTACGACGATATGGACCCCGCGCTCGGCAAGTTCTTTAGCAATATGTGCGCGGCGCAAGCCATAGACTACGTGTCGCGCGAGGGCAAGATGGGCGGCGGCTATGCCGAAATGCTGTACGATTACGCTCAGCCGTTTATCTTTGCCAACTTTAACGGCACAATGGACGACGTGGGTGTGCTTACGCACGAGTTCGGTCACGCCTATGCGTTTGAGCGCGCCGCCGTCAACAACGTGGATATAGACCTGTTTGTGGGCGGCATGGAAACAGCCGAAACTCATTCGATGAGCATGGAGGCGCTGTGCAACAGCTACAACAAATATTTTTACGGCGACCGCGCAGTAGCCGCCACGTACCAGCAAATATTCGACGCGTTCGACTTTTTGCCGTACGGCGTGACGGTCGACTATTTCCAACAGCTCGTTTACGAAAATCCCGACATGACTCCCGCCGAGCGGCGCGCGCTGTGGCTCAAGCTGGAAGGCGAGTTCCGCCCCTACGTCGATATGAGCGATATACCGTTCATATGCGACGGCGGCAGGTGGCAGTACCAAAAGCATATTTACGAGGCGCCTTTCTATTATATAGATTACTGCCTGTCTACATGCTTGGCGCTGCAGTTCGGCGAGCTTGCGGCAGTGGACTTTAAGGACGCACTCAAAAAATACTTGAACTTAGTCGAGGCGGGCGGCACAAAGTCCATTGTGGATTTGGCGCACGAGGCGGGGCTTAAAAGCCCGTTCGATAACGGCGCTATGAGCGACGTGTGCAAGCAAATAACGGCGCACCTGAACAAACTGCTAAAGGAACTATAATAATGAAAAACACGCTTATTGTGGACGGCGAAACGTTTTTGCGCCTGCCCGTAATAGATACTTCGTTGGCAGTGGGTATATGCGATATAACCGCCGATACGTTTGAGCAAGTTAAGAGCAAGCTTATCGGGCTGTACGGCGACGTGGACTGCACCGCCGACGGCAAGCAAACGACCACCGCAAAGCTTGGCTGCGCCAAAGACGTATCCGTGCCCGCACAGCGCGACTTTGACAAGCAACGGTACAACGCCGTCGACGCAATGCGCGTTATTACGCGTTTGACCCGCGACGGCGACGGTTGCCCTTGGGACAGAGCGCAAACGCACGAGAGCATTCGTATCAACATGATAGAAGAGGCTTACGAGGCGGTGGACGCAATAGACAAGCATGATACCGAGGGTATGCGCGAGGAGTTCGGCGACGTGCTTTTGCAGTCGTTGCTCCAGTCGGACATAGCGCGGCGCGCGGGCGAGTTCGACTTTAACGACGTGTGCGACGGGCTGTGCAAAAAGCTGATAAGCAGGCACACGTTCATATTCGGCGACGAAAGCGCGAGCGATGCCGACGAGGCGCATAAGCTGTGGGACAAGGCAAAGGCTACCGAAAAGCATTACGATTCGGTCAAGACCATACTCGACAAGCTGCCCGATAATTTTCCGTCGCTGCTGCTTGCGCAAAAGACGTACAAAAAGCTCAAAAAAGCCGGCTATAAATCCGACCCGCAAGAGGCGCTCGACAGGGCAATAGCAACCAAGGACTATGCCGCCGCTATCGACGCTTGCGCGGCGCTGCTTGCCGATAACGGCGCGGACGCGGAGGTCGAGCTTAACAAGCTTGTCAAAACCAAGATTTCGGAAATAAAATAGAGGGTATATGTTGCAGCTTGGCAAGTACACAATAACGGGCGGCATACTTGCGCCGATGGCGGGGTATACCGACGTGGCGTTCCGCACGCTGTGCAGGGAGTGCGGCGCGGGGCTTACCGTCACGGAAATGGTGTCCGTGCGCGGGCTTGCGCATGGCAGCCAAAAGACCGAACAGCTAATGCGGCTGTCGGAGGTGGAACGCCCGTCGTGTATTCAGCTGTTCGGCAACGACCCTGCCGATTTTGCCGCAGCGGCAAAAACTATCGACTGCGATATAATAGACATTAACATGGGCTGTCCCATGCCAAAGATAGTCAAAAACGGCGACGGGGCGGCATTGCTCAACAACCCCGAGCGCGCGGGACAAATAGTGCGCGCTATCAAGGACGTTACGGACAAGCCCGTCACCGTCAAGACGCGGCTGGGCTACTACATTGAAGAAGACCAAGCCGCGGAGTTAATCGACAGCGTGGCAAAAGCGGGCGCGGCGGCTGTAACTGTGCACGGCAGGTACGCCAAGCAGCTGTATAATGGCATTTCGGACGGCGGGGCGGTGTTGGAGATTGCAAAAAGCTCGCCCATACCGATAATAGCAAACGGCGATATATACGAGCTTTTTCCCGCGGCTCCATCGATAGCCGCACTCATGATAGGGCGGCAGGCGCTGTTCAATCCGCACGTGTTTGACGACAAGGATCCCGACCCGTTCGGCGTGGCGCGGCGGCATATCGAGCTGCTTACGCAGTACTTTGACGAACGGTATACAATCAATCAGACGCGCAAGTTTTTTGTGCATTACTTTCGCCGCGTAAACGGCAGTAAGGCGCTTAGAAACGCAGTAAACGTAGCTGATAAGGTTTCGGATGTAATGTTCGCACTGGACGAGTGCGAGCGACTTAATTAAAAAATTATTTAGGAGATAATCATGGAAAACAAAATTTACTGTAGCATCGAGTTCACCGACGGCAACATTATCAACCTCGAGCTTTATCCCGACGCCGCGCCCATAACGGTCGCCAACTTTGTCAAGCTGTGCAAGGCACATTTTTACGACGGGCTGTGCTTTCACCGCGTAATAGACGGGTTTATGATTCAGGGCGGCGGATTCGTTTGGGACGAGCGCCGCGGGCTTGTGCAAAAGGAGGCGTCCACCATTAAGGGCGAGTTCATGAGCAACGGCGTGCCTAATCCCGTACAGCACACCAAAGGCACAATATCCATGGCGCGCACCAACGTTAAGGACAGCGCGTCCAGCCAGTTCTTTATTTGCGTGGCAAACACCCCGCACCTCAACGGCGAGTATGCCGCTTTCGGCAAGTGCGCCGACGAGCAAAGCATTAAGACTGCCGTAGCTTACGGCAAGGTGAGAACGGGCAGGTGGCAGTATTATTCCGACATCCCGCTCAACCCCATTGTTATCAAAACGATTACCGTCAAGGAATAAAAAAGATTTTATTGGCAAAAAACATAGTAAATCGTTTGATTTTTTCGTCATAGTTTAGTATAATTATAGGTACTCTAATCGGTATAGGTGTAAACAAGTGTTAAAACGCATTTTTGTAGTAATATTGACTTTTGCCCTTACGGCGTGCATGCTTTTGGGCTGTTCGTTCTTCAGTCACGACGACGCGCGCGATATGCAGCAAGAAATCGCGGTTGTTAAATCGTACACAATCACCAACGTTGTGCTTGACGACGATGGCGTAGGCAAGACTTACGAATACAAGACGGACAAGAAGATTATTTACAAGCGCGATTTGCTGGAATACGTCAATAGCAACGCAAGCTCGCTTGCGTCATCTTTTTCGGGTGACGCCGAGGGTATGTACAAGTACTGCGTGCGCATGCTCATAAGCATCGAGCTTGTAGCCAACGAGGTTGACGCGCTTATAGACAGCAATCAAGTGGAATGGGGCTTGTCGCAGCAAAACGAAATTCGCCGCGACATTTACAGCATAATCGACAACACGTTGCTTTCGCTCAAAAACAATATACTTTCGGAGCGCGATCAAGAACAAATCATCGAGATAGACGCCGACACCTCGTCTTCGAGCACGACGTATCCCGTCAAGCCCGACGCTACCGACAGTGCCGACGCCGACGAGCCGACCGAGCCCGAAACCACCGTTTGGACGCCCGACCGCGTATCGTGGCCCGGCGTAAGTGGGGACAGCGACGCGCGCAGCTTGGAGCGCGAGGCTATGAGCAGATTTCTTGCGCTTATCAAGTCGCGCGTAGAGGACGATTTCCGTTTGGACAAGCCCGCACGCAAGTGGCTCAAAAACAAAATCAACGCCGAAATCAAGGCTATCGATAAGCTTATAGACACGCAGGGCATAGAGGCGGTCTATCCCAAGATCGGCGAGTATTCCTATCCCATGAACGAAAGCACGAGCGAGTTCGGCTATATAATGTACTACCTCAGCGGCGAAAATCTCGAGCGTTCGCAAAAGATTACCGCTATGCAGGAACACTTGACGGACAGAGTTACCGTTCAGTATGACGAGGTGGAAAAAAGCTACAACACGCTGCTCAACGATCAGCTCAGCAGGTTTGACGCGGATATTTCCGAATACGACAGCGCAATGAGCGGCGGATCTACTACCGTGCTTTATCACGCCAACAACAATTATTTCTACGTCAAGCACATTTTGTTGCCGTTCTCGGACGAACAAACAGCGGCACTTACCGCGTTCCAAAACCGTCCCGACATCAAGAATTTGAGTGACTCCGAAAAGAAGGAAAAAGTCGAATTGTTCCGCGAACAGCTTGTCGAGTCTATTACGTGCTACCCGCATGTGGACGGCGAGGACGACCTGAGTAGCCCCATGACGGTGGATGACGTAATGTCGCATGTGCGTTCGGTTATGACTCCGCTTGCGGGCAACGTACAGCGCGCAAACGACGCGTTTAACGACCTTATCTATTTGTACAATACCGACCCCGGTGCGTTCGGCAACGACAAGGGTTATGTGGTTAAGTACGAGCTTGACGAGGGCGAGAGCGAAACGTATATGCAAGAGTTTGCCGACGCCGCGCGCGAAATGCGCAGGTCTATCGAGGTCGGTCAGGTTTACGCTCAGCCCGTAATAACCGATTACGGCGTGCATATCATGTACTTGTCGTCGGTTACGCAAAAGGGCATAGTCGGGTTGAACGACGTAACGTCGCCCAACGGCTCGCAAACCTATTACGACTTGCTCGAGGAGCCTATCAAGACCAACCGCGAAAACGCGTCCTATACCAACTGGTCGAACAACGTTTTCACGTACAACTACAAAAAACATTCCAAGACCTATACGGACAATTTTAAAAACCTTTGGGAAGACTAATTTCTACGCCGCATGCATCGCGTGATGCGAACTGCGTGTGGCAAGTCGTCTTGGTCGTGTAGGGTGTTCTACACTCCCGTCGACAACTTGCCACCTGCTGTCCGCCTGACGCGCGCTTGCGCTGTAGAAACTTGGAAAACTCGGTCAATAATTAACTATAATCAAACACGCATTTAATTTGGAGAATATAATGGCAAGATTCGGCGGATACGGTCGCGGTGGCGGCGGTGGAATGAATATGCAGCAAATGATGCGCCAAGCGCAGCAGCTGCAGGAGCAAATGGCGCAAGCCAAAGAGCAGCTTGAGGAGGCGCGCGTTACGGGTAGTGCCGGCGGCGGCGCGGTTACCGTTACCGTGTCGGGAACAAAGCGCTTTATTTCCATTTCCATCAAGCCCGAAGTGGTCGATCCCGACGACGTGGAAATGCTGGAAGACCTTATTACCGCGGCGGCTAACGAGGCTTACGCGGAGGCGGACGAAATGTATAAGAACAGCCCGCTCGGCAATCTCGGCGGACTTTAATGCGCGATATAAAATGCGTAGCCGCGCTGGCAAGCAAGTTTTCTATGCTGCCCGGCGTAGGCAAAAAGACCGCGCTTAGATACGCCTACGCGGTTATAGACATGCAGGAGCGCGACGTGGACGCGTTTTGCGAGGCGTTAAAGGACGTCAAGCAAAACGTCAAGCTTTGCTCGGTATGCGGCAACTTTACCGAGGACGACGTTTGCGAAATTTGCAAGGCGCGCTCGGCTAAGCAAATTTGTGTGGTGGCATATCCCAAGGACGTAATAGCGGTGGAAAACACCGGCGCGTTTGACGGCGCGTACCACGTGCTGCACGGCACGCTCAGCCCTATGAACAACCGCACGCCCGACGACCTCAACATAAAAAGCCTGCTCGCAAGGCTCAACGGCGTGGAAGAGGTGATCATAGCAACCAACCCCGACGTGGAAGGCGAGGCGACTGCGGTGTACTTGGCAAGACTGATTAAACCGCTTGGAATAAAGGTAACGCGGATAGCGCAGGGCATTTCGATGGGCTCGGAGCTGGAATACGCCGACAGCGTAACACTGTCGCAGGCGCTCGGCAGAAGAACGGCACTGTAAATTACATACAGTTAAATCACAAAAACTTGTCGTAAACATTTGCAAATTAATATTAAGTGTGGTATAATCTTTTCGTTATCAATTTGATTAATAAAAAAGTTCATACTTGCTACTGTGGCTCAGTTGGTAGAGCAGCTGATTCGTAATCAGCAGGTCGGCGGTTCGAGTCCGCCCAGTAGCTCCAACGCCCCCTCGTTAAGAGGGGGCGTTTTTTAGTTACTGTGCGGCTCACCGTGTGCAGCGCGTTTTCCTTGCGTGGCGCTAATGGCGGTTGACGCGTTGACAACAATGGGCTTTAATGCTATAATTCGAGTGAGGTGGCAATTATGTTTTTCAGTAAACAAAGACGTGATATAGATAGATTAATCGTCGGTAGTGAGGCGGGCGAGGGCAACGCCAATCCTTCGGTCATTGACGTAAAAATAGATACGAAGGAGCAGCTGTATTCGGCATACAGTTATTCGGGCGATAAGCTTAACGGCGAGTTCGGCGAATATGTGTTTGAAAAGGCGAAGGGCGTGCCTATCAAAGACGATATTACGATCAGGATTCATTCCGATGACGATATTGACGCCGACGAGGTAAACCGTGCGCTCAAAAGTCATTACCGTGCCGAATACAAAGAGGCGAAAAAATCGGTTAGCCGTACAACGCTTATATCGGTAATCATGACGGTGCTCGGAATTATAGCGCTTACCGCGCTCATACTGATCAATCGCTTTACCGATAATTTTTACATAACGTCTATTGTAGAGATAGCGGCATGGGTTTTTGTTTGGGAGGCGGTCGATTATTTCTTTTTGCAACGCCCCGCGGAAAAAGCCAAGTGCGTGCTTATTCAGCGTATTTATATGTCGAAAATAGAAATTTGCAAACAGTAAATAACCGCTTTTCGTGAAATTGCATTCGTTTACATAACGGTTGCAATTTTTTTTATGCTGTGTTAAAATATCAAAAAAAGCGGAGGAATTTTACGCTATGCCTAATTTTACACGTAACGCAATAATTGCCTCGTTTTTAAAACTGCTCGAGGAACGCCCGCTCAACAAGATAACGATAAAGGATATAGTAGAGGACTGCGGTATAAACCGCAATTCGTTTTATTATCATTTTCAGGATATTCCGGCGTTGATCGGCGAGATTGTTTCGGGCGAGATAGACAGGATAATAAAACAGTACCCGTCCGTCGATAATTTTACCGAATGCGTTAAGATTGCCGCCGAGTTCAGCCTTAATCACCGCAAGGCTGTCCTGCACGTGTTTAATTCCGTCAACCGCGATATATTTGAAAACTACATGTGGCGTATTTGCGGGTATCTTGTAGAGGTGTACCTACGTCCGTTGTGTGCCGAGCACAAGGTAAGCGAAAGCGACAAAAACGTTATTATTCAGTTTTATAAATGCGAGGTGTTCGGGCAAATCATAGGCTGGCTGGACGGCGGAATGAAGGACGATATTATCGCCACTACGACCCGCTTGTCCGAGCTGCGTAAGGGGATGATAGACGAGCTTTTCAAGCGTTGTGAAAAGAAGGGCTAATATACATTTTTGAGCATTTAAACGCGTTTGCCCAAAAATTAATCAATTTGTTCGCCGTGTACAAAAACTGTGCACGGCGGTTTTTTTGTATGGGCTCATTTGCCGCGCAATTTGATACAATGTAGAAAATAAACGCGAGGTAAACAAAAATGCGAGCTGTGGCGCCCATTAAATCGGCAAAATTTATAAGCATAATAATGTCAATTTGCTTTGTCGCTTTCGGCATTGTGCTGCTGTGTATTCCGAACATGTCGGGACGGATAATAGGAATAGCGATCGGCACGCTCACCGCGGTGTTCGGCGTGGCTAAGCTTGCTGGGTATTTTTCCAAAGACCTGTTTAGGCTGGCGTACAGGTACGATTTGCAGCTTGGTATAGCGGCGGTGGTAATAGGCGTACTTATTGCGGTTTTTCCCGACCGCGCGCTGATTGCCATATGCGTAATGTTCGGCGCGGCGCTGCTTATTGACGGACTGTTCAGGGCGTCTACCGCAATAGACGCAAAAAAGTTCGGCATACGCCCGTGGCTTGCCATATTCGTTTCGGCAATCGTAACCTGCATAATCGGCGTACTTTTGATAATCTTTCCTGCGTACGGCGTTAGGGCGGGCGCAATCGTGCTGGGCATAGCAATGATAACTGAGGGCATATTCAACCTTATAACGGTGCTTACCACGGTGAAAATAATAAAGCACCAACAGCCTGACACCATAGACGTGGAATACGAAATTTGTGATTAACTTTTCAGGAGGCTTAAATAAATGGGCATAATCGAGGTACAAAACCTGACCAAAGATTACGGCTCGGGGCGGGGCGTGTTCGACGTTTCGTTCTCGGTCGACAAGGGTGAGGTTTTCGGCTTTCTCGGTCCGAACGGCGCGGGCAAGTCCACGACCATTCGGCACCTAATGGGCTTTTCCAAACCGCAAAGCGGCAGCACGCGCATCTTTGGCAAGGATACGTTCGACCGCTATTACGAGGTACTGCGCAGCGTTGGATATATTCCCGGCGAGATAGCGTTGCCTGTGGGGCTTACGGGTTGGGAGTTCATACGCATGATGCAGGACTTGCAGCACTGCAAAAACGACGAGTATTTGAAATACCTTATTGATACGTTCAAGCTCGATCCGTCGGGCGAAACCAAGCGTATGAGCTTGGGCGTAAAGCGCAAGCTTGCGGTAGTAACCGCGTTTATGAGCGATCCCGACGTGCTTATACTGGACGAGCCGACCAGCGGACTCGACCCCGTAATGCAGGAGGTGTTTATCGACTACATACGCAAGGAAAAGGAGCGCGGCAAGACGATACTGCTTTCCAGCCACATTTTTTCGGAGGTGGACGCGACGTGTGACCGCATTGCCATAATAAAAGACGGCAGGATAGTGTCCGACTTTGTCGCCGACGATCTTAAGCATGCGTCGCAAAAGAATTATCTTGTGGGGTTTGCCGACAAGGCGTCGCTTGATAAGTTTGTCGCCGAAACCGCGCAGTCCGAAATAATGAAGATAATCGATACCGACACGTCCCGCCTTACCGCAACGGTTTCCACCGACGACAAGTATATCAACGAGGTAATAGCGCGGTTTTCGGACTACAAAATAGTGAATTTCGGACACATAAAGGAAACGCTCGAGGACTACTTTATGAGCTACTACAAGGAAGACAAGAGCTTTGGAGGTGCGCTAAAATGAACGAGCCCGTAATAGTAATGCAAGGACTTACCAAGGACTACGGCGAGGGGCGCGGAATATTCGACGTAACGCTTACCGTTCACCGCGGCGAAATGCTCGGCTTTGCCGGCACTAACGGCAGCGGAAAAACGACCACCATACGCAACATCATGGGCTTTTTGCAGCCGACGGGCGGCAGCGTTACGGTAAACGGTTTGGAATCGTGGCAGCATTCCAGCGAGATAGTAAAGCACATAGGCTACGTGCCGGGCGAGATAGCGTTTCCCGACCTGTCGACGGGCGTAGAGTTCCTTAAAAGCCAGGCGGAATTTTTGGGCGTGTCCGACATGAGCTATGCCGAGGGAATAATAGAAAAGCTCCAACTCGACCCGCGCGCGCCGCTAAAGCGAATGAGCAAGGGCATGAAACAAAAAACGGCGATAGTTGCGGCGCTGATGGCTGACCCCGAAATAATAATACTCGACGAGCCGACCACCGGACTCGACCCGCTTATGCGCGACGCGTTTTTGGAAATCATACGCGACGAGCACCGCAAGGGCAAGACGATATTTATGAGCAGTCATATGTTCGGTGAACTCGAAACAACATGCGACCGCGTTGCACTCATACACAACGGGCACATAGCGGACGTAGCCGTCATTGCCGACATAACCGACCGCCCCGAAAAGGAATTCAAAATAGAGTTCAAGAATGAAAAGGATTATACGGCGTTCAAGTCCGTAGGGTTCAACATAGTGCGCGATCAGCCGCAATACTTTCAATTAACGGTATTGCTGCCGCGCGAACAAATAGGCAGGCTGTTTAAAAGCCTTAAAAACCACGACGTCAAGTTTATAACCGAGGTCAACTACAACCTCGAAAAACATTTTAAAACCGTGCTGAATTCGGTAAAGGAGAATTAAGTATGTTCAGTAAATCACTTTTTAAGCAATCGTGCAAGGCAAACGGTATAATGTGGATAATAATTACCGTTGCGGTGTGCTTTATGCTGTGCTGCGTTATGCTGATTGCGGGCAACGGCAGTTTGGGCGAAACCAAGATGGCTATAGAAAACACCGTAATAAAGGGCGAGCTTACGTCGCAAACCGAAACGCGCGCAATCAATTATTACGACATTGCCGACGCGGCGCTCGACCACTTTGACGACAAGTTCAAAATGGAATTTGCCGCGGCGTACGCGCAGGCATTGCAGTCGGGCGCGTCGCAGGAGCAAGCCGCCGCGCAGGCGCAGGCTACGGCATACACAAATGCTGCGCTCGATCTTGAAACGGGGTATTACGACCCGCTTATACAAAAACTCGATTATGCAGCCGACTCTGCCGAGGCAATGGAAATCAAGGGCATAATATTTTACGTACTCAACCCGATGACGGCGCCCGGCAAATATATGTTTGACGAGGACTACAAGGCATGGGGCGAAGAGCCGCCGCGTTACGACGCGCTTTTGTCCGATCTTATTTCGGGCTCTGATTTATACGCGGAAGAACGCGAAAAGTACGTGATGAATTACAGCTCCATGTTCCTTGCGGGCAATCTCATTAAGGAAGAGAACATTCAGCTCATACTCGACGTGCTAAGCGACTACGGCGTGACCAAGAAACAGTTTGACGAATTCGGGTTTGGCGATTACTCGTACGTAAAGAGCGTGGCGCAAAACGTGGTGGTAGATTACCGTGCCAACCTTAAGTACAGGCTGGAAAACATTAAAGACGGCGAAACCGAGGAGAGCATAAAAGCCGAGGTTAAAAACCGTTGCTCCGCGGGCTTACTGGCAAGCCTGCCCTCGGACGTATCCGACGCACTTATGGAAATAGGTCAAGCGGATTTGTACGGCACGCTCGTAGGGTCGATATTCTTTAAAATGGCGGGACTGCTGTTGCCCATAATCTATATGATAATGTCGGCTAACGCGCTGATAGCGGGGCAGGTTGACAGCGGATCTATGGCGTACGTTTTAAGCTCGGGCACCAAGCGCAAAGAGGTGACTTTTACGCAGGCTATGTATCTTATCGGCTCGTTGCTCGCCATGTTCCTTTGCACAACGCTTGCAAGCATAATTTGCTACGCAATAGTCGACGTGAACACGGGACTCACTTACGGCAAGCTGCTGCTTATCAATCTCGGCGCGTTCCTCGTAATGTTTGCAATGAGCGGAATTTGCTTTCTTGCCTCGTGCAAGTTCAACCGCAGCAAGCACTCGATGGCGCTGGGCGGCGGACTGAATATGTTCTTCCTTGTCGCAACAATGCTCGGACTGTTCGGCTCGCCCGTGCTCCCGTCCATTATAAGAATGAGCGCGCTCAACGCGTTTAACTACGTTAGCATAATCTCGCTGTTCGACGTTGTGTCCATTTTGGAAGGCACGTTCGCATACCTGTGGAAATGGGCGATACTTGCGGTTGTCGGTGTGGCTTGCTATATTTGCGGCGCGCTCATATTCGACAAGAAGGATTTGCCGCTGTAAAACAAAATAGCCGATATTCCAAAAAACGTTAAATGCACAAACCCCATCGGTATTGCCGATGGGGTTTGTTGTTGGCGGCTGACATGCGCCGTAAGTGTTTTGTTTAAAACAAAGGTTTAATAGGCGGTGTGGGTGGATTATTGTTTTCCTGAGGGTCGCCGTATTTTGCGTTGTCTATATTGGCGCCTGCAACGGCGGCGAATGCGGCGTAGTCATAGGGCGCGTATGCGTAAGGGTTGCGTTTTTTAGACGAGCCGACCGAATCTACGCATGCAAGTCCGTCGAGCGGAAGGTCGCTACCGTCGGAAATTATTACCAGTACTATTATTGCGATCATCAGTCCCGCAAACGAGAAATATGAAACCGTTGCTATATGTTCCTCGGCGCAATGCGCATTGTCGGCGAGCGGGATAAAGAACGCGATAAAGATTATTAAGTACAGTATTGTAAGCAACGACATTGCTTTTGTTGCTTGTGTAGCGAGCGCGCACCATGTCGCGACTCCGCCCACAACCGCCAGTGCGTAAAGTACCATGCTTATTATGTAGTGCTTGCGCGTGAACGGTATATACGTTATAGCCAAGTACAGCGCGAACAAGCCTATAAGCCCTGCCGCGGATAGTACCGATTGCCAAACCGCGGGGAATTTGCCCAAGTGCATGAAAAGGCTGCTTATTGCCAAGCCGTCGGCGATCGCGTTTACGGTAAGCGCAATAAACCGCGCTGCCTTTGCAAATTTCTTTATCATTTTGCTTATTATCAACAGCGCAATAAACATTACCAAAAACATAGGTATTGCTGTCGACACGCCAACCCACTTGTTGGTTGTCAGCAGCTCCATTATATGTACCGTCGCAAAGCTCAATACCGTTGACGCTCCGAACAGGAGTAATGATAACAAGCTCTTTTTGTTCATACTTGCATTGTAGCATAAAAGATAAAGAAATGTATCGACTATTTTCGTTTTTAATGAAATTTTAATGCGCCTTTAATGTTGACGGATTGATTTTGCGTATTATTAATGATAGAATATCGATATGAAAGATATGACGGTTGATGAGTTTGATAAGGCATTGCGGGCGGGCTTAGGCAGGTGCATACCTGCTGCTTGAGAGCTGTGAAAACAAAGAGCCTTACCGCGAGGCTGTGCTTGGTGCGTGCCTTGACGGCTACGCATACGACGAGCAGTGCGAGGGTACGCGTGCGTGGTATACGTATAAGCTGCTGTCATACTTTAACGACGACGAGTTTTTCTTTTCGCGTGTACAGCATAAGCTGCGCGAAACGTTGTGTTGGAACGGTAATTGTTGGGAGTTTGAACACCTTTTCGATTTGGCGTTGGAGTTCGCCAAAAACGGCTATGCACCGGCAAGGGAATTTATACACGAGATTTACCGTGATTTGCTCGATTGCATTGCCGAAAAAAAGCCCGAGCCTTATGAGGTTGATTATCATAGGCAGTGGCTGGAACACATTTGCATAGAGGGTATGGAGGCGGGCAGTACCGACGCGCTTGTAAAAATCGCCGCCGATATAGGCGGACTGCTCCGCAAAACGACGCAATACGACGGTGAGGATTTTGACTCCTTTGTTTGGCATTGCGATGAAAAATACGGCAAAAACGGGTATATCTCCGCACTCAAAGCCGCCGAGGATATTGACGGAAATATAGCTTATTATATAGAAAATGTTGTCGAATACGAGGCGCCGATATACGTACACACCGACGCCGAAAAGAAAAAAACAGCAAAGCGCCGCGCCAAGCGTGCAAGGCGTATAAAACGCGAGCGCAACAAAAAGTGCAACGTAAAAAAGCTTTTGCGCAAAATGCAAAAGTACGACAACACAGACAGGGAAGGCGAGTGGCATACCGTCGCGTTGGATATTGTGAACAAGGACAATACGGTGTTTCCGATAGAGGCGTATATGTACGTGTACACGGGGCTATGCGCATGCTGCCGCTGCTCGGTTGTGGAAACCATGCATAAGCACGGGCTGCTTACCGACGAGCTTTTGCAGGAGTGCCGATACGATTGCTATGCCGAAACGCGGGAATTGGCGGAGAGGATAATTAAGAATTAAGAATGCGTAATTAAGAATAAAATAAGGTTGCATTTTTAACTGCCTTGTGGTATACTGTAATTGTGGAATTATGGTCGATATTGAGCAAATTTTAACTAAACATAAATTCAAGTACAAAAAGGCGTTGGGGCAAAATTTCATTTTTGACGACGGCTTGCTTGACGAGATAGCCGAGGCGGGCGGCGCCGACGGTAAATGTGTTGTGGAGATCGGCGCGGGCTCGGGGAGCCTTTCGCGTGCCATTGCTCAGCGTGCCTCGTCGCTTTGCGCGTTCGAGATTGACGAAACGTTGTTCCCCATACTCGGCGAAACGCTGGGCGAGTTCGACAACGTTCGGTTGTTCAGCAACAACGTGTTGGAGCTGGGCATTGAAACGGTGGACATGCTTATCGGCGAGCCGTATATCGTAATCGCCAATCTTCCGTACTATATCACTACGCCGCTTATATTTTTGTTTTTGAGGTCCGCTATGTGCGGGTCTATAACCTGTCTTGTGCAAAAAGAGGTGGCGGACAGGATTTGCGCTACAAGCGGCGGCGACTTTGGTGCGCTTTCGGCGTCGGTGCAGGCGGTTGCCGTGCCGCGCAAAATTCGGGACATCAAGTCGTGGGATTTCACGCCCATGCCCGACGTGGACAGTACGCTCATTCGGCTCGACCGCATACAGGGCGCGGCGCTCACCGACGAGCTGGACGCGTTTATAAAATTATGCTTTACGCAAAAACGAAAAACGCTTGTAAACAATCTGACTGCGGCGGGCATAAATAAACAGGACGTCGTTTCCGCATTAGACAAGCTCGGCTTTGCCGCCACAGCGCGCGCGGAGGAGCTTGGCGCGGTAAACATAAGATTGCTCGGCGAGGCGCTCGGTCGTGTTCCTGCGTCGGTTGCGGAATAATAACTGTCCTCAGCCTAGGCGGCGAAGGCGCGCCGCAGACGGGCAACAGTTGGCGAGGAGGCGACGGGAGCGTAGACCAACCTACGTGACCAAGCCGCCGAACCAAACGTAGCCCGTATCCGGCGATGAATGCGCCGCCGAATAACACATAATAATTTGTCAATAATTTATGCGCGGTAAGCGCAAAGGAGTATATATGCAAACCTACGGAATTGAAAAGTACGGGATTAAAAACCCCAAAAAAGTCGATCGCAATCTTGCTCCCGCGGTACTCACCGAGGAGGCGCTTGCCACCGAGCCGTGTCAGCTTATGGATACGGGTGCGTTGCTTGTGGAAACGGGCGCGTATACCGGTCGTTCGCCCAAGGACCGCTTTATAGTGGACGAGGAGGGCGTGTCCGAAAAAATCGGCTGGGGCACGGAGAACAAAAAGTTCCCGCTCGACAAATTCGAGCTTATCTACAAAAAGGTAGGCGAGTACCTGTCCGGCAAAAACGTTTACTTGTTTGACGGCTTTGCGGGCGCCGACCCCAAATACCGTGTGGCGGTGCGCGTAATCAACGAGTACGCGTCCGAAAACCTGTTTATGAACAACATGCTCATCCGTCCTACGGAAAAAGAGCTGGACGTATTCAAAGAGGACTACACGCTTATTGCCGTGCCCGGGCTCAAGCTCGACCCCAAAGAGTGCGGCACCAACAGCGAGGCGGCAATACTGCTTTGCCTCAACAAAAAGATAATTCTCGTCGTCGGCTCCAAGTACGCGGGCGAAATAAAAAAATCGGTGTTCAGTCTTATGAACTACCTGTTGCCGCAAAAGGGCGTACTAGGCATGCACTGCTCGGCTAACATGGCGCTTGACGGCAGCGGCGACACCGCATTGTTCTTCGGTCTTTCGGGTACCGGCAAGACCACACTGTCCGCCGACCCCAAGCGCGGACTTATCGGCGACGATGAACACGGCTGGTCGGACGACGGCATATTCAATATCGAGGGCGGCTGCTACGCCAAGTGCATCGATTTGAGCAAAGAGCACGAGCCCGAAATTTACGGCGCAATCCGCTTTGGCGCGCTTGTGGAAAACGTGGTTATCGATTCCGAAACGCGCACGCCCGATTACAAAAACCGTTCGCTTACCGAGAACACGCGCGTATCGTACCCGATAGACTTTATCCCGAACAAGGTAGTGCCGTCGGTAGGCAAGCACCCCAAAACGGTTATATTCCTTACGGCGGACGCGTTCGGCGTGCTCCCGCCCGTGGCTAAGCTCACCAAGGAACAGGCAATGTTCTACTTTGTGTCCGGCTACACCAGCAAGGTGGCGGGCACCGAGCGCGGCATAACCGACCCCGTCAGCACTTTCTCCACATGCTTTGGCGCACCGTTCATGCCGTTGCCTTCGTCCGAGTATGCCAAGCTTTTGGGCGAAAAGATAGAAAAGCACGGCTCCGACGTGTACCTTATAAACACCGGCTGGACGGGCGGCGCGTACGGCGTTGGCAAGCGCATGAGCCTGCCCGCAACCCGCGCAATCGTCACCGCCGCACTTGACGGCACGCTTGCCGACGTCGAGTACGAGGTTGAGCCTTTCTTCGGGCTTGCTATTCCCAAGACCTGCCCGAACGTGGAAAGTAATATCCTCAATCCCAAAAACGTATGGAAGGACAAAGCCGAGTACGACCGCCTTGCCAAAAAGCTGGCGCACGACTTTGCCGAGAACATCAAAAAGTACAACCTTGACGCGACCATCGTTGCGGCAGGACCTAAAGCGTAATAATCAAAAACAACCCCGCGAAAGCGGGGTTGTTTGTTAGTGAATAGATAATAGATAATAGTGAATAGTTAAGGACTGCGGCTACGCCGCCCTTATTAAAGTAATAAAAGATTTTTTCTCAAACATATTGAAATCCGTAAAGGTATGTGCTATACTTACATTGCAAAAACTACATTGTGAGGAAGGTGTATTTTGGAAAGAAAAGCGGGTGTTTTGATGCACATATCGTCGCTGCCCAATGAGCGGGGAATCGGCTCGTTCGGCAAGTCTGCATACGAGTTTGTTGACTTTATGGAAAAGTCGGGTTTGACGCTGTGGCAGGTTTTGCCGCTGTGTCCCACGTCGTACGGCGATTCGCCGTACCAGTCGCCCAGTGCGATTGCGGGCAATCCGTACTTTATAGACATAGATACGCTCATAGACGAGGGCTTGCTTAAAAAGGCGGAGGCGCCTACGTACGAGCTTAAGGACATCGACTACGCCGAGGTGTATTACGAGCGGTTTGACACGCTGCGCAAGGCGTTCCGTCGGTTTAAAAAAGCGCCGCCCGCCGATTACGAAACGTTCAAAGCCGAAAACGCGTTTTGGCTGGACGATTACGCGCTGTTCATGGCGCTCAAGGAATCGCACGACATGCAGCCTTGGTACACGTGGGAGCCGCGGTATATGCACCGCACGGGCTCGGTGGCTAAGTTTGCCAACGCTGCGGAATTCCACAAGTTCTTGCAATACGAGTTTTTCCGTCAGTGGCTTGCGCTCAAAAACTATGCCAACGCGCACGGCGTGAAAATCGTAGGCGACATGCCCATTTACGTTGCGCACGATTCGGTCGAGGTTTGGAGCAATCCCAAGCAGTTCCTGCTCAACGAGGATTTGTCCAAAAAGGTGGTTGCGGGTGTTCCGCCCGACTATTTCTCCGCCGACGGTCAGCTTTGGGGCAATCCCATTTACGACTGGGACTATATGCGCGAAACCAATTACGATTGGTGGGTTATGCGCATGACAATGGCGCTCAAGCTGTACGACGTTGTGCGTATCGATCATTTCCGCGCGTTTGCCGACTATTACGTTATTCCCGCCGACCGCACCGACGCGCGCGTGGGCGAGTGGAAACCCGGTCCCGGTATGGCGCTGTTCAACGTTATCAACCAAAAGCTCAACCACCCCGCAATCATTGCCGAGGACTTGGGCGAGCTACACGAGTGCGTGCGTCAGCTTGTGCGCGAAACGGGCTATCCCGGTATGAAGATTATGCAGTTCGCGTTTGACGGCAACCCGCGCAACGATTTCTATTACACCAACTACAACACCAACTGCGTTGCGTACACGGGCACGCATGACAACGATACCACGCGTGGCTGGTTTGAGGCGCTTAATAACAACGAGAAGGATTTGGTGCGCCGCACGCTCGGCTACTACGGTGACGACATTGCCGGCGAAATAGTGGATAGGCTTTTCTCGTCAGCCGCCGATACGGTAATCATTCCCATGCAGGACTTTTTAAACCTGCCCACATCGGCGCGTATGAACATTCCGTCCACGCTGGGCGGCAACTGGGCATGGCGTTCCTATCCTGACTGGGAGCAGCTTGCGGGCAAAATTAAGGATATGCTCGCAAAGTACAACCGCTTGTAATAATTAGGAATTCGGAATTAAAGAAATACAAAAACGACCGATAGTTGAAAGCTGTCGGTCGTTTTTTTTGTTGATTAGCCGTTGTTATAACCTATCTTAATATCGCCGCATATAATATCGGAGTACGAGAATGATACCAAATCGCCGGCGGCGGCGCGAAAGGTGAACACCGACGGGAACAAGTCCTCGATTTGTCCGTTGAGCTTGGTTATTTTGTTCCTGCCTTTGTTGACCGCAAGCGACAAGTCTTTGCCGCGAAGAGATGCGATTTTTTGTTTGACCTCTTGTATATTTACTGCACGACGGCGCATAATATCCTCCGATAATGTGAATTTATTGACGTAAACGATTGTTGTCAAATGGCTTAAAAAATATACTTAATAAATTCGGAATGCGGAATTGGGAATGCGGAATTATTTGTTTTCCGAAAAAGAAATAAAAAAAATTGCAAAACGGCGTCAAAACAGTTTACAAACTCGAATAAAACGCATATAATAGGTGCGATTTACAGGCAATCTAAACACGGAGAAACATTCATGAAAAAAACCGAAAAGAACAACAAGGACGAACGCCCCGTCTATATCATTTGCCCGCGTTGCGAGATAAATTATATCGATAAGCGCGAAAAGCTTTGCCCCGTGTGTAAAGCCGAAATGGGTATTGGCGACTCGTCTTTCCTTTTGCCCGACGAGGAGGACGAAACCGACAACCGCATTTGCCCCGTTTGCAAAGTCAATCTTTTGGGCGAGGACGAGGACGTATGTTTCGAGTGCCTTAAGGAACGCGAGGAAAAGGAAAAGGAATCCAAGGAAATAACCGACTCGGACGACGAGGACGGCAACAACAGCTGGGATCCGTTTGCCGACGACGAGGAAGAGGAAGTTCCAGACGGTATGCAGGAAATCCTCGAGGAAGACGAGGAAGAAGAGGAAGAGGAGGACGAAATGGTGGAAACCGTTTCCGACGAGCCCGACGACTTTGACTTTAACGTCGACCCCAACGACTACGAGGACGACGAGGAATTCGAGGACGACGAAGATTAACAACAAACCCCGCTTAGGCGGGGTTTTTTAGTGAATAGATAAGAGTGAATAGAATAGTTAGGGACTGCGCTTGCGCGCAAAACAATAATTCCTAATTCCGCATTCCGAATTAAATTCGACAAACATTTTATAAAGAATTTTCATCCAGTTATTTTATCGGGCATAATTGAGCGGCACGGAGAATATCATATAGCGATAACTATTTCAAGGAGTGCATTATGCCCGAAAACATCAATATTAAGAGCGACGAAATTGTATGGATTGCACGCGGTCAGGCGGTGGTCGAGGCGCGGCAACCGATAAACAGCGATTGCAAGGTGCTGTCCGCATCGGCTACGGCGGTGACAACGCCGAGCGAGGTATTTGCGGGTGAGGCGCGGTACGTGGGCAAAACCACGTTCGATTGCATGGTGCTGGTGGACGGCGCGGTGCAGTGCGTCACCGCGGTCGCCGAGTTTTCCGATAAAATCACGGCGCCGCAAATCACCGCAGGCACAGCCGTTACGCTCATTCCCGAAGTGATAAACGTAGAGGCGACGGTGGAAGGCGGCACGCTCAAGGCGGTGGCTGTTGTGGATACCGCAGCCGTTGCGGTTGTGGACAATGATTACGCGTGCATAGCCCAGCCCGACGAGGGGATATATGCCGAAAAGCGCACATTATCGTACTGCACCGCTTGCGCCGACGCAAGCGAAATCGTGTACGTAACCGACAGTGTGGGCGCGCCCAAAATTTCCGACGTTGTGTGTTCGACAAGCCGCGCCATAGTTACGGGCGCGGAGGCGGCGGACGGTGAGATAAAGGTGTCGGGCGCTGTATACACCTTTGTCGCGGTCAAGACGGACGACGGCACAATATCGCATATGCGCATCGTAACGCCGTTTGTAAAGAGCATGGCAGCGCCCGTCCATGACGGCGACGTCGTGTTTGCTTATGCGCATGTTACCGACAGCTCGGCTACGCCTATAGCGGGCGAAAACCGCATCGAGGTTGCCGCAACCGTTAGGCTGAACGCTACCGCGCTAACCTCGGCAACGGCCGACGTAGTGACCGACGTGTTTTGCGCCGACAACGAGATACTTTCAACCGAACAAGCATTGCGGTGCGTTACCGTAGAGCCGCTTACCACCGTTATCGATACCGTGGACGGGCAAATTCCCATAGAGGCGGATAGGCTTGCCGCCGATAACGTTCTTTGCGTGACCGGCACGTCCTGCACGCTCACGTCGACCAAGATAGAAAACGAGCGCGTCAACGTTGAGGGCGTAGTCAGCGGCGATATAATCTACTACAATGCGGAAAAGAACGCGGTTGACGCGCTTGCCTTCCGCCTGCCGTTTGCTATGCCGCTGGCAAACCATACCGACGCCACGCAGGTAACGGCAATCGCAACCGTCACCGACGTGAACGTAAAGATACGGCGCGAGTCGGTATTCGACATAAAAGCCGAGGTGGCGTTTACGCTTATGCTGTCATCGTCCGAGCAATGCGAATGTATCGCCTCGGTAGAAAAGGGCGAGCAGCTTGCACGCCCCGACGCATCGGTAATTATCCATATCGCCAAAGAGGGCGAAACGCTGTGGCAGGCGGCAAAGGCGTTGTGCTGTTCGCCCGAACGCGTGCAGCAACAAAATTCCGCCACCGCGCCGTATTCGGGCGGGGAGAGGCTGATTAATTTTTGCAATAAATAGCAATTAATTCGGAATTAGGAATTAGGAATTAGGAATTAAATAAGGTTGAGATTCCTCGCGTTGCTCGGAATGACAAAATAATTTTGTCACTCCGAACGCAGTGAGGAGTCTCAACCTTTTTTCATTTCGATTGACAAACCTTTTTTGTGCGGTGTATAATTGCGGTATGAATAATACCGTTAAATTACGAGCCTTTGCAAAGGTCAATCTTTCGCTCAATATTACCGGTTGCGACGAGGCGCGCGGCATGCATATGCTGGACAGCGTGATGATGTCGGTGGACGTGTTCGACACCGTTACCGTAGCCGAGCGCAACGACAAACAAATAAACGTAAAGTTTATCGGCACGGACCTTGTGCCCGCCGAAAACAACACCGCGTACAAGGCGGCAAAAGCCGTGCAGGACATAATAGGCTGCAACGGCTTTGACATCACCGTGGAAAAACGCATACCCATAGGTGCTGGCTTGGGTGGATCGTCGGCGGACGGCGCGGCAGTGTTGCGCGCGCTGGACGTGCTGTACAAGCTGCCGCAGCTCGGCGTGAATATGCGCAAGCTTGCGCTTTTCGTAGGGTCGGACGTTCCGTTTATGCTGACGGGCGGACTGGCGCGCGTTACGGGTTTGGGCGAGGAGCTTTTCTTTATAGAAAACAAGCTCAAGCTGTTCACGGTCGGGCTTATGGCAAATCCCGTTTCCACCGCCGCGGCATACAAAAAATTCGACGAGCTGCACAAGGATTGCAAACACTGCCCGACCGATACGGACAAGCTGTGCAATCTTTTGTTGGACGGCGACAACAAGGCGATAGAGCATTTGGGCAACGCGCTGTACGAGCCTGCGGTGTACTTTTCGCCCGAAATAGCAAAGAATACCGAGCTGCTCCGTTCCTACGGCGCGGCAGTCAATCTTACTGGGTCGGGCGGCATGACGCTCGGCTATTTTACCGATATTCAAGCATTTTACGAGTGCTATACGGCGCTTAAAGGGGTCGGCGCACGAGTGTTTGCGCCCGCGCCCACAGGCGTTCTTCATGAACGGATGTGACGATAGTTATCCGCCCGATTATGCGGTTTTCGGGCTGAAAAATTCTCCAATCAAAAAATATTCAAAAAAAGGCGTTTTTTCGATATTTTAATTTGATAAATACAAAAAACGCTTTAATTCACTTGCATTTTGTCTTGCATGTTGTTATAATGAGAGTATGAAAAGTGTCGATTTAAACTCGAATTGGAATGTGGTCGTCGGGGAGGAAAGCATTGCCTGCGATCTTCCGTATGACGTAACCGCACACGCCGCACGCGACTATACGTGCGCTTTCGGCGCGCTCAACGGGTATATTCCGACCGAGAGGGCGGTGTTTACACGCGCTTTGCCGCAAATAAAAAACGGCAACGGGTTGGTCGACATAAAGATTACCGGGGTATGCGGCTACGGCGAGGTGTTTGTAAACGACAAGAGCATCGGGCTGCTTAACGACGGTTACGCGCCGCATGTTTTTACCGTAAACCTTGCGGGCGCGCACAATACGATAAAAATCTCGCTCATCACTTCGCCCGAAATGTCGGACAAGTATTTGGGCTTGGGCATAGCGGGCGGCGTGGAGCTTGTTTACGCCGAAAACGCAACGCCTTACGGCATAGATTATCCGTTTGTAAAGACTGCGGTTGTGGGCGACAGGGTGTACGCCGATACCGAGGTCACCGTATTTAACGATTCGGACAAGCCGCAAAAATTTGTACTCGACTGCACGGTGCTCAATGCGCGCGGCAAACGCGCGGGCAAAAAGCAGCGCAAGATTTTTCTCAGAGCCAACCAAAACAAAACGCTGTCGGTGCGCGTGCGCATAAACAACGCGTACGAATGGTCGCCGTCCGATCCGTATATGTATACGATGACGGCAAAGCTTGTTTCCGCCGATGGCGAGGGTGAGCCGTGCGCCGCTACGACGCGGTTTGGCATTGTGTCGCGCATGCTTTCGCAAACGCGCGGACTGTATATAAACAATCGCAAAACGCTGCTTATGGGCGCGTATATGTCGCACGCCGACGTTGCGCTCGGCGCGGTGTCGCTGTACTGCAACGAAAAGCGCAAATTAGAGGCGCTCAAAGCAATCGGCTACAACGCCGTTCATTACGTAGGCTGTCCCACCGCCGCTACGCTTGACGCGTGCGACGACGTGGGTATGTACGTTTTTGTCGACCTGTTCCCGTGCCTTAACGAGCCTAAATCTCCGCTGGGCGGGGTGCTTAGCGACCGCCGCTACTACTCGGTGTTCCCCAAGATTGCCGAGCTGCGCAACCATCCGTCGGTGACGGTATACGGCGTTGCGGACGACGTGGCGGAGTGCTACAACCGTTACGACGGTCACGAGCTTATCAAGGCGATAGCGGACAGGATTAAGGAAATAGACAATACCCGTCCCGTCACCGTTTCCACGCGCGAGCAGGTGCCTACGCGCGGCGAGCTGGAGCAAGCGGGCTGCCGCAAGACGGTGTTCGACAACGACGCCGCGGCAATCAATGCGGGTAGAGAGAAGAGTTTGTTCGAGGACCTTACGTCGGGCGCGTTCGACGCGGTTGACGTTTGCGGGTTCAATTATTTATATCCGTTGTACGAAACGGAGCTATCCAAGCGCGATCGGCTTATTATAGGCGCGCGCACGGACAGCGAGCATGCTTTTGACAGCTTGGACGCCACCGAAAAGAACGACCGCGTAATAGGCGACTTTAACGACTGCGGTATGGATTACCCGGGCGGCGGCAAGCTCAACGAAAACACAACCACCTTCGGCGATTTGGACGCCATCGGCTGCGACAAGCCGCAAAGCGTGTACAAGCGCGTGTTGCTGGGCGAGCGCGGAATTGCGTACATTGTTGTGCGCGACCCCGACGGCGGCGAGCCCGTGCATATGTGGAACTGGCCGCGCTACCTTGGTCAAAAGGTGAACGTGGAGGTTTACACGTCGGGCGACGTTGTTGCTCTGTATCTTGACGGACGCATAGTCGGGCGAAAGCTTGCGGGCAGGGTGAACAAACACATAGCGTCGTTCAGCGTGGATTACTATCCCGGCACGCTCGAGGCGGTTGCGTACTTTAAGGGTACGGAGTGCGCGCGGTCGCGGCTCAAATCGGCGGCATCGCCCAAAACGCTCAGGCTGACCGCGTATTCCAAGAATTTGTCGGTAGGGCGCAAGGACGTCGGGTTTGTGTACGTAGAGGTTTGCGACCGTGACGGGGAGCTTGTTCCGTACGCAATGCGCGAGCTTAACGTAACCGTGACTGGCGGCGAGCTAATCGGATTTGTAAACGCCGACCCTATGCTCAGGAAAAATTCGTTTGACAGCTGTCCCGCATACGGCGGCAAGGCGCTGGCGGTCATCCGTCCCGACCCCGCCGAAAACAAAGCGGTTGTCAAGGTTACAGGCGACGGACTGCTTGCCGCAAGGGTTTCGTTCAAAATCAAAAACTGAGCCCGCGCAGCCTGCGAATTAATGTTTATTAAAACGGTAATAATTTAAATCGGTCATCATCTTTTTTGGAGCAAATATGAAAAAATCTCAACTTGCCACTTCGATAGCGCTTGCAGCGGTGCTTGCCATAACGCCCGCCGCAATGTTGGGTTGCAGCGGCGACCACTACTCGGAAATCAAATTTTCGGCGCAAGATACGTCCTATGCGGTCACCAGCCAAGGCGGCTCTGCGGTGGCGTACGGCAATAACATCTACTTTATCAACGGCTATCGCGGCTATTCCGATTCGGACGGCAAAGCCAACGTTTGGGACAGCGTGGTAAAAGGCGGACTGTACCGCGCTCAGCTTAACGGCGAAAAAAGCGCCGATAATAAGCTTGAATTTGTCCAGCAAGCCGATGAGGAAGGTATCGCCTTCAAGTACACAAAGGGCAATGATTACTTCGACAACGAGATAAACGTTGTAGGCACTACCAAGATAGCGCCCAAGACGATCGGCACGGAAGGCTACGCCAACGGCGGCTTGTTCATTTACGATAACTACGCATATTTCGCATCGCCCAACAACGAAAAGAACAAGTCGGGTACAGTTCAAACGACTCGCACCGATTTCTTTATGATGCCGCTCAAAGGCGGTAAGCCCACCAAGATTTACACCACTACCGAAAAGGTGGACACCTCGTCGTCGGCATACGCGTTCTACAAGTACGGCGGCAGCGTGTACTTGGTTGTGCATGAAAATACAAACATCGTATCGGTCAAGGTCAATCCCGATAAGGCAAAAGCGGACGACCCCGTAACATTTAAGGTGGGCGCGACCAGCGTATATTTCCCCGTAAAGGAAACCTACTACAAGGGCATAAGCACCAACGAGCTTGAGGACTTTATTTACTTTGTTCGCGAGGTCAAGGACAGCGATACGCAAAAGAGCGGCACCGTAATAGAGGCTATGCGCCCCAACGGCAAAGAAAACTTTGTGGTGTCCATGTCCGGTCAAACCGAAACGATAGAGGCTGTGCGCGACGGTATGCTGTTCTACCGCACGACCGAGGTAAACGATACCAAAATCAAGTACACCAATCTTCACAACATGCTCATGGAATATTCCAAGAGCTATAAAAAGGCGCAGGACGCCATAGAGAACGAGGACGAAAAGACGACGGACATAACCGGCACATTTTCGACGGCTATATCCAGCTCGATAACGTCCACCTATGCTTTCCGCGACGACAAAAACAGCAACGAGGTGTTCTTTGTAGGCGTTACAAGCAGCGGTATGTCGCTGTACCAAAACGACGAGAACAATCCCGTAGCGGCGCAAACGCTTTGCTCGACAACGGGCACGCCGCAGTTTATTAAGGACGGCTACCTGTACTTTGCGGGCAGCAGCTCGGACTACTACCGCGTTCCGCTGTTCAAAAATATGGACGGTTATGGCGAGGCTCAGCTGCTTGCCGAAAACACGTCCTCGGCAACGTTCGGCTGCGACTATGCGGCAGGGTATTTCACATACTATGCCGAGGTCGATCAGTGGGCAACCGGCTATGCGTACTTTGTTGATTTAACTCATGAGGGCGCCGAGCCCATATTTGTCGGTCAGCGCGCCAAGGGCGATATTCCCACCGACAAGCAAATCGAAGAGGCTAAAGGCGAAACCACGGAATAAGCTGCGTAAAACAATTCAATCAAATAAAAATCAAGCCGCTCGGAATAATCGAGCGGCTTGTTGTTTTATTAAAGATATTTTACATGGCGCTGGAGATTTTACAATAATTCGCCTACGCGGTATTCCACTCTGCCAAGCGATATGTCCAAGTTGCCGTTGCGCACGCGCAGCTCGTCTATAAACGCTTTTTCCTGTGCGGGGTCTTTTAGCGTAAGGTTGTAGGTGAGGCGGAACACACTGCCGAGGTCGGCGCTCTTTGCCTGAACAAGCTCGCGGCTTGCTGTGTACTTGTCAAACAAATCGTCAAACACCGTGGTATAGTCGAGGTCCTCGGGAATGGTGATGCGCAGCGTCTTGTCTTTGGCGCTCGGTTTTTTGTTCCACAGCTTGAGGCGGGTGCAAAGCATTAGGCAAGCTCCTGCGACAACCGCGAATATAGCGCCGTAGGCGAGATACCCCATGCCGTATGCGAGCCCAGCGACCATTGCCACGAATATTATGCAAATTTCCTTTGCCGTGCCCTGCGCCGAACGAAAGCGCACCAGCGTGAACGCGCCTGCAACGGTTATGCCCGCGCCGATATTGCCGTTGATAAGTATGAATATGGTAGATACCGCGGCGGGGAGCAGGGCGGTGGCTACGTAAAAGCTTTTGGACGAATGCGATCCGTAATAGCTCATAAACGTGAGCATAACGCCCGTAACTATTGCCACGCCCAAGCACAAAAAGAACGTGCCGGGGTCTAACTTGCCTGTCAAAACAGTTGCGAAAAATTTATCCAACTTGCTTTACCTCCGTAAATATGTTGTCGTGTTCTATGGTGTACGCCGTGCCGTACTTGGAAAATGACGTTTTGCGTATGCCGAGCGAGCTAATCAGCCTGCACAGCCACAGCGGAATGGACGCGCCCGCCTTAACTTCCATAAGTATTTTTCCGTCCGTGCGCACGGGCTTGCCGTCGGTGCCGCCGCACATCGTCAGCCTGTCCATTCTGTACCGTATATTGGTGTCGAACGTTACGCGCAAGCCGCTTTCGTCATCCTTGCCGAAATATGCCGTGCGGTCGTACAACAGCAAAATTTTTGGCGCGAGCGTTTTGTACATGTCGATTGCGTATGTAATTTCCTTGGATATTTGGTCGGGTAGGGCGCGCACGCAGTCGAACAGTCCGTGCTCGGCTTGCGCCGCTGTAAGCTCTATCCGCCGTTTAAATACCACACCGTCGTATTTCTTTTTAAGTTCCAAAAACACTTCGTCGTCGTCCTTGGCTTGGCAATAGCTGCGCATTCGCAGCTTTTCCTTGTACATGGGTTTTTCCAGCGACCGCCGCGCAAGCAGGTAATCGTCGGTGTCGTAGTAAAGGCTTTGGATGGTGGACTTGCCGTACTTGTCCGCAGCCATATGCTTTTCTATCTCGTTAAGCACGGCAAAATATTGCTCAGCTGTGAGCAAATATTTGTATTCGTACCGCTTGAACACGCATATGCTTGCCATTATGTCCTCTACGCCGAAAATTACTATTGGTAGCATAGCATATAATTGTGTAAAAATCAAGGGCCTTTTAGGAAATTTGCGGTGCATACCGTCGGTAAATATGTCATTTTGCTTGACATCTTTTGGCGCGCGGGCATATAATGTTTTTAGCACAAAGACGTCATCGATATGTGACGTCTTTGTCTTTATGGAGGTTACATTATGACCAACGTCCCCGAATTATTCGGATCTATGGTGTTTAACGAGCAGGTAATGCGCGAGCGGTTGCCCAAGGAAATATTCAAGGCGCTGCAAAAAACGATTAAAACGGGTAAGCCCATATCATCCGAGGTCGCCGACGGAGTGGCAAGCGCCATGAAGGACTGGGCTATCGAAAAGGGCGCTACGCACTACACGCACTGGTTTCAGCCGATGACGGGCGTTACCGCGGAAAAGCACGACAGCTTTATAAGTCCCGCGGAGGGCGGCGCGGTCATAATGAATTTTTCGGGTAAGCAGCTTATTAAGGGCGAGCCGGACGCGTCCAGCTTTCCGTCAGGCGGACTGCGCTCCACCTTCGAGGCGCGCGGGTACACGGCATGGGACCCCACAAGCTATGCGTTCGTCAAGGACAGCGTGCTGTACATTCCCACCGCGTTCATAAGCTATTCCGGTCAGGTGCTCGACAAAAAGACGCCGCTGCTCCGCTCGATGGACGCACTGAGCAATGCGGCAAAGCGCGTGCTCAAGCTGTTCGGCAAAACGCCCGAGCGCGTAACCGCGTCAGTCGGTCCCGAACAGGAATACTTTTTGATCCCGCGCGAGCTGTACAAAAAGCGCCCCGACCTTATTATTACGGGTAGAACGCTGTTCGGCGCAAAGCCGCCCAAGGGACAGGAGCTGGACGATCACTATTTCGGCAGTATTAAAATGCGTGTGCTTAGGTACATGGAGGATCTCGACCACGAGCTGTGGAAACTGGGCGTTTACGCCAAGACCCGCCACAACGAGGTTGCGCCCGCACAGCACGAGCTGGCGCCCATATATTCCACCGTCAATATCGCGACCGACCACAACCAGCTGACAATGGCTATTATGAAACAGGTCGCGGAAAAGCACGACCTTGCTTGCCTTTTGCACGAAAAGCCGTTTGACGGCGTGAACGGATCGGGCAAGCACAACAACTGGTCGGTTTCCACCTCCGACGGCGAAAACCTTTTGGAGCCGGGGAAGGACCTTAAGAACAATTTACAGTTTATGGTGTTTTTGACGGCGGTCATCAAGGCCGTTGACGAGCATCAGGACCTGCTGCGCCTGTCCGTCGCCTCGGCGGGCAACGATCACCGCTTGGGCGCGAACGAGGCGCCGCCCGCCATTATTTCCATGTTCTTGGGCGACGAGATAACCGACCTGCTCGAAACGCTTGCGTCGGGCAAGGAATACAGCAATCATGTGGGTAATAGACTGAGCACCGGCGTCGAATCCGTTCCCGTAATCTACGAGGACACCGCCGACCGCAACCGCACGTCGCCGTTTGCGTTTACCGGCAACAAGTTCGAGTTCCGCTCGCTGGGCAGTGCGCTCAATATCGCATGTCCCAACATAATGATAAACGCCATGGTGGCGGACGTGTTAAACGCTTTTGCCGACGAGCTGGAAAAGGCGAAGTCGCAAGACTTTAAGGCGGCGGCGCTTGCGCTTATCAAGCGCGAGTATATAGCGCACCGCAGGATAGTGTTTAACGGCGACAACTACGCGGACGCGTGGGTGGAGGAGGCGAAAAACCGCGGACTGCTCAATCTTAAAAGCACGCCTGAGGCGTTGTCGTATTACGACCGTTCGCAAAACGTCGAGCTGTTTGACAGGCTTAATATCTATACCGACGAGGAGGTGCATGCGCGCAAGGATATTTTGCTTGAAAACTATTGCAAGGTGATAAATATAGAGGCGGGGACAATGTCCGAGCTTGTGCTCAAACAAATCCTGCCCGCCGCCGTGCAGTTTTCCACACTGCTTGCCGACAACATATCCAAGCTTACCGCGCTCAAAGTGGACGCGAGTATGCAAACAAAAATGCTGTCCGCCGTGTCGGAATTGATACAAAACGCATATACGGCTACCCAACGCCTAAGCGACGCTCAAGCCGCAGTCAAAGCGACGGAGGAGCTGCAAGCCCAAGCTGACGTAAGCTACAACCAAGTGGTGGCTACAATGCAGGAGCTGCGCGGGTATTGCGACAAGCTGGAAACGGTTATGCCCAAAGACTTGTGGCCCTTCCCGTCCTACTCCGATATACTGTTGTATTGATAATTTGTGCGAAACGTTCATAGTGATTGAAATGATTTTTGTACAATAATAACCGAATATTTCAAAGTTCTCCTTGACAATCGGGGATATGGCTGTTATAATGCATGATATAAACGTAATAACAACCGACCCCTCGAAACTCGGACGGAAGAACAGTACGTCTACAAAATAAAAACCAAAAAGGAGATAACAACTATGTCGTTAAGAAAGGACTTGGCAAAAGAGATTAACATGCTCGAAAAAGAGATGCGCGAGCTTGAAACCAAGCGCACACGTTCGATGGCTGCGCTTATGGAGGCAATCATAAGCAAGAGAGAGCCTGACGAAACGGAAATGCAGTTCTTCCGTCAATACACGGCGGAAATCGAAGTCAAGCGCGAAAAGCTCATCGAGATAAGCGATCAGCTCAAAGCATTGGTGTAAGGCAAACAAAAAGGAAGTCGATCGACTTCCTTTTTTAATTTGTGTTGAGGATAATATTGCACTAAGGACAATATCGACAAATGCGACTGTCTTTTGTCGGCTAACGGCGCATTATTCCTTTACAAAATTAAAATAAAAGAGTATACTTATGCTATGTCCATGAATATACCGATATGAGGTTTTTTATGTTAGAGCTTAGAAACATTACGAAAGACTATAAGGTAGCCGACGACAAGGTTCATGCACTCAAGGGCGTGTCGGTGTCGTTTCGTGAAAGCGAGTTCGTGTCGATACTCGGTCCGTCGGGCTGCGGCAAAACCACGCTGCTCAATATTATAGGCGGACTCGACCACTACACGTCGGGCGATTTGCAAATCGACGGAGTGAGTACCGAAAACTATAACGACCGTGATTGGGACACATACCGCAATCACCGCATAGGCTTTGTATTCCAGTCGTACAATCTTATTCCGCACCAAACCATACAGGCTAACGTTGAGCTTGCGCTCAATATTTCGGGCGTGGAAAAGCCCGAACGCGTGCGCCGTGCGCGAGAGGCGCTCGACAAAGTCGGACTTGCGGGATTGTATAACAAAAAGCCCAACCAGTTATCGGGCGGGCAAATGCAGCGCGTGGCAATAGCGCGCGCGCTTGTAAACGAGCCCGAGATTTTGCTTGCCGACGAGCCGACGGGCGCGCTGGACAGCGAAACGTCCGTGCAAATTATGGACCTTATCCAAGAGATTGCAACGCATTGCTTGGTAATCATGGTCACGCACAATCCCGAGCTTGCCGAAAAGTATTCTACCCGTATCATCCGCTTGCTCGACGGCGAGGTCGTATCGGACAGCAATCCGTTTGTGCCGTCCGAGCAGAGCGAACAAAATGCCGCGCAAGACAATGCCGAGCAAAACGTTGCGGAAGGCGCTGTCGATACGGACAAAGCGGTAGATACCGACGAACAAGAAAAGGTGAACAAGGACGGCAAGAAAAAGGCGCAAAAATCGCGCGGCAAAAAATCGCGGTTGTCTATGTGGAGCGCGTTTATGCTTTCAGCAAAGAACTTGTTGTCCAAGCTGAAACGCACCTTGCTTGTGTGCTTTGCTGGCTCTATAGGCATAATAGGCGTGGCTACGGTGCTTGCCGTGTCGAGCGGCGTACAAGACTACATAGAGGATATGCAGGACGATATGCTGTCGGGCAACCCCGTCACCGTCAGCACATCGGCGTTTGATTTCAGCTCGATTATAAAAAGCATGAGCGACATGGATAAGGCGGGCGTGGCTAAGCAATCCATAAAAAAGGGCTACGTCAACGTCAATCAAATGATCGAGTTTTTGGCGGCGCGCGGCAAAGACATGAGCAATGCCATGATCTCCAACAATATTACAAAGGAATATGTTTCGTACGTAAAGGCGATGCCCAAAAAGTACTATGCGGACATCACCACCGATTACGGCATTAATCTATCCAACAACCTGTATACCGACTTTGATTTGGAGGGCTTGGGTAAAACGCGAATGTCGCTCACTGCGGCGCTCGATATGTACACCGAGCTTTTGGGCAAAACCGATTTTGCGCAATACACGTCGTACATTTCCGTTGTCAAGGACAGCTTTAAGCAAGCGCCGAGCAATGTGGATTTTATTTTGTCACAGTACGAATTTGTGTCCGATCCCGAAACGAGTAAGGTGGCTACCGAGGCGGACGAGATAATGATTGTAGTGGACGACGAGGTGTCGCTTACCGACTTGTTGCTTGCGCAGTTCGGCTACTTTTCGCAAAAAGAGTTTTTGAACCTCGCATACAAAGCTGTTGACGACGAGGATTACGACGCGGCGCTGTGGAAGGACAGATTCTCTTACGAGGAGCTTTTAGGCAAGGAATTTGTTTGGTATCCCAACGACACGGTGTTCAATGCCGTGGAGGACGCCGAGCTTGCCGCCAAAACTCCGTTTACATACAATGCCGTTGCCGACAGTAGCTGGACGACAGGCAAAAAACTGAAGATTACCGCTATACTCAAACCCAAGGCGTCCGTATCGTACGGCAGCTTGAGCCGCGGTTTCTTTTACACGAGCGCGCTCACCGAGGAGATTTTGGCTGACAGCGCGTCGTCGCAAATAGTAGATTACTTTACAGCGCATAACGACGTTGATATTACGGGTATGGTTGCGACCGACGGTGTTAGGGGAATTACCTACAACTACTCCTATCAGCATAACGGCGTACCGTACGAACGTGAGGCAATATTAGGCAACTCGTCGTCGCTCGGCTTTTTGTCGAGTATAATGGGATTGCCGTCATCGGCAATTCCGACCGCGTACACGCTTACCAAACGCGACGTGGGTGGAGTGGATACGCCGCAAAAGATTTCCATATATCCCACCAACTTCGAACTTAAGGACGAGGTTTGTTCGTACCTCGACAAGTGGAATAGCAGCAAGGCGATTACGATTGACGATGAGGTTTGGGAGGCTGACGAAAGAGAGGATATAACCTACAGCGACAACCTTGCCATAGTCATCGAAATGATAAGCAGCTTTATAGACATTATTACCGTCGCGCTGGTTGCGTTCACGTCGCTGTCGCTTGTCGTTTCCACAGTAATGATAGCTATAATCACTTACGTGTCCGTAATAGAGCGCATAAAGGAAATAGGCGTCATCCGCTCGCTGGGAGGCAGAAAGCGCGACGTATCGGCGCTGTTCAATGCCGAAACGTTTATCATAGGCGCGGTATCGGGTATAATCGGTATTGCCGTTACCTACATAATTCAGGGCATACTCAACCTTATTGTAGGCAACGCGGTGGGCATATACGGTATTGCTGCTTTGCCGTTCCCGACGGCGCTTATTATGATTGCGCTGTCAATCGTGTTGACGCTCATTTCGGGACTTATTCCTGCGCGGTTAGCCGCAAAGAAAGACCCCGTCGTAGCATTAAGAACAGAATAATATTTAAGGGGCGAACTAATCATGCCTAATAAAAAGAAAACATTTTACATTACCACGCCTATATATTACGCCAGCGGCAGCCTGCACATCGGGCATTGCTACACTACGGTTGCCAGCGACGCCATTGCGCGGTTTAAGCGCATGGACGGCTACGACGTGTATTACCTTACCGGCACGGACGAGCACGGACAAAAGGTGCAAAAGGCAGCCGAGGCGCGCGGCTTAAAACCGCAGGCGTTTGTGGACGGCTTGGCGGACAAGATAAAAAAGCTGTGGCAGCTTATGGACATAAACAACGACGGCTTTATCCGCACTACCGATAAGGATCACGAAAAGGCGGTTGCCGAAATCTTTACGCGCCTGTACGAAAAGGGCGATATTTACAAGTCCGAGTATTCGGGCAAGTACTGCGAGCCGTGCGAATCGTTTTGGACGGCGTCCCAGCTTGTCGACGGCAAGTGCCCCGACTGCGGCAGACCTGTGCGCGACGAAAAGCAGGAGTGCTATTTTTTCCGCCTGAGCAAGTACGCCGACCGCGTGCGCAAGCTGCTCACCGAAACGGACTTTTTGCAGCCCGATTCGCGCGTGAAGGAAATGGTGAACAACTTTATAGATAAGGGGCTTACCGACTTTGCGGTTACGCGCACGTCCTTCGACTGGGGCGTTAAGGTGCCGTTCGATCCCAAACACGTGGTGTACGTGTGGATTGACGCGTTGCCCAACTACCTCACGGCGCTCGGCTACTGCGGCAAGGACGACGGCCTTTACAAAAAATACTGGCCGTGCGACATGCACATGATGGCAAAGGAGATTGTGCGCTTTCATGCAATCGTGTGGCCCGCAATACTTATGGCGCTGGATGTGCCGCTACCCAAAAAGGTGTACGGTCACGGCTGGATAATGTTTGACGGCGACAAGATGAGCAAGAGCAAGGGCAACGTGGTCGACCCGTTCATTCTTTCGGAAAGATACGGCGTTGACGCGCTCAGGTACTATTTGCTTTCCTCGATGCCGTTCGGCGACGACAGCAACTACACCAACGAGCTGCTTGTAACGTCAATCAACAACAATATAGTAAACGACCTCGGCAACCTTGTTCGCCGCACGTTTGCGATGAATCGCCAGTATTTCGAGGGCAAGCTTACCCGTCCCGCAACGGTCGACAAGCGCGACGAGGAATACACGAATGCGGTCAACGGACTGCTCGACGAGGTTAGACCTTTGATGGACATGCCCGAACTGCACCTTGCGCTAAGCAAGATATTCGGCGTGATAGATATGTCCAACAAGTATATAGACGCCAACAAACCGTGGGAGCTTAACAAGAACGGCGAAAAGGACAGGCTCAATGCCGTAATGTACAATCTTACCGAGGGCATACGCGTGGTCGGCGGACTGCTGTTGCCATTCCTCACCAAGTACCCCAAACGTATATTCGCGGGACTTGGCTTGCCTGTGCCCACAGGTTTCGATACAATGACGTTCGGCGCGCAAGCCGAATACGCCACTACCGAAATCGAGCCCATACTTAACAGGCTTGACGTAAAAAAGGAGCTTAAGGAATTGGAAGAATTAGCCGAGCAAATGAATAAAACGGACAAGCCCGTCGAGCAAAAGCTCGCGGCTGCTGCCGAGTCAAAAAAGCCGCAAGAGGAGACCGCGCCCGAGCAAATCGCCATTGACGACTTTTTCAAAACGCAGTTGTTGGTCGGGCAAATCGAGGCGTGCGAAAAAATAGAAAAAGCCAAAAAGCTGTTAAAGCTTACCGTGTTTGACGGCACGCGCCGCCGCACGATAGTGTCCGGCATAGCGATGGCGTACACGCCCGAAAGCCTTGTCGGCAAAAAGGTCGCGCTTGTCGCCAACCTCAAGCCCGCCAAGCTGTGCGGCGTTACCTCCGAGGGCATGCTTTTGTGCTCGGTAGGCGAGAACGGCTTGCCGCGGCTTGTTCATCCCGACGGCGAGGCGGGTGACAAAATATGCTGATCGATTCGCACGCGCATATCTACGACGAACAGTACGGCGAGGGCGGCGCGGATAAGATTATATCGAGCATGGACGAAGACGGGCTGGAATATATCGTTTGCGTTGGCTGCGATTTGCCTTCCTCCCAAACCTGCGTCGATTTGGCAAAAAGTAATCCGCGCATATACGCGACGGTGGGCGTTCATCCTTATGACGCCGACACCGTAACCGACGAGAATATACAAAAGCTGCGCGACATGGCAAAGGTTTGCGACAAGGTGCTGGCGATAGGGGAAATCGGCATGGATTTTCACCGCGACGGCTCGGACAGGCAGCTGCAGCTTGTCGCTATGGAAAAGCAGTACGATTTGGCGCGCGAGCTGCATTTGCCCATTGTGTTTCACCAGCGCGATTCTTACGGGGAGTTTGTGGAGTTCAGTAAAACGCGCGACTATCCCGACGGCGCGATAATGCACTGTTTTTCCAGCTCGAGGGAAATCGCCGAGTACTTTGTAAAAAAGAATTTTTACATTTCCTTTTCGGGCACGGTCACTTACAACAACGCGGTCAACCTTGTGCGTGCTGCGGAGTACGTGCCGCTCGACCGCTTGCTTGTGGAAACGGACAGCCCGTACCTGACGCCTATGCCAAAGCGTTACGGACTCAACTATCCCAAAAACGTTGCGCTTGTAGCCAAGCGGCTTGCCGAAATAAAGGGTGTGCCGTACGAGCAAATGGTGCGCATTACCAATGAAAACGCCAAACGCGCGTTCAGGATAAAATAATGAACAACTATGCATATATGCTGGACGGAAAGGCATATATAAATTTGACCAACAAATGCAGCAATGCTTGCACGTTTTGTATTCGCAACACGGGCGGCGGCGTAAAGGACACCGTTTTGTGGTTGGACAATGAGCCCGCGGATGAAAGCGCCGTGCTTGCGGCGTTTGACGGACTGAGCTACGGCTGCGGCGAGGTTGTGTTTTGCGGCTACGGCGAGCCTACCGAAAACATGAAAGTGCTTGTGCCGGTCGCGCGCGAGCTTAAGCGGCGGGGTTATACCACGCGGCTGAACACCAACGGGCTGGGCAGTCTTGTAAACGGCAGGAACATCGCGCCCGAGCTGAAAGATATGGACGTAGTGTCCGTTTCGCTCAACAACTGCACTGCGGACAAGTACCTAAGTGTAACGCGTTCCTCGTTCGGTAGTAATGCGTTCGACGGGGTGCTGGACTTTGCCAAGTGCTGCAAATCGGAAGGACTTGACGTAATTTTTACCGTAGTTGACGTAATAGGCGAAAAAGATATTGCAAATTGCAAAAAACTGTGCGATAATATGGGAATACCGCTGCGCGTGCGCAAGTACGTTGCCGACAACTATAACGGAGCTTAGTAGAGGAGCTAATAGTGGACTGGTTGGTTTATATCGGATATATAGCGATGGTCGCGGTTATCGTGACGCTGTCTATCAAGCTGGGCAAGTACGTCGATATAATGGACGCCAAAAGCAATATTTCGGGCGCGTTCATTGGCGGCGTAATGCTTGCCGCAGTAACAAGCTTGCCCGAGCTGTTTACGTCGCTTTCCGCGGTGTGGATAGTAAAAGAAAACTCCATGATAATCGGCAACATCTTGGGCTCCGATCTTATTAACCTCGCGTTTTTCGGCGTGATACTGCTCATCTATTCGCGCGGCTTGAAAAAGGCACAATTCAGCACGTTCTACTACACGGCGCTTGCCGTTGCGTGTGGAATGTACGCGCTGGTCGCGGCGGGGCTGTACTTTGCCGAATATATGCAGTTTACTTGGTTTTCGGTCGTGTCGCCCGCCGTGTTGGTGCTGTACGTGATGTTTGTGCGGCGCATGCCCAAAACGTCGGAAGGCGACGACGAAAAGAGCGACGAAGGTATTACGCTCAAGCAAGCCGTAATTCGGTTTATCGCATGCGCGATAGTACTTATAGGTGCGTCCATTGCAATGACTTACCTTACCGACATGGTGGCGGACAAGCTCAACCTCGGCAAGACGTTTGCTGGCGCGTTGTTCCTCGGCGTTGCCACAAGCCTGCCCGAGCTTATATCCTCGGTTACGCTTTGCCACCGCGGCAACTTTAACGCCGCCGCAGGCAATATAATAGGCTCCAACGTGTTCAACTTTGCAATACTGTTTGTGGCGGACGTGTTCTCGTTTATCCCTAACAGTTCGGGCATATACATTTTGAACACCGATTCCAAATGGCTGCTTATACTGGGCGTAATCGCTACCGTCTCCACGCTCGGCATGATGCTTTTGAAAAACAAGTGCAACAAGAAACATGCGCTTTGGGGGGTGCAGGCTATAAATGCTGTGCCGCCCGTGCTTTACGTGATTTACCTGTTAATCACCACCGGAATAATCATAGGGTAGAATAATGAACAATCAAGCCAATGACGAAACGCAAACGCTTGCCGCGGACGGCGTGACCGAAACTCCGCCGCAGGAGCAAAAAGAAGAAATTGTTTTTCAGCGCATAATGGACTACAAGGCGTACCGCAGGGGAATGCTTATTTTCAGGCTGTCTATTGCTACGGTGCTTGCCGTCGGGCTGGCATTTACATTTTTTATTTCCGTATTTTTCGGCATAGCGCTGCCCGTGACGGTGTTTATTGTAACCGCAATCACGATTTTGGCGTCAATGGGCAACGAGCAAACGTACACCGTGTACAACACGCGCGTTGTGCTCAAACGACGCGGCGCCGACAGCCGAAAGTCCGTTCCGCTTGACAGTATAACGTCAGTCGAGCACAAAAGCGCGTTCTACGAAAAGCGCGGTTGCACGGCTACCGTGACGATCAAGGCAAAGGACGACAAGGGAAAAATCAAAAAGTATAAGATGAAACATATACTGGACTATAAGCCGATTTTGAATTACATTAACGATAACATAAACGGGAGAAAAACCGATGGCGGTCAAGATTGAAAACAAAACGATGGACGAGGAACGCGCGCTGTACGGGCTGGAATACGTGCAAATAGAAAATTGCAAGTTTCAAGGTCCCGCCGACGGCGAAAGCGCGCTCAAGGAATGCGGCGTGGTGGAGGCAAAAAACTGCTATTTCGACTTACGCTATCCGCTTTGGCACGACCGCGTTGTAACGCTGGAAAACTGCGAGCTCACCGAAAAGTGCCGCGCCGCGTTGTGGTACAGCCAAAACATAAATATAGTAAACTCCAAGCTGCATGGCATAAAGGCGCTTAGGGAATGTAAAAGCACCGTCATGCGCGATTGCGATATAATTTCGCCCGAATTCGGCTGGTCGTCGAGCGGCATCAGGCTGACCGATTCCACCGCGACAAGCGAATACTTTATGATGCGCGCAAAAAACCTTGCCATGCGGCGGTTGAACTTTAAAGGCAAATATTCCTTTCAGTACGTTGAGGACGCCATAATCATGGACAGCACGCTCAATACCAAGGACGCGTTTTGGCACAGTAAAAACGTTACGGTGGAAAACAGCGTGGTTATAGGCGAGTACCTCGGCTGGTACAGCAAAAACCTGACCTTTAAAAACTGCACGATTATAGGCACGCAACCGCTGTGCTATTGCAAAAATCTCAAGCTGATAGACTGCGTAATGCAAGACACCGACCTGTCGTTTGAGCGGTCGGAGGTGTACGCCGTACTGCGCGGCAAAATCGACAGTATAAAAAACCCGACCAAGGGCGTGATAAAAGTGCCCGAGGTGGGTGAGATTATCCGCGACGATCCTTACGCTAAGGGTAAAATCATGGTAGACCCCAATCTTTTGCGCGGGTATAGAAATGAGTAGAACGCCCACCCCGTTCGCCGCCGACGTGTACCGCGCCGTTACGCAAATACCGAAGGGTAAGGTGGCAACGTACTCTCAAATCGCACTGATGAGCGGACACCGCGGCGCAGCTCGCGCCGTGGGTAACGCCCTGCACGTAAATCCGTTTTTCGGCAGTGTGCCTTGCCATAGAGTGGTAAACGCAAGCGGCGCTCTTGCACCCGATTTCGCTTTTGGCGGCGTGGACGCGCAAAGGCGTTTGCTGGAAGGCGAGGGCGTGGTTGTAAAAGACGGCAAGGTCGATCTGGAAGAGTATCAGTGGATAGGGGAAGAATAATTCGGAATTCTGAATGCGGAATTCGGAATTATCAGTAGTAATAGCACAACATGTATGCGGCGTAGCCGTATAATTAATTTAATAAAATCTTTTCATTAATTCCGAATTCATAATTCCGCATTCCGAATTAAATCACGTATTTTTCCAGCTTGCCCGCTTGTTTTAAAAAGGACAGCAGGGAGTCGGACCTAAGCACGTCGGGCGCAAGCGCAACGCACAGCGGCGCGTCCGTTTTGTCTACCAGCGTTTTCAGGCAATATCCGTCGTCGGGGTATAGCCTTTTGAACACCTGCCATGCCTCGCTACGCCGCCGTGCCACGCCTGTAAGTGTGCGCAGGAGCTCGCCCTTGAATTCCTTTATTCGGTATTCGTGCAGCATCAGCTTTTGCGGCGGGTATATGGGCGATACGTGTACGCACGCGCGGCGCACGTCCGCGCCTAAGTTGCTCGTTATGCTGTCTATGCGCCTATTGTTGTCGGGTGGAAAGTTGGGCTGCATTGACGACAGGCTTTTTATGTAAAAGTCCGTAACGTACGCGCCGAATATCATCTCCAGCTCGCCGCGCATACAGGACGGGCGTTGTTCGGCGGCGCACAACATTCGGTACGCCTCAGCCGCTTGCGCCGCGCCCGACGAGCTTAACAGCTCGGGTGTTGCTGCCACGATTTGCGCGGCGCGCCGTCCCGCTCTAACAAGCGCGGTCTTTTGCGCACATACATCCTTGTCTATTTGTTTGAGCTCGGCGGTAAGCTCGGTTACAAGCTCGGCTATTTGTGTTGCGTTATCTCCGCTTACACGCCGTCCCGTCATTCGCGCGCAAAACTCCGCGTCGAACGCGGCAAGGTCGAGCGCGACTATTTCGCCGAACAGCGACGCATGATTATCGTGCGCGTCGGTTTCGTCAAACACGACGGCAAACGGTCGCTTGCCGCTGCTCAGTACGGCAAACGATTTTACCTCCGTGCGAAAAGCGGTGCATGCCGCCGCGGGGTAGTCGTGCGTGGGCAGCAGTATAAGTTTTTTATGTATAGTCCGCCGTGCCGTAGCAAACTCGGCTGCGCCGCCGCGCGCAATGCACACGTCGCATTCGCCGTCCGCAAGCCGAAATCCCGCGCGCAAAATAAAGTCGGTATTGTCAAACCCGATTGCGCACACGCTGCTGCCGTCGGGTGCTGCTGCTTTCAGTGCGGTGAGCGAATCGGAAAAGAACAGCGTTTCGGTCGGACCGTCGGGCGCGGCATCGGCAAGGGCGGCGGTGTTTCGGTCGCGCTCGTCCCTAAAAAAATCCCAGGCTTTGTTCATAGATTAAGTATAACAGCGCATACAAGTCGAATATAACCGTACCTTAGCTACTTTTATATTCTTATGTCGTTATTACGAAAGGTTGGTGTAAAGCTTGTACACGATTTTCTAATCAAATTCTAATCTTATATTAATGACTTTTTCAGTAATAATGTTGTAAAATGGTAGCAGAGTTACTGTAGGCATCTTATTATGCGCGTGGCTATCGTGTTAGCCAGGGCATAAACGGTGCCGAGCCGTACTGCCGACAGCGGCGTTTTGCGCGGGTCGGTCACGGTAGCGGTAATGGACACGTCGCCGACCTTTGGCAGCTTTTTGCCGTCGGCGCTGCCCGGAGCAATCGAGCCGAACGCAATGCGGATTTTGCCGACGTCGGCAAGCCGCCCGACGGACGAATCGATTGCAAGCACCTTTTTGTCGGAGTGCACGTCCTTTATATGCGTTACGGCGTCCTTAAGGTTGAGCGCGGTAACGGGGCGGTCGAGCGTTCCGTACACAAACGCATTTGCTTTGCGCTCCACCAGCATTTGCCCGACTATCGGACCGAGGCAGTCGCCGGTCACGCGGTCGGAGCCTATGCACAGCACTATCGGCTTGACGCCGAGCAGGGCAAAAGCACATTCAAACTCGAAATCGCGGGCAGGCTCGGCGTTGTCGGCGTCCGCGGATACGTTGGAAATTTCGGGCATAAAAAAATCGTTGTAAGGCATAGTTCGAGTTTTGCCATTAAGTGCGGCGATTATACCGAAATGCCGCGCAAAAAGCGGTTTAAAATTTACAAGTAAAGGCAATAAGTATACGGAGGTTTCGTATGTCTTGGATTGACGTAGCATTATTGGCAGTGGTGGTCCTTGTGGGACTGCTCGGAGTGCTTAAGGGCGCAAAGAAGAGTGCGTTGTCGCTCGGCGCGTTCCTTATTGCATTCCTTTTGGCGTTTTTCCTTTCCACGGTAATTGCCGAGGCGTTGCTCGGCATAGACGGCGTTAAAGACTTTGTTTTGGGTAACGGCGTGGATGCCAAAGCGCAATGGTCGCTTGCCAAGTTTATTTACAGCGGCTGGAAGGTTCCCGACGACAAGTCGTTCTTGTTTGCTAATTTCTACAAGCCCATGAACGACGTTATCAAAAACGCAACCACGGCAATACCCTCCACGGGCATAGACGTCGCGCAAGCCGGATTTGCAATTTACGGCGCGTTCGTTTTGTTCTCCGCCATATGCGGCGTGGGTATATTCATTGTAGTGCGCTTGCTGCTGATTATCGTGACGGTCATCATCAAATCGTACATCGGCAAAAAGAAAACCGTTATGAGCAGGCTTGTCGGCTTTCTTATCGGCGCGGTGCGCGGCGCAATGTGGGTGTTTGCTTTCACGCTTGTATTCAGCTGCTTTGCGGGATATACGTTTGTGCCCGGCATAGAATCCATACAAAACGAGTACGGCGACAAAGCCGTTATGTGCAACTACGTCAACGATTGGGCGTACGGACTGCGCAACAAGCTGTTCCTGCCCAATAAGGAAACGTACGGCAGGCTTGTGGAGATGGTCTACAAAAAGACGTCTACCGACAATTCCAATGCCGAAAAGCTGGCGGGCGACGAGCTTAAGCTGTTTATCAACGTGAGCAACCTTGGCTACGACGGCGCACCGTGGAGCATTGACAACCACAAGCGCAAATTCACCGAGCCCGACAATACCACAATCAAGCTGCGCGTTTCGTCGGAGTTCGAGTCCACCGGCTTTGACGCAGTAGTGCAGGCAATCCTCGACTACAACAACAGCATTGCCGCCAAGATCGACGGCAAAAAGACGGGCTTGACCTCACAGCAGTTTACCACTTACGATCAAATAGTCGCAGGTGCCGGCATGGATAACATTGACGAACGTATGGACGATTTGTGGCATGCAATGCGCAAGTACGAATACGATTACAGCCAACCCCTCGCCGAGGATGAGGAGGCTACGGTACGCAACAGCACGCTCAGTCAGGACTACAATGCTATTAAGTCCTTGATACTCAATATCCAGTCCAAATACGAGCCGTTTGCCGAGGTGTTCGGCGCGTTCCCCGAAATCGAACTGCCCGAGCTCAAAAGGGTATCGACCGAACAAACGCAGGAATAATAAGGTAACACACAACAAAGCCTTTGCATATCGCAATGGCTTTTTTCGTGTCGAATTTTTATATTACGCTTGCTCGACAATAATCGCGGTTAATTGGCATAAACACGGCAATACACGACATATGTTTTATAGTATACATATATCAAACAGTGGTGGTGCGTATGCTGTACGAGAAAAAAATGTTGATACTTTCGGGCGAGGGCAAGGGCGTAGTGCTGATAGAAAAGAGCGCAAGAGGTTTGCGGTTTTCGCTCAGCACGTTCGATATGCCTACCTGCGGCGAGCTTAAAGCGGGGGTTATAACGCCCAATGCCGTGTACGTGCGCGACCTGCCGCAACGCGACAATCCGTCGTCGGTGTTTATTGTAGAGGGCACGGAGGCGGACAACTTGCACTTTGCCGTGTTCGATACCAAGCTCAGGCTGTACGGCACAAACGGCAAGCGCATGTGGGAGGCAAACGTTATGGACCTGTTGTGCAAAAACGACAGGCGCGCGCCCGTTCCCGACAAACCGCAGCTTGCCGCGCTCCCGCCAATATCCACGCCGCCTAAGGTTTTGCCGATGCCCGACGGTACGGGCATACCGCAGTCGCGGCTGGAAATTTACGGCGACGAGCAGTTGGCGGAAAACAATTTTTATACGCATATAGATTTGTCTACGCGCATGCCGATAGTCGACAAATTTTTGGACACGCCGCGAGTGCTTGCCGCGCCGTCCATACTGGACGGGCTTGCGCCTAAGGTGGAAAAAAGCACGGCTACGGAAATTACGGCAATAACCGACGAGGACGGAAATGGCGACGCGGAGGAGCTCGATATGCTTGAAACCGATAATACCGACGTTGAAAGCGACAACGCTCATCACGCCGAGGACGCTATGCCCGCTGCGGCGGCTACTGCGGACAGCGACGTTTACCGCGGCACGCGCCCGTGCGAAATGGCGGCGCGGTGGCTGAAAACACGCTCCACGCGCGAATTAAAGGGCGGGCAGGACCATGCCGTCAAGCCTATACCGAACAAAACGCAGGTAAAGCCGATACGCGAAATATCGTTTATCGAGCGAGCCCAAACCGATATGCAAAAGCTGTTCGACAGCGCCGAGTGCGACGAAAAGTTGTCCGCATTGTTGCCCGATATACTTTGGGTAAAAGTGCCCGTTGACGGACATATAATTTCCGTCGGGCGTGGCGGCAACGACTTTTTGTGCTACGCCGTGTCGGGCACGTACGAAAAGGTTTCGCCGCTGGGCGACGAGGCGCAGTGGCTGCCTGAAAATAAAAGTATTCCCACCGGCAAGGGCTACTGGCTTATATTTCAAAGCTTAAAGGACGGGGAGATAATTAAGAATTAATTCGGAATTGAAATAAGGTTGAGGTTTTCGGTTGATAGAAATCCCGACCTTTTTTAATTACACTGTATAAATATCTTACACGCGGCAATAATCGTGTGTATGGAAAGAATATTACAAATCATCAAGAAAAGTGTATCTGTATTATTGTCGGTCGCAATATTTTTTTGCGTTTCGTCTATATTTTTGGGCTGTAAAGATAATAATACCTATGACGGCGAATTGCTGCGACTGCACATCCGCGCCAACTCCAACGACAAAGCCGATCAGGCTGTCAAGCTAAAGGTGCGGGACGCAATCAACGCGTATATCACGGACAACATAGACAAGTCCACGTTTGACGAGGCGTACCGCGAAATCGGCGAAAGGCTGGATACCATTTCCGCCATAGCCGATCGCACCCTTCGCGCTTACGGCTACAGCTACGGCGCACGGGCAAAGTTATCCTACGAGTACTTTCCGTCGCGCATGTATCATGACGTGACCGTACCCGAAGGAATGTACGACGCGCTCATCGTCGAGCTGGGCAGCGGCAAGGGCGACAACTGGTGGTGCGTCATCTATCCGCCGCTGTGCTACGGCGAGGACTTTAAGTACAAATCGATCTTTGCCGAGATTTTCGGATAGTATATTCGCCGAATAACAACAAAGGAAATTCTTATGACACAAACACAAAAACGCGCGCGCTTTTCTATACTTACGGCAACGCTGCTTGTTATGGCGGCGGTGCTTGCGCTTATTCCGTCCACTGCGGTGGCGTATGCCGATATAGCAAGCGGCAATACCTACGCCAACGTGGCGGCGGTACAGGCTCGGCTGTCTACGCTCGGCTACTACAAATCTACCGTAGACGGCAAGTGGGGCAGCGGCACGCTGTCCGCCGTCAAAAGGTTTCAGTCGGACAACGGACTGAAGGCGGACGGCATTGTCGGCTCGGGCACTGCGAGCAAGCTTAAGGTTAAGCTGCCAGTGACGGGCGGCATAAGCAAGGGCAAGACCGACTTTAACGTTGCGGCGGTGCAGGCTCGGCTCAAAACGTACGGCTACTATACCGGCACGGTAGACGGAATGTGGGGCAACGGTACGCTCCGTTCCGTACTCAAATACCAGTCCGACCGCGGCATGACTGTTGACGGCGTGGTGGGCAGCGGCACTGCGAGCAAGCTGGGCATAACGCTGTACACGTCGGCAAAGTCGGGCGGCATAACCAAGGGCAAGACGACGGCTAACGTTAAAGCCGTTCAAACCGCGCTCAAAAGTGCGGGGTACTACAAGTCCACCGTGGACGGCGCATGGGGCAGGCGCACCATGTGCGCGGTTATGCATTTCCAGTCGGACTGCGGCTTGACCGTCGACGGCGTGGTGGGCAGCGGTACCGAGAACAAGCTGGGCATAACCCTTTCCTCGAGCGGCGGGTCTACCGGCACTGGCACGACGACAAATATATCCGATAGCGATCTTAACCTTTTGGCGCGGTGCGTTTACGGCGAGTCGCGCGGCGAGCCGTACAACGGTCAGGTCGCCGTTGCCGCGGTAGTGCTTAACCGTGTTAAATCGAGCAAGTTCCCCAACACCATTTACGGCGTTATCTACCAAAAGGGTGCGTTCACGGCGGTGGATGACGGGCAAATCAATCTTACGCCCAACGAGTCCGCATACAATGCCGCACGCGACGCGCTTAACGGTTGGGACCCCACCGGAGGCTGCTTGTACTACTACAATCCCGCCACCGCTACGTCCAGCTGGATTTGGTCGTTGACGGTGCATATTAAAATCGGCAAACACAACTTTGCTCTCTAAGCGCGTATGCATCGTGCAATAGTTCGTCAGCCTTCGCGCGGTACTCGGTCTTACACCCACAAGTAAATTTGCACGCTTGCGTATGCAAATTTGCGCAGTGGGGACAACCGCAGGTTATTTATGTGGGTCTAAACTCCCGTCGTCCCGCGCTCGGATTTCCTGCTCTTGCACGCGCCTCCGCACTTAGATATTCACAATTTAGATATTTATCATAACAAAAGGAAAAACCTATGAATTACAAACAACACAAAAGCAAAGGCTACGGCATTATTATAGCGGCTGTGGCGGTGACTATTGCAGTCATGCTGTGCGGCATGATTTCGGGACTTGTGCTTGCCGTGCGCCAGCGCCAAGAAAACGCAGCCTTCAACGATTCGTCAAAGCAAATGGCGGGATATTTGTTGCGCGACTCGGCTGTCGAGCTTAAAAGCACGATGTCCGCGCTCAGGCTGTGCAACGAGGTAGAGCCTGCGGAAGACCTTAGCCGCACGGGACTTGTTCACGCAGTGCGCGCGGAGGCTGCACTCGAATGTCACACCGACGACTGGGCGGACAGCCGCGCCAAGGAACAGTTCCTCAACGACATATCCACAGTGCTGCACACGTACACGCCCGAACAAACAATGCAAATGTCCGATATGCTGTACGAGTACAGCAGCAAGTTCTGCGCTTGGGTTACGGACGGAACGGAGTTCGAATATAACGGCGAGCTTATTCCCGCAAGCGACGGCGATACAGACGCCTCGGTCACCGAGGACGATATTAAAGCGGCGACGGAAACCGTCAAGACCGCGCTGAACGCCGACAAGGCCGAATACGTGGGCGACTACGGCGGACATATAGAGTTCAACGTGGAGCGCGACGGCAACAGCGGTTACGCCGTGGTGTGCGGCAACAAGATAATCGAGTTCGCGTTTGTGCGCGGCGAGGCGACGGAAACCGATACCGAACAGGCTAAGCAAATCGCGCTCCAAACTGCGTCCGCGTGCGGCTACGACGGACTGGAGGTAAAGTGGTGCGAAACGACGGGCAAGTCGATCAGCGTTATTATGTGCCGCAGCTACGACGGCGCAATGGCGTGCGACGACAGCGCGATTGCGGTTATTCACGGCGGCAAGACGGTGGCTTTCACTGCGGGCGGCTGCGACAACGAACACAAGGATATTCCTTCGCACAAAAAGACCGAACGGCAGGCGCACAAGGCGTTAAAGTCGGAAACCGATGACGGCAGGCTTGTAGTACGCACCATGGACGGCAAGGAACGCATTTGCTACGAGTACCGTTACGAGCTTGACGACGGCGTGCATTACGTGTACGTTTGCGCCGAAAGCGGCAAGCAAATAGAGGTTAAGTAGTCCAAAATTCCGTTTAATTCGTCAAATCTTTCAAATATTTTCATTCAAAGATTGACAAACAATAACACGCGTTGTATAATACGAGTATGTTGGATTTTAGCAAAATCTTCAATATCGTATTTGTGTCGGTTTGTGCGGCATTGTTGCTGTTGCTGTTGATTTCGGTAATAGTAGTCGCCGCCAAGGGTAAACGCAAGTGTGGCGTAGGCGACGTCCTTTTGCGCGTACTCAGCACGCTTGTGCTTATCGTTTCGACCGTTATGGTGGCGTGCTCGGTGCTTACAATGTTGAATACCGTCGACGGCTTGTGTATTGTCGCCGTTCAGGATAATGGCGTTGCAACTGCGTTCCTCGTTATGGGTACGGATATTGTTACGCTCCCGTTGCCCGAGCTTTTTGTCGCGCTGTCTACCGTAATAGGATTCGGGCTTTCGGCGGTGCTTTTTATACTTTCGCTTACCGCACTTATCGTGGACTGCCTTGTCGCCAACAAAAAAGATGACAAAAAGAACAAAAAGAAAGAGCCCGCGGTCAAAAAATCGCCCGAACAGCTCAAACGCGAGGCGGAGCTCGAACGCATAAAACGTATTGGCGAATCCGCCGTGCGCAAGACCGAACGCGTGGCAAAAGCCGAAAAGACCGAAAAACACGAAACGACCGAAAAGGTCGAACAACCCGAAAAAGATTCTCAGCCCGTCGCCGATACGCAACCCGAAGACGAGCAAGAGCTCGCCGATTGGCGCGAGCAGCCCGCCGAACAGCACAGCGGCTTTGTGGGAATAAAGGACGATGCCGAAGACGATACTTTCGATTCGTTTGACACCTTTGACGACGAACAACCCGAGGCGGTTGCGGACAATGGGGAGTACGAGCAAGCCGATACGGACGAGAGCGCCGAAACCAACGACGAGTACGTTGAGGAAAACGACGAGTTTGTCGACGAGCAGGTCGAAGGCGACGAACAGGTCGAAGGCGACGAACAGGTCGAAGGCGACGAACAGCCCGATAAAGAGGAAATCTATTACGACGCCGACGAGCAGTACACGTACGACGACGGCACGGTAGAGGGCGAGGAAGGCTACGAGCAAGCCGACGGCGAATATGAGAGCGCCGAGCTTGAGGATAACTACGATTACGCCGACGCCGACGAACAGCCGACCGACGAGTACGGCGACGTTACGGACGAAACCAACGACAATTACGAAACCGACGCAGCCGACGAAACGGGAGCGTATGAGGTTGACGATAATACCGCCGCGCCGCAAGCGGACGAATTAAGCGCAAGCGATATAGAGCCCGACCGCGGCATATACATTCCCGAAATAAGGACTGTCACACCGCGCCCGACCGAGGTTAATGCGAGCACGGTCAAAAAGCCGACCGTCAAAAAACCGTCGACCAAAAAGCCGACAAAGCCCAAAAAGAGCGGTGGCAGCGGCGCTGCGCAAAGACCCGTCGGTGGCGAGGGTAAAATTCCGCCCGAAAAGAAACTGCCCGTCACGCGGCGCTACGTCATACTTGATAGGCACAATGCCGTCAATATGTTCGGCGAGTACCTGAAAGAGCGCAACCAGGCGGAAAAAGACAGGCTTAAGTCTTCTATAAATACGATAATAATAGAATAGTAAATTGCCATAGCCGCGCGCTATGGCTTTACTTTGCTTATAATACACATAATAATCTCGGAGGGAAATATGTATTGCGTAGGTGTTGATATAGGCGGAATGTCCGTCAAGGTGGGCGTTGTCGATCAAAACGGTAAAATACTGAAAAAGGATAAGGTCGTGACCGACGTTGCCGGCGGTCCGCACAAGATTATTTCCGACATAGGGCACTTGATAAAGTCGCTCGTGGATATTAACGACCGCGATTTTTTGGGCGTGGGCATAGGCTGCCCGGGCGCAATCAATTCCGCGCGTGGAACGGTCGATCGCGCGTTCAACCTTAACTGGCACCACGTCGCGCTGGTGGATGAGCTTGCGCGAATGATCAACCGTCATATCAAGGTGAGCAACGACGCAAACGTTGCCGCGCTTGGCGAAACAATGTTCGGTGTGGGCAGAACGTACACCGACACCATTTTCCTCACGCTCGGCACGGGTGTGGGCGGCGGAATTGTTCTTAACGGCAAGCTGTACGAGGGCAACGAAAGCAAGGGCGCGGAAATGGGACACATGGTGCTTGTTGTGGACGGCGAGCCGTGTTCGTGCGGTAGGCGCGGGTGCATGGAGGCGTATTGCAGCGCGACCGCGCTTATACGCGAAACAAAAAAGGCTATGCTTGCCGATAAAAATTCGGCTATGTGGAAGTTTTCGCCCACGCTCGACGACGTGGACGGCAGGACGGCGTTCGAGTGCAGCAAAACAGGCGATAAGTCCGCCAATGCAGTTGTAGATTATTACGTAAAGTATCTTGGCGAGGGTATGCTCAACTTTGCCAATATTTTCCGTCCGCAGGCGATAATACTGGGCGGCGGCGTATGCGCTCAGGGCGACTACCTTATTTATAAGCTCAAGGACTACTGCAAGGACAGGAACTACGGCTTTGCCGATACGCCGCGCTTTGATATTCTTACGGCGCAGCTGGGCAACGACGCGGGTATCATCGGCGCAGCCGGACTTATTTACGCGGATGTCAAATAATTGAGAATTTATAATTAAGAATTAATTAAGCCGCATGGAATATCCGTGCGGCTTTTATGTTGCAAAAAAACGCATAAATCAACTATTTCAATCAAGATATGCGCCTGCGGATATTGTATAATCGTACTACAAATTTATGCAAGGAGCTTTGTCGCATGAAAAATCTTAAAGGCACTAAAACGGAAGAAAATCTTATGACCGCGTTTTCGGGCGAGAGCATGGCGCGCAACAAGTACGATTACTATTCGTCCCGCGCTAAAAAGGACGGGTACGAGCAAATTGCCGCTATCTTTGCCGAAACGGCGTCCAACGAGAAGGAGCACGCCAAAATTTGGTTTAAGCTACTGCACGGCGGCATGCCCGAAACGCTTACCAACCTAAAAGACGCCGCCGACGGCGAGCACTTTGAGTGGACGGACATGTACAAGACGTTTGCCGAGGAGGCGGACGCGGAAGGTTTCTCCTCTATCGCGGAGCTGTTCCGCAAGGTCGCGGCTATCGAAAAAACGCACGAGGAGCGGTACGTAAAGCTTGCCGCCAATATCGAAAAGAACGAGGTGTTCAACAAGGGCGTGCAGGTCGTTTGGGTATGCCTTAACTGCGGGCATATGGTGGTTGCCGACAGCGCACCCGAGGTTTGCCCCGTGTGCGCGCACCCCAAAGCGTTTTTCGAGATGAAGGCGGAGAATTATTAGAATAATTCGGAATTCGGAATTATGAATTCGGAATTATTTGTTTATTGACTTATACACACTTTCATGGTATACTGGTGTTATATCATGGAAAACGAAAGCGAAAACAAAAATATAATACCCGAAACGGACAAAGCTCAGGCTGAAAGTGCGCCGCAGTCCGAAACGGCGGGCGAGGGCGATGCGCAAAAGACCGAGTGCGTGCCTGCGCCTATTTTGGGCAAGCAAAAAAAGCGGTTGCCGCTTATTAAGTCCATGACGGTGCGCACTACCTTGGACTATTGTTTGTTTTCGCTTATACTGTTGATACTGTTTTTTGCCGTGTTCCTATCGGGCTTGAACACGTTTTACGGCAGGATGATGGAGGAAGAGGTTAAGCGGATAGAGCGTTCCGCGTCGGCTGGCTTTCCGAAGAAGGTGGACGACAACAGCTTTATCATGCTGTACAAGAACAGGCTGCTTGACGTTGCGCGCGGCAACAAGCCGATTGCTATTGCTGTGTTCGAGGTTGACGAAAACGGCAAAAACGACATTTGCATAATGGTCGACGATATGGGCAACGGCATAAGCGACGACAGCGATTTGTTCGATGCGGTAATGGATAAGCTGGATTTTAAGTCGGTGTTTTCGAGCGGCAAGCAGTGCAAGGTAGATACTCCGTTCGGCACGTACTTGTGTAAGGGTAGCCCGCACGCCACTGAGGACGGCGGCACTGCATACCTGCTTGTAATGAAACCTTACGACGTGTGGAATCAGCAAACGGTAAAAATAATATACGTTCTTGCTTTATGCACTATTATAGTGCTTGTTTTGGCGTTCGTGTTTGCGTTTTTCGCGTCGCGGCACCAAACAAAACATCTTACCGACTTTTCGCAAAAAGCCAAGCGTTTGGCGGAAGGCGATTATAACGTTGTATTTTCGGGCGCGGGCTTTAACGAGTACGAAAACCTCGCGTGTGCGCTCAACGCCGCCACGCAAAATATTCAAAAGGCGGAACAGCTCCAGCGCGATATAGTAGCCAACGTGTCGCACGATATTCGCACGCCGCTCACAATGATTCGCGCGTATGCGGAAATGCTGCGCGACATGCCTATGGACGAGAAAAAGCGTGAAAAAACCGCGGGCGTTATAATTGCCGAGGCGGACAGGCTGACCGCGCTTGTGGGCGACGTGCTCAACTATTCCAAACTCCAATCGGGCGTTACCGAGTATAAGTTCGATAGCACCGATTTGTCGGAAATCGCCGCCGCCGTGCTGGAGCGTTTTGACGTGGTGCGCGAGCGCGACGGAATAAAGCTGTTGCACGACATAGACTCCGACGCGGTAGCAACATGCGACAAGCCCAAGATAGAACAAGTGCTGTACAATCTTATCGGCAACGCCGTCAATTATTGCGGCGACGACAAGACGATTATTTTGCGCGTCAAAAAGCAAGACGGCGGCGTGCGAGTGGAGGTAACCGACCACGGCAGCGGCATAGAACAGTCCGAGTTGGATTCCGTTTGGGATAGGTATTACCGTTCCGCGCACTCTACGCGCACGGCGGTTGGATCGGGGCTCGGTCTATCCATTTGCAAGAGCATACTCACCGCGCACAACGCCGAATTCGGCATTATATCGAAAATAGGCAAGGGCAGTACCTTCTGGTTTGAACTGAAATAGTTTTATTGACAATATTATAAATATATGATAAAATAACCGAAAAAAAGGGGTGGCTTTATGACAAAGAAAATCGACAATATTAACGTAAAATCCGATTCCGACGAAAATAACAAAATTGTTATTTGGTGCATGAAACAATATGAGAATTTGTATAATTCTTTTGCAAATATATATTACGAGTCGGTTAATCCCGAAATTAAATTTGAAGTAGTCGGTATAGATAATGCCGAATTAATGACTGAACGGTTTCGCATGGAGTTTGAGTCCAATGGTGAATTACCGGATATGGTAATTACCTCGGAATGCAGTGAATTCATAAGACAGTATTCCGAAATATTTTTGCCGTTAGACGATTATATCGATACAAGCGTGTTTGCGTCGGAAGGCGCTGTGGGCAATGTTATCAATAAAGAAAACGGAAATTTGATGGGCTACCCGATTTCGAGTGGTGTAGTGGCGTTTTACTATAACCGTGGGATATTCGAGGAATGTGAAATCGAAATACCCGAAAACTATACTATTGATGCTTTTATAGAATATGCAGATAAAATAAAAGAACAATTCGGAGAGCACAAATATATAATAGCTCATACAAGCGATTTAGCGCGTATATTTATGCAGTCAACGGGTAAGCTGTTTTATGATAATGACGGCAACATCGTTTACGAAAACGTAATGGAGCTGTTTGATTTCTTTGAGGCATTATATAATCACGGCGTTATATTAACCGATAATACAATTGGATTTAACGAGCTAATCGGCTTACTCGAACGCGAAGAGATTTGCGGTATAATAGGTGCGCCGTATTGGATTGGGCTCATAAGCAACATGGTTGCCGATAACGGTTTAGATCAAGAATGGGACGTTGCGCATCTTCCGCAATCGGAGCCGTTCGTTTATAACGTCAGCTTGTACGAAGAGGCTTGTTTGGTAGTCAATAAAGATGACGAGGAAAAGCAAGCTATAATCTTGGATTTTTTGACGCAAACATTTACTGCCAATTATGAAACCCCGCGCATGATGGTAGAAGGCGGGGCGATTGTTCCTGTAACTAATTTTGTATGCGAACAGTTGGATAATGTAGACTATCCCGAATGTTTTGAAAAAAATATTTATGCATACTTGGCAGGAATGCTCCCTAATATTCCGCCTATAGAGTACGGGGAAGATACTTCTACGCTTTTGGAAAAATTGGATAAAGTAACACAGCAAATTATGACCGGAAAAATCAATGCATTAACAGCATATAATGCGTTTGTGAATGACGATCCGATACCCGAAGAGCCGAATCATTTTATTAGCATAGAAGTTACTCAGCTACCAAATAAGACGGAATACTATATATACGATCAAATTTCACTTGACGGATTGGTTGTAGAAGGGATTTATATTGACGGCACGAGGAAAGTAATTAAGACTTATGATTTAGAAATAGACCCCACCGTCTTTGATCAAGTAAAAGAGCAGCAACAAGTAAAAATCAGTTATTGGAATGGCTTTAAAACCCTGTATACATATTTTTCTGTTACGGTCTTGGATAGAAAATTAGTCGGTATTAGCGTAGAAAATATCCGTAGGGTATTTTTGCAAGATGATATTCTCAGCAATGATGATTTTTACGTAGAAGCGATATACGACCTTGGTGATTCCAGACGAGTAACCAACTTTAATATATTAGATAGGACACTAACGCACGTGGGCGAAAAAATTGTAGATTTCAGTTACACCGAACGTGGAACAATAGTGCTTTGCCAAAAGACAATCGATGTGAAAAGAAAATTAACCGGGATTACCATTGTCAAAAAACCTAAAGATATAATGTATTATGCCGGTGCCGGCTATAGATTCGATACAACCGGAATGGAGGTTGTTGCGTCTTACTCGGACGGCAGTCAAAATACTATTAGCAACGGACAGTTAGTAATATCGCCTCGAATTGTTAAATTAAAGGTCGGAGAAAATACGGCAAAGGTAACAGTACAGTATGAAGAAAATGGTGTTGAGGCAACGGCGCAATTAACCGTTTACAAAAAGACGGGCGTCGAATTGGACGATTGCAATATAACGCAAGACTTTGGTGTCAGCGGCAGCGGCGCCGTAAATATAAGCTCGGGTGAGCTATATTACGCATTTAAAGACTTTACATCCTCGGACTCGGATTTCCCCATAGCGATTTCGCGTACATACAAAAGCGACGGTGGCGATCACGGCGTGGGCACGGGCTGGCGGCTTAACTTACAGCAGGAACTTATAAATCAAGGAGAGCAGTGGAGTTATATAGATAAAGACGGCAAAAAGCATACATTCAGCAGCGGATATTCGACCGCCGACGGGCGCAGCGATATAAGAAACGAAGAGCTTGGTTTTGATTTGTTTAAAGCCGAAAACGGAACAGTTGTTCTTTTGGATCGAAGTAATAACGCATTGGTATTTAAGAACGTCAAAGGCGTTTACAGGCTGTCCTCTATCCATCAATATCCGTCAACGCCCGATAATCCTATTATGCCATATTGTATGCAAATCGAGTACGATTCGTCAACAGGACTTATAACCAATGTTGCTGCGGGACGAACGATAAGCGGCAAAAGGCGAAATGTAAGTTTTGTTTACACGGGCGGCTTATTGACGCAATTGAAATACAGTTTTGCAAGCAGCACCGTGGTTGCCGAATACGAGTATGACGGCAATGTCTTGACCTCGATAAAAAAGTGCAACGGCAATGTCAATTCTCCGTATTCCGCCACCACTGAATTTGAAATAACGGATAGCAGTTTTACCGTTTTGGATAAGAGCTCAAAGGACGGTGCGGGCAATTATAAGAGCTTGATTTATACATTCGGCAGTAACGCTAAAGTGAGTGTAATTTCAATCGGATATGGCGAGGATGACCGCGAAACCACAAGTGTAAATTATACGGGCAGGATAGAGCCGACCGATCAAGACAATCATGTAACGGATATTGTGGCGTCGTGTTATACCGAGTATAACGACATACTTTCCGTTACCTCGTTTAACTCGCAATGTTCCGCCGCAACGTATTCGTACGAAAAAGGCGAGGATGGTACATACAAAAAGCCGAAAAAGGTATACAGTGCGTCGTCGTGTGGATTCGATTACAAGGCGTTAGCCGACAGCTATTCGGATACGCTTGACGTAGTGCATGACGATTTTGCGGATAATTACGACTGTGGTTGGTCGGGCGGGCGAGTTACTACCGAAAAATGTATTTGCGGGTCAGCCTGTTTTGCGGGTAATCAAACATTAAGTAAAACATATAAAGAAGTCACAAGTTCAAAGAATGGCGAAATAATATATTTGTCATTATGGGTATGTGCATCGACATCCTCCACAGTATCGGTAAGAATTTCCAACTCTGACGGTTATAGAAGTCTTTCGCATAGATTGGATAGCGGCTTGCATGACAAGTGGCAATTTACGGCATTCAACTTAGGTAAGGTGGCTAAAGACGAGACAATCACCGTAACTGTATCGGGCATTAATATTTGTATAGACGATATACGCTTGACCAAAGCGCCGTACGAAACGCCGGATGACATTGCCGAGCCTAAGTATAACGCTTTTGGGAATATAGAAAAGCAATATGAGTACAGCCCCGTTGACAAGAAGGTTGCTTGCAGTACGTACAAGTATAATGCCGAGCATCAAATAACGGAAAAGGCGGTCACAGTGGACGGAAAAGCGCATAGCAAATCGGTTTATGAATATAAAGACGGGCTGCTTGTAAGCGACAGGGAGTACGGCAAAGGTAAAGGCTACTTTGAAGAAACTTATGCGTATTCCGATTATGTGCAAACAAAATCATATGACTCAAACGGCGTATTAACGGAAAACAGCGAGGGTATTGACTGGGTGCAATCGGTTACAGGACCTCAAGGGCTTAACAGTCCGAGCGTGGCGGTAAAGAATACTTATTACGCCAATTCGAATTTTGTAAAACAAGTCAGCTCAAGCGACTATGTAAATAATATTACGTACAATGCGACAGGAGCATTGTTGTCGGCACAATACGGTAGTGCGCAATCATCGGATAATCGCTCGGAAATAACATTCGAATACGACACGTTCGGCAATATGAAAAGGGCTATTATAGGCGAAATAGCTTTGGTAACGTGTGATTATGATTATAAGCATTTAAACAAAATCACTTACGCCAACGGCGGCGGCATAGAATATACGTATGACAGCAAAAATCGAGTAACCGCGGTTGCCGAAAGCGGCGGATATTCCGCAACAGCCGTTTACGGTGACGACGCCGAGGATACGGTTACGATAAGCGATACAAACGGCGTGCAATACCAAAGCAAAACGTTAAACGTCGGCGGAAAGACAACCGAGTATTCCGCAAGCTTTGAGGGCGACAATTCTATATTAAGAGTGGTCGGGCTTGCCATGAACGGTGCGGGCAATATTTCCACAACGGAAATATACACCGACGACGGCGAAACGCCGTTTGAACGGTTGAAAACCGTCGTGGACAGAGACGGGCAGCTTACACAGCTGAATAGAGAATATAACGGACCGTCAAGCGCTTACTCATATGACGAGCTTTACCGTCTTAAAAACAAGAGCACCACGCTGTCATCAACTACATTCAAAACGGAATACGGGTATTATGGCGACAATGACGAAAGAAAATATCCACGGTTATTCTCGGAGACATTGAGCATAGGAAAAACCGAGGACGTATTCTCTTATCTTTATCATGCCAACGGTAATATCGCGACGGTATTAAACAATAATAAGAATTATGCCGGATATGCTTATGACGAGTACGGTAGAATTATATCAGAAAGAAATTATTTCTTTGATGAAAGATATGAATATAAGTATGATGTAAACGGAAATATAGTATCCAAAACTACATACAGGATGTCGGATGGAGCAACCATATCAACGCAGGTATACGACTATGTATCAATGACCGTCGGTTGCGGACAAAATGCGGCATGGGGCGATCAGTTAAAAGTATATAATAATGATACGGTAATACAATATGATGCGTACGGCAATCCGATTGTTTATTTAGGCAAGCATTTAACTTGGAACGGACGCAAGCTCGTTAAAATCGATAATACCGTAATGGAATACGACTACAACGCCATGCGAGTAAAAAAAGGTAACAGGCGCTATTACTGGCAAGGCAATAATTTGAGGATGGAAAAGGACGGCACGCCCAACGGTATGATATATTATTACTATGACGAAAGCGGTGTGTGCGGAATGAACTTGAACGGAACGGATTACTATTACCGTAAAAATATGCTCGGTGATATTTGCGCTATATACGGCGTATCAGGTGAGTTGGTGTGCAGGTACGTGTACGACGCGTGGGGCAATCACAGGCTGTACGACAAAAACGGAAAGCAAATAAACGATGACGGAACTACGGTAGGCAGTAAAAATCCGTTCAGATACCGCGGATATTATTGGGATAGGGAGTTTGGACTGTATTACTTACAAAGCCGTTATTACGACCCTGCATTCGGCAGATTTATTTCGCCCGACGGTATTGATTATATAGACCCGTCAAGCATAAATGGGATGAATTTGTACGCATATTGCGGCAATAATCCAATTATGAATGCTGATCCGGAAGGGACGGTTGTGGGAACAATACTTGCTATTGCGGGTGGAATTATTTTCGGTAGCGTAATGGGAGGGGTGTTTAGTGGATTGGCAGAAAAGATAGCCGGTGGTGATTTTTGGGATGGTTTTTGGGGTGGACTTACAAACGGACTAATTTCTACATTGGGACTTGCGTTGGGTGGAATGGTAGGTGGACCTTTGGGTTTTGTAATCGCTGGTGTTTTTGGATTTTTAGGGGGTGTAACTGGCGGAATAGTCACTGAGGGTAGCAAGACTGATTGGAATATCAGTAATGATTACTGGTCAACCGACTTTGTGAGTATTGTATTGCCCTCGGCAGGATTAAATGCACTAACAAACATCCTTTCTGTCAAATTAGGGAATGTCATGGGTGCAGGCAATGGCATTGCAAATCCGATTAAACGATTTGGTTCATGGATAAAATTCGGGTCATTTGCGTTTTCAGCGTCATTAATGATAGGTTTCCCTATGTTTGCGATCGGATTGATTCCGTTGATTATTGCAATTAAAAAGAAAGAAGAGGAGGAAGAAGAGCAAAATGGCACGACGTAAAATACGAATTTTTTGTTCTCCAACGATTGTGGTTTGTACTGTGCTCGCGATGATTGCACTATGCGGTCTTTATATTTTTACGATTGTGGTTACCGACGGTAAAATATTTACGCCGGATTCGATACCGCAAGCTTTATTATGGACATTTGGCTCTTGGGGAATGAGTATACTCTTGATTATAACTGGTGCACGGAGAGTGTACAGCATAATAACAATAGACGAAACGGGCGTATCAAGGTCTTTTTTGGGAGTGTTTTGCAAGCTGCATATATCGTGGGACGAAATGGCAGAGGCAACTTATATGTCCCATTTAATACCGTTTTTGTTCTTTTCCAAAACGAAAAAGCTATCTACTATGTCGTACAACGAGGCTATTGCTGTAAAAGACGCGATACAGATTACTTTGAGTAAAAGGCGATATGCGGTTATTGCGCAATACTTAAAACAACCTATTGTTAATTTGCCTGCCAAAGAAGAAACATATTACTCGGGGAAGAAAAATATAGAGAACAATTCGGATTGAATTTATTTAATATGCAGGAATAATTAATTGTTTTCATTTTTTGGTGCCGTCGCATCATACTGGGAGGCGTTTTTGGAGCTTGTATTGGGTTATACGCAAGAAGAAGACTAAGTTTTTGTAGGGAGGTAAATGTCAGAAAAGATATGGATGAAATAGCGGATTATGTTATGCCATTGTTGGCAATATTAGCATTGTTTTGCGTGTATGAAGTAATGACTGTTTATAGATTTTATAAGCAATGGATAAAGGAAGGTAAAACGGTGGAATTTATTCCTGAATGGAATGGCACGAAAAAGCTGTTTCATTGGTTTTTAGGTTGGAGTATTGCCAAAATCGTTACCGACGTTATAGTAATCATTGCTTTTGTTCTTATGATTCCTGTGAATAGGATGGGGTTGTTAATATTCATGCCGTTGATATGGTGTGTAGCCTTCTTTTTTCAAATGATTTTTTATGTGATATGCGAAACTATTGTCATCAAAAATATTAGGCGAAAAAATATATCGCCGATTACGGAAACAAACACGCCAAACGATTTAGTTGAAAATGTAGAGGATAATGCAACAGGAGATGAGCAAAATGATAACATTTAGCGGCGACGTTTCGGATAACGCAAGGCTTTTTATGAAAAAATTAGAGGCGCGTTTGCTAATAATCATTACAAGCATTGTTTTTATTGTATTTAGTATTCCAATCATTTTGATTGGTATTTTGATGATTGGATTGTGGCAGTGTTTTTTGTCCCGTTGTCGTTGCCTGTTTTATGTGGAGTTTTATATAGAACTATCCCGGTCAATTTAAAAAAGATACGAATGCCGACAAAGGTATCGATTATGAGCGATATAATGATAAGCTCGGGGAAAGACTTTGAGTACGGACGGTATTACGACGATGTTAAAAAAGTAATAGACTATGGTGAATGGTATCACATGGTATTTTATTTTCCGCATAAGATTGTATATTACGTTTGCCAAAAGGATTTGATAACCGAGGGGACGATAGAGGAGTTTGAGGAATATTTTAAGGATAAGCTTGTCCGTAAAAAGTTAAAAGAAAAAGGTTGAGACTCTTCGGTGGGCATAAAACACTCAGAGTGACAAAAAGCAGCGCCACGCAATTATTCGGGTGTAATGTAAAACGAATTATTACGCGCACACACGCTTATAAAATTTTCTTGCATACTTCTTTTTTAAAAGAAGAATGTTGACAAAATTATATACTTATGTTACAATTATCTCACTCAATAATAAATCGGGAGTGTAACAGTCGTCCATTATGGACCCATCTAATTTAAGTGTAATGACCTCTATGCAAGTCGGACTTTTGATAGTCCTTATAGCACTTGTATTTTTATCTGCATTTTTCTCGGCGTCGGAAACGGCGTTTACTAGCGTCAACCGCGTGCGGCTGCACACGCTCGAGGCTAACGGCGTTAAGTGGGCCAAGCGCGTAGGCAAGATGATCGACGCTTACGATAAGCTTATCACGACCATACTTATAGGCAATAACATTGTCAATATCGTGGCGTCCTCGCTTGCGACGATATTGTTTGTGGATATTATAGGCGGATCGACGGGTGTTACGGTGTCCACCGTGGTAATGACGCTTGCCGTGCTTATATTCGGCGAAATCACGCCCAAGACGATAGCAAAGGAACACCCCGAAGGCTTTGTCCGTGTATTCAGCGGAATTATATTCGCGCTCGAAATTTTGTTCTTTCCGCTCACGTGGATTTTTTCGCAATGGAAAAAATTGTTGCTTAAAATATTCAAGTTCAAAAAGACTCCGGGTATTACCGAGGACGAGCTGTTGACGTACGTGGAAACGGCGCACAACGAGGGCGGTATCGACGAGCACGAGTCCGAGCTTATACGTTCGGCTATCGAGTTCGAGGACTTGGACATAGGCGACATCATGACCCACCGTGTAAACGTGGTAGCTGTCAGTGACGACGAGGACATGGATTTGGTCGCCAAAAAGTTTCGCGAAAACAGCTATTCGCGCATGCCTGTGTACAGCGACACTATAGACACCATTACCGGCATTGTTCACGAAAAGGATTTCCTTATAGCCAAGCTTGACGGCGCGACCGACTTTAAGGCGTGCGTGCAAAACACGGTATGGCTGTCCGAAAACATGAAGATTTCCGCCGCGCTCCGCATGATGCAAAAGGGCAAAATCCATATGGCGGTCGTCGTGGACGAGTACGGCGGCACCAGCGGTATCGTCACAATGGAGGACATACTGGAGGAGCTGGTCGGCGAAATCTACGACGAGCATGACGAGGTGGAGGAGTTCATCAAAAAGACGGGCGACGACACATATATTGTAAACGGCAATGCGTCGCTATTGGACGTGTTCGACTATATCGGCGTTGACGTGCGCGAGGACTTTGAATCGGCGTCCGTCGGCGGCTGGGTAACCGAGCAAATGGAAAAAATCCCCGTGGCGGGCGAGTGTTTCGATTACGAACGCTTGCACATAGTAGTTACCCGCTCCACGCAAAAGCGCGTGTCCGAGGTAAAGATTACGGTATCGCCCGAGGAAGAAGAGTAAACATACGCAGTTATATTTGCCTTCGGCAAGTGATATTCGGCTGTTGCCGAGTTATATGCTTTGCGTGATATTTCGATGTGCAAAGTTAAGGCGAATAAATATAACTTTGCGTTAGCAAAATACAACTTTCGCGCAAGCGGAAATATCACAGATTTAATCTATATCACTAATTTGCGCGGCAATTATATCCACAACGTCTTTTGGCGTTTGGGCTATATAGTCGGCGCCGGCGGCGGTGTGTTCTTGTAAATCGCCATAACCGTAAAGCACGCCCATGGATTTCAGTCCGCACGTCTTTGCGCCCAGTATATCGTGGTTGCGGTCGCCAATCATAATTGTGTCGGCTTTGTCTATGCCTGTGTTTGCTATGGCGTATTCTATAACCTTCGCTTTTTTCGCCCTACTGCTGTCCATTGACGCGCCGGCTACGAATACAAAGTATTTGCTTAGATCGAAGTACTCGACTATGCGGCGGGCGAAAAGCTCGGGCTTGCTTGTCGCTACAATCAGCGTTTTGCCCATATCCGCAAGCTGCTGCAGCATTTGCGGTACTCCGTCGTATACGCGGTTTTCCTTCCAACCGTGGTCTGCAAAGTATTCGCGGTACAGCGTTATAGCGCGTTCGACTTTTTGTTCGTCGCCGTCGAATATCCTTCCGAACGAATCGAATAACGGCGGACCTACAAAGAAATTAAGATTGGACTTATTATATTCGGGCACGCCCATTGTGTGCAGTGCGTACAGCGCGGAGTTTGTTATGCCCTCAAACGAGTCGGTGAGCGTGCCGTCCAAATCGAAAAGAATATTTTTGAACATACGGTATTAATCCTTTTTGAGCAGGTTGTTGCGTTCGGGGTGGGTGAGCGCCGAATGTGTGCGCTCGAACGCGTCGGGCGTTACGCGGCACATATCGGCTATTAGCGATTTCATTGTTTCGCGCTCGGTATTGCCGTTGGCGGGGCAAGGGTTGTGCACCACCGCAATGTCGTTTTCGCGCACGAACGCCGCCGTTTCCTTTTCGCGCACGTACAGCAACGGGCGAATAAGCTTTATGCCCGCGCGGTCGAGATACGATTTTGGCTGTAGCGTGTTCAGCCGTCCCTCGTACAGCATGCTCAAAAGAAAGGTTTCCACCATATCGTCGGCGTTGTGTCCGAGCGCAAGCACGTTGTAGCCCAGCTCTATCAGCTTGTTGTCAAGCGCGCCGCGCCGCATTTTGGCGCACAGCGAGCACGGGTTTTTCTCCTTGCGTTCCTCGAACACTATGGGCGCGATTTGTGTTTCCACTATGTGCAGCGGCACGTTAAGCTTTTCGCACATCGGCGCAAGCGGGGAAAAGTCGCAGCCTGCGCCAGCGTCTATCACGACCGCGCACAGCTCGAACGGGTGCGGGCAAAACCTGCGGTAGCCGCTAAGGGCATACAGGAGCGCAAGCGAGTCCTTGCCGCCCGACAGTCCCACCGCTATGCGGTCGCCCGACTCTATCAATCCGAAATCGGCGTCGCATTTGCGTACCAATGAAAGTAGCTTTTGTAATTTCATACCTATATTTTAGCGCAATATAAAAAATATTGCAATGAAATTAGCGCCCTATTCTCTTGACTTAAAGAGAGTTTTAAGGTATAATTATTTGGTAGAATTATTATGCGGCAGTGTCCGCATTTATCGGAGAAAAAATCATGAAAAGAACTTATCAACCGAAAAAACGTCAACAACGCAAGGTACACGGTTTCCGTCAAAGAATGAAAACGCAGGGCGGCCGCCGCGTGCTTAAAAACCGTCGCAACAAGGGTCGTAAAAATCTTACGCCCGCGCCGCTCGGCAAGTAATTGTTAGCCAAAGCCAACAGACTCAATAAGCACGGCTCGTTCGCTTACGTTTACCGTTACGGCAAGCGTGTGACCGAGCCCGACGTAGTTTTGATTTTTTCCGCACCCGCGCATTCCGTTCGGGTGGGGTTTTCGGTATCTAACAAAGTCGGCAAAGCTGTTGTTCGCAACAAGGTGAAAAGGCGGCTGCGCTCCGCAGTGCAGGCGCGTATTCCGTCTATGCGCGGGTGTCAGGCGATAGTGCTGGCTAAGCCCTCCGCAGCGGACAAGTCGTTCGAGGTTTTGTCGGGCGAGGTGGAGCGCCTTTTTTACAAGGCGGAGCTGCTGAAATGACAAAAAAAGTCAAGCGCGTCATTATTAGTATTATCACGTTCAGGTGGTTGTTTTTGGGGCTGGTGTACTTTTACAAAAAGTGCATTTCGCCGCTGACGCCCGACGTATGCATTTACACGCCCAGCTGCTCCACGTATATGGTGGATGCGATAAAAAAGTTCGGCGTGATACGCGGCATATTTTTGGGAACCAAACGACTGCTTAGGTGCGTGCCTTGGAAAGCCGGCGGGTTTGACCCCGTTCCGGACAATCCCCACGGAGATATGAAATGGCTGTTTTAAATTCCGTATTTGCATTATTGGGTGCGGTGCCGGCGTCAATCACGCCGTCCGTTGCCGCGCCCGGCAGTATGTGGCATTTGCTCATACTGAATACGTTCGCATTTGTAGTCGATTACGGCTGGCGCATTGTCGTGTTTACCGTGCTGTTAAAGTTGGTGCTTTCGCCGCTCGACTTTTTCCAGCGCTACAAAATGCACAAAAACCAAAAGATTACCGAACGCCTCAAACCGACGATGGAGAAAATCCAAAAGCAGTACGGTCACGATAAACAGGCGTTCTCCCAAAAGCAGATGGAGCTTAACCGCAAAGAGGGTTATAGCTATTTTTCGTCGTGCTTGCCTATGATTGTCACGCTCGTCGTGTTCATTACGCTGTGGATTTCCATGCAAACCATTGCCGAATACATGACGTTTAAAGAATATACCACGATGTACGACGAGTATCGGTATGTTCGTTGCCAAATTTACGATCCCGACGAGGAACACGCCGAGCTCACCGAGGAGCAGCGCACGCAGTACAACAATATTGCGGTCAGCGTCGGACAGGACGTGGTTTACCAAATGTACTACTACGGACTGGACGAGAGTTATACGCAAAAGCTGATGGAAAACGCCGAGTACAAAGCGGTGTTGCCGAGTGATTTCAAGGTTTTGCGCAACGACAAAAAGATAAAAAAGGTACAGGCGTCATTCCTTTGGGTAAAGAACATTTGGGCGCCCGACGTGCCTTGGGGCGATCAGGCAATACTCGACTGGACGGCGTTCCAAAAGGGTGTGGACGATTACAAATCGGCAAGCACCAGCAAGGTCCCGACCGCCGAGCATGCCAAGGCGTTTAACAAAACCATGTACAACGAGGTCATGGGTAAGTTGCTTAGCGACAAAACGCAAAGCCGTACCAACGGTTACCTCATACTGCCTATACTTGTAGTATTGCTGTCGCTCGGCTCGCAAATACTTTCCATGATTCAGCAAAAGCGCGCCGGTCAGGTAAACGCCAAGGGCGGCACGGCTACGTCAATGAAGGTTATGATGGTGATTATGCCCATAATGATGGCGGTGTTCGCCATTCAGTATGCGTCCATTTTCGCTATATATATGGTGATGAACAGCGCAACAACATTGTTCTTTAACCTGCTGTTCAGCGGAATTATCAAGCTGATAGACAACCGCAGGCGCAGCCGCAATTACGGCATTGCTACAGGCAGTCCCCGCGCCGTCGCGGCATCCTCGTCCAAGCAGTCGCCCATTATGCATTTTGTAAAGGGCGCAAATCCCAACGCCGGGGCGCGCGACGCGTTGACCACGGCGAACGCGGATAATACCGAGGTCGTAAATAAAGACAAAAAGGACAAAAAGTCCAAAAAGGGCAGCACGGGCGGTGCGCGCACGGTTGTGCGTGGCGGCAGACCCGATCCCAACGACCTTATGGGCGTGGATATGTCCAAGAATAACAGAAAAAAATAATTTGCCCACGGGCAAAAGGTAGGTATTATAGTGACTATCGAAGTTACCGCAAAAAAGGTTGACGACGCCATTAAGCAAGGTCTTGCCGAGCTGGGCGCCAGCCTTGACGAAGTGCAAGTGGAAATACTCGAATCGGGCGGCTTGTTCCGCAAAGCAAAGGTGCGCCTTACGTTAGAGCGCGAGGAAGAGCAAAAGCAAGAGGACGTTCCTTCCGCGCCCAAAGCCGCGCCTGCGCCGACCGAACAAAAAGTCGAGCAAAAGCCCGAAAAAGCGCAAAAACCCGAGGGCGAAAAACCCGCCGCGCCTAAGCAAAAGGAAAAGGTTGCGCCCAAGACCGAGGGCAAAAAAGAAGCCGCACAAAAACCCGAAAAGAAAGCGGAAACGACCCAAAAGCCCGAAAACGCTCAGCCTCGTCCCGCAAGGAACAGCGAGGAAAATAAGCAGGCTATAGCGAAAGCCACCGAGTTTATAACCGAGCTTGTACAAAAGATGGGCTTTACCGAGGCGACCGTCGAGGCTAACGATAACGGCGACGTATCGATCACCGCACCCGCGGGCGACGATTCGCTCATTATCGGCAGGCACGGCGAAACGCTGTCCGCAATATCCTTCCTTGCCGAAACCTTGGGGCGTGCGGAAAAGCAGCACGTAAGCATTGTTGCCGACTGCAACGGCTACCGTGAACGCCGCGCCGCGTCGCTTACCGCAATGGCACAGCGCCGCGCAAACGAATGCGTAAACAAGCGCCGCAAAATAAAACTCGAGCCTATGGAGCGCGTAGACCGCCGCACCATTCACAACGCGCTCAGCGGCGACGACAGGGTGACTACGGCGTCCGAGGGCAAAGAGCCGTACAGATATATCGTTATTATACCTAAGAGAGAAAAATAGTAATTTAATTCGGAGTCATAATTCGGAATTGACCCAATCATAGGTATTTATGAAGTTCAGGAAAGGCATTTACATAATATTCTTTTTTGTCGGGCTGACGCTTTTTGCGTTCAGCCTTATGCCGTTTTTTCGGAATTTTCATGAGGATACGTTTTGGATAATGACCTTGGTCAGCGTGGGACTGATGATTTTGTGCTTGGTCGCGCTGTTCCACAAGCCCAAGGAAAAAATCAAGCTCAACTCCAAATACGAACGCAAGGGCTTTATGATAACCCGCCCCGAATATAACTTTTTGCAGCTGCTGCGCGAAATCAAACCCGAAAAGTACGAGGTTGTGCCGCAGGTCGCGCTAAACAGCGTTATCGAAAAGAAAACCAATACGTCCTACCGCAACGAGCTGTTCCGCGTGTGCGATTACTGCTTTGTTGACAAGGACACATTTGCGCCGCTGTTGCTGGTCGAGCTTAACGACCGCTCGCATCTCCGCGCCGATAGGCAGGATCGCGACGCCAAGGTTGCAGCCATTTGCGCGGCGGCAAAAATCCCGCTGGTCACGTTTTGGCAGGACGGAGATTTGAGCTTTAAGACCGTGCAAAAAACAGTGCTGAAAGCTATTCTCAAATGAAGTGCTACGATTGCCCGCGCGGGTGCGGCGCCGACCGCGATAACGGAAAGATAGGGCTTTGCGGCGGCGGCAAATACGCGCGCATAGCCAAAGTAATAGATAACTTTACGTACGAGGAGCCCTGCCTCGGTAGCGAGGTGACAGCCGTATTTTTCGGCGGGTGTGCGCTCGGCTGTTCGTACTGCCAAAATTACAAAATAAGCCGCGGCGGAGTGGGCGAGGAATACTCGGACGGCGCGCTTGCGGCGTTGTTTGACCGCGCTCAAACCCCCATTGATTTGGTAACGCCGTCCCACTATTTGACCGCAATCGAGCGTGCATTGCCGTTGTGTAAACGTGAGCATATGTTCATATATAACACCTCGGGCTACGAAACGCAAATCGCGGTGGACAGGGCAAGCGCGTTTACCGACGTTTTTCTTGCCGACTTTAAGTACGCCGACGGCGGTTTGGCGGCAAGGCTGTCACGCGCGCCCGATTACTTTGACGTCGCAGTGAAGGCGCTGCAAAGAATGAGGGAGAATATAAAAGACGTTTGGACGGAAAAGGACGGGCAACGGATATTAAAGCGCGGACTTATCGTGCGGCACTTGGTGCTGCCCGAGCAGGTGAAAAACTCTATTGCGGTACTCGATACGATTAAGAGCTGTTTGGGCGCGGACACCGTGATTTCGCTTATGAGCCAGTTTACGCCCAACGGCGTGGGCGAGCCCGACAAACACCTGCGCAAGATAGAGTACAAGCTTGTGGTCGAGCATGCGCAAAAGCTCGGCTTTAACAACGGATATATTCAAGAATTTTCGTCCGCCGACAAAAAGTACACGCCGGACTTTTAATTCGGAATTAAAAACCAAAACACTTGACGGATACACAATTAAGCAGTAAAATTAAATTTATGGATTTTTTTGAAAGCGACAATTTCAATGCGGAGCTGATCGCCGAGGAGGCGGAGCATTTGCGGCACGTCATTTCCATGATGGAAGAACAAATCGCTCTTTTGGAGGACGACGGTTTTGCTTACCGCATAGTGAATTTTTACGACGAAAACGAAGTGGCGGAATACCGCGCGGAAAAGTTTAGGCATGACGAGCGCAAGATGGATATTAGGATTTTAAAGAAGGCGCTTGCCACTCCGTACTTTGCGCGAATGAAACTGGAGCCCGTCGGGCGGTACGGGGATTTTGACGCGCCGTCCATGACGGCGACGCGCACGTTGTCCGATTACGAGCCCATAGGCGACGAGGCGGACATTTACGTGGGCGCAAACGTGCTGTTCTACAAAGAAAAAATAATCGTGTTTTCGCACAACTCGCCGCTGGGCAACAAGGTGTACGAGCGTTTTGAAAACGGAAAAATCGAGTACGGCGGCTATGAGTACAAGGTGATTTTCAGGCGCAAGTTCGATATACGCAACGGCAAGCTTGAGGCGGTTTTTCAGGACTTTTCGTCCGAAACGGGCGGCATAGTGTACGACAAGTTTTTGGCGCATATGCTCAAGGTCAAGCGCGGCGACAAGCGGCTGACCGACATAATACCCACCATACAAGCCAACCAAAACGCCATTATCGTGCGCCCCGCGGACGAGGACTTTGTTTTATCGGGCTGCGCGGGCTGCGGAAAGACAATGCTGCTTTTGCAACGACTGGAATACCTGTCGTTTAACAAAAAAATCGAGCAGGAAAACGCGTTGATCGTCGCGCCGAGCGAGCATTATATTCGGCACGTTCAGCCCGTTGTGGACGACCTTATGCTAAACGCCGTAAGGCGGGTCACTATGTCCGAGCTGTACCGCTCGCTTATTTTGTCGCTGCGCGGAATAAAAGCGTCCGAGCGCAAAATGCTTGACGGGCAAGAGGTTGTGGGCGACGAGGACCTGCCCGACGACGTCGTTATAGAGTGCTACGGCGACAAAGTAAAGCGCAAGCTTATTGCCTCGCTTGCCACCACTAAGCAGGCGTACAAGGCGAGGCTTGCCCTGTACCGTGCGCAGCTCGAACAGTACGAGCGCGAACAGGCATACGGCGTTTATGCCACTCCCACAATATCTAAGCCGCGCCCGCCCGTCGTTGCGGTGGACTTGAAAAAGCTCGACTTTTTGCCCGACATCGGCAAAGCGCTTACAAAGTGCAGGCTGTATCTTTTGCTGACAGCGTACTGCTATATTTTGGGCAAGCCCGACCTGACGGCGACGCTGTTTATCGACGAGGGGCAGGATTACTTTTTCAACGAGTACAAGCTGCTTGCCGAATGTACAAAAGCAACGGTCAATATATTCGGCGATACCAATCAGCAGCCGGTTGCACACCGCGGCATAGACGATTTTGACAGGCTTTCCGCGTTGTGGAAACTCGAGAATTATTCGCTTAACGAAAACTACCGCAACGCGCGCGAAATAACCGAATACGTGAACAATCTTCTCGGTATGAACGTAACCTCGCTGGGGCTGGACGGTGGAACTGTGCGCCCGCTCGCTTTGCGCGACATGCCCGCCGAGCTGACCGGTTTCGGCGACGACCGCATAGCCGTGGTCTATTCGCCCGACGACGGGGAAACTGCGGAGTTTCTTAAAAGGACAGTGCCGCCCGAGATGTTGTATACCGTTGTGCAGTGTAAGGGGTTGGAGTTCGAGCGCGTTTATGCGTGCGGCAAACTGACGGACAAGGAAAAGTATATTGCATACACGCGCGCGCTCGATACGCTCACCGTTTGCGATTGAATAAATTTCGCGGTTTAGCTATCACCGATTTTGCACAAACTTGTATGTAACTGTTCACAGCACGGTCATACCTGTTTCAAACGTGCCGTATATAATGATACTTACGGAGATATATAATGAAAGGACTGAAAAGATTTTTATATTCGGTGGCGGTCATGGCTGCGGCGCTCGGCATTTTTGTCGGCTGCGGTAGCGAGCAGCAAAAAATTGTGCGCGTAACGTCTTACGTGTCTACCCAAACAATGTCTACGGGCGGCACTACCACGGAGGTAGTTGCAATGGTGGCGGAGTCCGTTGTTGAAATCCGCACGGAATCGGTAACTACGCAGTGGGGCATGCAATACGTTGTGTCGGGTGCGGGCAGCGGCGTTATCGTCGCGCATGACGCCGATTACGAAACGTATTATATTGTCACCAATAATCACGTTATCGAGGGCGCGCGGGATATAAAGGTGTCGTTGCGCTCGGGCGGCGACGCTTATACCGCAACGCTTGTGGCGTCGGACGTCGCGGGCGATATAGCCGTGATTTCGATTAATGAAAAAAGCACGCTCAACGTAGCGGTGTGGGGAAACAGCGCGGGGCTGTTGGTTGGCGAGGACGTTATAGCCATAGGCAATCCGTTGGGCAGCCTGGGCGGCACGGTGACGAAAGGTATAATTTCCGCGACCGAACGGTCTATTCCCGTGGGCAATTACACAATGACGTTGCTGCAAACGGACACCGCGATAAACCCCGGTAATTCGGGCGGCGGGCTGTTCAATATGCGCTGCGAGCTTGTGGGTGTTGTAAACGCCAAAACCTCGGACGAGGAGGTGGAAGGCATTTGCTTTGCTATTCCCGCCGACACGGCGCGTAGCATATTTGACGATTTGGTGACCGACGGCGTTGTCAGCGGCAGGGTCACTCTCGGCATATCGGTAGCCGAGTACGATTCGAGCACGGTGTACGTGACTGCGGCGGCGGGCGGTTTTGCGCAGTACGACCGTATAGCCAAAATAAACGACGTCACGGTAAACTCGTTATTGACGTACCACGACGCGTTGGCGGCGCTAAAGCCGGACGACGAGGTGACGGTGATATTGTATCACGGCAGGGTGACTCAAAGCATGTTCGGCGGCAGGCTCACATTCGACGACAATCCCACTACTATTACCGTAACGGCAAAGCAACTGAAAAAAGGTGAAAGTGTATGATACATTCCATGAGCGGCGGCGTACTCAGCGAGTACGGCACGTATACGTTTGTTAAGGTCAAGTTTGACGGCGACGAACGTCCGTACTGGTACGTTTGCGATTTCGAGGTGGAGGAAGGCGACAGGGTTTCCGCACCGTTCGGCGTGGGCGGCTTGGGCAAGCCCGCAACCGTGTTGCGCGTGGAGCTTAACGTGTCCGGTCAGGTCGCGCCTATACCGATAAAAAGAGCGAAAAGACTTTTGCAAAAATTACAGTAAACGTAAAAGACAATCGATTAAAGAATTGACTAATATTGTTTAGTGTAAAAACCGAAGTAAGGTTTTCTTGCCTACTTCTTTCCAAAAAGAAGTAGGAGCACTTGACAAGATTATTTTTACGGCGTATAATACTATTATGTTTTTGTGTACGTTACAGCCCTACGTGGTGTTCATAATCATAGCCGCCGTGCTGCTGCAATACGCCTTTGCGGTGTTTTGCTTGCTCAAGCTCGCGTATACGGACTTGGACAAAAAACGGTATATACTGTGGAACTTGTTTATACTGATTGTGTTCTATATCGGCGGCGTTGTGTTCCTTGTGTACTACAGCAAGCACCCCGAGCTGCGCATATCCAAGGACGTCCCGACCGAAAACAAGGACGGCGGTGACGAACAAAAGCAAGAGGAAAAAGCGGAAGATCAGCCCGCCGCACCCGAAAGCGAAAAGGCGGACAACGCGGACGAACAAATCACGGATGCGAAAAAGCCCGAAAACGAAAATACCGATAACTAATAATAAAACAGTCCCTCGTAATATCGAGGGATTTTTGATAGAAATATTTGTAATTCAATCTATTGAATTTTGTATAATATTATGGTAGAATTATAGCGTATGGAAAAACGCACCAAAAACGCCGTAATCACGCTTGCCGTGGGCTTGGCGCTGAATATTTTGCTTGGCGTGGCTAAGCTGGTGGCGGGCGTGCTCTCGCGCTCGACGTCGGTCACGTCCGACGCGCTCAATAATATTTCGGACGCGGCGGTTTCGCTTGTGACGGTTTTTGCCACGGCGCTGGCGGCGCGGCGTGCCGATCACGACCACCCGTTCGGTCACGGCAGGTACGAGTACATAGCCACCTTTGTAGTGGGCGCGGGCATACTTGCGGTGGGCGTGGAGGTCTTGTCAAGCGGAATAAAACGCATAATCACGCCCGTTACGGTCGACTACGGCTTGTTGGTTATGATTACGCTGGGCGCGGCGGTGGCGGTAAAAACGTTTATGGCGGTGCTGTATTTTACACGCGCGCGCGGGTGCGTTGCGGGCAGCGATACGCTCAAAGCCGCGGCGGTCGATTCGGTGTCGGATGCGGCTGTCACTACGGTGGTGCTTTGCTGTGCTATCGCGCAACGGTACACCGGCGCTAATATAGACGGGTACGTTTCCGTCGTAGTCGCCGTGGTTATTGTGGTGTTTGCAGTAAAGATACTCAAAACCACTGTCAGCCGACTGCTGGGCGAACGCCCCGACCCCGTGTTGTACGACGAGGTGCGCAATATAATTTTGTCATTCGACAAGGTCGTGTCCGTGCATGATATTGTTATCAACGACTACGGCGCGGCGACCAAAATAGCGGAGGCGGACGCCGAGTTCCCGAGCAATATGACTTTTGTAGAGGTGCACGGTATATGCGACGGCATCGAGCGCGCGGTGTACGAAAAGACGGGAATACGACTGTCCGTTCACGCCGACCCCGTTGTGGACGGCGACGCGCGGCTGAGCGATATACGACGGCGTGTGGCGGAGGTGCTGGATTCGTACGGCGCTACGGCGCATGACATTGTTATTAACGACCAAAGCAAAACCGTGGAGCTTGATATAAGGCTGCCGCTTGCACATTCGCCCGAGGCGGAAATCACCGCGCAGGTCAAGGCGAGTATTGTAGCGGCTTTGCCGTATTCGGTAAACATTAACGTGGATTACATTTAGAGGTGTTATTATAAGCGCGAGCGGAAAAAAAGTAATAATAGGAATGTCGGGCGGTGTGGACTCCGCGGTCGCAGCGTATTTGCTCAAGCGTGACGGCTACGAGGTTACAGGACTGTTTATGCACAACTGGGAGGAGGACGGACAGTGTCCCGCCGCTCAGGATTGGCGTGACGTTCAAGCCGTTTGCGAACGGCTGGGGATAGACTGCTATTCGGTCAACTTTGCGCATGAGTATATGGACGGCGTGTTCGACTACTTTTTGCGCGAATACAGGGCGTACCGCACGCCCAATCCCGACGTGCTGTGCAACCGCGTTGTCAAGTTCGGCGCGTTCCGCGATTACTGCGCGCAAATCGGCGCCGATATGATAGCGACCGGGCACTACTGCAAGCGCGACGGCGACAGGCTGCTCAAAGCGGCGGACGACAATAAAGACCAAACGTACTTTTTGAATCAGGTAAAGACCGAACAGCTGAGCAACGTGCTGTTCCCGCTCGGCGACATTAAAAAGCCGCAGGTGCGTGAGATTGCGGAACAGCTGAACTTGCCCGTCGCCAAAAAGAAGGACAGTACAGGAATATGCTTTATCGGCGAGCGCAAGTTCAAAAAGTTTTTGGCGGAGTATTTGCCCGCGCAACAGGGCGATATTGTGGACACGCATGGCAACGCCGTGGGCAGGCATGACGGGCTTATGTACTACACGCTCGGTCAGCGGCGCGGCTTGGGAATAGGCGGCGTAAAAGGCGAAAGCGGCAGGTGGTTTGTGCTGGACAAGGACGTCAAGAATAACCGCCTTGTGGTGTCGTGCGGTGACGAGAGCGGACTTATGTCGCGCACGCTGTTCGGCTCGGGCTTTAACGTTATAGGCGAATTCGATATGCCCAAAACGCTGCGCTGCACGGCAAAGACGCGCTACCGCCAGCCTGACCAAAGCGCAATGCTTACTATGGGCGACGACGGCAAGTTCCGCATAGACTTTGACGAGCCGCAACGCGCAGTTACAGCAGGGCAATACGCCGTGGCGTACGTGGACGATAGGTGTTTGGGCGGCGGCGTAATCGAAAGTACGGGAAAGTAGACTGTAATAACAACCCTTTACAAAAGCTATAATTAATGATAGAATAGTATAAGGAGGATAAAATGACCTTTACCGAATTATTTACAAATCCCGACTATATGCTGTACGCAATAACAATGTGTTTGTTTTTGCCCGTGTTTTTGATCAGCATGATAGCGTCGATTCGGGTGAACACAGTGTTTGCCAAGTACAACAAAATCCAAAGCTCGTCGGGCATATCGGCGCAGGGGTACGTGCGCAACTTTTTGGAAAGCGAGGGCGTGTCGGGCATAGGACTTGCCGCCGTGCGCGGAAACCTTACCGACAACTTTAACCCCACCACCAATACCATATCGCTGTCCGACAGTGTGCGTAATTCCTCGGCGGTCGGCGCGATAGGCGTTGCCTGCCACGAGGCGGGACACGCCGTACAGCACGCAAAGAAATACTTTTTTTCGTCGGCGCGGTTAAAGCTTGTGCCCATAGTCAACTTTGCAAGCACAATGATGTGGCCTATATTCATTGTCGGCTATATCCTCGGCTTTGCCTCGTCGTATGGCAAGATAGGCGAGATACTGCTTATTGTCGGCTTGGTCGTTATGGGACTGTCGCTGCTGTTTTCGCTGGTTACGCTGCCGACCGAGTTCGACGCAAGCCGTAGGGCATATAAGTACCTTAAAACATGTATGCTGCCCGACGAGGCGGCAGGCGTGAGAAAGGTGCTTACCGCCGCGGCAATGACGTACGTGGCATCTTTTATGATGACGGCGTTACAGTTTTTGCGCTTGCTCGCGCTGTTGCTTATGCGTCGAAATAACGATAGATAGTTGTCACAAAATTACGGCTATTTGATAGATAAAAAAGCAAGGCTTGATTATACAGTCCTTGCTTTTTTATAGGCTGTTTATTCTAAAAATAAAACGCAACCCAAAGTTTACAAAAAGAAATTGAAAGTTGGTTGAATTATTATATTATTTATGGTATTTTATTGTTAGCGTACAATAAAGGAGAAATCAAAAAAGTGTCATTAGGTGATAAACTTGCAAAACTGCGCAAAGACAATAATTATACGCAGGAACAGCTTGCGGATATTTTGGGCGTGTCGCGTCAATCGGTGAGTAAATGGGAATCGGACGTGGCTTACCCCGAAACCGACAAATTGATTAAGCTCGGCGAGCTGTATAATTGCTCTATGGACTATTTGCTAAAAGACGGCGTTGAAGACAGTGTCGAGAAAAAACAGCGCGCGCCTGTTTATTTCGATTTTAGAAACTTTCATTTCGAGAGGAAAAGCTCAAGGACTGTACATGGCGTACCGTTGTGGCATATAAATATCGGCTTGGGCAAAACGGCAAAAGGGATTATAGCTATCGGATTTAAAGCAAGGGGCATAATTTCGTTAGGATTCTTTTCGTTAGGCGTGCTGTCCTTCGGTTTGTTTTCGCTGGGACTGATTTCATTGGGGGTGTTTGCACTGGGGCTGATTGCCGCAGGGTCGGTATCGGCGGGATTTATCGCATTAGGGGCAATATGCTTTGGCATACTCGCTATAGGCGCGGTTGCTATAGGCGAGTTTTCCGTTGGCGCATTGGCGGTCGGAAAATATTTTGCTATGGGCGACCACGCATACGCCTTGATAGCCATAGGAAAAACGAAAGCCGTCGGCACGGTTTATCAAGCTAATGCAATAACAAAGGCTAATTACGCGCAAGTAATTTCGTCATTAAAATCAAACGTCCCCGAAATATTGTCATGGCTAACCGAATGGATTAAACCGCTTTTAAGAGTTCACTGAGCGACAAAGTATTATTGAATAAAAATATAGCCCATATTCTTCTTAATCGAAGATATGGGCTATTTATAAGCAAAAAAGCTTAGGACCATTTATTCTGCCGGAGTATCGCTTTCGGCTGAACTTACGGTAAACGCCAGAAACCGTCTGGGAGTGAGGTCACAAGGTTTGTTTATCGGATCGGGGTCCCATAAAGGCGTCTCAATTACAAACACTTCTTCATTTACGCAAGGCTGCAATAGTTTTATTATATAATGATCTTCTACAGGGTCATAGTCCAAGGTACGTTTAGTTATTATAAGGTCATCTTCTACATCAGGATTGTATACTATTTCTATCTTGGTTTTGTCGTATTCGAATTCAACATCTTCAAACTTTTGTCCATTGGGCCAGCATTGGCTAACGGGAACATTACCATAAAAACAGCATAAATCATATTCGGTTTGCAAGGATAACGTCGCGCTTTTTTCTGTTTGTATATCATCCCAACCGAGATTGATCCACCATGCCATTCCGTTATCCCAAAAACAGTAGTCATTACCGTCTTTATCTCTTATTATCGTATCAAACGCATACGTAAAAGAGCTTTGTCCCCAAGTTTCATCGCTTTTCGGTTGTTTGTCGGCTGCTCCGCACGCAAAACATGTCAACGCCGGTATAGCCGATAACAAAATAGATAAAAGCTTTTTCATATTAGCACCTCGATAAATAATAGAAAGTCGTAGTCGATTTTGCAGTTACATTGGGGTCGAATATTTTGGACGTAGTGTATCCACCATCTGCAATTTCGTAGAAATAGATATAATCGGTAACAGTTTGATAATCGTTTATAATTGTTTCTTTTTTGAATTTATAATATCCGACTACGGCAGCCCCGTGGTTTCCGTATGAGCTGCTATTATTAATTGAAACGTAACAAGCTTGATCTGCTTTAATACTGGACGTTACGTAAGACAGCGAGGGTGCCTCCTTGATTTTCATTGTATTGCCGTATAGAGTATTCATTACATATTCGATTGTTGCCGGAACTTTTGCAAGGGAATATCCGGCTTCTACGTCATATCCGTTTCTTATGGCATATCCGCGTATATTGTTGTATAGTTTGGGAACGTTCGGTAATAATTTTTCATTTTTTGTCCATTTATAACTCCCGTTATTGTTGCTGCCTGTTTTGGTGCCAGTGCCATATTTGTCATAGAATATATCGTCCTTAATAAGTTCGTTCATATCGTACGTTTCGGTATACGGTACATTTTTTATATCTCCACGCTTACTCCAATCTTTCAATAAGTTGTACATAGCGGTTAAATAGCAATTGTTTTCAGGATCTTTATTTCCATTACTATAAAGTTTTACATAATAACTCGTATCCACTTGAGTAGTATAATCAAAATCCACACTGATATTGTTGTTCATTTCCTTAAGCGTAAATCCGGGATAGCGAGCGCTAACGTATTCGTTTATTTTATTCGAGTCGATTTTACCGTCGCCGGCTACCTGCTGACCAGGATATACGGTCGAGCTGCCGGTTGCAGCCGTCGTAGAGTAGGGCAGGTCGGTATTATACAAAATTTCGGTTTGTGGAAATTTTTGATAGTCTCCGTTGCCGTCAACATACAAAAATCCGTCTGCAGAGTGGTAACATAAATTTTTAATGCCGCGCAAATAATCCAAATCTCCGCTTGTATGCACGCCGTATAGCTTGTTGTCAGGCGTCATTATGAAGTATCCGTTGTCTCCGTCTAAGTCCACGTATATGCCGTATTCATTTTCGTCGAGAAGAAAAACGGTAGACGTGTATTCTATTGCGCTTGCAGTCCAGTCGCTGTTGTATACGTTGTTGTAGCCGTTAACGATAGACTCCAAATCTTTTCTGACGGTTTTTAGCGCTTGTTGGCAAGCGACAAGGCTTTCATTCAACTCGGCTTGGTATTTTTCCGCCGATGCCGAATGTTCACCACCCGTCATACATAGTGCTGAGCTTAACGCCACGCATGCTAATGATGTGGCAATTAAGCTGTTTCTTGCTTTTGTTTTCATCCATTACCTCCTAAATGGCTATATTGTCATCTAGGTATATCCAAAATTTATTGTTTTGTCCAAAGACAGAAATAAAAAAAGACCGCAATTTGCGGTCTTTAGGGTACGGCTTTATAAATTGCCTTGAATTTTTCGGGGGAATTGTCTTTTATTCGTTTTAATTGGGTGTACGTATATTTTCCGTTATAGTACGTAGCTGCTTTTATCAGCTCTTCATCTCTGCAGTAATAGTTTTCTATTCTATTTACGGTTTCCAAAAGCCAATTATATATTTGAGGATCGGTTTCTTTTATGGCATCTACAAAATATTTTGCAAGCAAAAAAAGATGCCGTTTAATTTCACACATGTTAGGGTCGACGTCGTTGAAATGCCCGTACTTGTTGTAAGATACTATTTTACATTCACCGCCGCAAATACCATGCGCAAAACAGCCGTTGCATTTGCCGGTCCGTTGACTGTCCCACATCTCTTGTATTTTTCTTAACCGAATACCGTATTCCAAGCTGCCGACGGCTCCACCCGCTATTCCTACGGCAGCGGGGCAAAAATATATGTTTTTGTCTCCGCCTAAGGAAAAGCGCCCGATGCCTGCGTCGCACCGCCCGTAAATATTTCTATCAAGTATTACGCGCTTTAAAAACTTACCGAAATAATCATCACCGTTAATAACAGAATAAATATAATTCTTTTCGTCGGATAGTGTTTTGTCCAACAAGAATTTTACCAACTTGTCATATCCGTCACAAACGGCTTTGGCGTCCAAAGCACCATCCGTATATCGCACCGGTTTCATGCTTACGGTAGGCAAAAGCTCGGACATGCTTAAAAACGATTCCAATAAATTCCCGTCGGAATACGTCATTGCCAAACCCACATAATCGTTGTGTTCTATTCCTTTTATATTTTTTGTAACTATGTCGTAGCTCCCTTTGCCGTTGTGGAAAACTCTGTTTTTGTCGTGGTTTTCTTTTGTGCCGTCCAAGCTGACGCCAAACAATATACCTGCCGATTGTAGCTCTTTAACGGTTTCGGGAGTAAGCAATACGCCGTTGGTGACAAAGGTGGGCAGGAATTCTCTTAAGTATCTATCGCTTAAGCGGTTGCAATACTTTGCTATTTGCAAAGCCAATTCTTTATGCAACAGCGGCTCTCCCGCACCCGACATATCTATGATATATCTATCAGCATTCGGATAAACCTGCATAACGCAGTCGATAAAGCGCTTAATATCGTCTAAGCTTAATTCTCCGCCTATCTTTTTAAAGCAATACTTGCAATTTAGATTGCAGTTTTCGCTTATGTGCAAGCACATTGTTACGGTGCGCACGTACTGCGGGGAAAATGGCACTTTGTCTGTATTTACGGTGCTATCGCACGTCTTGCCATCGTCCGGACCGAGCGGTATGCAGTAATCATCGAATTTGTAAGTCCTATCAAAGATTTTGAACGTCTTTTGCATAGCATACCTCGGTTATTGCTGCGAGGGGAGCAAGTCTTGCACAAGCTCGAACAGTCTCGATGTACTGCCGCTTACATATATATAATAGTCGTAATTGCCGTAGCTGAATATGCCGTAGGACGTGCCGTAAGACGTGCCCCATTTGACGGCGCAATCGGAAACCGTGCTTTTGTTAGTACATATTTGTATATCGTATGACAAATAATCCATTGCGACGCCCTCGGCGCAAACTGTATAGCCAACTCGTTCATCGCCGTATTCGCATATAAAGGTTACCTGCAAGCCTAAAAATTCATCGGTGTTTATGTCGCGGTGTTCGTAAATTCTATAGTCATAAGCTACTGTGTCGAAAAACAAAAAGCTTGTGCCGTGTGTTTCGTTATATTCTTGCATTGAGCCGTCTATCTTTGTCGTTTTATATGGGGTCGATTGCCCAGTGCCTCCCCATGTTTCATCCGGAGGGGGTGTTCCGCCGCCCGACGGCAGTAGTGTGGGAATCAAAATCAGAGCCAAAGCCTCCGCCGCCGAAAGGGTAGCGAACACCGCGACAAGCCATTTAAACTTACGACTGCGTTTTTCGTTAGTTTTTGGCTTGTCGGCTAACTCGGGATGTTTGGCTTTTAGCGCGTGCACTAACAGCGTGTTGTCTTGCGCGCCGCTGTCCCGAATGATTTTGTGTAAGTCCTTTTTTCTCAACCCGACCTCCGATTGAATCCGATTTAAATGGTATAGTTTGATTTTGTGCGTTTTGTCCAAATCACGTCAAATATTTTTCCAGTTTTTTCAGCGATTGCTTTAAGGTGTAGGCGACCGTGCTTTTGGGAATATCCATTTGTGTAGCGATTTCCCTTACGGTCATGCCCATATACACGGAAAATTCTATTATTGTGCGCTCTTGCTCGTTCAAATACGACATTGCTCTTTCTATATCATAAGTGTTGACGCAAGCGGTTTCCTCATGCGAATTGTAGTCTATAATATTTTTGTATTCTTCCAGCGATATGTCTCGGCACGTTTCATCCCGGTTTAATTTGTACGCCTCGTTTTGGGTGATTGTGACGATCCACGCCAAGCCGTTTTTTGTGTAGTCAAAGGTTTGCAATGCTTGCAGGATTTTGTCGTACGACAAAAATATCACGTCGTCTACGAGTGATTTGTCTATCAGATACTTATAGGCTATGTATTTTAAATATCCGCACGAGTAATCGATGAATTCCTCTAAGCAGTCTTCACCCTTTTTCAATCTCGATAAATAATTATTTACATTGTCGCGCGTTGTTCTCACTATAAAATTATACCATTATTCATAATTATAGCATTATTTATACCGCTTGTCAATATACGCAGGCGGTATTAATTTTTGCAAAATTTTTAAAAAACTTTGGACAAAACGTGTGGTTTTGGGATATACCTTATTTACCATTTTTTATATAGAAAATACGGATATTAGAGATTGCAAAACCCGCGCAAAAAGATTTCGGCGGGTTATTTGCGTATGCCGGAATATTTAGTCACATTCCGATATGTCGTCTATAAACTCGTTTTTCAGCGTGTACGCGTGCAGGCGTGCGGCGTTGTTTTTGTCTATCAAAAAGAACTTGTTGCCTTTTTCCCAGTTACATTCTATCAGCTTTTCGTAGTCGGCAAAGAAGGACGACAGTGTGTCCTTGCTTATGCTGCCTTTAAGCTCGTCGGACAGCATTGCATACGCCGCCGTGGTGTCGCCCGACTTGATGAGAGAGAACAGCCGCGCTATATGGCTTTTGGGCGGCGTGGGCTTTGGACTCGATCCGTACACTATTAAATACCGCGGCGACAGCGACAGCAAATAATGGTCGGGCGACAGCCGCAGTCCCAGCGCAAGTTCGGTGTTTACGCTTTCCGTGCCGCACAGCTTGACGGTGTACGGCAGCAGCGAGTGCTTGAGCGGCAGCACCGTTACGTACACCACGTCGTATTCCGACATGGTTATGCAATCGGCGTATTCGTAAAACTCGCCGTTAATCATATATATACATTCGAATTCGCTTTGTATGTGCAATTCCATACCCTATAATTATGATATTTGTATTTGCGATATGTATATTATTTGACCGACAAGGCAATTATTTGTGGTACACACGTAAAATCAAGGAGATTTCTATGAACAACAATAACTGGACGGTGGAGCAGACCAAAGACCTGTTCAAAAGGTGCGACGCCGCGCGCAAGAGCGGCAAAAGCTTATCGGCGGCGTTCCGCGAAATAGCAGCACGCACGGGACGGTCGGTCAATTCCGTGCGCAACTATTATTACGGTCAAGCCAAAACGTTCGAGCTGGTGCCCGAGGTGGCGGCAAAGCTCGGCATCAATGTGAACGGTACAATGCACGACAGGTTTGTGCCGTTTTCGGACAAGGAAACGGACGAGCTTATCCGCAACGTGCTAATCGCCAAAGGTCGGGGCATAAGCGTGCGCAAGGCAATACTCACGCTTGCGGACGGCGATTCCAAAAAGGCGCTGCGCCTGCAAAACAAATACCGCTCGTGCCTTAAATCGCACCGCGACCGTGTGGAGCGCATTGTGGGCGAGCTTACCGCGCAGCATATGCCTTGCCAAAACCCCTACGGCGACGGCACGGACAACTTTGCACGACTCACCGAGTATATCGCGTCGCTTGACGAACGCGGCGCGCATAAGTTTTTGAGCCTTATAGAAAAATTAACCTGATGCGTAATTAATTCGGAATTAGAATAGGTTGAGATTGCTCGCGTTGCTCGGAAGGACAAGAAAGGTATGTAGGTCTTATATTCTTTTTGTTATCCCAAGCGTAGCGAAGGATCTCAACCTTTTTATTTATGCGGACAAATTTACTTGATATTTATTCGGCGGTATGGTATAATTATTTGCAGTGGTTAATCGATATAGGGGAGAGGGCATCATGGATTTGGCAAGAGATAAAAACGGAAAGACCGAGGCGGAGTTTTTGCGTGATTATGACGTCAGCCGATATTTTTGCCCGTCGGTCACTGTGGACGCGGTGCTGTACCGCGTGCTTGCCGAAAATACGTTGCGCATACTGATGATTAAACGCGGCGGACACCCGTATATAGGTATGTACGCATTCCCCGGCGGATTTGTGGAAAAGGACGAGTCGTGCGAAAGCGCCGTTGCGCGTGAGCTTGCCGAGGAAACGGGCGTCACGGGTATTCCGCTGCGCCAGTTGACCACAGTGTCCACGCCCGACCGCGACCCGCGTTGGCGTAACATAACTGTAGTGTACGCCGCCGAGGTGGACGAGAATATCCGTTTTGCCGCGGGCGATGACGCCGCGGATGCCGAGTGGTTTGACGTAAGTATATCGGGCGACGCGCTTACGTTCACTGCGGACAGCTTGAGCTTTGGCTGCACTCTCGACATTGCGTATGACGAGTTTGGGCGCGTCGATATTAACAATACAAAAATCGTGGAGCGCGGGCTTGCCGCCTTCGACCACGCAAAGATTATCTGCTATCTGATAAATGAGCTGAAAAGGAGATCGTTGAAATAATGAAAATCAATTTGGTTGCAACGGGCGGAACAATCGGCAGTCGTTACGTAAAGGGCGAGCTGGCGATTTCGGACGCCGCTACTAAACAAATTGCGACGGTTATCGGCGCGAACAAGGTTTACGGTGATTTTAAAATACATAGTGCGGGCGTGGAGTTTGCCGATCTTAACACACTGCGCCTGACCATAGAAAAAGCAATGGACGGTGCGGACGGCGTTGTGGTTACGCACGGCACAGACACGCTGGCATTTACCGCGTCGTATTTGGCGTATGCCTTTGCATCTACCAAGATACCCATTGTTATGTGCGCGGCGGACAAGCCGCTCACCGACGTTGACAGCAACGGCTTTGACGTGCTGACCGCTACCAAGAGCTTTATAGCGCGCGGCGAGCGCGGCGTATTTGTGTTGTACAAAAACCCCGGAGAGGTGGTGCGCATCCATCACGGTGCACGGCTTATCCCCGCGCATATGCACGAGAACTTTTATTTCTCGCTCGGCGGCAAAACGTTTACCGATAGCGGACTTATGCGCGGTATGAACTTTGAACTGGAAACGGGCAAGGTATTGTGCATTATTCCGTACATGGGTATGGACTACGACGGTTACGACCTTAAGGACTATTCGGCGGTTGTGCAGGTGGCGTACCATTCGGGTAGAATAAACACCGTCACGTTCAACAAGTTTGCGGCAAAATATCCCGACGTGCCTATATTCCTGCTGTCGGGCGACAAAAAGTACGCCGCAAACGCCTTTCCCAAAAACGTGGTGCAGTGCCCCACAATAACTCAAACCGCGCTGTACATTAAGCTGCTTATCGCAATCAAGAACAACGTTAAGGATTTGCCCGCGTTTGTCAAAAAGAACGCGGTAGGGGAAATAGCGGAGTAAGAGATAAATAATAAATAATAGATAAAAGATAAGATATAATAATTATGGATAATAAAAATCGCACGGCTGTCAGCTGTGCGATTTTTGTTTTGGATTTTGTTACGCGGCTTGGGCTGCTGCCTCGTATGCCGCTTGCCACGGGCGCGTCCACTGTACGCCGCCGTTGCGGTTGGCAACCGAGATAATCTTGCCCTGTGCGTCGCGTGTGACATCGGCAAGCAGGCTTGTTGTTATGCCCTTGACCTCGACGCGGATTTGATTGCCGTTTTCTATGCGGTACACGTACCTGTTGCCGTCGCCGTCCGTGCCGAGATAGTAGGTGTCGTTGCCGTCGTAGCGGTAGCCGTAGCCGTTGAGCGACGTGGTGTAGTAGTAGGTCGCGCCTGTGTCGCCGAACTTGTACACGCTGTCGCAGTATCTTGTATTGGCTGACATGCTGGTCCAAGTGAAGACGTCGGAGCTGTCCGTATCACGTAAGGCGGGGGCAAAGCTGCCGTTTTCTATATACAGTCCGTTGCCGTCGGCGGTAAAGTACGTCAAGCCGTCAAGCGTGTACAGCGTGTTCCTGTCGTAGTTGTAGCATTCATACACGTAGTTTGCGCCGTTGAGCGAATACTTGCCGTTTTCCAACGTGACGTTGGTGGGCGCAAGACCCTTGCTGTATATATCCGAGCCGTCGGCTGCAACGGCTACGTTGTTGAGCGTTGCATTGAGGTCGACGGTTATTATGTTGGCAATCGAGGTGTTTACGCTCAGCGAGGAAATATAGTTGTCCAAAACGTTGTCGTCGCCGTCGTTTGCGCCCTTGATCTTTACGGTAAGGTCGGAGAGTGCCGAGCTGCCCACAAGCTCCTTCAATCCTATGCGCAAGGTGTGCTCGCCGCCCGCATAGGCGTATTCCTTGAATATTTGAGCTATCGTGTTTTGAGTGTTGACCGTGTCGGACGAGCTGCCGCCGATATTGTCGGTTATAAGTCCGCGAATGTCCTGACCCGCAATCTTTTCGGTGGTGATGGGTATCAAGTAGAACAGGAATTCGTTGAGGAACTTATTCATATCGTTGCTTATCATCCAGAACAGTTCGTCTATCGTAAACATTGCCTCTATGTAATCGAAGTTGTCTGTAGTAGACGCCACGTATTCGGTGCTGTTTACTGTGGGGTATCTTGTTTGCTTGCTGCCCCAAACGTCGGCTATGCAGTAAATGTCAGTTACGGTACCCACAACGCGTTCGATATTGTCGGTTTGCCAGGAGCGCACGCCTTGAATGTAAATCACGTCGTCGTAGAAATACAGCCGTGTTGTGCAGTCGGGGACTATCACCTTGGAGCCGATACCGAGTATTTCCAGCTGCGATTTTTCGTTGTGGAGCTCCACCATAGCGGCGGTTTGATAAATGGGCTTGCCGTTTTTGTCTTCGCCGGTTTTGATTATCTTGACCTTGACGTTGTACTTGATATTAAGCTTGAGATTTGCAAGCCAGTCGGCGCCGAGTTTCATATGAACGTTGATTGCGTCGCTTGTGTTAAGCCCGCCTATGTCAAACTCCAGCATATTGGCGGTGTTCATTACGTCGAATAAAAGGTGCTTGAGATTTGCGAGGTCGGCATAACGCACCTTATCGTCGCTTGTATCCTCGGCGGTGTAGTCGTCGGGGATGGTGACGGTTACGTTTTGCGTGGGAGCAAAGCCCATATCGAACGTGTTGAGCTTGGCGGTGTTGACGTCAAGGTTTTTCACGCCGATGTTGTTTACTTTGTCGTCGGCGCTTGTTACCGATACGACCGCCCAGCCTTCCGTGCCCGTTGCGACCGCATTGTCCACGTATGCGGAAAGCACCGAGTTTGCGCTGCGGAAATACACGCTGTTTACGACCTTGCCGACTATTGCGCCGTTGAGCTTGTTGTCCTCTTGCTCGGGCGTTTCGTCGTCGGTTTCTTCGTCATCCGTGCCGAACAGGGCAATAGCCGCTTTAACGTGGGATATTGCGCTGTCTAAGTACGCTTTGACCGTGGCGTTTTCACCCTTCTTGGTCGTGTCGTTCAAAATCTCGTAGATAAGCGCGTCAAGGTCCTCGGCGTCCTGCACTCTGTTCCACGCCGCTTTTGCGTCCGACAGTGCGACTTTTGCCTCGTCTAACGCTTTGATTAGATTGTTGAGCAGCTCGGTTATGCTGTCAAGCCCGGCTATGGACATCGACTCGAATACAGCTTTGTCTATATCTAAGCGGTAGTTGCCGAGCAGTGATTCCACGGTGGCATCGTCCACGCTGAGTATATCCAGCACCGCAGCCACCATTTGCAGGACGGATTTGTAGTCTATGGAAATCTTTTCGCCGTAGCCGTTTGCCTCTCTGTAATAGAGGTAGGCAAGACCGCCCTCGTCCGTGTCAAGCGGCTGCACGTACAGGTCGAGCTCGATAGGGAATCCGATTTGAGCGTTGCCGTCCGCGCCGATTATGTTCAGCCTTACGTGCGCCTCGATTGCAAGCTTGGTGGATGACGTTTGCCTGCCGTCGGCATAATCTATCTTGGTGGTGGTCAAGCCGAATCGCAACGCGTTTTGTCCGTCGATATTGGAAATTTGGATGGTCTTTTCCTTTATCTTGTTGCCGTCGGCGTCTTTGGCTATTTGTGCTCTGCCCGCGTCGTCCTTGACCTCTACCGTTTCGCCGTTTTCGTCTATTTCCGTTACGGTTTGGAATATGTCGTAGTCGAATGCAAAGCTGTCCATCTCGAACGCCGTTTGCGACACGGTGGTCGTGTTGCCGTCGGAGTCCGTAGTCACCGTATCGGGTACCTTTGCCGTAAGCGTGTTTACGCCGTTTATCACGGTAGTTACAAAGTCCACTATCGGCGTGTAGCTATCGGCATTTGTCGGTGTGGATACCGTGAACTCCTCGTTGGTAAAGTCGAGCTTGGCGGTAAGACCGAGCGCCAGCATGCTGGATACCGTGGTGCTCAGCTTAAAGTCGAGGTAGCCGTTATCTATAATCGGCTGCACGTTAAGCGTTATTTCAAACGGCGTTTCCATTACGGTTATGCCCACCACTATGCTGCCGTCAGTGCCGCGCTTATACAGTCTTAGCATATCCGCAACAAGCTGCACCATGCTCTTGTTGTACGCGTTGTCGCTGTCGAACAGGATGCTCATCATTTCGGCGGCGTCTTGTGCATTTGTTATTTTGCCGATATTGTCTATTATGGCGAAGATAGGGGAGAGCGCGCCGAGGTCGCCCAGCTTTTGTAGGCTCTTGGGCATGTACGGCGCTATCGCCTCGTTGAGCTTGCTCATATCCTTTTGTATATCGAATTTGAGCGAGATTTTGCCGATGCTTATGTACAGCACGCTATCCGCGTATACAACCGTGAGGTCTACTTTGTCCGTATCGCTGTCGGCAAACAGCGTGAGTACGGCGCGCACGTTTACGGGATTTAACGATAAATCGACTTTGCCGCTTACCGTAATTTGCTTGCCCATAATTTCTATTATCATGTCGGACAGGTCGACCGTAACGGTATTGGCGGAGGTAGCCCGCTCCATAAGAGTCCTTATCGGCGCAATGTACGGAATGAATTCGGCTATTTGTACGTACTCGCCGTCGGGCGTGATTTCGCGTTTGCTTTCGGCGGGAGTCAAGGCAAGACCTAAATCGAGGGCTGTGCCCATTATGTCGGCTTTGGTCGTTTGTATGCCGCAAAGCACGCCGTCGGCGGTTTGGACGTCAAGCGCGATCTCGACTTGCTTGCCCGCGATATTGCAGTTTACGTTTACCGCGCTAAGCACGCCGTCCGTAATTACGATATTCGCATTGACTGTGGTCGTGCCGAACGTAGCCGTAAGCGCCATACCGTTTGCGGTAGGGGACAGCGAAATATTGTTGAGCAAATCGGAAATTGATATATCGATATTGTCGGTATCGACAGAGTTGAGCAACGAGTCAATCTTGTCGCTCAAGCCGAGCTCGGGCAGCGCCTGTTCTATTTGTGCCAAAAGGACTTTGATTGCGGTCTTGGTAAGCTGTTGAGCCAGTCTTACCGAGCCGTCGTTTATATCGAGGTACAGTGTTTTGTTTATCAGCGTTACGGTGACGGGCGCGCCCGCTATCATCAGCCGCGCTTTTACGGCTATTGTATCGAGCGTGTATTCGCCGAGGTCGATATAAGCGTTGCCGATTACGGTTTGATCGAACACCGTTACGCTAACGCCCAGGTCGAACGCGTTTTGCTTGACAAGCGGCAGCACGCAGTTGAGCGCGGCAAGAAGGTCGCTCGCCTTTACGTATTCCGCGGTATTTACCATAGGTACCGTTACATTGCTTGCGATTAAGCCTTTCATGCTCAAGCCGAACGCCATTGTGTAGCTTTCGCCGAACGGTCCGCCTATGCCGTCGAACGTGAGCGCTACGTCGCCGCTCATATAGGATAAGTCGGTAGCCATGCTAAGCGTAGCCGACAAAGCGCCGCGCGATATGCCGATATTTATTTGTTCGCCGTCGATGGAAAGCGAGGTAAGCATTGCAAATATCGTATCGATTGTTTTTGTTATATCCATCTTGCCGTCGGTCGTCAGCTCGTCCTGCGACGGGATAATGCCCAGCATAATTTGTGTCATCTTGACTATATACGGGCGTATGGGATCGGGCAGGTTGGGGATAACCGCGTCCATAATATCGTTAATGTCTTTTAACTGTCCGCTGACCTTGATGCCGCCGACCTCTATGTACGCCGTGTCGCCGAGCAGTATGACGGTAAGCCCGAGCGAGTCTTCCCTGACAACCTCCTTGAGCATGCCGTTTTCTATTGTGCAGTCGACAGCCGCGTCGAGCGATATATCGCCCATAACAACGTTGGCTACCGTGTGTATGCCGCCCGCCTCGATAATGCGCGTGGCGGTGGACGCCAAAGCGGAAAGCGCGGAAATATCCATATATTCGCTTGCGTCCGTCGGCGCGGTTATGGCGTGGCTCTTTTTTGCTGTGGCAATGTTGATATTAAACTCGACGTTTACTCCGTTAATTGTGGCGGCAATGGCTATCTTGCCCGATTTAAGGTTAATCGAAACGGTTACGTCGCAGCCGCTTACCGAAATAGCAAGGCTTAGTGTGCCGTCGGTCATTGTCGCCGATTTGATTGCGCCGTCCAATTCCGTTAAGTCGATTTCGGGCATTTCGTAATTGCCGGTAAGCAGTTCTACAAGCTGCATAATCGAGGATATAAGGGAATTATCCGCCGTGTCGAGCTTGGCTTTTATGTCGTTTAATGCAACGTATGCAATGCCGTCCGTGTACGTTACCGCTATGTCTTGACCGAACGCGGAAAGCTTGCCCGCCGCCGCTATGCCGATAACGTTCTTGTTTTTGTCGGTAATCTTGTCTATAGCAAGGTTTCCGTTTATTGTGCCCTGTGTTCCGTCGATTTGCGTAAAGCCGTCGATTTCGGCGGTGAAATAGTCGGCGTCGAGGTACGGCTTGACTTGTTTTATCAGCGTTGCAAGGTCGGTAAAGGTGAGTGCGCTATCTATAATCGGCGCGGTTATATCGCGCTTATTAGGCTCACTTAAGTTGAGGTTTGCGGCTACGTCCGCCTTGATGCCGAACATATCGACGTTTACGCCGAGCGCTACCGATTGCAGCTTGCCGTCACCGCGCGTGAGTGATACGTTTATGGGCATGCCTATAAAGCTAAGACCTATATCGAGCGCGTTTCCGTTTACGGTTACGGTGTCGAGCATATCGACTATTTGGTTTACCGACGACGGCAACATCGCTTTTATCAATTTTTCGTACTTGCCGAAATCGGTCAAATCGAGCAGTGCGTTCAGTAGGGCGGGGAGTTCGTCCATTGTGCCGCACACGTTTACGCCGAGCGCGCTTGCATATACCGTTCCGTCGAGGTAGGTGACGAGTACGTCCAAGCCGCCGACGTTGAGCGTTGCCCCCGCCTTCAGTCCGTCCGTTCTATCCACGTAAGCGGAAAGCCCGACGGTAATGCCGTTAAGCTCAAGCGTGCCGTCAATGCCGTACGTGGTTTGCATTGCGGTGGCGAGGGCGTCGGGAACAAAGTCGAGCATAGCCGACAAATTCTTTGCGCCGTCGACCGAGGGGAACTTGGGCAAAGTGTCGAGCGGCTGCGCCTCTATATCGATAGTGACGTCGCCGATCGTTACCGTGCCCGCTATGCTGTTAAGCGATTTATCATCGGTGTTTATCTTGATAGACGCATCGACCTTTACGTCGTCGAGCGCGGGGATAATATCGGACAGGTCGAGCGAGAACGACATGGGGATGTCGGTTATGCCGTCCTCTTCGGTCATTTCGCAGTCCTTGAAAATGACGTCCAGCATGTCGCCGCCGAAAATCTTGTTGAGGTCGAGCTCGCCAAATGTCAAAAGCCCTTTGAGCAGGGGATCGTCCATGAGTTTTTTGGCGTCGTCGGTCGAAACGTAGCCGACGAGGTCTTTGTTTTTAACGTAAACCTTGTCGCCAGCATACTTGACGTACAAGCCGTTGTCCAGCTGCGCTTGTATGTCGAGCGTGTCCAAATTGACCGAAAGCGCAAGGTCGTATGCCGAAAGCGTGTCCATGACAGGAATGCCGTTTACGCTGACGTCGGCGGTAAGGTTGAGGTTTTGCTCGCCCGAAAGGTAGCCTGCAAACGCCGAGGCAAGATAGTCCGACGCGGAGAGCGGTTTGTTTGAGTTACCGATTTCGGGGGGCTTGTAGCCGGGGCGTGATTTCGCCTCATCGACGTACGGCTGGAAAAAGTCCTTTTCGGGGATTTCGCCGTTTTCGTCGTCTATCATCGAGAATACTTCATAGTTGTCGCCGCTGCACCGCATTGCGCCCAGCACGGGTATCTCTATGTCGTAAACCTCAAGCGTGCGCGTGGAAAGGGGAATCCAGTCCGAATTTACTGTGACCGTAATCTTAACCGAAAAGAATTTGGGGTTTTGATCGGCGCCGCCCAATGTGCGTACCTCGTTGCGGTAGTACAGCGAGGATGCGGTGGGGTCGAGCGTGAGCGTGAACACATAATTGCCGTCGGCATCGGGTACAAGCCTTTCGGGTACGTCAAAGCTCACGCCGTCGCTGCCGTTGCCGTTAAGCGCAGCCGCCTTTGGCGCGTTTTCGTCCTTGACGGATAAAATCGTTTGCTCGTTTATTATGTATTTGCTCAGCTGGTTGGGTACTGTGCCGTAGTTCTTGCTGTATTCCTCGTACGACATTTGCGCGGCTTTGGACGAGAATGTCGCTTTGCCGCCGTTTGTTTTGTCCGCAGCACGATAGATGATTATGCCGTTGTCGGCATATTTTTGCTCGGCTAAGCTCTTTAGGCTCGACCACGAGATTGTTTCGGTAAATACCGTGTTTTGATTGTAAACTACTCGGGTGTTGGTAAGGTACTGCGTGTAGTTGCCTACGCCTATGTCCGCCGAAACCCTGCCCTCGGTGTAGCCCTTAAAGTACTTGGCGTGGTGAATCTTGTACGCAGCGTACTTGAGGTTGCTTAGCAAATCGTAGTCGGACGGCGTGCCCGATTCGGGCGGCTTGGATTCCATTACGATCGTTTCGCCCCATTCCGCGGCAAACCTGCGGTTGTCGGTGTGAAATACGTTGGTAAATCCGGCAACGATGCCCAAAATCAGGATGGTAGCTATTATGTAAATTATTATATTACGCCGAGAAGTCGGCGAGGATTTTTTAGATAAAAGAGAATGTGACATTTGGTCTCCGAGGTTATCGGAAAAATAACCGTTTAATAGGCTTTAATTTTAACATTTTGAGCAATTTTTGTCAAGACATTTTTAGACACTTCCCTATATTTATGTTGAAATTAGCCCAAAATTGCCCGTTTTTGCCCCGAAAACGGACCTGAACTGCGATATGCGAAAAAATTATTTTTCGGTGACAAAAATCGAGATTTTGTAACATTTTTCACATATATACAATATACGGAAAATATTGTCGAAAAATGTCTATATGTTGTGTGGTTGCATGAGCAAATGCAAACAAATGAAAAATCGGTAAAGCCATAACGAACTTTACCGATTTTGTGGTAGCGGGGGCGGGGTTCGAACCTCGCGACCTCCGGGTTATGAGCCCGACGAGCTACCAATTGCTCCACCCCGCATCAAGTATTGCTATTATACTACATAACACAGCACTTGTCAACCGTTTTTTACCTCGCTTTACCGTGTATTTTGTCGAAAGGAATATATATTTTATTTTTTGCAACAACCGCGTAGCTGCTTTATGTGTTATTTTCACTATTGACAACGTATTTTTCGGAGTGTATAATATAGATATAAGGTAAAATACGGTCTTATAAAAAGGGGAATAATATTATGAACGACAACATTAAGATTTTTACCGACAATATCGAGCCCGAAGCGGTCAATCAGGTGTACAACCTGATTGCGCAACCGCCGTTTAGCGGGTCGCAGGTGCGAATTATGCCCGACGTTCACATGGGTATGAACTGCGTGGTCGGGTTTACGTCTACATATTCGGACAAGATAATACCCAACGTATTGGGCGGTGATTTGGGCTGCGGTATGCTCACCGTATACCTCGGCGACGGAGATATTTCGCTTAAAGCCTTGGACGACTTTATCCGCGCCAAAATCCCTTGCGGCAGCAATTACCGCAAGGAGGTGAACGGCGAGTCGCACGTGAAAAAGCTGGACTGCTTTGGCGAGCTGCGCGACCACGACAGGCTGTACGGCTCGCTCGGTACGCTTGGCGGCGGCAATCACTTTATCGAGGTGGACAGGGACGACGACGGCGGACTGTATTTGGTCATACACAGCGGGTCGCGCAACCTCGGCTTGCAGGTGGCAAGGATTTACCAAAAGCTTGCCGTACACGACTGCAAGTTTTGCGCCGACGAGGAAAAGGCGGCGGCGTCCGACAGGCTCAAGGCGTGCGGCAAGCAGGCGGACATTCCCGAGGCGCTCAGCGCGATTTCGGCTAAGTACGCGCACAAAACCAAAATACCAAACGACTTTTGCTACCTCGACAGCGACAACATGGCGGCGTACCTGCACGACCTTAAGCTGTGTCAGGAGTTTGCCGTTATGAATAGGCGCAAAATGGCGGACGATATTTTGAAGTTCCTGCACGTTTCGCGCGCGCAAAGCTTTGAAACGGTGCACAACTTTATCGACACGGACAATATTATCCGTAAGGGCGCTATACCAGCGCACAAGGGTCAGCGCGTGATTATCCCTATGAATATGCGCGACGGGTGCTTGATCGCCGTCGGCAAGGGCAACCCCGACTGGAACAATTCCGCACCGCACGGCGCGGGACGGCTTTTGCGGCGCAGCGAGGCAAAGGACTATTTTACCGTGGACGAGTTCAAAGCGCAAATGCAGGGCATATATACTACTACCGTCGGTATGTCCACACTGGACGAATCGCCGATGGTTTATAAGCCTATGGACGAGATTGTGCGGCTTATCGAGCCGACTGTCGAGATAGAAAAGATAGTCAAGCCTATCTACAACTTTAAAGCGGGCGAACAATAATGTGCGGCTACGCCTAGACCTCTCCGCTACGGTCGAGGTGATGGGGGGGGGGTAAAAGTTTTTACTTTCTTATGTGTTTAGTAAGCTAATAAAAGTTTTGCATATATCCACATCATTTCGAGCTTGTCGAGAAATCTAGGCGACCCGCCGCAATAGTGTTTTGTTATTACCACATTACCTACAAATCAAATCATAAATCAATCTATGCAATTAAATATTGGGAGGGAAAATTATGCAACTGCAACTATCCGAATACACGGAGAGTATGGGACGAATCAACCTGAGCGGCGAAATGCTTATGGAGCTTATGGGACTGCCAATAGAGGAACAGCTTACGCGATTCGGGGTGGAAACGATCAAGTCGGTCAATGGCGCGCAGGGCGCAAACAGCAAATCGAAAATGGAACAGCCCGACAAGTGCTATGCGGTAAAGAGCATAATAGTAAAAGGCGGCGTCGTAGTGGGCGTGGAGTTTGCCGGTAGGTTTGGCAGGGTGTACGGCTTTTTGGACGAGTACTGCAATATAGAATACAGCACGTACTACGACAGCCAAAACAGCCAAACCCACAGCACCGATTGCGTGCTGCGCTGGGTAGGCGAGAAATAATAATTGAGAATATAGAATTAAGTTATGACTCTTTTCGGCGCGCTTATGTGCGCATAATTTGAGTGACAAAAATAAATAGCTGTTGTAATTTTAATACGACAGCTATTTTTTCGTAGATTTGATTTGTGTAAGAACATTATTGATACTGGATGGCTATTTGTTAGTCTATTAGATATACAGATGCTTTGAAATTGTTAAACTTCCAATCGTCTGAGAACGCGCCACTCGCGTCAAAACCAAATACAAATGAATCTGTATCTTTATATTGACTTATGTCCAATTCTATTGTGTAGCTATATGTCTTTTTCGTTTTGCTGCTACTATGGTCGATTTTTTTACTCCAAACTATGTACGGTAGTCCATTGAATAAAATGCCATTAAATCCCTCTCCATTGTACAAATATATATGTTGATAACCGTCATCTTCCTCCCATAAAGTTATTGAAAATTCTATCCGGATTTTTGTTAGTGTAGTATTTTTTATAATTTCGTAGAGGGAGCTTTTTAATGGAACTTCGACTGTTAAATGTATGTTTTTACTTGCACCAGCATCCGTAATCTTATGGGTTTCTGTATCTTCAATTGATTGTACAAAATAGTTGTATTTAGCGTATAATATGACGTCCCCGATTTCAGTATTTCTAATGGCATATATCGGATTAGAGAAGGTATTCGAACTAAACCAACCGTAAAATTTGTCCATTACGACCAATTCTTCATTAGCATTCATACGTTTAATCTTAGGCAGGGTTGATACTCCAATACCATAAGTATATTCGGTCGGCGTTACGACCATATCAGTCGTTAAGTTCCTATAAATAATCTTGTATGTTTGAGGTTGCCAAACGGCATATAAAGTAACCGTAGCCGACTGTTTATTTGCTAAATTTTTAACGCCTTGGCTGTCTGTATAAGTAACTTCTCCGTTTGAGGATTTAGCCCAACCCATAAAGTCGTGTCCCGTTTTTACGAAATCATTTTTTGAAATGGGTGATTCAACGTCGTATGTATGAGTTGAAAAGCTCATTGTTCCGGTCCCGCCGTTTGCGTTGTAGTAGATTTTGTATGTTATAGCCGTCCAGTTGGCTATAAGCTGTGTAGATCCGTTATTTTGTTCCGTCGGTGTTAAATCGGGCATAGTTGTCCAAGTAACGAGTGTGCCGCCTGTTTTAGCCGTATACCAACCGTTGAAAGTGTATCCTGTGCGCGATGGGGTAGGTAGGGTGATGTTTGAGTCGTATTCTTTTACAATCGAACTTACGACCATATCGCATAATGATTCAAAAGATATTGTATGTACTTCATTTATCCATATCGGAACAATTGTAATAACCGAATTATTTTCGCCTAAGTCCGGTATGATTGTCCAATCAAGAGTTGAGTCGTTGTATTCAAAATGATCGAATATTTTGCCTTCTTTAAAGCCCTGATTGGATTGTTTGAATATTGCAATAAGATTAATCGAGCTTAACACGGTGCCGTACTGAATATAGCACTTATCATTAGACAATCCGTTATTACTTAACCATGTAATGTTGCCGTCGTCGTTTATTTGAATTTCGTAGCTTTTAGGCGACCATTTGGCTTTGAGTGTAGTAGTGCCGAGTTTATCCCACGGCTTTGTACTGCGCCCGTCTGCCGTTATGTATTTTACATTATTGCTGTCATACCAACCGTCTAATACGTTGCCAGTCTTATTAACCGTTATATTTGTTGAAAACGTTTCGCCGTATTTTACAGTGATAGGATTATCTCCGTAAACAATCCCGCCATATCCGTCGAAAAATATTGTACAATCTTGGGGAATCCATTTAGCATATAACGTTATTGTTTGGTTTGACTCCCATAAACTGCCGTTGGTATACGGCGTGCCTGTATAATTAGAATTGTCGTACCAGCCGCCAAAGTCGTAACCTATCAATGTAGGATTAGGTAGATTTTCAATAAGCGAACCGTTGTAAACAGACCACGATTCCATAACTTGTCCGTTGCTTATAAAATCGACTGCGACAAAAGCATTGTTAGCATTGAGTTTTTTAACGACTTGATTACCCAATTGTGTAGAAATAGTAATTTCCGTAGCACTATCTAATATAAATTCTTTTATCTGTTGTGTTGATAAGTTGGGGGAGTTAGATAAAAGTAAAGCCGCCACACCGGTCACTTGAGGTGTTGCCATAGATGTACCATTCATATAATGATAACCATTTGCAAAATGCGTACCAGTTCCGCGGCAATTTCCGCTTTCGCACAAACTTGTAGGAAATGTGCTTAGTATCTCTACTCCAGGGGCGTAAATTTGTACGCTGTTTTCCCCATAACATGAAAAGCCGGCTTTATTTCCATATTTATCTATAGCACCTACAGAAATGACATTGTTAATATCAGGAAATTTACGCTTGTCCGCATAACCTGCAGGATAATAAGGACTACTATCGGTATTGCAATTATGATTGCCGGCTGCTGCTATAAATAACCCCCCGTTTTCTCCAAACATACGTAGCGCATTGGCATCTGCTACGTTAGGCTTGGCGGGTGTGTCCTCAGTACCTGGTTTTTTAAGACAATAACTCGCGTTTATTATTTTAATATCATTTTCGATTGCCCAAGTTAGGCTATCAACAAAAGTATTTCTATTTAACAATGCAATTTCAACCGGCGCTATGCCTGAAATCCCTAAATTGTTGTTTGTAATTGCCCCTATAATCCCTGCAACATGTGTGCCATGTTTTGCGCTCGCGCCTTCGTTACTCGGGATAAAATTGCCTGGAATAACACGCAAATCAGGGTGATTGGATTGTACTGAAGTTTCAAAAATTCCAACTTTTATCATTGGTGTTGAACTATCTTGTGTTATATTCCAAGAAAGCTGAATGCTATTTTCATTTCCGTTGTCTAATGCCCATTGTTCTGAAAAATAAGTATCGTCGGGTAGTTCATAATTATCTACCGCAATATAGTTATAGCTTGGTTCAGCAGCCAAAACAAAGTCTAACTCCTCTAATTCGGAAATAGCGTCAAGAACTTTCTGTTTATTGTGTTCTTGTAATTCAATAGATAAAATCTGATTGAAACCCACATTATTAGATAATACAGACGGATTTGAAAAATACGTTAAATCTTCAATTGATTTAATTATAATATCATTCGTCGAAATAGCTGAATCATTTTGTGAGTCAGTATCGGAATTCAATGACGGATTAATATGCTTTGTGGAAAAAATTTGTTTATCAATTGCTTTATTAACTTTGCTAAAGTTACGTGTTAACGTAACAATAATTTTGTTGTCTTCAAAGTCATCTTCTAATGTAGGTATGTATCGTTCATAATTTATAATGTCAACATTTAAATCAGCATATACCGGAGTGGTTTTTGGCGACATCATAAAGAATAGCGCCAAACTTCCCGTTATGAAAAGAATAACAACAAGAGCAAAAAAAGTTCGATTTTTATTAATAGTGTTTTTCATTTTTCTCACACCTCAAAAATATTTTATTTTAAATCTAATTCAGTATATCTAAAAGATACCTCTATATCGGTTATATTAAGAACATCCGATTTATTTACTTGTAAAATGTTGAACATAAAGGTACAATCCTCATTCATGTCCGTTAATGGATAAGGGGCAATGCTCATTACTTCGATTTGTAATGTATTTTCTTCGATATAAACATTTTCAACTCGTCTTTTTATCCGCATGTCGGTTGCCCAAAAATAACAAAACACGAGCGCCTTATCATTAAAATAATCAGCATTAAATTGATTGAATATAGCTTGATTGTCCCATGAAACGCTGTTGTCGGCAAAAAACTCTTCTAATTCCGAATAAGAGCGTATTATATTATTGCCCTCGAATTCATCAACAATTTGGCTATTAACTACTTGATTTTCAAAATATATCGCATTATTATCATTGTCTTTTCCGTCGGTAGATAATGGTTTTCGTTGCTCAGCTCCGTTCGTGTTGCACGCTAAAACAATACTGCTCATTATTACCAGTAACAACAATAACGCCAAGTGTTTTAAATGTTTGGTCATGATTGCCCCTCCTATATTTCTCTACTATTCTATTATGACTTTTTTTTCCTTAATGATATATTTTTTATTATATTTGTTTTGCCGAGTGCTGTCATTCACAGATTACTGCATCTTGTTCAATACATGTTTTCCCCGTAAAATAAAAAGTGCGCCAACCGAAGTGGCGCACGAAAAACGCAAACTCCGACTGTCGCGAAACAATTCTTACGTAGTACGGAATATTACACCTATACGTACATAAATGGAATTTGCATTTTTACCAAATTCTCACTGCACGTATAGTATTTAAATTATTACAATAAAAAACCCGCACTCCTCATTAGGGTTGTAAGAATTGTTTCGCATAATCAGCATAGCATATTTGCAATTTAATGTCAATAGTTGCAATAAATTTTTTTGTGTAGAATGAGTAGTAATATCGCGCCTGTTACAAATGAGCCGATAGGGTGATAAGCTTGGATGGGGGTAGACTGTAATTTTATATTGCAGGCGGGAAAATACTTGACTTGCCGCTGTAATGGGCGTATAATGCTAATAACATCATCAAAGGAGAATGTTTATGTTTTGTAAGAACTGCGGCAGCAATATCGATGACGACACCGCTTTTTGCCCTCACTGCGGAACGCAGCAGGCAGGCGAGGTTAAAGCGCCCGTCGCGGAAAAACCGATCGACAACGGCGCAAAACCCCAACCGTCCAATGCCGTCGGACTTGTCGGATTTATTTTGGCTATGGTGAGCATAGTGTTTTGGATAATCGGGTTGGCTGCATCCTCAATAATATTTATCGTTTCTCTTATGCTCGGCATTGCGTCAATAGTATGCTCGGCAATCGGAATGAGCAATTCGTCCAAGCACAATGCGCAATTCCGCGGTCTTTCGATAAGCGGACTTGTCGTCGGCATCGTTGTTGTTGCTATTTCGCTTATTTTGTTCATAATCGGTCTTGCCGCATTGTCCGTTATGTTTTAAGCTTTAAATTACTTGTACATACAAAAAGCCGCTCGGGTGGTACACGGGCGGCTTAATTTTTTGTATTTATTATATTTGTTCTACCGTTGCTGTGTTGCCGGTAACGAAAACCATAAAAGTCACATAGTCGGATTTTAGTGAAGCGTATACGGTTTTATCGTTGGTACTGTTTTTGTGTTTTTTTCCGATAAATTAATTTTTATTATGATTAATTCTAAAGTTTAATTTGGATATTCGATAGTGATAGATGCGTTGTCAAAATCTATTAGGGTAGTTTTGATTGCCATGCATCGTTGTGTGGGATAGGATGTGCTCGGCGGTCTTGAACCCTGCGCGGATTTTTCTGCAAGCTCGTGAAATATAACTATATTAAGCTGATTTTCTTTGACGTTAATGCTTTTTAAACGACAGTTAAAGCTCATATATATATCTGTGAACAAATATAATACAAGCACTTCTTTATTGAAATCGATTTCTATATGTCCATTCGGAATGGCTTTATCCAATTCCGATTGAGTTCTTATAACATTTACTATATCAAAAGGCAGTTCGCTTCCGTCCAAAGGGAATTTGGTTGCATTGTCCTGTAAGTATGTTTCGTATGCGTATTTTTCGACATTATCGTAGAACGTTGCAAATTCCAATCCCGAATCCTTGTTTTGCGGATTTGATTTTGTCGGTTTGCACGCCAAAACAAAACTGCTCATTATAACAAGCAATAAAAACAGTACCAAGTGTTTTAAACGTTTGTTCATCGTTATACCGCCTTTATTTTGTATTATCCTCGTAGAAAACAATGTGTGTAGTCGATAAGCCGGTCGCCGTACACGATTGCTGTTAAAGCGCCCTTTAAGTCCTATCTACTTAATCAACGTTTAATGTTAATGTTTTACTCACCGATTACTCAAAATCCTTGGTGAAGTTGCCGTTTACGAACACGGGCACGGTTTTGCCGTCGCGGGTGAGCGCGGTAATGTTCAAATCCTTTGTGCCGACCATAAAGTCTACGTGCACGTCGGAATAGTTTATGCCACGCGCTTGCAGCTCTTTGCGGCTCATATCCTTGCCGCCTTCTATGCATGTGGGGTACGCCTCGCCGATGGCAAAGTGGCAGCTCGCGTTCTCGTCGAACAGCGTTTCGTAGAACAGCGTTTGCAGCTTGCTGATGGGCGAGTCGTACGGCACGAGCGCGATTTCGCCGAGGCTGTGGCTGCCCTCGTCCGTTTCGATTATGCCCTTAAGAATATCGAGGTTGGTTTCGGCGGTGTAGTCGGTTATCCGTCCGTCCTTGAGGGTGAGCGACAAGCCTTCTATAATCTTTCCGCCGTAGCACAGCGGCATGGACGCCTTGACTACGCCGTTGATGTTGCGGCAATCGGGCGCGGAGAAAACCTCTTCGGTCGGCATGTTAGCGTTGAACGTTACGCCGCCGCACTCGTCCTCGCCGCCGCCGAATATATAGCCCTCAGGCAGTCCGACGCGCAGGTCGGTGCCAAGCTTGTTCATATAGTGCAGCTCTTTTATGTTAAGCGCCTTGAGCTTTTGACTGCGGGTGCGCAGCTCCGCCGAGTGCGCTTTCCACGCCGCCTGCGGATCGTCGTTCATTACGCGCGTGGTTTTGCCTATATACTTGCCAAGCTTTTTGTACGCGTCCTTGGGCTTGAGATCGGGGAACATCAGCTTTGCCCATTCGGGATGAGGGTAGGCGATAATCGACCACTTGACCTTGTGCGCCATTGCCTTGTCGTAGTACGGCGTAAGCCCTTTCATGTCCGCGCGGTGCGCCGCCGAAATTTTATCCCCGTCGGCGTCCTTCAGTCCGTTGGGGTCGGAACACAAAATATTGATAACGCAGCCGTGCACGTCGTCGCGCGCAAAGTAGTTGCGCTCGTCGTACACGTACTTGGGCTTGTGCGTGAGCGTGTCAACCGTTTGATGCTCGTAGTCAAGCTTGGTGAGCTCGTCGTCGCGGTAACGCACGATTACGCGCTTTGCGCCGCGCTCGTAGCACAGTTTAACTACCTCGTGCGTCAGCTCGGTGGCGTACACCGACGATATTACGTATACCTCGTCGCCTTCTTGAACGTTGACGCCCGAATACACAACTGCTTGCGATAAACCTTTAATTAGTTTTTTCATATATGTTCTCCTTGAAAAGAAGTTATTACCAAACCCGCCTTGCGGGCACCCTCTCACAGGGAAAGGGCAAGAATAAGGTTGAGATTCCTCGCGCTGCTCGGAATGACAAAAAATGATTACACTATCGTTACCATTGCCGGGAAATCCTCGACGGTAAGCTTGTACACAGCCTCGCAGCCGAGGTCGGGATAGGCTATAAGCTCGCACGTCCTTACAGTGCTTTGGTACAGCGCCGCCGCGCCGCCGATGGCGCTGAGGTACACCGCGCCGTGTTCCTTTATAGCTTGCGTAACATCATCCGATCTTACGCCCTTGCCTATCATTACTTTAAGTCCGTTATCCAGCAGCAACGGCGTGTATGCGTCCATGCGTGCGCTCGTGGTCGGTCCGCAGCTGCCGATAATTTGACCCTCGGCGGCGGGCGTAGGTCCGCAGTAGTATATTGCGGCGCCGTCGAGCGGGAATGGTAATTGCTCGCAGTTTTCTATTGCCGCCGCAAGCCGCTTGTGCGCCTGGTCGCGGGCGGTGTACACCGTGCCGCTGAGCATAACGATTTCGCCCATACGTAAATCTTTTATATGCGCAATGTCTGACGGAAGGCGCAATTTTTTCGGGTATATAGTGTTCAAAATTTCACGCTCCCGTGCCGCAGGCTGTGGCATTGCAGGTTGACCGCAACGGGCAGCATGCCTATGTGCGTGGGTGCTGTTTCTATATTGACGGCGAGTGCGGTTAAGTTTCCACCCAGCGCCGCAACGCCTATGCCCAGTGCGTTTACCCTTTTGAGTGTTTCTTTTTCGAGCGCGGCAACGTCCGCTCTTTCGCTGTTTTGTCCGACGGGGCGGAGCAGCGCACGCTTGCTTAAGCTACACGCCGTTTCGGTTACGCCGCCTATGCCTACGCCTACTATCAGCGGGGGACATGCGTTTTTGCCGCCTTTTTTCACCGCGTCAACAACCGAATCGATTATGCCTTGCTCGCCGTCGGCGGGGGTGAGCATGTACAGGCGTGACATGTTTTCGCTGCCTGCGCCCTTTGCCAAAAACGTTATTTCAAGCGCGTCGCCGCGGGTGAGCGTGTATTCGATGATTGCGGGGGTATTGTCGTCGGTGTTCTTACGGGTGAGCGGGTCGGCAACCGATTTTCGCGCCGTTTTGTACGCGTCATGTACCGCGCCGTTTATGGCGTCCGTCAGTCCTTGGCAAACCACCTCGTCGCCGAGCTTGACAAAAAACAATGCCTGTCCGGTGTCCTGACAGCAGTACAGCCGTTCGCGTTCGGCTATTATATTGTTTTCTACAATTATAGCGGCGGCGGTGCGCTCTATCTCGCTGTCGGTGCGTATTTCGGTCAACGCCTTTGTTACCGCCTTGTCGGGGATGATAAGGCAGTCCGTTATGAGCCTTGTCAGCTCTCTTTGAACAACGGCGGCGTCAACTTGTTTCATAATGATATTATAACACAGCCTACCGTCAAACACAACAAAATTCGCTTGCAATTAGTGGTATTTTCTTGTATAATCAGTATATGAGCTTACAACTTTGCGTTATTGCCTCGGGATCTAAGGGTAATTGCTGCTACGTTTCCGACGGCACGACTGACATACTTATAGATTTGGGAATTTCGGCGACGCGTGCCGAAAAGTGTTTGGGCGTGTTGGGCGTGAATCCCGATAACGTGCGTATACTCGTTACGCATTCTCATTCCGACCATATAGGCGGGCTTAAAATTTTTTGCAAAAAGCACGGCAGCGCAAAGGTCATTTGCCAAAAGGAAGTTATAGGGGCTGTGGCGCACGGCGCGGAAATCACGCCGCTTGTCGCGCCGCGCAACTTTCGCGTAGGCGGAATGTACGTTACGGCGCTGCCCGTCAGTCATGACGTGCCGTGCTTTGGGTACGTGGTGTCCGACGGCACTAACTCGGTAGCAGTTGTAACCGATATAGGCAACGTTAATATGAGTCAGCTTAACGTGCTTTCCGCATGCAGTATTGTAATGTTGGAGAGCAATCATGACGAGGGCATGCTGAAAGCCAATCCGCGCTACTCCGCGCCGCTTAAAAGGCGAATACTTTCCGACAACGGACACCTGTCCAACGTCGATTGCGCCGCGGCGTGCGCATACCTTGCGGGTAACGGCGTAAAGCGGTTTATACTCGCGCATTTGTCCGAGGAAAACAACAACCCCGAGCTTGCGGTTAATACCGTGGTGGGCTCGATTGCCGACGCGGGCGTGACCGAATTTCGCGTTACCGCTGCCAAGCAAGACGCTATGTCGGGACTGTACGAAGTATGTTAAAAACCGGCGGCATCAAAAAATTCGATTATTGCGGCGGGTGCACGTTCTATCTCGGCGCGATAATAATTACGCTGATTTGTCAGGCGCTGGCGGGAGTAGTGTCTACTTTGCTGGCGCAAAGCTATCCAGATATTGCGACAAACGGCGATTTTTTGACCGCGTTTATGATAGTTATTCAAGCCGCAAACGCGCTGTTTATTTTGCTGTTTTGCAAGATTAACAAATATCGGTTTGATTGCGCGCTTGCGTGCAAAGCGGACAAAAAAGTAGATTACAGGGACTTTATTATACCCGAAGTCGGAGCAATCGTGCTGCTTTTTGCCATGTATTTGCCCACTTTGTGGTACGGATATTTTACGACTTACGCGCTGCGCATACCTTCGACAACGGGCAATATAGACCTTTCTACGCCGTCGTCGGTGGTGATGATCGTTATTGCGTCGGTGTTTATGGCGCCCGTGTTTGAGGAAACTATTTACCGCGGCGTGCTGTTTAACGGACTGAGAAAAAACGGCGGCGCGGTCAAATCGGTTATTCTTTGCGCGCTTGCGTTTATGCTGATGCATATGAGCCCGATACAGGTGGTTTTTCAGTTCGCGCTCGGCGCGCTGTCCGCCGCGGTTATGAACAAAACGCGCAGGCTGTTGCCGTGCGTGCTGTTGCATGCTACAGCAAACGCAGCGGCGCTTGCCATTCAGTTCCCGCCGCTTAGCGGTGTTATAGACGGCGGCATGGCGTGGCTTGTGGCTAACCCCGTGGCGGCGGCGTTTATTACGCTTGGTTTGCTCGTCGCGGGCGGCGCGGCGTTGTTTGCGCTTGTGCGGTTTGGGTACGGCAAGCAAAACGCCGAGGTCGAGCTCGGAGCGGGCGATACCGACGACGAAAAGGTTACGCCGCAATCGGTGGCGCTTTCCGAGGCGCGCAATAAGGACGGCACAATGCGCTTTTTTATAGCTATGGGAATCAGCGGCGTGCTGTTTATTATCAATCTCATTACGATGATAGCGGGGTAAAATTATGATGCCGTTGTGGTTGAAACGCGATTATAAAGCCGTCGGGCTTGCGCTTACGTCGTGCGCGGGCGGGCTTATACTTATGCGGCTTGTCGTATACTTTGCCGCGCTGCCGTCCGACACTTACGGTCAGGAGCTTGGCGGCAACGCGCTGTTTGCGCTGTGCTCGCAGCTTATATTCTTTTTGGCTATACCGTTTTGTATATACAAATTTTACGGCAAACGCACGGTCAAGCAAACGCTTGAGTTCAGCTCCGTCGGCAAGTTTAAACCGTACTTTTTGCTCGCGATTCCGCTTGGCGTCGGCGTATTTTTTATGACAATCGGCGTGTCGTCCATGTGGACGGGCTTGCTCAAACTGACCGGCTACACCGTGGCGAATTCGGTTGATAATATGCCCGATAAATTCGTGTTCGGATTTTTTGTCGTGGATGTACTGCTCACTGCAATACTGCCCGCGCTTTGCGAGGAATTTGCTATGCGCGGCGGGCTGCTCACCACGGCACAAAACTCGTTTAAGCGGTGGGGGTGCATTATATTGTGCGGCATAGTGTTCGGACTGTTCCACCAAAACATCAGACAGGTATTTTACACCGCGCTGTTCGGCGCGCTTGCCGCGTACCTCACGCTGCGCACAAAAAGCCTGTACCCCGCAATGCTTATGCACTTTACAAATAATTTTTGCAGCGTGTTCATAGACTACGCCGATCATTATAACTGGGCTGTCGGCGGCGGGTTTTATCGCATGATCGGCGGCATGCCCGTTTGGGCGCTTATGCTCGTGTTTTTGGCGGTGGCGGCGTTTTGCGCGGCTATGGTCGTGCTTATGATGTACATTCGCGACAAGCAGGTGCTTAACAAAAAGACCGAGGAGCTAAAGAACTGCGCCTTCGACGCAACCAATAAACGTGTGGTAATGTTCGGTGAGTTCGACCCCGAAAAGGTCAGGGAATTGGAAATGGAACGCGAGGTTTACGGCGCGGACTATACCGTAACGCGGTACAAACCGTCGTTGCGCGACGTAGCCGTATTTATTGCGCTGGGCGTGGTAACGCTTTTGACTACGATATTCACATATGTGTGGGGATTCTTCTATTGAAAAAGATAAAGATTGTGTGCGTGGGCAAGTTGAGTAATCCGTTTTGCCGCGACGGCTGCGCCGAGTACGTAAAACGCCTTAAATCGAGCTATGATATTACGTTATGCGAAATTCCCGAACAGCCGACTATTAAAAAGGAATGTGACGAGATACTCAAGCGCGCGGGCGAGGTCTTTGTACTTATGGACATTAACGGCGACCAGCCCGATTCGGTAGAGTTTGCCGACGTTTTGCGAAAGGAACACGAGCGCCGCGACGAGATTGTTTTTGTTATAGGCGGCGCGGAGGGCGTGGACGAGCGCGTGCGAGAAAAAGCCAAAAAGCGAATATCTTTCGGGCGTGTTACGTACACGCACCAGCTGGCGCGGTTGTTGTTATATGAACAGTTATATAGAGCGTCTACCATAATCAAGGGTGTGCCGTACCATAAGTAATTCGCAATTATGAATTCGGAATTAGCGTCCGTTCATATACTATACTATGGGCATTATTGAAACGGTAGAGCAAGAGTTAAAGCAAAGCGGCGCGGCCGTCACTTCGATTGGCAAGAGCGTGTGCGGAAACGAAATTTTGTGCGCGCACCGCGGCGAGTATAGCGGCAAGCAAATAATTGTCACCGCCGCTATTCATGCGCGGGAGTGCTACACCGCGCTCGCGGTTTTGCGGCAGCTGCGGGATTTTCATGCCGAACGGGGCGGGGCGTACTTTGTTCCGCTGGTCAATCCCGACGGGGCGGCGTTCTTTGAAAGCGGTAGTACCTTCGGACATGAGTTTTTGCGCACAAATGCGCATATGCGCAAGGCTTGGAAGGCAAACGCCGACGGCGTGGATCTTAACTGTAACTTTGACGCAAATTTCGGCACGGGCGCACAGCAATCTCGGACTGCGCCCGCCGCGCACGGGTATATCGGCGAATATCCGCTTTGCGCGCCCGAAAGCCGCGCGCTTGCGGGGTTTACATCGTCTATCGGTCCTGCCGCCACCGTCAGCTATCACTGTATGGGCGGGGAGCTGTATTGGCAATTTTTTCAAGACGAGGCGAGGCGGCAGCGTGACGGAGCATTCGCCGCGGCGGTCGCCAAACATATAGGCGTGCAAAAGGTGGACGGCGAGCTTTCTTCCGCGGGCGGGTACAAGGACTGGTGCGTGCAAAAGCTGGGTATTCCCGCCGTCACTATAGAGCTTATCAAGCGCGGCAATCATCCGTTCGGTCCGTCCGATTACGATGACGATATTACGGCAAACGCCGACCTGCCCATGTTTATTTTGGATTATCTTTACGGAGAAAATTATGTGTGAACAAACAAACGAAAACACCGCACGCGAATACACCGAGCGCGATATAAAGTTTATGCGCGTCGCTTTGGACGTGCTTAAAACCTGTCCCGTAGAGGAGGTGCCAGTCGCCGCCATAGTCGTTTTGGGCGACGAGGTGATAGGCAGTGGTGTGAACGGGCGGAACACCGATAACGATCCGACGGCGCACGCCGAGGTGGTGGCTATACGCGACGCGGCAAAGCGTTTGGGTAGGTGGAACTTGTCCGATTGCGAGCTGTACGTTACGCTCGAGCCGTGCGTTATGTGCGCGGGCGCGATTGTGTATTCGCGTATAAAAAAAGTAATATTCGGCGCGTATGATTTGCGATTCGGCGCGTGCGGCACGGCGCTCAATATCGCGCAAAACGAAAAGCTCAATCACCGCGCGGAAATAGTCGGCGGTGTGCTGGAAAGTGAATGCTTGCAGCCCATTCAGCAGTTTTTCAAGGCGCGGCGAAAACTGAAAAAAGAAGATTAGAGCGAGATTAGAATTGCATTAAAACTTGCCGTATACGCGCGTTGCGCGTTGACAAAAATATCTTTGCGCTATATAATGAATACAGTATGAAGGAGAAACTGCCATGATAGTAGGTAGGTTATTGAATAAGTTTATAAACGTGTTTACGGGGCTGTTCGGTATAGCCACCGTCGTTGTTATGTTTATCATTTATCTAAATAACGCGTTGCCCATTAACTTTTTGGGCGATAAGGCTATTACGCTTGGGCTTTGGAGAACGTACCTTACGCTTGCTACCGTGTTTTGCGCGGGACTGGAGTTCACGCTCAAGCGCAACGTTATTTTGGCTATAGTATTTGCCGCAATTCTTGTAGCGGTCGCGGCGTTCATGCTGTATACCGATTTCGCGTTGTAATCCTATACCTGCGGCATATCGACGTCCGCTTGAATGAACTTGTCGGCGACGGTGTTTATGTCGCCCGCACCCATAAATATAACGGCTTTATCGCGTACCGTTTTGGTATGTTCCACTATTTCCGCGAACGTATCAAAGCAGTACGCTTTTTCTTTGCTTTGTACAATCTTGCGGCACAGCGCGTGCGAGGTCACGCCCGCAATGGGGGCCTCCCGCGCGGCAAATATGGGCGCGAGTATAACGGTGTCCGCTTTGCTGAGCGCGGCGGCAAAGTCGTCCATCAGGCTTTGCGTGCGCGAGTACGTGTGCGGCTGAAACACCACCGTCACCGACGGAAAGATCTCCTTTGCGGTATTTATCGTTGCGGAGATTTCGGCGGGGTGGTGCGCGTAGTCGGTGAATACCGATTTGCCGAAGGCTATGCCGCGGCGCTCGAACCTGCGCGGTATGCCTATGAATTTCGAAATACGCGGCAGCGCCTCGGCGAGCTTTATTCCGCACGCGTCGGCGGCGGCAATGGACGCCAGTGCGTTGTACACGTTGTGTTCTCCGGCAATCGAAAGGCGGACAAACGCCTGCTTTTTGCCGACCAGCCTGAACGTGCGGTAGCCGTTTTCGTTTTTTACGTCCACAGCGCGGTAGTCGCAGCGCTCGTTTGTGCCGAACGTTATAGCGTTTTTGCACAGCGACATGCAAATTTCGTCGTCGCCGTTTACTATCACCGTTTTGCTTTTTGCGCAAAAATGTTTGTACGCGTCGATTAACTGCGCCTCGTTTCGGTAATAATCGGGGTGGTCGTATTCCACGTTGAGCACCACGCCCACGTCGGGGGACAGGTGCAAAAAGTTGGATTTGTACTCGCACGCCTCGGTTATGAAAAACCTGTCCGAGCCGACGGACGAGCCGTTTGCCACACCTACGTGCACGGTGGGCGAGTGTGCGGAAAACGCTGCGCCCGTCATTGCCGTCGTCGTGCTTTTGCCGTGACAGCCCGCGATTGCTATTACCTTGCCGTAGGTGGCGGCAAGCTCGCCAAGGTACACGGCGCGCTCTATCATCGGGATTTTAAGCTCCCGCGCGCGCACAAGCTCGCAGTTGGATTGCGGCACGGCGCAGGTATACACTACAAGGTCGGCGCCCTCTACGTTTTTGGGGTCGTGCCCATTCAGCGAATTGTCCGAGCCCGTTACGGTATGCCCGCGCGCCGCAGCCGCTACCGACAGCGCTTGCATGGACACGCCCGATATTCCTACAAAATGAATTCTCATACAAGTTAAATATGATTTTTAGCGCGTTGGTGTGCGTTTTGACCGTGGAATTGTGTATGTAAAAAAATTTTGTCAAATCTATTGCTTTATGTTGTAATTTATGTTAAAATACACATGGTCGCAATTTAATTTTGGAGGAGAATTGTGGAAATCACCGAGGTAAGACTCCGCCTCGTTAAAGAACCCGGCAAGCTCAAAGCCGCAGCATCTATCACCATCGACGATTGTTTTGTGGTGCATGACTTGCGCGTGGTCGAAGCTGAGGGCGGTCTTTTTGTGGCAATGCCCAACAAAAGATTGGGCACAGGCGAATTCCGCGACATCGCGCACCCTATAAACAACGAAACACGCGATTATATAGCCAAATTGGTAATCGAAAAGTACAAAGAAGAATCAGACCGCGCTAATTCTGCTCCCCAATAATACTTTCTAAGTACGAACACGTGTGTTGTAGCCGTTACATACGTTGCATTTTTTGCCGTAGCGTTGTTGCGGTGGTTTTTGCTTTGAGCAAAATTTTGCCATTGCGTTAAATTTTGTTGGTATTACTACACAAAAACACTTGCTATTTGGATTTTGCCGTGGTATAATAGTTAGGCTATAAAAAGGAGATTGGTATGTATTCCGCATTAGCTTACGTAAGAATAGTCATTATATCGCTCATGGTGCTTGTTGCACTTGGGTTGATAGTAGTTATATTGTTCCAGCCCTCGTCATCGTCGGGTATGGGAGCGCTCACGGGTCAGCGCGATACGTTCTACGCCAAGGACAAATCCAAATCGCTCGAATCGGTTATGAAAAAAATCACCGTTATACTCGGAATAATCGAGGGCGTGCTTGCGGTAGGGTTCTTTGTGACGTTGCTGTTCGCGCAGTGGTAAAATCATCCGTGGGGCTATAAGCCCCATTTTTTTTGGAAAATATTATTAGGAAGAATTATGAAATACAATAAACATTACAAAACCCCGCGCGGAATATTCGACGGCGGGCTTGATATAGTTACCGGCGTTATCGACTGCAAGGGCGATAGATTCGGGTTTGTGTCCACCGAGGACGGCGACGTGTTTGTGGGCGGCAACAGTCTTTTCGGTGCGCGGCACGGCGATACCGTTCGTGCGCTCATAACAGGAGAACGGCACGGGCGCGACGGCGGCAGGCGGCGCGAGGGGCGCGTTATCGAGATTTTGGAAAAGAGCCCTATGGGTATTGTCGGCACGGTGGTGTACCGCGACAATACGTATTTTGTGCTGCCCGACGACAGGCATTACGGCGAAAAGCTGGAGCTTGCCGCATCGGGCGGGGCGAGCCTGCACGACAAGGTGGTTATAGAGCTTGTGCAAACCTCTACGGGCGACAAAGCCAAGGTCGTGTCGGTGTTGGGCAGGGCGGACGAAATAGGTATGGACGTCAAAAGCGTTATCGCGTCGCACAACCTGCGCACCGAGTTCCCCAAGGACGTTTTGACCCAAGCGGAAAGCTACGGCAAGGTGATTGACGAGCAGGAGGCTACCAAGTCGTACCGCCGCGATTTTCGGGACAAGATAATATTCACGATAGACGGCGTGGACAGCAAGGACTTTGACGACGCGGTGTCTATTGAAAAAACCGAAAACGGCTACACGCTCGGCGTGTACATTGCGGACGTGGCGCAGTACGTTACGGACAAGTCGCCGCTGGACAGGGAGGCAATGCTGCGCGGCACAAGCGTGTATCTTGCCGACCGCGTTATACCAATGCTGCCCGAGGCGCTGTCAAACGAGCTGTGTTCGCTCAATATGGGCGAGGATAGATTGGTGCTTGCCACAATAATCGAGCTGGATAATGACGGCAACCGTATAAGCTCGGAAATTTGCGAGGGCGTTATTCGTTCTTCGGCGCGGCTGACCTACGACGGCGTTCAAGCGGCGCTGGACGGTCAAATGCAAAACGAGCTGTATTCCATTGTTACGCCGTCGCTGTTAATTATGCAGGAGCTTGCGCAAAAGCGCATTGCGATAAGAAAACGGCGCGGGTCGATTGACTTCGATTTGACCGAGGCGGAAATCAAGTTTGACGAGTTCGGGCGAGTAACCGACATTGCCAAAAGACAGCGGCTGTTTAGCATGCAAATCATAGAGGAGTTTATGATCCTTGCCAACTGCGCCGTTGCCGAAACGTTTAATAGGATAGGCAAAATGCCGTTTGTGTACCGCGTGCACGAACGCCCGTCGGCTGAAAAGCTTGTTGCGCTCAACGACTATTTGGACGCCGTGGGCGTGCGAATGAGCTGTCCTATGCGCCCGTCGCCGTCGCAGGTTGCGACGCTGCTTGCGCGTGTGCCAAAGGATATATCGGCGGCAGTCGCCAAGGTAACGCTGCGCGCCATGCAAAAAGCCGATTACCAGCCGATAAACAAGGGGCATTTCGGTTTGGCGGAGGAGTATTACTGTCACTTCACTTCGCCTATACGCCGTTATCCCGACCTTGCCATTCACCGCATTATCAAGGCGTATTTGCGCGGCGGAATGAAAGCCGTGACCAAGTATAAAGACTTTGCTGACGTTGCGGCAAAAAAGAGCTCCAAAGCCGAGCGTATAGCGCAGGACTGTGAGCGCAAGGTGGACGACTTTAAAAAAGCGGAATATATGTCCCACCACATAGGCGAAAGATACAGCGGAATAATAAGCTCGGTCACCGAGTTCGGTTTCTTTGTCGAGCTGGACAACTCCGCCGAAGGATTGGTGCGTATGGGTAATCTTCCGCCCGTTGCAATGTTTGACGCCAAGCGCATGTGCATAACGTGCGGCAGGGCGGCGTTCCGACTGGGCGACAGGGTCAACATTATCGTGGACAAAGTGGAAGGCGATAGAGTGGACTTTTTGTTAGTATAAAGATTGTATTGTTCCGATAAATGCCGTTAAATGACTATATACTGTTCCGTTAGCGGAATAATATAGGTGATTTGCGCCTAAAATAGTTGACTTTGCGCCTAAATATGTTACGTTTTAGGTGCAAAGTGGGTATTATTCCGATAAATACCGAAAAATGGCTTGACATTGTTCCGATAACGGTATAATATAAATGTAAGCAGTATTTAATCATGAGGTATTTATTGTGTATATAACGACAAAGCAAGCCGCCGAAAAATGGGGTATATCCGAGAGGCGTGTTCGCGTATTATGTGCGGAAGGCAAAATACAAGGGGCAATGCAAGTGGGGCGTGGCTGGAATATTCCCGCTGACGCTGTTAAACCTTTTGACGGGCGTGTAAGAAATGCGTCGGTAATACTCGCGCAAATCGAAACTAAAAAGGCGGAGCTTAGCGCATTAAGACCTTTGTCGAAGGGTGAGCTTATGCGACTAAACGACGAATTCATGGTGGAGTACACTTACAACTCTAACGCCATAGAGGGCAATACGCTGACCTTGCGCGAAACAAGTCTTGTTTTGCAGGGCGTTACCGTAGATAAAAAACCGCTAAATGACCACCTCGAGGCGATAGGGCATAAAGAGGCGTTTGAATTTGTTTGCGCCCTTGTTGAAGAAAATAAGCCGCTATCGGAGAGTTTGATTAAACAAATACATTCATTTGTATTGTCGGACAAGCCGCAAGATCGCGGCATATACCGCCGCATACCTGTGCGCATTTTGGGCGCAAAGCATGAGCCGCCGCAACCGTATGCGATTGCACCGTTAATGGAAAAGCTTTTGTCAGATTACAACGACGACACAACAAACATTGTTACCAAGCTTGCAAAATTCCATATCGAGTTCGAGGCGATTCACCCGTTTATCGACGGTAACGGAAGGACGGGCAGGCTCATAATAAACCTTGAATTAATGAAAGCCGGGTATCCGCCTATCGACATAAAGTATACGGACAGGCATAGATATTACGACGCATTCGACAGTTATCACGGTAAAGGCGATTTAATGCCTATGCAAACACTGTTTGCCGAATATTTGCTTGAACGGTTTGATACGTACTTGCGTGTGTTAAAAGGTGGTATATAATTTGGTTAGTTAACGAAACAGTAATTTCGGACAAATATAATGACACAATTATATTAGATTGTTTCTATTAATTGTTGATTATAGTGTAACATTGTATCTTGTAAGCTAATGTTGTATATTATATTTGCGTTAAAGTTTAACCGAATTGCATCTTTTGCAGCATTTTTTAATACTATGGCATCGCCATTGCTTGACATTGCAATGTAATTATTATTGTTTTGCGTAATTATCGAGTGGCTATATGCGTCGATATAAATAAGATTTTTCCAATTATCATAAAGATTGTATTGTTCAATATTTTCAGACCAAGATAACGGAATTACATGATGCAACTCAAATCCGAGTTTTCTTTGTATTTTATGATTATTGAAATATTCTTGTTTGGCGGAAACGGAACGTTTAAATTTCACTTTTTTATTGCCGTCGTCAGTGTATTTTGTTTCGGTTCTTAAATATAGATTGTTGTCGTATGCGTCAAAATATGCCGTTTGATTAAGCAAATAGAATATTTGAGTTATTTTGTTAACCCAATTATGCCAGTCGCGTTTATCTTTTTTATTTCCGGCATATAAATTGGGATTTAGTTGCGTTTTAAGTAAATTTATTAGACCACTGCGTTGCGTATTGGATAGTTTACGATATTCATTTATTAAATCCAAACATTCCGCACGCGTTATGTTAAAACTTGTGTTTGAATTAACTGCCGATACGAAAAACATGTATTCATAGAAAGAAAGCTTTTTAATTCCATTGTCAGTATCAGAGAGTATGTCAATTGCAAGCTCCAAGTATCCGCCGAGCAAAATATCGACAGCTTTTGAGAACATAAACGATTGATTAAGAATATTAGTTTCTACTGCAAAATGAACGCCTAAATCTGTTAGGGCGACATATTTGATATTTTTCCTTTCATAAGGAGCTACCTTGTTGCCATTTGCATCATACCGTGCAATGAATCCCATACGATGAAGATCCGGAAATATATTTTTGCGTAGAGAATCTTGCGTACCTTTTTTCTTTTTAACGGTAGATTTTACTTCATCACAAAATTTTGCATATGTATATTCTTCGGGATAGTTGAAAGGTCGTTTTGATGTGTCTGTTGTGCGAATTTGTAATAATTGTTTATTAGGGGCGTAATTATTGAGAATTTTTATAATATCGTGTATTTCTTCCATATCGTAACGGTTATGTTCAGACGATGCAGCGCCACGATAATAAACATCTGCGATACGTTTTTCTATAAACTCTAATGCTTTATTGCCTTTTTGAATGGATTCAATTTCCATTGATATTCTCCTTTATTTCTATGAGTCTTTTGTTTGTAATGTCTACAAATTCTTGGTTTTTGTCGGCACAAATAAATTGCCTATCTAATTTTTTAGCGACTACCGCCGAAGTTCCGCTCCCCACAAAACAATCCAAGATAATATCATTCGGATTGGAGCTTGCTTTAATAATTCTCTCAATGAGTTCTACCGGTTTTTGCGTCGCGTGGCATTGTTTTTGGAGTTTTCCGTTAATTTTATTTTTATGTCTTTCGCTAGTAATATGCCACACTTCGCCGCACAGCTTACCGGCAGGGTTTGGAAACCAACGTTTTCCGTTTTTAATTATTCCTTTTTTTGAAGCATGGGCTATTCGTTCTGTGGATTCATAGGGGATGCGTACATCATCTGCGTTAAAAGTGTGCTCTGTCGATTTTGTAAAGAATAAAATTGTTTCTTGTCCATTGGCATACTTCTTTGTTGATGTACCTAATCCGTCACGTTTGTCCCAAGTAATCCAGTTTTGAAAAATTAATCCCAGCTTTAATAAATCATGCAGTATAAATGCGCAGTTGAATGGTGTATTAAATATATATAAACTCGCCGTTTCTGACAATGTATTATACAATGCATTTATCCATGCTCTGGTGAATGACATAAATTTATCATGGGAGTCAAAAGTGTCCCAGTCTGCTTTGTGCATATTATACGGTGGGTCTATTATTGCTAAGTCAATGCTGCTTGGTTTAACTTTGCATAAAAAATCCATGCAATCCATACAGTAAATATTATTTGTGTCGAGATATTCGCTCAAAATAGATCTCCTGTTTTTTTAGCGATTATGTCCTTGTAATGTTCATAAATTTCGTAGCCAACATAATTGCGATTAAGTTCTTTTGCGACCTTTAATGTTGTCCCGCTTCCGGCGAACGGGTCGAGAACCGTTTCGCCCACAAAGGTATATAACCTAATAAGGCGGCGTGCAATTTCCTCCGGCATGATTGCGGCATGTATTCCAAATGCGGCGTCACCTTTGCCTGGTACCGGTATATTCCAAATTTGACTTGTATATTCTACCCATTCGCTTTCTGTTAATCGACTTTGCTCTTTGATTTCCGGTGAAACTCCGTTTATTGGTTTACCGTCTTTAACAAAAACTGTTATAAATTCACATGAATTTTGTGCATAAAAGTTTCGCGGGTAAGGATAGCTGCCGAACATTAGTTTTTTTGACCAGTTTGTGCGGTTCCAAATATAAAGATCTAAGAGTTTCAAGTTGGTATTAGTTAGTATAGAATGTTGTATACTGCTTTGTAAATCTATAATATCTCGATTATAGTGTGTGTTAGAAACCCTTTTTAAAAGAGGCATTAGAGGAACATTTATGCACAGTTTGCCATTTGGTTGAAGTACTCGCTCGCACTCCAACCATATATTTAAGAGTTTGTCCAAATAGTCAACAAGTGTTTCTACATTGCCAACGTCACTTTCATTAACAGTAGAATGACTATTGCTTTGATGTCCATCTTTGCTATAATCTTTAATATTATAATAAGGCGGTGAAGTAACTATCAATTGTACTGAGTTTGTAGGAATCTCATTCATTTGAGAAGAACTCTTAAAAAAAACTCTATTTATATATGTCGATTGTTTGTTGCACATAATCAATATTCATTATAGCACAATAATAATAAATAATCAATCATTTTTATATTTAATTGACAACAGTTTGTTTATGTAGTACAATAGTTCAGCATAGTTTATTGTATAGTTTTCATTTATTGGAGCGATTATGAAAATCGGAGTTGTAGGATTGCCGAACGTGGGTAAAAGCACGCTGTTCAACGCCATAACCGAGGCGGGGGCGGAGTGCGCCAATTATCCGTTTTGCACCATTGAGCCCAACGTAGGCGTTGTGGCTGTTCCCGACGAGCGGCTTGCCGTTCTTGAAAAAATATATACCGCCAAGCGCGTTGTTCCCGCAGTCATCGAGTTTGTGGACATTGCGGGCTTGGTAAAGGGCGCGTCGCACGGCGAGGGACTGGGCAACAAGTTTCTTTCGCACATTCGTGAATGCGACGCCATTATCGAGGTTGTGCGCTGCTTTGACGACGAGAATATAATTAATGTGTCGGACACAGTCGATCCCGTGCGCGACGCGGACACCATAAATACCGAGCTTATGCTTGCCGATCTCGAAAGTATAGAAAAGCGGCGCGCTCGGTTTGAAAAGACGGTCAAGAGCGGGGACAAAAAAGCCGTCGAGGCATTGGAGCTGCTCACGCGCATGACCGAGTGTATAAACAACGGCAAATCGCTGCGCTCGCTCAAGCTCGATTACGAAAAGCTGTCCTTGGTCGACGGGCAATTCTTGCTTTCGGTCAAGCCCATAATATATTGCGCCAATATTTCCGAAAACGATATAGGTCAGCCGTCCAACCGCTACGTGGAGGCGATACGCGAATACGCCAAAGCCGACGGTGCGGCGGTAATCGATATTTGCGCCAAAGTGGAAAACGAAATATCGCAGTTGCCCAAGGACGAGCGCGCCGAATACCTGGACGCACTCGGGCTTAGTAAGTCGGGACTTGAGCGCGTAATCACTTCGGGCTACGAGCTGTTGGGGCTTATGAGCTACCTGACCGCGGGCGAAAAGGAAGTGCGCGCGTGGACGATAGAAAAGGGAACTACCGCGCCCAAAGCCGCGGGCAAAATCCATTCCGATTTCGAGCGCGGGTTTATTCGCGCGGAAATAGTGTCCTACGACGACCTTGTGTCCTGCGGGTCGCTTGCCGCCGTTAAAGCTGCGGGCAAGCTGCGCAGCGAGGGCAAGGATTACGTGATGAAGGACGGCGACGTCGTGGAGTTTAAATTCAACGTTTAATTCTTAATTATCTACATATTCACAGGTGAACATATGTTCGATTATAAGACTTTAATATACGATTCGGCAAAAAACGTGCTTTCCGGACTCGATCCGAGCGACGTTACCGCCGCGGACGCGTTTTGCGACTACTGCATTCCGTGCTTTAAGTTCGCAAAGATTTTGCGTAAAAGTCCCGCCGTTATCGCAGCGGACGCCGCCGCGCAATTAACCATTGACGGAATAAAGGTAGAGGCGCTAAACGGCTATCTCAACTTTACCGTCGAGCGCGAGGGGTATGTTCGCCGCGCGTTTGCCGAAAGTGCCGATAGCTACAAGCCGCTTGACGGCAAGACGGTATGCCTCGATTATTCGTCGGTCAATATTGCAAAGCCCTTCCATATAGGGCATCTTATGACGACGGTAATAGGCGGATCGCTGTGCAACATTTACCGCGAGCTGGGCGCGAAGGTAGTCGGCATTAATCACTTGGGCGACTGGGGCACGCAGTTTGGCGGGCTTATTTCCGCATACAGGCGTTGGGGCGACGAGGCGCGACTTAACGAGCGCGGGCTTGACGAGCTGCTCGAGCTGTACGTGCGCTATCACAACGAGTCCGAAAAGGACGAGGTTATCGCAGCCGAGGCGCGGGAGTGGTCCAAAAAGATAGAGAGCGGCGATCCTTACGCCGTCGGGCTGTTTGAAAAGTTTAAGGCTATCACGCTCGAGCAGGCTAAAAAGGTGTACAGGCGGCTCAACATTGAGTTTGACAGCTATCTCGGCGAAAGCTTTTACGTGGACAAAGTTCCCGCGGTTGAGAAAAAGCTGCAAGACAAAGGCTTGCTCAAAATGAGCGACGGCGCGGAAATAGTAGAGCTTACTGACGATATGCCGCCCGCGCTTATACGGCGCAGCGACGGCGCGTCGCTGTACATTGCGCGCGACCTTGCCGCGGCGTATTACCGCAAAGCCAATTACGACTTTGACAAATGCTTGTACGTGGTGGCAAGCCATCAGGCGTTGCACTTTAAACAATTATTCAAGGTGTTGGAGCTGCTTGGCGAGCCGTGGTCGGAAGACATGGTGCACGTAAGCTACGGCATGGTGTCGGTGGAAGGCATGTCGCTGTCCACGCGGCGCGGTAATGTTTTGTACCTTAGCGACGTGCTCGATTCTGCAGTAGAAAAAGCCGCAGCTATTATCGCCGAGCGCAATCCCGATTTGCAGGACAAAACGCGCGTTGCGGAAAGCGTGGGCGTTGGCGCGGTGGTGTTCGGCGCGCTGTACGACGGCAAGCTGAAAGACAAAAATTTCTCGCTAGAAAGCGCGCTCAACTTTGACGGCGAAACCGGTCCGTACGTGCAGTACACTCACGCGCGCTGCCGTTCCGTTCTTGCAAAGGCGGGGTATAAATCTTCCCAAAAAATCGACTGCGCGCTGCTTACCGACGACGAGGCATACGAGGTGGTAAAACTGCTTGCCGACTTTGACGAGGTTGTGTATACCGCAGCCGTCAAGTACGAGCCGTCCGTTGTGTCGCGCAGGCTTGTAAAGATTTGCCAGGCATTTAACAGATTCTATAACGCCGACCGAATTATGTGCGGAGGGGAAACTGAAAAGGCGAGGCTGGAGCTTACTCTCCGCGTAGCCGACACGTTAAAGCGCGGACTGTCACTTGTCTTGCTCGACGCGCCCGAAAAAATGTAGCGTTGAATTCGGAATTGAGGACTGCGTTTTGTGCCCTTATTAAATTTAAAATAAGAATAACTATCCATACGGTTTTTAGCTGTATGGATAGTTTTGCTTTATAAGAAAAGTTAAAGTTGTATTACTTTAATTCCGTATTAAAAAGTAAACCCGTCCTCGCGGCCGCAGTTGCGACAGCAAAGCGATTGTCGATTGCTCGATTCGGTGTTGCGGTTTTGCTGGGAGTTCATCATTAAAAACGTTATCATCAGCTGGTTGATGCTTTCCGTACCGCCGCCGTTTTCCATCATCAGTATCATTAGCAATAAATTGAATATACTGTCTTGCATAACCGCCTCCGATTAATTTAAACAAATTAATTTACACAAAATCATATATGCGAATTTTGTCGAATGTGTTACTGGCGTATTCGTCAATACTTGATAACAGTGTAATATAGTCGACGTTTTTCGGCATTGACAAATGCTGTTTTATATGTTAATATTTGCATATGAACACACTGCTACTTGACAGTATTACAGCCGCTAAGGTCGAGAACAGCTTGCCGCCAAAGTCGGGACTTACCGCGCTGGCGTCGTTTTTTGACGCGCTGTCCGACGTTACGCGGCTCAAAATACTTTCGGCGCTTACCGTGTCCAAAATGTGCGTGAGCGATCTTGCGGCAGTTACCGGACTTAACCAAACCACGGTTTCGCACCAGCTGCGCATACTTAAGGACGCGCATATAGTGGACGGAACGCGCCAAGGTAAGGTTATATTTTACGGCGTGGAAAGTCGCGAAATCCCCACCGTTATGAACACTGCCGTTCGCGCAGTTATGAATGGCGAATTTTAGTAATAACAAAGGAAAACCGCTATGATTATCACCGAAAAATGGGACGAACAATTAGCCGCCGAATTCGATAAGCCGTACTTTAAAACGCTTATGGAATCGGTAGACCGCGAATACTCGCGCTATACGGTTTACCCGCCGCGCGACCGTATTTATGCGGCTATGCAGCTTGTGGACTACGACGCCGTGCGCGTGGTCATACTCGGTCAAGACCCCTATCACGGCGCGGGTCAGGCAAACGGACTTGCATTTGCCGTCAACAAGGGCGTCGAGCCGCCGCCGTCGCTTGTCAATATATTTGCGGAGCTTAAGTCGGATTTGAACGTGCAGCCCAACGACGATACCACCCTTGTGGGCTGGGCTAATCAGGGCGTGCTGCTGCTTAACGCGTCGCTTACCGTGCGTGCCGGCGAGGCGCAGTCGCATGCGTCCTTGGGCTGGCACAACCTTACCGACGCGGTTATACGTTCGCTCAACAACCGCGAAACGCCCGTCGCGTACATTCTTTGGGGCATGAGCGCGCGCGAAAAAACCTCGCTAATTTCCGACCGCAATTTTATTGTGACGTCGGCGCACCCCAGTCCGCTTTCGGCATACCGCGGCTTTTTTGGATCCAAGCCGTTCTCCAAGGTGAACAGCTGGCTTTCCGCTAACGGCATGCAACCCGTGCATTGGCAAATGACGGGCAGGTACGAGCCCGCCGAATACTACAAAAACGCGCACAAAATAAACCGCGCTTAATTTAGTTAAGAACTGTAAATAAAGAGCCGCCGATAGAAATGTCGGCGGATTTATTTTGCGTGTAATTGTCGAAAAGGGTGAGTATTGTACTGTTTCGACATTGAACACCGCATAAAGTCGAAAAAGATTAGTATTCGTTTTTTTCGCGCTTTGTCGAATAGCCCGAGTATTCGGAGCTTTCGACAAAACGAGCTTTGTGATATTAATGTTGACAATGCTTGCGCGTATATGTTACAATGTTGCTATGGACGAACAGGAAAAAATCAATCAAGAAAATATCAATGAGGATAATTCTAACGTACCCGCGCCTATCGCGGACGCGCCGACGTCGGACGAGCTTATGATAGTGCCCGACGGCGAATTGCCCACCGACAAGCCGACAGGCACTTCGCCCGCGGAGTCCGACTCCATTACAATGTACGAGGCGGAGCAGGGCGACGATAGCATGCGCGGCGGGTATGCCTCGGTCAAGGGCAGTCACGTAAACAAGCGCGATAACAAGCTTGTTTGGATAGTTATACTCGTGATGACGGTTATGTGCATTGCCGTGGGAATTTGCTCGGCGGTTGTTACTGCGCGGCTGGTGCAAAAGGGTATAAAGCCCGCCGAGGTAAATACCGACGGAAAAGTTCAGCAAAACATTTCCGCAGTGGTCACTGCACGCAAAAGCAGTATTGTGGAGGTGCGGTGCGGCACTCTTACCTCCAGCGGCATTGTGATGAAACGCGACGGCAAAAACGCTATAGTGCTTACCAATGCGCACGCCATTGCGCAATACGTTTCAAATACCGCAACAATGCCGCGCGTCAGGTTTGACGGCTATGACGATTATTTTATTTCCGACGTCGTGGGCTACGACGGGCATTACGACGTAGCGGTGCTTAGCGTGCCCGTGGAAGACGAGCTTGTTGTGTACGACATTGACGGCAGCTACGTAGTTTCGCCCGACGTTGATTTTTTGGAAGGCGATTACGTGGTTTCCATCGGCAATGCTATGAGCATGGGCATTGCGGCATACGACGGAATAATCTCGCGCAAGAGCGAGCTGCTCGAATGTGACGAGCTGTTCGGCGAGGACGGAAAAAAGATTGTGCCCGTGTTCCGCACAACGGCGGTTATCAACGCAGGCATGAGCGGCGGCGGTGTGTTCGATATGCAGGGCAGACTTGTTGGCTTGGGTACGTACAGAATGAGCAATTCCAACGGCGTAGATACCGACGGCGGCACGTCCACCGACGTGGAGGACACCGGCTTTGCCACGCCTATATCTATCGTCTATCCCGTTTACAAGCGCATACTCGCGTCCGACGGCGGCGCGGTGGGGTTGTTTACCGTAAATACAAGAAAGTCCACCTCCGCAATCGGTCGGATAGATTTGCCTATGCTCGGCATAGACTGCGAATACAAAAAAGGCAAGCTCACGGTAACATCCGTGAACAGCGATGAAATAAAAATCAAGGCGGGCGACGTTATTACCAAGATAGGCGATTACGCCGTTACTACCGATATTTGCGAGGTGACGGGACAGCTGCTCCGCTACCACCGCAAGGGCTCGGGTAAGGCGCTTACCATGACGGTGGCGCGCGGCGACGTTACGGTTGTCGTGACGTTTGACGGAATCAATTATGCCATTTAATCGCAAGCTTATTATATGCGTCGTCGCTGCGATTGCGGCGGCGTTTGTGCTGTGCGGGTGCGGCGGGAACGCGACTACGCCCGATATTAAACCGCATATTGTCAGTGCGGGCAGCGAGCAAGCCGTGCCCATAGACGGCTTTGAGCAGTTTGAGATGCCTGCAGTTTCGGGCGAGCTTACCGACGCGCAGTACCGCGAGCGCGTTACGCTTTTGTACAACACCGTGGTGTACGACGGCAAAAGACCTGTTTTTGTAAAGGACGATCCCGTGCAGCCCATTTATGACGCGGCGCACAAGTTTTTGTCCGCGTATATTCACGACGAGTGGACGGGCGTAGAGCGCGAGGTGAATGTTGTTCACGCCGTTCACGACTGGCTCATTTCCACAACCGATTACGATTTTAAGCTTTATCAATCATATCAGTCGGGCAATACCGTTACCGTCGACGACCCCGCGTTCTACATTGACGGCGTTTTGCTGGACGGCAAAGCCGTTTGCGACGGGCTTGCGCGTGCGTTCAACTTTTTGTGCGCAATGGAAGGCATACCGAGCATGCGCGTGACGGGCTCGTTTTCGTCCGCACTGCATGCTTGGAACAAGGTTAAGGTGGACGGGCAGTGGTACAACGTGGACGTCACCTCCGACGCCGTGTATTACACCGTCGGCGGCAAAAGCTACAAGCAAATTGCGCACGGCTTTATGCTTGTGAGCGACGATACGCTGAGCAGCTTTAAACCGAGCGGGCACGACTTTGTACAAACACAGTTTACCGCCGACGCCGATTACGATTACTTTTCGGGTGACACCGTTAAGATAGGCGGCAAAAAATATTCGCGCGTGGTAAAATCTCAAGCCGAGCTCAACGCGCTGTTCTCCGCCATATCCGACAATAAGGGTAGTATAGGCAAGATAGAATTAAAGCTGGACTTTAACGGCAAATCGCAGGTGAACAGCGCCGATATGTACCGCGACGAAATCCGCAAGGCGTATGCCAAAGTGGACGACGTGGATTTTAACATGTCGAGCGGCACAATCCCGTACTTTAGGTTTCCCAACGGCGTGTATATGTTTTTGATTTACAAGTAATCAAAATAATGCCGTAATTGTTGCTTAAAGCTCTTCTTTTTTTGAAATATTTTTTTCTTCCGCTTGTTGCTTTTTATTCATAATACTCCAATTTATAAAGCCGTATGCGTCGTTAACAAGGAACGAAATAAAGCATATTACCATAGGTAAGTATGTAATATTTTCGTAGCTCGCCATGCTCCACATTATTATCAAAACTATATCGTTTACGCCGTAAAAGATTGCATAAAAGCGACTTCGGCGTGCCGTCAAATAAGCCGCCAAAAACGAAGTTAATACCGATAACGTACTGATAATTATGTTTGTCGTATTCAGCGCTTGTAATATAAAGAAAAACGATACCGTAATAATAACAGCCGCTATTAGGAATAAACACCATTCTTTGCGCGAAATAGAATTAACCTTGACTTCACTCCTATTTCCTTTGTAAGGGTTGCGTAACCAAGATATTAATGCCCAAAGAGCAATGGGCGCGCTCATCCCCAAATACGTTATCATTTCGCCGTAGTAATCAAACGAATACGAAATTATGCCGTAAAACACACTGAACACTATTGTTAATAATTGTCCTATAGGGTTGCCCTTTGAAACAAATATTAATGCGGTAGCGCCAATCAACGAGCCGACTAAATATAAATATTGCGTATTTTGGAAAGCAAAGAAAAATACAAGAATCGATATTACGCTAATGCTCCAAATCAGCCATTCGATCAAAGTAATGCTTTTCAAAAACCTTTTCATTGTGACCTCAAAAAAAACAGCACTTTGCTTATATCTTCTAAGACCTGACGATATAAGGAAAATGCCGTTGCATTTGCAAGTACTCGGTAGCACTTGCTAATCTATTTAATTCTTAATTATTGTATAGAATAAAATCAAAAAAGTCAAGCGTTTATTTTTGCCGTATACATATCAAACTTAGCTGCAGGCAGCTGCTTTGTCGTATATCTAAATACGAAAAAGGCGTGGCATATTAGCCACGCCCGATTATGGGTTGTTTTTATTTTTCCAAGAGGTCGCAAAGGTCGCCGACCGTGACGATTTTGTCCATGATGTCGTCGTCAAGCGTTTTGCCCGTTTCCGATTCCAAGCTGAACATAAGCTCCATAAGGGCGAGGGAGTCGGCTTTCAGGTCGTTTGCGAATGTGGTTTCGCGCGTGATTGTGCTTGCGGCTATTCCGAAATATTCGGCAAGCTCTTGTTGAATTTTTTCAAACATTGGTTATTCTCCTTATTGATTTTTGATTTTTGCGAGCATAGCTCGTATTGACAAATTAAAATTTCTTTTTGAGTACTGCGCCTTCCGCAGCGGTGGTGACTAAGTTTTGGTACCTGAGCAGCCAGCCCGTGGCGTTGGAGTCTTTGGGACGGAGTTTCTTTTGTCTTGCCTGCAATTCCTTTGCGGGGACTTCGAGCGATATTCTACCGTTAGATACGTCTATCTTGATTGCGTCGCCGTCCTTGACAAGCGCGAGTTTGCCGCCGTCCGCGGCCTCGGGACAAACGTGCCCGATTATCAAGCCGCGCGCCGCGCTCGATATTCTTCCGTCGGTGATGATTGCCACGTCGTTTTCAAGCCCCATGCCGACGATTGCCGCCGCCGAAGGGAGCATTTCGCGCATGCCCGGTCCGCCCTTGGGACCCTCGTAGCGAATGACGACTACGTCGCCCTTTTTGACCCTGCCCGAATATATAGCCTCCACAGCCTCTTCCTCGCGGTCGAAACATTTGGCTTTGGCGTTTATAATAGCCTTTGACGACTGCGTGCGCGTTGCGATAGCGCCCGTTTCCGCAAGGTTGCCTTTTACCACCGTTATGCCGCCGACGGGGGATGCGGGGTTGTCTATCTTGTGTATTACCGTTTCGTCCTTTACGTGTGCGCGCTCGTACGTTATGGCAAGCGAACAACCCGCCACGGTGCGCAGTGCGCCGTCTATAAGATTCTTTTTTGCCAGCTCATGCAGCACGGCTTGAACGCCGCCCGCACGGTGAAAGTCCGACATGTCCGCTTTGCCGTTGGGCATAAGCTCGACAAGCACGGGGGTAGTGCCCGATACGTTTTGAACAAAGTCGAGATCGATTGGGATATTGTATTCCGCCGCGACCGCCATAACGTGCAACACGGTATTGGGCGAGCCGCCCAGCGCCATGTCTAGCCTGAGCGCGTTGGTGAGCGAGCGTTTGTTGATTATCATTTTGGGCGTGTCCGCATTGCGTACAAGCTCGCACACGCACATGCCGCTGTTTTTGGCAATGCGTATGCGTTCGCCGCCGATTGCGGGCGCGGTGCCGTTGCCGGCGAGCGCCAAGCCCAGCGCCTCCAATGCGCAGCCGAGCGGATTTGCCGCATACATGCCGTTTGAGCTGCCCGCGGCGGGACATGCAAGCGTTTCAGCCTCCGTCAGCTCGTCCAAGCTCATCGAGCCGCGCTTTACCTTGCCTACGCCCTCGTACAGCGAGGCAAGACCTATCTTTTTGTCGCCGACCGTGCCGCTGTCCATAGGACCGCCCGACACGAACACCGACGGGATGTTTACGCGTGCCGCGCCCATGAGCATGCCCGCGATTGCGGTGTCGGTGTTGGGAACAAACACCGCGCCGTCAAACCCGTGCGCAATCAGCATGGTTTCCACGCTGTCGGCTATAAGCTCGCGCGAGGGCAGGGCGTATTTAAGCCCGACGCCGCCCGCGGCTATGCCGTCGCACACTGCGATCGAGGGGAGCGTTATGGGTGTGCAGCCGCCTGCGTATATGCCGATTTTTACCGCATCGACGATTTCGTCTAAGTGCATGTGCGCGGGTGCGATTTCGGAACGAGCGGAGATAACAGCGATGAGCGGTTTGCTCAGCTCGTCGTCCGTCAGTCCCAACGCTTTGAGCGTGGCGCGCTGCGGCGCTTTTTCCATTGCAGTGTAAAGTTCCTTGGACATAAAGTGTTCCTTTTTGTTTTTTGGGGCTTGGATAATTATATGTTATATTTTACCACTTGCGGCGGCGTTTGTCAATTTTTAAACAACAAAAAAGGACGAAAACCATACGTTTAAGTCCTTTTTGCGCCTATTTTTAGGTATGTCCGCCGCTGTTTTACATCATAAGCGGAATATTGTTCTTGGCAAAGAGATAGTCGTACACTTCGGGTACGCGTATCGCAATCGCGCTTGCTATAAGGAACAGCGCAAGCCCGATAAACACTATGCGCAGTATCCAGTTGTCCGTCCAGCCCAGCGCGTTGTACAGCACCACTACGTACATTAAGCACAGCACCACGGTGCGGGTGATTGCCATAGCGGTTATTACGCCCTCGGGCACCGAATTGTATGCCATTATCCAAGATATGACCCACAGCACCGCGTACGCGATAAGGATTACTACCGATAACGTCCTGTCAAGTTTTTTCATAATAGCCTCCTTGTTTATTACACTGTCATTATATCATGGAATTCTTAGAAATCAATATGAGAAAGATTAGAAATTGATTAGAAAAATTTTTGTGCGCTATATCCGCGTTTGACAAAAAGTCCGTCAGGGTTTATAATCAGTACATATTTTTATGCGAGGATAAAAGTATGAAGGTAGTTTCCAAACAAAACAATTCGCATATGTGCCTTATTTGCGGCATGGAAAACACCGCCGGCGTAAGGGCGCAGTTTTACAATATGGAGGACGGCTCGGTGGGCGGGCTGTTCACGTTCCGCTCCGAACACCAAAGCTACCCCGGGCGCGTTCACGGCGGTATGCTTGCTACTATGATAGACGAATTGGCGGGCAGGGTGCTGTGGACGGACTGTCCCGACAAGATTGCCGTTACCATGGATATTAACGTTAAGTACCGCAAGCCCGTGCCGTACGACGTGCCGCTTAAGGGCAGGGGCGTTTACGCGCAAAAGCTGTCCCGCGCGTACTCGGCTAAGTGCTACGTAATGAATATGGACGGCGAGGTGCTGGCGGAGGGCGAGGCTAAGTATTTGATTATGCCCGCCGAAAAGATTACCGACGCGCCGGTAGAGCAGGAGCTGGATATTTACGTGCCCGACGACGTGACCGAGATAGATTTTTAGCGGTTTAATTTATATCGGCATGCATTTTGGAAAAGGTATTGACAAATAACTAATATCACTGTATAATTTGGTTAGCTTTCAATTTAAATAAAAAGGAATAAAAAGATGGGTTTTTCGTTCAGGTACAGTTCATACGGTAACGACGATATGGCAATAGCGCCGAAGGCAGGCGACGGCAAACTGTACAAGCTGATTCGCATTATCGCGACGACGGTGTTTTTGGTTGCCGCGATATTTTTGATTTTGGAAATATTCCATATCTTTCGACTGGGCACTGCCGCCAACGGAATTATATTTTCCTTGGGAGTTATAGGCGCGGGCGGAATGGTTGCGTTGCCCTGGGTGCGCGTTTTCGAGGCGTTCAAGGATAAGCGCTATAAGATTGTCGCCATAGTGTTTTTGGCATTGGTCGGCGTGTGCGTAGTCCTGTGGATTGTGTGCGTATGGCAAATAATCGATCTTGTTAATAAGGGCATAAGCGGTGCGACCGACGAGGTGCTCGTCGATATTTTGGACTCGCTCAACATTATTCGTATTTCGATTATAGTATCGTTGCAGTTTATAGTTGCGTCGTATATAGCCAAAAATATAATCAAGTACGGCAAAACGCTGCTGGGCTATCAGGTTATGGCGGGCGTGTCCCAGCTGTTTGTAGACTTTTTCGTTTGCCTTGTACTCACCGCAATAACCATTACCACAAAGGGTGTGGAATTCAGCAGTACGGCATTTCTCCTTACAAACAAGTGGACGTGGGCATTGCTCGCTATAGCGGTAATAATCGGCGTATTCCCTAACGTTGTGTTTAGGCGCACGGACAGGAGAAACTTGATCCATGCAAGACAAGTCGCCAATGCCGCGCCCGCGCAGGACAATGACGATGTCGACGATATAGACGATACCGTCGCCGACACCGCCGACTCCACTCCCGTAGACGAAAAGCTGAAAAAAATAAAAGACCTTCTCGACAAAGGATTGATCACTCAAGAGGAGTATGACAAAAAGCGCGAGGATATTATAAACAGTATTTAGGAATGGATTAACCAATATTATTGGGCGGCTCGATTGTTCGGGCCGTCCATTTTTATTGTTAAAAGTTATTGACATTGTGGCATAATTATGCTACAATAGTGCATATTATGATGAGGAGGGTGATATGCCGCAAATAATACCTATAAGAGATTTACGCGATACCACAAAGCTTTCCGCAATGTGCAACGCGACCGATGAGCCGATATTCGTTACTAAAAACGGTTACGGCGATTTGGTTGTGATGAGCGTTGCAACGTACGAGCAGCAGCTTGCCAAGGTTGATATGTATAACAAGATTTGCGAGGCAAAGGCGCAGGCGGATAGCGGGGAGTTGCTTGACGGGCAAACCGTTTTAGCGGAGTTAAAAGAGAAATATGGACGGCGCGAATAAATATAAGTATTATATTACGCCGTTAGCCGAGCAAGATATTGACAGTGCGTTGAACTATATATCTACCAATCTTTGTAATACGAAAGCTGCATTGGACTTGTTAGAAGAAATTGGGCATACGATAGATAACATTGTTGCGTTTCCGTTTTCTATGCCCGACTGTAAGATATTTTTGATGACGGACGAAAATATACGGCATACATACGTAAATAACTATTGCTTGATTTACGAGGTTAAAGAGGCGAGTGGGCAAATAAATATCTTAAGATTTTTATATTGCAAAATCGACTTTACCAAGCTTGAAGTAAAACAGCAATGAAAAAGGATAGGCGAGTGCCTATCCTTTTTGTTTTGTTGCAATTATTCGGGTGAAACGCCCAACGGCTTACGCGTGTCGGCAATTATTCGGGTGTAACGCTTAATAACTTATGCAAGTACACACACGACAATCGTCCAACATTTGGTTGGTTATTTGCCGAAATAGCGTTTGAGCATTCCCGCAAAGCCTGCGCCGTGACGAGCCTCGTCCTTTGCCATTTCGTGCACGGTGTCGTGGATAGCGTCGTAGCCAAGCTCTTTGGCGCGCTTTGCAAGCATAAGCTTGCCTTCGCAAGCGCCCGCCTCGGCAGCGGCACGGAGCTCGAGATTCTTTTTGGTGGAATTGGTTACTACCTCGCCCAAAAGCTCGGCAAACTTGCTTGCATGCTCCGCCTCTTCGTAGGCGTAGCGTTTGTAAGCCTCGGCGATTTCGGGATAGCCCTCGCGCTCGGCAACGCGTGCCATTGCAAGGTACATACCTACCTCGGTGCATTCGCCCATAAAGTTGGCTTTAAGTCCCTCGGTGACTTCCTTGTCCTCAACCTTGCCGTCGCCGACATGGTGTTCGCAAGCGTAATTGGTTTCGGTTACGGGCACGAACTTTTTCGCCTTGCATACGGGGCAAACGTCAACGCCGTCCTCTACGATCTCTCCGCAAACTGCGCATCTTTTCATGATTAATTAACTCCTTTTGTAAGAAATTTTTTGTTAAACATTTTATAGCACATATCTACCTTTTTGTCAATAGATTTTTGCGGTTTACGTCGAATTGCTTTGGCAAAGGTTTGACATTTTATTGCGGGAGTGTTATGCTTTTTTAAGTGGATAATACAGAGCAAATCAACCCCGATAACATTGAACGCAACAAGCGCAAGCAAATGGATATGCTGCACGGTCCGATGCTGAAAAATATCCTTATTTTTGCGTTGCCGCTTGCTTTGTGCGGAATACTGCAACAGCTGTTTACCTCGGCGGATATGGCGGTAATCGGTTGGTTTGAGGGCAGCGTTGCGCAAAGCGCGGTCAACAGCAACGGCGCGCTGGTTAATCTTCTTATAAACTTATTCTCGGGCATGTCCGTCGGCGTTACCGTCGTGATAGCCGAATACGTCGGCAAAAAGCAAACGGACGACCTGCACAGCGTGTTGCTTACGTCGTTGATTATTGCTACGGTAAGCGGCGTTGTGCTGCTCGGGCTCGGCATAGGCGTTTCCGCGTCTCTGCTTAAGCTGATGGACACGCCGACCGATACGCTGCCGCTGGCTACCGAGTATTTGCGCATTTACTTTATAGGCATGCCGTTTCTTATGATTTACAATTTCGGGGCGGCGGTGCTGCGCGGAGTGGGCGATACCAAAAAGGCGCTGTTTATTCTTTTGGTGACGGGCGTGCTTAATATCGGGCTGAACGTGCTGTTTGTTGCGGCGTGCAAAATGAGCGTTGCCGGCGTGGCGCTTGCAACCGTTATTTGCAACGTCGCCTCCGCCGTTCTTGTAATGGTATTTATTATGAAAGACGGATTGTTCAAGATTCGTCGGACCTCGCGCATACGCAAGCAGTACATAAAGCGCATAGTAGTTATCGGTTTGCCCGCGGGCTTGCAAGGCGTTGTGTTTTCTATTGCTAACGTGCTTATCCAATCGGCGGTCAATGCTTTCGGGTCGAGCGCGGTGGCGGGCAACGGCGACGCCGTCAACTTTGAGTATTACGTATACTTTTTCGTCAACGGGTTTGCCTCGTCTACGGTAACCTTCTTCGGGCAAAACTATGCGGCGGGCGAGTACGAGCGTTGTAAAAAAGTGTTCAAGATTAACATGCTTGCGTCGCTTATAATATCTACTGTGCTGTGCGCGGTGTTCACTCTTGGTGCGGACGCGTTTATTCGCATTTACACCAACGACAAGGTGGCAATCGAGTTCGGTATTATGCGAATGTGGTGCGTGCTTACGGGCTCTATGCTGCCATGCCTGTACGAGATAGCGGGCGGCGCGCTGCGCGGTATGGGACGATCTATGCTGCCCGCGGTGTTTACAGTCATCGGCTCGTGTTTGCTGCGTATAGTGTGGATTTACACCGTTTATGCGGCGTACAAATTTTACTGGCTGCTGTTGATAGTCTATCCCATTTCGTGGGTGGTGACAGGACTTGCCTTGCTGATCAGCTATTACGTAATTTGCTACAAGGCGGGTTTCTACGCAAAAAAGCAAGGCGAGCAAAAAACCGAAAATACCGAATGCGTCGACAACGCCGAGGTCGCGGAATGTGCGGCAAATGCCGACGAGGTTGCGGATGGAACAGCGGAAATTTAAGGGGCAAAGCCTATTCGCGTTCCCGCCCGACTACACCGTGGTAGACATAGAAACAAACGGACTGAGCTCGGGCGTGTGCGAGATTATAGAGGTGTCGGCGATTAAGTGCCGCGACTACGTGGTGACCGATAGCTTTTCGTCGCTCATCAAGCCCACCGAGCCGATAGGGTGGTTTATAACCAATCTTACGGGTATTACTAATGATATGGTTAAGGACGCGCCCGAGGCGGCGGACGTTTTGGGGCGGTTTTACGACTTTGTCGGCAAGGATATTATTATCGGGCACAACGTCAACTTTGACGTCAACTTTTTGTACGACAAGCTGTGGCTGCACAACGGGCTTGTGCTGGACAACGATTTTGTGGACACGCTCCGCCTTGCGCGCAAAGCCTTGCCGCACCTGTCCAATCATAAGCAAACGACTATTGCCGAGTATTACGGTATACCTACGCACGGCGCTCACAGGGCGTTGCGCGACTGTGAGATTTGCAATCAGTGTTATATTAACCTTAAAAGAGAGCTGCAAAAAAATTTTTAAAAATTTTGTAAAAAACTGTTGACAAACACAGTTGTATTGTATATAATACTATTGAACAGTTGAAGAAACGTTCAAGTATCGGAGGTCGAAATGGCGGACGGCGGCAAAATAAATACGGATTCGGCGGCGGCGCTTAGGGGTATGCTGCCGAGCGAGGACGTTATATACGACCTTGCCGAGCTGTTTAAAATGTTCGGCGACCCCACTCGCGCCAAGATACTGCAATGCTTGCAAATACGCGACTTGTACGTGGGCGAGATAGCGGACGTTTTGGAAATGAGCATTTCGGCGGTTTCCCACCAGCTGCGCGTGCTTAGAGCGGCAAAGCTCGTTAAGGGCACCAAAGAGGGGAAGGAAGTCAAATACTCGCTTGACGACGATCACGTAACCAAGATTTTGGAATACGGCTTGACCCACGTCAATGAGGAAAAGTAAATAACTTAACTGACAGGGTAAAACCTGTTTTTTAAGGGACAACAGTTGAACAATTACTCAATAATTAAAATGTTCAACAATCTATTAAAAACAACCTATGGAGGGTTATTATGAAAAAGGTTTACAGATTAGAAGATTTGGATTGCGCCAACTGCGCCGCTAAGATGGAGCGGGCGATTGCCAAAATAGACGGCGTGACTTCCGCCGACGTCAGCTTTATGACACAGCGTTTGACCATAGAGGCGGACGAAAGCAAGATTGACGGCATAATCAAACAAGCCGTTAAGGTTTGCAAAAAAATCGAGCCCGATTGCAGGATTATACTTTAATTCGGAGTTTTAAATGAGGTTGAGATCCCTCACTGCATTCGGGATGACAAAATATTATTTGTTATACCGACAATAAATTTCTTTTGTCATTCCGAGCAACGCGAGGAATCTCATCCTTTAAAATTTATTTGGAGTTCGTTATGACACGACGGCAAAAAAAGAATTTAATACGCATACTCGTTGCGCTGGCGGTTTTTCTTGCGATATTCATTACCGACAAGGTGATTGCGCTGGACGGCGTGTTCGGCGGTAAATACGGCTGGCTGTTCCCGTTCGGGCTGTACTTAGCCGTGTACATAGTAATAGGCTACGACGTGCTGTGGAAAGCGGCTCGCAACATTGCGCACGGACAGATCTTTGACGAAAACTTTCTTATGTGCGTTGCGACATTGGGCGCGTTTGCTTTGGCAATCTACCGCGGCGTTGCGGGACTGGAAATTGAGGGCTTTGACGAGGCGTGCGCCGTGCTGTTGTTCTATCAGGTAGGCGAGTGGTTCCAGTCGTACGCTACGGGTAAGTCGCGCAAGTCCATTTCCTCGCTTATGGATATTCGTCCCGATTACGCCAACGTTAGGCGCGGCGAAAGCGTGGAAACGGTTGACCCGTCCGATGTGAACGTCGGCGATATTATAGTGATCAATCCCGGCGAAAAGGTGCCGCTGGACGGCGTTGTGGTAAATGGCGCTACCACGCTCGATACAAAGGCGCTCACGGGCGAATCGTTGCCGCGCGACGTAGCCGAGGACGGCGAGGTAATAAGCGGTTGCGTAAACCTCACGTCACAAATAGAGGTGCGCGTGACAAAGGTGTTTTACGACAGCACAGTGTCCAAAATTCTCAACCTTGTGGAAAACGCGTCCTCTCAAAAATCCAAGGCGGAAAACTTTATTACCAAGTTCGCCAAGTACTACACGCCCGCAGTTGTTATTGTGGCGTTGCTCCTTGCGGTAATCCCTGGCGCAGTTACCTCCGACTGGTCTACGTGGGTATACCGCGCGCTCAGCTTTTTGGTAGTGTCCTGCCCGTGCGCGCTTGTCATATCCATACCGCTGTCATTCTTTGCGGGTATCGGCGCGGCGTCGCGGTACGGCATTTTGGTCAAGGGCTCCAACTACCTCGAAAAGTTCAACAAAGCCAACACGTTTGTGTTCGATAAGACGGGCACGTTGACAAAGGGTAATTTTGCCGTCACCAAGGTTTCGCCCGAAAGCGACAGAGATAATATTTTGCGGCTTGCCGCTATCGCCGAGCAAAATTCCAATCATCCCATAGCGCGCTCTATTGTGTCCGCTTACGGCGGGCAGGCGGACGGCGGCTATACGCTGACTAACGTTGCCGGCGCGGGCGTCGTTGCAATCCGCGGTGATGACACGATTTTGTGCGGCAACGACAAGCTGATGGCGCAAAACAATATCGAGTACGAAAAAGAGGACGGACTGGGCACGGTCGTTTACGTAGCGCACAACGGCAAGTTTGTCGGCTCGCTGCTAATAGCCGACGAGATAAAAGAGGAATCCAAGCAGGTTATCGCCGAGCTTAACGGTATGGGCTGCAAAACGGTAATGCTGACGGGCGACAACGAGGCGATAGCCGCAAGCGTGGCAAACCAAATCGGGCTTACGGGCTACAAGGCGTCGCTGCTGCCGCAAAACAAAGTGGAGCAGGTGGAGAGCATGCTCGGGCAAAAAAAGCAGGGCGACGTGCTGTGCTTTGTGGGCGACGGCATAAACGACGCGCCCGTGCTTATGCGCTCGGATATAGGAATTGCTATGGGCGGCGTGGGCAGCGACGCGGCAATCGAGGCGTCCGATATAGTGCTTATGAAGGACGACCTGAAAGGCTTATCGCTTGCCAAACGCATTGCCAAAAAGACAATGGCGATAGTGCTGGAAAATATTTGGTTTTCGCTTATCGTTAAGCTCGCAATACTCATACTGTCGGCATTCGGCATAACCAATATGTGGGTGGCGGTGTTCGGCGACGTAGGCGTGGCGGTGCTTGCCATACTCAACGCCATTCGCGTTAATTCCAAGTACGTTAAACAACCTAAAGCTACCGCTTGACATTTACCGTGCGGTGTGGTAAACTGATTATAACAAAACTTTGAGGTGCGAAGTGAAGAAAGTTTCTTGCTAACTTATATAACGTAGGTCAAACGAGCATATATGTTTGTTTTGGCTTGCGTGTTTGCAAGAAAGTTTAATCATCGCAATTCTCAAACATATTTATTATGTCTTTTGAGCTATGGGAAACTTTCTCATAGCTCGTTTTGTTTTTGGAGGTTTTATTTATGGCTATTATAAAAGTGGAAAATCTTACGTTTAGTTATCCGACGAGCGACGACCTTATTTTCGATAACGTCAGCTTTAGCATTGACACCGATTGGAAACTGGGGTTTGTGGGCAGGAACGGCAGGGGCAAGACAACGTTTTTAAATCTTCTTATGGGCAAGTACGAATACGGCGGCAAAATCATTTCGTCCGTAGCGTTCGATTATTTTCCGTACGAGGTTAATGACAAGAGCGTAAATACCGAGGATGTTTTGCACGCGGTCGCGCCCGCCGCCGAGGATTGGCAGTTTATGCGCGAGCTGTCGTACCTTGGCGTGAGCGCCGAGGTGCTGTACCGTCCGTTCGGCACGCTGTCCAACGGCGAACAAACCAAGGTGTTGCTTGCCGCGCTGTTTTTGAACGAGGGACGGTTTTTGCTGATTGACGAGCCGACAAACCATTTGGACACAGCGGCGCGCGACTTGGTGGCGGAATACTTGCGCAAGAAAAAAGGATTCATATTGGTGTCGCACGATAGGAATTTTTTAGACGGCTGCGTCGATCATATTTTGTCGTTAAACAAATCGAATATAGACGTTGTTGGCGGAAATTTTTCGTCGTTTATGGCTGACTTCGCGCGGCAGCAGGATTACGAACGTAAGGAGGCGGCAAGGCTGCAAACGGATATAAGGCGTTTAAAGGAAACCGCGCGGAGGACTGCCGAATGGTCGGACAAAGTGGAATCGACAAAGATAGGCACGCGCGTTGGCGGACTGCGTCCCGATAGGGGCGCGATAGGGCATAAGTCCGCTAAGATGATGAAACGCGCAAAGGTGGTGGAGGCGCGCCAGCAAAAGGAAATCGAGCAAAAATCGCAGCTGCTTAAAAACGTTGAGTATACGCACAAGTTAAAGATTGCGCCGCTTGAATACCGCGCCCAAACGCTTGTCGTGTTTAGTAACGTTGCGGCGCGTTACGACGGCAGGAAGGTTATGCCGCCCGTGTCGTTCAGTATAAAGCGCGGGGATAGGATAGCGATAGAAGGCAAAAACGGCAGCGGCAAAAGCAGTTTGCTCAAGCTGCTGTGCGGGCAAGATATAGACCATGTCGGCGATATAAAAATCGGGTCTAACCTTGTAATATCGTACGTGCCGCAGGACGCGTCGTTTTTGCGCGGCACGCTAAAGGACCTTGCGGCGGAAAGCAGGATAGACGAGAGCTTGTTTAAAAGTATTCTTCAAAAAATGGGGTTTGATAAATCTCAGTTCGACAAGGATATGGAAGGCTTTTCGGGCGGGCAAAAGAAAAAGACACTGATTGCAAAAAGCTTGTGCGAAAGCGCGCACCTATACGTTTGGGACGAGCCGCTAAACTATATAGACATATTTTCGCGCATACAAATAGAGGAGCTGTTGACGGCGTTTAACCCGACAATGATATTCGTCGAACACGACAGGGCGTTCCAAAACAAAATCGCAACTGACGTTCAACTAATTTAAATTAACTGCGTTACAACGCTTGACAAACTTGAATGTGTGGTTTATAATAATCTTCGTAAGTTTGCTTACGAGATTATTATTATGCACTCATAGCGCAATTGGATAGAGCGTCTGGCTACGGACCAGAAGGTTGGGAGTTCGAGTCTCTTTGGGTGCACCACCAAGAAAACACGCCTTGTGCGTGTTTTTTTGGTGGCGCGCCGCTGTAAACACAATATACGATAAACATTATAAAGAATATTAAATATCGATTATAAGTAAGCAGTTTCGGCACGCAGTTCGCGGGCAGTTTCTTTGGGTGATTTACTTGCACGCAATTTTGAATATCATCGAATGTACTTGAATATAAGCAGCATTTATGGTATTATGTATAAGGATTTTGTTTGGTAGGATGGATATATGCTTTTTAATAAGTACGCCAAAGAACAATTTAAAAACGTATATTTTATTGCCGGATGTGCAACGGGCGGAAAAACAACGATTTCAAAAGTCATTGCGGAAAAATACAGTTTTATAAGATATGATGCCGACGTGGAGTTTGATAAGCATAAAAAGTTATCCAATGCGTTGGAACAGCCTGCAATGAATAGGCAATTCAACAATGCCGATGATTTTTTCTTGCGCGATATTGACGATTACGTTCAATGGTTGAAGGATAATGCAAACGAGCAATTACCGTTTATTCTCGATGACATTATAGAGCTTTCGCAACGTAACAAAGTAGTTTGTGATTTGCAGTTGACGGTAGATGAGGCAAAGCAAATTGCCGATTATAATCAAATAGTCTTTTTGATTAGAGAAGATAATAGCGATATTATCAACGACTATTGCCGAAGAGAAAGTCATGGTGACTTTAATGCCTTTATCAATTCTGCGACAAACCCTGCTCGTGCAAAACAAAATTGTAATGAGGTGTTGCGCAAATTGAATTCGGGGCTATGTGACGAAATAAAGTCAAGTGATTTTTATTGGATTGCAAGGAACGGTAATTCAACGGTTTTAAATACACTTAAAGCAGTGGAAAAACATTTTGGGTTAGTTTAACAAGGGAGATTATTTATGGAAATTTGGGACGCGTATAATTCGGACTTTGAAAAGATAGAGGGCAAACAGCTTGTGCGCGGTGTGAAAATCGATGACGGGCTGTTTCATCTTGTTTGCGATATTTTGGTAAAGCATACTGACGGCACGTATTTGCTTATGCAACGTGATTATAGAAAGTCGTACGGCGGAATGTGGGAGGCGACTGCGGGCGGCTCGGCACTGGCGGGCGAAACGCCGATTGAATGCGCAGTTAGAGAGCTGCGCGAGGAAACTGGTATCGTCGCGCCCGAGCTGACCGAGGTTGGGCGAGTGGTTGATAATTCGACGCATTCCGTTTACGTTGAGTTCCTTTGTATTACCGATTGGGATAAAGACGGCATTATATTGCAAGAGGGTGAAACTATCGCCTATAAGTGGGTGAGCCGTGAAGAATTGATTAATATGAAAGGCGATCGACTCGTAACAAAAAGGATGCAAAACTTTGTTGATGAATTGAAATAAAAAAGCGGGAACATTTTGTTCCCGCTTTTGTTTTAACAGCGTAATTCTTTTATGCGAGTTTTATTACGTTGAAACCTTTTTCGTCTAAGATATAGGCGTACCCGTCAATTACTGTTGCGCGCATATAATCGACATTTCTTGTAGTTGTTTCTGTCGACGCGATTTCGACGAGCTCGTAACCGTCATATCGGAACATGGCGTAGCGTGCGCTGCTTTGACCCAATATTCCCAAGCCTATAATGCCGTTTTCCGCGTCAATCAGATGCGCCTTGAATTCGTCCGAAAAAATTACGCCCCATTCTTCGTACTTGGCGACCGACTGAATGTTATTGTCCGTTTGCTTGTACAGCTCGATTTTAAGCACCAAGCTGTTGTTGCCGTAGCCTATGCCGAGCAGGGTATTATCGGCAAAGCTGTTTAGCGACAGCGAGTATCCGGGGATAGTGCCTGTGTCCTTGTATGTGATATTATTCAAATCTGAAAGGTCGAATGCGAACACCGGGTCGGTAATATTGATATAAGTTTTGGCAGTGCATACGTACGCAGTATCGCCGTCGAATCGCGCCGACATGACCGATTCGCCTGCGGGTGCGAAGTTGACTACCTTTGCCGCTATCTCCAGCGTGTCCAAATCATAGCAGTACAGCATGCACCTGTTACTAAGTCCGCTCGAAAAGTGCACCGTAGTTGTCGCGCGGAGCACCCCGTTGTACTCGTCGAGGCTGTACCTGTTGAGCACGCTGCCCTCCGCAGTTACCGCACGGGTATCGCCGAACGTTCCGTCTTTGTACGGCACAATGCGTATTTCGGTCATATCGCGCGTGTATTCCGTTTTTTGATTATCGCCCGTTTTGACTTTTTTGTCGTACGTATGTGTTGCAAACAGGTTGTTTTGCGAAACGTACACGTCGTCAGAAAATGACAGTAGCGCGACGGAGTCATTTACATCCAATTTGTCGTTTAGCGAGCAAATGACGGTATAGTGCGGATCGTCGGCGTTTTTAGGACACACAATGTCATTTGCCGCCAACGGTTTCAAACTGTCTTTTTTGCCGACCTGTGGAACGTACGCCGACACGTTGTCGAAGTCCGTGTTGCTCCGCACCGTAAAGTCGGATATAACAAGCAAATTGTCGTCCGCAATGCGTGAGCTGACGTATTTTCCGGATATATACGTTCTTGCCGTTTCGGTTATATGGTATAAATCGGACACGTCTAATTTGATTACAGCCGTGTGCGATCTGCCTCCATTTTCAAAGTAACAAGAGGATATAACGGTTATTGTGCTTAGATCCTCGCTCAAATACATTTCGCGTTGAGAGATACTACTAAACGACGTTTCGTCATCGGGTGCGATTTTGTAGTTGACAATCATTTGTGAGTCTTCGCCCGCGACGGTATAAACGCGCAAATTGTATGATGGGGCATTGTTCACCAATGTGTATCCGAGATAGAATATATGCGTATCGCTGCGCTTGAATAAATCGCCTTCGGTGACGCCATCCGTTTGGTTGAGTGTTGTTTCTTGGTAGCTGTTGCCGCTTGGGGCGCTCATATCGACCGACGCTCCGGGACGTGCGGTAGCCAAACCCCAATTTATGGGAGCGGAGCCCGCCTTGAATACATCACCGAACCATTCTTTAAAGTTGTTTGTTTTGCGCGGCGAATAGGTGAGTCCGTAAAGCTGTTGGATAATGTCGTAATACTCGCTCGAGCTGTACTTTGTTATATCTACGTCGCCGACTGTGTACGGCACGAACAGCACGAGGTTGAACGCGAGTAATACCGCCGCAACGCTCGACAAAACCGATATTAGTGTTATTCTTCGCTTTTTACGCTTTTGCACTTCCGCTTTTTGGAGAATGCTTTGCGTTCTCTCTTTATAGGTCTTCATAACCGATACCTTCCTTAATCAATAATTCTTTGAGGGCGGCTTTGGCGCGCGATAACAGGTTGTATACCTGCTTTTTGTTCTTGCCGAGTGCCGAACGTATCTCGTCTACCGAAAAGCCTTGGTAGTACGTCAAGTACAGCACGGTGCGGTAGTCTTGCGGCAGGGTGAGCATTGCCTTGTACACCTTTTCGTCCCGCACAATCTTTAGCGCGTCGTCTTCCGCATTTGATGTAGCGGCAAGCTCCGTACTGTCGTCCAACCGCGTTTCGCGTTTTGCCTTGCGCAAGCGGTCCAAGCACTTGTTGCGCGCTATCCTGAAAAGATACGCCTCGAACGGCGCGCGCGCCTCAAACCTTTTGCGCTTGACTATTAATGTGGCAAACGTGTCTTCCATTACGTCTTCGGCTGCAGCGAAATCGCGCAGGAAACAATAGGCGTACCCGATTAGTCCGTCGCCGTACTCGATAACAAGCTGCTCGAGCGCCTCGTTATCGCCACGTAAATATTTGTTGTACAACTCTGTTCCGCGTTCCACCGTTCCCTCGGAAAAGACTTTTAGCCCTTTCTACTTAATCAACGTTTAAGGCAAAGGTTTTACTCACTATAGTAAAAAGATTTTAGCATTTTTTCAATGTAAAATCAATAGCGGATTTTGTTTAACATTTTTGTCGAAAAGTGCTATATTGGTATGTATGAAGCTTGCTATTGTTATTTGCTCCATAACCTGTGTCGCTATGATACTGAGTATACTGTTTTTCCCCAAGATACGGATAGGAAAAATCAGTATAGATACGTATTGGCTGATAACGCTTGCGGGCGCGTGCATACTGCTTGCGTGCGGCGGGGCGAGCATTAAAGCGGTAGGCGACGCGCTTATCTCCGACACAGCCGTCAATCCCGTTAAAATACTCGTGCTATTTGTGTCGATGACGGTGTTGTCCATATTCCTCGACGAGCTGGGATTTTTCAGGTTTCTTGCGAGCGTTGTTCTTAAAAAATCCAAGACCAGCCAAACAAAGCTGTTTTTGCTCCTATACATAACCGTTTCGGTGCTGACCGTGTTCACGTCTAACGACGTAATAATCCTGTCGTTTACGCCCTTTATTTGCTACTTTGCCAAGAACGCCGAAATAAACCCGTTGCCGTACCTTGCCGCCGAGTTTGTAGCCGCCAACACCTGGAGTATGGCGCTTGTTATAGGCAATCCCACCAATATCTATCTTGCAACCGCAAGCGGAATAGATTTTGTGCAATACCTAAAAGTGAGCATTGTCCCGACGGTGGCGGCGGGGCTGGTCGCATTCCTTGCGCTGTTCTTGCTGTTTCGCAAAAAACTTGCCGCGCCCATAGAAGGAGAGGCTGAAACTGTTGTTATACAAGACAAGCTTTTGCTGTGGGTGGGGATAGTGCACCTTGCCGCTTGCACCGTTTTGCTTGCGATAGGATCGTATGTCAATATCGAAATGTGGATTGTTTCCGCATGCGCCGTGGGCAGCCTGTTTATTATATCGGGTGTTATCGCTATTGTGCGGCGGCAAAAGCCTGCGGCTATGCTCGGCTGCGTTAAGCGCGCGCCATACCAGTTGATACCATTTGTGCTGTCAATGTTCATACTTATAATAGCTTTGAACGAGAACGGTGTAACCGCCGCAATAGGCAAATTGTTGGGCGGCAGCCTGCCCATACTTAAATACGGCACGACATCCTTCCTCGCGTCCAACCTGATAAACAACATTCCCATGAGCGTGCTGTTTTCGTCAATCATACAATCGACAGGCGGTGTTGCAGGGACGGGTGCGGTGTTTGCAACAATAATCGGCTCAAACCTCGGCGCGCTGTTTACTCCCATAGGCGCGCTGGCGGGGATAATGTGGAGCAATATTTTGAATAAGCACGAGGTAAAGTTTAAGTATATAGATTTTCTTAAAATAGGCGTTGTCGTGGCTTTGCCTACGCTTGCCGCCGCGCTCGGCTCGCTGTGGCTGATGCTGGCTGTATTATGATGAAACGATAGGGTATTGCGCTCGGTCGGTTTTTTAGTTAATAACACAACAGCAAATTTTACAAAACGCTTGATTTTGGCAGGCTCATGTTGTATAATTAAGGTGAAAAATAATTTTTTATTGTGAGGATTTATGAACACCAAACAGATCAAGCAGTACGAGATTTTTAGCGAATTCTTTAATTCCGATATGTTGAAACAAGCCGCCGTCGACAAGTACTTCGGCGCTATGCTCAAGCTGGACTACGGCTTTGCCGAGGACCTTTGGGAATTTATGCTTATCCGCAACGACGCGGACCTTAAAAACCTTGCCTTTGCCAAGCTGTATATCGATCATGTATACGAGCTGTTTTTAAAGGCGAACGCAGCCAAAGTGCAAAAGACGCTTATAGACCGCGCGGTCGTCAACCGTGCCGTGTTCGGCTTTTCGCCGACCGCCGACAAGGGCGAGCCGTTCACTATGGCTATAAACCTGCTTGTCGCGAACAAGGTGGATATTGTTGACGGCATATTCAAAAACGTAATCAAGAACGAGGCTATGAAAAGCTCGTTCGGGCAGTATATGCTCGAGTTCCTCGATAAGTTCTTTATCGAGATGATGAAAAAGAACGCGCAGCGCAAGGTGGAGCTTAACCGCAAGCAGTCCACGCTGTTAATGTCGTATGCTCAAAAGGTGAAGGGCAACGAAAAGGCGATGCTTATACAGCGTATTAAGGAAATACTTTAATTTTAATTCATAATTAAGTAGTTTCTTTAATAAGGGCGCGTAAGCGCAATCCGAAACTCTTCACTCTTAACTCTTCACTATACACTGTTGCTGACGGAGGAAGTAACATTATGCGCAGAACAAAAATTGTATGCACGCTGGGACCTGCAACCGACGATTACTCGGTGCTTAAAAGCATGATACGCGCGGGAATGAACGTTGCGCGGCTCAACTTTTCGCACAGCACGTACGACGAGCATAAACGGCGTATGGACATGGTCAAGCGCGCGCGCAAGGAGTTGGGCGTGCCCGTTGCCATACTGCTTGACACCAAGGGACCCGAAATTCGCATAAGAACGTTTAAGGACGGCAAGGTCGAGCTGAAAAAGGGCGACAAGTTTACGCTGACCACGCGCGAGATCGAGGGCGACAAAACAATCGTGTCCGTATCTTACGAGGACCTTCCGCAGTACGTTAAAAAGGGAACTCGCATACTTGTAAACGACGGACTTATCGAGCTGTCCGTGGACAGTGTGAACAAGACCGATATTGTAACAACCGTAATGAACGACGGGTATCTTTCCAATCGCAAGAGCATTAATATGCCCGACACGTTCATTGACATGCCGTACCTGTCCGACGGCGACCGCGCGGACATAGAGTTTGGTATTTCCCAAGACGTGGACTACATTGCAATGTCGTTTGTGCGCTCGGTCGACGACGTGCGCATAATTAAGCGTTTGCTCAACGAGAACGACGCCAACAATATTCAGCTTATCGCAAAAATAGAAAACCGTTCGGGTGTGGACAACGTTATGTCTATACTTGCCGAGTGCGACGGCGTTATGGTCGCGCGCGGCGATATGGGTGTGGAAATACCGTTTGAGGAGCTGCCCGGAATACAAAAGGATATAATTTCGCGGTGCTACCGCAGCGGCAAAAAGGTCATTACCGCCACGCAAATGCTGGAATCGATGGTGACAAATCCGCGCCCCACGCGTGCGGAAATATCCGACGTGGCAAACGCCGTGTACGACGGCTCGTCCGCTATTATGCTTTCGGGCGAAACGGCGGCGGGCAACTATCCCGTGGAGTCGGTGCGCACGATGGCGACAATCGCCGAACGCGCCGAAAGCGGTATCGATTACAAAAAGCGGTTTAATGCGCTCGACGCGGACATCAAGTCGATAACCGACGCCGTATCGCATTCCACATGCGCGGCGGCGTTCGACCTTGACGCCAAGGCGATAATCGCCGTGTCGCAGTCGGGCTACACCGCGCGCAAGATTTCGCGTTTCCGTCCGTCCGCGCCCATAATAGCGCCCACGACCTCGGAAAAGGCGTACAATCAGCTTGCCATGAACTGGGGCGTTGTGCCCACGCTCAGCAAAAAGCAGGATTCGTCCGACGAGCTGTTCCGTCACGTGGTGAACTGTGCGCTCAACACCGGCATGGTGTCCGAGGGCGATCTTGTGGTCGTTGCCGCGGGCGTGCCCGTCGGCGTGTCGGGCAACACCAATACTATGCGTATAGAAACGGTGAAACGCTTTTAAATACTATTTCGTATACCATACGAAAACGGAAACGGCTTATGGAAAGAAAAAGCATACTTATAGTCGAGGACGAGGCGCAAATTTCGCGGTTTTTGCAGCTTGAGCTGGAGCACGAAAACTATGCCTGCACCATTTGCGGCGACGGGCGAGAGGCGCTCAACATTGCGCTTGCCGCCGATTTCGACCTTATTATTTTGGACGTAATGCTGCCGTCGCTGAACGGCATAGAGGTGTTGCGCCGCCTGCGTATGTCCAAGCAAACGCCCGTAATCATTCTTACGGCGCGCGACCAAGTGGTGGATAAGGTGACAGGGCTTGACATAGGCGCTAACGATTACATGACCAAACCGTTTGCCATAGAAGAGCTTTTGGCGCGTATACGGCTGCATACCAAAAACGCCGTCGCGCCGTCCGGTAACAATATGATTTGCGGCGACTTGTCGGTCAATCCCGACGCGCGCGTCGCAACATACGCGGGCGCGCCGATAGACCTTACCAAAAAGGAATTCGATCTTTTGCTTTACCTCATGCAGCACCGCAACGTGGTTATCTCGCGCGAAACGCTGTTGGACGAGGTGTGGGGGTTTGATTTTTACGGCAGCACCAATGTTGTGGACGTTTACATAAGGTATTTACGTGCCAAAATTGATAATACTTACAAAGTGAACATTATAGAAACCGTGCGCGGCGCGGGTTATGTTATAAGATGAACGACGACGACAAAAGCATTGCTATCGGCGAGGAAAACAAAGAGGCCGTTAAGCAAACCATAGCGGAAATAAAATCCGGAAATTCCGAGCGCGAGGATGGGCATAAATCCAAGTCGCGCTCTATTGCGTTTAAAATAGTTTGCTGCATTTTCTTTCCGATCACGTTGTGCGTGATGGGGTTTAGAAAGCTGTCCAAAAAATTCAAGATGGGAATTACCGCCAAAACTACCGTGGTATTTACCGTCGTGTTCGGGCTTATACTTATCGGTTATGCCGCGTTTATGCTTGCAAGCATAGGCAAAATTTCCGACAGCGGGGAGAGCATATCCGCCGCGTATATGCAGCGGCTTATTATAACCTCCGTCGTGGTCGTTTTGGTGTTTATTATACTCGGCGCGGTGCTGGGCGGATTTTCCAGCCAGTACATGATTTATCCCGTGCGCAAGATAACGCGTAGGGTTAAAGAAATTTCCGAGGAGAATATTTCGGCGGCACGGCTCGATCCCGTCGATTCGCAGGACGAGCTGATGGAGCTTACCAATCAAATAAATTCCATGCTCGATTCGTTGCAGCAGGCGTTTGAGCGGCAGGAGAACTTTGTGTCCGACGCGTCGCACGAGCTGAAAACGCCGCTTGCGGTCATTGCGGGCTATGCCAATCTTTTGCGGCGGTGGGGCAAGTCCGACCCTAACGTTTTGGACGAGGCGGTGGACGCCATATCGCGCGAAAGCGAGAATATGAAACGCATTGTCGAACAGCTTTTGTGGCTTGCCAAGCTGGGCGACTTTGCGCTTAACTGCACGGAGTTTAACCTTTACGAAACGGTGGCGGAGGTTGTGGACGGCTACAAGCTGCTCAATACGGGACACCAAATCGAGCTTGTGGGTGAACTGTCCGTCACGCTGAATACCGACAAGAACTTGCTTACCGAGGCGGTGCGCACGCTGGTGGACAACGCCATTAAGTATACGCCCGCAGAAAACGGCGTTATCAAGCTGTTTATAGAGTGCGTGGAGGGCGGCGTGGAAATTGCCGTGCAGGACAACGGCATGGGTATATCGCAAGCCGACCAAGCGCAAATATTCGACAGGTTTTTCCGCTGCGACAAGGTGCGCGGCAGGGAGTCCGGCTCGAGCGGACTGGGCTTGACTATATGCAAGCAAATAGTGGAAATGATGGGCGGAAAGATTTCCGTCGAGAGCGAAAAGGGCAAGGGCAGTACGTTTGTTATCGCGCTTAACTGCGTGGTGGATAATTAAGAATTAAGAATGAATAATTATAAAAAGGTTGAGACTCCTCACTGCGTTCGGAGTGACAAAAGAAAGTTTGCCTAATACGCATCCAAACCAATACACTTTTGTCACTCCGAGCAACGCGAGGAGTCTCAACTTTATTTTACATTCGACAAAAACAAACGATATGTGACTGATTGCGCGGGGCGTGCGGTCATATATTACAGTATGAAATTCGGTTGGGAAACGGTTTTGATATTCGGGGCGGCGGCGCTGCTTATAGCTGTTGTGGCGTGGGTTATGCACCTTAAAACGCGCGGGATACTGCGGCTTGTTATCAATTCGCTCGCGGGCGGCGCGCTTATTGCGGGGCTTTCGGCGTTTAATATTATATCGCTGCCGCTTAACGCATTTAACTCCATATTGGTTGGCGTGCTCGGACTGCCGGGGGCGGGGATAGTGATCGCCGCGGCGATGTTGCTGTAATTAATTTGGAATTCGGAATTAAGTATAACTGCTAAACCGCTATGCGGCGGGTCGCCTAGACCCCTCCGCGATGGTCGGGGTGATGGGAATAAAATCGTACACTTATTTGTATTGATAAGCAATTATTGAAAGTGATACTATAACTACCCATCATTTCGACCGATGTGCGTCAGCACAGAGCGGAGAAATCTAGGCGTAGCCGCATAATTTTGCATTAAAAAAAACCACCATTAGGCGGTTTTTTGTTTTGGGATAGGGGATTGATTACAGGTTGTAGCTGAGCTTGCCGTCCTTGTTGTGGACGATGAGCTGTGCCTCCAAACGTTTGGCAAGGTCGCGTGCAACGGGTAGTGCCTCGGCTTTGGTGGCTATGCGCCTGAACGCTCTATTCATATCCGAACGTTCGATTACCCAGTCGCCCTTTTCCTCGTCGAATTTGAGCGTAACTTTGATTGCCGAGTTTTCGTCGCCGAATTCGTTGTCGTATTCGTCGCCGTCGGCGTTTGTAGCCATTGTGGCGGCTGCCTCTTTGGCAACCTCTTTTGCGGTTTCTTTAGCGGTCTTTTCAGCCGTTTCCTTGGCCGCCTCTTTTGCCGTTTCCTTAGCGGTCTTTTCCGCGGTCTTTTCGGCTACCTTTTCCGCCGTTTCCTTAGCGGTCTTTTCGGCTATTTCTTTTGCTACCTTTTCGGCTGCCTCTCTAAGTGCTTTTTCGGCTGCCTCTTTTTCCGCCTTGGCTTTTTCCTTGGCGGCTTTATCGGCGGCTGCCTTTTCGGCTTTGGCTTTTTCTCTTGCCTCTTTGTCGGCGGCTGCTTTTTCGGCTTTGGCTTTTTCGGCTGCCTCTTTCTTTGCCTTCATTTCGGCCTCTTTGGCTGCCGCTTTTTCCTGCGCCGCTTTTTCTTTGGCGGCTTTCATTTCAGCCTCTTTGGCGATGTCGGCTTTGGCTTTTGCAACAGCCTTTTGCTTGGCTTTTTCAGCCGCGACTTGCTGTTTGCCTTTTTGTTCTTTGAGCTTGACGATTTCTTCCTGCAGCTCGATAATTTCGTTGTGGTACTGGTTGTTTTGGTCGGTGAGCATGGAGTTTTGCAGCGTCAAATCGGCAACGGTCTTGGAAATTTCCGACGTGTTGGTGTTTGCGGAAATAGCGTGGGTTGCGGCGTTTGCCTGCTCAAGCGCTCTGCCGAGCTCTTTGATTTGAGCGTCTTTTTCGTCCAGTTTCTTTCTGAGACGCTCGTACTGCTCGTCGGTAACGCCGGACTTGGGCAGCTTGTCTTTGTACTCAAGCTCGACCTCTTTGCGGACAATCGGCTCGATTTCGTTGCGTATGCGGTTGCGCGTTTCGGCGTTGTCCTCGATGATTTGCGCATTGTCCTTGATCTGCCGCTTTTTGTTGTGGTTCTTTACTGCCAATACAGCGATTGTAATCGCAAGTATAATTACGACTACGATCATAACGGCTGCCACAACCACGGCGCCCGTAAAGATGGACGCTAATTTGTTGTAAAAGTTAGCATTGGTTTCAGGATCACCAAGGCTGAAAACCTTTACAAAAAAGTCAAATAATGTTTGCATCATTCCTCCTGATATGGATAAAATTTTTAATATTATATCACTGATTATTTTTGTTGTCAATACTTATAAAGTAGTTTATTCTACAAATTTCTTACAAGTATTCGCGTTTTTTATGCGCTTGCTTGACAAAATAATCATTGTAGTATATATTTATGGTGGTTAATATCGAAAGATTTATGCGGAGGATAACATGGAAAGAATTATATCGTCGGAAAGCGTGACGGAAGGACATCCCGATAAAGTTTGTGATTACATTGCCGACAGTATTTTGGACGCTGCGCTCGAAAAGGACGAGAACAGTCGCATTGCGTGCGAGGTGTGCTGCGCCACGGGACTTGCCGTCGTGCTCGGCGAGTTCGATACCGCGACCGATTTTATTGACGTACAAAAGATAGCGCGCTCCACTATAAAGGAGGTTGGGTACACCGACCCCGCGCTCGGATTCGATTACCGTACCTGCGCGGTGCTTAACTGCATAAACGGTCAGTCGCCCGATATTGCTTGCGGCGTTACGCGTTCGCTGGAAAACCGCACGGGGATTTCCGCCGACAAGTACGACGCGGTGGGCGCCGGCGATCAGGGCATGATGTTCGGTTATGCGTGCAACGAGAACGACGAGCTTATGCCCATGCCCATTACGCTTGCGCACGCGCTTACCAAGCAGCTTGCCGCAGTGCGCAAGTCGAACGAGCTCGACTTTTTGCGCCCCGACGGCAAAGCAATGGTCGCGCTTAAATACGTTGACGGCGCGCCCGTCGGAGTAAAGACCGTGGTAGTTTCCGCACAGCATGACGAGAACGTCACCGAAACCGATATACGCGACGGCATTATAGAATGTGTTATCAAACGCGTTATACCCGAAAAGCTTATGGACGGCGCCGAAATACTGATCAACCCGACCGGTCGGTTTGTAGTGGGCGGACCTGCGGGCGATACCGGCGTTACGGGCAGAAAAATTATCGTAGACACCTACGGCGGCGCAATCGCGCACGGCGGCGGTGCGTTTTCGGGCAAGGACGCGTCCAAGGTGGACCGTTCGGCGTCCTATTACGCGCGGTACGTGTGCAAAAACGTTGTCGCGGCGGGACTGTGCGATAGGCTGCTTTTGCAGGTGGGCTACGCCATAGGCAAGGCGCGTCCCGTATCGCTGTTTGTAGATTCTTACGGCACGGGCGACGACAAGAAAATTCTCGAGGTTATCAACCGCGTGTTCGATTTCCGTCCAGCGGCGATTTCGGACAAGCTGGGACTTAAAAAGCCTATTTACAGGCTGACCACCAACTACGGACACTTTGGCAAGCCCAACCTGCCGTGGGAACAGCTTGACAGCGTAAATAAAATCAAGGCAAACATTTAGAGTGGAAAAAATAACCGGCTCGGTAGAGGAGATAATATTTCGCAACGACGAAAACGGTTGGACGGTGCTTATTCTTGACAGCAACGGCGACCAGGTTACCGTTGCGGGTACGTTGCCGCCCGTCACACCCGGTGACTGCGTGGAGCTTGAGGGAGAGTTTGTACTACATCCCAAGTTCGGTATGCAGTTTAAGGCGAGCGGGGCGCGGCTGAGCATGCCGCATACCGTGTACGGGATTATCAGGTTTTTGGGCTCGGGACTTATCGAGGGCGTGGGCGAAAAGACCGCCGCGCGCATAGCCGAAAAGTTCGGCTCGAAAACAATAGACGTAATAGAAAATACGCCGGATCGGCTTGCCGAGGTCAAGGGTATCTCGGCGGCAAAGGCGAAAAAAATATCGGAATCGTTTGAAACACTGCGCGCCGAGCGCGACGCCATAATGTTTTTGGCGGGGTACGGAATATCGGTCAACCTTGCGATGAAACTGTATTCCGTGTACGGCGCGGCAACCGTTGCCACCGTCAAGTCAAATCCGTATATACTGATAGAGGACGTGGGCGGCATAGGGTTTTTGACCGCCGACAAGATAGCGCAGTCAATGGGCGTGGATATGCTGGGCGAGTTCCGCATGCGGGCGGGGCTCGTTTACGCACTTAAAACGGCGTGCGAAAAAGAGGGCAACACGTACCTGCCGCGCGAGCGGTGTTTTGCCGCTGCAAAGAGCGTGCTGGGCGAGTACGACGAGAATATGCTTAACAAGGCTTACGACGATTTGCTTATTGCGCGTAGGACGGTAGAGCCGTTTGACGGCGCGGTAATGCAGGAATATTACTACCGCACCGAAAGGTCGGTTGCCGTGCGGCTTGTAAAGCGTGTGGACAACGACGGCGAGGTCCCCGCCGACATATCGGATATAATAGATAGGTTTCAGCAAATAAACGGCATTGTGCTGCACGACACGCAGCGCGAGGCTGTGGAAAAGGCGGTGTTCTCGGGCGCGTCCGTCATTACGGGCGGACCGGGTACGGGCAAGACCACCATTATAAACTGCATACTTTTTGTGCTCGATTCCATGTCGCTTAACGCGACGCTGCTTGCGCCCACGGGGCGTGCCGCCAAGCGCATAACCGAGGGGTGCGGCAGGGAGGCGTCCACCATTCACCGCGCCATACTTTCGCTTGAGGATGGGGCAAAGTTTACCACCTCCGCCGTGATAGTGGACGAGTTTTCCATGGTGGATATATTTTTGTTCAAAATGCTGCTGGACAAGATTTCGGACGGCACCAAGCTGATAATAGTGGGCGATTCCGACCAGCTGCCGTCGGTGGGCGCGGGCAACGTTTTGCGCGACCTCATAGACAGCGGACTTGTGCCCGTAACGCGGCTGAGCTTTATTTACCGCCAATCGCAAACAAGCCTTATTGCGCTCAACGCGCACGAGATAAACGCGGGGCATATGCCCGACCTTACGGCAAAAAAAGGGGATTTCTTTTTCTTCCGTATGCGCAGCCCCATAGAAACGGCGGATATGACTGTCGAGCTTGCCACCACGCGCATTACCGATTTTTGCGGTATAGAGCCGTCCAAAATTCAGGTGATAGCGGCGCTGAAAAACGGCGTGTGCGGCGTGCACAACCTTAACGCGCGGCTGCAAAAGTCGCTTAACGGCGGCGCTAAAAAGTCGGTTGCGGTGGGTGACATTAACTTTGCCGAGGGCGACCGCGTTATGCATACGGTAAACAACTACGAACTGGAATGGACGCGCGGCGCGGCTGTGGGCACGGGCGTGTTCAACGGCGATATAGGTATCGTTTCGCACATATTCGAAACGGGCGAGATAGAGGTTGAGTTCGAGGACGGGCGGCGGGTGATGTACGCGGGCGAAATTAAGCGCCAGCTTATTTTGTCTTACGCCGTGACCGTGCACAAAAGCCAGGGCTGCGAGTTTGACGCGGTGGTAATGCCCGTTGTGGGCGGATCGCCCGTTATTATGACGCGCAACCTTTTGTATACGGCAATCACGCGCGCCAAAAAAATGGCGGTACTGGTGGGCGACGAGTACAACATTAAACGCATGGTGGAAAACAATTACGTTGCCGAACGGTTTTCCGCGCTGAGTATATTCATTAACGATGCCAAGTCGGATATGCTCAAACTCTACGGCGAATAGCGATTTGCGAGGTAATTCATGACCCAAAATAGCTACGATAAAGTTAAGCTGATAATACTGCGAGCCGCGCTTGTTTTGATAGGCGCGGGATTGGGATTTCTTGCGCTGTGGCAGTATTTTTTGTTCTATCCTCACGTTGTCAAGCGCGAGTACCAAATTGTAATTACCGTCGTGTCTACGGCGCTTATCGCGCTTATGTTCGGACTGTCGGCAAAGGCTGTTTATCGGCTTATCTCTTCGGTCGCTACCGCCGTGCACGGACTTAAAGACAGTGTGGGTACGCGCGGCATTATTGCGGTACTGCTCGGGCTTTTGGTCGCGGTCGGAATCGTCGTCGGGTTTGACTTTTTAATCAAACTCGCGGTGGATATTTGGGCGGTGCGGTTGCTTGCCGACGTACTCGCGTTTATATTGTGCGCCGCCGCGCTTTGCGTCGGCTTTACCAAGTGGATGAATGCGCCGAGAAACGCCAAGTCGCAAAAGGCGGACGCGCCCGCAGTGGGTTATCTTATGTCCGCGGAATGTTTCTCCGACGAGCGCGTGCTGACAGCCGTGCACACGCTTATAAACGTCAAGGTGATTGACGGCGCATACAAGGCGCTTTGCCTGTACGGCGGGGACAAGGGCGGCGATGCCGCGCGGCTTATGGACGTGCTTGTCAAAAACGGCGCCGTTGCCGTGCTCAACACCGGCAAGCCGTTCGACGACGGCAGGGCATACGAGCAGCTGGAAAAGCAGGTTGCCGCGTCCAAAAGATTAAAACGCATATCGCTCGACGGCGGGGAAAAGGAGCTGGCGCTTTCGCTTTTTGCGCCGCCGTCAGCCGAGATTGTAAGCTCCGTTACCGCGCCGAGTGACGATAAGGCGGCGGAGCGTGACAATGCCGAAAAATCTTTGCCAGTCGACGCGCCCGCGGACGACGTAAACGGGCAAATTATAATTGACAAATAACCTTATTTGAGATATAATTTGAAATGGTGGATTGTATACGCTTTCCGCCTAAAACTTTTTGGAGTTTAGCCTTGGATATTAAGGGCAAGTACGAAAGCAACGTTCAAAAGATAGGACTGTCGTGCGACGCGTTTTCGACGGGCTGTCTTATTATGTGTTTGCTCTTTTTTGTGCCGTACGTGGCGAACAACGGCGGCACCTTTGTTATGTGGTTTTTGCCGCTTGCGTGCATTGTGCCGTTTGCCGTTATGCCGCTTATGTATATGGCTATCCATAAGTACGACACACTGCTGTTTGGCAGGTATCATTTTGTTATGCCCATTTCCGCATTTGTCGCAGCGCCGTTTTTTGTTATGGCGTGGAGCGCCGTGGGTGTGGGCGCGTCGCAAAGCTGCTTGGTATTCTTTGGCATACTCATTTTTGCCGTGGCTATTATGATTTACCGCTACTGCGCATTTTCGGTGCGCGCGCGGCTGGGCGGCGTGAGTATAGTCGATAAATATCCCGTTTACGAAATCGTTTGCGCCGTGGGCTGCGTTGCCGCCGCGGTCGCTTTTGCGTTGTTTTTGCGGTACGACCAAGCCACGGTGTACATTAACACCGCGTACGTGATGAGTGGCGTTACGGTATTGTTGGCGCTTGCACAGTACCTTATTACATTCTACGGCATCCCGCGGCTCGGCGGCAGGCGGGTGGAAAGCGTGAAAAGCGTGTTCTATTCGTTTTTCGGCGGGCTTGACGTAAAAATGTATTTGTCCGCGCTGTTCTTTGAGGCGGCGTATGCCATAGTTGCGGCGCTGCTTGTTTATTTCGGGTTTGTGCTTAACGTCGGTATGTACGGCATTATTTCCGTAGCCGCCACCGTGATTGTCGTGTACGGTATTTCCGCGTACTTTTGCGCGCGGTGTATCAAGCGCAGGAGCATGAAATTGTCCGTTATGAATATCGTGTGCGTAACGTTGCCCTGCGGCGTGCTCGCATTGCTTGCCGCGCTTAACAAAACGGGCGACGGCGTGCTGGCGGGACTTATTATTGCCGCCGTTATTTTGGGCGTGGGCGGCGCTGTTGCCGTGCGCCAAACCAAATTGAGATTGCTCACCGTCAAGCCGCGCGTAACGAGCGGCTCGGTGTTTATACTGTTCGATTTGACAATGTTTGCCGCGGCTGGACTTGCGCTGCTTGTTGCCGCGGTTGTTGCCAACGTTTTGCAGTGGTCGCTGTCCGTTACGGCGTTTATTTACGGCTTTGCAATAGCGGTCGTGCTTGCCGCCGTCGCTATGATATTGTGTTCGCGCCCCAAACGCGTTCCAGCCTCGGTGGACGAGGTGGCAATCGGCACGGGCGACAACGAGGCATAATCAGCCGTTGACAAGCCGCGGAGCGTTGCGTAAATCAAACCTTTCGTTTTCGCGCCAAAGGAGATACGATGAAAACCGATATAGAAATCGCTTACGCGGCTAAGCCGCAGCCTATCGAGAGCATTGCCGAAAAACTCGGTATTACCGACGTTTACCGTTACGGCGATTATGTGGCAAAGGTAAAGCCCGCCAACAATCCCAAAGCGAAAATAATACTTGTAACCGCAATCAACCCCACGCCTACGGGCGAGGGCAAGTCCACCGTGTCCATAGGTCTTGCCGACGGACTGAACAAGATAGGCAATCTTACCGCGCTTGCACTCCGCGAGCCGTCCTTGGGTCCGGTGTTCGGAATGAAGGGTGGTGCGACGGGCGGCGGCATGGCGCAAATCCTGCCGATGGACGATATTAATCTTCATTTCACGGGCGACCTGCACGCGATAACGGCGGCAAATAATTTGCTGTGTGCAATGATAGACAACAGCATTTATTTCGGCAATCCGCTGAAAATCGCAAAGGTAACGTTTAACCGCTGCATGGATTGCAACGACCGCGCACTGCGCTCCGTTGTGGTAAACGCGGGCTCGGGCGCTCGCGACGACGGATTTAACATTACCGCAGCCAGCGAGGTTATGGCAACGCTGTGCCTTGCGTCCGACTTTGACGACCTTAAAGTGCGTTTGGGCAAAATAATAGTTGCTTATGATTATGAGGGCAAGCCAGTCACGGCGGGCGACCTCGGCGCCAACAACGCTATGGCGGTGCTGCTTAAGGACGCGGCAAAGCCCAACCTTGTGCAAACGCTCGAGGGCACGCCCGCGTTTGTTCACGGCGGACCGTTCGCCAATATCGCGCACGGCTGCAATTCGGTAATCGCAACCAAGACGGCGGCAAGCTACGCCGACTACGTTGTGACCGAGGCGGGATTCGGCGCGGATTTGGGCGCCGAGAAGTTCTTTGACATAAAGTGCCGCACGTCGGGTATACGCCCTTCGGCAACCGTGCTTGTCGCAACAATTCGCGCGCTCAAGTACGGCGGCGGCGGAGATTTGGTGCTTGGTATGGGCAACCTTATAAAGCACATAGAAAACCTTACCAATGTGTTCGGACAAAACGTGGTTGTGGCTATCAACCGATTCACCGACGATACCGAGGCGGACATTGCTTTGGTCAAGTCGGCGGTTAAAGAGGCGGGCGCTACCGCAGTGCTTTGCGAATGCTGGGCAAAGGGCGGCGACGGTGCAGTCGAGCTTGCCAATGCCGTGGTACAGGCGGCAAGCGGGGCGAGTAATCTCACGTTCAGCTACGACGACAACGACACCGTCATCGAAAAGGTGCAAAAGATTGCAACCAAGGTGTACGGCGCGGCTGACGTCACGTGGTCGGCAAAGGCGAAAAAGAGCCTTGAAAAAATGTCGGGCTTGGGCGTGGATAAGCTGCCCGTATGCGTTGCCAAAACGCAGTACTCGCTGTCCGACGACCCCAAAAAGCTCGGTCGTCCCCAAGGCTTTACAATCACCGTGCGCGACGTGCAGTACCGCGCGGGCGCGGGCTTTGTGGTAATCATAGCGGGCGATATTATGCTTATGCCGGGGCTGCCAAAAGTTCCAAACGCCGTGGGAATGACTATCGACAACGACGGCAAAATATCGGGACTGTTTTAATTAATAATTGAAAATCAAGCATTGTTCCACTTAAATAAACAAGGAGATAAGTTATGAAAATTCTCGTCACGGGCGGAAGCGGGTATATAGGTAAAGCGTTTATCAAGACCTACCGCAAGACATTCGATATTGTTGCGCCCACGCAAGAGCAAATGGATCTTACCGACGCGCGCTCCATTGCAAAGATGTTTGCTTTGCACAAGTTTGACGCGGTGCTGCATCTTGCGGGACTGCCGAGTAGCGGCAAGAACATGCCGCTCGAGGCCGACAACCTGATTATGTTCAAAAACATTCAGTATATGGCGATTGCGCACGGCGTGAAAAAGCTCATCACCGTAGGCGAGGGCGTGGAGTTCGATATGTCCCGTCCCATAGTGGATTACACCGAGGATATGTTCGGCAAGTACATTCCCACCGACGGCTACGGGCTGGGTAGGTATCTTATCAATCTTTTGGCGAGCAAGGACAAAATCACCACGGTGCTGCGCATATTCCACGTGTTCGGCGAGGGCGGTATGCAGTACCCCATAAACAAAATCGTCGCGGCGGGCAGTCGCGGCAAAAAGCAAATAGTTATCGACCGCGACAAGGTGGTCAGCGCTATATCGGTAGAGGACGCGGTCAGGGCGATTGCGGCATTCATTTTGCGCGATTACGAAAAGGGCGATTACAACCTTGTAGCAAGCGATAAAATGAGCTACGTGGAAATAGCAAAAACGATAAAACGGCTTGTGCGCAGGGACGGCGGCGATATAGAAATAGTCGTCAAAAACCCCACGCCCGACCTTGAATACAGCGCAAGCAACGCTAAGCTTTTGTCCGCTATACCTATGCGCATTAATTCGATGCAAAGCGGGATCAAAAAGCTGTATGAGCAGCTCAAAAAATAGTATTTTTTAACCAACTAAACGGAGATATATATGAAACTCACAAGCGACGAACTTCGCAAAAAATGGATGGACTTTTTTAAGGCGCGCAATCACACGCCTATATCCTCGGCATCGCTCATTCCTGAAAACGATCCCACGGTATTGTTTACCACGGCGGGTATGCATCCGCTGGTGCCTTACCTTTTGGGTCAGCCGCACCCCGCGGGCAAGCGGTTGTGCGATACGCAAAAATGCGTGCGCACGGGCGATATTGACGAGGTGGGCGACGCATCGCATTGCACGTTTTTCGAGATGCTTGGCAACTGGAGCTTGGGCGATTATTTCAAAAAAGAAATGGTGCCTTGGAGCTACGAGTTTTTGACCAAACAATTGGGGATCAGTCCCGACAGGCTTGCCGTCACCGTGTTCGAGGGCGACAGCGATTGCCCGCGCGATACCGAAACCGCCGAGCTTTGGGAAAAGTGCGGCATTAAAAAGGAGAATATTTTCTTCCTTGGCAAAAAGCATAACTGGTGGGGACCTGCCGGTCAGACCGGTCCGTGCGGCTCGGACACCGAAATGTTCTTTGACACGGGCAAGCCCAAGTGCTGCGACACCTGTTCGCCTGCGTGCGACTGCGGCAAGTACGTCGAGGTTTGGAACGACGTGTTTATGCAGTTCAACAAGAACGCCGACGGAACTTTTAGCCCGCTCAAGCAAAAGAACGTCGATACCGGCATGGGACTCGAGCGCGCGCTTATGAACGTGCAGGGACTTGCGTCCGTGTACGATACCGACGTGTTCCAGCCTATCGTCAAAAAGATAGAACAGCTTTCGGGCAAGTCGGTAAAGGACGAGGAGTACGTAAAGGCAATCCGCGTGGTTGCCGACCATATCCGCACCTCCACGTTTATAATAGGCGACGAGCGCGGCGTTACGCCGTCCAACGTCGATCAGGGCTATATCCTGCGCCGCTTGCTCCGCCGCGCCATTCGTTTCGGCTCGGGGCTGGGACTTAAAAACGGCGACTATTCGGCAATCGCGCAAGTGGTGGTGGACAAGTACAAGGACGTTTATCCCGAGCTTGAAATCGCGCGCGAAAAAATCGTTACCGAAATCGACGAGGAGCAGGCGCGGTTTGAGCGCACGCTCGAAAACGGCATGAAGGAATTCGAAAAGCTGTGCAAGTATTTGCAAACCAACGTCATTGCGGGCAAGTCGGCGTTCCGTCTTTACGACACGTACGGATTCCCGCTGGAGATGACTATAGAACTTGCCAAGGAACGCGGATTCGAGGTGGACGTTGACGGCTTTAACGCCAAGTTTGCCGAACACCGCGAAAAATCGCACGCGGGCGCCGAACAGCGCTTTAAGGGCGGACTTGCGGACACGGGCGAGCTTACGGCGCGCCTGCACACCGCGACCCACCTTATGCACCGCGCGTTAAAGGAAGTATTAAACGACCCGACTGTCAATCAGCGCGGGTCTAACATTACGCCCGAGCGGCTTAGGTTTGACTTCTCGTTCGGCAGAGCTATGACGCCCGAGGAGGTCAAAGCGGTAGAGGACAAGGTAAACGCCGCAATCAAGGCGGACGTTCCCGTCACCTGCGAGGAAATGACGGTGGAAGAGGCTAAGGCTCAGGGCGCCGTCGGCTTGTTTACGTCCAAGTACGGCGAAAAGGTCAAGGTGTACACCATGGGCGAGTACAGCAAGGAAATTTGCGGCGGTCCGCATGCCGCGCGCACGGGCGAGCTGGGACACTTTAAAATATTAAAGGAACAAAGCAGCAGCGCGGGCGTAAGGCGCATAAAAGCGGTGCTCGAATAATTCGGAATTAAAAGATTGACTTAAAAGGTGAAATAATATGGAAAGACCTAATTTTCCCAAACGTGTTTTAATAACGGGCGGTATGCCCTACGGCAGTAAGGAACTGCACTTCGGGCATATCGGCGGCATGTTTGTTCACGCCGACGTGTTTGCGCGGTTTATGAAGGACAGGATAGGCGAGGAAAACGTAATATTCGTGTCGGGTACCGACTGCTACGGCTCGCCCATAGTGGAAAAATACCGCACGCTTAAAAACGACGGCAAGATTGACGGAACGATTATCGATTTCGTAAAAAGCAATCATGACAGTCAGCGCGATACGCTGAATAACTATCTTATAAGCCTGTCGCTGTTCGGCGCGTCCGCGTTCGGCATAGGCGGCGAAAAGCATGCCGAGTTATCGCGCGAGGTGTTTGACAAGCTTTTAAAAAGCGGCGCGCTGTCCGTGCTGTCCACCAAGCAGTTTTACGACGAGGAGCGCGGCACGTTCCTAAACGGCAGGCAGGTAGTCGGCAGGTGTCCCATCAATGGCTGCAAGTCCGAACAGGCGTATGCCGACGAATGTTCGCTCGGGCATCAGTATTTTCCCGAGGAGCTTATCGCGCCGATAAGCACGCTGTCCGGCAATCGCCCCGTGCTGAAAGAGGTTAAAAACTGGTATTTGGATATAGAAAAGTTTGCGCCTTACCTTAAATCCCTTATGGAAAAGTGGGAGGCGAATCCGCAAATCCGTGCGTTTTTGACCAACGTGTGCAACGAGTCGCTCAAAAAGCCCGCGCTGTACACCAAAATAGAAAACAAAGATGCCGTCGAAACGGCTTTGGCTGAGTCGGGACTTAAGTATGTTTGCGAGGTCGACGAGCAAAAGAATAACTGCAAGGTCGAATTCGAAAAGCTTAAGGATCGCGAGGCGGCGGGCGACTTGCTTGCCAAAAACGGCATTCGTTTCCGCACGGGCAAAACGCTTGTGCCATTCCGCATTTCGGGCAATATCGAGTGGGGCGTAAAAATTCCCGACCATGACGATATGAAAGACCTTACGTTTTGGGTATGGCCCGAATCGCTTTGGGCGCCCATTTCGTTTACTCAAGCTTATTTGGAGAGCGTGGGCAAATCCAAGGATGAGTGGCGCGACTGGTGGTGCAGCGACGACGCGGGCGTGTATCAGTTTATCGGCGAGGATAATATTTATTTCTATGCGCTTGCCGAGGGCGCGCTGTTCGAGGCGCTCAACCATGACGGCAAGTGGAATATCAAAATGCCGACGATTGTGCCCAACAAGCATATCTTGATCTTTAACGCCAAGGCGAGTAGCAGTGGCAAGATAAAGCCGCCAATGGCGCAAGAGCTTTTGACGCATTATTCGGCGGAGCAGCTGCGTGCGCACTTTTTCGGGTTAAATCTCGGCAACGCAAGCGTTCCGTTCCAGCCTAAGCCCTACAATCCCGTTCAAACAAACCAAGGCGACCCCGTGTACAAAGAGTGGTCGATGTTCACCAACTTTCTCAACCGCGCGGTGCGCACGCTGTTCTATTCCTTCCAAAAGTACAACAACGGCAATCAAACCGTGCCGCAGGGCAAGGTGTCGGACGAAATTTTGCAAAAGTGCGAACAGCAAATCGTCGAGTACGAAAACCAAATGTACAAATTCGAGTTTGCCGACGTGATGATCGGATTGGAAGAATTCTTTAAGTACATTAACAAAACGCTGTCCGAGCGCATGAGCGCGTTGCAAAAGGACTTTAACGAGGCGGAGTTTAATCAAACGATTATCGACGCGTTGCACCTTATAAAGACGGCAACCGCATTGGCACATCCCATCGCGCCGTCGTCGACCGAAAAGGTGCGCGAGTATTTGGGACTTACGCCCAAGCAGCTGTATTCTTGGGATAACATATTCAAGACGGTGGGCGAGCTTGTAGACGGCGCGCACGCGCTCAAATTCCTCGGGCCCAAGATAGATTTCTTTACCCGTCCCGCATGGCAGTATAATTAGACCCGCTGATTGCGTTCTCACGTCAATCTTGCTGTCGATTTCCGCGCTGCGTGCGTTGGCGTTCCCTCGACGTAGCGCTGCTACGACTTCGGAACCGCCGCCTTCGCATCACGAAAATCGCCTACGCAATCTTGGCGCGTCACTACATCATCGTGTCTTAACGAATTTAGATTTAAGAATCAGGGAAACGTTATGAATCATAATGAAATTGAAAGAAAATGGCAGGGTATTTGGAACGATACCGGCATAAATACTTTTGACGACGGCGCGAAGGGCGACAAGCATTACGTACTTGAAATGCTGCCGTACCCGTCGGGCGCCAAGCTGCACATGGGGCATTGGTACAACTACGGCATTGCCGATTCATACGCGCGGTTTATGCGCATGAACGGTAAAAACGTGTTTCAGCCCATGGGCTTTGACGCGTTCGGTTTGCCCGCCGAAAACTACGCTATCAAGACGGGTGTGCATCCCAAGGATTCAACCGACGTCAACATTGCCACAATGGAGCGGCAGCTTAAGGATATGGGCACAATGGTCGATTGGCAGCACGAGTTTCGCACCTGTGCGCCCGACTATTACAAATGGACGCAGTGGCTGTTTTTGCAGCTTTACAAAAACGGCTTGGCTTACCAAAAGAAAGCGCCCGTCAATTTTTGCCCGTCCTGCCAAACGGTAATAGCCAACGAGCAGGTCGTGGACGGCAAATGCGAGCGGTGCAAAACCGAGGTCGTGCGCAAGGAAATGACTCAGTGGTTTTTTAAGATTACCGACTACGCCGAAAAATTATTGGACGGCATAGACGCGCTCGATTGGCCCGAAAAGACCAAAATAATGCAGCGCAACTGGATAGGCAAATCGGTGGGCGGCGAGGTGATTTTCGACCTTGTCAAACCCGTGGACGACGCAGAAGGCATTACCGTATTCTCTACGCGCGCGGACAAGCCCGTGGGCGACGTAAAAAGCATTACCGTATTCACTACGCGCGCGGACACACTGTTCGGCGTAACGTACGTTGTTTTGGCGCCCGAGCATCCTTACGTGGCTGCAATCGTCACGGACGAGCAACGAGCCGCAGTAGAGGCTTACGTGGCGCAGGCGGCAAAGCAAAGCGAAATAGAGCGCACCTCCACGTCCAAGGATAAGACGGGCGTGTTTACGGGCGCGTATTGCATCAACCCTATCAACGGCGAAAAAGTGCCTGTGTACGTGGCGGATTACTGCCTGTCCACATACGGCACCGGCGCGGTTATGGGCGTTGCCGCGCACGACACGCGCGACTACGCGTTTGCGCTCAAAAACAATATGCCCATCAAGCGCGTAATCAGCGGCAAAAACGGCAACGACGAGCTGCCGTTTACCGAGTACGGCGTTATGACAAACAGCGGCGAGTTTGACGGATTGCCCAGCGATAAAGGCAAAATCGCCGTACTGGAAAAGCTGGAAAAGCTCGGGCACGGCGGCAAAAAGACCAACTACCGCATGCGCGACTGGTCGGTGTCCCGTCAACGGTACTGGGGCGCGCCCATACCTATTATTTACTGCGAGCATTGCGGCGCGGTGCCCGTGCCCGAAAAGGACTTGCCCGTAACGCTGCCGTACAACGTAAACTTTACGCCCGACGGCAAATCGCCGCTCGCACGGTGCGAGGAGTTTACAAAAACCGTTTGTCCCGTTTGCGGCAAGCCCGCGCGGCGCGAGTCGGACACTCTGGACACATTTGTGTGCTCGAGCTGGTACTACCTGCGTTATCCCGACGCGCACAACGATAAAGTGCCGTTCGATAAGAAAACGGTAAACAAAATGCTGCCCGTCGATTGCTACGTGGGCGGCGCCGAACATGCCTGCACGCACCTGTTGTATTCGCGGTTTATAACCAAGGTTTTACACGACTTGGGGTATTTGGATTTTGACGAGCCGTTCAAGCGGCTTGTGCACCAGGGCGTTATTTTGGGTCCAGACGGCTACCGAATGAGCAAGACGCGCGGCAACGTTATTTCCGCCGATCCGCTTATCGAAAAGTACGGCTCGGACGCGCTTAGATTATATTTGATGTTCGGGTTTGACTACACCGAGGGCGGTCCGTGGTCGGACGGCGGCATAACGTCATGCGCCAAGTTTATGGATAGAATAGAACGGCTTGTCCTCGAAGTGCAAAACGAAAAGGCGAGCGAGGCGGGCGGTGCGCTCGATTACGAGCTTAACTATTGCATAAAGGAAGTAAAAAAGGATATTCCCGAGTTCGGGTTTAACACCGCAGTCGCGCGGCTTATGGAGCTTGTAAACGCTATGTACAAGTACCGCACCAGCGCCGAGTATAATCCCGCGTACTTGAAATATGTTTTGACCGTGACGGTAAAGCTTATGGCGCCGCTTGCACCGCATTTTTGCGAGGAGCTCAACCAAATGCTCGGCGGAAAGAAATCGGTGTTCCTCGAAAGCTATCCGACTTGCGACGAGAGCAAGCTTATTAAGTCGTCTACCGAATACGCGGTGCAAATCAATTCCAAAATCCGTTGCAAAGTCGTGTTGCCGCAGGGCTTGGACCGCGCCGCTATAGAAAAAGCCGCGTTGGAAACCGCGGAGGTAAAGGAAATACTTAACGGCGCATCGCCTGTAAAAGTTATAGTAATTCCCGAACGGCTTATCAACCTGATAGTAAAGTAAAAAATATGGCAAAGTAAAATCGGCAGGGCATACGACCTTACCGATTTTTTGTTGCGCTTTTATTCTACTTGGATATTGATTACTGCTCGCCGTACTTGATTGACAGCATAGCCTCGGTGTCGACCGCCCATTCGTACTGCGGTAGGTATCTTGCTACAAACACGCCGCCGTTTTTGAGAATATTCCAGTAATCGCATTCCGCGCGCTCGACGTCTATTATCGCGCGCCCGCGTTCAAACCGAACAAGCCGCTCTATGCCGTTTTGTTGCAGCGTCAGCCGCAGCCTGCAAACTGCGTCGCGGTAAAGGTTTTTGCCGTGCTCCGAATCTTTGTTTTGCCACAAATAATCGACTGCGGTTTCCATTTGCACATATGAGCCGTTTGCGTCCGTCAAAAGCGCCAAAAGCTCTTTCGCTTTTGCCGAGCTGAATCGCACCGCTTTGCCGTTCACAAACAAATCGAATCCGTTAAACGTCTTGATAAATATCTTCGGCTCGAGCGTAACGGACGCGATAATTTTGTTGAACGCGGCAATGTCATAAGGCTTATATAAAATGCCAACAAGGTTGCCGCCTATGCGCCTTTTTATTTCGTCCTCGTTTTGGCTGTAGCCCGAAATAATGATAATTTTAATATTGCCGTCGATCCCGATTATTTTTTCAGCTAACGTTATACCGTCGATTTTGGGCATTCTTACGTCAAGCACCGCAACGTCGACTTTTTCGTTTTTTACGTATTCGAGCGCGGCAAACGGGTCGTCTTTGAATATGCAACATTCAAAACCGGTATCGGCAATCATAGGTAAAAAGTTGTTAAGCGCCGATACTTCGTCGTCAAGCACAATAAGTTTCAATTTTCTTTCTCCTTTATCGGAATAGTAACGGTAACCCGCGTACCTTTGTCGGGTTGGCTTTCTATTTTTACGTCAGCGCCCGCAAGCCGTTTCAGGCGCTCACAGCAATTACTTATACCCACGCCGCTGCGTGGCTGTGCGGCGTCAAAGCCCTTGCCGTTGTCGGCAACCGTCACAATCACGGCGCCTTCCGTTCTCTCGCTGGAAAGCTTGATGCAGCCGTCCTTTACGGACTGCGTGTCGGCGTACTTAACGGCGTTCTCCACAAACGGTTGGAGCGAAAGCTCGGGGAGTGAGAAGTTTCTTTCGTTCAGGTCCAAAAGCAACGTCAGCGCGCTGTCCGCACGCAGGTTTTCGAGATCGAAATAGTTGAGCACGTTTTGCACTTCCTTGTCGAACGGGATTAAATTTTCGCCGTTACCGGCGACAATGGTGGAACGCAAATGGCTTGCAAAATTTTGCAGGGCGCTGTCGCCGTCGTTCAAATTTTTATGATACTGCGCTTGGATCGCATTGAGCGAATTGAACACGAAATGCGGTTTTATTTGCGCCGTCAGCGCGCGGAGCTTGGCTTGTTCTATTTCATGTTCCAGCTCGTTCATACGGTTGAGCTTTCTCGAAAAATTGTAAAGCCGCAAAAAGGACGCTACGCATTGCGCTAATATTACTATTGTCAGCGCGAGCGCAAAAAAGTACTCCGTTCCGAACGCGCATGCGCCCGTCCCGTCGATTATCTCAATGGATAAAGTATTTATCGTCAATAGATATATCAGCGCATAAACTATTTTGAATTTGTTATTTATTTTGGTGCTTGCAATCAGCGGGTAGAGCGGATAAAGCGACGCAAGCAGGTACAGCAGCGCGGGAATAACGGTGTAGCCCGTTCCGTATAGCGAGCCGTACAAAATGACGGACAAAGCCAAAACCGCCGTCAGCGGCAATATATTGCGCTTGTCAAGCGCGCCGCTGAGCTTGAGTATATGTACGGCAAACACGGCGACGGTCAGTATGCCTGTGATAATTGCGGGTATCCATACGGCGCCGTAGCCGTAAAGCCCTATGCCTATCGTCACGTCCTTGCTGAAAAAGAAATGCAGGCACAGCATGCCTATCAAAACTGGCAGGGTAATATCCTTGTCGTAGCGCCTGAATGCAAGCGTCATAACCAGCGTCATTAAAAATGCGCCGACCGCCAGCCCGAATACCGATACCGCCGCAAACCGTTCGAGAAAAGACCAGTATGCAGGGGATGTCATTGTGTAATCCAAGCGCGGCGCGCAGGTGAGTCCGCCGTTTGACGTGTAGCCCGTTTCTATTACTATGGTTATGTCGCCGCCGCCCGATACAATGTAATCCGTTTTTGTCGAGCGTCCAGACGCCGATTGGGTCGCGTCCTTTGAAACAACGCCCGAAACCGCGCACAGCTTGCCGTTGATAAACATTCGCAATCCCACGACGGAATTGTCGGCAAAGCAGGCTATCAGCTGCCCCGCGGTTACGTTTTTTACGGTCATGCGGTAGGAGGCGTAACCGAAACGAGTCAGCTTTTTGCCGTTTACCGTTTTGCCCGTCCACCGTCCGGGGATAGATATATACCCGTCGTTTTCGCCGCCGTCGTTGTCGGTAATTATCCAGCGGTTATAAAAAAACTCCCATTCTCCCGCAATCGAGTGCGCCGTAAGCCTGTTTTTCCAATCGGTGTTAGAATAATCGGCAGTGCCGTGCTTTACGCGCGGAGTATCGTAGATTTCATTATAAAAAGCGTTACATATAAAAAACACGCTTATGACTATGCAGTACACTGCAACCGCCGCGATAAATAATAGTAAGCATTTATAAGATGTTTTAGTTTTCGGTCCGTTCGCCGTCATAAGGTTTCCTATGTAAAATAACAGTAATATTTTATCACCTTCGACTTGTTTTATCAAGTAAATAAATTTAAGGTTGTTCGATTTTGTTTTTGCAAAACCGCCTATTTTCACGCTTTTTCGACGGAGGGTATGATAGAATACGATAGACCGTTTTGGGTCATCTTTTTGTAGGGAGAGAAAAATGGCAAGAATAGGAAATAAAACGTGGTACTTAATCAAAAATATCGTCATGGCTTTGCTGTTTTTAAGCTGTGCCTCGGCTTCGTCGTTTGTCGATGGAGAGGCGATAAAAATAGTACTGTACTTGTTGGGCGGATTATTTGTAGTAAGCGCGTTGTTTTCTTTTAAGGATATGGGACTGAGAGTTATTCCCGTTGCCTTGATAGGTATTGGTTTTATTTCGCTTGCCGATTATTTAATCTCCAATTTCGATGCAATGAAAGAGGTGACGCGCTATATAAGCGGCGGATTGCTTATATTGGTCGCGTTTTTTCAGTTCAACAAGCGTCGCGACGATTACGTTTCGGGAATTGCTAAGCTGTTGCCGTATTTGTATCCCGCATTGCTTATTGTCGGCGTAGTGTTTAATTTGTTCCCTTCGCTTTTGCCGAACGGCGTAGCTGCAAAAATAAGCGCGTCGGTTGTTGCGTTGGGAATTGTCGGGTGGATTTTGTACACATTGCTCGTTATAAGATCGCTAAAAGGTACTTCAACCAAATCGGCGGACGGCGGCAAGTCGTCGGGAGGTAAAGGCGTTTCGTCGGGTGGAGGAAGAACTATTGCGACAATATCCGACGTTCGCAAGGCTATGGAGTCGGTTGCAAATGGTACGACGGGTGGAATAGAAACATTGGGCAGCGGAACTAATATTTATTTTTCTACGTCGGTGTCCGTTTATGAGGGTGAGATTAATTTTAAGGTAAACGGCGACGTGCGCGGAACGTCCAACATCAAAACCCAGTCCGACTTGGACGGTGTGACCGGTAGAATCGAGAGTGTGGTCCGTGCCCGGCAAAAGCGCGTTATGGAGCTTGCTCGTAAAAAAATGGATAAACTCATTACCGACGTTGACTATACCATAAACGTCAACGTGGGCAACATAACTCAAGACGATTAAATAGTAAAAAGATTGCAAAGTAAAATAATATAGAATAAGCAAAAACGGCAAGGTAATGCACCTTGCCGTTTTTGGCGTTCCCGGCGCGACTTGAACGCGCGACCTTCCGCTTAGGAGGCGGACGCTCTATCCAACTGAGCTACGAGAACATTTTGTTTGCTTTATAAGTGTATCACATTTTGTTGAATTTAGTCAAGCAAATAACTATGCTTGACAGCGGTGCGGGATTGTGATAAAATAAATTAAGATTAAATTCCGAGTTTTTACGGAGGACTTATGCAAGGTTGGATGATTGCATTGATCGCGGTGGCGGCGTTTATTGCGCTTGTGGCGATTGCGTTTTTGGCGGGAGCGCTTATTTTTGTGCACTTCATTTTAGGTAGACGAAAAGAGTTTCTCGAAAGGAGTAAACGGAAAAAAGGTTATTCTGCGGACAAATTCGGCGTGGATTCGGCGTGGTTCGATACCGTTGCGGCAACAACTTCGCAGGCGACCATTTCCGCATATGACGGTGTTAAGCTGGGCGCGAGAATTATTCGCCAGTCTGAGTCTACGGGGCGTGTTGCTGTGCTGTGTCATGGCTACGGTGCAACCCTCGGCTCGACGCAAGTTCAAGCCAAAATGCTTTACGACCGCGGATTCGATGTGTACATGCTCGCTTTGCGCGGACACAAGGGCTCGGGCGGTAAAGTCGGCATGGCGTGGATAGACCGCTTTGACCTTTCGCGCTGGGTAGACCGCATAATCGCCGATTACGGCGAAAACGTGCAAATCGCGTTGTATGGAATTTCTATGGGTGGCTCGACCGTCATTTCGTATATGGGTATGACCCCGCCGCCGCAAGTAAAATGCGTGGTTGAGGATTGTGGGTTTTCTTCGCAGTATGAGGAATATATCGCGTGCCTTAAAGCGGCTAAGCTGCCCAAGTGTGCCATTTATTTGTTTAACGTAGGCGTTAGGCTCGTTCACGGCTATTCGCTGTACGACGCCGATATTACGCAGTTTGCCAAAAATATGACAGCGCCTGCGCTGTTCTTTCACGGCACGGCGGATGACTTCGTGCCGTTCGAGCTCGGTCAAAAGCTGTACGAATCCTGTGCGTCGCCCGAAAAGAGCTTTATAGCCGTGGAGGGTGCGGGACACGGGTTTGCGTACGCGACAGATAAAGAAAAGTACATCGCGGCGTTTACCGAGTTTATAGACAAACACATAGAGGGCAGTGAGCTTGTGTATATGCCTGACGAGCAACCTGCGCCCGAGGAAAATGTTACCGCTGAAAATACTGCCGAGGCGCCTGCCGAGGAACCTGTTGAACCGCCGACGGCGCCGCTTAACAATTAAGAATGTAAAAAAGAACTCGATAGTTATCGGGTTCTTTTTTTGTCAATTAACGATAAACTTCATATTCAATTCACATAAGGGCGATATCATCGGCGATATAAGCGAGGATTCAAGCCGAATTTGACAAGTATACGAGGTTTTAGTATAATAATTATACGCTTGCGAGGTTGGATATGTTTAAGGTCTTAATCGCCGAGGACGATAACAATTTAAGGAAAATCTTAGCCGCTACTTTCAAAAAAGAGGGTTTCTCCGTCGTTGCTGTCGAAAACGGTCGCGCGGCTTACGATGAGCTTGGTAATGACAAAATCGATTTGGTGGTTACCGACGTTATGATGCCGATAATGGACGGGAACGAGCTTGCCGCCAAGGTGCGCGCACTTAAACCCGACGTGCCAATACTTATGCTGACCGCGCTCGAAACGCTGGACGACAAGGAAAAGGGTTTTACCTCGGGCGCCGACGATTACCTTACAAAGCCGTTTGCTTTGAAAGAGCTATTGTTAAGAGTAAAAGCCTTGCTACGTAGGTACGGCGCGGTATATGAGAATAAAATCGTACTGCCGCACACGGAGTTGAATTACCAAACAAACACGGTTTTTGTAGACGGCAAGCCGATAGAGCTTACCAAAAAAGAATTTTTGCTGTTGTTTAAGCTGTTGTCTTCCCCGAACATAATATTTTCGCGCGAACAGCTACTCAACGATATTTGGGGATACGACAGCGAAAGCGCCGATAGAACAGTCGATACGCATATCAAGTGGTTGCGAAGTAAGGTTGATAGCGTTGACTTTAATATAGTTACGATAAGAGGGCTTGGATACAAGGCGGTGTTACTATGAAGAAAGGGCGAAAAAATATATTAGCCATTGAATTGATTGGATTATTGGTTGTCATTATGCTGGGAATGGCCATGCTTATTTCTTTTATGACGTGGCTTTTTTGCCGTGGGTACGATAAAAGAGTATTGTCGGCGGCAATGTATCTCGGCAACGGTTTGAGCATGGTTTTCGGGCTTATTGTGTTTTTCGTTCTTATCAACACTTTTTTCACGAAACGTATTCATAAGTTGAGCAAAACCGTAACCGAAGTTGCAAATGGAAATTACGATATAACGGTAAACGTAAAAGGGTATGACGAACTGGCAGTACTCGCGGATAGTATCAACAAAATGACCGCTGAACTCAAAGCAAACGTTATGCTGAGCAAAAGTTTTACGCGCAACGTTTCGCATGAGTTTAAGACGCCTATAAGCGTTATTCGCGGCTATGCGGAAGCCGCGCAATGCTCGGACGACAAAGCCGGCTTGGAAGAGTATATGAACGTAATAATCGCCGAGTCGGATAGGCTTGCGGCGCTTTCGAGCAACGTTTTGGAGCTGTCGCGTATGGATAGCACGACGATCATTGCAAAAGACGACAAGTTTAGCCCTGCCGCACAAATACGCTCCGCACTGTTATCATCTCAATTAAAATGGACTGAAAAGAATATAACCATAGAGCCCGAACTGGAAGAATTTGTAATAACAAGCAATGAAAACCTGTTATTCCGCGTGTGGCAAAATTTAATAAGCAACGCGATAAAGTTTACCGACAATAACGGCACAATCAAAATAGATTTGAAAAAACAGGGCAATACCTTTGTGTTCGTAATAGAGGATAACGGACTGGGTATTGCCGACGAGGACAAAGACAAAATATTCGATCCGTTCTTTACGGGTGACAAATCCCATAACAAGGAGGGTAGCGGACTGGGACTGCCGCTTGTCAAATCCATTGTGGAAAAGCTCGGCGGGCGAATTTCGTTTGAAAGCGAACGTGGCAAGGGTACGGCGTTTACGGTCAGCCTCCCTCTCTAAATACAATAATGGCAAAGAACAAAAAACACGCAGAAAAATTCCCGCGTGTTTTTTTGTTATTTAAAATTCACTTCACATTTATGCTTTATGCTTACGGTATAGCAAACAATATTACGCGGAGGTTTGTATGAACAAAAAAATTTTGAACACTTCTATCGCTTTTACGTTCATTGGCGTGATAAACGCCGCTGTTTACATAGTGCTTATGGTCATGGGCGTTACGCCGTTTTTTATGACCAAGGCGTTCGCGTTTCTTATGATAGCGTTGTTCTTTTTGGCAGTATGGGTGCCCGTGATAATAAACCGTATATTTAAAATCAATTTCAGTCTATCGCTTGTGATAGCATACGATGTATTTCTCATTATGGGCGTTTTGGCCGGTACGCTGTGGGAGGTGTATAAGATAAGCTTGGTCTTTGATAAAATAGTGCATTTCGCAAGCGGCATTCTTATAGCGATACTCGCATACGACCTTTTCTCGGCAGGCAACAAGCGCAAGTTAAGTCCGGTGTGGACGTTTATTGTTGTGTTTTCGATAACAATGATGATAGGCGGCTTGTGGGAAATATGGGAATTCGCATTCGACATGTTGTTCGAGCAAAATTCGCAAAGTTGGATGGGGTTTGTCGGGCACGAGGTGCTGCTGGATACTATGCTTGATTTGATTTGCGATTGTGCGGGCGGTATATTGGGCGGACTATACGCAGCTATCACAGAATGGAACAAAGTACGAGTTAAAACAACTAAACATCGGCAGGTAATAGACGTCGAGGACGTTGCGGTTGCTCGGCAACAATAGAACACATAAGGAGATAAAAATGAAAAACTACTTAATTTGTATGGACGTATCCGGTGACGTCGATAAAAATACGGCGCAAGAAAACGAACTGCTATTTATTCCGATGGAATACTCGTTCAAGGACGATATGCGGCTTTGCGAGAGCATTGAAGACGATTCGGTTTTGAAAGAGTTTTATGACGGACAACGCGGCGGAGCGCTCACAAAAACAACTCAAATCAGCCCGTTTATGTACGAACAATTTTTCGATAAGTATATGAAAGAGGGCAATTCCATCTTATATCTTTCGTTGTCGAGCGGACTGTCTACTACTTTTGAATCGGCTTGCGCTGCAAAGAAAACGCTAAAAGAAAAGTATCCCGATGTTGATTTGTACGTCGTCGATACTCTTTCGGCTACTGGCGGAATGGGCGTTTTGTGCGAACGCGCTTTCCGCAACAGAGAAAGCGGCATGAGCATTGAAGAAAGCTATAACGATCTTATGGAAGAAAGAAAGTACGTGCAGTGTAGGTTCTTAGTGCAGGATTTAATGTACTTAAAACGCGGCGGCAGAATCGGCGCAGGAACAGCAGTGTTCGGCACGATGTTAAATATACGTCCCATTCTGCGAATCGATCGATACGGCAAATTGACTACTACAAATAAAAAGCGCGGCAACGCGTCCGCAGTATTGGAGCTTTGTAAGCAGTTTGAAATATATTATATTGATTTGTACCGTAATGACGTAGTATACATAGTCGATGCCGATGCAAAAGAAATTGCTGATGAATTGGAACAATTAGTCAAAATCGTAAAACCGGAAGTAACAATAAGAAGGAGAATGTTAAGTCCCATTATCGGCGCACATACCGGTCCGGGGATGGTGGCGGTATGTTTTATGGGTAAAGAACAGCAGTAAAAAATTGCTTAACGGAAGGTAATGGTTTTACCTTCTTATGCGGAAGAAAGATCGGCGCATTTGCTGTGGCCATGGTTGTGAATGCGTAAGCGGGTGCAAATCCCGTATTCCGCGCCATTAAGCGAGTAAGCTCTGAGTTAAGAAAAATCAAGATATTTGTTATCCGCAGTATTCCGCAAAAAGCGCCGAAAGGCGCTTTTTTGTTGTGTTACAAATAATTTTCGTATAGTGAATTGGGGACATACATATGTCAGTAATCCCGTGTTAGACTGCGCTTGAAAAAATGAAGAGGAGAAATAGAAAAATGTCGAATGTCGGGCGTAGAGTTGTACGGGCGATAATTTTAATCAATCCGTTATTATACGGATTACAGGATAAAATAGAAAAGGAGCAGGAGAGTGTAATAGCGGATATGACCTCGCCTGCGGACAAGGTGGTAAAAAAGCTTATCGAGTTGGATAACAGGCGAATCGATCTTTGCAATCTAAAAGTGCTGTACGGGTTTATCGAGCGCGGGCTGGGCGAAAAGTTCGAGCTTTTGCGGGCGTGCGCGTTTTCTGGCATTAACTGCGATTTGTACGCAACCGCCGAAAAGCAAATAGAGCTTGCGGGTTACACCGCCGAGCGCGCGGACAAGGAGTTTTCTTATTTATTCAAGCTGATTAAAAACAAGGGACGAATAAAAAAGGTGATAGGCGGCACTGCGATGTCGTTTTGCATTGCGCCAAACTAATTGTCCTTCGGTTTTTTGAATAGGTAGTACATTATGAACGGGACGGGGATGCACAGCGCGACGATAAATATTATTGCGGCGGTGGTGGGCATGCCCTGATCGGAGTCGGTCACTTTCGGCTCGGTGTTTGTGGGAACATCGATAGGCGGCTCTTCCTTTTCGATTATATTGGGCGGTATGTCGTCCGCTTTGACGTGCGCGTAGTAAACGTACCCGCGCTTGCCGTTTGCGCTGACGTAGTACCAGTCCGTGCCCGCGTCCTTGATGAGCGCCTCGCCGGTGACGGCGCCGTACAGTCTGCCTTTTGCGGTGCTGTCAAGTACGTCCAGCACCTCCGCCGACTTTTTGGGCGCGACGCGCAGCCTTACCGGTTGCCCGTCGTTGTCGCACGTAAACGTTGCGGTAAGCTCGTATTTGGTGACGGGTGTGTAGTCCACCGCTTGCACGTCGTCCGATTTTACGTACCCTTCGAGGTCGGCGTAAGTCACCCGTATATACCCGTCGGGCGCGTCGGTATCGCTTTGCAACACAAAATAGCCTGCGGGCAGGTTTACCACCTCTTGCATGGCCGAATCGTACAGCATTGTTTGCGACGGCATAAAAAAGAAAGTCAGCGCCGCAATGACCGAATACACTATCATAAGTCATTGTATTATATAACGCGCCGCATGTAGATGATTGGGTTGTTTTGGCGAAAACGAAAGGGTTTTGGGAGAAGAAGATTGCGTAATATCATAGAAAGCATTTTGCGAATAGAGCGCGAACAAAAGCGGCGGTACGACAATAACGCGCTCGCGCGGTACAACACCGACAAAGTGCATTTAAAGCAAATGGAGTTTCACCGCTGCGCTAAGCGTAACCGCTGGGTGTTCGGCGGCAACCGCACGGGCAAGACCGAGTGCGGCGCGGTGGAAACGGTGTGGCTGGCGCGCGGTATTCATCCGTACAGGCAAAACAAACGCACCGACGGTTGGGTGGTGTCGCTGTCTCGACGGGTGCAGCGCGAGGTGGCGCAAAAAAAGATTTTGCACTATCTCAATCCCGACTGGATCGCCGATATAGTAATGGAAAGCGGCAAAAGCCAAAACCCGTCGGGCGGCGTTATAGACTACATATCGGTAAAGAACGTATTCGGCACAATCAGCACTATCGGGTTTAAAACATGCGAGGCGGGGCGGGATAAGTTTGCGGGCGCGTCGCTCGATTACGTGTGGTTTGACGAGGAGCCGCCCGAGGATATTTACGACGAGTGCGCAATGCGCGTGGTGGATAAAAAGGGCTTGCTGTTCGGCACAATGACGCCGCTGCTCGGCTTGACCTTTGTGTACAAGCGCATTTACCTGAACAGCCAAAACGACCCCGAGGTGTGGCATATCTTTATGGAATGGGCGGACAATCCGTACCTTGATGAAAAAGAGGTGGAGCGCGTGTCCGCGGCTATGACGGACGCCGAGCGGGACGTGCGGCGGTTTGGGCGGTTTGTGGACGCTAAGGGCGCGGTGTACACCGAGTTTGACGAGCGCGTGCACGTTATTCCGTCTACAACGCATATCTCCGCCGACTGGCAGGACAGGCTGTCCATAGACCCGGGGCTTAACAATCCGCTGTCCTGCCACTGGTACGCGGTGGACTACGACGGCAACGTGTACGTTGTGGCGGAGCACTTCGAGGCGGGACGGTCGGTGGACTACCACGCGCGGGCTATCAAGCAAAAGAGCAAAGAGCTCGGCTGGCGCACCGACCGCGAGGGCAGGATAGAGGCGCTTATAGACAGCGCGGCAAGTCAGCACACGCTCAACGCCGACAAGTCGGTTGCCGAACTGTTTTGCGACAACGGCATACTTGTCGACACGCGCGTAGACAAGGATTTGTTCAGCGGCATAAACCGCGTAAAGCAGTACCTGATGACGGACGGCAAACCGCGCATATTCATATTCGACAGCTGCGTCAACCTGATACGCGAGCTAAAAAGCTATCGCTGGGGAAACGGCGACCGTCCCGTCAAGACCGACGACCACTGCCTGGACGAGCTCAGGTACTACCTGATGAGCCGACCGATACCGCCGCGGCGCGACGAGGTGAAGACCGAAATACAATTAGATAAAGAGCGGTTGATACGTAGGAAGGGACGTGTGAAAAATAGGGGGATGTAAAACGTGAAAACGCGCGACGAGATTTTGGACGCTGTTGTTAAGCGTGCGTGCGGCTACGAGGCAAAGGAAACGGTGGAGGAATACGCGGTGGTGGACGGCTCGCTGGAGCTTGTCAAGCGCAAAGTGACCACCAAGGACGTTCCGCCCGATATGACCGCAGCAAAGATGATTATAGACGGCGGGGACGTGTCCGACCTCACCGACGAGCAGCTCGAGCAAGAGCGCAAAAGGCTAATCGGGCAGTTATACAACTTAGGTGTTAAGGACGGCGGATAGCCGTTTTATTATTCACAAAAAACGGAGGGAATCATGGAAATAACCGAATGTAATACGCACGTGCGGTGCGAGCTGGGCGCGTGCAAAAACCGCGCGACAAAGGCGATTAAGTTCGATCGCGTGGGCATACGCAGTCGCATTTATGCGTGCGACAAATGCCTTGACGAGCTGTACATGGCAATCGGTGCGACGGTTGTACCTAAGTCAATCGAAACAGCCAAAAAGTCCAAAAAGCCGCGATGGTAGGAGGAGTAAATGAAACGTGAATTCCGAGAGGATATTATAGAAAGCGTTACGCGCGACTACCAAACCGCAGCCGAGGCGCGCCGACCGTACGAAACGCAGTGGCGGCTAAACCTCAACTTTTACATGGGCAACCAGTACTGCACGGCACTGCCTACGGGCGACATAGCCGACGTCGAGCGCGAATATTACTGGCAGGAGCGCGAGGTGTTCAATCACATTTCGTCGCTGGTTGAAACACGCCAAGCCAAGCTGAACACCGTGCGCCCCACGCTTACCGTGCGCCCGTTTTCGTCGGACGACGATGACGTAAAGACCGCCAAAAGCTCGACCAAAATACTGAACGCGGCGTGCGACAAGCTGGACGTGGACGCGCTGCTTACCGAAGGCACTATGTGGTCGGAAATTTGCGGCACGGCGTTTTATTACGTGGGCTGGGACGAAAAGGGCGGGCTCAAAATCGGGGACGGCATATACGAGGGCGACGTTACCGCCGACGTGATTTCGCCGTTCGAGATTTATCCCGACAACCTGTTTGCGCAAAACGTGTCCGACTGCCGCTCGATAATTCGCGCGCGGTCGGTGAGCGTGGACGAGCTTAAACGGATATACGGCAAGACCGTCGAGCCCGAGGACAACGACGTGATAGCAATGTCGGCTGTTGCGGTGGGCGGCGGGCTTACGGCGGACAGCACGCTGAACAAGCTGTCGGTAAAAAGCGCCGAGCGCAGCGCAGTACTGATAGAGCGTTACACCGTGCCGAGCGCGGACAAGCCCGACGGCGAGTACGCCGTTGTCGCTAACGGCGTGCTGCTCCACTACGGTCCGCTGCCGTACGTAAACGGTGTTGACGGCAAGCGCGGTATTCCCATCGTCAAGCAGGTGTCGCTTGTAAACGCGGGTTGTTTTTTCGGCGCGTCTATCGTGGAACGGTCTATTCCCGTTCAGCGCGCGTACAACGCCGTTAAAAACCGCAAGCACGAATTTATCAACCGTCTTGCGATGGGTGTTATGGCGGTGGAGGACGGCTCGGTCGATATAGACAACCTCGAGCAAGAGGGCATATCTCCGGGCAAGATTTTGGTGTACCGCAGGGGCGCGACCCCGCCGCGAATGGTGGACGCGGGCTCGGTGCCGTCAAGCTTTGACAACGAGGAGCTGCGGCTGCTTTCCGAGTTTACGCAGGTGAGCGGAGTGAGCGAGGTGATGCGATCGAGCGAGGCGCTGTCCGCCAATATGAGCGGTGCGGCGTTGCAGCTGTTAATCGAGCAGGACGACACGCGGCTGTCGCTGTCCGCCGAGTACGTGCGCATAGCGGCGCGGGAGATTGCGCGGCACATACTCAGGCTGTACAAGCAGTTCGGGTCGGACTCGCGGCTTGCGCGCATAGTGGGCAGTAACGGCGAGGTCGAGCTGGTCAAGTGGTCGGCGTCCGACATATCCAGCGACGACGTGGTGTTTGCCAGCGACAACGAGCTGCTGTCCACGCCCGCAATGCGCCAAAACATGATGTTCGAGCTGTATAAAATGGGCTTGCTGTTCGACGAGGACGGCAAGATGTCCGAGTCCGCCAAGCACAGGTTTTTGGACGCGCTCGGCTATGGCGGTTGGGACAGCGCGCTCGATCTTACCGGCACGCACGTGTCGCGCGCGGAAAAGGAAAACGAAAGCGGCAAGTACGAGCTTAACGAGTTTGACGACCACAAGCTGCACGCCGACGTCCATATCAAGTATTTGCTAACCGAGTGCGACGGCGGCAAAAAGGCGGACAAGCTGAAAGAACATATACGCGAGCACCAAGCAATGATAAATTCGGAATTATAGGTTTATTATTAAGGAGATGATTATGCAAGACAACAATGTGGAGCAAGCCGAAAAATCGGTTTCCAAAATAGGCAAGTTCAACACAGCGGAGGATTTGCTCGCCGCTTACAACGCGCTGGAAAGCGAGTTCACCAAGCGCTGCCAACTGGTTAAACAGTTACAAGCGGAGCTGGATTTTTACCACAGCGCGCAAGCGCAAGAGCAAATCGACGAGCAAACGGCGGACGCGGAGCGAGATAACGTAGAACAACAAGCGCAAACGCCCGAAATAAATCAGCCCGTACACGAGGCTGAAAAGGACGAAAAAAGCGCCGATAATATCCCGCCCGCGCCCGTCATAACTGCGGACGACGTGTTGAACGAAATTTTGCAAAACGCGTGCGAGTATGCGGAAGTGCTAAGCACAATTCCCGAAATTATGAGTGCGTGCATTGCAAGCTACAAACAGCGGCTTATACGGCCGCAGCCCGCGTCGGCGCCGAGCGGCTGTGCGGTGATAGTGCCGTCCAAAAGACCGAGAACACTATCCGAGGCAAAAAGACTCGCCGACGCTTTGCTTGAGGGCAACTAAAAAAGAATAAGGAGAAAAATCATGGTAACATTACAAAATGCGGAAAACGCGTTAAAGACCGTCTACCTCGGCACAATGACCGATTTGCTCAATACCCGAGTAAATCCGTTGCTGTCCAAGATAGAACAAACCACCGCCGACGTGTGGGGTAAAGAGATACGCACTGCGGCGCGATTCGGTATCAACGGCGGCGTCGGGGCGGGCGACGAGGACGGCGATCTTCCCGCGGCGTACGGCAACAACTATTTGCAGTTTGTCACCACGCTCAAAAACCTTTACGGTCAAATTGAGATTTCGGACAAAGCTATTCGCGCGTCCAAGGACGGCAGCGGCGCGTTTACCGATCTTCTCAACGCCGAGCTCGAGGGACTGCTCACGGCGTCCAAGTTCAATCTCGGTCGTATGCTGTACGGCGACGGCAGCGGGCTGCTTGCGACCTTCTCGGTCAAGACTGATGGCGGCAACAGCGTTGCAACCTGCGACACCGTAAGGAATCTTATCGAGGGCTTGGTGGTGGACGTGTATTCCTCCGCCGATTCCAAAAAGGGCACGGCGCGTATCAAGTACGTAGACCGCGCTAACAAAAAGGTGACTTTGGACGGCGCGGTTACGATAGCCGACGGCGACAAGATGTACGTGCAAGGCTCCAAGGGCAAAGAAATAACGGGCATAGACGCGCTGTTTAACGGCGACAGCATTTACGGCGTGCAAAAGAGCGCTCATCCCTTCCTCAATCCGTACAGCAAGAACGTGGGCGGCGCGATAGACGAAATAGTCGTTCAGGAGGCTATAGACGCGCTGGAAAACGAGGCGGGCTCTACCGTCGACTTTATCGCGTGCTCGCAGGACGCCAAGTATTCGTACATCGACTATATGTCGTCGTACAAGCGCAATATAGACGTCATGGAGCTGGACGGCGGATTTAAGACCTTATCGTATAACGGCATACCGTTTGTATACGACAGGTTTGTGCCGGAGGGCAGCATGTACCTTTTGAATACCAAGGCGTTCAAGCTGCACCAGCTTTGCGACTGGCGTTTCCTCGAAACGGAAAACGGCAAGATTTTGCGCCAAAACCAGGGCAAGCCCACGTACACGGCGACACTTGTCAAGTACTGCGATCTCATTTGCCAAAAGCCCAACGGTCAGGCTGTGCTCAAGGGGATAACGCGCAGTTGACGGGACGGGTAATCGACGACGACTTGTTCGGGGTGTGCCGTAGGCTGAAAAGCATAGACGACGGGTATTTCGTGTTCCTCAACTACAAGACCGGAAAGTTCGAGCTCCACAACAAAAAGGACGCTCGCACGCTGTGCTTGGTTTTGCCGTACGACCGCTTGGACGAGCGCACCGTGCGGCATGTGCTGTACACGCGCGCCGAGCGTGCGCGCGAGATTGTGGAGCGCATGGAACGCGAAAACGCGCGGTTGGACGCCGAGCGCCGCAAGGCTGCCCTGAACAAAGCTTTGTCGGCTATTGGGTAGAGGCATGCGGGTGGCGCGGCATAACGTTGCTACCCGCTTGCTATTTGCCAATCCCGAAAGGAGGATAATATGGACGGATGTCAATTAGCGTTAAGCGTAGCGGTAATGGTGCAGGACAAACTGCTTTTGGACGCGGTTACGCAGGAAAAGGACGCGCAGGATTCGAGCGTACAAAAGCTGCAAAGCGCGGTAAGCAGTGCGGTGGCGGAGATTGCTCGCGATTTTCCGTCGCTCGAAAACACGACGGGCGATTCCGATAGCTGCGCAAGCGGATGGGCGGCATACGAAGAGCTGTCAATGCCGAACTGCATAAGCGCGGAAATGCTTGCCCAGCTTGTGGCGCGAAACTACTGTATTTTGTGTGGGCGGCTTGATGAGGCGGAAATTTTCGACAGTCGGTACGATGAGTACGCGGTTGCGCTGAGGTTAAAGCGTAGAGTAAAGCTGCGCCCGCGCAAATTTTTGTAAGCGAGGTATAGACATGGGACTTAAGCTGCCGAGCGTAAGGCGGTACAAAAAACAAATGACAAAGTACGCGTCCGCCGACTTTAAGCACGACCGAAGCCTGCTGCCGTTCGGGACGGCGCGCACCTTTTACAACTTCGATTTTTCGTCGGGAGTGTTGCGAAAAGGGTACGGCGTAAAACAGCATCCGTGCGTGCCTGTCGGTGCGCAGCGGTATTGGATATACAGGCTGTATTCGGAGGAACACGGCGAGTATGCCGACCAGTACATTTACCAGTACAGCAACGGCTTGCTCGCGTGGTTTGACGCGTTTAAGCACAAGGAGATATACGTTTCGGGATTGCCGTACGGACCGCTCGATATTATCAACTACCGCGTCAATTCCAAGGACGTGCTGCTTTTGACGTGCGAGGGGCGCAAGCTCATTACCTGGGACGGCGACCGCTACGTAGAATACGCCAACAGCCCCGCCATATCGTCCATGGCGATACATTACGAGCGTTTGTTTGTAACCAGCCGCGACGAAAAGACCAAGGTGTACTTTTCCAAAAACCTCGACCCCACGCAGTGGGAGATAAGCGAAGACGGCGGCGGATTTATAGAACTTTTGGACGAGCGCGGGTACATGAACAAGGTGGTGTCGTTCGGCAACTATTTGTACATATTCCGCGACCACGGCATAAGCCGCGTTACGGCATACGGCGATCAAACCGAGTTTTCGGTTGTCAATATGTTCGTCACTGCGGGGCGCATATTCCCGTCGGGCATAACCACGTGCGGAAATTGCATAATGTTCCTTGCGTCGGACGGGCTGTACAGGTTTGACGGCTACGAGTGCGTAAGAGTGCTTACCGACATTTCCGCGGCAATCCTGCCCGACGATAACTGCGCGTGCGCGTACTACGACGGAAAATACTATCTTGCGTGCAAAATGGACTTTGGCGACGGCAAGACCGTGGGCTGCGAATCGTCGGACGAGTACAAGACAAACGCGCTTATAGTATACGACTTGAGCAGCGGCGAATACTCCGTTTCGCGCGGGCTGGACATAAGGTTTATGAACGCGTGTTCGTACAACGGCGAGGACTATCTTATGTGCTGCGAAGGCGGCAAGGGCGGCGTGATAGAACGCGGCGCGGCACGGTTTGACGATCCGCTGCCGTCGTACTGGGAAAGCGGTGTGACCGATATGTCCGCGCCCGACAGGGCTAAATACGTGACGGAGATACTGTTTGACAACACCGACGGCGGCAGTGCCGACAATATAGAGCTGGGCGTTTGCGCCGACGGAGTGTGGAGCAAGCTAAACGTGCAAAGCGCCGCGGCAAACGGCGTCAAACTGAACGTGAGCGGGCACAGGTTTGCGTTTTCGTTGTACACCGACAGCGACACCGTAAACGCGACGCCGCTGTGCGTCAGGTACAATACTTATTAGGAGAGGCTATGGACAAGATTACGACGGCGCTTACCGCTACCGAGGATAACGCCGCGGCGATACGCGCGCTCGGCAACAAGCTGCGCGAGCAAATGGAAAGCTCCGATACGGCAACGGCTGCGATTGAGGCGTTGCGCGAACAAGTTGCAAAGACAGAGGCGGACGTTGACGACCTGCGCGAACAAATAATAAATAGCGGCGGGGGATCGGGCTCGAGCAGCTCGTCGCATCGGTTTATTGTCGGTACGGCGTCCGGCGGCTCGGTTACGTTTGGAAAAGTCAAGTCGGACGGTAACGTTTGCGCCATAGTTATTTTTGACAGCACGGCAAAGCGCCCCGTCGTGTACAACAACAAAAGTCTCGGCACAGTGACGTCGCCGGCAATGTTGTTGTTGCCGGAAGGTAACGCCGAGCTGTTTGTATCTACCGTAACGTCGGCGTCGGTGTTGTTAGTTCATTTAACTTCATAAAAAACAGTTTGACAACAAAGGGAGGGGGAAAGCAACAATGGACGAGATAATATCGCTCGTAGTTGCCAACGGCATATTTGCGGTGCTGTTTTGCGGACTGCTCGTATACGAGCTGCGCGACAGCCGCAGCCGCGAGGACAATTACAAAAAAATCATAGGCACGCTGGGCGACAGGCTCAAAACGGTGGACGACGTAAAATCGGATACCGAGGAAATCAAGGCGGATATAGCCGAAATCAGGACGGACGTAAAAATCCTGTGCGCGGGCGCGGAACGCAAAAAGCGCTTGTCGGCAAATCGGGCGCAACAACAATGCGGAGGCGGGCAATGCAGTGCGACAACGACAGCGTAAAGAAACCCGAGCCGCCGTGTTCGCCGCTTGCAAAGTACGGCAGGCTGGACACCTGCCGCAACATCATGCGTGCGTATGAGCTGTACCGCTACAATCTACTGAAAGCGAGGTATGAACAATATGGCAGACAATAAAAAAATCAACGAGTCGCGCGACGAATTGGCTGCGGAAATAGAGCGGCTGGAAACAACATCTTCCGCCGCAATCAAGCCGACTTTGCCAAAGGTCTATTTGCAGGAAAAAAGCTACACCGCGCCCGATGATGCTACTTTGCGCAAATCGGCGGAAAGCGAGCTTGCCGACTACCGCTTGGACGGCGAAAAGAGTATTCGTCAAAAAAGCGAGGCGGAGGCGGAAGAGCTCAACGCCAAGCGCGACGCGTATGTGGACGCCAAGCGGAACACGGAGGCGGAGCTTGAGCGGCAGTACGAGGCGGCGGCACGCGCAATAGACAACGACGCCGTGCGACGCGGACTGGCGCGGTCGTCCATAGCGTCGGTGGAGCGCGGCGCGCTGGAACGCGAGTACTTAAACCAAACCGCGCAGGTCGCGCGGGAGTACGCAGGCAGCATAGCCAAGCTGGAATCGGACATAGCGTCGGTTGACAAAAAGCTGCAGGACGCGCTTAACGATTTTAATCTTACGTACGCCGCCAAGCTGAATAAGCGGCTCAGCGAGCTAAAAGCCGAGCGCGAACAAAAGATGCAGGACGTTATAGAGTACAACAACGAGATCAAACGCCAGCAGGCGTCTATGGACAACGACAGGCTCAAAACAGAAAGCTCTTTGTACTCCGCTGCGCTCAGTCAGGAGCAGCAGGCAAACAGCCTGGGCGGTGCGTCCTCTCAGCGCCGCGACGACACGTACAAAGCGGTGTACGAGCGCATGGACGCGTTTTTGGGCTCGCTCGATCCGCAACAGGCGCTTATAGAAATACGCAACCATTCCATGTACCGCCAGCATCTTTCCAACTATTACTACAACAGGCTGTACGACAAATACGGCAGGGGGAATAACGAATGATAGAACGGTTAAAAAGCACAAGCTTTTGGGCGGGGCTAATCGGCGCGGTGTTTCTTATACTCGGCGCGTTCGGCGTAGAAATAGGCGACGAAGTGGCAAGCACCGTCATAAACGGCGTTTGCTCGGCGCTTATAATGCTGGGCATTGCTGCGCCGCCCGCAAATGCAAAGCAAAACGCGGATGGCGACGACTCGACCGAATCAAAAGAGGACGACGAATAACTCGGTTAAAAATCGGTTACGCAACAATAGCGTAGCCGATTTTTGCATGCAAAATTTTTTGGTATTTTTCTTTGTTATTATTGCTTAAACCGACAAATTATGCTACAATGACAATATGGTGTACTTTAATCGGTGAATTATTGCCGTTTGGAGCTAATATCATAGTTGTGGAGATGAGATGATAAAAATCAACAGAAAAATACGCGACGGAATATTAATAGCAATAATCGTGATTGCCGTTATACTGACTTCGGTGTTGTATTCTGTTTTTGCGTCCCGTCATATATATAACGAAAGCGTGGGACACCTTTCGGAAATTTACACGCAAGTAAAGGCGGGATTGAGCCAAAAGATAGAACTTAACCGCAAGCTACTCAAAAGCTGGGGTGAATACATAAACGATTCGGTAAACGAAATAAACGGCGACGACCCGCAAAAAAGCGAGGCGCGTCGTGAGGAGTTTATGAACTTTACCGCAACGCAAATATCGCAGTTTGATTTTTCCACCTGCTATTTTATCGACACGGAAAGTGAGGCCGAGGATAGACAAGACTACAAGTACAGCGTTCAGGCAATGCCCTTCACGCTTAACGAGCAGGGCGAGGCGGCACGCGGCGACGTAGTGGATATTCGCACGCGGCGCAGCGTAACGAGCTTGCTGGAAAGCGATACTTGCGGTGTGGTCGGATTTTACGACGACGGCAGCGACGAGTGCGTGCCCGGGTTTTTTATGTTCGCCGTCAAAACGACGCCAAATACGTACGATGGTTTCAGTTATAACGCGATAGGTATCGGTTTTGAAACAGGCAACGTTCAAGGGCTGTTGTCCGTAAATACGTTTGACAAGGACGGCATATGCTACGTGACCCTTCCCGACGGGCAAATACTTGCGCGGTCGGGCGGCAAAAGCAGTGTAATGGGCAACTATCTCGAATTTCTCAAATCGGACGAATGCACCCTTACGCACAAGACCGCCGCGCAGGTGGAGCAGGACTGGATGGCGCAGCGCTCGGGTGCTTGCCTTATTACAAGGGACGGGGTGGAGTACTACCTTACGTACATGCCGGTCGAGTTTGCGGACTGGATGATTTTGGGCATTGCGCCCAGCGAAATGGTAAACAGCAGCATGTCGTGGTTCCGCACGGTCACGCTTGTGGTTATGATTTCGATATTCGTGTTTGTCGCGGTAGTGCTGGCTGTAGTAATAGTGCTTAACAATCGCCGCCGCATACACGAGTCGCGGCTGGTTACGGAGTCGCGCGAGCGGCTACTGAACGTTTTGTCGCTAAATACCAACGACATATTCGTAATGTTCTCGTCCGATACGTTTACGGCGGAATACGTCAGCGCCAATATCGAAAAGGTTTTGGGACTGGATATTGGGTCGGTGCGCAGCGACATTCGCGCCTTGCTCCAATGCGCCGTAGGCGAGTACAAGCCGTTTACAAGCGAGGGGCTCAAGTCCTTGGGCAACGGCAACGCGTGGGAAAAAGATATTCAAATGAAAAACAGCGTAACGGGCGCAACGTACTGGTTCCGCATGACGCTGTATCATTCCAAAACGGACACATCCGAAAAATGCATACTCATGTTCTCCGACCGCACCGAGGACAAGAGAATGCGCGAGCAGCTGGAGGAGGCGTTGGAGCTTGCCAAAAACGCCAACGAGGCAAAGAGCAATTTCCTGTCCAACATGTCGCACGACATACGCACGCCCATGAACGCAATAATCGGCTATGCCACGTTGCTTGCCAAAGACGCGGGCAACGAAGAGCGCGTGCGCGAATACACGCACAAGATTACGTATTCCGGTCAGCACCTGCTCAGCCTTATAAACGACATTTTGGATATGAGCAAGATAGAAAGCGGTAAGACCTCGCTGTACGTAGAACAGTTCTGTTTGCCCGAGTTTGTGGAAGAGCTGTATTCTATGATCGTTTCGCAAACCAACGCCAAAAAGCAAAACTTTGACGTTCACACCAAGGGCACGCTGCCCGAGTTCGTGTTGGGCGACAAAATGCGGCTCAACCAAATACTGCTCAACATTCTTTCCAATGCCGTCAAGTACACGCCCGCGGGCGGCAACATAAACCTGCGCGTGGAAACGTTAAAGCAGCAGGTGCACAACCACGCCCATATCAAGTTCACCGTGGAGGACACGGGTATCGGCATGAGCGAGGATTATATCAAGACCATATTCGAGCCGTTCAGCCGCGAAACCACCGCGGTCACAAAAAACATTCAGGGTACGGGCTTGGGCATGGCGATTACCAAGAATATCGTCGATCTTATGGGCGGCGTTATTTCGGTGGAGAGTACGCTTGGCAAGGGCAGCAAGTTCACAGTGGAACTTGAGCTTGCCGTAGCCGAATCGGAGCCCGAGGACGGAGATTTTTGGCTGCACCACAACGTTACGCGCGTGCTTGTCGTGGACGACGAGGAAGACGTGTGTATGGACATAAAAGAGCTTATGTCGGACACAGGCGTGGACGTCGATTACAGGCTTAACGGCAAGGACGCCGTCAAGGCGGTGGAGCAGTCGGTCGTGAACGGAAAGGAATACAACATAGTAATAATCGACTGGAAAATGCCGCAAATGGACGGCGTGGAAACGGCGCGGCGCATACGCAAAAAGGTGGGGCGCGAGCTGCCCATTATGGTGCTTACGTCGTTCAGCTTTGAGGATATAGAGGGCGAGGCTAAAGACGCGGGTATCGACCTGTTCCTTGCCAAGCCGTTCTTTGTGTCCAATTTCCGCCGTGCGGTTATGCAAATAAACGCGAGCGGTGCGGACGCCGAAATCGCGCCCGTTGCCGACGAGATTTCCATAGACGGATTAAAGGTGCTTGCCGCCGAGGACAACGAGATAAACGTGGAAATTCTTACCGAGCTGTTGGAGATAGAGGGCGTGCATTGCGACATAGCCACCAACGGCAAAGAGGCACTGGAGATGTTCGAGGCGTCGGCTGTCGACAAATACGACGTGATATTTATGGATATTCAAATGCCGGTAATGGACGGGTACGCCTCGGCGCGCGCAATCCGCGCTTGCGCTCACGAAAGGGCAAAGACCATTCCCATTATCGCAATGACGGCAAACGCGTTTGACGACGACGTAAAAGCGGCGATGGAGTCGGGCATGAACGCACACCTTGCCAAGCCTATCGACATGATCAAGCTTAAACAGCTTGTGGCAAAATATGTTCTTAAAGAGGATTAGTAAACTATGAGCAACAAACCAACCAAGTCCAAAAAGACCATACTTATCGTAGACGACTCCGAGCTTAACAGGTCGCTGCTCTCCGATATGCTGTTTGAAGACTTTAATATCATCGAGGCTGAGGACGGCACCGAGGCGGTAATGATATTGCAAGAACGCGAGCTGGAAATATCGCTTATGCTGCTCGATATTGTAATGCCCAAGATGGACGGCTTTGAAGTGCTTGCAATGATGAACAAAAAGGGCTGGATAAAAACCATTCCAGTAATCATGATTTCGGCGGAAACGGGCTCGTCGTACATTGACAGGGCGTACGATTTCGGCGCGGTCGATTACATAAGCCGCCCGTTTGACGAGCGTACCGTCAAGCACCGCGTTATGAGCAACTTTATGCTCGCGCTCAAGCAAAAGGAAATGGCGGACATGCTTTCCGAGCAGGTCTACGCACGCGAGCGCGACAGCCGCGTAATGGTAGAAATTCTTTCGCACATAGTCGAGTTCCGAAACGGCGAGAGCGGCTTGCACATACTGCACGTCAGCACGTTTACCGAAATGATACTCAAACACCTGATGCTCATTACCGACAAGTACAAGCTTTCTCAGGCGGAAATCAAAGTCATAGTCAATGCGTCGGCGTTGCACGACATAGGCAAAATGTCCGTGCCCGAGCACATTCTTAACAAACCCGGTCGGCTTACGCAAGAGGAGTTCGAGATTATGAAACGCCACGCCGCCGAGGGCGCAAAGATGCTTGCCGACATTCCGTACCGCAGCAACGAAATGCTTATTCGTATCGGCGAACAAATTTGCCGCTGGCATCACGAGCGCTGGGACGGCAGGGGTTATCCCGACGGACTTAAGGGCGACGAAATTCCCATCGGCGCACAGGTAGTGGCGCTTGCCGACGTGTACGACGCGCTCACCAGCAAGCGTGTGTACAAGGACAGCTTTTCGCACGAAAAAGCGGTGGCAATGATACAAAACGGCGAGTGCGGCGCGTTCAACCCGCTGATTTTGCAGTGCTTGGACGAAATAAAGGATGAGCTCAAAAACGAATTGCACGTGGCGTCGCCCGGACAAAATTTGGAACGCGGCGTGCGCGACAACGTGGAGGACATACTCAAAACGTCGGGCAGCGACGTGTCCAACAGGACGGTGCGCTTGCTCGAGCACGAGCGTATGAAGTTCAAGTTCTTTTCAGGTCTTTCGCGCGAGGTTATGTTCGAGTACGTCAGCTCGCCCGAAATGATACTGCTTACCGAGTACAGCTCGGAATATTTGGAGCTGCCCGAAAAGATACTCAATCCCGCGGAAAGCGAATTCGGGTCGCGCGTGTTTAACAGGAAGGATTTCGATCAGCTGCTTACCCGCGTCAAAAATTCCACGCCGGAGTCGCCGATGGTGGAGGGCAAGTATTTGCTCAACATACACGGCGAGCAAAAGTGGAACAAGGTGATTGTGCGCGCGCTGTGGAGCAACGACGGCGAGCAGGCGGAGTTCGAGGGCGCGCTCGGCAAGTGCATAGACATAACGGAAGAAACGGAGGAGATCCAGCAGCTCGAGGTGTTGGCGGATAAGGACCAAATAACCAATTTGTTAAACGCCCGCGCCGCCAAGCGCAAAATCAGCAAAAAGCTCGCCACGCAGGGCGACAGCCTGTACGCGCTTGTGTTCTTCGATTTGGACAATCTCAAAAAGGCGAACGACAAGCATGGTCACTTGTTCGGCAACGAGCTGATCAAGACGATTGCCGACCGCATGCTCGGCAACACGCGTGCGTCCGATATTTGCGCACGTTTCGGCGGCGACGAGTTTGTCATATTCATGCAGTACAAGGATAGGCACCAAATCGACCGTATATTCAAGTGCCTGACAAAAGACCTTAAAGGTTTCCCCGTCAGCGTAAGTATGGGCATTGCTTTGTCCAACGAGTGCGACGGCGATTACGACAAGCTGTTGCACATGGCGGACCAAGCGGCATACGCTGTCAAGTACGGCGGCAAAAACTCGTACAAGTTTTTCAGCGAGCTTAAAGCGGGCGGCAGCGGCGGACTGCTTAACAATTAAGAATTCGGAATTCGGGATTAATTATTCGGAGGTTATTATGACAGTAGAAGAATGTTACGAAAAAATGGGCGGCGACTATGCCGACGTTACCAGCAGGCTGCGCACCGACGAGCGCATAAAACGGTTTTTGCTCAAGGTCGTCGACGACGCCAGCTTTAACAACCTTTGCGAGAACATTGCATCGCACAACATAGATGAGGCGTTTCGCGCCGCGCATACGTTAAAGGGCGTGTGCTCCAATCTTTCGCTTACCATGCTGTACCATTCGGCAAGCGCGATTACCGAGGTACTTCGCGGCAAAACGGAGTACAGTGAGGAATTCGAGCAGTACTTGGACAAGGTGAAAGAGGACTACGCTGTAACTATCGACAGCATAAAAAACATAGATTAACCGCGCAAAAAAGTTTACAATTTTCGTGTGCTGTGATATAATAAGTTTGTCCGATTTTCGCGTCGGCGATAGGTGCGTGCGAAAAACTACGGCTAAGGAAAGGTTATGTCGAAAAAAAGCGAATTGTTAAAGAAAATACGCGAAAGCGAGGCCGAGCTTGACACGCTGGAACAAAAACGTATACGGTCGATGTCGCAGTTTATCGTGGCGCTTATCAATCACGAAACGCCCGAGGAAGAGGACGTGGAATATTTCAAGACGTTCTCCGGTCTTATCGATTTGGAACGCGAAAATTTGCGTATGCTCAACGACGAGCTGGAAAACCTTCACAGAAGGAAACGTTAATCAACCGCAAAGGTAAAAATAAGAGGTACATTATGAAAAAGTTTTTCAAGGAATTCAAGGATTTCATAACCCGCGGCAACGTTATCGATCTTGCCGTAGGTATGATTATCGGCGCGGCGTTCACCGCTATCGTAACAGCGCTGGTCAACGGCGTGTTTACACCACTCATCAACGCCATTCCCATGGGCGATATGTCGGGACTTATCACAATGCTCAAGCCCGCGTACATGCTTAATGCGGACGGCGTCAAAGTGCTTGACTTAGCCAATTCCATTTATATCAACTGGGGCGAGTTGATTATGGCGATAATCAGTTTCCTCATCACCGCAATGGTACTGTTCCTTATCATCAAGGCTATCAATACGTTCCGCTCGAACGCCGAAAAGCTTAAGGGCGCCAAGATTGATAAGCAGCTCAAAGCCGAGCTCAAAGCCAAGGGCATGAACAAAAAGCAAATGATAGAATACGTAGCCGCGCAGCAAGCCGAGGCTGAGGCTAAGGCAAAGGCGGAAGCCGAGGCGAACAAGCCCGAAACCGCCGAGCAAATCCTCGCCGAAATCCGCGAACTGCTCAAAGCCCAACAAAAATAGTACATAAAAATCCGTCACGCCGTGGCGGATTTTTTAATTAAGAATTAAGAAATTCCGAATTCCGAATTCATAATTAAAAAAGCGGCTTATGCCGCTTTTTTTTTGTATTACTTTTTGAAAAGTTTGGAAAACACCGAAGTCTTTTTGGCAGGGGATGTGGTTGTAGTGGTTTCGGTGGACTTGGGCGTCGGTTTGACCTCGGGTTTTGTCGCCGTTTCCGTCTTTGCCGCTGGTTTAACTTCGGGTTTGGCTGTCGCCGGTTTCGCCGCGGGCTTGACCTCCGGTTTTGCTGTCGCCGGTTTCGCCGCGGGCTTGACCTCCGATTTTGCCGTAGCAGGCTTTGCTATCGGTTTGATTTCGGGTTTGGTCGGTGCGGGCTTTGCCGCAGGTTTTGCCGCCTCGGGCTTTACCGTCGCCGCAGGTTTCGCTATCGGCTTGACCTCGGGCTTGGCTGCTGTCGGCTTTGCGGCGGGTTTTACGTCCGTCGCGGTCGCGGGCTTTGCCGTCGGAGTTGTTGCTCTTGCTGCGGGCTTGATTTCGGGCTTTGGCGCAGCTGCGGGCTTTACCGTTTCCGCCTTTGCCGCAGGCTTTGCGGGCTCTACCGGTTTCTCGGTAGAAACGCCCATAGCCGTTCTGGGAATGACCGATTTTTTGGGCATCGCGGGCGGAGGTGTTGTGGCGGCAGCGACTGCCTTGCGCGGCGCGCGGGGATTGTACAGTCCGTTAATCATTTGCTGAACGTCCTGATACCGTTTCTTTTTGTCAACGGCAAGCGCCTTCATAAGCGCGTTTTCAACGCCCGGGTCGATAGTTATGCCCATTTCGGACGGGCGCTTGATAGCCTCCTTGCCCATCATTATGCGAATGGATTCGGGCGGGAGCACGCCAGTGATTGCAAAGTAGATAGTAACGCCCAGCGCGTACACGTCCGTCCACGGACCTTGTTCGCCGTGCGTGTCGTACTGTTCGGGCGGGGCAAAGCCCTGTTTGAGAACAATAGACAGCGACCTGCCATCGGGGTTGGAGTATTTGGACGCACCGAAGTCAATCAGCTTGACCTCGTTGTATTTGGTGATTAGGATATTGTCGGGGGATATGTCGCGGTGAATAAGCCCGATTTTGTGGACCTGCGTCAGCGAGTCCATTACGGGGCGCATAATGGTAAGGATTTCGTCCGTGCCCACTTTGCCGCCGCGGCGTTGAAGATACTTTTTGAGCGATACGCCGTCCAAAAATTCCATAACGATATACGCGGTGCCGTTTGCGGAAAAGAAATCGCGAACGTTGACCACGCCGTTAAGGTTTTTAATCTTGGCAAGCGCGCGCGCCTCCTCTACAAACCGTTTAAGTCCGCGGTTGCTTGCCGCTTGATTTTGCTTGGAGTTGATGATTACTTGGTTGTTGCCCGCAACACGCGTAACGTAGCCTGACGGAAAATATTCCTTGACGGCAACCTTAATGCCTTGTTGCAAGTCCCAGCCTAAATACGTAATACCAAAACCGCCCTCGCCGAGTGCTTTGCCGATGAGGTATCTATTTTGCGGCCCGATTACCGAACGTTGCGGCAGGTGATGGGGCGGCGACGGCACGTCGTCCGCTTTGTGATGACAGCTCATGCACACGCGGTCGGTGTCCAAATCGCCAAAGCAATACAGACATATATTTTTGTTGGTGCGTATTCTTGCCATTCTATCCTTCTTTGACCATAGCAACAATGGCGGAATAGTTATCGTTATACTTGGTTACACGGGAGAGTAAGCGCTGTTCCATCTTCGCCAGCGCCTCTTCTGGCGTAGCGGAAGAGAGCAAATCCTCTTCCATTTCCTCTTCGTACACGTACTCCCAAAATCCGTCCGAGCAAAGGATGAACGCGTCACCGGGCTGAAGGGGATTGTTATAGATGTCGCAGTCGGGCGGAATGTAATAGTCCGAGCCGAGCACGCGCGTCAGCTTGTTTTGGTCTTTGTCCGAGCGTATATCGCGCAGCGGAATTTTGCCCATTTCCACCGCGATTTGCGACAGGGAATGGTCCTTGGTCTGAAAGTGCAGCTTGTTGTTCTTAAAGAAATACACGCGCGTATCGCCGATATGCGAAATGACCGTCGAGTTAAAGTCGGTCGTCACGCACGCGACAGTGGTGCAGGACGAGCGAATTTTAGCGTTGCGCTCTTTTTCGTCCACCACGCGGTTGTGCGCCGACTGAATATAGCTCTGGCAATATTCGGGCTTGACCGCGCGTTCTGGATCGACCTGCTTTACTTGCGAGTACGCGTCGATTATGTGCGTGGCGCAGGTGCGGCTTGCAACCTCGCTGCCGTAGTACGACCCCAATCCGTCGCACACAACAAGGCACGCGCCGTCGTCGGATACTATTTGGTCGAGGTAGTCTTGGTTGTATTCCCGTCCACCCTGCTTGCAGATAGAACTTGTCAGTAGTTTCATAATTACTCCGTTGTGCGGTATATACTTATACGTATACTTATACACATACTGCATTATACAACAATTATATGGGATAGTCAATAGAGTTTTGAAAATAATTCGGAATTATGAATGCGGAATTAAAATGATTTTTTGTTACTCCGCGCAAAAGGCGTATAGCAAATTCTATTGACAACGTCAGTTAAATAAATTATACTTATATTAATAACAAGGAGTTACAAATGAACAACGAATTATTACAACATCTTATAACTTGCGGGTATGCCGACGACGCGGGCATAGCGTCCGAGGTTGTCGGCGCGGACGGCAAGCCGTACCTGCTTTGCGTCAACGGCGAAATCGTAACGCTGGTGCAAGACCGTATGCAAAAGGTGTTTTCCGATTCCATAGATAAATTGCAAGACCTTAAGGTGACGGGACTGTTCGGCAAAAAGGTGTGCTTTACGCACAACGGAACGAGCTACGCGCTCAAGGTCAAAGGCGGCAAAACGCTTGTGGAGTACTTTAAGCTTATAGTGTAGGACTATATCGCGGAGGCTTATTATAATTAAACGTATTCATGCCGAAAGGCAAGCAAATAACGATACTCCTACGGCGCAATTAAACGATGCGCCGTTCGAGCCGGTGCGAATGGCGGACGGCTTTACGCAAAAGTCATACGCCGCGCTGTCGGCGCTGCACAAGGAACAGGGGTTTACAATGAGCCTCGACGACCTTGTTTTTGTGCAATCGTACTTTCGCGGTCAGCGCAGGGAGCCGACGTACACCGAGCTGAAGGTCATAGACGCATACTGGTCATGTCGTCACACAACGTTTACGACGGCGCTCAAAACAAAAATCAAATCGAATAATCCGCACATAGCGCAGGCATACGCCGACTATACCGAGCTGTTCAATCACTTGTACGACGGCAGGGACGACAAATACCCGTCGCTTATGGACGTTGCGACTATCGGCGCAAAGGTGCTGCGCGAAAAGGGCTTTGCGTCCGCGCAGGATATTTCGCAAGAGAACAACGCCTGCACAATCACGCAGGACGTGGTAAAGCGTGACGGCACAATCGAGCCGTGGTATATACTTTTTAAAAACGAAACGAACAACCGACCGACCGAAATCGAGCCGTCGGGCGGCGGCGCAACATGCTTGGGCAGAGCCGTATTCGGACCGATTTCGGGCAGGGTATACGCATATCAAGCTATGCGCGTAAGCGGCGGTGCGAGCGAAAACGAGCGTTTTGCAAACGGTTATTCGTCGTATGCCAACCGAATGGGCTTGCCCACGGGCGAGGCGCGCGAGTACTATCATTCGGGTTATGCGGCACAGCGGCCGGAAACGAGCTTTGTCGTAGGCGCGGCGCCGCAGTCAAGCGTGGTGCGCGACATGCCGCGGGCGGGCGACTTGGTGCTGCTTATAGGCGGAGCGTCTGGTGCTACGACGGCACGCAAGCTGCAGCGGCTTATGAAAAGCGGCGAATTTGCACGGCTTATCAAGCGCGGCAAGGCGTGCGGCGCGGGCGGTGTTGCAGTGGCATTAGGCGAGCTTTCGTCGAGTGTTGATATAGAGCTTACCTCCATACCGCAAAAATGCGCTGCGCATTCCGCTACCGAGCTTGCGATTTCGGAGGGCTCGGAGCGCTTGGCAATCGTAATCGCGGCGGACGACCTCGATACCGTGACCGAGCTGTGCCACGGTGAAAACGTCGACGCAACCGTAATAGCCAAAGTTACCGACAACGACAGGCTGAGAATGTTCCTAAACGGCAATATGATTGTCGATTTGGAACGCAGGTTTTTGGACAGCAACGGCGTGCGGCGTGAGGCTACCGCGCTGATTAAAGATCCCAAAGCGGATTATTTCGGCATGCTCGAGCACAAGCGCGCCGCAATGTACGCCAAGGGCGATTATACGGGTCTTTTGAGCGACATACTCGGCGACATCAACGTGTGCTCGCAAAAAGGCTTGTCGGAGATGTTCGATTCCACAGTCGGCGGCAACAGTGTGTTCATGCCGTTGGGCGGCAAAAAGCAACTGACGCCCACCGAGGTCATGGCTGCAAAAATTCCCACCGACACCGATATGTGCACGGTATGCGCGCACGGTATGTCGGCGGTGTTGCCTCGGTCGCCGTTTATCGGCGGTATGTATTCGGTCATACTCGCGGTGGAAAAGCTGGCGGCGGCGGGCGTGCGGCTCGATCATATTTATCTTTCATTGCAGGAATTTTTCGCGCGCTGTACCGATGCGGAAAAGTGGGGCGCGCCTATGAGCGCACTACTCGGCGCACTCACAGCGCAGCTTAATTTAAAACGCGCGGCAATAGGCGGCAATGATTGCATGTCGGGAACGTTTGAAAAACTTACCGTCCCGCCCACGCTTATCGCGTTCGGGCTGGGCGTAGCCGACAGCGCGGTCATTGTGGACAATACGTTTAAGGCGAAGGGCGAACGCGTGTACCGTTACAGGCTGAAACGCGACGAGTACGGCGTGCCCGATTTTGACAACCTTTGCGACTTTTTAATGCTGCTTGCGGGCGAGATAGGCAGGCAAAACGTGACGACCGCGGCGGTTGTAGAGCGCGGCGGCGCGGCGGCTACGGTAGCCAAATCATGTTTCGGCGGCGGCTTGGGCTTTGCTTTTGCGTCCGCGGACAGGAACTTGTTCGAGGAAAGCGAAGGCGACATAATTTTCGCGGCGCGCACGGGCGACGACTTTTTCGGCTACGACCTCGACTTTTTGGGTCTTACCACAGCCGAGCCCGACTTTTTGTTCGGCGCGAGCATAACGCGCACGGCGGACGGGACGGACGTTGTGTACGACGGCAAAAAGGTTGACGGCAATAAGCTTTTGGACAGCTTTACGCGCACGTCCGAGAGCGTATATCCTACTACCGCACAGGCGGAGGAAACAATATACAACGCCGACTATGCGGGCAAGGGCGGTAAGCGCAAACGCTCAAAATCCAAGCCGCAAGGAATAAAAGTGTTTATACCCGTATTCGATGGGACGAACGGCGAAACGGATATTGCAAGAAGATTCGAGCTTGCGGGGGCGCAGCCGCAAATCTTTGTTGTGCGCAACCGCGACAAAAACGACATGGAAGAATGTGTCAAGGCAATGGCGGATGCGATTAAAGCATGTAATATCCTTGCGCTCCCCGGCGGATATTCGGACGGCGCCGATTCGATTGCGGCGTTGCTGTGCGATCCGGTGATTGCCGAGGCGGTGGAAAATATGCTGTACAAGCGCGACGGGCTTGCAATCGGCTTGGGCGGCGGCTTTAACGCTTTGATAAAATCGGGACTGTTGCCGAGCGGACATATACACGCGCCGCAAAACACCGATCCTGTGCTTACGTTAAACAACGTAGGCAGGCACGTATCAAGACTTATAGATATACGTGTGTGTTCTACGTTCAGTCCGTGGTTGAAACAGCTAAAGGTCGGCGACGTGTATCAAGTGCCCGTAAGCTGCGGCGAAGGCAAGCTCTCGGCGGGCGCGGACGTTATAGAAGAGCTTGTAAAGAACGGACAAATAGCAACGCAGTACTGCGATATGGACGGCAACGCGACAATGGCAAGCGCGTACAATCCAAGCGGATCTATGCTCGCGATAGAGGGTATTGTAAGTGCGGACGGCAGGGTGCTCGGCAAAATGGGACACAGCGAACGCACGGGCGAATTTTTGCTCAAAAACACGATAGAGTGTTACGCTAAGTCGGATATGCGTTTGTTCGAGTCGGGCGTTAAGTATTTTAAATAATTCGGAATTCAGAATGCAGAATTAAGAATTAAAAATAAGGATGAGATTCCTCGCGTTGCTCGGAATGACAAAAGTAATTTATGAACAGCAAAAACTTTTTTGTCATTCTGAACAAGCGCGGAGCGCGCCGTGAAGAATCTCATCGTTAATGCGGCGACAGCCGCCACAAATAATCAATAATAAGTCCAAGCACTTTCACTATTTGCGGTGAGGTGCTTGTTTTTTAATTTCAAAATATTATTGACTTTTAAGTGAATGTTTGTTATCATATCATTGCCACATAATAATTCACACAAGAGTGTACAACTACCAATACGTACACTCCTATACTCTTGTGTGGAGATATTGTGTGGCAACAATCGGGAGCGTACTGTTGGAGTGCGTTCTTGATGGACGCACTTTTTGTTTTGGAGGAAAAAATGGTAAAAGCGTTTAGGACAAAAAGACTGTGGCTTGTTATAGTTGCAATATTAGTTGCCGTTGCTTGCGCGTTTGCGTTTGTCGCTTGCGGCGGGGACGACAAAGGCGGTAACGGCGGCGGAACTAACGTCAAAGTCGGCGGCACGTACTATCTATACGAAAACGGCGAAACATTCGATGAGTTTTATATCACGTTCAAAAACGGCAAGTGGACGGATGACGAGGGTGTTAGCGGAAACTATACCTTGTCGAACTCCGATATAACGCTGTACACGGAATTGGGCGGCGAAAAGGACGAGTATGCAAGCGGCACCGTAAGCGGCAACGATATATCTCTTAGCATAATGGGCGCGGACGTCGTTTACCGTAAGGGCGACGACATAGACGGCAATACTAAAGAAAAAACGCTTGAGTATGCATTGAGCGGGGATAAGTCGTATTACATAGTAAAAGGCATAGGCGGACTTACCGGCGATATTACGGTGCCCGACGAGTATAAACGCAAGCCCGTAAAAGAGATTGCGGAAAACGCTTTTGCAAACGCGACGGAGCTTGTATCCGTCACCATATCGGACAACGTAACTACCGTAGGCAAAAGGGCGTTTTATAACTGCGCCAACCTCACGGAGATTGTTTTGGGCGACGGCGTGACCGCAGTTGATGAAAGCACGTTTGAAAATTGCGGCAAGCTCGAAAGTGTTACTGTCGGTGCGGCGGTGTCTTGCTTTGGGGACAAGGCTTTTTATGCGTGCTTTAATCTTGAAAGTATTTACTATAACGGCTCGGTTTCCGACTGGGCGTCAATCGATTTTGTTTCGAACCCGCTCAGCGACGGCAACATATATATTGTGGGAAACAATACGGCATACGTAAAACATAAAAGCAGGGACCTCTATATAGACAACGACCTGCTTGTAACCGCAAATATTACGGATGTCGAAACAATTTCGGATTCCGCGTTTTACGGATATGCGCAGTTGGAGAGCGTAACGATAGGCGGGGACGTGAGCGAAATCGGCGACAGCGCATTTTACGGTTGCGCCTCTCTCGAAACACTTACTATTACGGGCGGAGTGAAAACGATAGGAAAATCGTCTTTCCGCGGCTGCAACAATTTGAATTCGGTCAGCCTTGCCGAAAGCGTAAAAACGATAGGCGAGTACGCATTCGATTCATGCGAAAACTTGGCAACGGTGAACATGGGCGACGGCGTAACTTATATAGCCAAGGGTGCGTTTATGGCTTGCGAAAATTTGTCCTCGCTCACGATAGGCAGCTCCGTTTCGGAAATATGCGAACAATCATTTTACGAATGTCACTCGCTGACGTCGGTCACTATTCCGTCGTCGACGATATTTATAGGCAAAGACGCGTTTTTCGCAACAGGACTTACAAGTGCGACATTCCGAAACGTGGACGGCTGGAAGGTGCAGGTCGGCAATAAATTCCAAGACGTGGAAAACCTTGACGACGTGCAAAACGCGGCTGCACTTTTGAAAAATTCTATTTTAATGCAGGGCTATTCCGATTACGACTGGGAAAAACCCACCTTGCAGTACACGCTTAGCAATGACGGCACTTATTACATAGTGAGTAACAACGGAACGGCGTGCCGCTCCGAAATCGTAATACCCGAAACGTATAACGAAAAACCTGTAAAAGAGCTTGCTAACGACGCATTCTACTATTGCCGCGGCTTAACAAGCATAGAAATACCAAGCAGTGTAACAAGTATCGGTTTGTATGCGTTTCTTGATTGTGATAACCTGACGAAAATTACATATACCGGCAGTCTTGCTGATTGGTGCAAAATGCAGGGGCTTGATAATCTTTATCTTTCAGGTAAGTCGCTTTATATAAACGGCGTTGATGTTAAGGGCGAATTAGTAATTCCCGACGGCGTGACGAGTATATCCGATTATGCATTTAGAGGATGTAACGGCATTACGAGTGTTACCATACCTAATAGTGTAACGAGTATCGGTGAAGAGGCGTTTAACTTTCTTATTGATGACGATTCTGTAATAACAATTTTATATACGGGGAATGTAGTAGATTGGTGCAAAATCAAAGGGCTTGTTAATCTGATGGACGCCAGTGGATTGCTTTATATAAATGGTGTGGAGGTAAAGGGAGAATTGATAATTCCAAACGGCGTGATGAGTATACCTGATTATGCATTTGCCGGATGTAAAAGTCTTACGAGTGTTACCATACCCGACAGTGTAACGAGTATCGGGTGGAGGACATTTTCAGGTTGCAGTTGCTTAACGAGAATAACGATAGGATGCAGCATAACGAGTATTAATAGTGAGGCATTTTTAGGGTGCAGTGTAGCGAGTATAACATATACAGGAAATTTAAAAGATTGGTGCGAAATAGACGGGCTAAGTAGTCTTATGTCTTACTACACAAGTAATAGAATATTGTACATAAAGGGAAATGAAATAACAGGCACGCTTGTTATACCAAACGGCGTAACGAGTATCAAGAATAGTGCATTTTGTGGCTTAAGTGGGATTACAAGCGTCAATATACAAAACGGTGTAACGAGTATTGGTAATGATGTATTTTACGGTTGCAGCAGTTTAACAAGCGTAACGATACCCGACAGTGTAACAAGTATAGGGGGTGAGGCATTCCGTAATTGCAGTAGTTTAACGAGTATAATGATACCTGACAGCGTAACGAGTATCGGTGCGGATGCATTCGCTGATTGTAATAGTTTAACGAGCGTGACGATAGGGAACAGCGTAACGAGTATCGGTGCGGGAGCATTCTCCCGTTGCAATAGCTTAACAAGCATAAATGTAGATAGTAGTAACCCATCTTTCAGCAGCCAAGGCGGGATATTATATAATAAAGCTAAGACTGAAATTATAAATGTGCCGTTAGCAATAGCAGGGCATGTAACTATTCCTAATACTGTTACTCATATAGGCAGGGATACATTCTGTAATTGTACAGGTTTAACAAGTATAACGATTCCCGAAGGTGTAATGTTTATAGACTGGGAGGCATTCCGTAATTGCAGTGATTTAACGAGTGTGACGATACCGAGTAGTGTAACGTCTATCTTGTTTCAGGCATTTTGCGGTTGCAGCAGTTTAACGAGTATAACTTTTAACGGCACAATGGAACAGTGGAACGCAATTAGCAAGGCTGACAATTGGGATACTTCTACAGGCGATTACACCGTTGTTTGTACCGACGGAACGCTATCAAAAAGTGAAAGCTGATTTTAAGTGTATCATTTTTAAAAGGAGTAGGCTAAATCTACTCCTTTTATCAACTTGACAACAAATATAAAACATAGTATAATTATCGGCATGACGGGATATTTGACAACCGTAATTATTACGGCAATAGTGTCGGTCACGATGACGGCGGTGCTTGTGCAAAAGCTGGTCACGCTGATTATGCGGCAAATCAAGCTGTATCATTCCATCACGCTTGTCGAGCTGAAAACGCAAAAGATATTCTATTGGATATTTGCGGCGGCGATAGGGTTTTTGATATTCTACGTGATTATGCAAATGGCGGACCCTGAGGCGCCGAGTGTGGACGACTTTTACAGGCTGTTCGGCGTGGGGCGGCTGTACACCAATATCGCGCTGATGTTTGTGCTTATAGTTATGATAGCCGCCGAGGCGTTTGTGATAGTGCTGGGCATAAGCAAAAACGCGGTGGTGGACAAGGGCATATACACCAATTTCGATATGTTGGACTGGCATCAAGTTCGCGACTACATAATAGACGAGCAGCGCGGCATACTGGTGCTGTCGTCAAACAAGCATACGTTTTCCACACTGCGCAATTTGACTACGCCGTTCAAGGTAGCAAAGTCGGACGTGCAAAAGCTTAAATTCATTCTAAACAAAAACAAAAACAAGTTTTCCGATTTCGATACGCATATAGACAGCGAATAGATAATACATAATATATATCGGTGTCGGACTTGCGGTTTATCCTCACCAATCTGTTATTTTAGCGGAGCGCTCATGGCAAAGGACATAGAAAAGTTAATAGAGGAATTCGTCATACCCGAAATGGAGTACTCGCCGTCCTACGAAAAAAAGACAAAGGGCAAGGGCAAAGGCAAGGACAAAATCAAGACGGTAACGATAGACGAAATCCCCGAGGTGGTTTTGCCAAAGACCAAAGCGGAAATGTACGAGGAGGCAAAAGGTCGACTCAATCAAAAAACGTCCGCTGTTTCGCGCCGCACAAAAAAGACCGATCCGCAGCCCGAAACGGCGGCTACCGTAACGCTCAACCCCATAACCAAAACGATAACAAGAACTGTCACAAAGACGATAACGCGCGACAGGCGTATCGAAAAAACGATGACAAGAAAACCTATCGTTAAGGACGTTAAACCGATTGACGAGCCTGTATGGGTGGGCGGCGAGGACGAGCTTGTGCCGTTTGCTTGGCGCATGCCGCTCATTCCCGACATTGCGCGTCCCAGCAAATACTACAAACAGGCTGTGCGCGAGGCAAAGGAATTGCTTTTGCCCGTGCCGAGCACGACAGGGAAATAAATATAAAAAGCTCACTATCTTTTGAAATATAGTGAGCTTTTTTAGTTATGAGTGATATAGCTTACGCTGTGATATTTTGCTTACGCAAAGTGATATAGCTAACTCTATCACTCTCCGCAGGAGAATAACACTTGCCGCAAGGCAAATATAACTCGCCATAGGCGAATATCACTCAATTTCTTGCGTAATTTGACGGAAATTGCGCGGACGAAAATTGCGCCAAATACGGTGATATATTATATGGTACATATCGTATACGCGATTTTTCGGAGGTTGTTATGCGCATAACAAAAAAACAAATAGCGGTCATTACCGTGCTTAATATCGTAATAGCGGGGCTTATCGCCGCACTTATATTTTGGCGCACGCCGCGGCTTGCCGAGGGCGGCGGTACTACGCCCGACGACGACGGTGACAACGGCACGGTAGTTACCGCGCCGCCGCACGAAAAGCTGCGCGACCCGCAAAAGGGCAAGGTAAAGGAAATTGCGTTCGAAACGCGGCTTATGGGCAGCGGTGACGAAAGCGTAGTATTCACGTTTTCGGCGGGCGGGGTTACTTACATATTCGGCAATGCGGTAGTTCCCGACTACGATTTTGACAGCAGCGGCGGGTATATGTGCCGCATAAGCTCAAGCGGGGAAATCCTCGGCTTTACCTACTTTGACGGCAAGCTGTCCTCGGCGGGCGTTGTGGAGGGCGGGTTTTGCGCCGCCGCCGTTGTTAACGTCGGCACGGACGACGAGAAATCGTATTTGTATGCGGTGGGCGACGACGGCACTGCCGACAGGCTTTCGTCCGTTGAGGGCACGGTTGTGGACGTTATGACGGTGGACAGCAAAAAAATGGCGGTTATAGCGGCGATAGGCGAGGGTACGCTCAAGTTGACCGAGTTTACTCGCGCGGGCGACGGCTGGGCGCTGGGCAGCAGCACGCGCATATCCAATGTGCTCAAATTACAGTATTTCGATTGCTATATATCACGCGACGGGTACGTGATAAGTGCGCGCGCGTTCAGCAATCCGCGGTACGACGCGATAGTGTTTTACACCTTGCGCGCAGGCGGGGACGCCGTGCCGCACTACTACGGCGGCAACGACGAGAGCATGGTGCGCCCGTATGCCGTTTTGCCGTACGACAACGGATATATAGCGGTGTGCGACAAGAGCGGCGAGGCTGCGATCGTGACGGTGGATTACGGCTTTACAAGCTTTCGCCGCGACATGCTCGGTTTTCAGTTTTCGGGCGCGCAGCTGCTGGAGCTTAACGGCAAATACTATGCATGTTTTGTCGACGACAACGGCGGGATAACGTACGAGCTGGACTCGTTGCTAAACCGAAAAACCGTGTCCGCAATAAGCGGATCACGGCTGGGCGCTGTGGTTAATATGGACAATCCGCTGTTTGTGTGCACCACCGCGTCCGCCGTAACAATCAAGGACGGTGCGGACATATCGGTGTCGCTCGATATTAAGGATTGCGTAATAAACCGAATAATAAAAACGGGTTATAAAGAAATGCTGATAGTCCTCACAGCCAAGGGTGGGGGCGCGCTTTCTACTCCGACGGGCGGCGCGGACGTGTACGCGGTGAGCGTCAAGGTTTAATTCGGAATTGAAGGACCGCGCTAACGCACCCTTATTAGAGTAACAAAATTTTTTACGATAATTCTTAATCCTTAATTCCTAATTCCGAATTTTCGGTTATCTCTTTAATTATACCTACTATCTTTTTTGTGCCGTCAACATTGATGCAGCTCATTGCGCCGACGTATTTGTACTTGTTGTTGTAAACCTCGTCCACGGCGGCGATGAGGGTCTTTAGTTCGTTTTCGCGCAAAACCTTGATTGCGCCGCAGTCCGAGTAATACTCGGCGTTTTGTACTTGATCGCCGCGCGACGCTTTTTCTAGCGGGATTGCTATGGTCGGCTTTTTGAGCGCGATACATTCGGCAAGCGCGTTTGCGCCGGCGCGGGTGACTATTATATCGGCTGTGGCGTACAGCCGCGCCATATCGTTTTCAAACTCGACCGTGGCGTAACCCTTTTGCTGCGCGCCGCCCGCTTTGTTCTTGCCCGTCATGTGGATCACCTCGTACTTTTCGAGCAGGCGGGGTAACGCGTCAACAATCGCGCCGTTCACCGTCGCCGCGCCCGACGAGCCGCCAACAACGGCGAGTATGGGTTTATTGCCGCTCAGTCCGTAGTGGCTTGCGTCCTTTGCGCCGCGGTATAGGCTTTGGTTGAGCGGCGTGCCGACGTACAAGCCCTTTTTAAACTTTTTGGCGCACGGCTCGAACGCGCACAAAATATACGTCGCTTTGCGCTTGCTCAATTTGGTTGCGAGCCCCGCCGAGTAATCGCTTTCGTGGCACAGCACGGGCACTTTGCTCGCAAGCACCACGGGCAGTGCGGCGTACCCGCCCTTGCTGAAAATAAGCGCGGGGTTTATTTCGGCAAGTATGCGCTTGGCGTTCTTTACGCACGCGCGCAGCTTGAACGGCACGCTTACGTTGGACAACAATTTGTCGCGGCGGAATTTTACCGTATCTATGCGGTAAAAGGGTATATTTCGCGAATCACAAATATCCTTTTCCATGCCGTCGCCGCCCACGTACACGCAGTTGTAGTCGTGCTTTAACTGTTCTATCAGCGCTATGTTGGGCATTACGTGTCCCGCCGTGCCGCCGCCCGCAAAAACTATTGTTTTCATGTTATATCCTCACTGCCATATTGACAAAAATTATCTTATATAGTATAATGGCAAAGATTAAATTATATGAATTGTCGGAGGAATAAATGATAACAGAGTTTGTAAAAATGCGGGACGGGAAGGACGTTTCGGTCACGTATTGGGACAACACAGACAGCCCGCGCGCCGCAGTGGTAATGGTGCACGGAATGTGCGAATATATAGCGCGGTACGACGACTTTTGCACGTTTTTGGGCAAAAACGGATATAACGTAATCGGTATGGACAACCGTTCTTTCGGCGCGACGGACGCGGAACGGCGGGGCAAGGGCACCGACGGTATGTTCGAGGCGACGGTGGACGACATTAAGCAGGAAGTGGACATGGCGCGCGAACGCTGGGGCGTGGAACGCGTGTACGTTATAGGTCACAGCTACGGCAGCATACTCACGCAGCGGTTTATCGAAAAATACCATGCGTATGTTAGCGGCGCAATACTTTGCGGCACTACAATGCAAAGCGGCATTATGCTTTCTTTGGGCAGGAGTATAGCAAAGCGCGGCGCAAAAAAGAATCCCGATAAGGACGGCAAGTTCTTTGCCAATATGACGTTTGCCGCTTACGACAAAAAGCTGAAGGACGGCGAAAGCGGCTGGATCAACCGCGACAAAGCGGAGGTGGAAAAGTACAACGCCGACGAGCAGTGCGCGGGCGTGGGTATATGCTCGTACATGTTTTACCGCGAAATGCTGGACGGCTGCGCGCGCATAAACAAGAATCGCGGCAAAACGCCTACGGGCTTTAAGCTTATGATAGCGTCGGGCACTGCGGACGGCGTGGGCGGCTACGGCAAGCTGATAAAAAAGCTTGTCAAGGCATACAAAAAACACGGACTTTTTCCGCGCGTCAAAATGTACGAGGGCGCGCGCCACGAGCTGCTCAACGAGATAAACAAAGGCGAAGTGTACGAGGACTTTTTGCAGTTCTTGGATGATTGTGAAGGTGTGACGGAATAGGTGATATGTTCAATATAGTTCTTTATCAGCCCGAGATTCCGCAAAACACGGGCAACATATCGCGCACGTGCGCGTGTACGGGCGCGGCGCTGCATATAATCAAGCCGATGGGCTTTGAAATAACCGATAAGCACTTGAAACGCGCGGGACTGGATTACTGGGACAAGCTCGATCTTACGTACTACGAAAGCCTCGAAGAATTTTTCGAAAAAACGGCAAACGGCGGCAGGTATTTTTACCTGTCCAAAAAGGCAAAAAAATGCTATACCGACATAGCGTTCGAGGACGGCGACTATTTGATATTCGGCAAGGAAACAAAAGGCTTGCCCGAGCATATCGTGTTTGACAATCCCGAAACGGCGCTGCGCATACCGATGGCGGAGGGGCTGCGCTCGCTAAATCTGTCCAACACCGTCGCGCTTGTGCTGTACGAGGCGTTGCGCCAAAACGGGTTTAAAAACCTTGTTTAATCTTAATTGATTAAATTTTCTTGCAAAAAAAATTAAATTATGGTACAATGAACTGTAAGCGTATTACGGAGGATTACTATGTCTGACTATAATGCAGGTAATATACGAGTATTGGAGGGATTGGACGCCGTTCGGCTCCGTCCCGGTATGTATATAGGAACAACGGGAATAAAAGGCTTGCACCATATCTTGTGGGAAATTGTGGACAACTCCATCGACGAGGTGTCCAACGGCTTTGCCACGGGCATAGAGGTGACCATTCATGCCGACGGCAGTGCGTCGGTAGGCGACGACGGCAGGGGTATACCCGTTGACATTCATCCCAAACTGGGCGTGTCGGGCGTAGAGGTTGTATTTACGCAGCTGCACGCGGGCGGCAAGTTTGACAGCAGCAACTATGCGCACTCGGGCGGTCTTCACGGCGTCGGCGCGTCGGTAACAAACGCGCTGTCCGAATGGCTCAAGGTAGAGGTGTACAAAAACGGCACGACCTACCGCATGGAGTTCGAGTCCAAGGAGGTCCATGGCGAGGTCAAGGGCGGCGTACCCAAGTACAGCCTTATCGACACCGGAGAAAAGACGGACAAGCACGGCTCGTACGTGCGGTTTATGCCCGACAAGCGCATATTCGAAACGGTCGTTTTTCAGTTCGATACGATCGCGCGTCGGCTCAAAGAGCTTGCCTTCCTTAACAAAGGCTTAAAGGTTAAATTGATTGACGAGCGCGTGCGCGTGGGCGAGGGTTACCGCTCGCTGGAATACTGCTACGACGGCGGTATCGTCGACTTTGTCAAGTATATCAACGAGGCGCGCAACACGCTTTACGATGAGCCTATACTGATAAGCGGTGAAAAGGACGGCATATCCATGTCGCTCGCTTTCCAGCACACCGACGCGTATACCGAAAATTTGTTCTCTTACGTAAACAACATTCCCACCACCGAGGGCGGCACGCACGAAACAGGCTTTAAGGCTGCGTACACCAAGGTAATGAACGACTTTGCACGGCGCGTAGGTATGCTCAAGGATAAGGACGCCAACCTGCTCGGCGACGACTACCGCGAAGGTCTTACCGCGGTGCTTTCGGTGCAAATGACCAACGTTCAGTTCGAAGGTCAAACCAAGACCAAGCTGGGAAATCCCGCGGCGCGTATAGCGATAGAGGGCATTGTGTCGCAGGTGCTAAGCGAATACTTTGCCGACCCTAAGCACGGCGCGGTGGGCGAGGCTATACTCAAAAAGGGTATGCTTGCCGCCAAGGTGCGTGAGGCTGCGCGCAAGGAAAAGGAAATCACGCGCGCAAAGAACGCTATAGACAATTTCAACCTCGTCGGTAAGCTTACGCCCTGCACGGGCAGAAAACCGGAAAACAACGAGCTGTTTATAGTCGAGGGCGACAGCGCGGGCGGAACATGTAAGCAGGCGCGTGCGCGGTCGTACCAAGCGATTTTGCCGCTCAGGGGCAAGCCGCTCAACGCGGAGAAAAAGCGCATAGACCAAGTTCTTGCCAACGAGGAAATCCGCACGCTCATATCGGCGCTCGGCTCGGGTATCGGCGAGGACTACAACCCCGACAACCTCAATTACCACAAGGTAATCATACTGTCCGACGCGGACGTCGACGGCTACCATATCCGCGCGATACTGCTCACGTTCTTCTTCCGCTATATGAAGGAGCTTATAAATGAGGGACACGTATATATCGGTTTGCCGCCGCTGTACAAGATAGAAAAGGGCAACCAAGTGGAATACGCGTATGACGACGCGGCGCTTGCCGCAGCCAAGGCGCGTATGGGCAAAAACGCGCAGGTCCAGCGTTACAAAGGCTTGGGCGAAATGAATGCCGACCAGCTTTGGGAAACGACAATGGACCCCAAAAACCGCGCGCTTATGCAGGTGACGATCGAGGACGCCGCCGAGGCTGAAAAGCTGGTGTCGGTGCTTATGGGCGACGCGGTAGAGCTGCGCCGCGAGTATATCATCGAACATGCCGACTTTAACAAAGTCGATTCGTTCAACCGCTAATATATAATAGCTATTAGATAAATACGAGGACTTTATGGCTCAAGATAATGAACAAGAAAAGCCTATCGGGAAACTGGTAGTTCAAACAATGGAAGACGTTATGCGCGACTCCATGATTCCGTATTCGGAATCGGTCATTTTGGACCGCGCACTGCCGCGCGTGGAGGACGGACTCAAACCCGTTCAGCGCCGTATACTTTATACCATGCAACAGCTCGGCATCACGCCCGACAAGCCGTACCGCAAGAGCGCGCGTATCGTCGGCGACTGCTTAGGTAAGCTGCACCCGCACGGCGACTCGTCTATATATCAGGCAATGGTGCGCATGGCGCAGCCCTTTAACATGGGCGCAACGCTTGTGGACGGACACGGCAACTTCGGCTCGGTGGACGGCGACGGCGCGGCGGCTATGCGTTATACCGAGGCACGACTCACTCCGCTTGCATTGGAGTTGTTGCGCGATATAGACAAAAACACCGTCAAGTGGAGCTGGAACTTCGACGACACCATAATGGAGCCGGACATTTTGCCCGGACGGTTTCCCAACCTGTTGGTCAACGGCGCGACTGGCATAGCGGTCGGTCTTGCCACCAACATTCCTCCGCATAACCTTATGGAGGCGATTGACGGCGTAATCGCGTATATAGACAATTCGCGCATAACGCTCAAGGACATGATGAAGATCATCAAAGGTCCCGACTTCCCGACGGGCGGCGTGGTCATACCCACCGAGCTTGCACAGGCGTACGAAACTGGCAAGGGTAAGGTTGCGATACGCGCCAAGCTCCATATCGAAAACGACAACGACAAAAAGATAATAGTAATAGACGAAATCCCGTACGGCGTGAACAAGGCGCAGCTGCTGGAAACGATTATCAAGGTGCGCGAGGACAAAAAGGGCGTGCTGTCCGCCATAACGGACGTTGTGGACGAATCTGACCGCGTCGGTATGCGCGCCGTTATCAAGCTCAAGCGCGAAAGCAATCCCAAGGACATTATCAACGCGCTGTTCAAGTACACCAATTTGTCAATCAATTTCTCGTTCAACATGGTCGCCATTGCGGACGGCAAGCCGCAGCTTATGGGCTTGCTGGACATAATAGCGTACTACGTAAACTACCAGCGCGAGGTCGTGCTCAGGCGCACGCGTTACGAGCTTGACGCCGCAAGAAAGCGCGAGCATATTTTGGAAGGCTTGGTCATAGCCGTAAGGAACATTGACGAGGTCATCAAGATAATCAAGTCGAGCGCAAACACGACCGCCGCAAAAGAGGCGCTCAGAAAGCGTTTCGAGCTATCCGAGGTACAAGCCCAAGCCATACTGGATATGCGCCTTGCAAGGCTCACCAGCCTCGAGATATTCAAGCTGGAAAAAGAGCTTGCCGACGTCAAGAGCGAAATAGCTCGCCTCGAATCGATAATAGCGTCCAAAAAACTGCAAATGGAGCTTGTAAAGAGCGAGCTGCTCACCATACGCAAGCAGTACAAGGAAAACCGCAAATCGCAGCTTGTGCCGGACGTCGAGCATTACGTTATCCCGAGCGACGACGAAAAGCCCACGTTCGAGTACGTTATTGCCGCCAATGCCAACCACCAAATCAAGAGAATGTTGGTCAAAAACTTTACCATGGCGACAAAGGACTTTACCGACAATTCCACGCTCAACGAGATATGCAACTGCTTGGTGCGCGCAAAGTCCACGGACAGGGTGTTTTGCTTTACCAACCTCGGCAACTGCTACAAGATCGACGTGGAGGCAATTCCCGACGGCAAGTGGCGTGAAAAGGGCGTCGAGCTCAAAAAGATCGTCGCGGAGGCTTTGGACGGCGAGTACCCGCTGTATATGCGCGTAGTCGAGGAAAAACTGCCCAAGGGCAGCCTGCTGTTCTACTCCAAGGGCGGACTTGTAAAGAAATCGCCGTGGAGCGAGTACGGCGTTGTCAAGTCGGCGTTCCAAGCAACCAAGCTGCGCGACGGCGACACGCTCATCGGCATAGAGGACGAGCAGGACGGCTGCTCGCTTATGATAGTCACCAAAGGCGGTATGTGCCTTAACGCGGATATGTCCGACGTTCCCAGCCAAAACCGCATAGCGATAGGCGTAAGGTGCATGATGCTTGCCGACGGCGACGAGTGCATACTCATTCGTCAGGTCAACGGCGACGGCGAGGTCGCACTGTGTACCGATCGCGGCTATACCAAGCGCTTGCTTGTCAGCCAAATAGACGTTATGGGCAGGTACCGCAAGGGCATAAAGATAATAGACTTCGGCAAGGGCAAGGCGGACAACGGCAGTTATATCGCTTTTGCCGCGTGCGTAACAGTGCCGTACAAGGTGGTGTTCAACGTGGACGACGAATACCTCACCGCGTACTCGACGGAAAACTTCTCCATAGAAAACCGCACCCACGCGGGCAAGCCGTTGCTTAAAGGACGGCATACCGTCGTCGCGGGCTATGCGTACAACGATAAGCTCACTTATAACGGAATTTAAAAAAACGCCGAAAGGCGTTTTTTTAATTCGGAATTAAAAATAAGGATGTGATTTAAAGATAATGCGGCTAACGCCTGGATTTCTCCGCTTTGTTCGCTGTGCTCACTACGGTCGAAATGATGGGAGTTAGAGTTTACAATTCTATTAAAAAGAGTACCGCTTTTATACCCATCACCCCGACCACCGCGGAGGGGCCGGGCGACCCGCCGCATAGTGGTGTTGCTATTTTTATTTAATTTTACATTAGTAAATCATTAAAATCCGATTAGAATTGGCGTAAACGGCTTTTTCGCTATTGACAGCGCGGCGCGGCGAGCGTATAATTTTAGTAATACTACGGTGGGTAGTATAGAGAGGATTTTTAACATGCTGAGTATGCGCAAAAGGCTGATTATTATCGGGGCTATGGTTGTCGCCGTTATCGCGATAATCACGGCTGTTTTTGCGTGCAGCAACAAATGGGACAACGGCTATTCGTTTAGCAACAAAGACAAAAACAAACCGAATGCCGGCACTTGCACCGTCATATTCGACGCGTGCGGCGGATGGATAAACAGCGAGCCGTTTTTTGAGTTTAAGGTCAATAAAGATAGCATGCTCGAGCGTCCGACCGAAGAACCCGTTCGTGACGGCTATATATTTTGGGGCTGGAATCTTACCGGCAACATAGCCGACCCGATGTGGAAATTTCATACCGCAAAGGTGAGTGAGGACACAATGCTGCGCGCGGTATGGGTGCAGGCGGTTACCGTCACGTTTAACGCCGACGGCGGCACGTTCGAAGACGGAACGGATAGACTCACAGTTACGGTTGCTCAAGGTGACAAGATTAACGCGCCCGCGGTAACTCCGCCAGACGCTAACATGGAATTGCAGTCTTGGACGTACTACACTGACACGTGGAATACCGACACGTGGAATATGTATGATGATGCCGTATACTCCGACGTCACGCTCTATGCAAACTGGGATTTAAAACGTGATATTAAGCGCGCACTCGCGCCGTTTAAGTATAGCATAAAGAATGACGGCTATTGCATAAACGGAGTTGTGGACACAAACGTTTCGGGCACGCTGACCGTGCCGAGCATTGTTACAAGTATAGAATACATGGCTTTTGCAAACTGCGGTAACATTGTTTCGGTGATAATACCCGACAGTGTAACGGAGATAGCGCATTACGCTTTCCAAAACTGCAAAAGCCTGAAAAGTGTAACGCTGCCGTCCGACTTGCAACGCATAGCCTCGCATACGTTCGGCGGCTGTTCGTCGCTCGAACAAATACGGCTGCCCGACACCATTACCGAGATTGGCGAGTATGCTTTTTACGGCTGCTCGTCACTGAAGAGTATAGAAATTCCGAGCGGTGTGACCGAAATAGAGAACGATACTTTTTGGGGCTGTTCGTCGCTCCGTCAAGTAAAACTTGGGGAAGGCGTTACCGCAATAGGCGACTATGCGTTTGACGGGTGTTCGTCACTTACGTCGTTCGACATTCCAGTCGGTGTCGAGCAGCTCGGCATCTATGCTTTCAGCAGCTGTGCGGCGCTTAAATCGATAACCGTTCCCGTGACTTGCAAGGCGATAGGACGATATTCATTCGCATATTGCACGGGACTGGTAAGCGCCGAGCTACATTGCGAAACCGTTAATCCGTACGCGTTTTCGGGCTGCATTGCGCTTGCCGACGTCACGTTGGGCGACGAGGTGCTGACAATCGGCAATGTATTCAATGAATGTTCCGATCTTCGTAGCGTTACGATAGGCGACGGCTTAAAAGCTATACCGAACAGCGCCTTTGCATACTGCTACAATTTAAGAAACGTCAACATCGGCGGCGGAGTAAAAGAGATAAATAATTATGCGTTTTTGTACTGTTATTCGCTGCTTAGCATTACCATACCGTCAAACGTAGAGGTAATCGGCTGGAACGTGTTTACGGGATGCAATAAGCTTGTGGAGGTATACAACCTGTCCGACGTGTCACTACTTAACAGTACAAACATCGGTGCGTACGTGATTGTTCATACCGACGCGGACGAGGAAAGTATTATACACACGACGGACGACGGCTTTTCATTTTGCATGTTCCGCGACGAAAATGTCTTCCCGTACGACCAAACTCCGTTTCTTATGGACTATTCGGGCAGCGACGAGGATATAGTTTTGCCTGATAGCTATAACGGTGACAGCTACAAGTTATATAAGTACGCTTTGTCGCACAACTCACGATTAAGGAGCGTAAAGTTCTCGGCGGGAGTTATGGGCATTAACGAGAAAATTTTGTATAAAAGCGACAACGTCACTTCGCTCACTGTGGACGGCGACAACGAATGGCTTTCGTCGGCGGATAATTGCGTAATTTCCACCGCCGAAAAAAAGTTTATACTCGGCTGCATGACGTCGGTCATTCCTACGGACGGCAGCGTTACTACAATAGGCGACTATGTGTTTTGCGACAATTCGATAATAATGAGCGGAACGTTCAAAATACCCGATACCGTTACGCGAGTATACCGCAATGCATTCAGCGGCTGCAACGGGATAATGCGCACCGTCAATCATATTGTGTATGTGGACAAATGGGCGATTTCGTTGGGATTTTTCGATCTCAACAGTGACGAAAAGCTCGATTTGGAATTTCAATCGGGTACGATCGGTATAGCGGAATACGCGTTTTGGAAGGACAACTGCATTCGCTCGGTCACATTTAACGATGAAATGAGATACGTGGGTATGGATGCGTTTTCAAATTGTGGCGAGCTTACCACCGTAAACTTTAACGACGGACTTGTCGTCATAGGCGGCAGCGCGTTTTACGATTGCGACAAGCTGCAAGAGGCAGTAATTCCCGACAGTGTAACGACAATAGGCTGGGGCGCGTTCGCTTATAGTGATGCGCTCGTTTACGTCAAGATACCCGCGGCGCTTGCGAGTGCGAACACTCAAATTTTTTATAAATGCTCCGCGCTGGACGCGATAGTCATTCCGCAGTCAATCGAAGTAATAGATTACTCGATGTTCAGCAGTTGCCCCGATACCGTAAATGTTTATTACTGCGGCAGCGAGGAACAATGGAAGGCTGTTATTATTCGCAACGATAATGCAGCATTGCTCAACGGGACAAAATACTACTATTCGGAAACTGAAATCGAGGGCGTCAACTGCTGGCACTACGGCGCCGACGGCAAGCCGACAACAACATATTAATTGAATTCGGAATTATTCATGATAAAGGCAAAACATGTATGCGGCGGGTCGCCTAGACCCCTCGACTGCGCTCGGGGTGATGGGTGGTTAGCGTTGCGCTATTTTAATAGCAACGCTCTAATCCCATCATTTCGACCGTAGCGCGCAGTGGAGAAATCCAGGCGTTAGCCGCACAATTCATTTAAATAAAATTTTATCATTCAATTCCACATTCCGTATTCCGCATTCCGAATAGAATATGTGCATACACTACATATATGAAAAAATCAGTTAAGTACGCGGCAACGGCTGTTACGGCGGCGGTGTTTGCGTTTGTCACGATTTCCGCGGTAGCGCTGTGCGTAATCTTTCCCAACAAGTACACGGACAAGGTGTGCGCCGCGGCGGACGAATTTGGGCTGTCGCGCCCGCTGGTAAAGTCGGTGGTATGGGCGGAAAGCAGGTTTGACACAAAGGCTACGTCGCATAAGGGCGCAAAGGGATTGATGCAGCTAATGCCCGAAACCTTCGATATGTGCGCAACCGCACTGGGACTGCCCAAAAACGCGGACATGTACGACGCGGAAAATTCTTTGAGGTGCGGGTGCTATTATTTGTCGCTGCTGATAGATAAATTCGACGGCAACGTTACCGCCGCGCTTATGGCGTACAACGCAGGGGAAAACAACGCCCGCAAATTCTTGGACGGCGAAAAAATCTTTCCCGAAACGCAAAACTATATTAACAAAATACAAAAAGCACGCAGGGTGTACGGACTGTTCGGATAGAATGGCGTATAAAGAACATCGAGTAACGGTCTGCTCTATTGACAAACATTGTGTGTTGTGATAAAATTATCACATAACTGTATACGGAGTAAGCAATGTTAGAGGTCAAACATTTAAAAAAGGAGTATAAAACCAAAAACGGCGTTGTCACCAAGGCTTTGGACGACGTGTCGCTCAACTTTCCCGAAACGGGGATGGTGTTTATACTCGGTAAGTCGGGCAGCGGCAAATCGACGCTTTTAAACGTGTGCGGCGGACTCGACCGCATGGACGATGGCGAAATAATCATCAAGGGCAAGAGCAGCAAGGATTTCTCCGCGCAGGACTTTGACAGCTACCGCAATACATACGTCGGCTTTGTCTTTCAGGAATACAATATTCTCGACGAGTTTACCGTCGAGCAAAACATTGCGCTTGCGCTCGAACTCCAAAACAAAAAGCCGGACAATGAGATTATACGCAAAATTCTTGCCGACGTAGACCTTGCCGACCTTGCCGCGCGCAAGCCCAATACTTTGTCGGGCGGACAAAAGCAGCGCGTAGCTATTGCGCGTGCGCTTGTAAAAGAGCCTCAAATAATAATGGCGGACGAGCCGACCGGTGCGCTGGACAGCAAGACAGGTCAGCAGGTTTTTGACACGCTAAAAAAGCTGTCTAAGGAAAAGCTCGTGCTTGTAATTTCGCACGACCGCGACTTTGCCGAGCAGTACGGCGACCGCATAATCGAGCTTAAAGACGGTAAAATCATTTCCGATCAAACCCGTGCCGAAACAAACAACGAACAAAACGTCAGGTTTTACGGTACGGATACGGTGTGCGTAACAAACGGCGCCGAGCTCTCCGATACCGATTTGATTAACATAAAAAACTTTTTAGCTAAGTCGGGCGGCACTGCGTTAATATCCACATCGCACGAAAAGATAGCGCAGTTCAAGGAAGACCGACCGGAAATAAACGCGGGAACGTTTGAGAATATTAAAGAGCAACCCATTCCCAAGCAGTACGAGCCGCAAAAGCTTATCCGTTCGCACTTACCTGTAAAGCACGCAATAAAGATGGGCGCGGGCAGTCTTAAAACAAAGCCCGTGCGCTTGGTGTTTACCATTCTTCTTTCGGTAGTGGCGTTTGTGTTGTTCGGCTTGGCGTCCACGCTTATGCTGTTTGACGGTAGAGAGGTCAGTGTTCAGTCGTTTACCGATTCCAATATCAACTACGTATCGCTGGGTAAGATTTATTACGTTACCTACGACTACGTCGACGATGCTACTTATATCGGCAACATAGATACTAAGTTTACCAAAGCCGAATACGAGGAGTATGCCAAAAAATACAGCGGCGCGATTCCCATGATTTCGCATAGGTCGCAAATCTTCAATCTCAGTTTGAGCAGTGCGGCAAGCGGGTTTTATTCCAACTATCTCGAAGGGATTGTACCTGCAAGCGACAAGCTTAAACTTTTGGCGGGAAGAATGCCGCAAGCGGATGACGAGGTTGCCATAACCGACTTTTTGTTCAACGCTGCCAAGTCGCATGGCAGTATGTTTGTTTACGGTGATGACAATACTCAGCTTACAATAAAATCTTACCAGGACGTTTTATATTCCGAGCAAAAGCCGATAATGGCAAGAACAAGCGACGGCTATTATAAGATTGTCGGCGTGTTTAGGGGCTCGGATGTTCCCGACGATTATAGATCCAGGATGAACTCGGCGGACAGTGGCTCCACGTCGGATGACAGCGAGTTCTCGTCGTGGATGTGGGAGATGGAGCGCCAAAGCGGAATGTATGCGACGGTCGCCATGACCGAAGAAATGTTCGATGCCATTGCGCAAAGTATCGACGTCGGCGACTTGTACGATCGATACTTTAAATGCAGCAATGATTCTGCAACCATTCACCTTAACGGAAACTATTTACTCAATAATGATGAATGGTCAAGTCGATTCGGCTGGTTTGCAACTTACAACAGCAATTCCCTGAATATTTACGGACTTGACGGTAATCGCAAAACTTTTCTCGAGGGCGGCGAGGCTGCGATCAGTATTAAAGAAATAGTCGGCGCCTACTATTGGGCTATTGAAGACTACGTTTATCAATTTCAACGCTCTGAGTATATAGAGAGACTGAATAATGTACGCAGCGAAGCAAGCACTGAATACTCAAGCAATCATAGACAGCCCGACCCCGATGATGACGAGTATAACGATTTTAACAGTGAATGGTTTGATGCAATGCATGCCTCTTGGCAACAACAGCGCAATGCTTTTATTGCGAGCATTGAAGGATCGGAAAATTACGACGAAACCCTAAGCACTTATGACGCCGAGCATCCTGAACCGCAAGAAACCGACCCGATGTTTAATTTGTTTGACCACGAACGTTTTTATATCGCGCAAGAGCAATATTTTACCGCAAAAAATGCATATGTGGATGCCGCGCTGGAAAATGCGCGTAGCGACGCCGACAAAAAATACGCGGCGCTTTTGGCAAGGTTAGAGGAGCAAGCAACGGATAAGTATATTGAGGAAAACGGCACCGAACCCGACCGTGAAACCGCACCCGACGAATATGAAACATGGCAATCCGGCTTACAACAAGCGCTCGACGCCGTCAACCCGTATTACGTTATGTCTAATCTGTACGAGTCCGAAGACGGAGAATATACGTTGCAAGATGTAGTATATGCGCTCGATTTAGTCGCGTGGGCGATGGACGAATTGGAAGAGCCGATTACGTTTACTATCTACAACAATATGACGAGTGAACAACCGGTGGATGTTGTCGCTTTCTTTATGGAGAATACGAACAGTGGCTGTTATCTCGGCGCAGATCTTTACGATATGTTTTATGTCGAGCGTCAGGACGATTACCAAACCAAGTACAATGAGCCGATAGATGCGTGTATAGATAATATCTTGATACCGTACGACGGATCGAGAGCGCTTATAACCAAGCTTTTGGACAAGTCGGGCGTAAAGCAAAAAGATGACTCGGCAGTCAAGATAAAGAATACTATAATCGAGCAGCTCGAAATGGTTATCGACACGGCGGACACGCTTGAAACGGCGTTTATAATCGCGGGTGCGGTGCTTGCGCTGTTTGCCTTTTTGCTGATGTTCAACTTCATTTCGGCGTCAATAACCGCCAAAAAGAAGGATATTGGAATACTCCGCGCTATCGGCGCACGCACTATCGACGTGTTCAAGATATTCATCTCGGAAGCATTTATTATCGCGCTGATATGCTTTGTAATATCGACGATCGGCACGTTTGGACTGTGTATGCTACTGAATACCTTAATTTTGGAAGACGTCGGACTGAGTATAAGCCTGTTTGTGTTCGGACCGCTGTCCGTGTTGAGTGTATTCGGTATAGCGTTTATTACTGCTGTTATATCCACGGGAATTCCCGTCGGTATATATTCGCGCAAACCGCCAGTATCGAGTATAAGAGCATTATAAACAAAAAGCCGCCTGCGGGCGGCCTTTTAATTTTGTCATTCCGAGCAACGCGAGGAATCTCAACCTTATTTAACTATGTCTTTTATCAGCTCGGTTATCTCGTTTGTAAACTCGGCTTGATCGCGGTCGGAGCGGACTATGTGGTCGGCTATCGTGCAGCGCTCGGTGTCGGGGATTTGCGCGTCTATTATGCTTGCCGCGTCCTCTAACGAAATATTGTCGCGTGCGGTCAGTCGCTGTAGTCTAACGGGGCGGGGACAGTACACGCACACCGTTACGTCGCACAGCGAAGACAATCCCGACTCAAACAGCAACGGCGCGGATAGTATTATCGGCGGCTCGGCGGCGGCAATTAGTTTTTTGATTTGCGCGACGATTGCGGGGTGGGTGAGCGCGTTAAGCTTTTGCCGCGCCTCGTCGTCCTTGGCTATTATTTTGCGCAGTGCGGCGCGGTCGAGCTTGCCGTTATCCACGGCTTGCGGAAAGGCGAGCATCATCGACTTTTCGCCGTCCGTGCCGCAAGCAAAAGCTGCGCGCGAAACCTCGTCCGCGTCGATAACGGTGTAGCCCGCATTAATAAGCGCGGTTGTTGCCACCGTCTTGCCGCTTGCTATTCCGCCCGTAATTCCGATTACGCGCACGGGCTTTGTTGTGTTATTTGTATTCATAGGCTACCTTATTTTTGCCCTCTCCTTGGGAGAGGGTGGGCGCGAATGCGCTCGGGTGTGGTTATAACCTCATCCGTCGGCGTTGCCGACACCTTCCCCGTAGGGGAAGGCTTTATAGCGGATGGAATTCATAATTCCGAATTATCACTTGCATTCCATCCAGTTGTTGCCTACCGAAATGCTCACGTCCAGCGGCACGGAAAGGGTTACGGCGCCTTCCATTTCGGTTTTGAGTATTTCCTTTACCTGCTCGACCTCGTCGGGGTGAGCGTCCACAATCAGCTCGTCGTGCACTTGGAGAATAAGATTGGATTTCATATTTTCCAGTCGCTTGTTTACGCGCACCATTGCTATCTTGATTATATCGGCGGCAGTGCCCTGCAGCGGGGTGTTCATTGCCACGCGCTCGCCGAATTTGCGTTCGGTGAACTTGGCGGAATTGAGCTCGGGGATAGTGCGCCGCCGTCCGAACATAGTAACGGCGTAGCCTTGTTTTTTCGCGTTTTCGATCAAGCCGTCGAGGTACGCTTTGACGGCGGGGAAACGCTCGAAATACCGCTTTATATACTCGTCCGCTTTGCGCGGCGGGATGTGGATGTTTTGGCTGAGTCCGTAATTGCTTATGCCGTAAACAATGCCGAAATTGACCGCCTTGGCGTCGCGGCGCATTTGCGGCGTTACCTCGGCGGGCGAGACCTCAAACACCTCGGCGGCGGTTGACGCGTGAATATCGCCGCCGCTGCGGAATGCCTCTACCATTTTGGGATCGCCCGAAAAGTGCGCCAGCAGCTTTAATTCGATTTGGCTGTAATCGGCGTCCACAAGCACGTTGCCCTTCGACCCGACAAACATGGAGCGTAACAGCTTGCCTTCATCCACGCGGGTGGGAATGTTTTGCAGGTTGGGGTCGGTGGACGACAGCCGTCCGGTGGTAGTTAGCGTTTGATTAAAGCGCGTGTGCACCTTGCCGCCCGCGCTGAGCGCTTTGCGCACGCCGTCTATAAAGGTCGATTTTAGCTTGGAGTTGAATCGGTACTTCAGTATTTCGTCAACTATCTCGTAGTCGCCCGAAAGCTTTTGCAGTATTTCGGCTTTGGTGGAGTACGTCTTTGCCGACTTGTCGGGGTACGGTATGCCCATATCCTCGAACAATAGTTTGGCAAGCTGTTTGGGCGAGTTCAGGTTTATGTCCGTGTTGCACAGCTCGCGTATGCGCGCTACGTTGGCGCGTTCAAGCTCGGAAAACTTAATGTCAATCTCGTCCAGCCGATTGCGGTCTACCGCAAAGCCCTTGCTTTCCATATCGAACAAAACGTAAAGTAGCGGCAGTTCGATGTCGTGATAGAGTGCCGTCATGCCGCGTGCGGCAAGCTCGACCGAACATTCGTCGCACAGGGTGAACAGCTCGGCGGCGGTGGTAGGCGCAAGCCGATATTCCAAAAGATACGCCATAAGCGCCACGTCATCCGCGTCCGTCGGCATTATAGGCGTTATTGCGTGCAGCAGTGATTTCAGCTCGAACGTAATAAGCTTGCGCGATTGCAGGGCGGGTTTTAGTATATCTATGCACGCGGGCAGCGTAAACACGCTCATCAGCGTGTCGGCTATCGGCGCAAAATAATCGGCGTCGTCAAACGCGACGTGCAGTCCGTCGGGAGTTTGCAGCAGCGCAAGCTTTCCGTCGGGGTAAACGTTGTTGACAAGGTTTTCAAGCTCGGCGGGGCTGTTGAGCGTTACCGTCTTGATAGTTTTAACTGTCGGTGTGGCAGCGCCCTCGGTTGCTTGCGCAAAAAGATCGTCGCGCGATAACAGCGACTTGAACTCCAGCTCGGCAAATCGGTTTTTGACCGCGGCGGGGAAGGGGAATGAAAGCTCGCAGTCGGACAGCGAAAAGTCTATGGGCGCGTCGGTGTCTATGCGCGCCAGCTTGTACGATAGGTACGCGTTGTCCGCGCCTGCGGCAAGCTTGTCGTGGCGGCTGCCTTTAATCTCGTCGAGTGCGGCGTATATGCCGTCCAGCGTGCCGTATGTGCGGATAAGCTCTACAGCGGATTTTTCGCCGATACCCACAACGCCGGGTATATTATCGGACGAATCGCCTGCAAGCGCTTTAAAGTCGACAACACGGTCGGCGGGAACGCCGAAAACGTCTTCCACATTGTCGGGCGAAACGTCGAGTATTTCGGTTATGCCTTTTTTTGTGAGCAGCGCGTGCGTGGTGGGGTTTACCAGCTGAAGGCTGTCGCGGTCGCCTGTGAGTATATAGGTGAACACGCCCGAACGCCGCGATATTGTGCCGATAAGGTCGTCCGCCTCGTAGCCCGCCATTTCGTACATCTTTATGTTCATGTCGGCAAGCAAGCTTTTAAGCACGCTCATTTGCGCCTTGAGGTCGGGCGGCATGGGCTTGCGCGTCGCTTTGTACAGCGGGGTCATTTTGTGACGGAATGTGGGTGCGTGCACGTCAAACGCCGCCGCAATGTATTTGGGGCGGTACTGTTCGAGCAGCTTTATCAGCATTGTGGTAAAGCCGTACACCGCGCCTATCGGCTCGCCGCGTGTGGTCGTCATTGCGGGCATGGCAAAGAACGCGCGGTTTACCAGCGAATTGGCGTCTATTACAATCAAACTGTCTTTTTCCATACTGAATAGTATATAACAAAAAAACGAAAAGAGCAATAGCTAGACCCAAACTATTTTTTACTTATATCATATTCCGAGTGATATTCAATGCCGAATTCTCCCGTTTCATTATAGTAGTGGCAACAGCCTGTCCAATCGTAAACGGTGATGTAGTTATCGTGTACTTCAAGCTCACTCTTTACTTTGGGATTGACAAATATGTCAACTGCACCGCATTTCCATACGCAGTCGAGGCTTTTATTGAAAAACATATTATACATTTCGCCGTGAACAAAATAGCCGCTTTTGAATTTGTAAATGCCAAACAGTTGGAAAGCGTCGCAATTTATGACTTTTACAACTTTGTCAAGCGATAAATCTATAATTGCTATTTCGCTATACGTACATATAAAAAGCCTATCGCCGTCAATCAAGACGGTTTCGTCATTAAGAGTAACAAAATACGCAAGTACGTGGTAAGTTTTGTTGTATTTTCCTGATAAAACTATTTGAGAAACTGTGTGTAATTCATCACAACTTTCCGCAAATATTACGTTGTCAAACTCAGGCGGTGTGACCTGAGCAACCAAATCGCTTTTGATTATATTGATTTTTAAATAGGTTTTTTCCATGAATAACAAAACTGTTAATAGTAATAGCGCGCAGTGTTTTTTGGATAGGGGATAGCAAACCTAAAACGAATAATCAATCAATCTTCCAATCCGATTAAATAATCGGCAGTACAACCGAAGAATTTGCAAAGAGTTATGATGCTGTCAATATTCGGTATGCGTAAATTGTTTTCCCATCTGTTTATACAAGCAACGCTAATTCCGATTTGCTTTGACAACTCGTTTTGAGAAAGATTCTTTTCCATTCTAAGCTCTTTTAATCTCTCTGCAAATTTGTTCATAGTTTTCACCTCAAGAATATTTTATACCAAATGGTAATAAAATGCTTGACCATTACCAATCGGTAATAGTACAATATAATTAACACTATGCTTTGGGAGACGATTATGGATAATGCGGTCAAGACAGCACTAATCAATAGCTACATAAAAGCTAACAATTTAAGCAAAACGAAGTTTTGTAAGTTATGTAAAATAAGTGTTTATACGTTTAATAAAATAATGACTAATCAGGATTTTGATATGGTTAATCTTTTTAGAATTGCAAAAATAATGGGCGTTCATATTTGCAAATTATTAGTCGGATAATAATAAACGAAAAAAGGACGCTTATGCGTCCTCTATCGTTCGAATGAGTGGAATGCCCGCGGACTGCGCGGGCGGGCTTTGCGCTCTGTATTGTTTGGTTTGTATATCTTTGCGGTATGCTGAAAATACGCGCTGAACATCTCAACAGCGCAAGCGCCTAGCGCACCATGCGGTGGGTGAGCGGTACATTTCTTGCAAGCTTAACTCCGCACCGCATGGTCTTGCCACTCATTCTTACCAAGCAAAAACGACCCTATTAGGTCGTCTTGCTGGTAGGAATGAGTGGACTCGAACCACCGACCCCCACCTTATCAGGGTGGTGCTCTAACCTGCTGAGCTACATTCCTCTATATAATTCATATAGTGGTGGAGATTAGCGGACTCGAACCGCTGACCCTCTGCTTGCAAAGCAGATGCTCTACCAACTGAGCTAAATCCCCATGCGAATGATATAATACCAAATATTATCGTGGTTGTCAACCGTTTTTGTGCGGTTAGTATTTATTTTTTAAATTTCAAATTTTAATATTTATATTTAAATATGCTTGACGAATTATGTGCGTATGTGTTATATTGTTGAAAATATACAAGGGAAAGTACACATTCTTTCCGCACTGTAGATTTTGTTGACAATGGCGTCGAAGATGATTTTTCGGTGTCGTTTTTTTTATGGAGGACTTATGAAAAAGAAAATTCTAACCGTAATTGCCATAATCGCGGCGCTCGCGCTGTCGCTGTTCATGGTAGCGTGCGGCGACGACGGCGTAGGCAGCGTTACGTTCAAGGTAACCGCCAAGTACAATGCCGAGCAGGGCAGCGTTACCGTTGCCAATGCGGACGGCGCACAAAAGACCGAGTTCGGTGCGGGCGCAAAGGTTGTAGTTACCGTAACTGCAAAAGACGGCTACACGATTGACGCCTTTACCGTAAACGGAGTAGATACCGAACTTACAAACGGCGTGTACGGCTTTGTCATTTCGGCAAACACCGTAGTGGAGGCGACGTTCAAGCAATCGGGCGACGACGACGGCGGCAAAACTCCCGAGGAGCTTTTTGCGGAGGCGTTTGAAAGTGTACAAACCACCTTTATGGCGGTGGGCTCGTACACCTACAAAGAGGAGGGCGCGGACGCCTTAACCTACACTTTAACGACTGTGTTCGGAAACGGTGCGGTCAATATTGTCGAAGTGAACGCCGACGGCGAGATTGTGTACGACGACGTTTACGTGGACAGGGACGGCAAGATTGCCCAGCCTTATCACACGTTAGACAATAAAATTGCATACAACTATCCCACCGTGGAAGAGTCGTTTGCCGATTACGATAATCCGTTTAAAAAGCTTTCGGTGACCGATTTTACAGCGACCGAAACCCAAAACGTTTTTGCGCTTACCGCAGAGGACGAGGTTGTGACCGCCGCTGCCACCGCATTAACGGGCTGGAACGAGAGTATAGAAAGCTTTACCGTCACCATTGCGGACGGCAAAGTGGCAAGAATAAACATAACCACCAAGCGCATCACCGTCGGCACGGGTGAGGACGCAGTCTATTACTCGTCCGTTTACGCGTTCACGCTCGGCGAATGGGGAACGGCGGAAGTAGACGAGGAGGCGTTTACGCCGTATAGTACGGCGACGGAGCACACCGCGCTTAAAAACGCGCTCAAAACTGCGAGCGAGGCTAAAAACTACACGATCGTCGTGAGCGAGGTGAGTTTGACCGACTTAGACGGAGACCTTGAATATAACGTTTACGTAACGGAAAACGCCGTTTATTACGATTGTGAGGATTATGAAGAGGGTTACGTCCAAATGGGCACAGGCGCGTCTGCCGTAGTTTATCCGTTTGACTACAATCCCGAAACCGAGCTTGTCACGCTGCGCGACGCTACGGTATTCCCCACGATAGCGTCTATGCGCGCCAGCTTTGACGGCTTTGCGCCCGAGATTTTCGAGCTTGACGAATACGACGGGTACATATTGCGCGACGAATGCTACACGTTGGATAACATCCGTAGCATACTTATCAATTTCGGCGAAGGCATCGATCAAATCAGACTTTACGCGAGCTATGCGATAGACGTCAGGTTTGTATTGAAGGACGGCGCGCTGTATCAAGTGGAATTGTACTATGTGGTAAGCGACGCGTATATAATGCGCACGCTTACGTACGTGGATTGGGACGAAACGACGTTGCCCATCGGCTTTGACAACTGCGAGCATACGAGCGTGCTCGACTATTACGTCGGCACTTACACCGACGGAACGGTCACAGCGGTTATCGACAAGAACGGCATTGTCATAAACGGTCAAGAATTTGAAATTGCCGGCTATGATATTCAGTACGATTTGTTCACGGGCGAGTGGAACGGCGAAGAATGGTACATAACCAAGCAAGGCGAAAAACAACTGCTTTTGTTCCATGTGGGCGAGGACGCCGACGACGACGTTACCTACACGCTTACCAGCACGGCAATCGCCCCCGTGGAAATTCCCGAGGAATTCGGCGGCGTGTGGAGCAAGGACGACAAAACCGTCGCAATCGCTTACAATATGGTGGAATACAACGGCACAATGCTCACCGTGCTGTCGTACGACGAAGATGACGGCTCGCTGTACGCTACCGACGGCGAAAAGACCTACCGCATGTTTGCGGAAGAAAATACCGACGGCAACCCCGTACTTTTGTTTATCGTATACGTAGACGGACTTTCCACAGCGTACTACGACATGACCGCGGTAGAGGATGCGGTTATAATGCCCGAGCTGTTTGTCGGCACGTTTGAAAAGTATGACAGCTACTACGATACTGACTTTAAGGTTATTATCGGATTGACAACGGTTGAAATTTATTTCGACGACGATAAACTCGACTCAACAATTTCGTCCGTTGATTATGACGGATATTGGGAGATAACGCTCGACGTTGACGGCGAGGACTACTATATCTCCGAGGGATATAACGCAAGCCAAATCGGGCTTATGTCGTTTGGGTCGTATCGTTTTAACGTAATGCTTGATAAAGTTACAAGCGGCGGCGAATACCCTGAGCCGCCCGCAGGCGACGTAGTATTCCCCGAAAAATATTACGGTGAATACGAAGGCGAGGATGACGGCGTAACGTATTACATTACAATAAGTGCCGAAGGTATTACGGTTAAAATCGGCGACGGTCCTGTAAAGAATGCTACCGTAACCGCTTATGACGATTATTGGGATTCGATTACAATAGATATTGACGGCGAGGAATACGGCATTGCCACTGACTATTATGATAATACGGCAATAAACTTCTCCGATGCTAATTTTACTATCTTTGTTACTCTAAACCCTGTGGGTGCGCCGAGCGTAACGATACCCGAAAAGTTCCGCGGCACGTTTGAGGGCGAAAAGAACGGCGCTGCTTACGTCATAGTGATCACCGAAAACGGTGTTGCGGTCAGCATAGACGGCGTTGCCAAAACGGTAGCCGTACAAGAATACGACGCTACTGAGGATTATATTGCCATAACGCTTGACGGAATCGAGTATTCCGTTATGGATGCGTCGTACGATAGCCCTATATCGCAAATTCGCCTTATGAGCAGCGACTATTCTGTGATGGTTACTTTGAATAGGAGCACGGAAACAGGCGGCGATGACAACATTACTATTCCCGAAAAGTTCTACGGTGAGTATTGGTCGGCGGACGAATCATATGGAATCGAAATCAATCAAGATGGAATTACTATCGTGTCGAATGACTTAGATGGAGAGATAGTGATTGTCGCATATGACGAATACGAGGGCTTTACCGTAACTATTGGCGGTGAGGAATACACTATAATGGATGCGTCGTACGATAGCCCTATATCGCAAATTCGCCTTATGAACAGCGACT